>JAPOVK010000006.1 GCA_026708185.1 Gammaproteobacteria bacterium | reverse complement strand
TTGCGAGGGGCAAGCCCCTCGCGCTCCCCGGCTGAGGGCTCTTCCTTGCGAGGGGTAGACCCCTCGCGCTCCCCGGCTGAGGGCTCTTCCTTGCGAGGGGTAGACCCCTCGCGCTCCCCGGCTGAGGGCTCTTCCAGCGTGCCGGGCGCGCCGAAGCCGGCGCTCGAGATACCGAGGGGCATGAACAGCCGTTCCTGCATCAAGGACTCCCATGTCCTGGCGGTGACTCTCTCGGCCATGGCACCGGCGACGACATAGGCCAAGTTGGAGTAGAGATACTTCCCGGCGGCTGCCCCGGGCGGATCAGCCAAGTTATCGCGCAGGATTCTGTAGCGTCGCTCCATGAGATGCGCATCGCCATGCGCATGCCAATTCGCGGCGTCGCACCGGATGCCGCCTGTCATGGTGACAAGCCGCCAAAGCGTCACTGCACGGTAGTGCGGATGGATGTCGTCGCGGAGTTCCGGGAAAACCTCCGCGATCGACGTGTTCCAGCCGCTGCCGAAGACGCCATCGCGAACCAGCACGGCCAACATCGCCGCTGTCATCGCCTTGGTGTTCGACCCGATGTGCACCAAGTCCGTGATCGGTAGCGGCTGCGCATGTCCCACCTTGCGAACGCCCGCCGCAGCGATGGCCCGAACGCCACGACGGTCGACGATTGCCGCGATCAATCCGGGGGCTGCGCCGCGCTCTACGGCGCGGCTGAGCAAATGCCGGATCGACTCGTTCGAGGCGCCGGAACCGGGAGTTCCTAGGCTGCGGAACGGATTCATGCGCCGGATGTCCACGATCGCTGGCGTGGATCGGCGTGTGGCTTCAGCCTGCGGACAACGGCCGCGGTCGCGTTGGGCGCCCTTGGTAGCGGGCATTGGGTGGCTCCAGGATCGCGAGCTTGCGGTCGTCCATGTCGGGGTAGTCGCGGAAGTCGTCGGGGTTGAAGAAATCAGCCGACCACGTCGAGCCGTTCGGCGAGAACTTGTAGAAAAGGGTCTGCCGCTTGGCGTTGGATGTCCAAGGCAGTGTGCCGTGGGTCAGCGCCTCCGTGAAGACGATGGCTGCGCCGGGTTTCGCGGGAATGCGAGTGACGCAATCGGGCACGGCACGCGACAGGTCACGCCAAGTCTCGGGCAGGCGGAGGTTGGCCTTGTGCGAACCTGGGATGCAACCGAAGCCGCCTTCGTTGGGGTGGGTGTCGAAGAGCTCGAACGACACCGACACGAGACCGTTGTAGAACCGTCCGTCGTGATAGGACGAGAACTGCGTGCCTCCGGTGCCTTTCCAGCCGCCGTGCAGGGAACCGCCCGCGAACCCCTCGCGCACATGGGTGTGGACGTTGACGTGGTCGAGGCGAAACGTCGGCATGTCGGGAAGCCCAGCCCGAACTCGTCGCTCGCGCACGGCGTGGTTGCCGATGACCTCTTCGAGAACGGGCGTCAACGTGGGCAGGTCCAAGAGGTCGCGCCAGACCTTGCCCCAGTGCAGCGGGCCCTCGGCCTGGGCGACCGGCTCGAACTGTTCGGTGGGCTGACGCAGCGTCGTGCGCAACGCCTCCACCTGGGCCTCGGTCAGCACGTCTGGCAACACCAGGTAGCCGAACGTATCGAACAGGTAGCGTTGCTCTTCGGTCATGCCGGGCTCGTTCACTTCGCTTAGCCGTGTTTCCGTTGAAGCATCGGATTGTGGCACGGACCGGGGCCCGTAAACGGACGACGGGTTAGGGGGAACCGCGTAAAATCGCCCCATGGCCGATCCAGGTGAGCAGCGCGTGGACATCGCCGCCGAAAGGACTGAACGGAAACGGCAGGTCGCCCTCGGCTACCGCGTGTTCGCAGCGCTCGGCTGGGGAGACCTCGGCGACGGCCACATCAGCGCGCGCGACCCAGAACGAGAGGACTGCTACTGGCTATTGGACACCGGCGTGCCGTTTGCCCACGCCTCGCCGGACGCCCTCGTCCTCACCGGTCCGGACGGTGAACTCCTTTCGGGAGGTCGCGGCACCAACTGGCCTGCGCACTACATCCACTGGCCGATCCTCGCCGCACGCCCCGACATCGTCAGCGTCGCACATACGCATACCCAATTCGGCACGCCGTTCGCGGCCGAGGCGCGATTGTTCGAACCCATCACCCAGGAGGCGTGCGTCTTCTTCGAGGACCATGCGCTATTCGACGACGAGGAAGTGCAGGTGCAGAGCCTGGATTGCGGCGCTCGCATCGCCGAAGCCTTGGGTTCCAACCGCGGCGCGGTCCTGCGCAACCATGGACTGCTTACGGTGGGCGCGACGGTCAAGCAGGCCGTGACCTGGTTCGTGATGATGGAACGCGTGGCGGAAGCGCATATGAAGGTGCGCTCCCCCAGGCCCATCTCCCACAACGCGGCGCTGTTCGCGAAGGCGGACCTGGCGACGGCGGAGCAGGCCCACTATGCGTTCGAGCACTTGATCCACCAACACGCCGGCGCACGCTGACATGCGCTACGTCTCAACCCGCGGCCGTTCGCAGGCGATTCCTTTCACCAAAGCCGTGCTGACGGGCCTCGCGCCGGACGGCGGCCTGCTGGTGCCGGAACGGTTTCCCGATGTCCGCGACAGGCTCGACGCCTGGCGGCGGCTCTCCTACGTGGAACTTGCGCAGGAGATCTTCCGTCTCTACGTCGACGACGTGCCGGGCGACGACCTCGACCGTCTCATCGCCGACGCGTTCGCCACCTTCGACCACCCGGACGTCGTGCCGGTCGTGGATCTCGGCGATTTCAAGCTCCTCGAGCTGTTCCACGGGCCCACTCTGTCGTTCAAGGACGTGGCGCTGCAGGTTCTCGGAAGGCTCTTCGAGTACATCCTCAGGCGCTCCGGGGGGCACCTGAACATCATGGGCGCCACCAGCGGCGACACGGGGAGCGCGGCCATCCACGGCGTGCGCGGTCGCGCGAACATCCGCATCTTCGTGCTCTACCCCAACGGCAAGACGTCCCGGCTGCAGGAACTGCAGATGACGACGGTACCGGACGCCAACGTCTACTGCCTCGCGATCGACGGCAGCTTCGACGACTGCCAGACCATCCTGAAGACGATCTTCGGCGACCTCGCGTTCAAGTCCCGCTACCAGCTTGGCGCCGTGAACTCCATGAACTGGGCGCGCGTCCTCGCCCAGATGTCCTACTACGTCTACGCCGCCCTCAAGTCCGCCGAACCACCGACCTTCGTGGTGCCCACGGGCAACTTCGGGAACATCTTCGCCGGGCTCGCCGTCAGCGAGATGGGCGTACCGATCAACCGGTTCGTCCTTGCGACGAACGAGAACGACATCCTGGCGCGGTTCTTCCAGACCGGCGTGTATCGACGCGGCCCGGTCCGCTACACGCTGAGTCCGTCGATGGACATCCAAATCGCCAGCAACTTCGAGCGCTTCCTGTACGTCCGGTTCGGTCACGACGCCGAACGCGTGCGCGCCTTCATGGCCGACTTCGCCGCAACGGGCGAGGCGTCCCTCGGCGACGGGGTGCCGGACGAGCGCATCACCGCAGTTGCGATCGACGATGCTGTCACCGCCCGGACCATCCGCGATGTGTACAAGCGGGACGGCTACGTCGTGGATCCGCACACCGCCGTCGGCATCGCGGCGGCCCGGCACGCCCTCAATGGCGCCGTCCCGTTCTGCATGGCCGCCGCGCATCCGGCGAAGTTCCCGGAGTCGGTGGACGCGGCGATCGGCAAACCGACCGCGCGGCACCCAACCCTGGACGCCCTAGGCACGGCCCCGGAGCGACGAACGGTGTTGCCCGCGGACAAGGACGCGGTAGTCGACTTCGTCCGCGCGCACGCTAGCGCGTAGCACCGTGGATTGGCCGGGCGGCCCAGTCAGTCGTCAGGGTCCGAGCCGAAGCGCAGCACGTTTCCGTCCGGGTCTTCCACCTGGAGTTCCAGCGCCCAGGGGTAGCTGGTCGGCGGCAAACGGATGCGGGCCCCGCGGCTCACGTAGAGGTCATGCAGGGCACGAACGTCGCCAACGCCGATCCAGATCCACGCACCCGGCTGGCCTTGCATGTTCTCGGCGAGGTATACGCCGTGGCCGCCCAGCGTCACCGCGGTGAAGTCACCGGTGTTCCAATCGGCCGCGTCGAAGCCAAGCACCTGCGTGTAGTAGCGGACTGAACGGTCGAGATCGCTAACGCAGAAGATCGGGTCGATCATCTCGACGTTGGTAGGCACGGTCACGTGATGCCGCCGTCGCAGTAGAGTCGCTCGCCGGTGATGTAGATGTTGCTTTCGGACACCAGGAAGCGAACGACCCGGGCGACGTCCTCGGGCTGACAGACCTTGCCGAATGGCATCCGCGCGTCGAGATCGCGCATGTCGGTGATGCCGGCCGTGGCCTTCATGAGTCGGCGTCCCATCTCGGTCTCCACAAGTCCCGGCGCGACCGTGTTCACCCGGATGCCGTGCTCGCGCTCCTCGCGGGACAGGGTGACCGCCAATGCCTCCAGCGCCGCCTTGGCCATGTTGTAGGGCCCGCCGTTGGCGGACAGCGTGCGCGTCGCGATGCTCGAGATCATCACGATGTCCCCGCGCGGTAGTCCGCGCATGTTCGGGATGACGCGCTTGCATAGGTTGTGCGAACCGAAGGCATGGGTCGATACCACCCGGATCAGTTCTTTGGGATCAGTATCGACGACCGACAAGCCCCGGCTGGCGATGCCGGCGTTGTTGACCAGGATGCTGATCGGGCCGAAGTCGCTCTCGATCATCTGCACCATCGCATCGACACGCTCGTACTCGGCCACCGTGGCCAGGTACATGCCCGCCGTGCCGCCCATGGCCACGATCTCGTCGACCGTTGCGCGTGCTGCATCCTCGTCGCGGCGGTAGTTGACGGCCACTGTAGCCCCGTCCGCCGCGAGCGCCAGGGAGACGGCGCGGCCGATGCCACGGCCGCCGCCGCTGACCAGTGCCACGCGTCCCGCCAACGACATCGCCATCGACTCCTTCCCGCCGCGCGCGAGCTACTTCCCGGTAAAGCGCGGGTCTCGTTTCTCCAGAAACGCCCGCGCTCCTTCACCAGCGTCCTTGGTGCGGTGGGCTTCGGCCTGCATGCGGGCTTCCAGTTCGAGTTGCTGCTCGTAGGCGTTCTCCCACGTCGCCCAGTACATCCGCCGGATGAGCGACAGCGACGCCGGACCGGCAGCGAGCCCCTTCGCGATCCCCATCGCGCCGTCCATCAAGGCGGCGTGGTCGTCGTACACGCGGTTCACCAGGCCCCACTCGTGCGCCTGCGCCGCCGGCAACCGTTCGGCAAGCAGCGACAGTTCCATCGCTCGTCCCCACCCGACCAGGCGCGGGAGCAGGAACGTCGCGCCGCCGTCGGGCACCAGGCCGATGCGAGCGAACGCCTGGAGAAAAAAGGCGTTGTCGGAGGCACAGACGATGTCGCCCATGATCGCGAAGCTCATGCCGACGCCCGCGGCGGCGCCGTTCACCGCGGTCACTATGGGCATGGGCAGGTCGCGCAGCGCGAATAGCAGGGGATGGTATGAACCGCGAAGCAAGCCACCGGGGCCACGCCCCTTGTGTCGATCTTGCTCCGCAAGATTGGCGCCGGCGCAGAAGCCGCGTCCGGCTCCGGTCAGCAGCAGGCACCGCGCCCCGTTGTTGGGATCCTCGATCTCGCGCATCGCATCGCCCAAGCCGTCGAGCATCTCGCCGCCAATGGCGTTGAGCACCTCCGGGTGGTTGAACGTCAATACAGCGACGTTGTCTTCGAACTCAAGCGTGACCTTGGCGTACTCCAACGCCTTCCTCCCCCGGCACGTCGGCCATAGACCATAACCGCACGCAAGGAAAACGCCAAGCGCGCGCAATGACCTCGGACGTTACAGCGCCGCGAGCACCTGGAGCACGAATGTCCCGACGACGGCGGTGGTGGCCGCCAGCGCAACCACGAGGGCAGCACCCTGGAGCTTGAACTGAGCAACGGCATCGATCCGCCTGTTGGTGTCGTCGATCCGCTCGACGAGGTCCGACTTGACGTCCTCGATCTTCGTGCCGTTGTCCTTGATCTGTCCCACGAGGGCGGACTTGGTGTCTTCGAACCGTCCGTCGAAGGTCGATTTGGCGTCGTCGATCCTCGTGCCGGTGTCCTTGATCTGTGCGACGAGGGCCGATTTGGCGTCGTCGATCCTCGTGCCGGTATCTTTGATGTGTGCGACGAGGGCCGATTTCGCGTCCTCGATCCTCGTGCCGGTGTCTTTGATCTGTCCGACGAAGGCCGACTTCGCGTCCTCGATCCTCGTGCCGGTGTCTTCGATCTGTGCGACGAAGGCCGATTTCGCGTCGTCGATCCTCGTGCCGGTGTCTTTGATCTGTGCGACGAAGGCCGATTTCGCGTCGTCGATCCTCGTGCCCGTGTCTTCGATCTGTGCGACGAGGGCCGATGTGACGTCGCCGATGCGCGTGCCGAGATCCGATTTCGCCTCGTCGATCCGCTTTTTGGTGTCGTCGATCCGCTTGTTGGTGTCGTCGATCCGCTTGTTGGTGTCGTCAATCCGCACGCCGAGATCGACCTTCACCTCGTCGACCCGCCGGCCAGTCTCGTCGATCCGCGAGACCAGATCGGATTTGGTCTCGTCGATCCGCGCACCCAGATCCGACTTCGCCTCGTCGATCCGCGCACCCAGATCCGACTTCGCCTCGTCGATCCGCGCACCCAGGTCGAGCCGCGCATCGTCGATGCGTTGGTTGATTCCGGCGATGTCGCCTCGGAGCACCGCCAGCAGCTCGTCGTTGTCCATACCCCGTTCTCCCGCCGTGTCCCGCGGCCGGCGCGGCATCGCCCGGCTCGGGTCTTCATGCACAGTCGCTGATGGCGTCGCTGCCATCGCTTCGGCTCCCACGGTTCAACCATCAAATACTCATGCAAAATCATGGTCTTGAATGACGCGATTGTCAACGGAACGAACGTGTGCGAGACACTACGCACGGTTCTGTACGAGACATGGTCACCCATCGGATGCGCTCTCGGCGTACGCCTGAGCGCAAGCCAAATCGCACGGATCAGCCGCGACCGACCAGCCAGGAACCAGCGAGCGCGAGCCCGGCACCGACCGCGACGGCGAGCGAGTCCCCGTCCGGCACCACGACAGCGGACGAACGCCACAGTACGGCGATGCTCAATCCCACGAGTACGAGCCCGAAGGCACGTCGCGCGACACCGAATCGCCTTCGGCCTTCGAGGACCCGGGTCAGGCGCTCCAGGGCATCCCTCTGGTCGGTCATCAGGCGATCGAATTCGCCGAGGCGCGATGCCGCGGTCGTGATCAGGTCCGGCAGTTGCGGCAAGAGCCGCGGCAGTTCGATCGCCAGTTCCGGCGCGCCGTCGATGAGGCTGCGCACGAAGGCCGTCGGGCCGTAGCGTTCGCGCATCCAGCGTTCCATGAACGGTTTGGCGGTGTGCCACAGATCCAGGTCGGGGTAGAGCTGACGGCCCAAGCCTTCGATGTTGAGCAGCGTCTTCTGCAGCAGCACCAGTTGCGGCTGCACCTCCATGTTGAAGCGACGGGCGGTCTGGAACAGCGCGACCAGGAAGTGGCCGAACGAAATCTCTTTCAACGGGCGTTGGAAGAGCGGCTCGCCGAGCTGGCGGATGACCGACTCGAACTCGGCGGGGTCCGTGGTGCGCGGAATCCACCCCGACTCGATATGCAGTCGCGCGATCCGCGCGTAGTCGCGATTCAGGAACGCCACCACGTTGCGCGCCAAGTAGCTCTGATCGGCCTCGGTCAGGCTGCCGACGATCGCGCAGTCGACGGCGATGTAGCTCGGCTCGCGCGGATCGGTGATGTCCACGAAGATGTTGCCCGGGTGCATGTCGGCGTGGAAGAAGTTGTGCTTGAAGAGTTGCGTGAAGAAGGTCTCCACCCCGCGCTCCGCGAGCTTGCGCAGATCCGTGCCAGCGCGCGTAAGGGCGTCCATGTCCGAGATCGCAGGGGCGTACACGCGCTCGAGCACAAGCACGTTCTCCGCGCACCACTCCCAGTACACCTTCGGTGCGTAGAGCAGCTTGGAACCTGCGAAATTGCGCCGCAGAGTCGCCGTGTTCGCGGCTTCCTTGAGCAGGTTCAACTCGTCGAAGATCGTGCGTTCGTAGTCCGCCACCACCGCCCTCAGCCTGAGTCGGCGCGCTTCCTTGGATAGCGTTTCGAGGAGCGTCGCCATGGTGAAGATCAGGCGGATGTCCTTGGCGATCGTGTCCTTTATGCCGGGCCGGATGACCTTCACCACGACGTGGTCGCCGTCGTCGGTCGTCGCCGCGTGAACCTGTGCCAAGGACGCCGATGCCAAGGGCTCACGATCGAAGGTCGCGAACTTTTCGCCGATGCTGCCGCCAAGCGCCTCCTCGATAAGCTTGACGGCGACGGCGCTGTCGAACGGCGGCACGCGGTCCTGCAGCTTGGCCAGCTCGTCGGCGTAGTCGAGCGGCAGGAGATCGCGGCGCGTGGAGAGTATCTGCCCGAACTTGATGGAGATCGGCCCGAGATGCTCCAACGCCTCGCGCAGTCTTTCGGCGTCCGGCTTTTTCGGGCGCGGCAACAAGCGCAGCGGCGAGAGACGAATCCACCACCGCTCTCCGACGAAGCGAGAAAGGTTGCAGTCGAGCCGGTAGCGCAGAACCGTGGCGAGGATCTTGGCGACGCGGCCGACGCGGGTCACGGCTAGCCCGGCTAGGAGGAAGCCGCCTCGTCCGGCGGTGCCTCGTCCGCCGATTCCACGGCGGCGAGCCTTTCTTCGAGTGCCGCCATCCGCGCCTTCAATTCGTCGACCTCACCGCGCAGTTCACCGGTGTCGGGATGCGCACGATGCAGCCAATCCGGCCAATGGTCCCGGGTGGCCGTCGCGACGCCTTCGATCGCCGACTTCACCGCCTTCGCACCAACCCGTACGGCATCGCTGGCGTCTTCCATGAAACGCTCCGCTGCCGGGGGCAACTTGAGGTGCGGTCGGAACGAGTCGCGGAAGTCCTCGAAGACCGTCGCGTCGCCGAGCACGGCGACCGTGTCGCCACCCTTGCCGAACAGCGCACCAAGCACCGCAGTCGGCGATCCTCGAACGGTCGCGTCCGCTTCGTCGGTCTCTGTCTCGACATGAACGCTCGACGACTCGAAGCACACCACGAGGCGTTCGTCCAGCGACTCGAACGCGATCGTCTTGCCCTCCAGGCGCGCGCAGCAGTCGCGCGCATCGCTACTCGTGGTCAGCGCCGCCGACAGCGAGACCTCGACGGTTTTGGCAACCGCCCCCAGTTGAAAAGTGTTCATTTGAATCCCCTGTGTATTGCGGCCGCGCCAAAGGCCAGGTTGTGATACGTAACGTCCCGGAAGCCCGCGTCGAGCATGACGAGTCGCAACGCCCCTTGGTCCGGATGCTGCTCGATCGACTCGACCAGGTAGCGGTACGGCGCCGCCGAACCGGTTACCGCCGCGCCGAGGACGGGCCACGTACTCTTGAACGCCGCGAACGCCCGCCCCAGCACCGGATTGACGACCTTGGCGAACTCCAGGACGACAAGCGGCGCACCTTGCTTGAGGGTGCGCCGGACCTCGCCAAGCGCCGCCTCCTTGTCCGTGAAATTGCGCAGGCCGAAGGCGATCAGCGTGGCGTCGAAAGCCGCGTCCGGAAACGGCAACGACTGCGCATCGGCCTGCACGAAGCCGACGTTGGCCGCACCTCGGTCCAGTACCCGGTCGCGACCGCGGGCCATCATGGCAGCGTTGACGTCCGCCAAGAAAACCGCGCCCGTGCTGCCGACGCGCTCGGCCACCAAGGCGGCCACGTCCCCGGTGCCGCCCGCCAAGTCCAGGACGCGATGGCCGGCACGAAGCCTCGCCATCTCCACCGCCATGCGCTTGAACAACCGGTGCGTCGACAACGACATGAGGTCGTTCATCAGGTCGTAGCGGTCGGCCACGGCGTCGAATACGCCTCGCACACGCCTGTCCTTCTCGGCCGGCGAGACGCGCGTGGCACCGAAGTCGACGGTCCTTTCAGCCATGTCCTACGAGGTCCAGAGGTTCAACGCCGCGGCGCCCATTGGCCGACCGGGATCGAAGGCAACCGCGACGCATTCTTCTCCTCGAGCTCGCTCAAGTAGCGCTGCCAAAAGCTCTCCTGGTTCTGGGCGAGATCCCGAAGGAACGCCCAGGAGTAGATGCCGGTGTCGTGGCCATCGTCGAAGGCGATGCGAACCGCGTAGTTGCCGACCGGCTCGATGGCGGTGATGCCGACATGCTTCTTGCCGGTCTGCAGGACCCGCTCGGATTCGCTGTGCCCGCGCACCTCCGCCGACGGCGAGTAGACGCGGAGCAGTTCCGCGGGAAGCGTCATCGCGACGTTGCCGGGATAGGTGAGCTCCAGCGTCTTGGCTGTCTTGTGGTACGTGATGCCGGTGGGGTTCACGTGGGCTGCCTTCGCGCGCTGGAAAAGTGGTCAGAGAATATAGCGCGACAGGTCCTGGTCCTGCGCGATGTCCGCCAGGTGTTCGCTGACATAGGCGGCATCGATGACGGCCGACTTGCCTTCGCTGGCCTTGAAGGAGACGTCGTCGAGGAGCCGCTCCATCACCGTGTGCAGCCGCCGCGCACCGATGTTCTCAGTGTTCTCATTGACCGCGCAGGAGATCTCCGCGATCCGGGTCAGTGCGTCCGCCGTGAACTCGATGTCGATGCCTTCCGTGGCGAGCAAGGCCTTGTATTGCGAGGTCAGCGAGGCGTCCGGCTCGGACAGGATTCTTCGGAAGTCCTCCGCCGTGAGCGCGGACAACTCCACACGGATGGGCAGCCGGCCCTGCAACTCCGGGATCAGGTCGGAAGGCTTGGCGAAGTGGAAGGCTCCCGAGGCGATGAACAGGATGTGGTCGGTGCGCACCATGCCGTACTTGGTGTTCACGGTGCAGCCCTCGATGAGCGGCAGCAGGTCGCGCTGCACCCCTTCCCGCGAGACGTCCGCCCCGATGCTCTCGCTGCGCTTGGCGACCTTGTCGAGTTCGTCCAGGAAGACGATTCCCGTCTGCTCGACGGCATCCACCGCTTGCGTCTTGAGCTCGTCTTCGTTGACCAGCTTCAGTGCCTCCTCCTCGCGCAAACGGCGGAACGCGTCGCCTATCTTCAAGCGCATGGTGCGCTTCTTGCCCCCGTGCAGGTTGGAGAACATGCTCTGCAACTGTCCGGTCAGTTCCTCCATGCCGGGCGGCGCCATGAACTCCACGCCGACCTGCGGCGCATCGAGTTCGACTTCCACCTCGCGATCGTCGAGCTTGCCTTCGCGCAGGCGCTTGCGGAAGACCTGGCGGGTCGTGGCGGCCCCGTCACCGAACGAGGGATCGTCACCCGACGTCGCGCGGGCCTCCGGCAGGAGCGCGTCGAGAATGCGATCTTCGGCGGCGTCCTCGGCGCGCTGCCCCACGCGCTCGAGGGCCTGTTCGCGGAGCATCTTGACTGCGGAGTCGGCGAGGTCGCGGATGATCGATTCGACGTCACGGCCGACGTAGCCCACTTCGGTGAACTTCGTGGCTTCGACCTTGATGAACGGTGCGTTGGCGAGCCGCGCGAGGCGACGCGCGATCTCCGTCTTGCCGACACCGGTGGGGCCGATCATGAGGATGTTCTTGGGCGTCACCTCCTCGCGTAGACCGTCCTCGAGCTGCATGCGCCGCCATCGGTTGCGCAGCGCGATCGCGACCGCGCGCTTGGCGTCGTCCTGGCCAACGATGTGCTTGTCGAGTTCGTGGACGATCTCGCGCGGCGTCATCAGGGTCATAGCACCTCGATGGTGACGTTGTGATTGGTGTAGATGCAGATGTCGGCGGCGATATTCAAGCTCTTCGCCACGATGTCCCTTGCGATGAGTTCGGTTTCGTCCAAGAGCGCTCGCGCCGCAGCCTGCGCGTACGCGCCTCCCGAACCGATGGCGATGAGGCCGTCCTCGGGCTCGACGACGTCGCCGTTGCCGCTGACGATCAGCGAACTGTCGCGATCCGCCACCGCAAGCATCGCCTCGAGGCGGCGCAGCACGCGATCCGACCGCCAGTCCTTGGCGAGTTCCACCGCGGCGCGGGTGAGGTTGCCCTGGTACTTTTCCAAGGCTCCTTCGAAGCGCTCGAACAGCGTGAACGCATCGGCCGTGCCGCCCGCGAAACCCGCGAGCACCGAGTCCTGGTGAAGGCGCCGGACCTTGCGCGCATTGGCCTTCATGACCGTATGGCCGACCGAGACCTGGCCATCGCCTCCGAGTACGACCTCGGTGCCGCGGCGAACAGAGACGATGGTGGTGCCTTTGAACTGTTCCAAGACGCAAGCTCGCTTAAGGATTCCAGCGCCCCACGCGGCGCCGCGGGGGAATGACCGGGCCGCGGATTCTACACCCTAGCCAGAAGCCCAAGCCCCCCTGGGCATGCCCGGTCAGCCGTGTTCCAGCCAAGGCTGGACGATCACCTTGCCGTAGGCGTCCGGTTCACCCAGAGCGTCGAAAGCACCGGCAACCTCGCCCAAGCCGACCGAATGGGTGATCACCGGCCCGACATCGAGACCGCCGTCGGCAATGCGCTTCAGCGTGCCTTCGAACTCCGCCATGTCGTAGCCGAGCACGTACTGCACGTTCAGTTCCTTGTTGACCGCAATGAGTGGCCGAGCGTGGTCCATCTCCAGGCAGACGCCGACAACCACGATGCGTGCACGCCGCGGTGCGCGTAGGAAGATGCCGTCGATCATGCCCGGCACGCCGACGCACTCGAAGATGACGACCTCGTCGCGGCGACCCACCTCGTTCGTGGCGTAGGGATCCGCTTCGCGTGGATCGAGCACGATGTCGGCACCCATCGCTTCGGCCAGTTCCCGACGCTTCGGCGAGAACTCGGCCACGACTACGGGCGCCGCCCCGACTGAGACAAGATTCGCCGTCACCGCGAGGCCGACCGGGCCCGCGCCGATGACGATGATCGCCTCGCGACCGCTGAGGCGGGCCATGTTGACGGCATGGAGGCCAACTGCCATGGGTTCCGTCAACGCCGCGAGTTCGGCGTCGAGTCCCGCCGGTACAGGCACCAGCAGTCGTTCCGACAGCAGCATGTACTGCGCGAACCCACCCGGTGCTTCCGGCGCATAGCCCACAGGCACGTTCGGTCCCCGCGGCAGCACGGGAACGGCACAGACCAGTTGGCCCGCCCGGAACCGGGCGTTCGACTCCATCACTTCGGCGCAATACTCGTGTCCGAGCACGACCGGATCGAACGTGGTCAGTTTGAAGGCGCCGCCGGCCTCGATGCTGGTCGCCACGAACTCGTCGGTATGCCGAGCGGCATGGAGATCAGAGCCGCAGATGCCGCACGCCACCGACTTCACCACCACCTCGCCAGGACGTGGCGACGGGTCTGGCACGTCGTCCACCCAGATTCTTCCCCGCTCCATCAAAGCCGCTCGCACAATTCGCCTCCTTGGCGCAGCGCCGCCGCGATCTCAGTCGGATTGCCCCGCATGCACACTCGATCCGCCTTCCCTGCCAGTTGGTAGTCGTACATCGGATCGTAGTAGTCATTGAGCAGCCGGACAATCCAGCGCCGGTGCAGAGGCCACGCGGATGCGCCAGCGTCGAACGCCTGGCCCATGAGCGCCTTGATGTCGGTATACCGGACGCCGCCCAGGCGCCGCTCGATCCGCGCAAGAGACGCTTCCAAGTGGCTGCGCGGCTGCTCCGCTTCGAGCACGTACTCGCGGTAGATGTTCCGCGCCCGTGTGTCGTCGTCGACCTCGATGAGGGCGATCGGCGCAAGCTGCATCGCCTGGTAAAGCCGCTCGGGAACCGCCAAGCGACCGATGGTGCGGCTCTCGTCCTCGAGTACGATCGGTTCGTCCGGCGGCAGTCTCATGAGTTCGACGGCTGTCGCGTTCTCGAACGCCACCGGCGGTGGTTGCGGTGTTGGGAACGCCCCGAAAGCGGAGCCGCGGTGGTTTGCCAGCCGCTCGAGGTCGATGAACGCGCGGGCACTCTGCAAGACCGACGTCTTGCCAGACCCCGTGCGCCCGCCCACAAGCACGAACCGCCGTTCGCCCACCCCTTCCAGCACGTCGAGGCAATGGCGGCGCAACGCCTTGAACCCGCCTGCGACGCGCGCCTGCCGGAATCCGGCCTCCGCAAGCCAGGTCTGCGCGATCTCGGATCTCAAGCCCCCGCGGGCACAGTAGATCGCCGCATCGGGGTGCGCCTCGACAAAGGCGCACCAGCCCTCCACGCGGGCTCGCTTCACGTCGCCGCAGACCAGCCGGTGCCCGAGCTCGATCGCGGCCGCACGTCCGCGCCGCTTGTACGTGGTGCCGACGGCGGCACGTTCGTCGTCGTTCAGTAGCGGCAGATTGACGGCTTCCGGGAGTGCGCCGCGGGCGAATTCGTCCGGCGCACGGACATCGATCAGCGGCCGGGCGTGCGCGAGGATGTCCGCGCAGTCATTCGCGACGTGTGCTGGCACGGCACGCCCCGGAGTGAATCGCTAAGCCGAAACCGCCGTCGCCCAACCTAGGGAATCGCTTCGTCGCTGATGCGTTCGCCGGCTCGGAAGGCGGCGAGATGCTCGAGCAGGATTGGCAAGGTTTCCTGCGCCCGCGGGTCGGATCGTCCCTGCTCCTTGGCGATCGCCTCCTCCTGAATGGTGATCGCCCGCTCGAAGTTGCCGATCGCGGCGTACGCCGCCGCCCAAGTATCCAGATAGGCCGGGTCTTCGCGCGCCTGACCGTTCTCGTCGGCCATGACGCGGTCCATGATCCTGACGGCGTAACGCGGATCCCGGAGCCTCGGGAGCCGGGTCACCGTCAGCGTCCAAGCCGCCTGGTTCACGACGAAGGGATCGTCCGGCGCCACCCTGACCGCCCTCTTGAACCAGGATCGGGCGCGACGCGTGCTTTGGTCCCCATGCGAGCCCGTGTGGTAGAGCTGGGCCAACAACAACATGCCGTGCGGGTCCTTGGCCTTGGCCGCATCCCGTACCCAGCTGTAGGCCCGATCATTGAATGACCGATCGTAACCGGGCTGCAGAAGAAACCGCGCATAGTCGATCCTAGCGGCTTCGTCGACTTCCGCCGCACGCAGGTAGTAACCCTCCGCGGCATCCAGGTCCCGGTCGACCAAAGTCCCTTCGATGTGGAGTGCACCGAGACTCCGCAACGCATCGATATTGTCCAGTCGAGCCGCGCGCCGCAGAAGGGCGACACCGGGCGGGCGTCTTTCGTCGCCGTACTCGCCGCGCAGGTAAAGGAAGCCCAACTGCACCATCGCGTCATCGAAACCCGCGGCGATCGCGAGCAGAAACCGACGCTCCGCTCGTTCGAGCCAGACCTGCGCCGACGACGGCGTCGCGCCGTAGGCCAAGTTCAGGCAGAGCTCCGCCAACGACAGGTTGGCGATCCCGTTCCCCGCCTGTGCAGCTCGCCAGAGCCATTCCGCCGCCTCTTCGAGACGTTTGCCCCCCGCTACGCCCATCAGGGTTCGCCCGATCAGCACCTGTGCCGCCGAGTCCTCGCCACCACGACCGAGGAGGTGGACGAACGCAAAGGTGTTGAACGCTTCGCAAATGCCAATTTCGCCGCACGTCGCGGGCGACCCGGCCACCGGCAGCACGGTGGTCTCGTCCCTGCGAACGGCCGCTTCGTAGGCACGGTAGGTGTCGCTGAGATCGAACTGCACAAGCTCGATGCGCCCCGCATCCCGCCGAGCCGCGGCGCGCAGTATCAACGGGTACGACTCCGTCTGCTCATACGTGGTCCCGACCGTCGTCAGCCCACGAGCGACAAGATAGGCCTTGGCCTGATTGGCGAACACGACCGGATACGGCGCCTCCACGGAACCATCGCCCGCGCGCTCCATATCGGCCTGAATCGCTGCGATCCAGCGCTCGTGGTAGGCCGCCTGCTCGGATGAATCGACGAAGGCGTAGAACCGCGCCAGCGCCTGGTGGCCCGCCAGGCTGCCGTAATAAAGGTCGAGAATCGCCGAACCCACCGCACCGAGCCGCAGGGGACGCTCGTCGATGGCCGCCAGGACCTGCGCCTCGAGTGCCACGAGTTCGCGCAGGCGCTCGTCGAAGTCCGAACGGACGAGGAACGCTCGGCGCAACGCCGCGACGTCCACCGGCGCATCGGCGCCCCGGGCGACGAGATCGTCGTACGAGGCCGGCGTCGATGGCCGCATCGCACAACCCGCTAGCGACGCGCCCGCTACACCTATCAACGCGGCC
>JAPOVK010000001.1 GCA_026708185.1 Gammaproteobacteria bacterium | reverse complement strand
TGAGGGCTCTTCCTTGCGAGGGGCGAGCCCCTCGCGCTCCCCGGCTGAGGGCTCTGCGCTTCTCTTCCCGTCCGCTTGCACGGCCCGGTCGATGAGGGCTTCCAAGTTGGGGCCGCCCTCGATGAGTTCATCGTAGTGGAAGCGCAGACGCGGCGTGGTGCGCATCGCGTGCCGTCCCGCGAGGGCCGAGCGAAGGAAGCCGGCGGCACCGTTGAGTACCGCGAGCAGTTCCGTGCGCTCTTGAGCGTCGCGTGCGTTCAGCGACGTCACGTAGACATCAGCCACGCCCAGATCGCGGCTGACACGCGCATCCGTGATCGATAGCAGCGACACGCGCGGGTCACGCATTTGGTTCTGCACGATGTCTGCTAGTTCCGAACGGATGAAGTCGGCAACGCGGTTGGCACGCTCGGGCGTCATACCGCCTGTTCGTGCACGACGTTTTCCGTCCGAGGCGGGCCGCCGAGCGCCCGGGCGATTTCCCGGGACTCGAAGACCTCGATCTTGTCGCCGGCGCGGACATCGTTGTAGTTGCGCACCCCGATCCCGCACTCGAGGCCGTTGCGCACCTCGTTGACATCGTCCTTGAAGCGCCGCAGCGACTCGAGTTCGCCTTCGAAGATGACGACGTTGTCGCGCAGCACGCGGATCTTGCGGTTCCGCGCAACCACGCCTTCCACGACCATGCAGCCGGCCACCTGGCCGTAGCGCGGCGAACGGAAGACATCCCGCACCTCGGCCATGCCGACGACCTCCTCGCGCACTTCCGGTGCCAGCATGCCCTCGAGCACCGCCTTGATGTCGTCGAGCAACTCGTAGATCACGCTGTAGTAGCGCAGGTCGATCGATTCACGCTCCACAATCGCCTTGGCCGCGCTGTCGGCCCGGGTGTTGAAACCGAAGATCGCAGCGCCGTAGGTGAGTGCCATGTTCGCGTCGGATTCGGTGATGCCGCCGACCCCGGAACCGAGGATGTTCACGGACACCTCGTCGTCCCCGATGCCCGCGCAAGCCTGCACGATAGCCTCCAACGATCCGCGCACATCCGCCTTGATGATGAGTTTCAGGACGCGCTTCTCGCCTTGGCCCAAGTGCGCGAACATGTTCTCGAGGCTCGCCGCCTTCTGCGTCGCATGGCGCTGCGCCTGGCTGCGTCCTGCTCGGAACTCCGCCACTTCGCGGGCTTGGCGTTCGCCCGCCACCACCGAGAATTCGTCGCCGGCGTCCGGCGTACCGTTGAGGCCCAGCATTTCCACCGGAATCGACGGAGGCGCCTCCGGAACGACGTCGCCGCGCTCATTCTGCATGGCGCGTACGCGCCCGAAGCACTGTCCCGCGATGACCACGTCACCGCGCTTGAGCGTGCCGTTCTGCACCAGCAACGTGGCCACGGGCCCGCGGCCGCGGTCGAGCCGCGACTCGATGACCACGCCCTGGCCCGGTGCGGTCGGCACCGCGTCGAGCTCCAAGAGCTCCGACTGCAGGATCACGGCCTCGAGCAAGGCATCGATGCCTTGGCCGGTCTCGGCCGAAACATCCACGAACTGCGTATCGCCACCCCAGTCCTCGGGAATCACGTTCAACGTGCCGAGTTCGTTGCGGACGCGCTCGGGGTCCGCCGCTTCGAGGTCGATCTTGTTCACGGCCACCACGATGGGAACCTCCGCGGCGCGCGCGTGGTTCACGGCCTCCTCGGTCTGCGGCATGACACCGTCATCGGCCGCGACCACGAGGATGACAACGTCCGTGGACTTGGCGCCCCGTGCACGCATGGCTGTGAACGCTGCATGCCCCGGGGTGTCGATGAAGGTCATGTTGCCGTGCTCGGTTTCGACGTGGTAGGCGCCGATGTGCTGCGTGATGCCGCCGGCTTCACCCGCCACCACGCGTGTATTGCGGATGTAGTCGAGGAGCGAGGTCTTGCCGTGGTCGACGTGACCCATCACCGTCACCACGGCGGGCCGCGACCGACGATCGCCCTCGACCTGGAGGGACTGCTCGAGCACCTGCTCCACCTCGTCTTCCGCGACCAGCTTGACCTTGTGGCCGAGCTCCTCGACCACCAGCACGGCCGTGTCCTGGTCGAGTGCCTGGTTGATCGTTGCCATCACGCCCATTCCCATCAGGGACTTGATGACTTCGCCGGCCTTGATGCTCATGCGCTGCGCGAGTTCGCCGACGGTGACCACGTCGCCGACCTCCACTTCCCGGACCACGGTATCGCTCGGCCGCTCGAATTCGCCGCCTTGCTTCTCAACGGTCAGGTGCCTGCGCTTGGCGCGCCGACCCTCCTGCTTCATCGACAATTCGCGACGTCGGCCGCGGCCGAAATCGGCTTCGCGAACGCGGTCCCGATCCCGGTTGCGTCCCGCCGCCCGGCCCGTGGCCCGGCGGTTTCCGGTTTCCGCTGCGCGGGCGGCGATCTGGGCTTTCTCCGCGGCTTCTGCGGCCGCGCGTGCCAGCGCATCGGGCGTCTGTGCCGGTCGCTGCGTTCGCGCCGGCCCCCGGGCGTCCGTCTTCCCGGCCCGGGCTGGCCCCGCCGACCGTGCGCCGGCCTCCTCCGCCGCCCTCGCCGCTGCGCGCGCTTCGGCTTCCGCCCGCTCGCGGGCTTCGGCTTCGGCGCGCAGGCGCTGTTCCTCCTCGGCCTTGCGCGCGGCTTCCTGGCGAGCTTCCTCCTCGCGCAGGCGCGAGACCTCCGCTTCCTGGCGGCGCACGTCTTCGGCGCGGATGCGTTCGGCTTCGAGTTCAGCCTGGCTCGGCGTACTCGGTGCGCGCGGTGCCTCGAGCGGTGTGACGGTGCGACGGACGAAGACCTTCTTGCGCCGGGTCTCGACCTTGACAGCAGCACCGCGCCCGCCCTTGCCGGTGCGCAACGTGCTGACGTTCTTGCGGCGGATCGTGATCTTGCGCTGCTGTTCCGGCGTACTTTCCGTGCTTTGCCTGTTCTGGACGAAGTCCAGGAACCGCACCTTCTGCTGGTCGGAGACAATTTCGTCGTCACGCTGGTGCGGCAAACCCGCCTGGCGCATGAGCTTGAGCAGGTGGTCCGGCTCCTGCTTCAGGGTTTTCGCGAGTTGTCCGACCGTCACGTCGACCATCACGCACCTCCGGATGGCGCCACGGACTCTTCGAACCATGGTGCCCGCGCCGTCATGATGAGTTCGGCGGCGCGCTCCTCGTCGATGCCCGCATTGACGTCCTGCAGATCGGCCACGGACAACTCGGCTAAGTCCTCCATGGTGACGATGCCTGCGCCGGCGAGTTCGAACGCGAGCGCACGATCCATGCCGTCCATTTCGAGAAGATCCTGCGCCGGGGTCGCGCCGGCGCCGATCTCACGCGTCAGCAACGCGTCCCGCGCGCGGTTCTGCAGCTCTTCGACCATCTCCTGGTCGAAACCCTCGATGGCCGTCATCTCTTCCACCGGTACGTAGGCGACTTCCTCGAGGTTGGTGAAGCCTTCTTCGACAAGCACCGTGGCGACGTCCTCGTCCACGGCCAGCGCCTCCTGGAAGGTCGACACGTAGCCGAGCGCTTCCTGCTCTTGCTTGCGGGCCGCGTCCTCCTCGGTCATCACTTGGAGGTTCCAACCCGTCATCTCGCTCGCCAGCCGCACGTTCTGGCCCCCGCGTCCGATCGCTTGCGCCAGGTTGTCCTCGGCCACCGCAATGTCCATCGTGTGGCTGTCCTCGTCCACGTAGATCGACTGGACATTCGCCGGCGACATGGCGTTGATCGCCAGCTGCGCCGGGTTTTCGTCCCAGAGCACCACGTCGATCTTCTCCCCGGCCAACTCGCCGGACACGGCCTGGACCCGGGAACCGCGCATGCCGACGCACGCGCCCACCGCGTCGATCCGACCGTCGTTGGTCTTGACCGCGATCTTCGCCCGCGAGCCTGGGTCGCGGGCGGCCGCGCGAATCTCGATCACGTCCTCGGCGATTTCCGGCACCTCGATCTTGAACAGTTCGATCAGGACCTGGGCCGTCGTTCGCGTCAGGATCAACTGGGGCCCGCGGGCATCCGGCCTGACCTCGACTAGCAACGAACGAACGCGGTCGCCCATGCGGAACGAGTCGCGCGGAATCAAGTGCTCACGTGTGAGGATGGCCTCTGCGTTGTTGCCGAGGTCGACGATCACGCTCTCGCGGGACGTCTTCTTCACCTGGCCGCTGACCAGTTCGCCCACCCGGGGTTCGTAGAGTTCGATGACCTGCGCCCGTTCGGCGTCGCGGACCTTCTGAACGATGACCTGCTTGGCGGTCTGTGCAGCGATGCGACCGAATTCGACGGAGTCCACGGGGATTCGGTAGACGTCGCCGATCTCCAAGGTCGCGTCCTTCTCCTTGGCTTCGGCGAGCGTCAATTCGGCGTCCGGATTCGGCTCTTCGTCCTCTTCGAGTTCCCGGTCGGGGTCGATCACATCCCAGCGCCGATAGGTCTCGTAATGGCCGGATTCCCGGTCGATCTCGACCATGAACTCGGCATCCTCTTCGTACTTCTTCTTGGTTGCCATGGCGAGCGCCAGTTCGATGGCCTCGAAGATCACGTCCTTGGACACGCCCTTCTCGTGCGACACCGACTCGACGACCATCAACACTTCTTTGTTCATTGCCGACATGACGCGTCCTCAACCGGCCAGCGCCGCGGATTTGCTCGACTGCGGGCCTGTGGCGTAGTCCGGCACGATGCGCGTGCGCTGAATCTGCCCGAACGGCAACAGGTACTCGTCACTGTCAATGCGCACTACCACGTCGTCGCCCTCGACGCCGCGAAGTTCGCCCTCGAAACGCCGCCGGCCTTCGAACGGGAAGGCGAGTCGGACATCGACGCGTTCGCCGATGCGTGACAGGTATTGCTCCCGCCGGAACAGCGTGCGGTCGAGCCCCGGCGAGGACACCTCCAGTCGGTAGGCCTCGACGATCGGATCCTCGACGTCGAGTAACGCACTAACCTGGTTGCTGACCCGCTCGCAGTCGTCGATGGTCACGCCGTCGGCGGCGTCGATGAAGACCTTGAGCGTGGAGCCGCGCGCCCGGGGCCGGTATTCGACACCCCAGACCTCGCAGCCGAGCGCGCGCACCGTCGGCGCGATGAGCGCTTCGAGTGCCAGCTCCTTGTTCGTCATCTTACCTGTCGCCTCTCGTGGCCTCTCTCGTGGCCTCTCTCCTGGCGTAGTACGCGCACAAAAAATGGGCAGCTTCTGCCCATCCTCTGAAGCGGTCGGGCACAGCCCGTCAACTCTGACGCGGCGTGCTTACCTGTTGCGTCGGGCCACATGGGCCCGACTCGTAGTGTTGGTAGCGGGGGCAGGATTTGAACCTACGACCTTTGGGTTATGAGCCCAATGAGCTACCAGACTGCTCCACCCCGCATCAGTGGCACGAAATTATAGGTCATCGAGCGCGGAATACAAGGTAAGCAAAGGCGAGTCGCCTTGCGGCGACTCGATCGAGAACGCTTCGCGTTCTCCCACTGGCGTCACGTGAAACTGACCCAAGCGTCGACATTCGGCACCCTCAAGGCAACTTGTCAGATCAGCGCATTACGCACGAAATGCGCGACTTCGGTGCGCTACGTCGCGGCGCGATCGCGGCGCGACCCTTCGTGTCGCGGTGCCGCTCAATTGGCGTTAAGCTGTCATTCGCGTCGCCTAACGGCGACGCGGTCACGGTTGACAACACCGACGGAGGGTGTGAGCGGATGGGAGCGGCAATTTGGTTCTTCGCCTGCGTCGTCGCCTTCATTGGTCCCGGCGCGCTCGCCGATGACGAGCCGCCGGCGGTAACCGCCCAGTCCCTGATCGAAGGCGCGCTGGACCTGACCCGCGGCATCGAGTCCTCGTACACCGAGATGGCCATGGTCATCCACCGTCCCGAGTGGGAGCGGCGAATGGAGCTCGTGGCCTGGACCCAGGGCCGCGAAGACGCCTTGATCCGGTTCACCGCGCCGGAGAAGGACGCCGGCACCGCGACACTCAAGAAGGGCGAGCGCATGTGGACGTTCACCCCGAAGCACAAGCGGGAGATTCGCCTGCCTTCCAGCATGATGTCGCAAAGCTGGGCCGGTTCGGATTTCTCCTACAACGACCTGTCCCGCACCGACAACTACCTGCGCTACTACGACTACGCCATCACCGGCACCGAGCAGCGCGACGGTCACACCATCTACACGCTGACGCTCACGCCGCACGACGACGCCCCCGTGGTTTGGGGCAAGGAAGAGATGGTCATGCGCGATGACTACGTCATGATCAGCCAGACCTTCTTCGACCAGGACTTCAAGCCGCTCAAGCAGATGCAGACCATGGACATCGGCGAACTCGGCGGCCGCACCATCCCGCTGACGATGCGCATGGCCGACTTCGAGGATCTCGACCGGTGGACCGAAATGCGCTATTTGAGCGCGGACTTCGACGCTGAAGTAGACGAAGGCATGTTCACGACGTTCGCGCTCCGGGGCGAACGGTGACCGACGCGACCGCTTCGCGGGGTCGCTGGCGACCGCAAGCGGTCGCCACGTACCCGGCGCACAGCGTCAGGCGTCGGACGCGGCCGGGACGGCTACGGGGCGCTTTCGTCGTCGTGGCGTGGCGCAATCTCTGGCGCCACCGCCTGCGCACCTGGCTGGCTGCGGGCGGTGTGGGTTTCGCAATCTTCCTGGTCGGTGTCATGATGGCGTTCCAGAGTGGCATTTATGGTCCGTGGATCGAAAACGCCACGTCGCTGTCGGTCGGCCACGTGCAAATCCAGCACCCCGACTATTTCGACGATCCCAACATCGCGCACACGCTTAACGGCGCCACGCCGCTGGTACGCGAACTCGAGAGGATCCCCGGCGTCGTCGGCGTGACGGGGCGTGCCGAGGCGTTTGCCCTCGTCTCGGTGGGCGAGCGCAGCTACGGGGGTCTGGTGATGGGGGTTGACGCCGACCGGGAAGCAGCCATGTTCACATTGCCAGCCTACCTTCGGGAGGGGGAATACCTGCCGCGCGCGGACAGCGCGTATGTCGGTTCGTCGCTGGCCACGAACCTCGGCGTCGAGCTTGGCGACGAAATCGTCGCCTTGGGATCGGGGAAGGAAGGCGGTGTCGCCGCCCTCGTCCTGAACGTAGACGGCATCTTCGAGAGCGGTCGGGCGGACCTCGACCGTACGGTCCTCCAAGCCCCGGTGCATGCCGTGCAGGCGGCGTTCGAACTCGGCGACAGCCTGCACAGCGTCGTACTCAAGATCGACGATCCCGCGCGGGCGGAGGTTCAAAAGGCAGCCGTCGAGGCGACGGTGCGCGAAGACGCACGCGTGCTCGACTGGAACGAGCTACTGCCGGAACTCAGGCAGGGCATACGGCTGGACGCCATCTCCGGACAGGTGATGGCGGCGCTCTTGATCATCGTGGTCGCCATGTCGGTCGTGAACTCGTTCATCATGACGGTGTTCGAGCGAACGCGGGAGTTCGGCATGCTGATCGCCATCGGCATGCGCCCCAACGCCATCGTCGGCATGCTGACGATCGAGGCCGCGTGCGTCTGGATCCTCGGCACCGCCATCGGCATCGCCGCGTGCATAGCCGTGGTCCTGCCACTGAACATCGTCGGACTGCAGATAAGCCAGCTCGTCGAAGGTGCTGACGAAATCTACGCCCAACTCATGGTGCCGGACGCGCTGCGTCCCGAACTCAGTGCCCGCGCCCTGCTCCTCGCTCCCGGGATCATGCTCGCAAGCACTTTGGTCGGCGCATTGGTTCCCGCACTTCGCGTGCGCAGGATGCACCCCGTGGAAGCCCTGCGCGAGGAGGAATAGGCATGGCCGAGTCCATACTGGCTGCCGACACAGCGACTCATTCCGCAAGGAGCCACGTTTCCGTCGCGGCGATCGCCTGGCGAAATCTCTGGCGCAACAAGCGCCGAACCTGGTTGATGATTTCCGGCATCGTCTTCGCCGGCTTCCTGGTGATCCTCATCAATTCCATCCAGCGCGGCGCCTTCGACATGATGATCGACATAACCGCGCGCTTCTATAGTGGCCATGTTCAGATCCAGCATCCGGCCTTCCTGGACGAGCCGCGCATGGACCGAACCGTCAAAAACGCAGCGGCGCGAGTCGCCGACCTGCGACTGCGGCGGGAGTTCACCGCCGTCGCACCCCGGGCGCAGGCGTTCGCCCTGGTCGCCGCGAGCAGCGCGACCAGCAACACCGACCCGCCGGCCACGGGTGCACTCGTGATCGGCGTCGACCCGCAGCTCGAGTTCGCCGCCATACGCCATTCCATCGACGCCGGGCGCTATCTCGCCGAGCCGGGCGACGCCTATGTCGGCTCGCTACTGGCCCAGAATCTCCGCGCCGGCGTCGGCGAAGAGCTCGCCATTCTCGGCAACTCCGAGGACGGCAGCGTCGCGGCCATGGTGGTGACAATCGCCGGCACTTTCGATACCGGGCAGGCGGAGGTCGATCGATCCCAGATGCATGTCCATCTCGACGAGTTCCAAGAGGCTTTCGGTCTGCCGGACCAAGTGCACAGAATCGCCCTGACCCTCGCCGGCCCTTCGACCGCCGAGGCGCAGGCCGCCAGGCTGACGGACCCGGAATCCGTAGGCGTGCCGTGGCAGAAACTCCTGCCCGACATCGAGCAGATGGCCCGACTGAAGTACCAGAGCTCCTACATGATCTATGCGCTGCTGATGGTCTTGGTCATCTTCGGCGTCGTCAACGCCTTCATCATGACCACGTTCGAGCGCACGCCGGAGTTCGGCATGCTCAAGGCCGTGGGCATGCGCCCCGGCGCCATCATCCGGATGATGAGCCTCGAGGCGCTGTGGATGGCAGCGATCGGAATCCTCGTCACGCTGGCGATCACCGGCACGCTGACGGGCATCTTGAGCGTGACGGGGTTCTCGTTCGGTGAAGCCTATACCGAGATGGTGGGCGATTCCTTCATGATGCCGGACCGGCTGTACCCGACCTTCGGCTACCGCGCCGCGTTGGAGTTCAGCGTCGCCATGCTGATTGCCATCCAGGTCGCGGCGCTCATTCCCACGGTTCGGCTGCGCCGGCTGAACGTCGTCGACGCGCTACGCTCGGCCGAGTGACCCCAGGGTCCAAGAATCCATGCCGGTGAAACTGCTCCTGCAACTGTCGTGGCGCAACCTCTGGCGCCATCGTCGCCGCAACACCATCCTGCTCGTCGCGATCGCCATTGCGGTGGGTGGCGTCCTGCTGCTCAACAGCATGCTGCGCGGCATGCAGGTGAACATGCAGGAAACCGTGATCGACAACCTCACGGGGCACGTCAAGGTGCTGCAGCCCGGCTACCTCGACGACCCGAGCATCGCGCACGGGTTCGAGGTCGCGCGCGACTGGGATGCCGAACTGGATCCGGATGCCATCGTCGGCTGGACGTCGCGGATCCGCGTGCCCGCCGTGATCATGAGCGAACGCGAGACCCGTGGCGTGCAACTCATCGGCGTCGATCCAGCGCGAGAGAGCATCTCGTTCCTCGACGACATCGTCATCGACGGCGAGGCCCTCGGGAGCCCCGAAGATCGCCGTGTGCTCGTCGGCGCGGCCCTCGCAGAGCAACTCGAAACCAAGGTCGGTCGACGTCTCGTACTGATCACCCAAGGTGCCGACGGCCGCAATCGCGAAGCCGGCTACCGGATCGCCGGCGTATACCGCGCCGAAGTGGCTGCCCTCGAAAAGGCGTTCGTGTTTACCGGCGCCGAGACGCTCAAGAACATGCTCGACACCCTGGTCGTCACCGAGGTGTCGGTCCGTCTCGCCGACGACCGCTTTGAGCCGGGCATACTCGCCACGATGGTCGACGCCTTCACGGGCCTCGACGTGCTGAGTTGGCGAGACCTCGAGCCGCAGGCGGCGATGATCGCCGAGTTCATGGACACGGCTGTGTTCATCTACTTCCTGGTGATCATGAGCGCCCTGGTCTTCGGCCTGGTGAACACGCTGGTGACCGCCGTGATGGAACGAGTCCGCGAGCTTGGCATGCTGCGCGCCTTGGGCATGCGCCCGCGCTCCGTGGTTGCCCAGGTCGTGGTCGAATCCAGCCTCGTCATGGCCGTCGGCGTTGCCGGAGGTGTACTCATCGCCGCCGGTGCCTTCGCGCTTGTCGCGGACGGAATCGACCTGACCGCCTTCGACGAGAGCCTGCAGAGTTTCGGCGTGCGCCCGCAATTCACGCCGGTCATGCAAACGGGCGATGTGGTCCTGGTGGTCGTGCTGAGCTTGGTGCTGGGGTTGCTGGCGAGCTTCTACCCGGCGCGCCGCGCCGTGAAGCAGAAGCCGCTCGACGCACTGCGACGCTAAGGCACGCTCAACAGCTCATCGGCAACCAGGAGTCCTACATGCCCAATCGAGTGGTCACCTGTCGCGGCGTCAGCCGGGTCTACGAAGGCGACGGTATCCCCGTGCACGCCTTGCGCGGCGTGGACTTCGAACTCAAGACCGGCGAATGGGTCAGCGTCGCCGGTCCATCCGGGTCCGGAAAGTCGACCCTGCTGCACGTCATCGGCGGCCTCGATCAACCCACCGAGGGGACGGTGACGGTCGACGACGTCGAAGTGACCGCATTGTCCGAGGCGGAGTTGTCCGACTTGCGGCTGCACAAGATCGGCTTCGTGTTCCAGGCCTACAACCTGATCCCCGTGCTGTCGGCGCTGGAGAACGTCGAGTTCATCATGCAGTTGCAAGGCGTCGCCGGCGGCGAACGCCGGCAACGCGCCATAGACGCACTCGACGCGCTCGGTCTAGCCGACCTTGCCGACCGTCGCCCGGGAGAGATGTCCGGTGGCCAACAGCAGCGCGTGGCCATCGCCCGGGCCATCGTCACGAACCCCGTGCTGCTGCTCGCCGACGAGCCAAGCGCAAACCTCGACACGGCGACCACGGAGGAACTGCTCGAGGTGTTGCGGCGGCTGAACCGCGAACGCGGCGTCACGATCCTGACGGCAACCCACGATCCCATGGTGATGAGCTATACCACGCGCCAAGTCAACCTGCGCGACGGCCACGTCGTCGCCCCGTAGGTTCCTGAACCTGTCCGATTTCCAATGCAAAAGGAGTCTGCCTATGTTGAGACGAAACAAACGCACCCGAAAGGACGCCGTGCCCATCATGGCGGCGGTCGCGCTCCTGGCCTGCCAGTGGGCGTACGCCCAGTACTTCGTGTCGATCGGCGCCTATCGCGCAGCCGAGACCGCGGAGGAACTGGCCGCCGAGGCCACCGAGAAGGCTGCCATGACGTTCTCGTCCCGCGCCGCCGATACCCCGGACGGCGACATCTACCGCGTCGTCGCGGGTCCGTTCGACTCCCGGGACGAGGCGCAGTCGGGGGCAACACGGGCTCGGGAAGCCGGTTATGTCGACGGCTGGATCGTCACGTTCGGCATGCCGGCAGCGGCCCGACCGGTGACGGAAGCGGGCGTCGACGATCTGCTCGATGCTCCGTTGGACAGCATCGGGGTGGATGAGCTGTCCTTGGACGACTGGTCGTTGGACGACGACCTGCCGCCGATCGAAGTGCTCCTCGAGGGTCTGCCCGACATCCCCCCGGTCGAACCGGCGCCGGCGACCGCCGCACCGATCGAGCCGGTCCAGGAAGTCGTCGTTCCCGAGAACTACCGGCTGAACCGGCTGCGACGCGATGCTCGCGCGCAGCCGGAAGCCCGCGGCGGCCCGGGGACGTTTCGCGCACGCATGAAGTGGTATACGTCGGGTCGCACCCTGCCAGTGGGCGACGCGTTGCGCGAGCAGACCGGCGAGTCGAACCCGTTGGCGCACAACGCCGACCTGCGCCTGATGTGGCGTCCTAGAGTCGGCGCGATCAAGCTGCACGTCGACCATTCCACGGTCTGGCTGCGGTCCGAGGCCGCAGGCCGATCCCCGGGGCTGACGTTCGACCAGACCCCGACCGGCGACGCCCGGCGGCTCATGGACCTGACCTGGGGCGACAAAGCCGCGGATGCAGACGGCATGCAACGGCTGCACCGCCTCGACCGCTTCGCCGCCGAATACCAGGGCAAGCGCTTCCGGGTCAGCATCGGCCGGCAAGCGCTGAGCTGGGGCGGCGGCATGGTTTTCCAGCCGATGGACCTTTTCAATCCGTTCTCGCCCACGACCGTGGACCAGGACTACAAGGCAGGCGACGACATGGTGCTGATCGAGCGCTTGTTCAGCGATGGCTCGGACCTCCAGGTCCTGGCCGTGGCTCGGCGCGAATCCGCGGAGGGTGCCGCGCGCGGCGACGTCGCCGAGGCTTCCTCCAGCATCGCGGCCAAGTACGCCATGGTCCTCAATGACAGCGAGCTCGAACTGATGGCGGCACGACACTACGGGGAGCAGGTCGTCGGTGCGGGCATGAGGATCCCCTTGGGCGGCGCGCTGCTGCGATCGGACCTTGTCTGGACGCGGGCGGAGGGGCGGGTCCACCTGTCCGCCGTCGTCAACGCCGACTACACCTTCGGCCTCGCGGGCAGCCCGGTGCACGTGTTCGCCGAGTACTTCCACAACGGCTTCGGCGTCGGCGAACTCCCAGCCGACCTGGCCGACCTGCCCACGTCCTTGCTGAAGCGAGTCGCCCTGAGAGGCGAACTGTTCAACTTGATGCAGAACTACCTCGCGGCCGGTACCAGCTTTCAGTGGCATTTCCTGCTCAACCAGACCCTCGCCGTGCTCACCAACCTGCACGACTACTCCTACGTCGCGCAAACGGCCCTCAACTACGACGCCAGCAACGCATCGCGTCTCCAGGTGGGCTTTGCCGTACCCATCGGCAGCGCGGGCGACGAGTTCGGCACCCTGGCTGTGGGTGACGACGTCACCGTCGGCGGCGGCGAGCAAGGCTTCGTACGCTTCGTGCGCTACTTCTAGCGAATCGCCCGACGGCGATTCGACCTTCGCCCAACTCCACATCTCTCGGCGCCCGCAGCGCCCCTATAATCTGCGCCCCGCCCAACCGACGACCTCGCCCATGCTTCGATTCGCGGAAGAAATCATCCTGCTACTCCTCGACGAAGACGGACGGTTCTCGGCAACGGACCACCCCACCGTGGATCTGGCGCTGGCAGGCGGTGTGCTGATGGACCTAGCGCTCGAGTCCCGAATCGACACCGACGTGCGCAAGCTGATCCTGCTCGACGCCGAACCGACCGGGGATGCCCTGCTCGATCCCGTTCTGGCCGACATCGCCGCGGCGGAGCGCACGCACGATGCGCGCTACTGGGTCGATCGGGTCCGCCGCCGCGCCGACGAAATCCGCGATGCGGCCATCGCGCGGCTCGTCGAACAAGGCGTGCTGCGGCGCCGCGCGGGGCAGATCTTACGAGTGTTCCGGCCACGGCAATCTCCCGTGGTCGACGACACCGCCAATCGCGAAGTCAAGCAGCGCATCACGGCCTTGCTGTTCGGCGACGACATCCCCGGGCCAAGAGACGTGGTGATCATCTGCCTTTGCGACGTCTGCGGGCTTTTCCGCAGCCTGCTGACTGCCGACGAGCTGGATCGCGTCTACCAGCGTGTCGAGCAAATCGGCAAGATGGATCTCATCGGGCAAGCCGTGATGGCCCTCGTTGCGGATGTCCACCAAGAGGCCGATGAGCGCTTGCAGTTCCTGATCACGCAGGGCCTCGCTGCACGCGGGCTCTGAGAGCCGCCGCCAACGCGCGGACCTCACGGCCCGCACGATTCCCACAAAGGCGTTGCGCTTAGCGCCTGGGCACCGACCTGCTGCGGGGATTCGATGAACTCGATTGGGCCGCCGGGGCGCTGTGCCGCACCGGCGGCGCCGAGCGCACGGGCGCTGGCCGACTGGGTGCGGCGCGCTCGAACGAACGCGGCGTACTCGACCGCGCCGGCCTAGAAACACTAGGCGCCGGCCGCGCCGCCGCCCGACTGCCTTGTTGGAATGTCCGCGAGCGGACGTTTCCGCTTGCGGGTCGCACCGCCCGGGGTTGCTGCCGAACCGTCGGCGCCGTCGCCCTAGGCGCGGGCGCAGCGCGGCGGCTTGCGCCCTGACTGGCGCGCGGGGACACCGCGCGTCCGGGTCCTTGTGCGCGTTGCGGCGTGGCCGCTCGCGTATGGCCACTGCGTCCTGCCGCCGGTCGGCTCGGGGATGCGCTACTGCGCAAAGTCGGAATGCGGCTCGGCCCGACGGTGCTCTGACGCGCCGAGCTGCGCTGGCTGGCCCCGTAGTCGTTGCCGAGGCCGCGGCTGGGCGGCGCCGTCGCCGCGCGCGGGGCGGCCTGACGCGTGGCAGTCGCCGAGCCACGCTGCGATGCACTGCTACGCTGCACACGGTCACTCCTAGGCCGGTTCAGTCCCGACACGGGACGAGCAGCGTCCTCCCGGGGCGCATTCGTAGCCGACTCGCGGTTGCGGTGGAACTGGCGCAAGCGCGGATGGGTGCGCTTGGCCTGCTCGTAGCGCTCACGCGCGCTGTCCGTCGCGGGACGAGCGGCCGGCGCCTCGGCGGCAGTCGCCGGGGCTGCATCCTGGTTATGGAACGTCCGCAGACGGATGTTGCTGCGCTTGAGAGCGTCGTAGCGTGCCCGGGGCCGGGCGTCGCCGGCGCCATGCAGTTTCCACGCGACGGCGTCCCGGCCGTGCCGATAGCGGCGACGGTCCGGGCGGTAACGGTCGCGCCAGATGACGGTGTCGTAATGCGGTCCGTGGTAGATGCCGAAACGGTGATAGTGCGGCCGGAACCCCACGTGGTAGTAGCGGAAGTCCCAAACGCCGGTGAAGTAGCGGTACGGCCAGAGGTCGTTGTAGTAGTGATAGACGTAGTACCGCGTCGGGTCGTAGATCCAGTACGTCGGGTACGCGTGGCGATGGCCATCGATGGTGCGGTAGACCGTGCGCGTGCGGTAGACCGTCTTTTCCGCGACGACGCGCGGTCGCGGCTCCATGACCACGACGAGGAAGTCGACCGTCACGTCGCCCGTGACGTCGAGGAGCCATGCGCCGCCGGGATCCTCGTCCGGCGCGGGGATCCGAACTTCGTACCAGTCGCCCTCGCTGCCCGGCGGGATGTCGAATGCGCCCGAGCGCCATTCCAACACCAGGAGTTCCGCTCGGCCGGTGACATCGGGGTCGTCCGTCGCCCCCTCGCTGCGGGCGACGAGCACGACTTCGTCCAACTGGAAGTCGCTCGAATCGAACTCCGTGCGCTCGTCGAGCAGTTCGTTGACCCGCAGGATCTGCTCGTCCTCGAACTCCGTGCCGTCGAGGGGAATCTCCACGCTGATCCGATAGTCGTCCGCATCGACGCTCCGGTAGTTCGTCTCGGTCACGGTCGTGGCGCACGCGGCCACCGGCATGAGAGCGGCAAGACAGGTGAGTGCAGTGAACCGTTTCATGGCGCTCGTCACCCAAGGCTGTTCAGACACCTTGACAGCTTACGCCGTTTACGTGAACCCAACCTGAACAGCGCAGCCCGCGCCGACACCTATTTCATGCGAGGGGCCCCTCGCGCTCCCCGGCTGAGGGCTCTTCCTTGCGAGGGGCAGGCCCCTCGCGCTCCCCGGCTGAGGGCTCTTGCCCGAACAAGCGGCGGAACTCCCCGCTCAAACCAGCCGGGACGACTTTGCCGACCTCGACATCGCCGCAGCCGGTGAACGCCGCGTAATCGCGGACCGCCTCCGCAAAAGCCGGCAGGAAGCCGTCTTGCAGCGCGGCTTCGACGAACAGGGCCTTGATCTCGAAACGACCCTCCGCGCGATGCGCCTTGCAGTCCATCCGCCCAACGAACGCGTCGCGGTAGAACAACGGCAGGGAGAAATAGCCGAACTGGCGCTTCGCTTCCGGGACGTAGCACTCGATCGTGTACTCGAAGCCGAAGACCGAGCGGCAACGCTCGCGCTGGATCACCGTACTGTCGAACGGGGAGAGGATGCGCACGACGTCGGCCGTGCGCTGCGGCGCACGGTCGAGCGCTCCCGGGCGCGCGTAGATGCGCTCGCCGGTACGCGTACGACGCTCGACGAGGTCGCCGGATTTCACGCGCTCAGCAATCCGTCGACGCACGGCTGTCCGTACGCGGGCGTCCCTACGGAAGTAGGCCAGGGTCTTCTCCGTCCCGAAACCATGGGCGGCGAGACCCACGTCGATCACGTAGTCGGCGTGCTCCGCCATGGTCGGTTCGGTGGTCCGGACGTCGGAAGGCAGGAATCGCTCGGTCAGCTCGTAGCGCTTCTGGAATCCTTCGCGTTCGACGCTGGTCAATTCGCCCTGCATGAACAACTGCTCCAGCGCGAGCTTGGCCGGCTTCCAGTCCCACCAACCCGTGCGCTGGGCCTTCGGGTTCTCGAAGTCCCGGGCGAATAGCGGACCCTCGGCGCGGATGCGATCACGCACCCACGCCTGCACCTTTTCGTCGCGACGGCGTCCGAAGTTCACCTCGCCGCGCGCGATGGCACGCATCATCGGCAACGCGAAGCGGTATTCGCGGATCGGCAGGTATGACGCCGCGTGGCACCAATACTCGAAGGCTCGCCGCTTGGCGACCAACCGGTTCAGCATCGGCTCCTGGTAGTTCGACACTCGCGTGAACAAGGTGTGGTGGTGTGCCCGGGCGACCACGGAAATGGTATCGATCTGCACGTAGCCAAGCCGGTTCAGTACCTTTTCGACCCCGGCGAGTCCCGCACCCAGGCGGCGTCGCCCGGTCAAGCCTTGGCGGGCTAACGCGACACGCCGCAACACCGTGTCGGTCGGCGGCCGACTCACACTCTTGCGAGGGGCAGGCCCCTCGCGCTCCCCGGCTGAGGGCTCTTCCTTGCGAG
>JAPOVK010000004.1 GCA_026708185.1 Gammaproteobacteria bacterium | reverse complement strand
CGCGAGGGGCCCGCCCCTCGCAAGGAAGAGCCCTCAGCCGGGGAGCGCGAGGGGCGCGCCCCTCGCAAGAAAGAGCCCTCAGCCGGGGAGCGCGAGGGGTGTACCCCTCGCAACAAAGAGATCAGGCCGCTCGCGACACCGTTCCGGCATTTGCCGAACGCCATCAGCATCATGCGCATGGTGCTGGTCGTACCGGCCGGTTGGATGTTGTGGCAGAACGCGGTGGCCGAGGCGCTCGTGCTGATCGCGATTGCCGGCTTTTCGGACGCGGTGGATGGCCTCTTGGCCCGCCGCTACAACTGGCGGACGCGCTTCGGCGCCATCGCCGATCCCGCAGCCGACAAGCTGCTGTCCTTGGTGGTTTTCGTCGTCCTGGCGGCGCAAGGCCACGTGCCCTGGTGGCTGCTGGGCATCGTGGTCGGTCGCGACCTGGTCATCGTCTTCGGCGCCATGGCGTATCGCCAGGTGCTCGGCAACTTCGACGTGCAGCCGACCTTGCTGAGCAAGGTCAACACGGGGCTACAGGTTGTCATGCTGCTGCTCGTGGTGGTGGGTCTCGCGGACTTCGGCTTGGTGTCGTCAGTAGCGGCCACCGTCGTCGATCCGTCCGGCTTTGTCGTGGTTGGCGTTTCCGCCGTCGCGTCCGGACTGCACTACGTGGTGGTCTGGAGCCTGCGTGCCGCGTCCGGCATCCGCGAACGGCGGGAGGAGGCGTGAGCCAGCAACTGATCCTGCCGTTCGCGCTGCGCGAGGCGAGTACCTTCGAGCGCTTCGTCGTTGGGCCGAACGAGGAACTCGTCGATCGTCTGCGCCGCCCCGGGCCGGGCTTCGACTGCATTTGGCTCTTCGGCGACTCCGGCGTCGGCAAGACGCACCTTTTGCAGGCGCTATGCCACGCCGAGCCGGATGCGTCGTACATCCCGGCCGGGGAGATCGGCGCCGATTCGGTGCTTGACGGCTATGCCCGATTCGACGTGGTCACCGTTGACGAGGTCCACCGCTGGCTGGGTTCGCGGGAACAGGAACTCGCCTTGATGGCCCTCTACAACCGGTTGTCCGCGCGCCGGGCGCGGCTGGTGCTCACGGCGAACAGCTCGCCGCTGGACGTGATCTTCGCCGTCGCGGACTTGGCCTCCCGGCTCCGCGCCGCCGCCTGCTACCGCGTGGCGCCTCTGCACGACGAGGACAAGGTGCGATTGCTGGTCAATGCGGCCAAGGACCGCGGCCTGACCCTCGCGCCTGACGTCGTCCGGTTTCTGCTGCTGCGTGTCAGCCGCGACCAGCGGGAATTGCTGCTCACCTTGGATCGACTCGACCGGTCATCGCTCGCGGCGCACCGCCGGATCACGATTCCGTTCATCAAGGAGACGCTGTGTCTCTGACCACGCCGGCCGCGCATGCGGCCCGCGTCGTGGTCACGGGTGGTGGAAGTGCGGGCCACGTCGTTCCGGCGCTCCCGGTGATCGAGGCGTTGCGCGGGCTCGGCTGCCGGGTCGACTTCATCGGTAGCAAGTCGCGGCTCGAGAAGGAGCTGATCGACCCGCTCGGCGTGCCCTACCACGGCATCCGTACCGGGAAGCTACGGCGGTACCTGTCGTTCGAGAATCTCCTGGACTGTTTCCGGGTCCCGGTGGGGATATGGCAAGCGTGGCGGACGCTGGGGCGACTGCGTCCGGACGTGGTGTTCTCGAAAGGTGGCTACGTGTCGTTCCCGGTCGTCGTCGGCGCCTGGCTGCGGCGGATCGCCGTTGTGGCCCACGAGTCCGACCTGACCCCGGGGCTGGCGAACCGCCTGAGCGTGCCGTTCGTCAAGGCCGTGTGCGTGAACTTCGAGACGACGACCTTCGGCAAGGCGCGCGTCGCGGTCACGGGTACGCCGTTGCGGCCGGCGTTGATCGCCGGTGATGCGGCACGCGGACGGGCGCTGCTCGGCGTCGGATCGGACCGGCCCCTGCTGCTGGTGGTCGGGGGAAGTCTTGGCGCGGAACGGATTAACGAGGTGGTCCGCGTCTCCTTGCCGGAACTGCTCGCTGACTACGCAGTCGCGCATGTCTGCGGCGCGGGGAAGCTCGACGCTGCGTGGGCGGACGAACCGGGCTACATCCAGCTCGAGTACGTGGCCGAGGGCTGGGGCGACATCATCGCGGCGGCCGACCTCGTGGTCTCGCGGGCGGGCGCCAACGCGCTCTACGAGTGGCTCGTGCTGGGCAAGCCCCATCTGCTTGTGCCGCTGCCGAAAACCGCGAGCCGGGGCGACCAGGTCGACAACGCCGCCTACGCGGAACGCAGTGGCTACAGCCTTGTCATGCCGGAACATGAACTGAATTCACAGACATTGGTCGCCGCCGTCGCTAAGCTCGCCGCCCTCGCGCCGGCGATCCGGGAACGGTTGGCCGGTTTCCAGGTCCGCGACAGCACGGCGCTCATCGTCGCCGAACTCGAGCGTGCAGCCGGCCGGGAACTCTCTTAGGACATAACCGACATGTACAGGGTCAGGACCTTCAACCAGATCGCGCCGAAGGGGCTTGCGCGTTTCCCGGACGGCTTCGCCGTCGGCACCGATGTTGACGATCCGCATGCCATCCTGCTGCGCAGTCACCGCTTGGATGTCAACGAACTCGGCGCCCAGGTAAGCGCAGTCGCGCGCGCGGGCGTCGGTTTCAACAACGTGCCCGTGGATGCCTGTACGGAGCGCGGCATCGTCGTGTTCAACACGCCCGGGGCCAACGCGAATTCGGTCAAGGAGTTGGTGCTCGCCGCGCTCCTGCTGACGTCGCGGGACGTCCTTGGCGGGTTCGAGTACGTCCGCTCGCTCGAGGCGGTGGACGACGAGGCCGAACTGCATCGCCTGGTGGAGGCCGAGAAGCGCCGCTTCCGGGGTCACGAAGTCGCGGGACGTACTTTGGGCATCGTTGGCTTGGGCGCTATCGGCTCGCGTGTTGCGCGCGCTGCGCTCAATCTCGGCATGGACGTCCTGGGCTACGATCCGGCGCTCTCCGTGGATGCGGCCTGGCGATTGCCGAGCGACGTCAAGCGCATGGAGAATCTCGCCGCGCTGGCGGCTCGCTCCGAGTACGTCACGCTGCATGTGCCCGCGCTGCCTGACACCGCGAACATGGTCGACGCGGAATCGCTGGCGAGTTTCCGGCCGGATAGCGTGCTACTCAACTTCGCCCGCCAAGAGATCGTCGACGAGCGGGCGGTGCGAGACGCACTCGAAGACGGAACGCTGCGGGCCTACATCGCCGACTTCCCGAGCACCGTGCTCGCTGGCATGGCCAACGTCCACGCAACGCCGCATCTCGGCGCAAGTACCGATGAGGCCGAGGAGAACTGTGCGGTCATGGCGGCTGATCAACTGCGCGACTTCCTGCGCCACGGCAACGTCGAGAACTCGGTCAACTTCCCGGATGTGAACCTGGAGCCTGCTGGCGGCTACCGCGTCGGTGTCACGAATCGAAACGTGGCAGGGATGCTCGGCCATGTCATGTCGGTACTCGCCGACGCCAACATCAACGTCATCGACATGATCAACAAGAGCCGCGACAACGTGGCCTACAACCTGATCGACATCGAGACGCCGCCGAGCGCGGGGGTCATCGACCGGATCGAGGCATTCGACGAGGTGCTGAGCGTTCGCGTGCTGGAGGCGGCGTAGGGCGCTTGCAGATCGAACAGGTCAGACCGTGTCCGGGACGGCCTCGGCGATGAACTGCATGGCGGTTGCCGCGCACTCCTCGGGTTCCTCGAGCTGCAGGAAGTGCGAGGTCTCCGGCACGAAATCGTAATCGAGGGCGAGTAGCTCGCGCATGCTCACGGTCGGCAGGAACGTGTGCGGTGTCGCGGGATCGCTGCCGATGACCTTCACGGGGCAGGCGAGCGTCTCGAGATCGACCGAGGCTGCGAACTCGAACCCCTGCTCGTAGATCCGCGCCTCGTATTCGCGGGGGCAGCGTAGTTCTTCGCCGGTCCCGTCGACGGTGGGCCGCAGCGTCGTTTGCGCCAGCAGATCGGCGACACCTTCGCGCAGTTGCTCGAAGGCGGGCGTCCGCTCAAGCCGCTCGGCGTAGGCCGCCTTGGTCTCGAACACCGTGCGGCGCCGGCGCGCCCCTTCGGCGAGTTGTCGCAAGGTCGAGCGCAGCAGTTCGCGGTCGCCCGGGTCGCACCCCGGCGGACAGATGAAGGGGTCGAACAGCACCAGTGCCGCATAGGCGTCGACCGCCGCCGACGCTTCGATGGCGGCGACTTGGCCCGACACGGAGTGGAAGACGCCGATGCGGGGCTTGGCCCCGAAGTGCGCATCGATTGCCCGGGCGATGGACGCGTTGTCGCGCACGAAGGTCGGTATGGCGTGCGCGTCGATGGGGCCGACGGTGTTCCAGCCGTGGTTGCGCAGGTCGTAGACCACGATGTCGAACTTCTCCGCAAGCAACGCCCAGAATGGATAGTAGGCGTCCGCCGCGAAGCCGTTCGCGTGGCTCAGCACGAGGCGCGGTCCCGTGGCCTTGCCGTGGCGACGCAAGACGATCGCCGTGCCGTCGTCCATGCGGGCCTCGGCGACGGCCAGGGGCTCGGGGACGGTCCAGATCACGGACTCGGACGTAGCCCGCCATTCCCGTGGCCGCGGTTCATGCTGGCAGTCAGGCTGCATTTCCCTGGCCGTTGGGCGTTCATACCACTTTTCTGGCGCGCAGGCCCGCCAGGAACTCTTCGGTGACGAAATCCCACTCCGACCAATGGTCGCACATGGCGTCGATCGCCACGTTCCAGGGATCATAGCCGGCGCCGTACTCGAGGAACTCTCCGTCCCAACCGCGGTCGGGATGGTCGCTGTCGCCAAGCACGGTCGCACCACCGGGCCGGTGACGGCGCAGCCGGAAGTAGACGTTCATGCGCGGATCGGCGCCCTCGTTGACGCTCGCACCGTGCGGACACGCGTGCAGGGCGATTACGGCATCGCCTTCGTCCAGAAGGATCGGCGTCGGGACGGGGATGCCGTCGTCGTCGGTGAACTGGTCGCGGATGGCCCGCGGCATGGGCGTCAGGGCGACGCCGTTGCCCCCGACCGGCGACAGCCGCGGCCAGCCGAGACCCTCCGGACCCACGACGCCTCCCGTGGCGCGCTGCATGCGGAAGAACTGCTCGACCTCCTCGTGGGCACCCTTGAGCAGGCACAGGTTGCCGCGGCCGAACGCGGTCTGGTCGTTGAGGGCGACCCCTACGAAGGCGGTGAAGCTGCCGAGCGCCAAGGTGCAGGCCTGGTCCTGGAAGAACGGTGTCTTGTTGGCGCCGATCTCGGCGGCCCCGCCCGTGCCGAAGTGCGTTGTCCGGGGCGCAACCCAGGAGTCCACGTCGTCCCGGGTCTTCGGAATGTCCGGCGAGTACCACATGCCGTCGACGTGCGGATGCCAGCCGAAGTTGGGCGCTTGCGTCTTGGCTTGTGGATAGAGGACCGCTGCGAAAGCGCTCTGCGGCGGGTCGTAGGGCCCCATGGCGTCGCGCATGATTTCGCCGAGGGGGCTCGCGTTGACGAGGTCCGGCAGCGTCGATGCGCCGCTCAAGTCGTGGTACGGCCTACGGACCCCCTCCTTGGCCGCGTGCATGTTGATCGCTCGCCGCGCGTTGAACGTGAGATCCCTGGGCACGGCGTCGCGGACGATGACAAAGCCGTCGCGATACAACGCAACCTTCTCGTCGAGGCTGAGTTCGTTGGCGTGCATGGCAGCACCCGTCGCTGTTGGCGGACCTGATCGTAGCAGGGTTGCCTAGAGCGCCGGAAACACGGCTTCGGCAAAGTGCCGTGCATAGTCGTAACCCCCGGCGGATAGCGGCAGGGGCGTCGGCATCGGGTGGGGCACGACGACCTCGATGGGTAGGCCGAAGCCGAGGACGGTTCGCAGTTGGTCCGTGATCGCCTCGAAAGAGCCGTGCAAGGCGAAGGCGTCCACGGCATCGTCCGGCAGAAACGAGACAACGTCGCCGGCGGACTCAAGGTCGCGGGCGTGGTGGAAGTCCGGCCAGACCCTTCGCTTCAGCGAGACAACGTCCTCGCCTGGCCAGTCGAGACCGATGTTGCGGAAAAGGTCGGGCGTGTACTCGTAGTAGCCGGCGGCGGTAGCGCGGCCGATACGTGCTGCCCGCTCGGCGTCCTCTTCCACGATCGTGTGGAATACGCAGCCGATGCGAACGTCGCCCGGATCACGCCCGGCCTCGATGGCTCCCGCATGGACGGCATCGACGGCGAGACGCAGATTGGTCTCGTGAACGCCCACGCGGATGAACACCCCGTCGGCAACGCGTCCGGCCATACGCAGCGTCTTCGGGCCTTGCGTGGCGACCCAGACCGGAACCGGGGACGCGTGGCGGAGTTCGGCTGGCCGAGGCGCGGCTACGGGAATTCGCTCGCCCGCGTTCAGCCCCTTGATCGTGCGGATGGCGGCTTCGAGCGTTGCCACGGTTGCGGGGCGCCGGCCCATCAAGCGCACCGCCGTGTCTCCGACACCCATGCCTAGGAGCATCCGCCCGGGATCGAGCCGGTCGACCGTGGCAATGGACCCCGCGATGACCGCGGGATGGCGCATCACCGGGTTCTCGATGAGGGTGCCGATGCGGATCGTGCGCGTACTCGCCAAGGCGTGGGCGAGCATGACGTAGGGATCCTGCACTAGGAGCGGCGAGGAGGGGATGAAGCCATAGTGCCAACCCAGCCGTTCGAGCCGCAGAGCGTCTTCGGCGAACTGCGCCGGAGTCCGGGTGTCGAGGCGGTTGAGACCGAATTCGATCATCCGGACGGCACGGTTCCTTTGGCAGCGACTAGCCTATCAGCATTGCATGGCGGGCCGTCCCCGGGTTGGCAGGGTTGCCAATGTCCGGCGGCATGGCGGATGATGGCGACGTTGTCGCGAGGGGAGAGGGACGTTGGCCGAGTTCCACGATCTGACCATGGATGCCATCAACGGCGAGCCGTTGAGCTTCGAGAAGTACAAAGGCCAGGCGTGTCTAGTCGTCAATCTCGCCAGCCAATGAGGCATGACGCGTCAGTACGCAGGTCTGCGTACCCTTGAGGAGAGCGGCGCCGTCACCGTGCTCGGCTTTCCCTGTAACCAGTTCGGACGCCAGGAGCCTGGCACCAACGAGGAGATCCTCGAGTTCGCGCAGTCGCGCTACGACGCGAACTTCCAGATGTTCGCCAAAGTCGAGGTGAACGGTCCGGGGGCATGCGCCTTGTACCGGTGCCTCAAGTCCGCGCAGCCGCGACCGGACGGCCAGGAGGACGTCGCCTGGAACTTCACAAAATTCCTAGTCGACGGGGACGGCGAGGTCGTCGCTCGCTACGAGCCTGGGGTCACGCCGCAAGCCATTGGCGCCGACCTGTCCAAACGCCTCTAACCCAAAGGAGAGACGATGCCCGCCCTCGACGGAATGCGCATTCTCGACATGACCCAGTACGAGGCCGGCACGTCGTGCACGCAGGCGCTGGCGTGGCTGGGCGCCGATGTGGTGAAGATCGAGCGCCCGGAGCGCGGCGATCCTGGCCGCGGCCCCAACGGCAGCGCCGAGTATTTCGTGGTCTGGAACTCGAACAAGCGCAGCGTCGCCGTCGATCTCGCCAACCCGGAAGGACGCCAGTTGCTGCTCGACATGCTGCCGAACTACGACGTCTTCGTGGAGAACTACGGCCCGGGCGTGATGGAGAAGCTCCGCCTCGACTACGACACCATGAGGGCGGTCAAGCCCGACATCATCTACGGTCGGGTGAAGGGGTTCGGGACCTCCGGGCCGTGGTCCGACTACAAGTGCTACGACATGGTCGCCCAATCCGCCGCCGGCGCGTTCTCCATCACCGGCGAACCGGACGGTCCGCCCATGCGCCCCGGGCCGACGACGGGCGATGCCGGCACTGGCGTGCAGATGGCTTTGGCGATCGTCTCGGCCTACGTGCAGAAGCTGAACACCGGCGACGGCCAACTCATCGAACTGTCGATGCAGGAGGCGATGACCTACTACCTGCGCACGGCGACGTCGGGCGGCAACTACGGCGAACGGGCGGCGCGACGTTCGGGCAACGGCGGCTCGCCGAACATGTCCCTGTATCGGTGCAAGGGCGACGGGCCCAACGATTTCGTCTACATCATGGCCGTGACGCCGCGCATGTGGCAGGCGCTTTGCCGTGCGATCGACCGCGCGGATCTGCTCACCGATCCGCGGTACACGGATCCGAGAACACGCTACGAACGTCGAACGGAACTGATCGAAGAGATCGAGCGTTGGACGACCGCGCGGGACAAGTACGAGGCCATGCGGCTGCTCGCCGAAGCGGGCGTCCCGGCAAGCGCCGTTCTCGACACCAGCGACCTGTACCGCAACCCGCACTTGGTGGAGCGCGGGTTTGTGCATGAGGTCGAGCACGCCGCGGCGGGACCGATCAAGCTCCTCGGCTGGCCAGCGCGGATGTCAGGGAGCAACGTGCCCATCAAGGCGGCGCCGCTGCTCGGCGAGCACTCCCGGGAGGTCGTGGCCGCGGACCTCGGCTTAGCGGCGGACGACGTCGACCGGCTGGTCGATCGCGGGATTCTCGGCATCGGCTAGCGTCGAGCCGTTGGGAATCCGGAGGGAACGATGACCGTTCTGTCACCAGCGCGCATCGTTGCTCTCACGGTGCTTGCCGCGGGCGGGGCGCTGGCTGAACAGGAGTCGGACGACAGCCAGATCGAGGTGGTGCGCGTGATCGCCCCGTTGACCTTGGACACGGGCCAGGCCAGTGGCAACGTGCAGGCCGCCGTCGGGGAGGACATCGAGGAACAGCACAGCGTCGCTCTCGCTAACTACCTCAGGGCGAACCTCGCAAGCGTGTTCGTCAACGAGGCGCAGAGCAACCCGCTGCAGCCCGACCTGCAGTACCGTGGGTTCGTGGCTTCGCCGCTGCTGGGACTGCCCCAGGGCTTGGCTGTCTACCAGGACGGCGTGCGTATCAACGAGCCGTTCGGCGACACGGTGAACTGGGCCCTCATCCCGGACTCCGCGATCCGCGACGTCGTCCTGGTTCCGGGATCGAATCCCCTTTTCGGCCTGAACACGCTGGGCGGTGCCGTGGCAGTAGGAACGAAGGATGGTCTGACGCATCCGGGCACTCGGGTGTCGCTAACGGCCGGTTCGTTCGGCCGCCGGGAAGTCTCAGCCCAGGCCGGAGGCGATGGACGCGACGGGACGCTCGACTATTTCGCGACGGTGGCAGCGCTCGACGAGGGCGGGTGGCGGGACTACTCGCCCACGAGCGCCCGCCAAGGCTTCGTCAAGGCCGGCTGGAACGGTGCGACGAGTAGCATCGACGCCAGTCTCACCTGGGCCGACACGGACCTGATTGGCAACGGCGCGGCACCCGTGGAGCTCCTCGAGTCCGAACGCACGGCGATCTTCACGCGCCCCGATCAGACCCGCAACGACCTGCTCCAGTTCAATCTGGTGGGGCGTCGCGAGACCGCTGGGGGCGTCCATCTCTCGGGCAACGTCTACGCGCGCTCGAGCGACATCGCGACCTACAACGGTGACGACTCGGACTACGAGGATTGCGACGACGACGAGGAATACCTGTGCATCGAAGACGATGACGAGGAAGAGCTGGCGCTTGGGGCGGATGGACGGCCGATTCGCGCGGACGACGACCTGATCGGCGCGACGGTCAACCGCTCCGATACCCGCCAGGACGGCTTCGGCCTAGGCGGTCAGGCAAGCTGGGAAGGCCTCGTTGGCGCTCGCGACGCACACCTCGTCGGCGGCTTGAGCTACGACGCCGGTCGCATCGGCTTCAACGCCAGTACGGAGCTTGGCATGCTCGACCCGACGCGGCTCGCGGTCCCTAGTGGCACGTTCGTAGGGGACGCGTTCACCGCCGTGGACGTTGACGTCTCGAACCTGGCGCTCTATGCCGCTGCTCGGCTGGAGGTGGCGACGGATCTGCACATCGCCGTAACCGCCCGCTACAACGATGCGAACGTCACGCTCGCTGATCGCCGCGGCACCGCCCTCGACGGCGACCACGGCTTCCGTCGCCTCAACCCCGGGATCAATCTTGACTACCGGCTCTCGCCAGCCGTCGCCGCGTACGCGGCGTACAGCGAGACCAACCGCGCGCCGTCGCCGGTCGAGCTGACATGCGCGGACGAAGACGCTCCCTGCCGGCTACCGAACGCGTTTCTCGCCGACCCGCCGCTCGACCAGGTGGTCGTGCGCACGGTGGAGGCTGGCATGCACGGCCAGGTCGGTACGACGGACTGGCGCTTTGGCTGGTTCCACGCCCAGAACGACGACGACATCCTCTTCATCAGCGCAGGCCGCTTCACCAACGAGGGGTATTTCGACAACGTGGGACGCACGCGGCGCACCGGCTTCGAACTCAGTCTGCGCGGCGAGGCGGCGGCGGGCGTGCGCTGGTTCGCGAACTACACGGCGATGACAGCGACCTTCGAAGATACCTTCAGCGTGCCCAGCGAGAACCATCCGGAGGCCGTCGGCGGCGAGATCGAGGTCGTGGCAGGGGCACGGATTCCGCTGATCCCGGAACGCCTCTTGAATGCCGGCATAGAGGCCAATCCGACAGCCCGGTTGACGATCGGCGCTGGTCTGCAGCACGCCTCGCGACACCACCTGCGCGGCGACGAGGCCAACTTGGAGCCGTCCATCGATGGCTATACGCTCGTCGGCGCCCGCGCGAGCTACCGTGTCGGCGAGCAGGTGACGGCGTTCATCAGCGCGGAGAACGTCCTGGACGAGGAGTACGCGACCTTTGGCGTATTCGGTGAAGCCGACGAGGTTCTCGGCGACGACTTCGAGGACAGCCGGTTCTTGTCACCGGGCGCGCCACGTGCGGCGTGGGCGGGAGTCGAAATTCGGTTTTGAGCCGTTGAGTTCAGCGTCGATGCTGTCATCTACCCAACGACAGTGCTAACTTGCCGCCGCTCGCGAACAACGCTTTTAAGGGGTGAGAGTTCAGTGAAGATCGGCGTTTTCATATTCGCCACGGACTACGCCATGCGCATCGACGCGTTGGCGAAGGAGGTCGAGGCGCGAGGGTTCGAGTCGCTGTTCGTGCCCGAGCATACGCACATCCCCACCAGCCGCAGAAGCGCGTGGCCCGGCGGCGCGGAGTTGCCCAAGGAGTACTGGCACACGCTGGATCCCTTCGTCTCGTTGATGGCCGCGGCGGCGGCCACGACCACCCTTCGCGTGGGCACCGGCATCACCCTGCTGACCGAGCGCGATCCGTTGGTGACTGCCAAGGAGATCGCGAGCCTCGACATGCTCTCCGACGGCCGGGTGGAAATCGGCATCGGGGCCGGCTGGAATGCCGAGGAGATGGAGAACCACGGGACCGAGTTCTCGACCCGGTTCCGCGTCATGAGCGAACGGGCACGGGCCATCAAGACCTTGTGGAACAACGAGGAGCCGGAGTTCCACGGGGAGTTCGTCGATTTCGATCCCGTGTGGTCGTTCCCGAAGCCGGTCCAGAAGCCGAATCCGCCGATCCTCGTCGGCGGTGAGTCCATTCACACGCTTAAGCGTGTGGTCGAGTACGCCGACGGCTGGTTCCCGCGTGCCCGCGGCGGCTTCGACGCGGCCCACAACGTGGCGCGCCTCAAGGCCGTGGCCGACGACGCGGAGCGCGACATGGCGACGCTGTCGATCAGCGTTTTCGGCGCGCCGCCGGACGCTTCCGCCCTGGCCGGCTATCGCGATGCCGGCATAGATCGCTCGATCCTCGCCTTGCCGTCCGCCGACGCGGACACGTTGCTGCCGTTGCTCGACCGACGCGCGGCACTGCTCGAGGAGATCTGACATGGTCTGGAGCCCCGAAGTCGAGGAACTCAAGCGGCGCCGCGCATTCGCCGAGGAGATGGGCGGCGAGGCCGGCATCGCCGAACAGCGTCGCCGCGGCAAGCTCACCGTCCGTGAACGCGTCGACCTCATTACCGACGACGGCTCGTTCCAGGAGATCGGTCAGCTTGCCGGTGCGGCCACCTACGAGGGCAACGAGCTACAGCACGTCCGGCCCTCGAATATGATCATCGGCCTAGGCGAACTCAACGGCCGCAAGGCCGTCCTGACCGCGGGCGACTTCACGGTGCGCGGCGGCTCGGCGGACGGTTCGATCGGCAACAAGGGCGGCCACGCGCAGAAGATGTCGCTCGACTGGCAGTTGCCGTTCATCCGTCTGCTCGACGCCACTGGTGGCAGCGTCAAGACGTTCGAACAGATCGGACGCACCTACATCCCCACGAATCCCGTGACGCCGGGGGTGGAGGACCTGTTGTGCCGCGTGCCCGTCGTGGCGGCGGTACTCGGCTCGGTGGCGGGGCTGCCCGCGGTGGACGCGTGTCTCGCCCACTTCAACGTCATGGTGAAAGGCACGAGCCAGCTATTCCCAGGTGGTCCGCCCGTGGTCAAGGCGGCCTTGGGCATCGACATCACGAAGGAGGATCTCGGCGACGAGCGCAGCCAGGTCTTCGAGTCCGGCACCGTCGACAACTTGGCCGACACCGAGGCCGAGGCGTTCGACATGGTCAAGCAGTTCTTGAGCTACCTGCCCGACAACGTCTGGCAGATGCCGCCGCGCGGCGACACGGGCGACGACCCCGAACGGCGTGACGAGTACCTCCTCTCCGCCATCCCGCGCGAGAAGCGTCGGCTCTACGACGCCCACAAGATCTTGAAGGCGGTGGTTGACGAAGACTCGTTCTTCGAGATCACGCCGCACTACGGGCGTTCGCGCATCGTCGGCCTGGCGCGCATGCACGGCTACCCGGTGGGCGTGATGATCAACAACCCGAAGCGCTTGGGCGGCTCCATGGACGTGGCGGCGGGCACCAAGGTGATCCGCTTCCTGCAGCTTTGCGACACCTTCCATCTGCCGATGGTGTATCTCGCCGACGAGCCCGGCTTCATGGTCGGGCCGGACCAGCAGCGCCAAGGCATCGTGCGCGCGGGCGCGAAGATGCTCTGCGCCACGTTGCGCACGCGGATGCCGTGGGTCTCCATCATCATCCGCCAACTCTACGGCGTCGCCGGCCAATGCCACGACCGCCCGAGCGGCATGTTCAAGCGCGTCGCTTGGCCCTCCGGCCATTGGGGCTCGATGCACATCGCCGGGGGCGTCTCGGCCGCCTATCGACGGATCATCCGCGAGTCGGACGACCCGGAGGCGAAGGAAGCCGAAATCGAAGCCAAGCTCGAAGCGCTGTCGTCGCCGTTCAAGACCGCAGAGGCGTTCAACATCGAGGAGATCATCGACCCGCGGGACACGCGCCCGATGGTCTGCGAGTTCGTCCACATGGCGCAGCCGCTTCTGCAAACGCAACTGGGGCCGAGTCCAACGCCTTACATGCCTTGACGGGTGCGCCCCCAAGGTGGGCGGTCGACCTGTTCAGGCAAAGGGATTCTTGACGGTGACGCCGGCGAAGTTCATGCCTGACTGCAGGTCTTCGCTCAGCAAAGTGGGGCAACCGCCCGTACGCGCAGCCTCGACGATCGCGGCGTCCCAGTAGGACAGTTGCCAGCGACGCTTGGTGGCCAAGGCGTCGAGCACGAGTTGCACCGACGTCTCGACGACGCGGAAACGCAGCCAGGACTCTATCAACGCAACGGCCGTGTCATGGGCCACGGGATCGACGCGGCTCGGTCGCGTTGCCTGGGCGTAGAACTCCTGGAGCACTTGTGTGGACAGCACGAGGTCGTCGCGGTCGAGGATCGACCTCGCAACGGTCGTCTTCGGCGCTTCGTCAGCGGCTGTTCCAACCGCGTACAGCAGGACGTTCGTATCAACGAACGAGGGCACGGTCGTGTACGTCATCGCGGGGCAACCGACTGCCGCCGCGGAACGCCTTGATCGTGCTGATCGCCTCGTCCTGCAAACGCTTGCGGCGTTCGAAGTCCGTCTCCTCCCCGGACCACCGGATGAGAAAGTCGCGCACGGCCGCCGACACGGAAGTGCCTTGCTCGGCCGCCTTGATCCGTGCCCGACGGTGCGTGGTGTCGTCGACGCTGACTGTGATATTTTTCACGGTCACAGTCTCACATTCCAACTTGGCTGCGTCAACCCGCCCTGTCGGCCTTGGCTCCGAATCGGGGAGTTCCCCGATTGGTCATGGCTCGAAGGCTGCGCTACGCTCGCCGCATCGTTGGATCGAAACGGTTTAGGCAATGCACTTCCTCTCGGCAAGCTGCTCCGGCTTTGAACATAGCCTCGTGATGCGGCCCCGCCGCGTCGCACTCGTTCGCGCGACCGCGCAGCTCGCGGCCGTGATCGCGTTGCTGTGGGCGGGTTCGTCAATCGCACAGGACGATGCGGCAACCGCGACACTGCGCGCTACGACGTTGAGCGGGGAGGACCTGACGCTGCCGGATCCGGCAAGGGCCGCGGTTCTCGTGGTCGGATTCGGTCGAGACGCGGGACAACAGGTGCGGCCATGGCGTCTCCGCATTGACGAAACCGAGTCCGGGCCATCGGTCGCGTCGGTAATGGTCATCGACGGTGTGCCGCGGCTCTTGCGCGGGACCCTTGCCCGGGTGATGCGCGGCGAGGTGGCCGAAGAGCGCCAGCATACGATCTACCTCGTGACCGAAGACGGCGACGCCTGGCGTGCCTTGGCGCAGTTCGACGAAACCGACGGTGCCGACAAAGCCTACGTCCTGCGCTTCGATGGCGAAGGCCAGGTCTGCTTCCGCCATGTTGGCCCGGTTTCCGATAGCGCCGCGTCGGGTCTGCTCGCCGCTGACTGCACGGGGTCGGCAGCGCAGGTCGACAACAACTGACACCATCGGCTCTCGCAGCGGTTCGGCGCGGTCGCCTACGGGCACTTGGGCTCGGTCACACGTAGTTGCTTGCCGGCGCGTAGTCCGTTAGCTGTGCCCCGGGGTCGGGGTCGTTGCAATCCCCCCGGACTGGAGTAGGCTCGTACATGTACGCGGTTTGGCCGTGCGTGCACGGACCTGACGCGTTGCGTACACATCGCTTGGCCAAGGTGGCAACGGCCAACGGTGGCATCGGCATAGTCGGGGAACACTGGAGGACGGGGTATGGCGGATTCTGCAGAGCGGGAGTCGCGCGGCTTGGCCGGCTGGGCGCAGGTTGGACTGCTCGTGGTCGCGCTGGCGGTGGGCATCTACTTCGCCCGGGCCCCCAGCGTGGCACCCATAGGCGAGGACTCGGTACGCAGCGGGGAAGCGCCGTCTGTGCGCGTGCTGCTTCCGGAGGCTGGTTCGCACGCCCTGACGGTGGCGCTGACCGGCGAAGTGCATGCGCGGGCACCGGTGGCGTTGCATCCCCAGGCGACGGGCCGCGTGATCGAAGTTTCGCCCAAGCTACGCGCGGGCGGCACGTTCAGCGCTGGCGAGACGCTGCTGGTTGTGGATCCGGAGGATACGGAGCTCCGGCTCGAACGGGCGCGGGGGATGCTCGACGCGGCGCGCGGAAGGCTGCGTCGGCACGTGGACCAAGGGGCGCTGGACGCCGAACTCTACCGCCAGCGGAACCCAGGCGCGGAGGTTCCCGCATCGGTTGCACGCTTGGGACGGATAGAACGTTTCGAGGGCCGTGTCCGGGCCGCCGTCGCGGACGTTGCCTTGGCCGAGTTGCAGTTGTCCGAGACTCGGCTCTCGCTGCCCTTCGACGGCACCGTGATCGCCGCGCCCGTGTCCGTGGGCGACGTCGTCGCGCGGGCAAGCAAGATCGGTACGGTGTTCCAGAACGGCCGGCTGGAGACGCGGGCGCCTATTCCCGTGGCGGATCTGGCGTACCTCGGTGATCCCCGCGGCCGACCCGCCGCCGTCTTCGACGGAGGGCAACGCTTCGAGGCGGTGGTCGCGCAGGTCTCGTCGGTGCTGGCGCCGCGTACGCGGCTGTCGATGCTCCTGCTGGACTTCGCCGACGCGAACGCCCCCCCGCCCGGCACGTTCGTCCGTGTCACCGTGGAAGGGCCCGCATTCGAAAACGCTTACCTGCTGCCGTCCGAGGCGCACCGTGCCGGCGACAGCGTATGGGTGGTGGACGACGGCGAACTGGTGCGGGAGACGCCGCGCACCCTGGGACAAACTGAAACCGGCTGGATCGTCGCCGAATTCGACGCCCGGGACGGCGTGGTTCTCGGCGCGGTTCCGGGCGAACGGGCCGGACTTGCAGTGAAGGCCGTCGCCGAGGGCGGCGGGCGATGAGCGCATCTGGCGACGCCGGTTCGGCTCACAGGGGCGTCGGCGCGGTGATCGGCGCGTTCGTGCACCGCCGCGTGGCCGGCCATCTGCTCATGGTCCTGGCGATCGGTGGCGGGTTGCTGGTCGCCTCGGGTCTTGATGTCGAGATCATTCCGGACCTTGACGGCCGGAGCGTCGCAGTCACGGTGCCCTACCCCGGGTCGAGTCCTGCGGAGGTGGAGGAGAGCATCACGCGCCGGGTCGAGGAGCGCGTCATCGGACTGTCGGGGGTTCGCAGGGTGGTTTCCGAGGCGTCGTCCGACTTCGGTAAGGTGACGCTGTCAATGGATGCGTTCGCGGACACCCAAGAGGTGCTCGACGAGGTACGCACGGCGGTCGACCGTATCGAGAGGTTCCCGCCGCCAGACGCGGAGCGGCCCGAGATCGGCATCCCCTCCGTGAGTGTCCCGGCGATCACGGTGGCACTGTCTTCGTCCGAGCTATCGGCGGACGCACTACGCGTCGCGGCCGAGCAGCTTCGCGAGGACCTCCTTGCGCAGCCGTCGGTGACAAGCGTGTCGCTCGACTTGTCGCCCGAGCGCGAAATCGCGATCGAAGTTGACGAGGAGGCCTTGCGCGAGCATGGCCTGACGATCGGCGAGGTCGCACGGAAAGTACGAAGCTCGTCGGTGGATCTCACCTCGGGGCGTCTGCTGACCAGCGCTGGCGGCATGGTCGTGCGTGTCGACGACCGGCGCGTTCGCGCCGAGGAGTTCGAGGACGTCGTTCTGCTGTCGTCCCCCGGTGGTGCGTTGGTCACCGTGGCCGACGTGGCCGCTGTGAGCGAGGGATTCGGGGACGCTGTTGGCGCCACCGAACTCAACGGCGTGCCGGCCGTCTTCGTGACCGCGCTGGCTGTGCAGCCGGGAGAGTCGGAGG
>JAPOVK010000023.1 GCA_026708185.1 Gammaproteobacteria bacterium | reverse complement strand
CAATGGAGGTCAGGCCCGAGCACGCCACGGTCAGGCCGACGACGTGGGTCAGCAGACTGCGACGATAGGCGCGCTGCGTGATGTAGGCGGCGCCGCCGGCACGTGGATAGCGGGAGCCGAGGGAAGCGTAGGACAGTCCCGTCAGTCCCGCTGCGAACAGCGACAGCGCGAAGGCCAACCAGATCGCCGACCCCATCTCGCCGGCGACTTGCCCGATCAGGCCGTAGATCCCGGCGCCCAGCATGCCGCCCGCGCCGTATAGCGTCATCTGCCACAGGCTGATGCTGCGGCGCAGCTCTGGTTCACCGCCGGTCGGTTCGAGTGGCTCGTCTGCCTGTGCCATGGTCTTTCGCCTCTTCTGCCGTGACTTCTGGCCGCCGCGCCGCGCGATCAGCCGTTACGCAGATTCGCGTTCACCCAGACGGGGTTCGACTGGCTTCACGATGCTTGCCCACCAGCCGGGACGGAGCGGCTCGTATGGACACGCAGCGTACACGATATGGTTACGGAAGCGCCCGGCCGCGCCTGTTTTTTCAGGCGCGGCGATTTCGTTGCGGAATCGTCGAGCGGTCTGCGCCATCGCCGTAGTACCCGGCTCGCGATGTCGGTGCGTCTTGGTGCGGCTCAAGCACGGCTGGCCAGCGCATGGCCGCTATGGTGACGCCGGGCGCAACCATAGCTGCAGCAGTGGTCGGCCGGACGCTTCCAGTTCGAGCCCGCCAGCCTCAAGGATCTCTGGATCGAGCGTGACGTCCCACGTGGCGCACGTATCGTCCTGGAACGCGTCGTCTTCCATGAGGCGGAGTCGGAGCGCGTCGTTGGGATAGACCGTCAGCGACCCCGGTGTCGACATGTACGTCAGGTCCAGCAAGTCGCGCTCCCGCGTTCCCAGCACTCTCTGACGGTCGGCTAAAGGAGCTCGTTGGTTCCTCTGATCCCGCAGGTAGCGGACCTCGTCGTCGGACAGCGGGATGATGTTCGCCAGCCGCTCCAGGGAGTCCTCCAGGTCGGACCGTTCGCGTGTCAGCGCCCCTCGTTCCTCGGGTGTCAGCTCGCGCGTCGGGTCTCGGAGCTGCTGCTGGATGACGACGCTTCTAGCACGTAGTTCGTCGAGTTCGCGCTGCTCGTCCGCCGTCAGGGGCACAGTGTTGTGCTCGCGCAGTTCCAGCGGCTCGATGCGCTCGTCGAACGCCTCGATCCTAGGCCTCAGGTTGGCCTGCTCCCGGCGGTCGGCGTTCAGTTCCTCCTCGACCTCCGGGTCGTCGCGGGAGGCGGTGGCGTAGTACTCCGGGCCACCGGACCGGTCGCCGCACGACGCCAGGCCGCCCAAGATCTGAAGGGTCAACCGATGCGCCTGGTCCGCTTTGGGCGTGTCGGCGGACACTGCGGCAAGCGCGCTTGGGCTAGTGAGAGCAAGTACCGAGGATACAAGCCACACCGGCGGACGCGCGTTCCCGTTCATGCTCCACTCCGGCCGACGATTGCGGATCAGACTGTGGCATAACTCATCGGCTCGGCAAAGCCGCGTCTGCAGCGCTGACATTCGTCCTTCTGGCACATCGGCGCTCCTTTGCCGTAGGGGATTCGCCCGGCTGCGTGTAGGACGGGAACGTGTGCCTCCCCGAACGCTCCGCCGGCCGACCTTGGTGACTAGGGGGATTGACGTAGGAGTTCGCCTACCCCGTCGATCAGGTCCGGCCCGTTCCCGACGCTGACGATCAGTTCCTCGACCGCTGCGAGGTGATCGGCGTCATCGATGTCGGCGAGCAGTAATCCCAACTGGTTGCCGGTCGTGTCGCCGAAACGCACAGCGGCAAGCCGGCGCAGCAAGGCGCGTTCGCGCGCAATGCCTTCGCGGCGACCCTCGGCCATACCTTCCCGTCGCCACTGCTCGGGCCACTGCGCAACTCTTTCCACCAACGTCATCGTCGCCTCCTCCAGGGTCTCGCCTAGTACCTGCACGACCCCTTCCGGGCCCATCCTTCCGGCCATCTGCCGGATCCACGCCGCGAACGCGCGGCTGAGTTCCGTATCCTGCGGCGTGCGCAGCCAGCCCCGCAACGCGGTGGCCACGCGCAAGATCTCGGGCGGCGTCCTGCTCTGCTCGAAACCGACGACCGCCCGCGTCAAGTTCCGGAGCGGAAGATCGTCAACTGCGACGTGCCGTTCGTCAAGGCGCGTCGCCTACGGCGACGCGCGCAGGGACCGTTGCGACGGCTGGTAGGGCGACAGCGCGTCGGCCACCTCCGCGATCAGTTCGCGCATCTCGAGCGCTGCCGTCCAGCGCGCGTCGCCGTTGTAGAGCACGATCGGCAGCACCGGTGGCCAGCGGCCGGGCTCGCCGAGCTCCCCTCGGCGGCCGAGTTCCTGGTAGAGGAGCGCCGTGTACTCCAGGTTGCGGAGCGCCATGCGGTGATCGTTGGAGGACTGGAACTCGAGGATCACCAGCAGATAGAGCCAACCGTTGCGGAAGCGTACCCGCCAGACGGCGTCCCCGCGGCGCTGTTGGCCGCGGTCGCCGACGCGCTCGGTGGGTTGCTTCTCGAGCGTCGCGAGGTCGACGTCGTCGAGCCAGTCGCCGTGTCCGACGGCTTGCAGGAGATCGCCCACCATGCGCGGGGAGTCGAACAGCCGCTTGTAGATCGGGTCGTGCATGGCGAGCACCGTAGACGCCGTCCAGACGGCTGTCGTTGGCACATGTCTCAAGCTCGTGTAAGCGATCGGCGTTTCGTGTTGTAGGACTCGCGCCATTCCTACCCGTCGGGAGGTGACGACCATAGAATCATCCACTCTCGAGGTCACCAGAGTTCATTCGTCGTGAAGCGGTGGACGATCCGCGTATCGCTACGCCTGCTGGTTCTACTGCTCGCGGGCTAGGGGATCCGCAACATCATGCTGCCGGCGCAGTCGGCCGCCGTGTTCGTCGAGTGTAGGATGGAGATCGCACCTCAAGGGACTGGCGCGCTGGTTAGGTTAGGCGGTCAGATCGCGGTGCTGGGTTCGGTTGATCGTGTCGTTGTTGGGCCCGAGATTCGAAACTACGACGTGTACGCCTTCGTGTTCTATCCCTCTCAAAGCGTCGGTTCGGGATCGGCGGCCGAGGTGAGGGCTTGGATCACCGCGGCGTTGTCGTTGTAGCGGACTGCCCATTGCACCGGCGTCTCGCCATCGTTGTTTTCGGCGTTGCGATCAGCGCCGGCGGCAAGAAGGACCTTGGTCACCGCCGCATTCTCGTTGCCTCGCGCCGCATGGTGCAACGGAATGCTGCCGTTGTTCCCCTTGGCGTTGGGGTCTGCGCCGGCGGCGAGGAGCGCTTGGGTCACGGCGAGGTTGTTGGCGATTGCGGCGACGTGCAGGGGCGTCCAGCCGATGTTGTCCTTGGTCGTGGGATCGTTGCCGGCGGCGAGAAGCAAGTGCGTCACGGCCTCGTCGTCGTTGCGGGCGGCAATGTGCAGGAGTGTCAAGCCGCTGGTGTCGCGCTCATTCGGGTCGCCGCCTGCGTCCAACAGCGTCCGTAACTCGGCTGCGGTGCCGTAGCCGGCCGTATGCAGCAGTTGCCAGTCGCGACTAGAGCCGGTTGCCGGGTCGGCTGCCATCAGGGCTTGGAACACTGCGGCGTCTTCGTTGAAGCGTACGGCCATCTCCAGCGGCGTCACGCCCCGCCCGCCATAGTTCCTCGCCTTCGGATCCGCGCCGGCGGTCATCAGGAGCTGAATGATGGCGAGCTCCTTGTTGCCTGCTGCAAAGTGCAATGGTGTCCAGCCGGTAGCGGACTCGGCGTTGGGGTCCGCCCCTGCGGCTAGGCAAGCGTAGATGTCTTGGAATGTCGCGGCCTGGTTGAAGTAAAAGGTATTCCAGTCTGCGCAGCCCGATACCGGGGAACCGGGGACGGCCTCCCGTGTTGCTTGCATCGAGGTACATGCGGGGCCGACCAAGGAGAGTGCCAACAGCGTCGCCGCATAGCGCAGGCGCACCGAGGGGCGGAATGCTCGCACCGGCGGTTTTCGCGGGCATGTGCTTGGTTGAACCACGTCAGGTGGTCGTTGCCGGAGGCGAACGCGCACTACATCGTCCTCCTTACTCCGTTGTTGCGGCGACTATGATAGGCCGTACGACCGTGCTTGATCACTCGAGAAAGGCAGCCGTGAACGACACGGAATACCTGATGCAGAAGATGACGCGGGCCTTCGAGATGAGGGAGGGAAGGAGTTTCACCGCACTGGAGAAGGAGTTCCTGACCGCGACCGCGCATGGCGCCACGGACCTCTGCCAAGCGAGCTGCGACGGCGCGCGAATGGAAGCCCTTCTGCGCGAGGAGCCGGCCCTCCTCGAATCGGTCGGTACGGTCGCCCTGGCGATGGCGACCTCCTACTTCGGAACGTTGGACGCGGTCCGTTTCCTGCTCGACCGCGGCGTCCGCGAGTTCTACGACTGCGAGACCGGGCTCCAGAGGAAGCACCAGCACGAGCCGGTGGCCAAGGCGTTCTACCACGGGAACTTCGAGACCTTGCGCACGGTGTTCGAGGCCGGTGTCAGCAATGCCGCGGTCACTAGCACTTCGCACGTCGGCTGGCCGGCGAACACCTCGCTGCTGTTCTGGGCAGTCGGCAGGCCGGTGGAGTACACGGAGTTCGCGCTCAAGTACGGCGCCGACCCGGAAGTACCGTTCTCCGGCAACGGGGAGCGGGGCAATACGCCCCTGCAGGAAGCCGCCTCCCGTTTCGGCAGCGCGGCCTGGACCTCCGACGTCGCCGATACGGTCAGCGCTCTGCTCGGGCACGGGGCGCACTACGACGTCTTCTCGGCTTGCGGCATGGACGACCTCGAGTGGGTACGCGAGCTGGCCGCCGAGGATGCCGCGGTTGTCACGCTTGAGGGGGAGGCGGACATGACCGCCCTGCACTGGGCGGCGCGCTCCGGTTCGAGCCGATGCGTGCAATGGCTGCAGCAGCGCGGCGCTGATATCGATGCCAGAACGGTCACCGACAGGACCCCGCTGCATCTGGCCGCGGAGAGGGGGAACGTCGATGCGGTCTGGGTGCTGGCGGAACACGGCGCCAATCTCGACGCGCAGGACAAGAAGGGGCGCACGCCGCTGCACCGGGCCGCGTACGAGGGCAAGCTCGCGGCGGCCGAGGCGCTCATGAACCTCGGGGCGGACCGGACCTTGAAGACGAAATCCGGCAAGCGGCCCTTGCAGTTGGCACGGCTGGATTGCCGCCAACTGAAAGAGAGCTGAAGGCGGCTACGACCCCTAGAGTCAGCTCCGGACGCCGTTCAGCGGGAACTCGAAGCCGGCGCTGGAGCACACGCCTGTGAGGCGGTCGCCGCGCACCGTGCCCTCGAACTCAATATCCATGTCGTACTCGCCCTTGGGCATGCCGAACGCGAAGCGAACCTTGTTGCCTTCGATGCGAACGTTGCGGATCGGCGGGGTCTCGCCGAAGGCCGTGAGATCGATCCGGCCCGAGAGATCCTCCTCGACAGTGAGGACCAGCCTGCCCCATTCGAGGTCCAGCTTCCACGCGCCCGGTAGTCTGCCGTCCCCGTCGGCAATGGGCTCGGACGGGGCCTCCTCGACGGGTGGTGACAGAATCGCCGACGCCACTCGGTGGGTGCGTTCCGCTAAATTCGGAGATCCGATTGTCGTTGCAGTCCCGGACGCACGACATGAGCCGGTCGTTCAGAACGCCGACCCATTTCTCCGGCAACGCGTCGGCGCCGAACTTCGCGCCCAGGATCGATCCCACGGTCGCACCGGTGCAGTCGGTGTCCCAGCCTCCGCGAACGGTCACCACGATGCCCTGCTCGTAGTCGTTCGCCCCGAAATACAGGCCCATGACGACGAGCGCGGCGTTGTTGATGGTGTGCACGCCCGAATAGTGGCCGTACTTCTCGTGGATCTTCTCCCAGACGTCCTCCCAATCCGATGAATGACGGCACCATGCGAGCGTGTCCTTCACGGCTTCGGCGAGTCGGCACTGTCTTGGGATTTCCGAGAGCCCGATGTTCACGATCGTCTCGATGTCGTCCTCGACGAACGTGGCGGCAAGCATCGCGGCGACGAACATCTCGCCATAGATCCCGTTCTTCACGTGGGAGATGCTGGCGTCCCGATACGCCAGTTCCGCAGCCTTCTCCGGCCACCCGGGCGCCACATAGCCGAAGATGTCCGCCCGGATCTGCGCGCCAATCCACTCGCGGAACGGGTTTCGCCAACCGGCGGATTCGGGTGGCCAAAGGCGGTTGACGAAATTCCGGTAGGCGGCCGACTCGGCCGTGTAGAGCATGTCGTACGGCATTCGGCTGATCCACGTGCTGGCCATGGCGCGCGACGTCAGATCCGCGCCGCGTTGTTCCAGGGCGAGCAGGCCTAGGATCGGATAGTCCATGTCGTCGTCGCGGGCCATGAATTCGATGTTGTCGCGCGTGCTGGATTTGAGGCGCGGCGGTATCGCGCCCTCGGTGTACGGGATGTAGTCGTCGAGCGGCAGGGCGCCGGTCGACTCCAGGTACTTGTCGATGCGCTTTCGGGACCAGCCTTCGACGGGCTTGCCTAGCGAACAGCCCGCCGCCCGGCCGAGCCAGGCGCCGTAGATGCGGTCCGGCACGGCGTCTTCCTCGTCGCCGAGGTCCATGCGCCGGGGTCCGTCGGGACGCAAGGCGCGAATGGCGTCAAGGTCGGACGGCTCTTCGTAGGGGAACGATGGCTCCGGCGTTAGGGCGTCCAGGGCGTCGTACAACCCGACGAACACAGCGTCGTCGATCGTGTCATCGGCGAGTGCCTCTCGGACCCGTGACTCGATCGCCGCGACGTCGCAACCTTCTTCGCGCCGCTGCACCAACTCCATCCGAATGAGCTGCCTTTCCAGACTGTCCACGAGTGAGTCCCCCTTTCGAGACTGGGCTAGTGTAAGGCGGCCGTGGTCGGTGATTTCCACGGGTGCGCGGACGTCCACGTCCGCATTCCGGCCTGTGTACAAGCCCATGCGGGCCGGGAGGCCCGCGCACCCGGTTTAGGATTGGTGCCATCTTTCACGAGCGAGCGGCCACATGTCTAACGGAATGCGTATTGCGGCGAGCCTTGGGACATTGATCATGTCGCTCGCCGCGTGGGCGGACGTGCGCCAGACGGACGCCGGGTTCGTCGTCATCGGCGGCGAGCGGATCTACTACGAGAGCACTGGCAGCGGCGAGGCCGTGGTCTTCAGCCACGGCGCGGGCGGCAACCATGCCATCTGGGTGCATCAGACTCCCGTATTCGCCGAGAAGTACCGCGTCGTCACGTGGGATCAGCGTGGTTGGGGCAAGTCCACGGACGTGCGCGGCTTGGCCGGCGATTCGGAGACGGCTGTCGAAGACCTGCGGCGCTTGCTGGACCACTTGGACATCGATGCGGCGCACTTGGTCGGCCAGTCGATGGGCGGCTGGGCGGTGGCTGGATTCGCGTTGCGCTTCCCGGAGCGCACCCGTTCGCTGGTGCTTGCAAACACCTACGGCGGCCTGTCGACCGAGCCGATGCGGGAGTGGATCACCCCCGAAAGGTGGGCGGAGGTCCGCGAGCGCGCTGCGGCAGCGGGTCGCGACTTCGACATCATGGATCCGGCCCTGGCGTTCCGGTACGGCCAGATCAGCCGGCTGGCACCGCCGCGGGGTCCGGCGAATCTCGGTGGACTGCTCTTCGGCACGCACTGGGATCTGGACGAAGCGCGGAAGTCGACGGTGCCGATCCTGATCGTGACCGGGCCGTACGACATGATCTTCGCACCGGAAATGATGCGCCTCCTGGACGCGGAACTGCCGACGAGCCGGCTGGTGGAGATTCCCGACAGCGGCCACTCGCCCTACTTCGAGAGACCCGACGCCTGGAACCGCGCGGTGCTCGAGCATCTCGACGGTTGAGTTAGCACTCGGGCGCGGTCAGCCGCCGCCACCACAGCGGCGTGAGCAAAGCCGCGCCCAGGATGGCGAGGATCGGCAGCAGCACGCCCTCGTCCGGCCGCGGCAGGATCAGCTTGGCGACGCCGACGAGTGCCAGGAACAGCGACGCGGCGCAGGCCACGGTCCCGAGCAGCGTCGCGCCCAGGGCCGATCGCACGGTTGCCGGGTCGTCGCCGGCGGCCCGCGCGGTGTGGCCCCAGAACCCGACCGGCCGGACGGACCGGTAGAACGCCAGAAGTACCTCGGGATCGGTTCGTCGCGAGGCCAGCGCCACGACCACCGTGCCGCCGGTGGACACGACTACCATGGCGCCGAGGCGCAGCCACTCCGACTCGTCCGCGGGGAATGCCCAGAGGAGAATCGGTCCTGCGACGATGGCGATGGCCATGGCGGCGAACTCCGCCTGGATGTTGATGCGTTCCCAGACCCAACGCAGGATGAGCACCGCGCCGATCCCGGCGCCGAACAGCAGGGAGATGCGCCAGCCCTGGGCGATGGAATCCAGGTTCGCGGCGACCAGGCACCCGGCCAGCAGCACCAGCACGGACGCCGATCGGGCGACGAATACCAGTTCGGCGCTCGTCGCCTCGCGCTTGAGCCAGGATTGGCAGACGAAGCGTTTGTAGACGTCGTTGGTGAGATAGCTCGAGCCCCAGTTGAGGTGCGTGTCGATCGTCGATGCCAGCGCGGCGACGAGGGCGGTGACCATGAGCCCGCGGAAGCCGACAGGCAGGTGCTCCGCGACCCCGACGAGGAACGTCCGCTCCCGGCTCGCCGCGAAGGTCGCCTCCGTCGTGTCCGCCGGCGTGAACGGATAGAGAACCAAGAGTCCTACGCCGATGACCAGCCAGACCAGGCTGCGCCCGAGAATCTGCACCCAGGTGAACACCGTGGCCGCGATGCGGGCGTCGCGGTCGCTCGCACAGGCCATGCAGCGTTGCGCCAGGTAGCCGGTGCCGTCGCTGTTCATCTGGAACAGCCACTGCAGCCCCATGATCACCAGGAACGGCATCAGCGCGCCTTCGACGCTGGGGGTGAAGGACAGCATTCGTGCGGCGGTGTCCGCGCCGTAGAGGCCGACGACGCGATCGACCAGGGCAGCGGGTCCGCCGACCTCCCATAGGAGGAGTACCGCGAAGGCGATCGAGCCGCCCATCGCGAGGCCGAACTGCAGGAGGTCCGACGCGATCACGCCGCGCAGTCCGCCGGTGGTGGAGTACAGGCCGACGAAGACCAGGAGCAGGACGATGCTGATCAGGTTGTTCGTGGTGGCGAGTCCGGCCGCGTAAGGTGCGGCGCCGGTGGAGAGTTCGATGCCGAGGCTCGCGACACCGCCGGCGATGGCCGCGTACGGCGCCCCGGGTAGCCAGGCGTGCCAAGGGAAGAAGATCTCGGAGATCTGGAGCATCGCGAGCAGGACGAAGCCGAGAACCGCGGAGTTGATCACCAGGCCGAAGTAGACCGCCTTGGTCAACCGCAGCGGCAGCCGCCAAGGGCCGCTGTAGCGGACCTCCACGAGTTCGGCATCGGTGAGGACTCGCGCGCGCCTCCAGAACGCGGCGAAGAGGAATCCCATGAGCAGGAAGGCAAGGCCGTAGACCCACAGCCGCCACAGGGCGTAAACGCCCGCCACCGCGATGAGCCCGGAGAACAGGAGCGGCGTGTCGGCGGCGAACTGGGTCGCAGCCATGCTGATGCCCGCCCGGAACCCCCGGACCTTGCGGCCGGCGAGGTAGTACTCGTCGAGGCCCCGCGACGCCCTGCGCCGGGCACGCAGCCCCAGCGTCACCGACCAGGCGACGAAGGCGAGCAGGATCAGCAAGTCCCAGCCGGCCATCGCGTTCACCAGCGCGCCTGGCAAGTTGACTGACTCGACCGCCGCAATCAGCCCGTTCCCGCCCGCGCGTCGATCAGCTCGATCAACGGCGCGGACGCCTCCGCCCGGGCGATGTCGGTCAAGGGCCGACCGTCGCCGTCCGCAATGTTGACGCGTGCGCCGCGCTCGATCAGCACCTTCGCCGCTTGAAGCCGATTCCGCAGGACGGCCACCGCCAGCGGCGTCTGCCAGTCCGAAGGATGCGGCGTCGCGGAGCTGCGCTCCGCACCAACGGTCGCGTCGACGAGGTGCGGGTTGGCTTCCAGCAGTTCCTCAACGCGCTGCGCGTCGTCGAGCAGCACGGCGTCGAAGATACCGAGCCGGCATGACGCGAGGTACTCCTGGATCGCCTCGTGGCCGCCGACCTGTGCCCACTGCAGGGGTGTCGTCGCGTGCCGGTCGTCCCGGGCACTCAAATCCGCACCGTTGGCGACGAGCAGATCCGCCATCTCGACGTGGCCCTTCAACGCCGCCCCGTGAAGGGGAGTGGTGCCGCCGGGGTTGACCGGGCATCCGATCTCAAGCATGACGCGCGCCGCGTCGAGCCGGTTGTAGTCGGCGGCTTCCGCGAGGAGGTCTCCGCCGCCGTTCGGCAGCCGCGAGAGCAGGTCGGGGTCGCGGTCGAGCAAGCCACGGGCGGCAGCGAGGTCGCCGGCGTTGCACGCGGCGGCAAGTCGCCGGGTCGCGTCGACGGAGACGACTTCGGCGCCGTGGTCCGCCAGGTACTGCGCGAGTTCCGGATGTCCGGACACCACGGCGGCCTCGTAGAGCGTCCGCCCGTCGCCCGCGTCCAGGCTGAGGTCGGCGCCGTGGTCGATCAAGAGCCGCGCGCGCTCGGCGTGGTGCTTACGCACGGCCCACTGCAACTGGTAGCCGAGGGTCTGCACCGGCGTCGCCACGAGGCGGTCGTCCTGGTGAGACAGCCAGTTGAGCCGGTGTTCAGCGTTCAGCCCGTAGTCGAGCAGCAACTGAAGCGTCGCATGATCGTCGCCGAACATGCGGTTGTAGAGCGCCTGGCCGTCATTGGGGTCTGCGCCGGCGTCGAGCAGCAGCCGGGCCAGCGTCTCCCCGGCTTGATGCTCGGGCTGGTTCACCGGCCCCATCTCGCCGCCGCCGAACGCGCCGGTCAGGGCGGTGAAACGGTACTGGCCGCCCCACATGTAGTGCGCGTTCGGATCCGCGCCGCGTTCGAGAAGCAGTTCGGCCACGGTGAGCGTCGAGCGCTCAGGCAGGTCAAGGCGCGAGTAGCAGGCGTAGAGCAGCGGCTCCCAGTCGTGGTAGCCGCCGCGCAGGTTGACCAGGTCGGGTCGCGCATCGAGGGCGCTGCGGACGGCCGTCACGTCCCCGATGCACGCCGCTGTCCAGATGTCGCGTGTGGCCAGGTTCGGGTCGTCTGACAGCATCGCGCGAGCGCGTTCCCGGAGCTTAGGGGAGTCGGTAGGGAAGTACTGCAGGCACGCAAGCTGGAGGAAGTCCGAGAGTTGCCCCGGATGGATCAGGTGAACCTCGAGCTGTCGCCAGGTGGCGAAGCCGTAGCCGTTTGCGACGGCGGTTCGCGCCTCGAGTTCCGGCAAGCCGGTCGCCGCAGCCTCGCGCTCGCACTCGGCGAGCGTATGGTTCCACGGCAGACCCTTCAAAGGTTGGCTGTCTGCGTGTTGCGACATGTTGGTGACCTCCGCATGTCGACGGAAGTACTCGAGGGCAGCCGTGTAGGGTTGGCCGACCTGCCGGGCGTGCGCTCGGACGAGTCGTTTGAATCGCTTTCCGACTGTCATCGGTCCTCCGCCTCTCGGAATCCGGATTCCCCAGCAATCGCTTTTCCGAGGTCGTTGACCGTTGACACGTCGCTTCGAGGTGAATGTCCCCTTCGCCCCGGGAACCGGCCCCGCTGGGGTGGGCTGGCAGAGGCTGGGCGTGAAGCACGCCTATGGAGATTATTCGCAGGCCGTCGGCGCGATGTCAAACGGCGTGGCGACGCGAAAAGGCTAGCTGCTGCGGCGGGTGATCTGACGGATCATAGGGACGCGAGCCTATCGAACGTGTCCGGGTACTTTGCCGCCATCAGCATCAATGCCACCGCAGACCCCGCCGGCCGACACTTGCCCTGCTCCCAGCCTTCGACTGTCCGGACGGGTACGCGGATCATGTGTGCAAAAACGGCCCGCGAGACGTCAAGTCGATCCCGGATCTCGCGGATGGCGCTCGGCGAGAGTTCGGGAAGCGGACGCGATTCGATCTGCGTGGTCCGGAGTGTCCGCCGGCGGTTGCGGTGTTCGCGAATCGCATGCAGTCCGTCGAGTACCTCGTTCGCGATGTGACGCTTTGTCATGTTGAATTGCCTCGAATGGCCGGCGGGTGCGGGCGTGAACCTCGGAATCTCCGTGAACAGCACTGTATCACCCTACGTAGGTCACGTATAAACGGGATCCAGTACGCTTGGAAACCCGGCCCGAGTCTTGTGATGGCTACCGTCTCGCCCGCAGACCGTAGACACCGTGGTTCGACCGGCGTACTTTCCTTAGGCGGGGGCGAATCAACGCGAGCGGTGACCTTCGTGGCGGACGCGCGTCCTAGGGATACAGACTAGGCGAGTCGCCTGACGGCGACTCGATCGAGAACGCTCGCGCGTTCTTCCACCGGCGTCACAGAACTTGACACAATCGTAAACATGAGGCGCTCTCAAGACATCTAGCCATGACGGGTTTGGTGATCGGCGTCATCGCCATCGTCGCTTTCGTCTGCGTCGTGTTTTCGCTATCGGTCAAATCATCGCCCCAGGAAGAGCGGAGATTCGCGGCGGAGGAGCGGCGAAAGCGAAACTGGCGGCGCAAAGGTGTGCCTCGGTGGATACCGCGATGGATGTTGATACTGGCCGAGGACGTCGTAGGCGAGCTCATTCTGCCGGAGGAACGCAAGGGTGACCGTGGCGCGGATGTCGTCCGGTTTCCCGACTCCGACGAGCCGTAAGGAATCGTCGTCAGGCGGAACTCATCGTCGAGACCGTCGCAGGAACTTGGATTGCGCCCGGTGGGCCTCCGTCATGGCTCAAGTTCTCCGAGAACGACCAACGCGTCTCTGATCTGCTCGACTGCTGTGTCGTGCCGTGGGTTGAGCATTCGCCGCGCCGCTTTCTCCTGGATCCCGAGAGACCTCGCCAGTGCGTTGCAGGTCATGCCGCTCCGGCGCAGGGCTAGTGCGAGGGCAGCCTTGGCAGCCATGCGACGTGGAACTGCGATCTCGCGTTCATCGGCGCGTCGCGCGGTCGGTACGGGAATGCTCTCGCGATCGTCGATGCGTCCGGCGATCGCTTCCTCCAGAGCATCGGTTGCCTCGGCGAATGCATCGCGGTCATCGACGCCGGACGTCAGGCACTCGGGTATGTCGCGAAAGGAGACGACGATCTCGTTCGGTGCTGTCCGGGCGAACTTGGCTGCGTAGACCAACTGCATGTGATCCTCTGTGTCGGCTAGCGGAAATCGGCCGGCTCAAGGCCAAGTTGTCGGATCATAACGGCACGCAAGCCGGGACCGAGTTCCTTGCGTCTGTCCTTCACGACTGTTTTGCGTACCCCGTAGAACAACAGTGCATGGCTGCCTTTACCGCGCTTCAATCCGAGTCGGACGGGCACCCCGCGTTCCGCGCCCAGTTGATGAGCCCGTTCGATGAACTCGCGGCCGGTCACGGAATCTTCCGACGGTGCGGCTTGTCATGCAACCCCGCCACTGCGGTCGGGGTGGACTGGCGCTGTGGATTGGCCCTGGTCATCGGTCGAGGCGCGGGCGAACGAACCGCCCACCGTAATCGCATGATTTTCAGGCCGAAAGAGAGATTTGCCATCGCCGGTGTAAGAGGTTGACACCGCGTCGTGTAGGAAGTCGACTGTGCGGCGCGCGACCGTCCGGAATGGCAGGTACTTGGCGAGCACTTGAGCGCGGTCTGACGCAAGCGTTCCGTTCGTGCGCGGACCCGGTTGATCCATCTATGGCAGCGTGTGTCCCCGGCTGGGTTGGCTGTCGTCCAACTCCCTGAGGTATGCGACGAGTTGCCCCCGTTCAGTCGTCGTCAGATGCGATGTCTTCCCGTGGCGATCGTCCGGATTGCGCGTCGTGATCACATCCATCAGCGTCGCCGCCGAGCCGTCGTGGAGATACGGCGGCGTCTGCCACACGCCCTTCACCGTGGGTGTATCCAATGCCCGCACGGTATTCGGTCGGAAGTCGCCTGCAGTCGCCGACAGCGTGCCGACGTCATGCATCAGGAAGGGATGGGCGTTGGATTCCCGCCTGGGCCGTTCCAACGAACTATCCGTAAACCGCGGGGGCACATGGCACGTCGCACAGCCGGTCTCCGTCGAGTGGAAGATCGCCTCGCCCGCCACGGCCTCGGGCGTCATCTTGCCACCCGGCAGCCGGCGTGGACTGGGGTGGACGCTGTCAAACGAAGAGACGTAGGCGGCGAGGGCGTCCAACTCGCGCGAGAGCCCGCGGTTGGGCGCGCCGAAGACCCAGTCCGCCCCTTTCGCCAGGAACACGTCGTCGGCGACGAACCCGCGCCCCTGCAACGTCGTCCGCAGCAGGATCTCGAAGTCCTGGATTTCGTCCATGTCGGCGCGCCAGTGAATCGGCCCGTGCAGAAGCCCGGCGCGCCCGTGCATCGTAATCGTGTTCCGCAATCCACCGCCGTGCGCGCCGCGTCCGCTGAAGTCCCAGGTGCGCCCGTCGCTGCCGCCTTCGAGGTGGCAGCTCGCGCAACTGACGTAGCCGTCGCGCGACATGCGCGAGTCGGCGGCGTTGTAGAAAACGCGCTTGCCGAGCAGCACGTCCGGGCTCAGCGGTTCGTGATCGGTTGTCGGTATGAGAGCGATCTGCTGGACCGGCTCGCCGCGCGACAGGGCCGAGACGTCGTACACGGCCACATCGCGGGACAGGTAGTTCTGGACGAACAGGCGGCCGTCCGCGTCGACGACGAGACCTTGCGGCGCCAGGCCCGTCTCGAAGGAGGCGACCAGCGAGCCATCCGCGGCGTCCAAAACGTCGACCGCGTTGCTGCCCTGCAGGGCGACGAAGGCGTAACGCGCCTCGGCGTCGAAGGCAACGGCCACCGGCATGGCGCGATTGTCGAGGTCCCTGGGCGCCGAGAGGACTTCGCGGTTCGCCGCTAGGTCCACCTGCGACACGATGGCGCGTACCGTGTTCTCGAAGTTCAGCGGTTCGCCGCTGACGGTGAGTCCGCGGCCCGTGTTGTCCTTCTTCGACGGAATCCAGGCGCGCTTTCCGTCGGGGGTTATCGTGATGGCGGCGAGATGGTTGGGTACGCCGCGACCGCTCACGGCGGTGTCCGGACCGGGATCGGCGGCCAGCGTGAATCGCCGCACGACGGTTAGTGAGTCGGCGCTCACTTCGGTCACCTCGCCGTGGGTGGCCGGGGAGATCCAGCGGGTGACCAGGATCCGCGGGCCGTCTGCGGTGATCGCTATGCCGCGGGGTGTCGGGCCGACGTCGACGATGCCCGTGACGGTATTGGTCCTAGTGTCGATTCTCACCATGCGGCCAACCGCCTGCAGCGTGACGAAGGCCGTGTTCGAAGCCGGGGCGAAGGCGATTCCGTACGGTCGTGACGCGTAGGGCAGGTCGACGGTGTGCCTCGTTTCGCCCGTTTCCCCGCTGAGCACGCTGATGGTGGCATCGTCCTGGTTGACGACCCAGACGTCGCCTTCCGGGGCGACGGCCAGCGTTCGCGGATTGTCGCCGACGGGGCGCTCGAAGAGCCTGACCAAGCGACGCGCGTCGATGGCGGTGACGGTGTCGTGGTTCGGGTTCACGCTCCACAGCCGCGTACCATCGCCGTCGATGGTGATCGTGCTGGTATGCGTCGGGCTGGCGATGCTGTCGGCTGCGGCGCCGGAGCAGACGAGCGCAGCAACGACGACGTACGCATTGTTCCGGCTTGACATCGCTTGAGGTTGTCGGGTGTTCTCTCGGCGCCGATACGGCTTGTCGGTGGGTCGTCCGGTTTGCGGCGCGCTGTTGTCCTTGGCGTCCTTCAGGAGTGTCCGCCATTATGCGCGACTACATGATCGGGATCATTGGCGGAGGGGCCTCCGGCATCGCCTTGGCCGCCCGGATGGTCGAGTCGCTGCCGGTCGGCTTGAGCACCGCGGATCTCTCCATCGTCCTCTTCGACGCGCGCGGGTTCAACGGCGGCAACGCGTACGCGCCGGATGTCCGCACCAACCTGATGAACACCACGTGCGGCGCCGTGGACCGCAACTTCGGGGGCGCGTTCGGTCTCCTGGATTGGGCGGAGGAGAACGCATCCGGCGGGATGCACGGCGGCGTCTCGTCGGACGACTACCTGCCGCGGCCGGTCGTCGGCGAGTACCTGTCCGGCCTCTTGGCACGCTCCCGACGGCACGCGGCGGCGCGAGGTCTAGGCCTCGACTTGGTGCAGGACGAGGTCGTGGACATCGCGGCCCCGGCCGAGCCCGGGGGAACCTACGCCTTGCGCACGCGGGCCGGGGACGAATTCGCGGTCGCCTACGTTTACCTCGCCTTGGGACACCTACAGCCCGCGCGGACGGAGGTCTACCAGTCCGCGGACGGCTACTACCACAACGCGTATCCGATCCGTCGCCTCGTCGAAGAGATCCCTGCGGAGGCGTGGGTTGGCGTGCTCGGAACCCGGCTGACGGCCATCGACGTCGCCTTGGGCTTGGTCGGTGGCGGGCACACGGGTGCCATCCACTGCGTCTCGCGCCGAGGACTGTTGCCGGCCGTGCGCGCGGATCGTGGCAAGTACACGTTTCAGCAACTCGAGCGCGAGGACCTGGTCAAGCGCTTGGCCGGCGTGAAGCGGAAGCTCGGCCTGTCGGAGGTGGCGGCGATGCTCGGCCAGGAGATGGCGGTGGCCGCCGGCCGACCTGTGGCGCTTCGCGATGTGGTGAAGGGGAACCGCCCGCCGATCGCCTACTACGAAGAGGAGATCGCGCTGGCCAAGGGCCGGGCGCGACCGTGGCAGGCCGTCCTGTACGCCACGAACCGCAACATCGACCTGTTGTGGCATCACCTGGCGGAGGACGACAAGCACCTGTTGATGTCGGAGTGGCTGAACGAGTGGCTCACCTACCGCGCATCCATCCCGCGCGAAAACGCCGAACGGATTCTCGAGCTGATGAAGTCCGGCCAATTGACCGTCCAGGGTGGTGCCGAGGGCGTGCGATGGGATCGTGAAGGCGGAACGTTCGGCATCGAGCTTGGCGACGGGTCGCCCGTCCACGTCGACTACCTGGTCTCGGCGACCGGGTCCGCGAATCGCATCGAGGATGCGGACAACGCGTTGGTCCGGAATCTGCTCAACAAAGGGTTGATCGTTCCGCACCGCTACGGCGGCATCGACTGCGTCTTCGAAACCGGGCAGGTCATCCCCCGGGACGTGCCGGATGGCGAGCCACGGATGTTCGCGCTGGGGCCGATCACCAGCGGCGTGTACTTCTTCACGACGGCGCTCGAGATCATCGAGCGGCAGGCGGCACAACGCACGCGCGACCTGGCATTCACCCTGGGCGTCGAGTGGCTGGAACGACCGGAGACGGAGGCCTGGGTCGACGCGAGGCAGGCTGACCCGGCGCGGACGGGTGCCGGCGCGGGCGGCCCGCACGACGAAGGGCCGGACCTTCTCGAACGACTGGTACTGACCGATCAGACCCGACTGATCGACTTTGAACAATTGCGGCTATTGAACGATCAAATCAAGGGCGACGGAGAGTCCGTCGCAGGTTGATCCGAGAGCCAAGCAACAAAGAGCAAGGAACCAATCATGAATGCTTCAAGCAGCGATAGCGGCGGCAACCGTGTGGGTAGCCGCCGGAGATACGACGTGGTGGTAGTCGGCGGAGGCCCCGCCGGCAGCACCACGGCGGCTTTCCTGGCCCGGCAGGGCTTCCACGTGGCGGTCTTTGAGCGCGAGACGTTTCCGCGCCACCACATCGGCGAGTCGTTGCTTCCGGCCACGTTGGCCGTGCTCGATGAAGTGGGCGTGCTGCCGGCCGTCGAAGCCGAGGGCTTCGTCAAGAAATGGGGCGCGACGTGGTCCTGGGGCAAGAGTGCTGCGCCGTGGAGCCTGTATTTCAAGGAGACGAGCCCACGGTATCCGCACGCATACCAGGTCTCCCGACCGCGCTTCGACCAGATTCTCTTGGAGCACAGCGCGGCGTGCGGTGCCGACGTGTACGAAGGAACGCCCGTCCGGGTCGTGCGGGACGGTGGCGTCGAACTGGTGGGCGGTGAGCCTGTCGATGCCGACATGGTGGTTGATGCCTCGGGACAGCGGTCGCTCATCGCAACCGCGCGCGAACTCAAGGAATGGGACCGCTACTTCCGCAACCTCGCCGTCTACGGCTACTTCGAGGGCGGTCGCCACCTCGCGCCGCCAGACGATAGCAACATCTTCATCGAGTCGACCGATCACGGGTGGTTGTGGAAGATCCCGCTCTCGGGCGGTGTCTCCAGCGTCGGCGTGGTCGTCGACCGGGAGTTCGGTGCCGAAGCCATCGGACGCGATGGCCGCGAGGACTTTTACTTCGACCAGGTCTTCGCCGCGCCACGGGCCCGGGAGATGCTCGCCGATGCGCACTTCGCCCACGGGCCGTACGCCGTTCGGGACTGGTCGTATCGCGCGCAGGCGTTCACCGGCGACGGTTTCGTGCTGGTGGGCGATGCGGCCTGTTTCATCGACCCGCTGTTCTCGACGGGCGTGCATCTTGCGGTGACGGGCGCCAAGCTTGCGGCCGCGTACGTGGCCACCGCCCTGCGCAATCCGAAGATGGCCGCGGCCGCGGGCATGGCCTACGAACGCCTGTACCTCGCCCAGTACCGCCACTTCCACGACATGGCGAAGCTGTTCTACGGCACCAACCGGGCACGCGATTCGTACTTCTGGGAGGCGCGGCGGCTGACGGGCGAGTCGCACCTCGAACCCCGGACGGCGTTCATCCGCGCGATCTCCGGCGAGGCGGCATTCCAGGTCGAACGCTCGGCCTTGAGCCACGCGGCGCTGCCAGAGGATTTCGCGCGCGCCCTGGATGAGCACGCGACGACGGGCAGCGGCACGGCGGAGTTGCTTAACCTGTCGACCCGGTTGCGCCGCATGCCGGGCCTCGAGGTGCGCGCTCAAGCGGTGTTGGCGGACGGCCGCTTCGAGATGGGGCACGTGATCGCGGGGAACGGCCGGGACGACCTCCCGGTGAGCAGGCTGGCGGCGGATGTTGCCCGTGCCGCCTCCGGCGGCGCCTTGGGCGAAATCCTGCCGGGGGTCGACGGCGACGCGTTGTTGTCGGCCGCCCAAGCGCTGGCCGCCCAAGGCGTACTGGTTCCCGTGGACTGACGGACGACGACTTACCCGCTGCACATCGTCCCGATCACGGTTAGAGTCCGCTCTCCGATCTTGACCGAGAAGCCCATGAGTGAACTGAGCGATTTCCGCGCCGAGACCAGGGCGTGGCTGGCGGAGAACCTACCGGAGCGGGTCGTTGGTCGCGGCGACGGCTTTGCGGGCGGCACCAAGGCCGGGGCGCAAAGCGCCGACCACCGGCGCTGGTTCGAAGCTTGCTACGAACGCGGTTTCACGGTGCCGGCGTGGCCGACGGCCTACGGCGGGGCAGGGCTCGACCCCAAGTTCACGCGGGCGCTGCGCGAAGAAATGGCCGCCGTGCGTGCGCCAGCGCCGCTCGGCGGCATGGGTGTGACGATGATCGGTCCGACGCTGCTCGAATACGGCACCGACGATCAGAAGGACCGTCATCTCACCAAGATCGCGAGCGGCGAGGTGCGCTGGTGCCAGGGCTACTCGGAGCCGGGTGCCGGCTCGGATCTCGCGTCCCTGCAGACGCGCGCCGTCGATCACGGCGACTACTATCTCGTCAACGGCTCGAAGATCTGGACCTCGGGCGCGACGCTCGCTGACTGGATCTTCTGCCTGGTTCGCACCGATCCCGACGCACCGAAGCATGAAGGCATCAGCTTCGTGCTGTTCCCGATGGACGACCCGGGCGTGACGGTCACGCCAATCGTGCTGATCTCCGGCGATTCGCCGTTCTGCCAATGCTTCTTCGACAACGTCAAGGCGGCCAAGAGCGACCTCATCGGCCGCGAGAACCGCGGCTGGACCGTCGCCAAACGGTTGTTGCAGCACGAGCGTTCGATGATTTCCGGGATGGGCAATACGGCCGGTGGCGCCGCGCAGGGTCCGACGTTCGCCGACCTCGCCAAGCAGTGGTATGGCGACCAGGACGGGCGTATCGCGGATCCGTCGGGACGTGACGAGGTGACCGGCATCAATCTCGATTCGCGCGCATTCGGACTGACCGCGCGCCGTGCGGCGGAGGAGAACGCCTCCGGGTCGACGCCGACGTTCGTCACGTCCATGTTCAAGTACTACGCCACCGAACTCGGTTCGCGACGTTCGGAGGCGACGATCCGCATGTACGGCATGGAAGGCACCGGTTGGGAAGGCGGCAGTTTCGATGGGCGTGCGCTCCGGGAGACGCGCGGCTGGCTGGGCGGCAAGGCCGGCACGATCGCCGGCGGCAGTTCGGAGGTCCAACTCAACATCATCGCCAAGCGGGTGCTCGGCCTGCCGGATTGATCCTGTGAGTGCTTCCGCGGGGCACGCCTCGCAGAGTCCGCGTTCACGTGTTAGGTTGACAAGGATTGGTTCCTTGCTAGAGTAAGGACATGAGCAAGGTCACCAGCAAGCTGCAGGTCACGGTGCCGAAGGCGCTCGCGCAGGAGTACGGCATCGCCCCCGGCGACGACATCCGCTTCGAGGCATCCGGCGAGGTCATTCGGGTGGTGCCGCCTAGTGCCGATGCACCGACCCGACCGGTCGACATTAGGAAACGGCTCGCCCTGTTCGATGCCGCTTCGGCCCGCCAGCGTGCTCGCGAAAGCGCTAGTATTCGCGAGCGTTCGGCAACACGCGGTTGGACGCGCGAGGAGTTGTACCAGCGTGGCGACCCGCAGGCTGATTGACACGAACGTCCTCGTTTATCGCTACGACGGGCGATTCCCGAACAAGCAATCGATTGCGGAGGATGTACTCCGCGACGGAATCGCCAACGGCAGTGCTCGGGTTGCGCACCAGGCCCTCGTCGAGTTCGTGGTTGCTGTGACGCGCGGCGGTCCGGGACGCTGGCTGCTCGAACCAAGCGAGGCGCGCCGCGAAGCGGAGGAACTAATGGCCCAGGTTCCCGTGCTCTATCCCGACGACGCCGTGTTGCGGACCGCTCTTCGGGGCGCCGCAGCCTACGGGCTGTCCTGGTTTGACGCGCACATGTGGGCGTATGCCGAAGTGCACGGGCTCGAGGAACTGGTCTCCGAAGACTTCCAGCATGGCCGGTTGTATGGGGTTGTCACTGTCAGCAATCCCTTCGCGTCCGTCGCCTAGAAAGAGCGGCTTGAGGTTGCCCACGGCGGCGGAGGGCCGCCTAACTCACATCGAGCACTGTCTGGGCGATGGGCCCGAGGCGCTCGAACACGCCCCGGTCAAGGAGCGTGGGCACGTCGGTCTGCGTGGGCCGTACCGTACGCGTGAAGAAGGCATGTTGCGCGCGGCGCAGATCGGTCGAGAAGTTCTGCGTGCCGCTGTGCCATAGGTGCGCGTTGTAGGCGATGCAGCTGCCCGCAACCCCGGTCAGGTGTACTTCGCCGGGCACCGGGGCGACAAGATCCCGGGGAGCGCCATCGACTGTCGATCCCGCAGGGTGTTCACCCCAGCGGTGGGACCCCGGGACGACGCGCGTGGGGCCGTTCTCTGCGGTGAAGTCGTCGAGCAGCCAGATGGCGTTCACCACCTCGGGGTCGCGCACGCCCCAGCCCCAGTCGGCGTGGATGGCCTGGTGGCCGTAACCGGGCAGCGGGCAGTGGAAGTTTGTGCTGGAGTACCGGAAGCGCGTGCCGAGGACGTGCCGAACCGCGGCCAGGAGCTTCGGGTGAAAGGAGAACGGATCAAGCACGCCGTCGTGGTTCATGGCCTTGATGACGGTACCGGAGACCCTGGCGATGCCGCGCGTCTGCGACACCTCGTGGCCGGCGGTCGTGCCTTCGCGTGCGACCGCGTCGCCTAGGCGTTTGCGCATCGCGTCGAGTTGCGCGGGTGTCAGCAGCGGTCCGAGGTCGACGTAGCCGTCCTCGTCGAGTGACCGGCGTTCGGAGGCGCTGAGCAGTGCGTTGTCCGCATCTTCAATCCCGAGCTCGCGGCAAGCGGTCTCGATCCGGTCTGGGGGCAGGCGGTTCGCGGGACCGCGCAGATGCCGGTCGAGGTTCCGCCGCACGGGCTCGAGGACGGCGGCGTCGGCCTTGCAGCCCGCAAGCACCTCGCGCCGTTCCGCGTCCGTTGCGCCGGCGCACCAGATTCGCGTCGCTAGGGCCGAACGCGCCTGGCCCGCCACGCGCGCTGCGCGATCGACGGTTGGAAGTCGCGGCGTCTGGCGGTCGTTGGGGATCGCGTCGAGATGCGCGGCCGCTAGATAACGGGCGATCTCCGTGCCTGAACGCGGGAGCCCGGTCTGGACGGACGCCGTACCGTTGTCGGAGCGCACTTGCTCAAATCACCTGGTCAACTCTTGATTGCCGATGGAGCCTAGCAGATGCGGTTCGCGGAGGTCGCCGACGCGCGGGTGCGACAGCTACCACGGACGTGCCCACCTCATTAGACTCCGCGCCTTCCAACCTGCGACCTCAAGGAACCCGTATGTCCGCACTCCCGCACGGCGATGCCGCCGCGCTTGGCTTCGACCTCAAACGTCTGGCCGCGATCGGCCCGGCGATGCAGTCGTACATCGATGACAGGCGGGTGCCGAACCTCGTGACCCTCATCGCGCGGCGCGGCGAGATCGTGCACCTCGACGCGCGGGGCGTGTTGAGCTTCGAGACCGGCAAGCCCGCAACGATCACGAGCCTCTTTCGCATGTTCTCGAACACCAAGCCGCTGGCCGGCGTCGCTACCTGCATCCTCTACGAGCGCGGCCTGCTCACGCCGGACGATCCCATATCGCGATTCCTGCCGGAGTTCCACGACAACCGCGTCCAGATCCCGAACGCGCCGGGCATGACCGAGCGGGCGAGACGCCGGATCACGGTGCGGGACTGCCTGACCAATACCACCGGCTTCGTCAATCCGGGCACCATGCCCGCCGCGTACCGTGAGCAGTACGCCGATGTGCTCAAGACGCTCGGCTGGATGCGCCGCGACGACGACGCCCCCACGCCGCCGCCTCGGGAACGTGTCCGCGCGCTCGCCGAACTGCCGCTCATGGCGCATCCCGGCGAGTACTTCGGCTACCACGTGGGCTATCCCGTGCTCACCGAGGTCATCGCCGCCGCTAGCGGCCAGCGAGTCGATGAGTTCTTCAAGGAGAACATCTTCGACCCGCTCGGCATGGCGAGTACCGGCTTCTACGTGAAGGACGGCCTCGCCGCGCACTTCGGTGACAGCTACGTTCCCCGGGAGTCGGACGACGGCGTGCAACTGGAGGTCTTCGACCGCGGCGAGACCTCCGAGAAGATCACCGGGTCGGGGGAGTTCTGCGTCGGCGGGTCCAGCGGCGGCATAGTCACCAACGTCGGCGACTACGCGCGCTTTGGACAGATGCTCCTGAACGGCGGCGAACTCGACGGCGTGCGCATTCTCGGCCGCAAGACGGTCGACCTGATGATCGGCAACCACACCGGCGACATGGAGATACCCATGACGGGGCCCGGATTCCACTGGGGCCTGGGGGTCGCGACCTACCATGGCCGCAACCGCTTGGCGCCGCTGATCCGATCGGTCGGCACCTACGGTTGGGGCGGCGCAGCGGGAACCACGTACTGGGCGGATCCGAGCGAGGAACTGCTCGGCGTATGCCTTACCCAGGTGATGCAGGCTGGCATGATGCCGAACAACGACTATCAGGAGACCTTCCAGCGCTTGGCGTACCAGGCGCTCGTGTAAGCGTTGTCCATGTCGAAAACCGTGTTCATGCGGACCGCGCTCGACCTCGCCCGGGAAGGCGTTGGTCGCGGCGACGGCGGCCCGTTCGGTGCCGTCATCGTGCAGGCCGGGACCATCGTCGGGGAGGGATGGAACCGCGTGCTGAAGACCCACGATCCCACCGCCCACGCGGAAGTGGTGGCGATCCGCGACGCCTGCGCGCGGCTCGGCACGTTCGACCTGTCCGACTGCGAGATCTACGCAAGCTCGGAGCCGTGTCCGATGTGCCTGGGGGCGATCTACTGGTCGCGCCTCGCCCGCGTCTACTACTGCAACGCGAGCGCCGACGCCACCGCTTACGGGTTCCGTGACGATCACATCTATGCCGAAATGAAGGCGGCGCCGGAAGAGCGGAACCTGCCGACGTCGCGCGTGCTCATCCCGGGCGCGCTGGAGGTCTTCGACTATTGGCGCCAGCAGAGCGAGAAGCGCGGGTCGGGGTACTGATCACGGGAACGGTTCGGGAGATGGCCTGGTGAAAGACGACGTGAAACTACGCACGTGTCTCTGGTTCGACAGCACGGCCCTTCCGGCGGCTGAGTTCTACTGCAGCCTGTTTCCCGGTAGCCGCATCGAGCGTGTCGAGCGTTATCCGGAGGGCAACGCCATGGCAGAGCCCGGCGAGGTGGCTGGGGTCGACTTCACGCTTGCCGGTGCCCCCTACCAGGCGATCAACGGCGGCGACCGGTTCGAGCTTGATGAAGCCGTGTCGATCTCGGTCGCGACCGAGGACCAGGCGGAGACGGACCGCCTTTGGGCGGCTTTGACGGCGGAGGGCGGTGCAGAGAGCCAATGCGGCTGGCTGAAGGACCGCTTCGGACTGTCCTGGCAGATTGTGCCGCAGCGTGCGACAGAGTTGATGTACGGACCCCATGCCGCAGAGGTCTGGCCCGTGCTCTTGCAGATGACGAAGATCGACGTGGGGGTGCTGGAAGCCGCCGCCCAAGGTCGGTAGGGCGGCGGAACCCGCGTGGGCGTCGAGGCGGTTTTCGATTACTCTGCCTTGTGCCATGCGGATCGGACTCACTCATGGGCAGACGCGTCGGCCGGCGCCGCTGGCTGGCCTCTGCGCGGTCCTCGTGGTTGGGTCGTTGTTTGGCTGTGCCGCCCAGCCGAGCCCGGAAGAAGGCAAGGACCGACGTAACGAACTGAAATGCCCAACGTTCACGAGGCCGGACACGGCACGCCTAGTCGGGGGAGTTGTGGTGCGCGCGTGTACCGACCGGCACGGCAACGTCGTCTGCGTTGAGAGGGGTGGCCGATTGCGCTGCCGGACCGGCGACGGTGCATCGCTCATCAACGAAACCGGCGGCGATTGGTAGCGTGCGCGGGCCTTAGGCACCGCATGGACGACCTCGCTTGGGCATACGCTGAACTACGCGCCAGCCGTCGTGGCAAGCACGTGCGTTCGTTCAGCTACTACCACGCCAGCCTGGTCGCCGCACGGCCGCCCGTCGCGAGCTTTCTGGCCGGGCTTTGCAGCGGGTTCGGTGGCTCGTTCGGCGACTTCAACGTCGTCAAGCTCGACGCGCGGAGCCGCGTCAGTTACCTGCGCTACGAGGACTTCGACGCGCCGTTCCCGGCCTTGCTCGCCGCGCGGTCCTGCGACATCGAGCGCCGTACATGCCGACTTACGAACTATGCGGACCGGCGCAACCCGCCGATCCTGCACCGCAAGGAACTGTTGTTGCCGAGCGACGACCCCCGCGTAGCGGGTGCCGAACGACTGACGCGACGCCTCGAAGCACGGGGCGCCTTTGCCGATGCGAAGTCCATCGGGACGCGAGCCGCATGGCGCCGGCGGCTTGTAGATCTCGGCTTGGCCGCCTTGGTGCCGCTGCCATGACGGCGTCCATCGAGCGCGAGCGCACGGCGTTGCACAGGACGGCGTTGTCCTCGCCCATCCAGCACTTGCTGCGCTTCGGGTTCCTCGACGGTACGGCATCTCTCTTCGACTACGGCTGCGGGCACGGGGACGACGTGCGCCTGCTCAGCGAGATGGGGATTGCGGCGGACGGTTGGGACCCGGTGTTTCGTCCGGGGACGCAGCAACGCGCTGCGGACGTGGTCAACCTCGGCTTCGTTCTGAACGTCATCGAGGATGCGCGGGAACGCGACGAGACGCTCAAGCGCGCCTTCGCGCTGGCGCGCAAGGTGCTGGTCGTCAGCGTCATGCTCGGCTACGAGGGCAAGCGCGAGCAGTTCGCCGCCTATCAGGACGGGGTGAGGACCCAGCGGAACACGTTCCAGAAATACTACGCGCAGGACGAGTTGCGGCGCTATGTCGAGTCGACCCTAGGGGCGAACGCCGTGCCCGTGGCGCCGGGCATCTGCCTCGTGTTCCGCGACCCGATGGACGAGCAACTGTTCCTGCTCGCGCGCCAGCAGGTCCGGCGCGAGTGGCGGCTGCTGCGCCGCGAGGTCGACGATGCGGCGGTCGCTGCGCTGATCGATTCGCACCGGGAGCAGATCGACGCGTATTGGCGGAAGGCACTCGAACTCGGGCGTCCGGCGACGCCCGACGAATGCCCCGAGGCGCAGTCGCTGATTCGCCTGGTCGGATCCTGGCGGCGGGTCCACGAATGGGTCGGGCGCTTCTTCAGTCCGGAGGAACTCGAGGCCGCCGCCATCGGCCGCCAGGAGGATCTCCTGGTCTACTTCGCGCTCGGTCATTTCGGTCGTCGCAAGCCCTACCGGGAGCTGCCGGATCGCCTGCAGCGCGACGTGCAGTTCTTCTTCGGCAGCATCACCCGGGCCCGCGCAGCGGGAAAGCGTGCGCTGTTCGCCACCGGCGACGACGAGCGCCTCACCGAGGCCGCCGCTTTCTGCCACGACGAACTCGGCATCGGCAAGCAGAACGAGGACCACGATCTCACCTTCCACCAGTCGGTGCTGGGCGAGTGTCTGCCGCTGGTCCGCATCTACGTCGGCTGCGCGCTGCAACTGTTTGGGGACGCCGGCGCGGTCGATCTCATCAAGGTCCATCTGGGCTCCGGCAAGGTGACCTTCCTGGTCTACGACGACTTCGAGGGTCCGCGAACGCCGCGCCTAGTCGAGCGGATCAAGGTGGACCTGCCACGGCTGCGCGTCGACTTCTTCGACTACGTGGGCGAGTTCGAGCCGCAGCCGCTGTTGGAGGATCGGGAGGCGTTCTACCAGCGCTGACGCGGGGAGGACGGCGGGTGTGCTGCGGGCCTGTTGCTGTCGCCTAAGCGCCCCGCGGCTCGCCCTGCGCTTCGCTCCGCTGTGCGCAGGTCGGCCTTCGGCCCAGCCCCGCCGTCGATCATGGAACATCCGCCGACGGTCGCTGCGCTCCCTCTGGCGGATATTCCATGAAAGGGCGCCCCGAGCATGCTCTTCAAGGCCCTGCCAGGGCGAGGGTCTCCTGGGTCTCCGCGACGACCTGGATCAGCGCGCCGAAGGTGTCTTGGGGATGCAGGTAGAAATAGTGGCGGCCGTCTCCGCCGAGAATCCTGATCCCGTGTGACTCGCAGTGCGCGATGGCGGCCGGGACGTCCTCGACCATGCAGCAGATGTGATGGAAGCCCTCGCCGTGTTTCTCGACGTAGCGCCCCACGCCGCCTTCGCCGTGGACGTGGGGCGTGACCAGTTCCATCTTCCTGCCGCCAAGCATGAAGGTCATCCAGTCGAAGCCCTCCGGCTTGGACGTGCCCGCGTCCGGCAGGGGCTCGCCCCCGAGGACGTCGCAGAACAGTCGGCGCGCCTTCTCCATGTCGAGAACGCCGATGGACACGTGATCGATCCTTGCGAACATGCACTCCCCTTCTGTCGGAACACCGCATTCGAAGGAGAACACTCTACATGACGCCACACTGGAATCGGGCAGCCGCCGGGCTGGATGGATCTGCCAGGCCTTTGCGGGGCCCTAGGGCTGCGCACTGTCTGGACCGGTGGCGCGCAAGAACGCGCCCGGATCGAGGATTGGGACACCGCGGAACGGGTGCATGGCGAGCAGGTCTTGGTCGCCGGTCACGATGCAGCTCGCATCGCCGAGCAATGCCGTCTCCAGGAGCTTGTCGTCATCCGGGTCGCGGCATCCGAGTTTCGCGTGGCTGATCGAGACCCATTCGGACGCCGTGACCAGGTGGCCCAGAAAGGCAACACGGCTCTCTACGGTGACGTACCGATCGAATTTCGGCTTGAGAAATCGACTGTGCACCTCGGCGAAGGTCCCGTCCGAGAACAGCAGCACACCACCCGCGTCTTGTACGCCGTTGAGCACCTGGCGCGGCGGCGTGCCGTCTCTCAGAGCGGCGCTGATCAGGACGTTGGTGTCGACGACGAGTCGGTCAGCTCTCGTCGGCAAGGAGGGCCTCTAGCGTCTTCTCCGTCAACCCTTTGCTCGTCGCTTCTGTGGACATTGCGTCCATGACGCGTGCCAGCCGGTCCCAGGCGGCGCCTCGGAGTCGCTGGTACTGCTCGACCGACAACATGACGCTCACGACGCGGCCGTTCTTCGTGATGCTGACCGGAGCGCGTTGGGCACTGTCGAGCAACTGTCCGAAACGGTTCTTGGCTTCTCGGGCGGTGGTGACTTTCATTCGAGTACCCGGTCGAAGAGCTAAAGTAGCCACTATAGCTCTTTTGTCGATGGTACGGCTGGGCTGGTGCAGGGCCAGGGCCCGTCGCGGGTGCGGTTCAGCCCCCGGGGCGATCGATTTGGGTCGTCTCGATGGCGTGACGGGCATGCTGCTCCACCGCGCGGACCCGGGCGTCGAAGCCGACCATGCCGGCCCGGATTGCGGCAACGTCCGTCTCGACCACGCGAAGGCGGTCGTCGAGTTTGCCGATGTCGGCCCGCAGTTCGACGCGCAGGGCGTGGATTTCGGCGCGTAGTTGTTCGCGTACGCCGTCGATCCGAGCGGTAAGGTCTTTGCCCATCTGGTGCATCTCGCCGCGCATGGTCCAGGTCTCGCCACGCATGGTTTTCATCTCGCCGCGCATGGTTTCCATCTCGCCGCGCATGGTTTCCATCTCGCCGCGCATGGTTTCCATCTCGCCGCGCATGGTTTCCATCTCGCCGCGCATGGTTTCCATCTCGCCGCGCATGGTTTCCATCTCGCCGCGCATGGCCCCTATATCGCCACGCATGGTTCCCATCTCGGTCCGGATGGTCCTGATGTCCTGGCGCATGTCCGAAGAGGACGTCTGGATCAAGGCGCCGAGGGCGATGAAGGCACCGAGAACGGCGAGGGTTCGGGCGTCGAGCCACGCCGGGAGCGCTGACTTCCTGCTGTTGTCGTTCACTTGCAAGTCACCCAGGCAACGGTGTTAGGGCTAGTCTGGCGACCTCGCGGAGGGGTGTATGTAGGACACTAGCACGTCGTGATGTAGGGAATTGTCACCCCGTGACGTGCGAATTCGCTGCGAGGGCGGTCTCGCCAGCGTTTTGGATTGTGCAGGGCTTGGCGGGCCATGAGGACTCGCCTCTGGGTCGCGCCGTCACCGCAGAGGCCGGAAGCTGTAGCGCTGTCCCTCCAAGGTGACTTGATGCATGCCGCCGTCGCGGTCCATCGTGAAGACCCTCATACCCTCGTGGTAGGTGCTTGCGTCGGCGAGTTCCGAGGCCGTCGCGGCCTCGAACGAAGCCTCTCTGGCTTCCGTGCCCGATGGAGACCGGCCGCTGACGGACACGGGGGTGGCGGTGACCTGTGCGTCGAACTCGAAGCGGTCCGCGACGAAATGGCCGTAGGCCGCCTTGTCTTCGAAGAAGACAATCTGGCTATACGCCCAGTCGCCCATCGAGACGCCGACGGAGAAGTCGACGAGGCGGCTGAACCCCGTGATCTTGCCGTCCACGTAGACCTGCCCGCGACCCGTTGCCGTGGCCTTCCTATAGCCGCTGTTGATCCGGCGGAAGACGGCGTAGCCGTAGGCGTTCTCGATGAAGGGTCGCACCTCGCGAACTTCGTTGAAGGTGTCGATGGTCTTGGAAAGGTCCCGGACATCCTGCACGTGCGTTGGTGTTGCGAGCAAGGCGGCGGCGAGGGTGAGCGTTGCGGTGAAGGCGCTTGTCATCGGTCCCTCCTATCCGCCAAACCGGCGTGTACGGCACAGCGCGCCCAGACCGTACCTCATGTGATGCGTTCGGCGCCCGCGTAGACGTTGAAAGTCCCCGCCTTCAGGAACCCCACCAGGGTGATTCCCTCCGCCACCGCCAACTCGACGGCGAGGCTCGATGGCGGACCGATGGCGGCGACGAAGGCCGTGCTGGTCATGGCGGCTTTCTGCATCAGCTCGAAGCTGGCGCGCCCCGACAGCAGGACGCCGCGATCCGCCAGGGGCGGCTCGCGGGCCGCGAGGTAGGATCCGATCAGCTTGTCGAGCGCGTTGTGCCGGCCGACGTCCTCGCGCAGGCGGTGAATGCTGCCGTCGTCGTCGAAGCACGCGGAGGCGTGTAGGCCTCCCGTGCGGTCGAACTCCGTCTGCTTGGCGCGCAAAGCGGCGGGCAGCGCCTTGAGGTTGTCCGCTGAAATGCGGAAGACGTCGCGGTCGCCATCGGGGATCTGCACGTGGACCGCGTCGAGGGACGCCTTGCCACAGACGCCGCAGCTCGACGACGTGTAGACGTAGCGGGTGAGGTTTTCCGTATCGACGTTGACGCCGTCGGCGAGCGTCACTTTGACGGTGTTGTACAAGCCCTTGTCGGGACTTGGCGGGCCGCACGTCTCGGTGCCGATGACGTCGGCACCCGACTGGATCACGCCTTCCGACAACAGGAACCCGAGGGCTAAGTCGAAGTCGTTGCCGGGCGTGCGCATCGTGACGGACAGGGCTTGCTCGACAGGCTCGTCGCCCGCACGGTAGCCGAGCCGAATCTCGAGCGGCTCCTCCACTGAGACGAGGTCCGTTTCGGCGTCTTCGAGGGCCTGGCCGCGATGAAAACGAACGCCGACGCGCACGCTCTGCGCGGGCGACGCGACCGTTGGTATGTCCGTCGCCGGATCCGCGCCGGCTTGAGAGCTCATCCCGCGGGCAGCGCTTCGGCCTGTACCCGTGCCCGCTCCGCGAAGCGTTCCTGCCATTCGGAGCGGTGGTTGGCCGGGCGGACTTCCACGGCCGTGACCTTGTACTCGGGGCAGTTCGTCGCCCAGTCGGAGAGCTCCGTGGTCACCACGTTGGTACCGGTCTCCGGGTGGTGGAACGTCGTGTAGACCACGCCCGGCACGACGCGCTCGGTCACGTCCGCGCGCAGCGTGATCTCGCCCTTGCGGCTGGTCACCGAGACCCAGTCGCCGGTGATGATGCCGCGCATCTCGGCGTCGGCGGGATGGATCTCGAGCGTGTCCTCGGTCAGCCATTCGAGGTTCGACGTGCGCCGGGTCTGTGCGCCGACGTTGTACTGGCTGAGCTTGCGCCCCGTGGTGAGGAGCAGTGGGAACTTGCGGTTGGCGCGCTCGGGCGTGGGCTGGAACTCGGTCAGCACGAACAGGCCCTTGCCGCGCACGAACCGCTCTTCGTGCATCACGGGCGTGCCTTGGGGCGCATCGGCGTTGCACGGCCACTGCACGCTGCCCTCACGGTCGAGGACTTCGAAGTTGACGCCAGCGAACGTCGGCGTCAGCTCGGCGATCTCGGCGACGATCTCCTCGACGTTTTCGTAGTTCATCGGATAACCCATCGCCTGGGCGAGGGCCTGCGTGGCTTCCCACTCCTGTAGACCGGCCTTCGACGGCATCACCGCGCGGACGCGGTTGATGCGCCGCTCGGCGTTGACGAACGTGCCGTCCTTCTCGAGGAACGACGATCCGGGGAGGAAGACGTGGGCGAACTTGGCCGTCTCGTTCAGGAACAGATCCTGGACGATGACGCACTCCATGGACCCGAGCGCCGCCTCCACGTGCTGGGTGTTCGGGTCCGACTGGGCGATGTCCTCGCCCTGGACATAGAGCGCCTTGAAGTCCCCGGCGACCGCGTGGTCGAGCATGTTCGGGATGCGGAAGCCCGGCTCCGGGTCGAGGTCGGTACGCCAGTGCTTGGCGAAGACGCCGCGCACCGCGTCGTCGCCGACGGGCCGGTAGCCGGACAGCTCGTGGGGGAACGAGCCCATGTCGCAGGAGCCCTGGACGTTGTTCTGGCCCCGCAACGGGTTGACGCCGACGCCGGGGCGGCCGATGTTGCCGGTGGCCATGGCAAGGTTGGCCATGGCCATCACCATCGTCGAGCCCTGGCTGTGCTCGGTGACCCCGAGTCCGTAGTAGATGGCGCTGTTGCCGCCTTCGGCATAGAGGCGTGCGGCGGCGCGGATGTCGTCGGCCGGGACACCGATCACGTCGGCGACGTTCTCGGGGGCGTTCACCTCGTCGGCGGCGAACGCCAGCCAGTCGCGGAACGACTCGAGGTCGCAGCGTTCGTTCACGAAGTCGTGGTCGATCAGGTCCTCGGTGACCACGACGTGCGCGAAGGCGTTCATCAGCGGCACGTTGGTGCCGGGCTTGAGCGGCAGGTGGAAATCGGCTTCGATGTGCGGCGTGCGTACGAGCGCGATCTTGCGCGGGTCGCAGACCACGAGCTTGGCGCCCTGACGCAGCCGCTTCTTCATGTACGAAGCGAAGACCGGATGCCCCTCGGTCGGGTTGGCGCCGATGACGACGATGATGTCGGCGTGCGCCACCGAGTCGAAGTTCTGCGTCCCTGCGGACGTCCCGTAGGTCTGCCTCAGCCCGTAGCCGGTGGGGGAGTGGCAGACGCGCGCGCAGGTATCGACGTTGTTGTTGCCGAATGCGGCGCGCACCATCTTCTGCACCACCCAGACCTCCTCGTTGGTGCAGCGCGAGGAGGTGATTCCGCCGATGGACTTGCGCCCGTACTTGGCCTGGATGGCCTTCAGGCGGCTCGCGGCGTAGTCGATGGCTTCCTGCCATTCCACTTCACGCCAGGGGTCGTCGGTGGACTCGCGCACCATCGGCGTGGTGATGCGGTCCTGGTGATTGGTGTAACCCCATGCGAAGCGTCCCTTGACGCATGAATGGCCGTGGTTCGCCTTGCCGTCCTTGTGCGGGACCATGCGTACAACGGTGTCGCCCTTGACCTCGGCGCGGAACGAGCAGCCGACGCCGCAGTAGGCGCAGGTGGTGTCGACGCTGCGATCCGGAACGCCGTGCTCGACCACCGACTTCTCGATGAGCGTCGCGGTGGGGCAGGCCTGCACGCAGGCGCCGCACGAGACACACTCGGAGTCGAAGAAGCTCTCGCTGTTGGTCGCCACCTTGGAGGCGAATCCGCGTCCGTCGATGGTGAGAGCCAGCGTCCCCTGCACCTCGTCGCAGGCGCGCACGCAACGCGAGCAGACGATGCACTTCGAGGGGTCGAACTGGAAGTAGGGGTTCGAGGTGTCGATGGTCGCGCCGAGATGGTCGGCGCCGTTCTCGTAGCGCACGTCTCGCAAGCCCACGGCACCGGCCACCGTCTCCAGTTCGCAGTCGCCGTTCGCCGGGCAGGTCAGGCAGTCGAGGGGATGGTCCGAGATGTAGAGTTCGAGCACGCCCTTGCGCACCCGCGCGACCTGGTCGGTCTGGGTACGCACGACCATGCCGTTCTGGACGGGTTCGGTGCACGATGCGGCGAGGCCCCGGCGCCCCTCGATCTCGACAAGGCAGACGCGGCAGGAGCCGAAGGCGTTCAGGTTGTCGGTGGCGCAGAGCTTGGGGATTTCGAGGGCGTTCTCGCGCGCCGCACGCATGATCGAGGTGCCGGCGGGAACGCGCACGGCTTGGCCGTCGATCGTGAGTTCCACGGTCGCAGCCGCGTCCGCCGCGCCGTTGCTGGCGACCGCCGGTGTTCCGAAGTCGGGAACGGCGATGCTCATGGCCGGAAGTCCTCTGGGAACCGCTTGATCGCGCTGGTGACCGGTATGGGCGTCATTCCGCCCATCTGGCAGAGGCTGGCGGTCTCCATCACTTCACAAAGATCGTCAATCATAGCCAATTTGTCTTCGGCGGCGCGACCTTCGCCCCGGGCTTGGATGACGGCGTCCATGGTCTCCTTGCCGCGCACGGCGCCGAGGCGACAAGGGGTGCATTTGCCGCACGACTCGACCTCGCAGAACTCGAACGCGTAGCGCGCCTGCGCCGCCAAGTCCACGCTATCGTCGTAGACGACGAGGCCGCCGTGGCCGATGCCGGCGCCGAGCGCCATCATGTTCTCGTAGGTGAGCGGCGTGTCGAACTCCTCCGGTTTCAGATACGCGCCCAAGGGGCCACCGATCTGCACCGTGCGCACCGGGCGGCCGCTGCGGGTGTCTTCGCCGTAGCCGTAGACCAGGTCGTTGATGGTGATGCCGAACGGCACCTCGACGAGGCCGCCGCGGCGGACGTTGCCGGCCAGTTGGAACGCCATGGTGCCGGTGGAGCGGCCGACGCCTAGGTTCGCGTACCAGTCGCCGCCGTTGGTCATGATGGCGGGCACGCAGGCGTAGGAGATCACGTTGTGGACCAGCGTCGGCTGGCCGAAGAGCCCGGCGATGGCCGGCACCGGTGGCTTGACCCGGATCTCGCCGCGTTTGCCTTCGAGGCTCTCGAGAAGCGAGGTCTCTTCGCCACAGATGTAGGCGCCGGCGCCGATGAAGAGTTCCAGGTCGAAGGCTTTGCCGCTGCCGAGGATGTCGGTACCTAAGAGGCCGGCGTCGTAGGCGTTCGCCAGCGCGGCTTGGAAGATCCGGGCGGCGATCGGGTACTCGGAACGGAGGTAGACGTAGCCTTTGGTGGCCCCGGTGGCCAAGCCGGCGATGGTCATGCCCTCGACCAGCCGGTACGGGTCGCCTTCCATGAGCAGGCGGTCGGCGAAGGTGCCGGAGTCGCCCTCGTCTGCGTTGCAGACGATGTACTTCTGCTCGCCCGGGGTGTCGAATACGGTGCGCCACTTGATGTGCGCGGGGAACCCGGCGCCGCCCCGGCCGCGTAGGCCGGAGGTCTCGATGGTGTCGATCATCGCCTCGGGCGCTTGCTCCAGGCAGTCGGCCAAGACCGTGCTCTTCGGTAGCGCAAGTGGGGCGTCCTCGCCCGCACGGTCGAAGACCGCCCGGGTTTGCCGGGCGAGGTACGGGACGTCTGCTGTCGGGCCGATGCACTTCGGGTGGCCCCCGCGTTGCGCTACGAGGTCTGGCACATCGGCGGCGGCCACGTTGGCGTAGGCCATCCGGCCGCCGTCATCGATCTCGATCAGCGGTTCCGCCCATGACATCCCGTGCGAGCCGTTGCGTACGACCTCGGCACCGGCGTCGGCAAATGCAGCAGCGACGGCGTCGGCGCCCGCCGCCACCGCGGAGGTGTCGAGCGGAACGTAGACCTTCACGTGCCGATTTCGTGTGACAAGTCGCATTGGTCGGCTCGTGCGACAGGACGCTGGCCGACCATCATGGAGGGACCCTGCGCGCAGAGGCCGAGGCAGTACACGGGCTCCAGCGCGACACGCTCGTTGGCATCGCCGAGTTCTACGCCCAAGTGGGCCTCGACGCGCTCGGTGAATGCGCGCCCGCCGACGGCTTGGCAGGCCTCCGCCTGGCAGACCTTGACGGTCACGGGCGGCTGCGGCGAGGTTTTGAGGTCGTGGTAGAACGACACGATGCCGCGGATCTCGGCCTGGCTCAAGTTGAAGACGTTGGCGACGACGTGCTCGTCGGCGCGCTCAATGTGGCCTTGTTCGAGAACGACCTCGCGCAGCGCCTGCAATACGCCGCCAACGCGGTTCAGATGGCGCGCCGCGATCATGCGGGTGAGAGCGGTGCGCGAGTGGTCGGATTCGGGCATCGGGCGAATATAGCATCACCCCTTGACCCTCACTCCGTGCGCGTGGGCTTGAGTTCGAGCGACATCGGACCGCCGCGCCAGCGCACGTGCGCGGGTTCGTAGCCCTCGCTGGTGCAAGTCATGTCGGTGTTGACCATGCTGTCTGGAAGCCAACGAAGCTTGTCGGACTCGGCGAAGCCGATCGAGTCGCCGGCCCAGGGACCTTCCTCGATCGCACAGGTGATGGAATCGACAGGCTGCTTTGTTTCGGCATCAACGACCGGGACCGTTTGGCCATCGCGGAAGCCGGGATCGAAATCCAACCCCTCGACCGAGGCAGCGAAGATGCGCACCTCGATGACCTCGCCAAAGTGCGGCGACGAGTGCGAAACCAGGTAGTCGCCCTGGTCGAGGCCGTCGAATCGATAGGTCCCCGTGCGGTTGACGAAAACCCGATGGATCACCGGCTCGTCACCTTGCGCGACCAAGCGTGCTTGGACGACGTTGTTTCGGAAGCCAGGCCCAATCGTGCCCGAGATGCTGTAGGGCCCGAGACGCAAGTCGGAAACGGTCTCGCCGAAGACCGTCACGGGGAAGGAGCGCCACGTCCCTCGGAGGCCAAGCTGGACCTCGGCTTCGTATTCGCCGTCGTCAAGCCCCTGGAACGCGAATCGGCCCTGCTCGTCCGTCACGACGTAGGCGGACGGCATCGAGTCGTTCACGGGCGCGATGCTTACAGGCATCCTCGGAATGGGGCGGGTGTCGGCGAGGACTCGGCCCGTTAGGCGCGACCGGCCCGCGAAGGCGAAGTCCGCCACGCCTTGTCCGTCGATGACCTCGATTCGCGTTGACAGCGAACGCCCGCCGGCGCGTGCCTTTGCGACATAGGCACCATCCTCCACGCCGTACAGTTCGAAGCGGCCGTTGTCGAACTCCTGCGCGCTGCTGCGTACATGGCGCTGCGACTCGTCATCGTGGTACAGGCTGATCGACGCGGATTCCCCTTCGAGGAGACCGGAAATCCAGCCGCCCACGCGGCCGAGTTGAACGAGGCTGAGCTCAATCGTCACATGTTCGCCCTCGGCTACGCGCACATCCCGGCTTTCGGCGATGCCGGACGACGAGTGTGCCCACAGCTTGTACGAGCCGGGGGTCACGTTTTCGAAACGGAAACGCCCGAACGGATCGGCTTCCTGGCTCGTCCTTTTCCACGGCATGGGCGAGCCTTCCCTCGTCCTCGAAAGCCCGACCTCGCCGGCAGCGGGGCCGCCGGAGACCAGGGACAGCGCCCCGTCAATCGTCGCCCCTCGTCCCAAGCGGATGTCGAGTCGGCTTGTGTCTGGTGGGACGCGAATGCCGTCCGAGACGGCATAGCCAGCCGCCGAGACCTGGAGGTAGACGTCGCGGCTCGGCAGGTCGGCAAGGGTGAAGTGGCCCTCGCCGTCCGTGGACGCCGACCAGCCCGGCGGTGACTCGTCGCGGTAGTTGGTCGAATAGCGCGCCTCGAGAGAAAGGTGGCGAACGTCGGCGCCCGCAACCGGCAGCCCCGTGGCAGCGTCGACGACGGTGCCGTGGAGCGTGAGGTCGTCCTTGGCGGCGTCGTCGGCTTGGGAGGCCATCGCGACAAGCAGAAGTAGGCCTATCCAGGGCCCGGTTTCGGTTGTAGGCGCGTTGCGCGACTCAAACATGCTGCAAATATAGCACTTACCCACCCGCGCAGCGGCGTCTCGGGGCAGCTACGCGTGCGCATGCCCGATGGCGGCTAGGAACGTATCCGGTTCGCGGGGCGAGACGGCTACCGATCCGCCATCGTGGTCGATCTGGATCAACACCGAGCCTAGGCCGAAATGCTGGCAGCGCACCGGGCCTTGTGTGCGTACGCCGGTGATTGAGTCCAGTGTTATGCGCTTGCGCAAGGGGCCCATGCGCAGATGGAGCACGTTGCTGCCGACGCGATAGCCGGTGTCGAGCAGCGTCCATACGATCAGCGAGCAGAGCAGGGCGGAAACGGTGCGCATCAGGGCAGGCCACCAACTCCAGGTCAGCAGGTTGTCCAAGGGGATGACCCACGGGAGTGCCTGCGTGAACGACAGCATCACCAGGACCATGCCCTGGAATCCGAACTCGCTCCGGAAGGAACGCACGTTGTCGGACGTCTCGCTCACGTCGGGCCCGGGGCCATGGTCCTCAATAGACGCCGGGCACCAGCCGATAGCGCGTCTTCGCGCGGTACTCGGTCCACAGCTCGCCGTACTTCTCGGCGCAACGGCCGTCGTCGATGCGCTCGCGGATGACGAAGAAAACCACCAGGTAGACGAAGTAGATCCAGGCCCAGAAGTTCAAGAAATGTCCGAGCGCCAGCGCCATGCCGAGCGCCTCGAGGATCTCGCCGAAGTAGTTCATGTGCCGGGAAGCGCCCCAGAAGCCCCCACAGAGGATGGTCTTGTTGCCGTCGCTGATGGTCGTCGGCTGCATGAAGCCGAGGAAGGCCCGGTCCGGCGAGCGCTTGAACGTGTACTTCTGCAGGTTCGCGCCACGGGTGATGACCCAGCCGGCGAGGAACACCAGCGCGGAACCGCCCAGCCAAAGCGGGTTGTAGGCCGGGTCGATGTCGGGCGCCGGCACGTCGGCCAGGAACCAAAGCGCCACCGGGTAGATGCATGCGTAGACGACGATGCAGCCGCCGATCAGCTTCATGCCGACGCGTTCCTCGATGATGTCGAAGGTGAATAGCTGCACCCGTTCGAAGGCGAAGTAGTCGGCCGCGAACCAGACCCACATCGCGGCGTGGAGGTAAAGGCCGAGGTTCGCGGCCGCGCCAAACTGGCCCTCGTGGTACGCCGCGCTGGCGACGGCGTTGAGGGCCAGGTACGTCCCGCCGAAGATGTACAGGAACATCTTCGCGTCGACGTGGCCGCGGAACTGCATGTTGCGCGCCCGCCCGTCGAGCCATTGAACTATGGGATTGCGCTCGTCGGCGGGCGCCCGGAACACGCACCAGGTCGTCAGCACGGCGCTTAAGGCAACTCCACCCCCGATGGCGTGCCACTTGACCCGCCACAGCCAGTCGAGTGGGACTCCTGTGACCTCGAACCACCAGATCACCAAGGCGGCGATGAAGACCAGGCCGCCGTTCAGCCGATACTGGGCGGGGTCCGTGTTCGGGTGGGCATAGCCGTCCACGCGACGGGCTGGAATGACGCTATGGAGAACGAGGAGGATGACGAACAACGCGGTGGGTGAAAGGAATCCCGCGACAGCTTCCAGCGTGGTCAGCTCCGTCATGCCTGATCTCCGTAAGCGCGTGATCGACAACGACCATAGCCCTGCGCTGTCCGCCGGGCAAGGGATGCCACGCGCGCCGTGACGGGCCCTTCGTTCATCGTCGCAAGGCCTTGGCTTGACACTTGGACATCCACCGTGAACAGCATCAAGGCTTCCGAGTTCAAGGCCAAGTGCCTCGGACTGATGGACGAGGTGGCCCGCACGGGTGACGCGCTCGTCATCACGAAGAACGGCAAGCCGGTTGCAGTGCTGACGCCTTACGGCAAGAAAAGGGCGTCCCTGGCGGGTCTGCACCGCGACGACGTGGAGATACTCGGCGACATCGTGTCGCCTCTCGAGGAGCCCTGGGAGGCGGACGCGTGATCCTTCTCGACACCCATGTCCTCATTTGGCTCGATCAGGGCAACCCCAAGCTTGGTCCGAAGTGTCGAACGCGGTCGACGAGGCACTAGCGCAGGACGATCTGGCCGTGTCCGCAATCAGTTTCTGGGAAGTCACCATGCTCGTCCGGCAGCAACGACTGCGATCGCCATTCCGCTCGATCAATGGCGTCGCGACCTGATAGCGGGAGGAATCCGCGAGTTGCCCGTCGACGGTCGAATCGGTCTCTTGGCGGCAGATTTGGAACTCCAGGGGGATCCCGCGGACCGCTTTGTTGCGGCTACGGCGACGATCAACGAAGCGACGCTCGCGGCAGGCGAAAGTCGAGAGGCTTGATGCAACGCGGTGACGGCTTCAGCCCGCCAGTGGCGACTCGATTCCCAGCTCCCCCATCACGCCGTTGAACCACTCGATCACTTCGGGGTGGTAGGGAATGCCGTTGGCCGAGCGATCGATTTCCGCCTCGTGCTCCGGAATGCCGGGGTAGACGACGCGGGTCTCGCCCGGTGCCGGCTTGCAGTCGAGGATCGAGCGCAGGTAGGCGTCCATGTCGTCCTTGAACGTGTCGATGTCGGTGAACGCGGCCACGTTGTAGGCCATGAAGTAGTGCGCGGAGCGTTGCCGGCGGTGGGGCCCGGCACCGGTGCCGGTGAGCGCGCTGCACAGGACCTCCACCAACATCGACAGCCCGAAGCCCTTGTGCGAGCCGATTTCGCGCGTGCCGCCCAAGGGCAGCATGAGGAACCGGTCGGGTACCGGCCCCTCGGACATGATCGGCGTGCCGTCCGCCGCGGCGATCCAACCGGGGAGAGCGTCTCCGCCGACGCGTTTCAAGAGGGAGATCTTGTTGCCCGCCACCGAACTCATCGACGCGTCGAAGATGAAAGGCGGTTCCTTACGCGACGGGGCCGCAATCCCAATCGGATTCAGGCCCAGCAACGGCTCCGCGCCTTGGGTCGGCGCGACCTGCAGGCCACCCGCCGTCATGGACACGCCGATCATGTCGTGCGCCAGCGCGAGATGCGCGTGGTAGGCCGACGGGCCGTAGTGGCCGCTGTTGTAGGCGGTCACTACCGCGACCCCATTTGTCTTCGCGCGCTCGCAGGCGAGTTCCATGAGTTCCCGGCCCTGCCCGAGGCCCAAGCCGCCGTCGCCGTCGACGGACACGGCGGCGGGGAAGTCGCTGGTCCGTTTCATGGCGGCCTTGGGATTGATGTAGCCGCCTTTCAGGCCCGCGACGTAGGCCCGCATCATGTTGCTGACGCCGTGTGAGTCGATGCCGCGCACGTCCGCGTAGATCAGCACGTCCGCGCACTTGGCGGCGTCGTCGTCGGACATTCCGAGCGTCGTGAAGATCGATTCGACCACACCACGCATGGTGTCCGGGGGTACCCGGATGGCCTGGCTTTCCGGGACCTTGAATCGTTCGAGCATCGTTTATTCTCCCGCGAAAAGCGGCTAAGCATAGACCGAACGGGAGCACCCATGGCGAACGCAACCAACCCATCCAACCAGGCGGTATTCGCGATGCTGCCGCCCATCGACGACGATATGCGCAGTTGGGCCGAGCGACTTCGGCAGGACGTCCCCGGCCTCGACGTCGTCGTTGCGGAGGATGAGGCCGCCGCGACCACCGCGGTCGCACGTGCGGAAGCGGCCTACGGCTGGGTGTCGCCGGAACAGCTACCGAGCGCGCGCAACCTGCGTTGGCTGCAGAACCCGTTCGCGGGACCGTTCCCCGGGTACTACTACCAGGGTCTGATCGACCACCCGGTGACGATCACCAATCCGCGCGGCATCTACTCGGACCACATCGCCCACCACATCCTGATGTTCCTCCTCGCGCTGTCCCGCGGCTTGCCGTATTGGACGCAGGCGCAAGCTCGGGGGCAGTGGGACCGCAGCGTGCGCAAGCACGGCTACGTCAACGTCGTCGGCTCGGTGGTACTCATCAACGGCGTGGGCGGTATCGGATCGGAAGCCGCGCGCCTGTGCGCCGCGCTCGGGGGCAATGTCGTCGGGGTCGATCCGCGTCCCGAGCACGACTCCCCGGCCGAGATCCATCCGCCGGCGGACCTCGACCGCCTGCTGCCCGACGCGGATTTCGTCATCACCACGGTGCCGCATACGCCGGAGACCGAGTTCATGTGGAACGCCGAGCGGTTCCGGCTGATGAAGCGGTCGGCCTACTTCATCAACATCGGGCGGGGCATGACCGCGAAACTCGACGACTTGACGGCCGCGTTGGCACAAGGAGAGATCGCGGGTGCGGGCCTAGACGTTTTCGAGATCGAGCCGTTGCCCGCTGACCATCCGTTGTGGCGGCAGGACAACGTGCTCATCACGCCGCACGTGGCGGTCGCCGACGCGGTGGACATTGCGGAGCGGCGCTACGAGCTCCTGGCCGACAATGCGCGCCGCTTTCTTGCCGGCGAACCGTTGCGCAACGTCGTGGACAAGGCGCGATGGTATTGACGAGGTCCTCTAACGGCGTTCCGCGTCCGCGAGACGTCTTTCGAGTTCGGCGACCCGAGCCTCCGCGGCTTCGCGAGCCGCTTCGGCCTGCCGCTGGGCCGCTTCGGCCTGCTGCTGGGCCGCTTCGGCCTGCCGCTGGGCCGCATGTGCCTCCAAATAGGTCGGCACGACGTCGCCCGTCTGTAGATCGCGGACCCGGCATTCGCCGTCGAGCATCAGCAGTTCGACACCGAGCACTTCGCTCAACCAGACGCCGGAGGGGTGTTCCTCGATCTCGCGATACACGCCATCGGGCCCGAGGCGCAGCCCCGTAATCGGTTTGGCCAGTCGCCCCGTCAGGTCGATGATCCAGTACTCGGCGATCCCGAGGTCCTCGTAGAGACGCCGCTTGGCACCCACGTCCTGCCGCCAGTTGTCCTTGGAGGTGATTTCCAGCACGAATGCGGGGACGGTGCCTTCCTCCCACACCTTGTACGACAGCTCGGCGCCACCAGCCGTCTGGCTGAACGCTACGAACAGGTCGGGGACGACGACGCCGGCGCGGTTGCCCTCCTCGAAGTAGAGGGCCATGTCGCTCCTGATGACGACCGCGGGTGACTGCTCGAATCGGACCTCCGCAGCCTGGCGGAGATCGCACATCAACCGGAAGTGGTGGTCGCCCTCCGACACCGCGCTGTCCTCGTACGGATAGCCTTCCTCGTCACACACCACCGGCGGCACGAACTGGTACAACGCGTTCGCGTGTTGTGCGGCGAGGGTGGCACGGACGGGCGCCAGTGACCCCCGGTCGGGCGAGGTGGTGTGTTTTGCGGGCGTGGCTTTCGCTTGCATGGTTGGAACCTAACATATCGGGTCTCGATGTCGTGTGGCTGGCGTGCGGGGACACAGTTAAGGGCAAGGCGCGTCCGACCGTTAGCGAGATCCGCCATTCGGCTTGTAGGAAATCGCCGTTTCGTTGCGTTGGCATGCGATTTGGCTGTCGGCTCGGCTTGCTCGAACGGCGTCGAATGCGCGACACTGGCCGTATTCGAGACTCTTTGAGGTTCGATCGATGAGCGTGCAGGCCGAAGTCCGATACTTGAACGAAGAGTGGCGGGCGCGGGACGACATTCCGCGCATCGGCGACCGCGAATCCCGGCGCGCGAACACGTCCAAGCACGCGGTGGATATTCACGACGTGCGCGACCGGCTTGCGGCGGGCCGGGTCGACTTGGACGAGAACGGTTTCACGCTGCTCGCGCTGTCATCCGCGGTCGAGGACTTCCGCGACGAGGCGGAGGTCAAGGCCGTCTACTACCCGGAGATCGAGGCGCTCGCCAAGCGCACGACCGGCGGCAGCGAGGTGTTCATCACCCAGCACGTGATCCGCACGGAGGACACCAGCGATTTCAACAAGGCCTACGCGCGCTTCCTGCACTGCGACTACAGCCTGGCCGATCCCGGCGACATGGCGGCACGCGCGTTGGAGAAGCGAGGCTTGCGCCTGGACGACTACCCCGGGCGCGAGTTCGCTTGGTACAACTCCTGGCAGCCATTCGACAACCCGGTGTTCAAGAACCCGCTAGCCGTCGTGGACGCGGCCTCGCTGGCGGACGACGACGTCGTCGACTACTACTACACGGGCTACAACACCGCCGGCACCAGCGGCAAGTCGGCGATGCCGCTACCCAATCCGGCCCACCGGTTCTGCTACGTTTCTCGCATGGCGACGGACGAGTTGCTCTTCATCAAGCAGCTCGACACCCGCGGTCGGCGGGCTGCCGTATGCCCGCACACGTCGTTCGATGACCCGACGTCGCCGCCGGACGCGCCGCCGCGGCGCAGCATCGAAGTGCGGATGATGGTGGCATTTGGGTGAACGCCTTCGCGGCGGGACGACGGTCTACCTGCTGCGCCACGCCCAAAGCACCGTAGATCCCGCCCTTCCCGAGTCGGACTGGCCGCTGTCCGAAGCTGGCGTCTTGCAGGCCGACGAACTGCGCGCAAGGCTCGCGCTGCTGGGAATCGAACAGGTCGTCTCAAGCCCGTTCGTTCGCGCCGTCGAGACGGTGCGGCCGTTCTGCCAGGCGGCCGGGATCGAGCTGCAGATCGACTCCGAACTCCGCGAACGCCGACTGTCGGGGCGTTGGATCCGGGACTTCGAGGGGATTCTGCGCAAGACGTGGGAGGACTTCGACCTCGCGGTCCCGGGCGGCGAGTCGAGTCGAGGATGCCAGGACCGTGTTGTGGGTTGCATTTCACGGCTCGCAACCGCCGCGCGGGGTCAGACCATGGTGGTGAGTTCCCACGGCAACGCGATCGCGCTCTTTCTGAACGCGTTGGACCCGGCGTTCGGGTGGTCCGAGTGGCGGGCGATGCGCAATCCCGACCTGTTCCGGACCAGCCTCAACGGCTCGCGCTGGGGGCCGGTGGTACGCCTATAGCAGCCCGAGCCGGTAGTACGAGTCGCCGGTGGCCTTCAGCGTGTCGTCTATGGGGTAGGTGGTGAGCCCGAGTTCCTCTACGGCGAGCAGGCAGTACGAGCGCGGCGAATCGTAGGTCTTCTGGGCCGGCGCGTCGTCGGCCATCTCCTCGCCGCCGATTTCAGCGATCCCGGGGAACAACTCCTTGAGGCGCGCCTGCATCTGCCAGGTGAACAGTTCACCGGAGCGGTCCGCCGCCGAGAGGATGTACCGGGAGCCGTTCTGGGCGACCGTGCTCTCCGCGCACAGGCGATGGGCGCGGGCGACGTCGCGGACGTCAACGTTGTTCCACAACATGCGCCCGCCGCGCGACTTCTTGTAGGACTTGCCCATCAGCATGTAGCGGATGCAGTTCTGCCAGCTCCAGCCTTGGTCGTGGTTGGCGCACATCAGCGGTCCGATCACGTGCAATGGCAGGATCGACATGGCCGCGAACGCACCGTCCTCGTCCGCCGCTTCGTAGAGCATCCGCTCCGCCGCGGCCTTGGCCATGGCGTAGGCGAGGTCGCGGTTCTTGGGGATGTTGTCCTCCGTCCAGCGTCCGCCGTAGCCCTCGATGTTGTCGCCGCACCAGTCCTTCTCGGTGAACACGTAGCCTTCGGGACGCGGGTGGCCGACCGCGGCGAAGGAACTCGTGAAGATGAAGCGCTTGAGCGCGTTCGATTTGCGGGCCGAGTTGAGGACGTGGCGCACCTCGGTAAAGCAACCGTCGTACACCTCCTGGGGCGTCTCGCGGTTGTAGCCGACGGCGGCGCCCGCGTGCATGACGGCGGAACAGCCGGCGAACGCCTCGTCGTAGCTGCCCGCTTCGAAGATGTCGCCTACCGCGAGCGTGGTGTGTCCCCGCAAGCCCTCGTCGTTGAGCGCGAGCAGATGGTCGACCTTCTCCGGCTTCGAGACGTCGCGCACGCAGGCGCGCACCTCGTAGCCTTGCTCCATCAGGTCGTGGACGATCCAGGAGCCGATGTAGCCGCTGGCGCCGGTCACCGCAACCGGCCCGTCGGCGGGAGAGATCGCCGTGGCGGCGGACGAGTTCTGTTGGGGCATGGGAGGTCTCGCGAGTGAGGGTGGCGCCATCTTGGCAAGTGTGGGCGCCAGCGGTCAACGGGACTGCTGTCCGACGGAGCGGACGCTTGGCGCCAACGGTCCAACTCGACAAGTGCGCGCGTGATTAGACAAACTCGCACGCGTTCAAGGCGTACATGGGAGATCCATGCCGGACAGTGAATCGTCGCCAGCCGCCGATCGGCCGCAGGCGCTATCGGCGTTTCGCATCTGCGACTTCACCGGCCAGTTGGCGGGGGCGGGCGCGACCCGGTGGCTGGCGTCGTTCGGCGCGGAGGTCATCCGCATCGAAGACCCCGTCCGCGAAGGCCGCTGGGACATCCTGCGCGGCACGCCCCCCTACGTGGACGACCGCCGCGGCATCGACATGGGCGGTGCGTTCAACAATCACAACGCCGGCAAGTACGGCATCACGCTGAACCTGCGCGACGAGCGTGCCAAGGACATCCTGACCAGCTTGATCGAGATCTCGGACGTGGTCAGCGAGAACTTCGCCAAAGGTGTCCTCGAGCGCTGGGGCTTCGGCTACGAGCGGCTGAAGGAAATCAAGCCCGACATCATCTACGTCTCCAACTGCGGCTTCGGCCACGTCGGGCCGTACAGCGACTTCAAGACCTGGGGCCCGATCGTGCAGGCGGTCTCCGGGCTGACCTTCACCTCGGGTCTGCCGGGTCTGGAACCGGCGGGATGGGGCTACTCGTACATGGACCACACCGGCGCCTACTACATGGCCATGGCGATCCTGCTCGCGTTGATCCATCGCCAGCGCACGGGCGAGGGGCAGTGGGTCGATCTCGCTTGCACGGAGTCGGCGCTCTCGCTGCACGGCCCGGCGCTGCTGGATTGGACGGTCAACCAGCGTCCCAGCCGGCGATCGGGCCGGCCCCACGCGAATCGCTCGTTCTGGCCGCCCATGGCGCCGCACGGCATATACCCGTGCGCGGGCGACGACGACTGGGTGGCGATCGCGTGTCGCGACCAGGCCGATTGGGAAGCGTTCACCAAGGTCGTGGGCGAGGCGTGGTGCAACGATCCCACGTTCGCCAGCCCCGACTCCCGCCACGCTAACCAGGATCCGCTGGACGTAAACATCACCGCGTGGACGGCGCCGCAAGGCAAGTTCGATGTAGAGCAGTTGCTGCGCGGCGCCGGCGTGCCCGTCGCGGCCGTGATGAAGCCGCAGGAGCGAATCGACATCGACCCCAGCACAGCCGACTTCGGGCTTTGGCCCACGGTGCACCACGCGAAGATGGGCGATGTGCGGGTCGACGGCCAGCCGGCCCACTTCTCGGAGACGGAATGGCGCTTTGAACGCGGCGGCCCGTGCCTGGGCGAGCACACCGCCGACGTGCTCACAACGTTGCTCGGCTTCTCGGCGGAGGACGTTGAGGCGCTGCACGCCGAGGGCGTGGTATGAGCGCGTTGACGGGACTGCGCGTCATCGAATTGGCGCGCGAACCGATCGCGCTTGCCGGGAAGCTGTTCGGCGACATGGGCGCAGACGTCATCCTGGTCGAGCCGCCGGGAGGCGACCCGAGCCGGGATTATCCGCCGTTCGCGGGCGATGAGCCCGGCGCTGATCGCAGCCTTTATTGGTGGCACTACCACACCAGCAAGCGGGGGGTCGTGATCGACCTCGACGACGAGGCGGGCCGCGACCGCTTCCTTTCCCTGATCGGCACGGCGGACGTCCTCCTGGAGGCCGAGCCACGTCGTCGGCTTGGGGCGCTAGGCCTCGACTACGAGGATCTCGCGCGACTGCGTCCGGAACTGATCCACGTCGCCGTCACTCCGTACGGCCGAGACGATGCCAAGAGCGACTTGCCTTTCACCGATCTGACCATCATGGCGGCGTCCGGTCCGCCCTGGAGTTGCGGCTACGACGACCACGCGCTGCCGCCGATCCGCGGACCGCTGCAGGGCTACCAGACCGCAGCCCATTTCGCCTTCCTGTCGGCGTTGACCGCTCTCCTCTACAGGTCGGTGTCCGGGCGCGGCCAGTTCATCGACGTGAGCATGACGGCGGCATCGAACGTCACCACCGAGGCGGCGTCCTATTCGTGGCTGGTGGCGCAGCGCACGGTGCAGCGGCAAACCGGGCGGCATGCGTCGGTGTCCCCCTCGCGGGAGACCCAGCAGCTCTGCGCCGACGGTCGCCACGCCAACACGGGCGTGCCGCCGCGCCAGCCGAGGGAGTTCGCGGCCCTTTACGACTGGCTGAAGGAACTGGGCTTGGACGCCGAACTGCCGGAGGCCGTCTTCCTGGAGATGGGTGCCAACTGGGAAGGGCCGTTCGACCTGTCGAGGATCGGCAGCGACGACGAGATCACTGCCATCTTCGGTGCTGGTCGGGAGGGACTCAAGCTCATCGCGTCGCGCGTGTCCGCACAGGATTTCTTCGTCGGCTGCCAGCGCGCGGGGCTGGCCGTCGGAGTTGTGAACGCACCCGAGGAGGCCTTCGAGGACGGGCACTTCAAGGCGCGGGGGTTCCAGGTGCCGGTGCACCACGAGGACATCGACCGCACGATCGTCTATCCCGGCGCCCCGTACGCGCTCACCGGCAGCCCTTGGGCGATTTCGCGCCGCGCACCGAAACTCGGCGAGCACGACGACGAGGTCTTCGGCGAACTGGCTCCTTGAGCGCCCCAAAAGCCGGCTCGCTCTGGCATTTGCTTCATGCGCGGACGTACCGGCGTCTGCTACCGGTCGAAGCGCAGGCGCAGGACGCCGTCGGGGAACACCGGCACGCGGATGCGAATGCGCACGGGGACTTCGCGCCCGTGGATGGCGGCAGTCCAGACCGTGATCCGGCGGGCACGGCGGCCGTCCTCGTAGAACCGGTACGCGCATCGCCTGGCCGGACCGGAGTAGGCGTTCGGGCCGCCCTGCAGTCGGCTGGTCCCCGAAGAGAGCAGGTCCACCCGATACGTGTCTTCGCCGTCGTGGACGATCGTGCCGTCGGCCAAGCAATGCCGGGCCAAGAACGTGGCGGACATCAGGTCGGAGCCGGGCGGCTGCTCGACCTCCTCGGACTCGCGGTCGGTCGCGTGGATCGTGGTCTTGTCCTGGAACGCCAGCAGCACTTCGCGGGTCTCGCCATCGTCTTCGAGGAGCAGATAGGCGTTGGTGACCGGGTAGCCGTCGACGAAACGTCCCGTCGCCGCGAAACGTCCCTGCCAGCGGAAGAAGCGGTTCATGGCCCCAGTCGTGGCGACCATGCCGCTCAGCTCGTAACGGTCGCCGTCCCGTTCAGCGGAGAGATCCACGGTACCGGCGCGTATCCAGGCCACCTGGGCGTCGTAGTGCAATTGCTCGGCGCGGCCCGTGACGGCGACCATCAGGAGTCCAGCCAGGATGACTGCGCGCGTCATGCGTAGCACACCGGGACGGCGTCGACGAAGACGCCCGCTGATGCCCGGATGGGCATGGGCACGCTTTCGTCCGGACAGCGCACGAACGGCTGGTAGCGCGCATCGACCTCGTCGGAGCGGATGACCTCGACGCGATCGAAGTGGGGCTCGAAGCGGGCGAAGTAGTCGAGACCCGGTTCGTGCATCAACCGGGTGACCGGGTCGCGCGCGGTTCGATCGACCGTGCAGGCGCCCATCAGCGGTACGGGCAGGATGGCGAGGCCGGCGGGCCGCAGCACGCGACGGACCTCGGCGATGGCGGCGACGTCGTCGACGGGATACTCGAGGACGTGGGAGGCGAAGACGCAGTCGAAGCTCCCGGTGGCGAACGGCAGACATTGGATGTCCAGCACCACGTCGACGTCGCGGCGGTTGAGGTCGCCGGATCGGTAGCCGCGGAACCGCCGGCGCAGGTGGCGGCGCAGGATCGGCTCGGGAGCGATGTGCAGGATGTCCCGCGATGCCGGATCGACCTCCTCCAGGACGCGTTCGAGTACCGCGAAGTGCAGCCGGGTGCGTTCCAGCGCGCCACAGGCCGGACACTTCGCGTCGGTCCGCGCGCCCTTGTTCATGAACGGGCCCGCGTAGCGGCACGCCGGGCACAGGTACGTGGGTCGGTTGCGGTACAGCGCCCGGAACAGCGGTGCGCGGAACGCCTTCAGCGCCAGCTCGGCGTCCTTGGCACCCCGTGATGCGAAACCCCTCAACACCGTGCGATCCGGCGGGCGAGTTCGTCGATTTGCGGCTCGATCAACGTCGCGAGCGACGGGGGCGAGGTGACTTGGTCGTCGACCCCCGCACCGACTTCGTAATTGCCGCACAGTTCGAGACGCTGGTACTTCGCGAGCGCGTCTTGGTAGCGCTGGTTCGGTGCGCCGTCGCCGGTGTGGACCAGGATCAGCGGTTTGGCCGCGGCGATGCATTCGCTGATCATGGACATGCTGTCCACCGTGACGAAGAGCCGCTCGGCGGCGCCCATGAGATCGCCGAGAATGCGCTCCTCGCGTCGGCTCCACCACACCGCGTAGGCGACGTTGTGGGGGGCGAGGGCGGCACGCAACGCATCTTCGGCTGTACGCCCGGTGCGCCGCGACGTGGAGATGAGCCAGCGCACCCCGTGACGAGCGGCGAGCTCGTTCATCCAGCCTCCGAGCTTCCGCCAGTGCTTGACGCGGTACGTCTTGCCGGCGCCGTCGCCGCCGCAAGCCATCAACCACAGGCGCTCGCTCTCCATTCCATGACGTTCCGCGAAGGTGCGCCCACGGGCCGCCATCTCCGCGTCGGTCGACGGGCTCGGAGCGACGGTCATGACGATGTTCGATGCATCGCCCGTCGGTTCGAGCGTGAGGTGCGCGGTGAAGCAGCGGCCGGGAAGCCGACGCCGCGACCCCAGGAACACGTTGGGTCGGCGTAGGTGTCGTGCCAGCAGGACGTTCGCGAAGGCCGTATTGCCGCCCGCGGAGACCACGACGTCGATCGGGCCGTCGGGCCGTGGCGGTTCGCCGTGAAAGAGTCGGTAAGCGGCGAGCCCGGCCGTTTCACGCCGCAGCAGGGGCGGGAGTACGAGACGTGCCAAGGACCGGGCACGCAGGTCGACCCGGTGCTCGTCGGCGTGGGTTGAGAATCGCGTTGCCAGCCAGCGGACCAGGCCGCGCGCCTGGCTGACATGGCCGGGAACGCCGTCCGAGACGATCAATACCGCTAACCCGGGCTTCGGTTCCGTCATCTTCTTGCGAGGGGCACGCCCCTCGCGCGCCCCGGCTGAGGGCTCCGCACGAGCGTGGCGTAGACGGCCCGCGTTGCAAGCACCATGTGCTCGACGTTGAGAGCGCGGGCTGCGTGCTCGAAAGCAGCTTGCATGCGGTCTCGGGTGGCGGCGAGATCGGCAACGCAACGGGCGATGACGCTTTTGAGATGGGGGATCGGGGCGAGATGCTCCGTGGGCAGCAGGTCCACGGCACCAGGCACCGGCGTCGACACCACGGGCAACTGCGCCACCAGGGCCTCGGCGAGCGCATAGGGGAAGCCCTCGCGTTCGGAGGCGAACACCATCAGATCGGCCCCGCCCATGATCGCCCGCGCGTCGCTCCTGAAGCCCGCGAGGGTGACCGGCTTGCCTTCTGCGAGCGCGGCCAGCCGGCTCCGCTCGGGGCCCTCGCCGACAAGCAGCAGGTGCCCGAGGCTGCCATCCCACAGCTCGATGAGGCGGTCGTATCCCTTGACCGGCACCAGTCGGCCCACCGCGACCACGACGGGCTGCCCGGGCGCTATCCCGAAACGACCGCGCAGTTGTGCGCCCGTCATGGCAGGCGGCGCGCCCGGCACGCCGTTGTAGATCACGGTCTTGTTCGGATGGACGAGACTCGTCAAGACCCGCGGACTCACGCCGATGACGGCATCGAAGCGCCGATACGCGGAGAGGTCCTTCTTCATGCCGTGGATGGTGCCCACCGTCGGGGCGGCGACGTCGGCTGCGGCCACGAGGGCGGCGGCCTTGCCCGCATGCGCGTGCACGACCTCTGCGGCCGCATCGCGAATTCGCTGCTGAAGACCGCGTCGCAGGGAGGGGTTGCGACGCGACCGGGCGAGGTCGAGCGGGGAGAACGTCACCGTCGACGCGAACCGCGGCCCGTACCGCGCATGGGCGACGACCGTCACGTCGTCGCCGAGCCGCGCAAGGCCGTTCGCGAGGTCGACGACGTGGGTCTCCAGCCCGCCCTCCTCGTTGCCGGCGAGCACCAGGCAGACGTTCATTCCACGAGTCCCCGTCGGCCCGTGCGCAATCGCGTGAGAAACCCCAACCGGCCCTCCTTGCCGCTGATCTTGACGCGCTTGAGTCTGAGCGCCTCGGCTTCGATGTCCGTACTGACTCCGGCGTCGGTGGTCACGGCGAAACGGTAGCCCGCCTGATCGACCTTCGCCACATCGTCGTCGGTGTAGATTCCGAATGGATAGGCGAAGGCTTCGACCGTGGTGTCGAAGCGGGCCTCGATGTCGGTCTTGGCGCGGGCGACTTCGATGTGCCGCTCGGAGTCCGAAAGGTCCGTGAGCAGGGGATGCGTGAGCGTGTGCGCGCCGAGTTCCCACAGGCCAGAGTCGAGCATCGTGCGCAGTTCCTCGTCGCTAAGCTTCTCCTCGCGCATCAACTCGCCGGAGTCGTGGTGGGCTTTCTTCGAGGTCGACCAGTCCCGGTCGAAGCGGTCCGCCACCAGGAACAGAGTCGCCTTGGCGCCGTACTTGGCCAGCAGCGGATGCGCTGCGAGGTAGTTGTCCCGGTAGCCGTCGTCGAAGGTCAAAACGACCGTCTTCGGCGTGCCCGCCAGATCCCCGAGCTCGGACAGGAAGGCGAAACGCCAGCCGTTTTCGGCCAGGTGGCGCAGTTGCTGCTCGAACCGCTCGGGTGCGACCCGGAGCTTGTTGAAGCGACCGCCGGGCAGGCGCGGACGGATCATGTGGTACATCAGGATGCGGGGGTGGCGATCATCCACCGCGGGTCGCCACCAGGCGTACCTGAACGAAAAGTACCCAGCGGCCACGGCGACGACGATGACGACGGTCGTGAACGTCATGGTGCGCGCCCGAGTTCGGCGTAGACCGCCATGGTTTCCGCGCACATGCGCCCGACGTCGAAGTCGTGGTCGCAGACTGCCTGGCACGCCGCGCGCCGGTCCGCGAGGATGCTCGCCAGCCCGTCGGCGACACCAGCGTGGTCGCCGACCGGTACGCGGCCCTCGGGATACACGGTCGCGAGGATCTCGCCCACGCCGCCATGGTCGTAGCCGATCACGGGTGTACCGAGGGAGAGGGCCTCGAGCACGGTCCGTCCGAAGGACTCGGGGTGCGTTGACAGGGAGACGACCGCCGCAGCTTGCGCCATGATTTCCCGGACATCCGACCGGTGGCCCGTGAATACGAGATCCGGTGCCCGTTTCGCGAGCGCCTCCTGGTACGACCGGTGCTTTGACTCGACCCCGCCCACGACGACGCCTACGGCATCGATGCCCCTGGCACGGAGGTTCGTCATCGCCGCGATGAAGTCGGCGTGGCCTTTGAGGCGCGTGATCCGCCCGGGCAGCACGACCATCGGCCGGTCGCCTAGGGCCGGGTATGCGGCACGCCAACGCCGAAGCCAGTCCACCGACGGTCGGAAGCCCTTGTTGAAACGCGTGGCGTCGACGCCGCGGTAGATGCGTACGACGCGGTCGGCGTCGAGGCCCGGATAGTTGCCCAGGGCGTACCGGCGCGCCGTCTCCGAGACGGCGATGACGCGTTCGCCTCTCGTCATCACCGCGCTGTAGCGGTTCACCGTATAGAGGCCGTGAACTGTGGTGACGAACCGCGGCCTGGCGGCGGGTGCCATGCGCCGCCAGGCCAGCCAAGCCACCCACGCCGGCAACCGGGAACGGGCGTGGACCACGTCGGGGTGTTCCTGGTCCAGCCAACGGCGGAACCTGCGAACGTCGAAGGCAATCGAAGGCCGTTTGCGGCCTATGTTCCAGGCCACGTGTCGAGAGCCTTCGTCGGTCAAGGTGTCCACCAACCGTCCGCCGTTCGAGACGACGATGGACTCGTGTCCCGCCCTGACCAGCGCGCGGGCGATCTCCAGCGTGCCTTGCTCGACGCCGCCGCCGTCCAGCGCGGGCAGGACCTGCACGACCTTCAACGCATGCGGCCTCGTAAAGGAGTTGGTCCAACTGTAAAGATGAACCGCGGTCAGGGAAATGAGGGGCCTCTGGGCGCTGATACCATCCCCGGCATGGCCACGCGACGGCAACTCCTCGCATCCGCGGTCAGCGGCACGGCGTTTGCCGTCTCGGCCTTCGCGTTGAAGGGTCGCGCGACCGCAAGGCGTCCGGTTCCGGAATTGCGGCCGGTGGCCGATCAGACCACCGGTGCCCCGCTGCTCCGGCTGCCGCCCGGGTTCAGCTACAAGTCAGTCAGTTGGTCGCTCGATGCCACGGACGACGGCAACGTGGTCTCTGGCTTGCATGACGGCATGGGCGCTTTTCCGGCGCCCGACGGTCGCACCGTCACCTTGGTGCGCAACCATGAGATCACGCTCGCGCCGCTGCTGGCGGACCGGCCGGTCTACGATCCGACCTGCGGCGGCGGTACCACGACGTTGACGTTCGACGCGGTGGCCGGCGACTGGCTCTCGTCGCGGGTGTCCCTGGCCGGCACGTACAAGAACTGCTCGGGTGGACCGACGCCGTGGGGGAGTTGGCTGACGTGCGAGGAGACGCTTGCGGACCCGTCCACCCACCGCGTGTCGCGGCGCCACGGTTTCGTCTTCGAGGTTCCTGCGGACGGTGTCGGAGATCCGCACCCAATTCCGGGGCTCGGGCGATTCAAGCATGAGGCGGCGGCCGTGAACCCCGGGACCGGCATCGTCTATCTCACCGAGGACGAGCGCCGCGCCGGGCTCTACCGATTCGTGCCCGCCGGACGTGCGATGGGGCCTGAGGCGCTGCGCGGGCCGGGCCAACTGCAGATGCTGGCGATCGATGGCCGAGCCGACCCGGAAGATCGCCCTGGGTCCGCAGCGCCGGTAGCTTGGGTGGACATCGGCGACCCGGAGGCCTTGGACAGCCGGGCCGTCTTCGACCAGGGCGAGGCGCTTGGCGGGAAGGCGTTCCGCCGCCTCGAAGGCTGCTGGTTCGACGGGGGGCGACTGTATTTCGTCGCCACCACCGGCGGCTCGGCCGGCAAGGGCCAGGTTTGGGAACTCGGCGTCGCCGACGACCGGCTGACGCTGCTCTACGAATCGCCAGGCCGCGAGACGCTGGACATGCCCGACAACCTGGTGAGCCTGCCGGGTCTCGGGCTGCTGCTTTGCGAGGACGGCGGTTCGCCTACCCGGTTGCAGTTGCTGACGGCGGACGGCGACATCGTCACCGTCGCCGAGAACGCGGTGGTGCTCGACGGGCTGCGCGGCTTCAACGGCGACTATCGCGGCGGCGAATGGTGCGGTGCCTGCCGGGCCGGCGATTGGCTCTTCGTGAACCTGCAGTTGCCTGGGATCACGTTCGCCATCACCGGGCCCTGGGAGACGCTTCTCGGCTGACGGACATTCGCAATAGCCGGCCGAGGGGCGTACCCTTAGTTGGGTTCTGCGTCACATCCGCATTTGGGGAGGAGTGTCATGGCGAGCGCCAACGTGTCCACCAGCCGCCGCGGTTTCCTGCGTACAAGCGCCGCTGCATCCGCCGCACTGCCGCTGGCAAGCGCTTGGGCCAACGATCCCACGCAGCCTGGCGAGGTCCGTCGCTACGCCACCCTAGGCCGCACGGGGTACAAGATCTCGGACGTCTCGTTCGGCACGGCGAGCCTCCGCCCGGGTCAAGAGGACCTGGTGCACCACGCCCTGGATCGCGGCATCAACTACTTCGACACCGCGGAAAGCTACACGGGCGGCAACTCGGAGATCGCCCTCGGTCGCGCACTGAAAGGCAAGCGCGACCAGGTGGTGATCACGTCCAAGATCATGCAGGAACCGGACAGTAGCGCCGAGTGGCTCATGGAGATGCTGGAAGGATCTCTGCGCCGGCTGCAGATGGACTACGTCGACATCTACATGAACCACGCGGTCAACGACCTGGCGGTCGTTCGCAATCCGGAGTGGCATGCCTTCATGGACCGCGCCAAGGAGCAAGGCAAGATCCGCTTTTCCGGCATGTCGGGCCATGCGGGCCACCTCGTCGACTGTCTCGAGTACGCGTTCGAGGAGGACTTGGTGGACGCCGTGCTCGTCGCGCACAACTTCGGCCAGGATCCGAAGTTCTTCGAACGCGTCACCCGGTCCATGGACTGGGTGGCCACCCAGCAGGACTTGCCGCGCGCGCTCGCCAAGGGCAGGGCCAAGGGCGTGGGGGTCACGGTGATGAAGACCTTGCGCGGCGGACGCCTCAACGACATGCGGCCGTTCGAGAAGGACGGTGCGACCTACGCCCAGGCGGCGTTGCGCTGGGTACTGTCCAACCCGGATGTGGACGGGGCGGTGATCACCATGAACAGCATCGAGAAGATCGACGAGTTCCTCGGCGCGTCCGGGTGGGAGAAGCTCGCCTACGGCGACATGGACCTTCTCGAGCGCTATGCGCACCTGAACAAGGAAACGTACTGCAACAACGTCTGCAACGACTGCGCCGGCGCTTGCCCGTACGGCGTGCCGATCCAGGAGGTGTTGCGCACGCGGATGTATGCGGTCGACTACCAGGACGTGGACTTCGCGCGCCGCGAATACGCGATGCTCGCGACGAACGCCGAGGCCTGCCTGTCCTGCGATGGCCAGCCGTGTGCCAATGCCTGCACGCAAGGCATCGCCATCGACCGGTTCTGCGGCCCGACGCACACCCTGCTCGCATGAGCTCAGGTGGACTCGGCGAGTCCCCGTTGGGCGACTCGCCGTGAGCCAGCGCGCGCTGTTCTACGAGTGCTTCGCCGGCATCGCCGGCGACATGCACTTGGGCGCCTTGATCGACGTCGGCGTTCCGGCGGCGTACCTGAAGGCCGAACTCGACAAGCTCGAACTGGCCGACGAGTTCGAACTCGTCGTCGAGCCGGGCAAGAAGATGGGCATCACGGGCACCCAAGCGACGGTGCGCTTGCGCGACGGCATCGACCGGCCGCACCGCCACCTGTCGACGATCAAGGGCATCCTCGACCGTGCGGGGTTCGCGCCCAAGGTCTGCGAGCGGGCCGGGGCGATGTTCGAGTCCATCGCGGTGGCGGAAGCCAAGATCCACGGCACCACGGTCGAGGCGATCCATTTCCACGAGGTTGGTGCGACCGACTCCATCGTCGACATCGCCGGTGCGGCCATCGGTCTCGACTACCTCGATGCGGATCGTGTCTTCTGCGGCCCCGTGGAACTCGGCAGCGGCATGGTCCGTTGCGAGCACGGCGTGATGCCGGTACCGGCGCCCGCCACGGCCGAGATCCTCAAGGGCGCGCCCTGCCGATACGGCGGCGTGGACGGCGAGGCGACGACGCCCACGGGGGCGGCGATCCTCGACTGCGCCGTCGATCAGTTCGACGCGCCGACCGGGTTCAAGGCGACGACGATCGGCTACGGCGTCGGCATGAAGGACTTCCGCGTGCCCAATGTTCTGCGTCTGTCCCTTGGCGAAGTGACGGCCCGCATCGAGGCGGAGACCAACCTCGAAGTGCAGTGCAACATCGACGACATGACGCCGGAGGCTTTCCAGCCCTTGATGGACGCCCTGTTCGCCACGGGGGCACGGGATGTCTTCCTCACCCCGATCGTCATGAAGAAGGCGCGCCCGGGTACGCGCCTGTCGGTCCTCGTCGACGAGGCGCGGCTCGATGCCGTGCTGGACGAACTCTTCGCGGGATCGACCACCATCGGCGTGCGCCTGCACGAGGTCGCCAAGCGGATGCTGCCGCGCCGGGAGCGCACCGTGGACACGACGTTGGGGCCCGTTCGCGTCAAAGTAGTGACCTTGCCGACCGGTGCCACCCGGTGGAAGTCTGAGCACGACGACGTGGCTGCGCTCGCGGTGCGTAACGGCCTGGACTACCTGAGCGCTAAATCCGCCGTAGACCGCGAAATCGACAAGGCGCTCGGACCGTGAAGCCCATCGCGGAAATACTCGACGATTTCGCGCAGGGACGCCTCGAGCGGGACCAGGCCGTGGCGGCCATCGACGGCGCCTACTTCGAGAATCTCGGCCACAGCACCATCGATCACGACCGGCTGCGGCGTACGGGTTCTGCCGAGGTCGTCTACGGCGAGCACAAGACCCCGGAACAGGTCGCCGCGACCTTCAAGGCGGTCGTTGAGCGCGGACACAACGCCCTGGCGACGCGTGTCGCTGACGCCGCCGCACGGGCCGCGCTCGACGCCGTTCCCCAGGCCACCCACCATGCCGAAGCGCGTCTGCTGACCTGCAAGCAGAAGGAGGATGAGCCGGTCTCGACGCAGATTGCCGTGGTGACCGCCGGAACGTCCGACCGCAGCGTGGCAGAGGAGGCGGCGTTGACGGCCGAGTTCTATGGCAACCCGGTCCTGCGCATCAGCGATGTCGGCGTCGCGGGCGTCCATCGCCTGCTCGCGCGCATCGAGCAAATCCGCGAGGCCCGGGTGGTGATCGTGGTCGCCGGGATGGAAGGGGCCTTGCCGAGTGTGGTCGGGGGCCTTGTGGACAAGCCGGTCATCGCCGTGCCGACCAGCGTCGGCTATGGCGCTAGCTTCAACGGGGTCGCCGCGTTGCTCGGCATGCTCAATAGCTGTGCGTCCGGGGTCGCGGTGGTGAACATCGACAACGGCTTCGGTGCGGGATTTCTCGCCAACACGATCAACCGCCTCCAATAAGCCGCGGCAGCGTGCAAGCAATCGACGCGATCGAAGTGGGCGGGCTGCTGCGTCCCGGCAAGCGGGTCTGGGTGGCTGGCAGCAGCAACGAACCGCGCGCCCTGGTGGAGGGCTTGAGGCAGGCTTGCGAGCGCGACCCCGCAATCGCGGAAGGGGTCACTTTCCTCCAGTTTCCGTTCCCGGGCATGAATCGGTTCGACTTTTCGTCGCTCAGTGCCGCGACCCGCATGGATGCCTTCTTCCTGACCCGCGAGCTCCGCGAGGGCCATGCAAGCGGTCGCGTGCAGTACGTGCCCATGCATATGCGCCATGTCTACGACTACCTGGCCCGCGGCCTCGACGTGGCTTTCATCCAATGCACTCGCGACGCCTCGGGCGTCTTGCGCGCGGGGCCGAACGTCGACTTCCACGCGGCGGCCCTCGGTGGGGCGAAGGTCGTGGTTGCCGAACTGAACACGGCCCTGCCCGCACCGGCCGGGGCTCCGCCCATCGACGAGGCCGCCATCGACTACCTGGTGACCAGCGCGAACGGACCGATGACGTTGCCGCCGGCCGAACCGGACGAGGTCGCACGCACCATCGGAGCACACGTTGCATCGTTGATCCACGACGGCGACTGCATACAGACGGGAATCGGCGCGATCCCAGCGGCCATTCTCGCGGCGCTCTCGGACAAGAACGACCTCGGGATGCACGGCGGCCTGCTCGACGACGGCGGGCGCGCCTTGATCGATGCCGGCGTCGTCAACGGGGCCGCCAAGAGCCATATGCAGGGCGCCCATGTCACGGGCATGCTCGTCGGCAGCGCGGACCTCTTCGCGTGGGCCGCCGCGCGGGCCGACGTGTTCCTCGTCGGTGCGGATGTCACCCACGAGAGCCGGACGATCGCGCTCATCGACAACTTCGTCTCGGTGAACTCCGCCGTCGAGGTGGATCTGGATGGCCAGGTCAACGCGGAGGTCGTCGCCGGCCGTCAGATCGCCGGCGTCGGCGGCGCGGTGGACTTCATGCGGGCCGCGCGCATGTCCCGTGGCGGGCGTTCCATCGTCGCCATGACCGCCACGGCCGCGCGCGGCAAGGTGTCACGCATCGTGCCGCGCGCCGGCATCGTGACCGCACTGCGTACCGACGTGGACATCGTGGTGACCGAGTACGGCATAGCCAGGCTGCACGGCGCGAGCCAAGCCGCACGGGCCGAGGCGCTCATCGCCATCGCCCATCCCGATTTCCGCGTAGATTTGCGTCGCGCGTGGCGGACGGGGTTGTCGTAGACCAGATCAAACCGCCGGTTGACCGACCAACCAGGCCACAAAGGCCTTGATGTCGTGCCGAAACGCGGTCATCGTGGCGGGCAGACGGTCTTCCAGCGACGCCATCCGTTCAGCGTCCAGAACGCCGCCGTAGACGTTGCGGAAGACGTGCCGAAACCGTAGGTACTCCCTTAGGGTCTCGGCCAGGCGGCGATCGACCACCGCCGGGCGCACGCCGACGATTTCGAGTGCCATGTCGCTGATGAGCTGATGCCACTGCTCACCTCGCGGCGCGCCGCCGTTGAGTTCCCGGGCAATGCGTAGGAAGACGCGCTCTACGCAATTGTAGAAATCGTGGAGCATGGACCCGCGGGCGCGGATCGCGTAGCTGTCGCCACCCCGCGGGGCGTTCGCGAACTCCTCGCCCAGTGCCCCCATTGTGGCCAGCTCGGCTTCGATCTCCGCGGCAAGCCGTCGCGCGAGGACCTCTTCCGGGGTCACAGTTCGACACCGTATCTGTCGACGCTGTCCCGGAACGCCGCAGTCACGGTCTCGAGTGCCGTCAGATCCAGCGTGAAGTCGGTCAACCTCGCTGCGCCGGCGGAAACGGCGAAGAACCTCCGGGGGTCAATGCCGGCGACGACCAGGTCGATGTCGGAGCGGTCCGTAAACGCCCGCGTCGCCTCGAATGCCGATCCGATGCCGATGATGCGGGCCGCCCCCTCGCTCCGCAGATACGCGACGATTCGACGAGCGTCGGCCTGCGCGCGCTCGCGGTCGCCGGACTCGAAGTGCGTGGCCCGGAGGTGGTTCAGGAGGCTCGCACGATCCATGCCTCAACTCTACCCGATCCGGCTTCCAAGAGCCGTGAGGTTGATGCGCGCGGTGAACGGTGAGACGATTCTCCGGCTATGGCCACCGCCACACTCAGCGAAAACGTTGCCGGCAAGTACGCCGCGCTCAAGACCAGCGTTCGGGACTTGGGGCGGGTGATCGTTGCGTTCTCGGGCGGCGTCGACAGTTCGCTGGTGGCCTACGTCGCCGCCGAGGCGCTCGGCGGAGACGCGCTAGCGGTCACATCCGGCTCGCAGAGCCTGAAACGCAGCGACCTCAAGCTCGCTGGCGAACTGGCCGAGAAGTGGGGCATGCGCCACCGGGTCATCGTCACCGACGAAGTCTCGAAGCCCGAGTACCGCGCCAACCCCGTCAACCGTTGCTTCTACTGCAAGACGACCTTGTACGACGCCCTGGCGCGCATCGCGGGGGACGAAGGCTACGATCACGTGCTGAACGGGACAAACACCGACGACCTCGGCGACCACCGCCCCGGCTTGATCGCTGCCAACGACTTCCACGTGGTGTCGCCGCTCGTCGATGCCGGGTTCGACAAGGCGGACATCCGCGCCCTTGCCGCGCACTTGGGACTCGACAACGCCGCCAAACCGCAATCGGCATGCCTGTCGAGCCGCTTTCCCTACGGATCGCACATCACCGAACAGCGTCTCGCCCAGGTCGAGGCCGCGGAGGATGCGCTCGCGGAACTCGGTTTCACGCAGTACCGCGTGCGCCACCACGAGGACGTCGCGCGCATCGAACTGGTGGCGGGCGAGCTACCGCGCGCGCTGGACCTGCGCGAGGAGATCGAGGCGGCTGTGAAAGCTACGGGCTACCGCTTCGTGGCCGTTGACCTCGGCGGGTTCCGGTCCGGCTCCCTGAACGAGGGCTTGATCGACGTCGTGCAGGTCTTCGACGGCGGATCCGGTCCCTGAATTCAGACGCTCCCTCAGAGGCCTTCGAGCTCAGCCCGTCTGCCTAAGGTCGAAAGCCAGAAGACCACTGTATAAAGTCACAAACCGTGACAAATTTGCATTGGAATTTGTCATGGTTTGGGTGATTATCCAAGGATATTCGCCACGGACGCGCCTGCCCCGCTGTGCCCGACTCCCCCGATGAGACTCCTTGAACGTCACGAACTCGCCTATTTGCAGGATTGGGCCGGCCGGGAAGGCCGCAAGCCGCTCGTCATTCGCGGCGGCCGGCAAGTGGGTAAATCGACTCTGGTGCGCGAGTTCGCGCGGGTGTCGGGCCTGCGGCTCGTGGACATCAACTTGGAGCGCGACCCCCAAATGGGCCAAGCCTTCGCCACCAACGACCCGGCGGAGATTCTGTCCATCCTCAGCCTGATGACGGGCCAGTCCATCGCGACCGGCGAGAGCTTGCTTTTCTTGGACGAGATCCAGGCTGTACCGAGTGCCTTGGCAGCGCTTCGATACTTCTACGAGGAAATGCCCGGCCTTCACGTCGTTGCAGCGGGTTCGCTGCTCGAACTGGCGCTCGGCGAGAAGGGGTTTCCGATGCCTGTCGGGCGAATCGAGTTCCTGCACTTGGGTCCGATGGACTTCGAGGACTTCCTTGTGGCGGTCGACCGGCCGCAGCTTGCCGAGCACCTCCGGTCGTTCTCGCTTGCCGAGAGCATCCCCGACGCGCTCCACCGGCAGTACCTGGACCTGCTCAGGCAGTATTGGGTCGTCGGCGGATTGCCGGAGGCGGTCGCGGTCTTCGCGTCTACCGGCTCCGAGGAGCCGCGTGACTTCGGCTCGGTCGCGCGCATCCAACAGAACATGGTCGCGACCTACCGGGACGACTTCGCGAAGTACAGCCACGGTCGCCTCAGAGAGCGGATGCAGTTGGTGTTCGACCGGTTGCCCGCGATGGTCGGGCGGAAGTTCAAGTATTCAGCGGTCAGCCGCGACCACCGCGCGGCAGAACTAAGCGACGCGCTCGGGCACTTGTGCATGGCGCGGGTTGCGCGGAAGGTCCACCGGACCGCGGCCAACGGCCTGCCCCTGGGCGCTGAGGTTTACGAGCGCCATTTCAAGTGCCTGACCATGGACGTCGGCCTGATGTGCGCCGCCTTGCGGCTGAACACGGTCGACCTCGGCAAGGAGGATCCGGTCTTGGTCAACGACGGTGCCGTCGCGGAACAGTTCGTTGGCCAACACCTGCTCGCGAGCGGATTGCCGTACGAGACGCCGACGCTCCACTACTGGGCGCGCGAAGCGCGCAACGCCGCGGCGGAAGTCGACTACCTGGTGCCCATCGGCCGGCACATCGTCCCCGTAGAAATCAAGGCCGGAACGACCGGGTCTCTCCGTTCGCTCCACCAGTTCATGGCAGAGAAGCGCTGCGACTTCGGCATTCGGCTCAACGCCGACTTGCCGAGCCTTCTGCGGGACGCGCGACGGCTTGCCGACGGAACGTCGATTCAATACCGCCTGTTGTCCTTGCCCCTTTACCTGGTGGGCCAAGTGCGTCGACTGGCGGTCGAGTGTGTCGAACTCGGTCTAGGGCGTGACTCGAGCGGCCCTGTGGTTGCGCCGGGCGCGACCGGTGTAGACTCTGCAACATTCGACGGTTGAGGAACCAGCCAATGCGTCGATGCTTTCTATTGGTTTTGGCCGTGCTGCTGGCTGGCTGCGCATCGTTGCCCGAGGAGGGCTCCGTAGCGAGTACGAGTGCGACCGTGCCACTTGAACCCGGGACGTCTGAGCGGGTTGCGGTCGTACCGAAGGCGACGGTGGCGCCGTTCGCCGCTGACACCAAGCCCCCAACGTCTAGCTCGTACGTCGCCGAGGCGGAGGAATCGGGCCTTCCGTTGGAGGTGATGACGGTCATCGAGGAACGAATCCAGACGCTCGAAGATCGTCGCCGGATCTATCGCGACTTGGCGAAGGGCAAACGGCTTTACGCCCTTGACCAGATCGACGAAGCCTTCCCGTACTTGCTCGACACGGCACAGCGCGGTTTCAAGGACTCCCAGGCCCGTGTCGGACACATTTATCTGCAGGGCCTGGGCGACATCGAGAAGGACGCCACGCAAGGGGTAGGTTGGCTCGGCGCGGCGTCCTCCGGGGCGACGTCTCCCGGCATCCGGAACTATTTCAACGACATCTGGAAGCGCATCCCCGAGACCCACGTGGCCTACTTCGAAGAGGTCGTCGAGGACTACCGGTCGCGCTACGGCGAGGAGGCCACGGGCGTTGTCTGCGACCTGAACCGACCGCTGCGCAGCTTCGTCAAGGAGTTGCATTGCGTCTTTGAGGCGCCCCTCCCTGAAGAGATCCGCGAGCTGCTGAGGGACTACCAAGGTAGCGAGGAAGCGCGCGAGTTCATCGAGGAGCGGCTTGCCGCCGCTCGCGAGGCCGTCGAGGCGCTTGAACGGTGCCGGAACCCAGCGATGGGAGGGGCAGGAGTCGCCTGCTGAAAACACGCGGCGGCTGACGTTTCGGGCAAGCGAAACGAACTGTAACAATTGCTCATAGACGGGTTGACGCTCCGAGTAGGGGCATGTTTAATCGCCCTGCCGGTGAATTCCCGGGGTTCGTGCGTGCTGCATCGAACCGGGGAACGTCGCCGGGCATCGAGGGGAATGGAACCCGTTCGTAATAGGGGAGCACTCTATGATGAGAAAGCAGATCAAGCAGGCCATGATCTGGGCACTGCTCGCGACCTTCGGCCTGGCTGCCTTGAACCTAAGGGCGGCCGAGGAAGAAGCTGACGAGGACGAGGAGGAGGACGAGGAGGACGTCGAGGAGATCTTGGTCACCGGATCCTATATCCGGCGCACCAACTTCGACCTGCCCTCACCGCGCGATGTGGTCGACGCGGTGGACCTGTCATTGGCCGCCACCTCGGACCTAGGCGAGGTCGTCTTCGACCAGACCTTCCAGATCGGCGTCAACGCGAACTCGGCTCCGATCGAGTTCAACAGCGCCGACGACCAGGAGTTCCAGCAAGGCTCGGAAACCTGGGCGAACCTCCGCGGCTTGGGCACGCGTGCCACCCTGACGATGATGGACGGCCACCGCGTGCCGGCAAACGTCAACGGGTACGGTTCGCGCACACGCCGGGCAGGAGCAGACCTTAACAACCTCTATCCCGGCATTGCCGTGGGTCGTCTCGAGACGATCCTCGACGGCGCCTCGGCACTCTATGGCGCGTCGGCGGTGTCCGGTGTGATCAACCTGGTGCCGCGGAAAGATTTCGACGGCTTGCAGGTCAACTACGAGTACCGCCAGCCGCTCGAGAACGGCGCACCGGAGAAGCGGTTGGGAATCCTGGCGGGCGCCCAGGGCGAGCGCACGAGCGTCATCTTCGCCTTGGAGATTCGCGACCAGGAACGCATGAAAGGCACGGACCGACCGGAATACATCATCAGTTCCGCGAACTGGACCGGTCAGTTGGTGCACCCGTACCAGGAGCGTCCTTGGAGCCATCCGGGCGACTGGATGGCACCGATCCGCAATACCTCCGGCGAACTGCAGCCGCCACAATCGCATACCTGGCCCTCTGGCTTCGCGGCCGACCCGTGGAACGCACGTGGCTGGGGCGGTGGCGCCGGCTGGATCGCCGACCGGTACTCACCGTCGCGCGAGTCGATGGCCAACGGTGTTGTGCCGAGTCGATTCGAGCCAGGTGACGCCGGCGGCGGCTGGTTCTCGCCGCTGCGTGCGCCGATGAACGGCAACGACGTCGACCGGCATAAGGCCGGCGTGGTTCGAACGTTCGTCCCCGCACATTGGCGACAGGGCGGGTTCGGACCGATGGAGGACCAGTACGGCGACCTCTACACGGCGAACCGGGCTGATCCGGGCTGCGGCTACGCGTTCGGCGGTGGCAACGACCACACGCCGTTCCTCCCACCGATCGGGTTGGACGATCCGCGCCGCGACGAGCAGCCGGATGGCTGGTCCGAGGAGCGTTGGCTCGACCACTACGGCGACTCCACCCTGACGACCATCTTCGGCGACTCCGTCAGGAACCTGGGTTACAGCGCCAACCAACTACCCGGCAGCTACCTGAACGGATTCCAGACCGGCGAGTTGGGCGGCTTCTCGGCTTGGTTGGGCGAGGAGATTCGCTACGCCGGTTCCGGCAACGACTGTCGTCAGGCCATTGGCGACACGTTCGACATCCGCGAGCGTCGTGACCAGGAGCAGGCGATGACCTACTTCGAGCACGAGTTCAACGACTACGTGACCATCCATGGCGAGGTGGTCGTGTCGCGCCTGGACTACGACACGCGTCAGTACGCGCCGCGTTTCGACGATTGGCCGACGTCGGGAACCGTCCCGTACGCCGACGTCGTGCCGATCGCCGTCGGCTCGAACCCGGGCAACCCGTTCCGTTCGTTCGCGGACGGAACGAACAGCTTCTCGCTGCTCTACCCGGACGACCCGACCGTCGATCCGAACATGTTCTGTCGTGAGGTCCTGGACGGTGATGGGAACGTCACCTCCTGCATGGGCGATTCGTACCTGAACTACCACGACGCGAACCAGAACGGTCGCTATGACTACCTGCAGGAGCCCGGCGAGTTGCTGGTCTACGCGCAGGACGCGAACGGGGACGGGATTCCCGACCGCGGAATCCGGATGGTCGACGCGGATGGCGCGCCGCTACTCGACGACAACGGCGAGCAGATGTGGCAGGCCAACACCGCCTACAACCGGAATCCGAGACACCGCGTGATCTTGCTCTCCGCCGTCGAGGACTCCGACGGCGACGGCGTGCCTGACCGCTTCGACCCGGATACGGTCGGCAACGGCGGCGTACGACTGTTCGAGGACGCCCGGCTGGTCGGCATGAACCTTTGGCCGAAGAACCCGCACAACAACAATCTGCCCTGGCTCAACGACGACATGACGTGGAAGGACCGGACGCGGATCGAGAACTTCCGCTTCCGCTTGGGGACCGAGGTCTCCATCCCGGAGACCGAGTGGATTGTCGATGCCGACTGGATCTGGACGCTGGTACGTCGCACGGACGACCGGCCTGAAGGGATCTGGCCGATGATGAATCGCGCATTGCGCTGCGAAGGTGGCCAGTACGGCGATACCTGCTGGAACCCGTTCAGCACGCATTGGTTGGGTACCACCGAGGAAGGCGAGCTGCAGCACGCCTACCGGATGGAGTCCGACAACTCGCAAAGCCCATGGGATCCGTCGGTTGGTGCCTACGCTAGCGATGCGATCAACACGGAATCCGAGTTCGCGAACGCAGGCATCGTCCTGGTGCAGAACGAACGATCTGCGCAGATGACGGTCCTTGACCTGGTCATCTCCAACGGGTCGCTCTTCCAGATCTGGAACGACACGCCGTTCGGCATCGCGGCTGGTGTCCACTGGCGTCGTGAAAACGAGGAACTGAACCCGGATGCGTTTGCCTTGACCGGCGTGTCCCTCGGGGGCGACGAGTTGATTGGCCTGAATGCAGGCGAGTCGGTGAACCTCCAAGACACGTCTGAAGAGACGCGCGCCGTGTTCGTCGAAGCGCAGATCCAGCCGATCTCCCACCCGAAGTGGGGCCAGATGGAAGTGCAGATTGCTGCACGGTACGCCGAGTTTGATACGAAGGCGTTCCTGTACGCGCACGGCAACTCGGCACAGTACGACACGGTGATCCCGAAGCTCGCGATGCGCTATCAGCCGACGAGCTGGTTGGCCGTGCGCGGCAGCCTCACGGAAGGCTTCGTCCTGCCGAGTTCGTCCTCGCTGTTCCAGCCGGGCAACGCGCGCAACCGGGCCGACCTGTCCGACTACATCTGCAACAACCTGCCCGAACTCGATGCCTGCCTGCCGACCCTGGACAACACGTCCGGCGTGGTACGCGACATCGAGATCGCGTTTGCTGGCAACCCGCTGCTGGGGCCTGAGATCTCGGACCTCTGGAACGCTGGCTTCTCGTTGCAGTTCCTGGACGGCGACCTGACGTTCGACGTCGACTATACGACGGTGAACTTCGACGGCCGGTCGGAGCGCCTTGGCGCTGGTACTAACCTGGCCTCCGCTGGCGCTGCCTTCGGAGATTTCGTTCAACACCGTTGCGGCGCTGATACGCTGCTGAACTACAACGATCCGAACGCGGATCGGGTGCTTGGCGTGACCGACTTCATGGATCAAACCCCTGCGGCTGAGCTGGAGTGCCGTCGTCAAGCTGCCATCGAGTATGTTCGGGACATCGAGGCTTCGACCGGTATCGCCGGCGCAGTCATCGAGCGCGGTGGCGTCGACGGGTTGGAGCTTCAGAGAGTCGGCGAAGCCTGGGTCGACCAGGGTCGGCAATGGACCACGTCGATGATCTACGCCGGGCGGTATCGTTTCGATGCGGCGGATTTGCCGTTCATCGGCGGCGACTACGGTAGTTTCGAAGTCAGCCTGAGCGCGACGCAGATGCTTGAGCTGTCGATCTGCCGCTACGGCGACACCGACGGTGAGACGGCGTTGCTCGAGCGCGACGATGGCACGTTTGGCCGCAATCCGGATGACCGGGATCACGTCTACGCTGAAATCTGCGTTGACGGTGCCGGCTACCGGAACAACGGCATCCACTACATCGGCGCGATCAGCGACCTTGTGGAAGTGCTCCCGGCAACGCCGAAGTGGCGAGCCAATATGGGCCTGCGCTGGTTCTACGACCAGCATACGGCGCAGCTCACTGTGCGTTGGCACGACGAGGTCAAGGACACGCTGGCCTCTTGGGACCCGGTCAAGGACCAGGGCCACGGTGTCGCAGGCATCTGGATCAACTTCCGGCAAGACCAGGAAGACTTGACCAACGACGATGTCTGTGTGGACCAGGACCGCAACCCCCACTGCCGGATCGACTCCCGGCACTACTGGGACCTGAGCTATACGTACAACCGGCCTGACGTGTTCGGCTTGGGCTACGTGTCGGCGAATGTGGCCATGCGCAACATCTTCAACACGATGCCCGACGCGATGCCGTCCGGGGTGGGCTACGACGTCTACCTGGACAACATCATGGGCCGCCAGGCGTTCTTCCGACTCACGGTTGGCTTCTAAAGCTTAAGTGTCGGAGAACACCAGGGTTCTGCCAGGTTCGCGGCTGCAGCGCCAAGAACCTGGTCTGACCCCGGGGCTTCAAGCCCGGAGCCGGCAAGGCTGGCTCCGGGCTTTGTTTTTGGGCCCTGTCGTCTTGACGTGTTCGGTCGCGGGGGCGGCGGAGCGCCCCTCCCCGGGAGCTTGCAACGATGTACCCGAAGGCGAGCGGCCGCTTTGCCTGATGGTGCAGGCGTGCGCGACGCTGGGGGACGCCGGTAAGCGACAGGAGTGCTTCGCGGCAGCCGCCGATCGCCTGACGGGGCCGGAGCCCGGGTCGGTCGAGCAGGAACTCGTTGAGGCGGAACCCGTCGAGCCGGCTCGCGTGGAGGCGGTTCACCCGGCACCGGTCGAGCGAGAGGCGGTGGAACCCGCAGTCGTCCAGGATCGCGACCCCGCAGAATCCCGGACGCAGCAAACAGCCGTCGACCCACCGGCGGTCGACGAGAAACGGTCACGAATTCGCGAGGGAATGCGCACGCTCGGCGGGGTGAGGAGGCTGTTCACCCGCCGGTCCGAGACCGAAGAGGACGAGATTCCGAGACGATTCACCGCGGAGGTCACGGCCTACCGGGACCTCGTGAGAGATCGGCAGCTCGTCGTTCTGGATGACAAGCTGTTGTTCGAAGGCGACAACGCGGCGTCCAGCGCAATACGGGTCGGCGACGAGGTGAGAGTGGTGAAGGTGTCCAGCCGGCGCGGCCGCAGCTACCAGATCACCGGGCCTTCAAGGCGCTACTTCACAGCCTTGCGGATCCGTTGCGAGTTCGCGGACCTCAGTGCGGACAATCGCCGCAAGTGCGACCGCATGATGGGTGACCCTGACGACTAGCCGCCCCCAGCGTGCGGGTGCGCGGACGTCCTCGTCCGCATCCGGGGAGCGTGGAACACGCTGGCGCCGGCGGTCTTGGCCAGGCGGTTTTCGGCGCTTGAGTTCCGCGGGCGCGCTGTTGCTGCTGGCTTGCACGCCCGAAGTAGGCGTTGCGCCCACGGTGCCCCTCGACACGGCGAGCCCGGAGCTCGTCAACCTAATCGAGGATCTCGCCGAGTCGGCGCGGTCGCTACCCGACTCCGCTGACATGCGTGGCCGTCTGGCCATGGCTTACGAAGTCAACGATTTCTATGCCGAGGCGGCCGAAACCTACGCGCAGGCCCAACTGCTCGCACCGGACGACTTCCGCTGGCCTTATTTCCGTGCCGTATTGGTCGCCGAGTCCGGTGATTTCGAGAGCGCGTTGCCGATTCTGGACACCGCACTCGGCTTGGACGCCGAATACGTGCCCGCGTGGCTTTATCGGGGCACCTGGTTGAATGCATTGGGACGTTACGCCGAAGCGCGCGACGCATTCGGACATGCACGCGACCTAGGGGCGACATCAAATGCCGACGCGGGCATCGCGAGGGCGCTCATCGGCGAACGACGCTTTGATGAGGCGCTGGACCTGCTACTGCCGCTGGTGGACAGCACCAAGCATCCCCAGGCCTATCGCCTGCTGGGACGGACCTACCAGGCCCTGACGCGACCGGACGATGCGCGGATCGCGATGGCTCGCGGCAAGGGCACGTTGCCGATGACTTGGCGCGATCCGCTGCAACACCAAAAGTGGCGATACGAGGCGTCGCTGGGCCGCCGGCTGATCCACGCCGAGCGCCTGCTCGATGCGGAGCGGTACGGCGAGGCCGTGGACGTGCTGGCGCCTATCCGCGCCCAAGGCGTCAAGGAGGATGCGGTATTCATCAACCTGGCGTTGGCGTACGCCCGCAGCGGCGACATCGAAACGGCGCTGCGCGTGGCACGTGAGGGGCTTGCCGTGTCGCCCGACAACTTCCGTTTCCAGAACGTGTTCGCCGGCGTCTATCAGAGCGAGGGCGACGACAGCCGGGCAATGGAACATTTGCGGCGATCGGTGGAACTCCATCCGGCCCAAGTGTGGCCTTACGAGCGGATGGCGCAACTGCTCATGGACGCGGAAAAGTACGAGGAGGCCTTGGCGGCCGTGGACGAAGCGTTGCGCTATGGCGCCGAGGACCAGGAGCGGCTCTACTACACCGCGGGCCTGCTCGAAGGAGTCAGGGAACGCTGGCCGGAAGCGATCGACCGGTTCGAGCAGGCCACGGCCTTGGACGCCTCGTACACGATGGCCTACATCTACCTCGGTCGTTGCTTGGCGGAGGTTGGCCGGTTCGGGGAGGCACGGGAAGCCTTGGCGTGGGCGAAACGCCTGGATACGCACCCGGACGAACTCGCGTCCGCCGAACGGCGCCTGACCGATCTCCGTAGTGCCCTCGTCGGGGATGGATCCGAAGCAAGCGTTGCCCCGGAGGGCGTGCCTTAGCCCCGACTGATGCCCGGATACAGGCTCTCGTCCAAGTACCGGCAGCGCATCATTTTGCCGTGTGTCCCGGCGCGATCCACCATCTCGCAGACGACGCGAGTCCTCGATCCATCGAAGTTGCTTGTGTACTGCTCCACGATCTTCTCGATGGTGTCGTTGTGTTGCGCCGGGATGTTCTCGCGCACGCTCTTGTAGAGTCTGCGGATTTCGGGCGCGCTTTCCCCGGATGCTGCCACTCCCAGCCAGCCGACGCCTTGGACGAGGTCGGGCTCGACGCCGCCAAGCCCCTTCACGTAGATCTCCCCGAGCCTGACTTGGGCCTGCTTGAACCCGCGCTGCGCCGCGAACTCCAGGTACGGTATGGCTTCCTTGTACTTCTTGGCCCGGTAGAGTTGACGGCCTTGCGTCTGCGCCCGGTACGTGTTTTCGATTTCCCCTTGGGGAATGATGTCGTCCGCCGCCTGAATGGGGCTGGCCGGGAGCGTTGCGAAACCGACGAACATGCCCGTTAGAATCGCGACGTGCGTGCCTTTGAGTGCGTTCATCTGATCCTCCTCCACCAATCGACGAGGCACTGCGTGGGGATAGTAACGCAAAAGAATCGAGCCCGACGCGCGTGGCTGGGGCTTCTCGGCGTCAGTTGGGCAGTGGCCTCGTGCGCGCCGGGCGATGGCCGTGGTGGCGCGTGGTTCGTTGACGAGGCGAGCGAGCGCCGCCTCACGTACACGCACGTGTCGGGGTTTGCCGGCCGGCCCCTGCTCCCCGAGATCACCGGTAGCGGCGGCGCGCTTGTCGACGTCGACGGCGATGGCGACCTCGACGTCTACCTAGTGCAAGCGGGCAGCCTATACGACGAGCCCGCGGCGCCGCCTCCCGGCAACCGCCTCTTCATCAACGAGGGCGGACGGTTCGCCGCCGCGCCGGACGCGAATGGTGCCGACGACGCGGGCTATGGCATGGGCGTGGCGGCGGGGGACTACGACAACGATGGCGATGTCGACCTCTACGTGACCAACGTCGGGCCGAACGTGCTCTACCGCAATGACGGTTCCGGGCGGTTCGAGGACGTGACAGCGATGGCCGGAGTGGCCGACCCCGGCTGGAGCACGTCGGCGACCTTCACGGACTTCGACAACGACGGCGACCTCGACCTCTTCTTCACCAACTACATCCACTGGTCGCACGCCGTGGAGATGAACTGCTACTCGGGCAGCGTCCTCACCTATTGCCCGCCCGTGAACTACAACGCGCCGGCGCGAGACCGGCTGTACCGCAACGACGGCGACGGGACGTTCACCGATGTCAGCGCGTCATCGCGCATCAGCAGCGTCTTCGGCAACGGCTTCGGGGTCGTGGCCGCCGACTTCAACGCCGACGGCCTGTCGGACATCTTCATCGCGAACGACCAGATGGTCGACCAGCTTTGGCTCAACCGGGGCGGGCTCGAGTTCGAGGAAGTCGCGAACCTCTGGGGCTCGGCGGTGGACGAGCATGGCCTTGCCAAGGCGGGCATGGGCGTCGCCGCGGCGGACGTCGACCAGGATGGCGACATGGACGTCATGGTGACCAACATCACCGGACAGACGGACTCGTTCTTCCGTAACGAAGGCGGGTTCTTCACCGACGTCACCGGGGAACTGGGGCTCGCCTTGACCGGCCGGTACACGCGTTGGGGCGTCGTGATGGCGGACTTCGACAACGATGGCCTGCTCGACCTCTACGAGGCCAACGGCATGGTCGGCACCGAGGCGCTGACCAAGGGCCTCGACTTCGATGAACCCAACGTCCTGTATCGAGGCACGCCCGGCGGGCGCTTCGAGGAAGTCCAACCTCAGGGTGGAGTTGCGCCGTCCCTGCTGCACACCAGCCGGGGTGTGGCCGTTGGCGACGTCGATGGCGATGGCGGCCTCGACCTCTTGGTCGTCAATCGCGATGGCCCCGCCTACCTCTTGATGAACCGCGTCGCGAAGCAAGGCAACTGGATCCGCTTCCGTGCGCGACTTGCAGATGCGCCGCGCGATGCGCACGGTGCCACCGTGTCAGCGCTCGTCGGCGACACGCGCGTGTACCGCGACGTGCAGCCGGACGGCAGCTACTTGACGTCCAGCGAGCCGGTCGCTCACTTCGGATTGGGCGAACAGACCGAGGTCCGGGATGTGCGTGTGCGCTGGCCCGGAAGCCCGAGCGGCGAGACGGAACGATTCGGGACATTCGAGGCCGGGCGGACGGTGGTGTTGCTCCAGGGCGGAGAAGCGCAACCGGGCGGATGATCGCTCGCAATGGTCCGGTCTGGCTGCTGTGCCCCGAGGGCCGACCTGTGCCGCAGGTCTATAATCCCCGATGTGAACGAACGCCCGGAAATCTGGCAACCGCTGACAGGTATGCCCGCAGGCGCGGAGCGCTGGGGAAATGCCCAGTATCGCGTCCTCGAACGACGTTGGCTCGAGGCGCGTTCGAGGATGAAGGCGGGAGATCCGGCGGACCGCTTCATCCAGGCTTGGCTGGCGGAGCGAAACCGCGCGTTCGCCATCGAGACTGGACAGATCGAAGGGTTGTATACGCTCAAGCGGGGTGTGACCGAGCAACTGGTCGCCGAAGGGTTCGCGGGCGTGGTCGGCGCGCACACGCTTGAGAGCGTCGACGACGAGACGATCAAGGGTCTGCTGGAGGACCAGACCGCGGCGTGCGAGATGGTCTGGCAGGACGTGGCCGATGGGAGGGGGCTCACCGCAAGCCTCATCAAGAGCTGGCATGCATTGTTGACCCGCCACCAGAAGATGGTTACGGGGTTGACGATGGTCGGTGGAGAGGTCAGGCGGGTACAGGTGCCTTTTGAACGCAAGGGCACTTGGAAGATCGCCCCGAACGATCCCAAGCGTCCCGATGGCATTGTCCATCAATACTGTCCGCCCGAGCATGTTGAATCGGAGATGGACCGGCTCCTGCGTATCTACAACGACGAGGTGGCCCCGCGGCTTTATCCCGTTGAGGTCGAGGCGGCTTGGTTACATCACCGTTTCGTCCGCACGCACCCGTTCCAGGATGGGAACGGTCGGGTTTCGAGGCTGTTGATGGCGTACGTTTACGTCAAGCGGAATCTGCCGCCGCCAATCGTCACGGCCGTGGCGAAGCCCGGCTACATGGCCGTGCTGGAGGAGGCGGACAAGGGTGATTTGCGCGCTTTCGTCGATCGAGTCGCGGTGTTGGCGCTAGATCAGATCCTTCAGTGCGCGCGGATTGCGGAACAGGCTTTGTCCGGCGTCCTGAATCGTCCGACCGGGAACGGCGGTCGGCGCGTCGGCGACGATTATCTGCCTCCCTGCAATGGCGAACCGACCCTACAGGAGCTTGGCGGCTGAGCGGCCGCTAAGCGAACCAGTGCCGAGCGAGGCGAGGTTACCGGACACCGCCATTGAGCACTCGCGTCCGGTAGTGCTCGCGGTGATGTCGCACGGTCAGGGAGCGATGCCGACCGGTTGCGCGCTTTCCTGTGCTCGCGTGAGGGTGTGGTATCGCTTGGCTGCCAACGGGCCGAATCGTTGGTGGGAGCCGTCTGGCCAGCGGACATTGACGTGCCGGGGCTCCGCGTCCGACCCCAGGCCGAACAGGACGCGCGCGTCGTTCGCCGATGCGTAGCTGCCGTCGGTCGCCACCCGTCGCCGCCGGCAAGGCGCGTCGTCTAACCAGACGAGGCTTCCGGCCTCGGGCAGACCTTCTCCTGCCTCGAGTTCGACGCCGATCCATGCCCCGGCCGCGTTGTTTCGATACAGCCGCGGGGCGCCGCGGGTGTTGGTGACCACGATGTCGGTATCGCCGTCGTCGTCGAGGTCGCCGAAAGCTGCGCCCCGGCTGACTTCCTCGACGTCCATGGCCGCGCCGCCCGGAACCTCGGCATAGCGCCCGCGCCCGTCGTTCAGCCAGAGCTGGTTGATCTGTCGCAACGGCAGCCCGAGTGGGCCCGGTGACTGGCCGTGGATGGCGGTCACCGCGCCGTTCGCGCTGAAGACGTCGAAGTCGCCGTCGTTGTCGGCGTCGAACCAACCGCCGCCGAAGCCCGTGTAAGGAACACTCGCTGGCGCGATGCCGGTGGCATTGGACCGGTCGGTGAACCAGCCGTTGCCGTCGTTGACGTACAGCGTATTGGTCTGCACCGCGAGATGCGTCATGAACAGATCAACGTCGCAATCGGCGTCGAAGTCTTCCGCATCGACCCCCATGCTGGCCTCCACGTTGCCGTCGCCGTTGACGGCGACGCCGGCGAGGAGGGCGGTGTTCTTGAAGCGCCCGTGGCCGTCGTTGATCCACAGCAGGTTGTCCGTCATGTCGTTGGCGACGTAGATGTCGAGGTCGTCGTCGTCGTCGAAGTCCTCGGCGACCACCCCGAGCGCGGCCCCGGATTGGTTGATGCCAGCGGCGTCGCCGATGTCCGCGAATCTGCCGGCGCCAAGGTTGCGGAAAAGTCGATCCCGAGCAGGCTCGTAGACCTCGGGAGAACAGTAGCTTGGCTGCCCCTCGTCGCCACGGCATGGCTCGTGGTCGGCCAGGCTGAACTCAACGTAGTTGGCGACGTAGAGGTCGCTCAGGCCGTCGCCGTCAAAGTCCGCGAAGCTCGCGCTCACGGACCAGCCTTTGCCCGCGAAAGCACCCGACGGCGTGATGTCCCGGAACCGGCCGTCGCCCAGGTTCTCGAGCAGTTGGTTCGGCCCGAAGTTGGCGAGAAAGACATCGAGGTCGCCGTCGTTGTCGATGTCGCCGGTGGCGATCCCCATGCCGTAGCCCGATGCACAGACGCCGGAGGACGCGGTCGCATCGACGAAGCCGAGCTCGCCGTCCTGGCCTACGTTCCGGAACAGGCGGTCGCAAGGCAGGGGTGCCTGGGATGAGTCCGTGCGTCCCACCAGGGGGCCGCCTTGTACGAGCCAGACATCGAGGCGGCCGTCGCCGTCGAAATCGAGCAGACCGACACCGGAGCCCATGATCTCCACCAGCCAGGTTTCGCCGACCATGCCGTTGACGTGAACGAAGTCGAGGCCAACGGCCGCCCCGACGTCCGTGAAGGGTTCGGCCGCGCCGGCCGTAGCGGCGAATGCCGACAGCGCGCCTACCGCACGTTTTGCCCACCGGCGCAGCTTTGGATACACGTCTGTGCGCTTCAGATCAGCCGAGTTGGCTTGGAGTTTACTGCGGCACCTTGCGCTACAATCGTTCCATGGTGCGCCCCACGACTCTTTGCTTGCTGGGTGTGTTGGCGCTGCAGGCTGCGGCAGAGATTCCCTTGTCCTTTCCCGCGGACGAACGATCCGCCGAGGATCCGCCCATCGTGGCTGCCATGCGCGATCAGATCGCCGGCCGGGAATACGCGTCCGTCGCGAGCCAAGCGGAACGTCTCGTCGCGGACATCGAGGGGCGCACGGATCGCTACGATCGGACGTTGGTGGAACCGCTGACGCTCCTAGGCGACGCGCGCTTGGGCTTGGAGCAGCATCAGGCCGCGCTCGATGCGTACGATCGGGCCAAGCACGTCACGCGCATCGCGGAAGGCCCGCAGAGCCTCGAGCAGTTGCGCTTGCTCTACCGCGAGGCGGTGGCATTGGATGCGCTCGGTGACCGGGCTGGCGCCAATGAACGGCACGAGTTTGCCTACAGCCTGAGGCGCCGCGAGCACGGCGAGGGCAATCTCGAACTGCTCCCGGCGATCAACGATCTCATCGCGTGGTACCGGCACCACTACAAGTTCCGGCCGGCGCAGATCCTTTACGAGTCCGCGTTGGACATCCTGAGGGAGAACTACGAGCCGGACGACCCCCGGATAATCGGTGCGTTGCGCGGCTATGTGGACACGTTCCGACAGCGCCGGTTCGGGACGCGCGAGGTCGGCCGAGGTGGCTTCCGGGCTTGGCCACCCGGCGCGAACAGGGATCCACCGTGGTACAAGTCGCGGTCCTACAGCCGTGGCAAGAAGGCCTTGATCGAGATCCTCGACCTGATCGAAGACAAGACCAGTTCCACGGACGCGGATGTGGCGGCTGCCTGCCTGGAACTCGCGGACTGGCACTTGCTCTACGACGAGTCCGGCTTGGCCATGCGTTACTACCGGCGGGCCTGGTCGTTGCTGCAGTCCGACCAGGCGGCGCTCGAGGCGGAATTCGGAGTTCCCACGCCGCTGTACGTCCCCAGGCCGGACAGGCGGACCAAGGCCGTCGACGCGGACGCGCCGCCGGATGGCGTCGTCGTGCTGGCGTTGACCATCACCCACCGTGGGCATGTCGTCGGCCGCAAAACGTTGCGCGCCGAGCCGCACAACATCATGGAGTTCAAGGTGCGCAAGGCGGCGAAGCGAGCCGTGTACCGCCCCGCCTTCGCCGACGCCGATCCGGTGCGCTGGAAAGGGTTTGAGCTCGAATATCGCTACGAGTACCTCGACGACGGGCGAGTCGCCTGGCGTTGACCGCCGGCGGACGCTCGGGCGCGTTCAATTCGCAGGCGTAAGCTGGTAAGTTGCGCCGCTTGCCGGTTTTTCGGCGCACCCACTCAACGCCAATCCACAAGGGGGGACCATGGCTGACTTTGAAAACCTGGTTGTCGACCGCGTCGGCACCGATGACCGCGTCGGGCGCATCACGCTCGACCGCCCGGAGAAGATGAACGCGCTGTCGCAGGAGTTGCTCTTCGAACTCAACGACGCGTTGCACGACCTCGAAGCGGACGATAGCTGCCGCGCCATCATCCTGCGGGGCGCGGGCCGCACCTTCAGCGCCGGATACGACCTGACGCCGACCCAGGGCAGGGGTGCGGACGCCGTGGTGCGCCGTTTCCGGGGCGCCGACGACAAGGGCCGACGGCTGCTGATGGGCATCCGCAGCGGCATGCAGGCGATCACCAACATCCACATGTATTTCTGGAACATGGCCAAGGTCACGATCGCCCAGGTGCACGGCTACGCGATCGCCGGCGGCTGCGAACTCGCGATGATGGCGGACCTCGTGGTCGCAGCCGACGACGCGCAACTGGGCCACCCGGGCCTGCGCGGCCTTGGCACGTCACGTACCGGCGTGATCTGGCCGCTGGTGATCGGGATGCGCAAGGCCAAGGAGCTCTACTACACCGGCGAGAACATCACCGGTGCCGAGGCGGAGGAGATTGGCATGATCAACTACGCGTGGCCGAAGGACGAACTGGAAGATCGCACGATTGCGTTCGCGGATCGCATCGCCGTGATGACCGCGGACCACCTGTCCATCCTCAAGCTCAACATGAACCGGTTCTACGAGAACATGGGCATCTACTCGTCTGTGCACTCGAGCACGGACCTCGACGCGGCGGGACAGTTCACGGGCTTCTCGTACGAGTGGCAGGACAAGAACCGGGAACTCGGGATGCGCGACGCCGTGCGCTGGCGCGACGGGCTGTTCCGGGATAACGACTGGTACAAGCACCCGTCGAAGAAACCCGACAGCGATTGAGCTGGGCCGGGGAGCGAGTATGACTATCCAAGCCAGGATCGACACCTCCAAGGGGTCGATCCACCTCAACCTGTTCGCCGACGAGGCGCCGGTCACGGTCGCGAACTTCGTCAACTTGGCAAGCCGCGGCTACTACGACGGGCTGCAGTTTCATCGCGTGATCGCGAACTTCATGATCCAGGGTGGTTGCCCGGAAGGAAATGGCCGCGGCGGCCCCGGCTACCAGTTCGAGGACGAGTTCGCCCTGGCGCTGCGCCACGACCGCCCGGGGCGCCTGTCCATGGCCAACGCCGGCCCCGGCACCAACGGCTCGCAGTTCTTCATTACCCACGTGCCGACGCCGTGGCTCGATGACGCCCATACCATCTTCGGCGAAGTGGCGGGCGATGCGGATCAGACGGTCGTGGATGCGATCGCCCAGGGCGACAGCATTGAGGGGATCGAGGTCACCGGGGACAGCGCGGAACTCCTCGCCGCCCAGTCGGGCCGCATCGCGGAGTGGAACGCCCGGCTACGTTAAGCGTTCGGCGCGAGGACGAGCGTCGCTTACGCGACGTCTCGGATCACCTCGGCCTGGTCGTTGGGCACGTAGAAGTACGACCCGGGCCGGAAGTCGTAGCCGAGATCGCCGAGCAGACGACGTTGCCGGGGCGTCGCGCGCTGGGCGACGTCCGGTATCGCCCCGAAGTCGTAGCAGCGCACCCAGAGCTGGCAGTAGTTGTACAGCAGGACCTTGCGCGGATTGCCGGACTCGTTCCGCGATGGCCCGTGCCAGAGCGCATGCGGGAAAAGGTAGACGTCGCCGGCCTTGCCGAGGAGTTGCGCCGAACCCGCGGAGTAGGGCGTCATCGTGCGGTCGCCCTCGTAGGGGATCTGGCGCATGTGGCTGCCGGGAAACACGGTCAGGTTGCCGCTGTTCTCTTCGGTGACGTCGGTCAGGAGGTACATCGCCTTCATGGCGATGGGGGGTGACGCCTCGCCGACACGGGTCAGGCGGAGGGATTCGCCGCCGTCGGTGTGGGTATAGCCCGGGAACTTCGGATCGGCGGGCCTGACGATCGCCTGGGTCATGCTGAGCAGGATATTGTGGCCCATGATGTCGACGATGTAGTCGAACACGGGAGAGGCGTCGATCAGGTCGATGAAGGCCTGGTGATACGTCAAGAGGTCGCGTCGGTCCATGAAGCCGCCGGGATCGAGATTGTCGGCATGGTCCTTCCACGCGTAGTGGCCGATGGGCAACTCCGGGTCGCGATGCGGCTCCCAGCCGGGAATCTGACGGATGCGGTCCATCTCGTCGGAGAAGAATCGGACCTGCTCGGCGTCGAAGACGCCCTCAATGTGCAGATAGCCGTCGGTCTGCCATTGACTCCGTTGTGCAGCGGTCAGCGTTTCCATGACGTCAAATCCCGTAGAGGTTCTTCACGTTGTCCCGCGTGATCCGGTTGCGGTCCGCATCCGGCACCCCTTCGAAGATCTCGTCGAGCACTTCGCTCGAGCAGGGCCAGGTCGAATCGACGTGCGGGTAGTCGGACCCCCACATCAGGTTGTCGAGCCCGATGATCTCGCGCGTCAGCACCGCCGGCCGGTCGTCCTCGATGGTGGCGTAGAACTGGCGCCGCCAGACTTCGTGCGGCCGCTCGCCAGTGAAGTCCTGGTTGCGGAAGCGATGCTCGCGGAGCAGTCCCTGGTCGACGCGGTCGAGCCAGTGCGCGATCCAGCCGGCGTTGAATTCGCCGACCACGAAGCGCAGGTTCGGATGGCGCATGGCCACGCCCCGGCACATGAGGTCGACCAGGGTCCGTTGCACCGTCGTCGGCGAGGATGCGTAGTTGAAGGTCTCGTCCTGGGGCATCGCGCTCTTCGGCCGATACTCGGGCGGCACGTAGGCGTTGGTGCCGACGTGCATCGACAGCGGGAACTTGGCTTCTTCCGCCACGGACCAGACGCCCTCGTAGCACTCGTCCTTGTACGGACGTTCCGGCGGCGCCGTGCAGGGAATGCAGCCGCCCTTGAAGCCTTTCTTGATGACGCGCTCGAGTTCCTCCACGGCGGCGTCCGGATCCTGGATGGGGATGGCGGCCAAGCCGAATAGGCGCCCATTGGACGCGTTGGCGTAGTCGTGCAGCCAGTCGTTGTAGTTCTTCTGGCAGGCGACGAGCAGTTCCGGGTTCTCGAAGCTGAAGAGGCCGAAGAAGCCGGGGTACAGGAACTCGGCGTCGATGCCGTCTTCGTCCTGTTCCTCGTGGCGGTGTGCGCCGTTCCTGATACCGGCGGTGAGGCCGTCGTAGCCCTTGGCGAGGATTCGCTTGGCCTCCTCGTCGCGCATGTCGTCCACTTCCGGCTTGTGCCCGCGGCGGCGCTCGAGGGTGAGCCCGTCGCGTTTGCGCATGCCGGCGAACCCCATGCGCCGGCGGACGCCGCGCGGTCCTTTCGCCGGAATGATGATGGCATCGTCCACCGTCCCCGCGCCCACGATGCGCGGCGCGTCGTCGCCGAAGCGTTCAGGTAGGCCGATGAACACGTCCTCGTGCTCCACGACGTGCGAGTCGGCCGAGATGGGTCTCAAGGCAGGCATCAGGAATCTCCCTCTAAAGAACCAAGTAAACTCCCCAATTGCCTAACTTTCGCGCAATCGCGCGCGGGAGTCCACTTTCCGGGCACTGACGAGGACCCGCCGCCGCCATGAACGAACCCTTTCTGCTCGACGACGCGCAGATGACCCAGTACCTGCGCGACGGTTTCGTGGTGTTCTCGCCGGAGGAACTCGGGGAGGACTTCCACGACGCGCTCTACGCCGCGGCCTGCGAGGTCCACGACGAGGCCCGGGCGATCGGGGGCGACTCCAACCATCTGCAGGTCATCGGCGACAACCTCCGTGCCCGGATTCCGCGTCTCGAGGAGTTCCTCTATGGCGACACGGTGCAGGGCGCGTTGAGGAGCGTGCTCGGCGACGACTTCGTCCTCCACCCCCACCACTTCGTCCACGAAGCGTCGACATCCGACCAGAGCTTCCACCAGGACGGCAACCTGCCGTGGAACGACCGCGCGCACTACCGCAGCCACCGGCCGAACTGGGCCATGCTGTTCTACTACCCGCAGGCCGTCACCCTGGAAGCGGGCCCGACCGAGGTGCTCCCGGGCACGCAGTACTGGACGACCGATTTCGAGAAGGACGATGGCACCTGGCACCGTGGCGACGCCGTGGACAAGAACCTGCGCCATGGCGAACTGGCGAATGACGATCTCGTGGCCCGCGACCGGCGCATCCAGGCCGTGGTGGACCTGCTCGGGATCGACGGCATTCGACGCCACAAGATCGAAGTGCCGGCGGGCGGCGCGGTCCTCGCGCATTACGACCTGATGCATCGGGGCTCGCGCATGAATGCGGCGTTTGAAGGCCGCCGGTTCATGTACAAGTTCTACTACTTCCGCGCGCGCGACCCCGAGACGCCGACTTGGTGCAACGGCGCCGAAGCACCGGTCGGCGCATCGCGAAACCCGTCGATCGAGCCCATCGTCGACACCGCGTGGCACTGGCTTCGGGGCGAGACGGACTGGTGTGCGCAAGTGGTCCACGCGGACCAGGTCGAGCGCATCCAGTGCGCGAAGGCGGAGGACGAACGGGTGCGCCTGGCCTACGAGATCGGCGCCCTGGCGCGCCACGATGGCGGGATGCGCCACCACCTGCGGACATTGCTGTTCAGCGACACCGAGGCCTTGCGACGAAACACGGTCTACGCGATCGGCATCGCCGGGTCGGTCTGCGAGCCGATCGTGATGGAGGCGATGGCGAGCCCGGACGCCCGCGTCCGCCGCGTCGGCGCTTACGCCGCGGGCGAAGCGCGGATCGACAGTTCGGCTGTGATCGAGGCGCTGTTCGCACTCTTGGAAGCGGACGCCGACGACCTGGTCCGCTCCAATGCAGCGTACGCCCTAGGCCTGATCGGTCGCGGTTCGACCGGCTTGGTTTCGCCCGCGCGGTTGCTGAAGCGGCTCGATCCCGCGGTCGAGGCCGACAACACCACCAATGGCGGCATGTACCGGTCCACGGTCCGGGTGAACGTGATCTACGCCGTCTGCAACCTGCGTGCCTTGGACAACGCGGATCTGCAGGTGGTCGCGGACATCGGCCTCAAGGACCGCGACCGCTACGTGCGGGGCCTGGCGGTCGCGCTGCTCGAGCGCCATGCGCTCGCCCGCGGCGAGCCGTGGATGGGCAAGCTGGTCGCGCACTTGGCGCAGACGCGGTTCAACGACCGCCCGCCGAGGCCGCAGCTTCCGCGCTGACACTCGGCGGCAAGCCATGCTGACCAGTCCCGCCAATGCGCGTGTCAAACGGGTCGTGAAGCTGCGCGCGCGCCGGCATCGTGACCGTGAGCGTCGGTTCGTCATCGAGGGGTTCAGGGAACTGGACAGCGCCTTGCGTGCCGGCTTTCCCGTGGGGGAGGTGTTCTACTGCGAACAGCACTTTGCGGCACGCGGTGAACAGGAACTGGTCCGCCGCCTGCGCGACAGCGGCGCCGTTTGCGAGCCGACGAACGCCGCGGTGTTCGCCAAGCTCTCGTATCGGCACACGCCCGATGGTCTCTTGGCGGTGGCGGCGACTCCCGAGTTGGCGCTTAGCAGACTGGACGTGCCGGAGGACTCGCTGTGGCTGGTCGCCACGAACATCGAAAAGCCTGGCAACCTCGGTGCCATGTTGCGGACCGTAGACGCCGTCGGTGCTTCGGGCGTTCTGGTCGCGGATCCCGCGACCGATCCGTTCAATCCCAACGTGGTGCGCGCCAGCGTCGGTACGCTGTTCAGTGTTCCGTTGGCCGTTGCGGGCACCGCCGAGGTCCGGGCTTGGCTCGCCGACCACGGCATCCGCGTTGTCGCCACCAGCCCGGACGCGACGACCGACTATGCCGAGGCCGATCTCTCCGGCTCGGTGGCAATCGCGGTGGGGGGAGAGCACGGCGGGCTCGACGCGGAATGGATCGCCGGTACGGAAGCGGTCCGCATTCCCATGGCCGGGCAGGCCGACTCGATCAACGCGGCGATGACCGCGGCCGTGTTGTTGTTCGAAGCCTCGCGCCAGCGCAGGGCCTCTCGATAGCCGAGGCGACGGGGCGTGGACGTCAGTCCGGCGGCGAGGCGTAGGGCTCGTCCATCGGGACGAATTCGCTCTCCTCGAGGGCGGCCTCGGTCCACGCCCGCATGGCCCGGGTGCCGAGCAGGGCGCTAAGGTAGCGCTTCGCATCGCACGGCAACGCCACGTCGTAGGTGACGAAACGTGAGACCACGGGCGTGAAATAGGCGTCGGCGGCGCAGAAATCGCCGAACAGGAACGGCCCATCGCCACCGAACCGGGTCTTGGTTTCACGCCAATCCGCACAAAGCCGGTCGACCTCGGCCGTCACCTCGGGAGAGGCCCCTTTGCCCGGATGGCGACTGCGGATGTTCATGGGCATGGCGTTGCGCAGGTGGTGATAGCCCGCGTGGAAATCCGCAACGAGCGAACGCGCACGTGACCTCGCCTGTGGGTCCGCAGGCCAGACGCCTGCGTCTGGAAACAACTCGTGCAGACGCTCGACGATGGCGATGGTGTCGAACGTCGCGAAGCCCCGTCCCGGCTCGCCCTCCCACAGGACCGGCACGAGCCGTGAGGGCGAGAGCGTCGCGATGTTCGCGGTCCAGTCCGCCGAGTCGAACTTCACCATGCGCTCGGCGAACGGAATCCTGAGTTCGGTCATGACGAGCCACGGTCGCGCCGACCACGACGAGTAGTTCTTGTTGGCGATGACCAGCGTAAGGCCGGACGACGGCAGCATCCGTCCACTTTAGCGCGGTACGATGGGATAGCGGAAGGCGGCTTGGAGGAATTCGCGTGAGGCGTATAGCCTTGGCAGCGGGAGTGCCAGTGGTCGCGCTCGCCCTGCAACTCGACCCGGACTACCAGACGTCATACCCCCTGCTGGAGCAGGGCGAGCACTACGCGATCTACGACGCCGGCGCGAAGGCCTACCCAGCGACCACCTTCCTTGTGCAGACGAGCGGCGAGCCAATCAACCTCGGTGCGGACATGCAGCCGTTGATGGACACCACGCGGCTTCGGCAGTTCATCGAAGAGAACGAAATCCCGGTGAAGCCTGACGCCCCGGCCGAGGTGTACCTGTACAACTGGGTGGACGGGGCGCAAGGGGCGATGGTGTTCGACGTGGGTGTGGTGGTCGAGGATCACATCGCCGACATCCCCCGTGCGACGGGTTTCGTCGTCAAGCGCTATCCTGCGATGAAGTTCGCGAGCCTCGTCTACGAGGGTGCATTCCCCCACGAGCCGGACAGCGGCTGGGATCAGATCCGCTGGGAAGACCGGGCGAAGGCCCACGGGCACGTCTACACCGAGCGGCTCTACCGGGAGCTTTACCACCGCTACGACTACGGCGGAACCCCGCGCCGGCACGTGACAGAGATTCAGATCGAGATTGAATAGGCGCGTCATCCCGCCCGAGTGGGCGTGTTGCAGGAACCCCTTACCAAAATGCTGCTAGGCGCGGCGAGTTTGGCGCTATGCTTCGCGCTCCACTTGGGGGGTGGCATCTTTGAACATCGAAATCCGCGATGACCGATTCCTCGACGTAGTTCCCGAGGATCTGGAACTCGAGACCTTGGCGGACGGGTTTGCCTTCACCGAAGGGCCGATCTGGCACCCGCACGAAAGGCACCTGACCTTCAGCGACATTCCCAACAGCCGCATGCACCGCTGGACGGAGAAGAAGGGTGTCAAGGTGTTCCGCAAGCCGAGCCACATGACCAATGGCAACACCTACGACCGCGAGGGGCGCATCCTCTCCTGCGAACACGAGACCTCGCGCGTGACCCGCACCGAACTCAATGGCGCGATCACCGTGCTCGCAAGCCACTACGACGGCAAGGAACTGAACAGCCCGAACGACATCGTCGTGCGTCGCGACGGCAGCATCTGGTTCACCGACCCAACCTTTGGACGACTGTCGGGCACCGGACTCGTGCGCAAGTTGGAGCTCGACCACCGTGGCGTGTACCGGATCGACCCGGACACCTTCGAGCTGACCTTGCTGGCCACGGGTTTCGGTCAACCCAATGGACTCGCATTCACCTTGGACCACCAGGGGCTCTACGTCGCCGATACGCCGCGCTTGCACATCCGGCGCTTCGAGATCGACGACCACGGCGGCTTAGCGGGCGGCGACGTTTTCGCCGAGTCGACGGGGCAGGGCGCCGGCGCCCCGGACGGTCTGAAGATCGACAGCGTCGGCCACGTTTTCTGCGCGGGCCCGGGCGGCGTTCACGTCTATCATCCAGACGACGGCGCGTGCTTGGGCGTGATCCGCACACCGGCGTTCTGCGCGAACTTCACCTGGGGCGGCGACGACTTCTGCACGTTCTTCATGACCTCGTCGACGTGCCTCTACCGGACGCAGTTGAAGGTGCCGGGCATTCCCTTGTTCTAACGCTTTCTTACGGTCGGTACGAAACGCCGTGGCCCGGCCCGAGCTGGGTCTTGACGACGCGCCAGGCGTCCTCGACGAAGTCCACCAGGAGCGGGCGCGTCTCGCGCGGGTCGATGATCTCCTCGATGCCGAACGCGTGCGCATTCCTGAACGGCGAGGAGATCGACTGTAGGCGGGCCTCGATCTCGGCGCGTTTCGCCTCCGGGTCGTCCGCGTTCTCGATGTCGCGTTTGTAGGCGATGGCCGTGCCGCCCTCGATGTGCATGGAACCGCCGTGCGTGGACGGCCAGCAGTACCGCCGGTAGAGGCCCGTGCCGCGCTGGTGGAGTCCGCCGGCGACGCCATAGAGTTGGCGCAGCACGAAGCAGACGTAGGGCGTCTTGCTCTGCGTCAGCGTGGTGACGATGCGCGCGCCAGCGCGCACGATGCCGAGTTCCTCCTGGGCGCGGCCGACGGAGAAGCCCGGCTCGTCGGCGAAATACACGAGGGGCAGGTGGAAGGTGTCGCACAGTTCGATCAGGCGGATGGTCTTCTCGCCGGCGGCGATGTCCATCGAACCGCCGTTGAACTTCGGGTGGTTCGCCATGACGCCGACCGGATAGCCGTTCACACGGGCAAGCCCGGTCACACGCGCGCGTCCGTAGTACGGTCCGATCTCGAAGAAGCTGTCCTTGTCGAGGACGGCGTCGAGAATGCGGCGCGGCTCGTAGATTCGACGCCGATTCCGCGGTACTGCGGCGATCAAGGACTCCTCGCGGCGGCCGGGATCATCCTCGGGCGTGATCACGGGAGGCTCTTCCCAGACGTTTGCCGGCAGGTAGGAGAGGAATCGACGCACCTGGGCGATGGCGTCGGCCTCGTCTTCGGCGAGGTTCATGATCACGCCGTTCTTCACCTGGATGCGTTCGTCGCCGAGATCCTCCTTGGTGATGGCTTGGCCGGTGGCTTGTTCGACCACCTTGGGTCCGGCCACGAACACCTGGCTCGTGTTCTTGACCATGACGTTGAAGTGGCACATGCAGGCCTGGACCGCTGGGAGTCCCGCGACGGAACCGAGTACCGCGGAGACGACGGGCACGTACTGCATGAGTTCGGCGGAGAGGTTCGTCCCCGCGTTGCCCGGCAGGTACGTCCGCCCGATCTTCTCGAAGGTCTTCACGCTGCCGCCGGTGGCGTCGAGCAGGCGCACGTAGGGGATGCGGGCCTTCAGCGCGAACCCCTCGGCGAAGCCACCCTTGTTGCCGACGGCGGCGTCGGCGGAACCGCCGCGAATAGTGAAGTCGCCGCCGGAGAACGCCACTTTGCGACCGTCGATCCGCACAGTGCCGGTGACCGAGTTCGCCGGCTTCAGGCCTACCACTCCATCGTCCTCCCACTCCGCCGTGCCGGCGATCGCGCCGATCTCGTGGAATGTGCCGGGGTCTTCCAGGAGGGCGACGCGCTCCCGCACCGTCAGCCGGCCGCGCGAATGGTGGAAGGCGACGCTGTCCGCGCCGCCCATCTCCTTCGCGAACTCGGTCTGACGGTCGAGTTCGGTGACTTCCCGCTGCCAACTCATAGGAGCTACGCCGCGTCGTCGTCGACGAACGCGTTCAGACGCTCGGTCGCTTCCAGGAAGTCCTCCATGAAGTCGTACACCACTTGGCGAGCGGACTGAACCTGGTTCATGAGTCCCACCGCTTGGCCGACGAAATACGTGGTGAGTTGCTTCGCGCCCGGGTGGCCGGTCTCGGCTAGTCGGGCGATCTTGCCGAGCGCCGGCTCGCTGATGAGTTGCTGCAACGGCATCGGCAGCGGATCGGGCGCCTCGTCCGCGTGCCAGGCGTCCGTCCAAGGCGAACGAAGCTGGCGGGTGTACTTGCCGGTCCTGCTGCGCGATCGTACGGTCTGGCGCGAACTGGCGGCGAGGAACTTCTCCTTGACGGCGGGGGCGGTCTCGGCCTCCGCGGTCGTCAGCCACACCGAGCCCGTCCAGGCGCCGTGGGCACCCATGGCCATCACGGCCGCCATCTGGCGTCCTGTGGCGATCCCACCCGCGGCGAGAACCGGTATCTCGCCGTACGGTTCGATGGATTGCAGGACCTCGGGGATCAGCACCATGGTGGAGACCTCGCCGCAGTGGCCACCCGCTTCCGTGCCGGATACGACGAGGATGTCGACCCCCGCCTCGGCGTGTTTGATGGCGTGCTCGCGGGCGCCGCACAGGGCTGCCACCGGCACACCCTCGCGCTTGCCGCGTTCGAGCATGAATGTCGGGGGCACGCCCAGGGCGTTGGCGACCAGCTTGATCGGGTGCGCGAACGCGGCGTCGAGCACGATGCTCGCGCCCTTCTCGCGCATGTTGTCGCCGACCCCGCCGCGCGGCGTCTCGCGGTACAGGTCGTCCGTCGGGATGTTGTACTGCGCGAGGAGGTTCAGGACGTACTGTTTGTGTTGCGGCGGGATGCGCCGCTCCAACTCGTCCGCGGCGAGCGCTTCGGACTTGCTGTCCATGCTGGTCGGAACCAGCAGGTCGATGCCGTACGGCTTGCCGTTCACGTGGTCGTCGATCCAGGACAGCTCGACGTCGAGCGTCTCAGGCGAATGGCCGACCGCGCCGAGAACACCAAATCCGCCGGCGTTGGAGACGGCGGCAACGACGTCCCGGCAGTGGCTGAACGCAACCAACGGAAACTCGCAGCCGAGCATGTCGCAGATGGGTGACTGCATGGCTCCTCCCCCATGAAAGTGTCAAGCGGCCTATCTTAGAGGGAACGTCCCGGACAGACCAACGCCTCGCCCGTTCGGCGTTATGCTCTGCTCATTCGCTTACTTGGTCCTAGCGCCCATGCAGCCGCTACAGTCCGATTCGCCGCTCATCGTCTATCTCGACGTCAAGAGTCCCTACGCCTACCTCGCCAAGGACCCGACTTGGCAGCTCGAGGCCGACTTCGGGATCGAGGTCGACTTCCGGCCGCTCACGCTGAACATTCCGAGCTTCCTGGGCTCGGCCCGGGTCGACAAGACCGGCAAGGTCGTGGAGAACAATCGCACGCCCCGGCAGTGGCAGGGCGTGCGGTACGCCTACATGGACGCCAAGCGCTACGCCCGCTTGAAGGACATCCTGATCTACGGGCCGCAGAAGATCTGGGACTCGTCGCTCGCCGGCATCGGGATGCTGTGGGCACGCCAGGACAGGGACCTGCTCAGGGGCTACATGGACCGCGTTTTCGAGCGATTCTGGAAGCGGGAACTGGATATCGAAGACCGGGACGTGGTGGCGAGCATCGTCGCGGAAGCCGGGGGAGACCGCGCCGGGTTTCTCGAGTACCTCGACGGTCGTGGGCGAGAGGAGCACGATGCGCTGCAGAACGCCTTGCATCCAGCCGGCTTGTTCGGCGTTCCGAGCTACGTGATCGACGGCGAGATCTTCTTCGGGCGCGAGCACTTGCCGGCGGTTCGCTGGATTCTCGGGGGCCGCCAGGGTCCCGCGCCCGACATCGCCTACGACCGGTTTACGCCATGATCACGTTTGCCTTCGACTTCACCAACGCAGCGTCGCTGCTGGCGTTCAAGCCAACCTATGCGCTGGCCGACGAGTTGGCTGTCGACGTCGAATTGCTGCCGTTTCCGACCGAAGTCCGCGAAGCGCCGCCGAACGGGAGCGACGAGACCGTGGGCGCACGCCATGCCCGCGTCCGCGCGGCCTACGTCGCGGCGGACACGGCGCGCTATGCGCGCTGGCGAGGCGTCGAACTGAACCGGGACGCAACGGGGGTGGACTCCACCGTCGCTTGCGCCGGTTGCCTATGGGCGGACCGCCAAGGCTTGGCGCGGCCGTATAGCGAACGCGTGCTCACGGACTTCTGGGCCGGACGCCTGGAACTCGACCGCGAGACCTTGGCCGCTGTGCTTGCGGATCTCGGCGCACCCGGATTCGAGGGCTACGACTTCGGCGCGGATCTAGCGACGCACAAGGACCGCGTCGGCGCGCGGGGCATCTACAACGTGCCCACCTACTTGGTCGACGGTCAGCAGTTCAGCGGTCGCCAGCACTTGCCGATGATCCGATGGTTGCTGACCGGTTCGGAAGGACCGGGGCCGCTTTAGGCGGTCTCAGCATCCCCCGTCCGGTTACCGCGCAGCGAGGCCTTGGGCCAGCAAAGTCGCGGCCAACTGGTTCAGGCTGACGCCTTCGGTCGCCGCTCGTTTCGCCAGCCGCATGTGCATACCTCTTCGGGATGCGCTGCACGAACTGCCCGCTGAACGTCTTCGGCTCGGGCAACCGACCCTTACTCGGCCGTCTCCGCCATCGCCCACGCAGCGAACGCATCCCGTGCCTCGGAGACGGCTGCCTCGACGGTCGAACCGTTGGCGATGCAACCCGGCAAGTCCGGGAATGTGACCAGGTACCCGCCACCCTCCTCGGTGGGCAGTGGCGATACCTCAATCGGGTAATCCTCGAATCTCATCTAAGTCCCCTCGATCAGACTCACCAGTCGCCTGATGTAAACGGCTTGATGGGTTTGTGCATCGGCACGGTCAGATGCTCACTGATTGGCCCGCATGGACTAGAGAAGCTTCGGTCGCCATTGTTGAGATTGATACCGCCCGCAGTATCACGTTCCAGGCATTGGCCGGAGTCTTGGCGGCTGACGGTCGTAGAAGCGAATGGTTGATTCGTAGCTCTGATTGTGGGACGATCCCACCATGAAAGTTGCCCGCGCGGACGCCAAAAGACGCGTCGTCATCCCCGACGCGGACCCAGGCGACGTTTTCGACATCCAGCGAGAGGGCGAGGGTCGTTACATCCTCGTTCGGCTGCAACGGCCTCCTCCTAGGCCTCGGATGACGCGCCAGGAATGCCGGGACGCGATGGCTCGGTGGCCGCTGACCCCGATCATGTCTTGGGAGGAGCTGCGGAGCCTGACGCGCGAACCATGATCTTGCTGGACACGAACGTTTTGATCTACGCGGCAGACCCCGCGGGGCCGTTTGGCGAATGGGCTCGGGAGCTCATTGAGGACGCAGTCTCGGGAGAGGGTGCTGCTGCCAACGCGATCTGCTTGGCCGAAGTTTGCGCCGGCGATGGGCGGCCGGAAACCGTAGCCGATCGCATCCGCGATTGGGGCGTGGCGATCCTCGACGTGCCCGCCGCGGCCGCAGAAACCTGTGCCGTGGCGTATAGGCGCTACTTGGAGAGAAGGCGACATCGGTCTGACTCGGATGCGCCGGGAACACCGTTGCCTGACTTCTTCATCGGTGCCCATGCCGAGGTCATGGGCTGGTCACTGGCAACCGCCGATACGGCCCGCTTCACGACGTACTTCCCGTCGGTGCCGATCATCGCACCGTCTTAAGCGTTAGGTGCGCCGATTCAGTCGGAGGCGCCGCTCTCCTCGACCGCGCTGGTCGCCTGTGCGATCTCATCGTCCAGGTAGCGTAAGCGCAGGCTCCCGAACAGCATTTCGTCCCACGACTGCCGGCCCCAGGGCACTTCGCGGTTCGGATCCGGGTTGGCCGGGTTCTGCGCGGAGTTGTCCCACCACGTGGTGTGGACGACGCGGGTGCCAGCCGGAAGCACCTTGGGCTCTTCGAGCACGTAGGTCGTCTGCCAGTTGAAGTCGTAGTTCGGCACCGACAGCAGCAGCTCTTCGCGCCCATCCGGGTAGAACGCGCGGAACTCCGATGCCGTGCCGCGGTAGTGCGCGTGCGGCAGCAGGCTGTAGAGCAGGACGTCGCGGTCGAACGTCTGTTCCGCGAACTCGCTGTGCCACTTGGTGTTGGGCGGGATCCGGATGCGCGTATTCATCAGCACGGCGTTGGCGAGCCGGTGTCTCGGTGGCGTATCGTGGAAGTAAAGGCCGAACTTCGAGTGGTCCGTTACCGCCTTGCCGTAGGGCGTGTAGTGCATCTGGAAGACGAGCAGCGCGCCTGCGGGCAAGAACGTGCCGGTGTTCTCCGGCGCACCTCTCGGTTCCGCACCTGGCACGTAGCCGCCCAAGCCACCACCGCGTTGGCCGAAGCCGGTGCCGTCCGGTTTGGGATGCCGGAAGGTCGCGATGACGTGGTGCAGCGCGGCGCGGTCGCCCGGGAGGATCTCGGTGGCGCGCACCCAGACGTCGCGGTCGAGCGGATTGACGACGCGCTGGTATTGGTACTCGACAACACCGGTGGCCGGCACGTCGAAAGCCGGGATGTCGACGATAAGATCCGGTTCGCCCAGCCCCCAGTCCGGCCACTCGGCATCGAGGGTTGCCAGGGGGTCGGGGCCGTCGCCACGCGGCGCGCCGGTCTCGACCCAGTGCACGAGCTTGCGCACCTCGTCGGTCGACAGCGAACGGTCGTTGGTGAACGTGCCGTGAATTGGGTCGGCGTGCCAAGGCGGCATGCGCTTGGTGCGGACCACCTCGCGGATCATCGGTGCGAAGCCGCGGACCATGTTGTAGCCGGTCATTGCCCACGGTCCGATCCCGCCCTCGCGATGGCAGGTCACGCAGTTGTCGATCAGCATCGGCGCGATGTCCGCTGCGTAGGAGACGGTCCTCGGCGCTGGCGCATAGGTCAGCGCACAGGCTCTTGCCGGTACCTCGGTTGACGTGACTTCGCCACCATTCAGGACGGCGTCAATGACTTGGCCGACATCGCCACTAGCCACGCCTCGGTGACGGAGTTGCCAGCGCTCCGGGTCGATCACGAGGAGTTCGCCGGCATGAGTGAGCCCGAGCGCATCACCGACCAAGCCAGCCTGGTCGATCAGGATCGGTGTTTCGGATTGCACCTCGTGCCGCAGAGTGGCATGGGCGGCCGACTCGGAGTTGACCATCAGGAAGACCACGCCGCGGTCGCGATACGCATCCGCAGCCGTCTCGAAGCGCGACTCGTAGTCGGCGAAGCCAGGACACGTCGCGCTGTGGGCCATGAGGACGACGGCGGTCGCATCCGAAAGGTAGTAGAGCTTGTGCGCCTGTCCGCCGTGGTCCAAGAGCATGAAGTCGTCGATGCGGTCGCCCGGCTTGGGTGCCGTGCCGGTACCTAGGGCAAGCGCGTTGCCCGCGAGCAGCGCGGCAACGAGAAGGGTGGTCGTGCGCATGGTCGTCCCTCCCGAATTGGACGTCTAGCGGCCTTTGAACACGGGGTCGCGCTTCTCGACGAAGGCGCGGAACGCTTCGCGCGAGTCCTCGCTTCCGCCGGTGCGCGTATGCCGCTCGGTCTCAACTTCGATGTAGTCCCGTAGCGGCATGTTCTCAGCGTTGATGAAGTTCTTCTTCATCTCGCCGATGGCGAGCGGTGCCGACTTGGCGAGCCGCTCGGCGATGGCCTGGACTTCCTCGCGGAACGTCTCGGCCGGGAACGTATTGAGGACGAGGCCCATGCGTTCGGCCTCATCGGCCCCGAACTTCTGGGAGCTGAAGAAGAGCTCCCGTGCCTTCGTCGCACCGACGATGCGGGGCAGCAACCAGGGTCCCGCCATGTCGCCGGAGATGCCGACGCCGAGGAACGCCGAGTTGAACACGGCGCGCTCGCTGGCATAGCGAAGGTCGCAGGCGCAAGCCCAGCCGAATCCCGCTCCCGCACAAGCCCCGTTCACGGCCGCGATCGTGACCTTCGGCATTTCGTGGAGCAGCGTCGTGATGTGGAAGTACTCACGCCGGTTGGGCTCCTGGTTGTCCCCGCTGGTGGCCGCCTTGAGGTCGACCCCAGGACAGAACCCTCGGCCCGCACCCGTAAACAGCACCACGCGTACCTCTTCGTTGAGCGCCACGATGTTCAGGCACTCGTAGAGTTCGCGCATCATGGTGTGAGTGATGCCGTTGAGGCTATCCGGGCGGTTCATGGTGACGGTGGCGAGATTGCCGTCGACTTCGTAGAGGATGGTGTCGTAATCGGACATGGTGCAAGGCTTGATCGTTGGGGATCCGCCAAGCGTATCAGGTACGTTGCGCCCGTGCGCATTGAACGCTTGACCGGGCCGGGTGGGAACCTGTCCTGCGGCGTATGATCGGCGTCATCAGGGCAGATCCCGGGAGCGAACCGTGACCGAATTGACCGTACCCTTGGCGGAGCGCGTCCAGTACGCGTCGCCCGGTTGGATCAGCGAGGCGGCGCGCTATCTCGGGAGCCAGCCGCAGCCGCTGCAGCCGTTCAGCCTTTCCGTGGAACTCACCGATCCGCCGCCGAGCCTCGTCGACGGCAACGATGGTCCGTTCGGGTACACCGTGCGCGTTGCCGAAGGCACGGCCACGGTCAATGCGCGCCCGACCGCGAACGCGGACCTCTGCCTGCGTCACGACTACAACGCCGCGCTGCCTTTCGCTTGGACCAGCGACGGCGACCGCGAGGCGGCCGAACGGGCTCACCGCGAATACACGTTCGTTCTCGGCGCGCCGCAGGTGACTGGCGCCTTGCCGAAAGACCCGGCGATCGAGGCGTTGCTGTCCGATTTCCACAGTCACATGGCGCGCCGCACGGTTAACAATCCCGACATTCGGCATCGGGCCCGGACGCTGGGCTTGAACGACAACATCGCCGATCTTGACGACAAGGGCTACACCGTCATGCACGACGCGTTCACCGCCGAGCTCGCCGACGAGTTGCGTGCCGAAACACGACGCAATCACGCAGCAGCGCCTGCCGATTCCGGCTTCCGCGCGACGATGCTGCTGCGCCGTGGACGGCTCTGGGAATACGCGGCGGTCCACCCGTGGGTGCTGACCCTCGCGGAGTATCTTCTCGGGCGCGGCTGCGTCATGTACCAGTCGGATACGATCGTCAAAGGGCCTGGCCTCGATACGCACCCTGGCCTGCACGCCGACTACGGCGCATCGCGCGTGGCCGAGCCGTTTCCCGAGTACTGCCTGGAAGCGACCGCAGTGTGGGCTATCGACGACTTTGATCGTGCGGCGGGCCCGACGGTAATCGTGCCCGGCAGCTTCCGCAACCGCCGCCAGGTGCCGCCGGGAACGACGCGCGAAGACTGCGTCACCATCGAGATGCCGAAGGGATCCATCGCGTTCTGGCACGGTGCGAGTTGGCACGGTGCCATGCCGCGTACCGCGCCCGGCACGCGGTCGTCGCTGCACAACGCCTACGTGCGCTTCTTCATGCGGCCGCTGGAGCGTTACGACGACATCGACCAGGCGATCATCGACCGCAACCCGCCGGTGTTCTCGACCATCTGCGGGCTCGACGACCTGTTCGGCAAGAGCGGCGACACGGGCGCGGACTTCGAGCGCATGCGCTACGCGTCCGAGGCCGGCTACGGGCGCACGGAGCTGTAGTTGGAACTCCGCGCCGTGGCGCGGCGGGACCGCGACCGCGTATTGGCGCTGGCGAACCGGGAAACATCGTGGCAGTGCGGCCTCGGGTCGTCTCACGCCGACGATGTGCACTCGGCTTTCGAGGCCGGCGCGGAGCAAGCATCACGGCTGCTTGAGTCGAACGGCGCGGTAACGGGATTCGCCCGTGTCGCCCCGGTCACGTCTGGCGTGGGCCACTTCTCGGCGATCGCGTCCGAGCGGCACGGCTTTGTCACACTCGTGGATTGGGCGTGCTCGGACGTGTCGGTGCCTGCGACGCTCCGCACCTCGGTGGCGTCGGCGGATGTCAAGGGAGTCCTCGACCTACACGGATTCACGCCCTACCTCGTGCAACGGACCATGGCGCTTGCCCGCGAGTTGGCCGGGTCGCCGGCGCTGCCTGCCCCTTGCCGGTTTGCCGACTTCGAGTCGCGTTGGCTGGCACCGCTGTTGGCGACCTACGTGGCAGCTTGGCCGGACGAGGTCGACGTCGTCGAGGCCGAGCGGACATTCCGTGAGTCCGACGGCTTGGTCTTGGCCGTGGACGCTGAGCGCGTGGCTGGGTACGTGTTGTGGGAACGCGTCGACGACGCCATCGGGGTGATCCACGAAGTCGCCGTTCATCCGGACTGTCGCCGCCGCGGCATGGGTTCCGCGCTGACGCGTTTGGCCATCGGACGCTTGCGGCCGCTGACTTCGCGGATCGAACTGTTGGTCGTCGGTCGCAATCCGGCGCGACTGATGTACGAACGGCTGGGCTTCGAAGTCGTCGACGAGGTCGAGTTCTTGACGCGTGTCGCTAGCGAACGATCCGTCCCGTGTGCCGCTGGCTCCGGATGTGCTTGACGAGGGAGCCGACGAGCCAAACCTTGACCGGCGTTCGCTCGCCAAGCTCCGCGCCCGGGCGGTCATCGAGCCAGGCGTCGAGGTCTCGCAACAGGCCTTGGAGTTCCGCGACGCGATCCGGAGCATCGCCGCACGAGCACCAGCCGCCGTCGACGTGGAACTCGAAGGTCCGGATGCCGCTGCCGATCTCCTTCAAGGTGGCGAGCAGGCTGCGCTCCCAGTGCACGGAGCAGCGCTCGAGATGGTTGATGAGCGCCTCGGTGCGTTCCCAGTCGTCCTGACCATGCTCGTAGCCGTTGTCCTGGAGCCTCTCGATGAGATGACCGATGAGTCCGAGCTTGCGTGCGTCGGGGGCACCGCACAGGGCCTCGACCGTCTTATCCAAGGCCCCGGTTCCAGCCACTCGATCGCGCCAGCAGCGTAGCGCGGCGAGGTAGCCCCCGACACGGACGTGGCGCGCTGCGGCCACTTCGCCGCAATCGAGCACGCGGGTTTCCGCCGGACGGTGTCCCAGGGACGTAATCATCGCGACAACGGCCTCGGCATTGGCCCGAAAGCTCTCGTGACAATGCTCCATCCGGCTGATCTCGAGACGGACAGCGCGGGCACTGTCTGCCAAGGGTTCAAGCTCGAGTTCCTGGTCAATCAAGCGGACCCAGTCCGGATCGCCGAGTACAGCGGCGATCTTGTCCTCGGCTCTCGGGCCCCAGCCACGGCTCCAATAGTCGATGTTGCGCCTGACCAGGGCTTCGCGCGCGTGTGCGCTATGGCGAGTTGGCATACACCAGCTCCGGCACCACGACCTCCCATGCATCGCACCGATAGGCCGATCGGAACTCGAGCTCGCTGGCCTCCCGGCTCCAGGTCGCCACAGCGTACACCCGGGCGGCTAGTTGCTGCGCGTCGGGAGGCAAGAACGCCTTGGCGAGTCGGCCGACGACCGTTTCGCCGGCAACAAGCTGCCAGCCGTGCTTGGACTCGCGCAGGTCGATCGAGTCGCCGGGGCCAAGCGATGCGATGGCGCGATGCACCGGGTGGCCGGCGTGACGCCGGCCAGCGTACCCCAAGTCCACGTCGGCAAGTCCGAGTGCGCGGTACCGGCGGTCCAGCTCGGGCGAAAGCGGTTCAGGTGACGTGAGTTCGCGGTGGGCCAGGTACGCCGCACCATCGTTCCAGAGCCGGTCGCTGACATCCAAACCGCCGGCACGCCCGTCTCGGGCTTCGAGGTCGCTGCTGCGCCCCGGTCGCATGCGAAACAAGGTCAACGTCTCGCGAGCGCGGGTCATCGCGACGTAGTAGAGGCGGCGCATGGTGTCCGGTGGACCGCGGTCATCCCAGCTCCCGTCGAGGATCACCACATGGTCGAACTCTAGTCCCTTCGCGCGGTGGACCGAAAGCAGCAGCAGGCCGGTCTGTCGCCGGCGCAGGTCGCGCCCCCATTCCGCGAGCCACACGTTGAATGCCTGCACCGGCATCTCCGCCGCACTCGCTTCCAGGGTGAAGTCGTCGATGGCTTCGCGAAGGACCTCGGTCCAGGGACCGCCGGTCTGCGCTTCGAGCCAGGCTCCGAGCTTGGTCCTATCGACAAGGCCGTCGCTTAGGGTCGCGACCCATTCCCGCAGCGAGCGCGTTTCGCGCAGGTGCCAGAAGAACTTGACGTCTTCGCGCGCGACTTGATAGGGGATGCCATCGCGTTCGCAGAGGCTTCGGAGTGGCTCCAGGTCGCGCCAGGTCCGCGCGACGACGGCGGCGGTGCGCCAGTCCCAATCGTCCGACAGCGCGGCGAGGCGGTTGAGTTCCGCTAGGGCCGCCAACGCCTGCTGCCGGCCGTCCGCCGGTACGGAAATCACTTGCACTCGCCCGCGGCCGACAGGGTCGCGGTGTTCCCAGTCGCCACCTAGGGGTCGTTTGCGGCGCTTACGGTCGACAACGATGGGATGGCCCGTCTTCATGCGGTCTCTGGCGTCGGCGATCCACGCATTGGCGGCGGCGACGATGTGGCCGGTGGAACGGTAGTTCTGAGTGAGATAGGCCGGTTTCGCGCCGTAGTCATTCTCGAACTGCCGGATGTAGCGCACCGAAGCGCCGGCGTAGGCGTAGATGTTCTGGTCGTCGTCGCCGACGGCGAATAGCGTCAGTTTACGGCTCGGGTCGGTCAGCGTCCTGCCGGCGACGGCCGAGATGAGTTCGTATTGGGCGCGGTCGATGTCCTGGTATTCGTCGACCAGGATCCAGCGGAACCCCGCGAGCATTTGGTTACGTTGGGTATCCGCCTCTTGTGGCGGCAACCCCTCACCGCGCAGCAGCGCTGTCGCCTCGTGCAGCACGCGGCTGAAGTCCGCATCGGTCAGGTCCTCGCGGTTGGCAAGGGTCGATCCCGTGAGCCGCAAGGCTAGGCCGTGGCAGGTCAGGACCGTCGTCCCGCGCGCATCGTGGCCGACGAGGTCGTCCAAGCGGCGGCGAATCTCCACGGCAGCATGGCGGTTGTAGGCGAGGGCGAGAATGCCGCGTGGGTCTTCCCGGCGTACGCGCAGCAGGTACGCGATGCGGTGGACGAGCACGCGGGTCTTGCCCGAGCCCGGACCCGCGAGCACCAGGACGTTGGTCCGCTCGCGGTCGTCGGCGACGAGTCGGCGCTGCTGGGGATTGTCGAGGCTGTCGACGATGGCGCGCCAGGACTCCGGGGTGGTCTGCCGGGCGAGATCCTTGCGGTCGGCAAGCCAGCGCGTAAGGAATGCGTCGCGCTCGAGCGTGAAGTAGTCCATCGCTAGTCGGATGGCATCGGCGATGGCTTCGAGGCCGCGCGCGACGAAAGCCTCCATCACGTGGATCTGCAGCGTCTGTTCCTGGTAGTGCAGCTCGAGCGGTGCGAAGTCCGCCTTGGCGAAACGGCGGCGGCCGGGCTCGAGGCGTATCGTCATGGCCGGGCGAAAGACCGCCATGCCCTTGTTCAGGCGGATCACCTCCTGCTCGTGCAGCCACAGCAAGGCGCGGTCGAGCAGCTTGCGCGGTTCCCTGGCGTAGCTCTTCAGCATGAGATCGCCGTTGATCGCGGCGAGCAGGTCGCCGAGCGTGGTTTCCACGAGCAGATCGCCGCCCCGGGCGCCCGCCGGCAGCTTGCCGATCAGGTGGTCCAGCAGGACGGTGGCCGCCGCGCGCCTGCGCTTGGCTGTCTCCGCGAGCTGCGGCCAGTCCCGGTTCAGCTTGACGCGGACCGTGTCCCGGTCCTGGATGCGCACGTCGATGCTGCCCGGGCCGTCTGCGCCGCGTCCGTCCATGCTGATGCTGCGCAGCAGGCGCTGCACGCGCACGGGTAGCGCACCCTGGTGCCCGTCGTCCTTCAAGGCCTGCGTGACGATGCGCAGTTGCAGCGCCGACGGCGGGTCACCGGCCTGCAGGTCGGGAGCCTCCTCCTGGAGGCGCTCGACGAGAGCCACCTCGAGTTCTGATGCCCAGTTGAGGCGCTTCTTGGACTCGCCTTGGACGCCCGCGTGAACGTAGGCCGTCAACCGCGTGTCGTTGGTGGCGATGCCAAGCTGCTCGAAGTTGTACAAGGCTGCTCGCACGTCGTCGCGGCTCAACCCGGAGATGCTCATCAGTTCATCGGTGGAGATGCCCTCGTCCGGATTGGCGTTGATGAGGGTGTCGACGATGTCGAGCAACTGCTTGCGGTAGGTCGGATGCAGCTTGGCTTTCCCGAGGCGGGCGGCGGCTTCCTCGCGGTTGCTCACGAGTAAGGACGATGGGAAGACCTCGGCTCGATTCTCTTCGCGTGTCGCCAGCTGCGCGTCCTCGAGCCAAGCGATCGCCGTCTTGACCCTGGTGTCGTCGGTGTGGGTGTCCCGGCTGAACGCATGCTCTTCGTCCGCAAGAAGAATCTCGCCTGGCGTTGCTACGATTTCGCGGGCCTCGGCGCGGCCTTTGCGCGACGGTGTCAGCCGGCGCAGGGCTTGGCAGATGCCGTCGATCTCGCCCCGCGTGAGTCGTGAACGGGCCGCGATGCTGAATTGCCGCTCGACATCGTCCTCGGTGTAGAGAAGGACACAGTGCGCTTCCTCGGCGTCTCGTCCAGCGCGCCCGGCCTCTTGGAGATAGTTCTCGAGGGAGCCGGGGATGTCGGCGTGGACGACCAGACGAACATCCGGCTTGTCCACGCCCATGCCGAAGGCGTTGGTCGCCACGATGACGCGCAGGCGGCCGGCGATGAAGTCCTCCTGTACCACTTTCTTGCGTTCCGGTGTCAGGCCGGCGTGGAAATGGTCTGCGGACCAGGCCTTCGCCTGGAGATACTCGGCGACTTCCTCGCATCGCCGTCGGGTCGAGCAATAGACGATCGCCCCGCCGGCGCTGTCCGCGGGGAGGTGGCGATCGAGCAGGGCATGGATGTCCGGCCGCTTGTCGGTCGGCGTGGTTGGCAGGATGTGGAAGGCCAGGTTCGAGCGTCGGGCGCCACCGTTGAAGACGGCGAGTTCAACGCCGAGTTGGTCCCGGAAGTACCGCCGGATGTCTTCGACGACGGCGGGCTTGGCGGTTGCCGTGAGGCACATGACGGGTGCCGGCTCGCCTTCTCCGGCGCGTTCCCGAATGAACCGCCCGACGTAGCGGTAGTCCGGTCGGAAGTCGTGCCCCCAACTCGACAGGCAGTGCGCTTCGTCGAGGATCCAGGCGCCGATCTCGCGTTGCGTGATCGCGTTGACGACGCCACGGTTGCGCAATTGCTCGGGCGAGGTGAGCACGACGGCCGCATCCCCGAGCCTAATGCGGTCGAGTGCGTCGGCGCGTTCCGGCTGCGACAGCAGCCCGTTTACGGTCACGGCCGAACTGATGCCGTGGCCCTGCAAGCCAGTGACCTGGTCGGCCATGAGCGCGACGAGCGGCGAGATCACCACGGTCAATGCGCCAGTCTTATCGTAACGGGACAGCGCCGGAACCTGGTAGCAGATCGACTTGCCGCTGCCGGTGGGCAGCAGTCCGAGCACATGCCGTCTAGCCATCGCCGCCTCGACGATGGCCTGCTGCATGGAGCCGGCCGCCTCGGTAGCCGGTTCCCGCCGGAAGGCCTCGAATCCGAACCAGCGCTTGAGTTCGGTCGGTGCATCGTGCATGGCGTGGCACCATGCGCAGTCCGCTGCCGAGCATGGGACATCGCGCAGCCGCCTTACCAGTTGACCAGCCGCGGGAAACTGCTCGCGGACCCAGGGCGGCATCACCGAGTTGCCGCCCGCGACCGACAGCCAGGCCAGGGCGTAGGCGAGTGCCCAGCCTTGAGCGGGGGGTTGGTTGACGATGGCGTCGGTCTGCGTGGTGCACGCCGTGTCGCGCAGGCGTTTGGCAATCGCGGCTCGTGCCTCGGCCGCGGTCGGGCGCTCGAGACGACGCACGGCGGTGAAGAACTGGTCGAACGCCGTGCCTGCGCCGGTCGGCGAACTCAGCCAATGCCAGGCCGTCAGCAGGTCGGGATCGGTCGCCGTGAACGCATCGCATTCGTCGCCGTACAGCGTGAGTGCCAATGCCGCATCCAGCTTGGGGTCGTTGACCTGGCCACGGATGATTCCGCCGTCCTGGTAGTGCTTGACGAGACGGTGGTACGGGTGGCGGGGGAATGCCAGCGGGCTGAGCCAGAGCGTGTCAAGGACGGGCTTTTGGAGAAGGGCGAGTTGCGGGGCCGCCGCACGCAGGTAGGGGGCGTCGAACAGGATCAGGTTGTGGCCGAGAACCACTTCGGCAGCCTGCGCGAAGTCGTCGAGTTCCGACAGCGCGGAGCCGATGTTGGTGTTCCTGAGTCCGCTCCGCGTCAGCGCAGTCCCGTCCGGGTAGACGGCCGCGAACGCGTGGATGCTCCCGGTCCCCTTGTTGACTTCAAGGTCGAGCGAGACTACGCGCATCGGCGTCGGAGCCGTTTCTGGCACTTGGGGTAATTGTCACGCCGTGATCCTGCGATCCCCTTGTAGCAGAAGGGCTTGCCCCGCGCCATCGGCGTTGTAGGGTGCGCGGCAATGGTCCGTAGCCGGGAGAGCGGCGTGATCGAGTACTTCGACGAGGCCCGGATTCGAGAGTGCCTGGACTGGTCGCCGCTCATTGCTGCGCTGCGTCAAGCCTTCGCGGCCGACGATGCGGATGTGCCAAGACGCCACCGCCACGCACTTCCGGGGGATGGCGACCAGCCGGGGACGTTGCTCATCATGCCGGCCTGGAACGCGGCCTACCTCGGTGTGAAGGTCGCCAACGTCTTCCCGGGAAACCAGGCCCGACGGCTGCCGACCGTAAGCGCGACATACCTGCTCATGGATGCCGCGACCGGTCGACCGCTCGCCTTTTTCGAGGCCGAGGAGCTCACCGCCCGACGCACGGCCGCCGCGTCGCTCCTTGCCGCCAGCAGGCTCGCGCGCGTCGACGCCGCGACGCTTCTTTTGGTGGGTGCCGGGCGCGTGGCACGGCAACTGGTCGATGCCTATAGCGCCCAGTTTCCGCTACAGCGCGTCGTGGTCTGGAACCACCGCGTCGACGGCGCGAAGAAGCTGGTTGCGGAACTCCGCAGCGAAGGGCGGCGGGCCCAGTGGAGCGACGACTTGGCGGCAAGTTGCCGCGACGCGGACATCGTCACCTGCGCGACGTTGAGCACGTCGCCGCTGGTGCGCGGTGACTGGCTCCGTCCGGGAACGCACGTCGACCTCGTCGGCGGCTTCACGCCGGCCATGCGCGAGGCGGACGACGCGTTGATGCGCCGCGCCCGGGTCTACGTCGACAGCCTGCCGGGGGCGCTCGCGGAGGCCGGGGACATCGTCCAGCCGGTCGCGGCGGGCGTACTCGATCGCGCCGCCATCGCCGGCGACCTGTTCGCGCTCGCCCGCGGTGCTGGCGACGAACATCGGGAGGCGGTGACCGTGTTCAAGTCGGTTGGCCACGCGCTCGAAGACCTCGTGGCGGCCGCTACGGCTTACGAGGCAACCGGGTGGGACAGTCGGGGGTAGAGCAGCCGCCCCGCATGTGGTTTGATCGCGAGTGTTTGAGTGAGCGCAAGTGAGTGCCCGTGAAGGTTCGATCCATCGAGACACGCCACACCGATTCCGGTTGGCGCAACTACCACTTCGTCAAGCTCACTACCGAGGACGGTGTCGTGGGGTGGAGCGAGTACGACGAACATCAAGGTGCGATCGGCGTCACCACCGTCATCGAGAAGCTCGCGCCCATGGTCATCGGCGAACGTGTCCACGACGTCGAGCGGGTCTACGCGCGTTTGCACGGACGTGCGCGACAGTCGATGTCCGGCGTGATGGCGATGGGGATCGGGGCGATCGAGAACGCACTTCTCGATGCGAAGGCCAAAACCTTGGGTCTGCCCTGCTACGACCTGCTCGGCGGCAAGGTGCGCGACCGGATTCGCGTGTACTGGTCACATTGCGGGACGTGGCGGATCGCGCGGGGCGATTTCTACCCGCCGCCGGTCAAGACGTTGGACGATGTACGAGCGCTGGGTCAGGAAGTGCGCGACCGCGGTTTCACGGGTCTCAAGACGAACATTTTCGACTTCAGCGATGTCCCGAACGGCGGCCGCGTGCGCGGCTGGGCACCGGGGTTCGGTTCGCCCTATGCGCCGGACCGCAACGCCGAGCGGCATATGATCCGGGAGTTGCGCAACCACTTGGACGCCTTCCGGGACGGGGCAGGACCGGACGTGGACATCCTGCTCGACCTCAACTACAACGCGCCCCCCGAGGGCTACCGTCGCATCCTGCGCGCGCTTGAGGACTTCGACCTGTTCTGGGTGGAGATCGACACCGAGTACCCCGAGGCATTGGCCGACGTCCGGGCGATGAGCCCGCACACCATCGCATCGTGCGAGTCCCTGCTCACGCTCCCGGCCTTCCTGCCGTACTTCCGGCTGCGTGCCATGGACGTGTGCATCATCGACGCGGTATGGAACGGCGTCTGGCAGTCGATGAAGGTCGCGGCGACGGCTGCGGCTCACCAGATCAACGTCGCGCCGCACAACTACTATGGGCACCTTTCGTCCATGATAAGCGCGCACATGTGCGCGGCTGTGCCGAACCTGCGCATCATGGAGACGGACATCGACCGGGTGCCACGGGACGCCGAGTTGTTCACGGTGGCACCCGATATCCGCGACTCCCATCTGCACCTTGCCGATACGCCGGGCTGGGGCACGGAGCCGGTGGAGGAGGCGATGGCCAAGTATCCGCCGCGCTAGATTCCTTGAACGACCCTTGGTGCTCGCATTCTCCTTGCATATGGCCAAGCGCATGAATCTACTCGTTGACGGCTCGGGAGCCGCGGTAGCCATGGGGTCGTCGCTCGCCAGATCCGTCATTGCTGTCGTGGCTGCGACCGCGGTGGGCCCATTCGTGGCTGCGGCGGAGTTGCAGCCTGCGCACGATCTCACGGAGTTCGTGCCCACCCGCATCGAGTACGACAGCGTCGGCGGGGCGGGGGAGGCGTTCTACGGCTACGACGGCCGGGTGTGGGAGCGCTGGGAGACGGACTTTCCACAGGCCGAGCAGAACTTCGCCAAACGCGTTAACCAGTTGACGAACGTCGTTGCCAGCCGGCAACCGGCGCGGCGAAAGCTCACTGCCCCGAATCTCGGCGACTCGCCCCTGATCTACATGTCCGATGTGGGCTACATGACCTTGTCGGGACCCGAGATGCGGGCGCTGCGCCAGTACCTCTACAACGGCGGCTTCCTCTGGGTCGACGACTTCTGGGGCGATGCCGAGTGGGCGAGCTTCGAGCGGGCGATGGCCGGCGTCCTGCCGGGTCGACGCTGGCGCGTACTGCCTATCCAGCATCCCATCTTCCACACCGTCTTCGACATCGACGAGATGCCGCAGATCCCGGCGCGGGACATCGCATACCGCGCGGACACAGCGGAGCCGCCTTGGGTGCACCGGTTCCCGACCGGTTCTCTGGACGTACCGACGATCCGGGCCTACGCCGACGACGACGGTCGCCTGATGGCGATCGCCACGCACAACACCGACATCGCCGACGGGTGGGAAAGAGAGTCCTACGGCGAGTGGTACTTCGAGCGTTTCTCCACGCAGTCCTACCGCGTCGGCATCAACGTGATCGTCTACGCGCTGACACACTGACCGTCGCCACACGGCACCAGGGCCGGCAATGTTCGAGTGGTTCTTCAAGTATCCGCGTCACGTGTACCAACAGGGCGAACTGGTCTTCGCCGGTGACCTTGGGCTCCTGTGGTGGTTGGTCGCCGCCCTCCTGTTGGCCTTAAGCGTGGCGTTCGCAAGACGCCTCACCGGCTGGCCTTGGCACCGCCGCGCAGCGATCCACGCGTTGCAGTTCGCTGCGGTCGCCGTGTTGCTGGCTATCCTGGCGGCCCCGGGGTTGCAGGTTCTGCGGCTGTCGCCGGGCGTCAATACGGTGGCGCTCCTGGTTGATACCTCGCGCAGCATGGCCCTGCCCGATGTGGGCGGCGACACGTCTCGCATGGCGCTTGCCAAGGGGCTGGTTGCGGACGGCGTCGCGGGCCAGCCGAAGACCGTGCTGTACGGATTCGACGATCAGCTGCGCCCGGCGGAGATGGCCACGCTCGAGCCGACGGGCGAGCGGTCGCGGGTTGTTCACGCCTTGACTCATCTCGCCGCCAACTACGACCAAGGCGCGCTGGCGGCGATCGTCCTGCTGACCGACGGCGCGCAGACGCCCGGGGATGCCGACGACCTCGACGCGCTCATCGCGGCTGGCGTGCCGGTGCACGCGGTCGGGCTCGGTGCGCTGACGATCGTGGGGGACGCCGAATTGGCAGAGGTCTCCGTACCGCGTCGGCCGCCGCCTAACAGCGAAGTGACGGCCCGGGTGACGATCCGCCATGCCTGGCCTGATGTGGGCGAAGTCAAGCTGCGCGTGCGGGACGGTGAGTCCGTACTGGCTGCGGACGTGGTCGCGCTGGATCCGGACATTCCGGTCGTCGTTGCGGACGTCACCTTCGCCAGCGGCGCGGACGGACTCAAGGAGGTGACCTTCGAACTCCTAACGCCCGAGGACGATCCGCTGCCGAGCAACGACTCGAGAACACGACTGCTGGAGGTGGTCGAGGCCGAGCACCGCGTCCTCTACCTCGAGGGGGAACCCCGCTGGGAGTACAAGTTCATCCGCCGTGCGGTGGAGGAGGATCCCGCGATCAAGCTGGTGACCTGGCTACGTACGACGCCGCGTAAGACCTATCGGCAGGGGGTCGCCGATGCCGACGAACTCGTCGGCGGGTTCCCGGCGTCGCTGGAAGGGCTCTACGACTACGGCTTGGTGATCCTGGGCAGCCTGTCGGCCGGCACCTTGGACGATGACCAGCACGCTTGGCTCGAGTCGTTTGTCTCCGAGCGTGGCGGCAGCGTGCTGGTGTTGGCCGGGCGGGAAGCCTTGGCCGACGGCGGCTGGGACGTCAAGCCGTTGTCGCGGGCCCTGCCGATCGTCTTGGAGCGGGCACCGGACGGTGCGCCATCCGGCTACACCGCGGGCGAGTACGCCGCCCATCCCACGCCCGCGGGGCTCGATTCTCCGCTTGCGGACATCGGGGGGACCAGCGATTCGGCACGCGAGGAGCGGTGGGCGACGCTGCCGATGCTTGGCGACTACCAACGCCTGGGCCCGCTCAAGGCTGGCGCGACCACGCTGCTTGAGGCCCAGGGTAGCGTGCGCGTCGTCCCCGGGACGGAGCCGACGGTTATCGTTCGTGGCGGTGCTGCCGTGCCGCTCCTGGTCGCACAACCCTACGGGTTCGGCCAGGCCGTCGTGCTCGCGACGGCGTCCACTTGGCGTTGGCGGATGCGTACCGCGCCCGAGGACGACCGCCACGGGCTGTTCTGGCGGCACCTGATCCGCCATCTGGCAGGCGCGGCCCCGACGACGCGGCGACTCAGCTTGGAGCCTGGTTTCGACGCGCTGGACCTCAAGGTGTCGCTGAAGGATGCCCGCTTCACCCCGATCGCCGATGCGTCGGTCACGGCACGGATCACGGCGCCTACCGGCGAGAACTTCGACGCTGTGCTGCCACCGATCGGTGGCGACGGCGCCTTCGGTACAACGGTGGCGACGGCCATCCCCGGGGTCTACCGCGTGGACGTCACGGCACGTGCCAGCGGTGAGGGCGGAGCGGGCACGACGTTCAGCCGCTTGGCGCGCGTTGGAGGCCGCGATGTCGAAGCGTTCAATGCGGCGATGAACGCGCCGCTGCTTGAGCGCATCGCGGCGGCGACGGGCGGGCGGGTGTGGACGCCGGACGACCTCGCCGGCCTTGAGCAGGCGATCGCCTTCGGCGGGTCCGGCATCCGGGAGCGCGAACGCATGCCGCTTTGGGACGCACCGATCCTCTACATCGTCTTGGTCCTTCTGAAGTGCATCGAGTGGTCCCTGCGACGGTTGTGGGGGGGCATCTGATGTCCGGACCCGGTGTAGCTGCGCTAGCCGCGTGTGTCCTCGCGCTGGCACCGCTGGTGTCGGCGGCACCGCACATGGTGATCGTGGCGGGCTTGGGCGGCGAGCCGGTCTATGCGTCCGCCTTCGTCGAGCAGGCGCAGGCGACGGCGAACGCTGTTGAACACGTCGCCGCTGGCGTGACCCTGCTGGTCGGCGAGGACGCCGGCCGCGACCGGATGCGCGACGCCTTGGCGGCTTACCGGGAGAGCCCACGGGAAGACCCGGTCGTGGTCGTACTGATCGGTCATGGCAGCTACGACGGCGAGCACTACCGGTTCAACGTGCCGGGTCCGGATCCGACGGCCGACGAGCTTGCCGATTGGCTTGCGCCCCTGCCGTCCGAACACCAACTCGTTGTGCTGGCCACCAGCGCCAGCGGTGCCGCCATCGACGTGTTGAAGGACGAGGGGCGAGCCGTGATCGCTGCGACCAAAGATGGCCACGAAGCCAACGCGGTGGTGTTCGGCCGTTTCTGGGCCGCGGCGTTGACCGAACCCCGGGCGGACATCGACAAGGACGGGCGGATCGATGCCGACGAGGCGTTCCGGTTCGTCGAGCAGGCGGTCGCGCGGCACTACGAGGACGCGCAGCGGATTGCCACCGAGCATCCGCGAAGCGAGGGCGACATCGTCCGGTTCGAGCTGGCAGCGATCGCCGGAGAAGGATTGGACGCCACGCCGGGATCCGCCGCGACTCGCCGCGACGAGTTGCTCACCGAGATCGACGCGCTGCGCAAGGCCAAGGGACGTCATGCCGAGGAGGAGTACTTCGCCACGCTGCAGGAACTGCTGCTCGAGCTCTCAGCCGTTGAAAGCGAACTCGACGAGCGGTGAGTATGCCCGGCCGTTCCCGCTTGGCCCTGCTGCTTGCCAGTCTCGCCACGGCCGCTTGGGGGCAGTCGTTGGAGCAGTGCCGAGCCTTCGAACTCACGGCCGGCGACGACGCGCTGTCCTGCTACCGTCAGTTGCTTGTGGCCGGCGAATCCGCTGTGCGGGCGGAGGCGGCATGGGCTCTTGACGACTTCCCGGCCGCGAACGCCGCGTTCCGGGCAGCCGTTCAGGCCAACCCGGAACGTGCCGATCTTCGCGCGCGGTGGGGGCAGCTTTACCTCGAGGCGCAAAGTGCAGCCGAAGCCCTGAACCTGTTCCGAGAGGCGCTGCAACTCGACCCCAACGACATCGATGCGAAGCTCGGCATGGCTCGTGTTGCGTTGGGCGGATTCGATGCGAAGGCCGAAGAGCTGGCAAACGAGGTACTCGCGGCGGCGCCCGGTCGCCACGAAGCGCGCCTGATCCTGGCGCGGCTCGCTCTCGAAGCGGATGATCCGGACCGCGCGCAACGAGAGCTTGAAGGCCCGTTGGCATCCGCCGACCCACGCATCCGCCTGCAGGCCTTCGCCTTGCGAGCGGCGATGGATCATTTGGCCGATCAGGTCCCGAGCCCTTGGGAGGATCGCGCCCGCGCGCTTCACCCTGGCTACGGGGCCTTGCACGAGACCATCGCCCACTTCTACATCATCACGCGTCGGTACCGGGAGGCGATCGCCCAACTCGAGCGGGCGGTGGAGGCGGATCCGAGGCTGTGGAGCGCCCACGCGACGCTGGGAATGAACCTGTTGCGTGTCAATCGTTTCGCCGACGGCTACGGCGTGTTGGCGCGCGCCCACGACGCGTTTCCGTACAACCGCGAAGTTGTCAACGCGTTGCGTCTCCTCGACGACGTGATGGCGTGGCCCGAGAACGTCGGCGACGGGCTGATCCTTCGCATCGATCCAGCGGAATCGGGCGCCCTCGCCGGCTACGTGCGCGATCTCACGGCTGATGCCCTCGACGCCTTCGCGGAACGATATGACTATCGGCCCGAACCGCCCGTGGTGGTTGAGCTGTATCGTCGCCACGAGGACTTCGCGGTGCGCACGTCCGGGCTGCCCGGTATTGGCATACTCGGAGCCACCTTCGGCCACGTGGTGGTCATGGACGGACCTTCCGCGCGGGGGATCGACGAGGGCTTCGACTGGGCGAGCGCGCTCTGGCACGAGATCGCCCACGTCGTCACGTTGGGAGCGACCGACAACCGCGTGGCGCGGTGGTTCAGCGAGGGGATCTCGGTTCTGGAAGAGTGGCAGACGGGTCCGAGCCGGTTCCAGGTCGATGGCGCGCCGGCGGGTAGGCACGCCGTTCCGCCCGACGTGATCGACGCCTTTCGCGACGGCATGCTGCTGCCGGTTGCCGGCCTCGACGAGGGGTTCATTCGCCCGCGTTACGCTGGCCAGGTCGGCGTTTCGTACACCCAGGCGGGCCTCGTTTGCGAATACGTCGCGGAAACGCATGGCCTGGACGGCCTGGTCCGGCTGCTGGCGGCGTTCGCCGACGGTCGGCATACGGCTTCCGCCATTGAGACGGCGCTGGCGGTCTCCCCCGAAGCCTTGGATCGCGCGTTCACGACGTACTTGGAGGAGCGTTTCGCGAACATCGATACGGTGGCGTTCCGTGTCGCCGTGGCGGAGGCCCGCGACGCCGTGGAGTCGCGCGACTGGCAGACAGCCTTCGATGCTGCCGAACGCGCGGTGGCGAGCTACCGCCACTACGTTGGGGGCTTGAGTCCGTACACCGTGCTCGCCGAGTCCGCAGAACGGCTCGGTCGGCGGGACCGCGCGGTCGAGGCGCTCACCACGTATTGGCAGGCCGGTGGCCGATTGACCGAACCGTTGACGCGGCTTGCCGAATGGCGCGAGGCGGCTGGGAACTTGGACGAAGCCCTTCAAGTGCGTCGGGCGCTGGCGCTGGTCGCGCCGCTCAGCGGCGGCCACCGGGTCGTGCTCGGCGACAGGCTTCTCGCCGCTGGCGCCGCGGCCGAGGCGCGCCGCGAGTACGTGGCCTACCAGGCCTTGGAGCCGCACGACCGCGCCGATGCCCATTATCGCCTGGCGCGGGCGCTGTTCGCTCTCGACGAGTTAGAAGCGGCTCGCCGCGAGGTGCTGCTCGCCCTTGAGATCGCGCCGACCTACTCGGACGCGCTACGACTCCTGACCGACGTCACCAGGCGATCTCGGGCGGGAAGTAGCGAGCGATGAGGTCTTCGTAGTAGGGCCGCAACGCGGCGATGTCGGGCGCGACATCGTGCTTGGTGTAGAGATCGTAGCGGTTGAACCGGCGCACCCACTCGAGTCGTGCCTGGTCCTCGGGACCCTTCAGCCCGTCGTAGGCTGGGGTGGAATGACCCGGATAGAAGCTGTGATAGCGGATCATCGCCAGCGCGGGCTCCGGCAGGTAGTCCTTCGCCACGAGGTACATGTACTCGTCATGGCCCCACGACAGGGTGACGTTGTCGAGGCCACAGCCCGGTGCATAGATGCCGAGCGGCGTATTGAACTCGGGGTTCGCCGCATCCGGGTTCGTCGCGAAGTACTCGGGATAGACGATCGCATCCGGGAAGGCACACCCAAGAACGAAGGTGTCGCCGGTCACGGCCCATTGCGGCTCGCCGAAGAGACACAGGATCTTGCCGAGGTCGTGGACCAGACCGGTCAGCACGAACCAGTCCGGATGGCCGTCCTGGCGGATGCCCTCGGCGGTCTGCAGGCAGTGTTCGATCTGGGAAAGGCGGGTATCGGGGTCGCTCTCGTCAACGAGGGTGTCGAGCATCTCGCACGCCGCCCAGATGCCCATCCTCGCGTTGTCCAAGGCGCCGTACTGCGCTCGCTTTGCCCGCGCGAAGTCGAGGGTCTGGCAGGCGTGGTTCTGCCGGTAGAAGTCGCGCACGCCGGCTTCGGCGTTGGCGTAGTCGCGGTACGCCACTGCGCTCACCTCGGGCCACCGATGCGGTTTCTGAAGGCGGCGCCCTCCTCGTAGTAGCGGTGGTGCCAGATGCCTTCGCCGGCTTCTCCTCGCACCGGCATGCGCCACGTCGTGACCTTGCTGGTCTCGAGCGCCACCCGGTACAGACCGCGCGGCTGGTTGATGGTGTTGCGGATGTAGGCGTCGGCGCCTTCGGGGGAGGTGTAGCGCTCGGCGATGCGACGGTACAGATCGCGCCAGGCATCGTCCTCGCCGATATCGTGGAGGAGTTCCGCACTACCTTCGATGAGCACCTTGCGGTAGGGCTGGTCGGTTTCGTCGATGCACAAGGCCGCCCGCGGATCCCGGCGCAGGCAAGCAAACCACTCCGAGCGCTTGCGCGGTGTGAAGTGGATTGCGCCGTTCTCGTGCAGGAACCAGATCGGCGTCACCAACGGACCGCCGTCTTCGCGCACCACGGCGATGCGCATCAGGATCTCGCGTTCGGCGAGGAATCGCTCCATCTCGTCGGCGGTGAGTTTCGGCACGGCTCTCGTTCCTAGTCCAGCAGGCTGAACTTAGCAGACTACGGACGCATCGCCCAACGGTGCGCGGGCGTCAGCGTTACTCAGCACTTCCCGTCTTTGTGTGAAGCCACGCGGCGTGGCGCGGCGCCCGGCGCGTCCGGTGCCACTCCTCGAGCATGGCTTCGGCGACGGACTCCGCGCGAGCGATGTCGTCCGCGGTGCCCTTGTTGCAGGCGAGTTCCAGGCGATGGCCGTTCGGATCGAAGAAGTAGATGGAGTCGAAGAGGCCGTGATCCACCGGGCCCAGGACGTCGAGGCCCATGGCATCCAGACGCACCTTGGCAGCATCGAGTTCCTCCCGCGTCGGCACTTCGAAGGCGATGTGCTGCACCCAGTCCGGTGTCGCAGGGTCCTTGCCCATGGGCGGTGCATTGGGCAGTTCGAAGAAGGCGAGCACGTTGCCCATGCCGGCGTCCAGAAAGACGTGCATGTACGGATCTGGCGCGCCGGTGGACGGCACTTCGTTCTCCGCGAAGGCCAGCAAGAAGCGCATGTCGAGCGCCTCGCGGTAGAAGTCCACCGTCTCCTTGGCATCGTTGCAGCGGTAGGCGACGTGGTGGATGCGCTTGAGTTCCATGGCGACCATTCCTTAACGGGCTTGCGCCTCGGCCCGTTCAATGGACTCGAACAGCGCCTGGAAGTTGCCTTCGCCGAAGCCCTCGTCGCGCTTGCGCTCGATGAACTCGAAGAAGATCGGCCCGATCAGGGGTACCGAGAAGATCTGCAGCAGCAGGCGAGGCTCGCCGCCGTGGGTGTCGCCGTCGAGCAGAATGCCGCGCTTGGACAGCTCGGCGACTGGTTCGCCGTGGCCGGGCAGGCGGGCGTCGAGCATGTCGTAGTAGGTATCCGGCGGGCCCGCCATGAACTCCACGCCGCGCGCGGCGAGGCGGTCGCAGAGCCCGATGAGATCGCGGCAGCCGAGCGCAATGTGCTGGACGCCCTCGCCGTTGTACCGGACGAGGAAGTCCTCCACTTGGCCGGCACTACCGCCCTCTGGCGCGGCGTCCTCGTTCAAGGGAATGCGGATCTTGTCGTCCGGGGCCGCCATCGCCCTGGAGTAGAGCCCGGAGTGCTCGCCCGCGATGTCGAACCGCCGGACCTCGTGGAACTTGAACAGGCGTTCGTAGAACCGCGCCCAGTGGTCGACGCGGCCGCGGTAGACGTTGTGCGTGAGGTGATCGATGGCAGCGAGACCGACGCCGGAGGGATGGCGGGCGACGCCTTCGAGGTAGACAAAGTCGATGTCGTAGATGCTGCTGCCGTCCTTGACACGGTCGATGAGGTAGATCGGCATCCCGCCGACGCCGCGGATGGCCGGCAGCTTGAGTTCCATCGGGCCGGTCGGCATGTCCATGGCCTGTCCGCCGAGGGCGATCGCGCGGTCGTAGGCGCGGTGTGCGTCGTGGACCCGGAAGGCCAGGCCCGCAACGCACGGGCCGTGCTCCTCGGCAAGGTACCAAGCGGTGCTCCGCGGTTCGTAGTTGACGATGAAGTTGATGCCGTTCTGCCGCCACAGGTGCACGGCCTTGGAACGGTGGCGGGCGACGCGCACGAAACCGAGCGCGTCGAGGGTCGGTTCGAGAACGCCTTCTACCTCCGCCGCGAACTCGACGAATTCGAAGCCGTCGAGACCCATGGGATTGGCACTGGTTTCCATGGGACCACCATAGGCTTGCGCGCGCGCAATTTCTCGTCTCTTTTGCCGATTTTGGAGAATTTGACAGCGTATTATTGCGCAGTCTCCATCTCAGTTAGTGAATTGTGCCAAATGCGCCTAGATCGCACAGAACGCAAGATCCTCCAACTCCTCCAGCACGATGGCCGGCTTGCCAACGTCGAATTGGCGGCCCGCATCGGGTTGTCGGAGTCCCCGTGCTTGCGCCGCGTGCGCAATCTCGAACGGCAAGGCGTCATCGGCGGCTATGCCGCCCTCGTCGACCAGCGAGCCGTCGGGTTGACCGTGACCGCGTTCGTGCAGGTCACCTTGGACAAGCAGCCGGATGAGGAAACGGATGCGTTCCACGCCCGCGTCCGTGCCGAGCCGCACATAGTCGAATGCCATGCCACGAGCGGCACGCACGACTACCTGATGAAGGTCGTCGCGCGCGACATCGACCACTTCTCGGAATTGGTGATGCAGGGCATCCTCAAGTACCCGGGCGTACGCCACGTCGAGTCGAGCTTCAGCCTCGGCGGCATCAAGCGCTCCGGGGTGCTACCGGTTGCGGACGAGGCTTGAGCGGACGTCCACCAACGGGTACCCGTTCGTGGACGCCAATTCCGGTATGGTACGGGGCTGACGCTGGCCCGCAGGCCCGCGCACCTCGACGGGAGACACCCCACGTGACGGAACCGATCGAACCTGTCGCGGAAGGCGACACCGACGCCCTGGTCGCGAGGTTCCGCGACATGATGGCGTCGATCCGGTCTGGGCTTGGCCGCATCGTGGTCGGCCAGGACGCCATCATCGAGGAACTCCTGATCGCTGTCCTGATCGGCGGCCACTGCCTGATCACGGGGTTGCCGGGAACCGCGAAGACGCTCATGGTGCGGACCTTGGCGCAAGCCCTCGGTCTCGACTTCAAGCGCATCCAGTTCACGCCCGACCTCATGCCGACCGACGTCACCGGCACGGATATCCTGGACGAGGATCCGGGCTCCGGTGCGCGGCGCTGGCGATTCGAACCGGGACCGATCTTCACGCAGGTGCTGCTCGCGGACGAGATCAACCGGACGCCACCGAAGACCCAGTCGGCACTCCTCGAAGCGATGCAGGAGTTCCGGGTCACGGCGCGCGGCAAAACCTATGCGCTCGACCGCCCGTTCTTGGTGCTGGCGACGCAGAACCCCATCGAGCTCGAAGGCACCTACCCCTTGCCCGAGGCGCAACTCGACCGGTTCGTCTTCAACGTGGTGTTGGACTATCTCGACGCCGGCGAAGAGGTCGCGGTCGTCGAACGCAACGTGCTCGGCGTCGTCGAGGAAGACGTGCCCGCATGTGCGGACGCGGCCGCCATCCTCGCGTTTCAGCGTTTGGTCCGGGAAGTGCCGATGGCGGACGACATCACGCGCTTCGCCGTGAACCTGGTGCGCGCGACGCGGCCGGATGCCGGTGAGGCCACCGAACGGGTGCGCAAGTACCTCAACTACGGGGCCAGCGTCAGGGCAGCGATCTACCTCTGCCTCGGCGCGCGGGCGCGGGCGCTGCTCGCGGGCCGCTACCATGTCACCGCCGACGACATCCGAGCGCTCGCCGCGCCCGTGTTGCGGCATCGCCTGCAAACCAACTATTTGGCGGAAGCCGACGGCGTCGAGGTCGACGACGTGATCGCGGAAGTCACGCGCTTGGCGCCGGTGGCGGATCGCCGCGCCCTGACCGGATGAACGGTCAAGCGGCAACGGGGCCTGCCCGGCCACGCCGCGGGATTCCGCCGACGTTGCTCAAGGAGCTCGGCAACCTGGAACTGGTGGCCCGAACGGCCGTGGACGGCGTCCTTCACGGTGCCCACACCACGGACCGGCCCGGGTTCAGCCAGGAGTTCGCGGAGTACCGGGACTACGTGCCGGGCGATGACCTGCGCTTCGTCGATTGGAATGCCTATGCACGCACGGATCGGCTCTACCTCAAGCGCTTCGAGGGCGAGACCAACACCCGGTTGCTGGTCATGCTCGACGTCAGTGCGTCCATGGACGCGGCCGATGGAGAGCCCTCAGCGGGGGAGCGCGAGGGGCGTGCCCCTCGCAAGAAAAACCCGAGCAAGCTGGTGTACGGAACATGGCTTGCCGCGGCGCTGATGCACATCGCGCTGCGTCAGCACGATGCGGCCGGTTTGCTGACGTTCAACGACCGCGTGCAGGATCACCTCCCGCCGCGGGCCGGCCAGGCGCAGCAACGCGTCTTGTTCCACCGCCTCGACGCCTTGTCGGCGAGCGGGGGCTCGGACTGGTCGACGGCGTTCGCCCATGTGGCGCGCCGTTTGACGAAGCGCGGCGTTGTCGCCGCGATCTCCGATTTCTACTGTGAACCGGCGGCGTTTGGCCGTGCGCTGACGATGCTGGGCGCACGGGGCCACGACCTGATCGTCTTCCACCTGCTCGCCGGCGCGGAACGGAAACCACGGTTCCGTCGCAACGTCTCCCTGCGCGATGCGGAGACCGGTTCGGTCATCGAAGTCGATGTCAATGATCTGCGCCATGGCTATCCGCGCCGCCTCGCGGACCACGAGTCCGCGCTGCGCGGCCACGCCGGTGCAGTCGGCGCGCACTACGTCCGCATGACGGCGGACGAGCCCTTGGACCGTGCACTCCTGGGCTACCTGCGTTTTCGCGCGCGGCACCCGTGAGCCTGCTTGCTGGCGCTTTCCTGGCCGGTTTCGCCGTGCTGGCCGTGCCGCTGCTGCTGCATCGTCTGAAGGAGCGGTCGCCTGCGGAGACGACGGTGAGTTCGCTCATGCTCATGCGCGAGGCCGAGGAACCCGCGCGCACCCGCACCGCGCTCGCCCATCGGGTGCTGCTGGCGTTGCGATTGGCGTTGTTGGCGGCGATCACGCTGGCGTTCGCAAAACCGGTCGTCGAGGTCATGTCCGCGGTACCGATCGGCGACGAGGTACAGCCGGCTGACCTGGTGGTGCTGGACGTATCCCTGTCGATGCGCCGTTCGTCGGCTTGGTCGGAGGCGCTTGACGTTGTGCGCGACCTGCAGCGCGGCGAAGGACGCCTCGTCCTAGCTGGCGACCGCCTGACCGCGGTGTCCGCGTTGATCGATGCCGAGCCGGGCTGGTCGCGGCTGGACTTCGCAGGCCTCCCCCAGCGCATCGAGGCGGCGCTCGCCGCGTGGCCGACGCCGCCCGGGGGCTGGCGCGTCCACCTCGTGTCGGACTTCCAGGCCACCGCGGCCCCGGAACGCTTCAATGCCTTGGTCGAGGGCATCCAGTGGCCAGTCGAACTGCACGTGGTGGGGGGCCACGGTGCCAACTGGGCTGTCGCCGCTGACGCGATCCCCGCCGCGGCCGTTGACCAGTCGGCGCAAACGGGGCCGGACGTGGCCCGGATCGAGGCCGTGGTGACGAGCTTTGCGGCGGATTCGCGCCAACGCGCATCGCCGGCGCGACGGCTTTCCGTCTCGCTGCATCGCGACGGCGAAGAAGTGGACCGGGCGGCAATCGCGGTCGCCGCGGGCGGCCGGACCCCGGTGGCGTTCGATGTGCCGGCGATGGCCGAGGAAACTGTTGCCTGGGAAGTCCGCATCGACGCCGACGACGCGCTGCCGGCGGACGATGTAGCGCGGGTTGTGCAGAGCGCCCGGGACGCAACGCGAGTGGCGGTTCTTGCGCCGCGCGCCGAGGACAGTGGGATGCGCTTCCTCCTGGCCGCGCTCGATGCCAGCGGCTTCGCCAAGCCCACCCTATTGGACACGGACTCTGTCTGGCGACCGGCGGACGTCGATTGCCTCATTCTCGTGGATCCCGGCTCGTTGCCGACTAGCACCGAGCGGCGTCTCACGCGCTACACCGACGCCGGCGGCGGCGTGCTGACCATCGTCGGCCCGCGTACCCAGAGGGCGCGTTTGTTGCCGTTTGGCGGCGAGGTCGGGGCAAGTCCGTTCAGTGCCAGCCTGCAGGTCGTCGTGCGCGACGTTGGCCATCCGCTGGCGGCGGGGGGATGGGGCAGCGTAACGGTCGACCGGGCGCTGATCTTGCCAACCGGATACGGACAGACCATCCTGTCGCTGGTTCCTAGGGCACGCGAGAGCCCTCAGCCGGGGAGCGCGAGGGGCTTGCCCCTCGCAAGAAACAGCCCTCAGCCGGGGAGCGCGAGGGGCTTGCCCCTCGCAAGAGACAGAGAGCTGGGCGGTGTGCCGATGTTGACCGAGCAACGTCTTGGCGCAGGGCGGATGGTGACCTTGTCGACGGCATTGGACCGACAGTGGAGTACGCTCGTGCTGCAACCAGCCTTCGTCGGCTTCGTCGCGAACGTCGTGGACTACCTGGCTGGCGAGTTCGCGCGCGCCGGCCATGCGGGGGAACCACTGCCCGTTACTTCGGGCAACGTGCAGCTTTTCGATGCGCAAGGGGTCCGTGTGCTTGCCCTTGGCGATACGACCGGCGGCTCGGGCAACGTGTTGCGGGTGGCTGAGCCGGGACTGTACTCGGTGCGTACGCCGGGTAAGGAGACGTTGCTGGCCGTGAATGTCGATCCTCGTGAGTCGGATCTCGCGCCGATGTCCGCCGATCTGCTTGAGCGTTGGCGCACTGCGGCGCAGCGCGGCGGGTCCGCGATGACGCGCCCGGCGGTACAGGCCGCGACCGTCGAGCCAACCGGAACTCCCCTCGCTTCAGTGCTGCTCACGCTCGGCTTGGCATTGCTGATCGTCGAATCGGCGGCGGCGAACGTCGGGCGCGTTCGCCCACGCGCTTGGATAGGCCGCGCATGAACACGAGCGGCGCAGTTGCGGCGTACGTCGAGCGGTTGCGGCGTCGCTCGACGTGGCTCGCCCGCATTCAGTTGGCCTCCCTCGGTGTCTTGGCGGCCGTACTGACGACGGTCGTATTCGCCGTGGTGGCGGCCTACGTTGTACCGTCCCAAGGTGCGGTGGTCGCGGCTCGCGTGGCGCTCTACGTGCTGATTGCGGCCACGCTGGTTGCCTGCGCGCGCTCAAGCGTCGGCGCGCTCCGCGCGGTGCGGCGAGCCGAGCGACGCGTACCCTTCTTCGACGGACGCCTGCGTACATGGTTCGACGCGTCGCGGCGCACGCCGCCGCCGGCGCTGCTGGGACACCTCGGTGCCGAAGCCGCGGGCGTGGCCGAAGCCCATCCGCCGCACCGTGCCATTCCCACGCGGTTGTTCGCGACGCCCGCAGCATTGGCGGTGCTCGCATTTGGGCTGCTGGCGTGGTTCCAAACCGCCGCGCCGCAGCACATGCGTCTTCCGGCCGAGCGGCTCCTGCTGGGCGACGCGTTCGCCGACACCCGGCCGCGGATTTTCGTCGAACCTGGCAACACCGTGGTCTCCCGCGGTGCCGACGTACTGCTTCGCGCCGAGGCGCGCGGCTTCGCCGCCGATGGGCTGCGACTCCATGCGACGTTCGCGGGAGCGCCCGACTGGGAGTTGGCCGACATGCTCCCTGGCGCTTTGCCGCGCCACGAGTTCGTTATGGTGGCGGTCACCGAACCGGTTGACTACTTCGTCAGCGCGGGCAGCGTCAGGTCGGATCGCTTCCGCATCGAGGTCGCGGACCTGCCTGTCGTCGACACGGTCGACGTCGTCTTGGAGTTTCCCGCCTGGACGCGCCTCGAGCCGCATCGCCAGGACCACGGCGACGTGGCCGGGGTGCGCGGCACGCAGGTGGCCGTCACCGTCGGCGCGACAGCGCCCATGGTCGACGCCAAGCTTGTGTTGGACGACCGTGCCGTCGCCCTGGACGCGGAGAACGCCGCGACGTTCGCCATCGAAGACGATGGCACGTGGCATGTGGCGGCGACCCATCGCGGCGAACTCGTGCGGATCAGCGAGTCGTTCCTGATCGAGGCACTGGAGGATTCGCCGCCCGAGGTGGAATTCGCGTTTCCGGGCCGGGACAGGTCGGCGAGCGCGATCGAGGAGGTCGCGCTGCGGTTTCGCGCGCGGGATGATTTCGGCGTCGAGGCACTCGACCTCCACTACGCGGTCAACGGCGGTGGGTGGACGGTTGCACCGGCCGCCGTCGAAGCGGGGGAACGGGATGCGCTGTCCAGCCACCTGCTCTCCCTCGAGGACCTTGTGGCGGGCGACGGCCGGGCCATCCGGCCGGGAGACGTCGTATCGCTCTTCGCCGAGGCCCGGGACCACGGCCACTCGATACGGAGCGCGCTCTACTTCGTCGATGTGCGGCCCTTCGACAAGCGCTATCGGCAGCGCGCGGATGGCGGTGGTGGCGGCGGGGGAAGTGCTGGCGGGGGCGGCGGGCTGGAGCTGTCCGCGCGTCAGCGCGACATCACAGCCGCAACCTGGAACCTGATTCGCGAGCGGGACGCCGGCACCCGGGCCGGTACCGACCTCGACGACCAGATCGACGTCGTAGGCATCCTGCAGACCACGCTCTTAGACCAGGTGGACACCATGATTGTGCGCTCGGAAGGACGCCGGCTGTCCTTCGACGAGGAGGTCAGCGTTTTCGTCGAGGAACTCAAGGCCGCCTCGGTCGCCATGGAGACGGCGGCCGGGACGCTCGCAGCCAGGGATCTCGATGCGGCGGTCGCGCCCGAACAGCGTGCCCTGCAGCATCTGTTGACGGCGGAGGCGAGCCTGCGCGACATCGACGTCACCCTGACGCGCAGCGATTCGGCGGGGGATGCGGTCAGTCGCTCGCTTTCCGAGTTGGCGGACTTGGAACTCGACACGACGCGCAACCGCTACGAGACGCCGGACACACCCAGTTTCGGGCCGGCGGACGAGGCCGACGACGATGACGAGTGGGAACGGCTGACCGAGCTTGCGCGCCGTCACGAGGAGCTTGCGCGGCGGCGGGAGCGCGGCGAGACCCAGGAGACGCCGCTGTCTCGCTGGCAACTCGAACGCCTGAAGCGGGAACTTGAGACCTTGCGCGAGCGGCTCGCCGGAGCGGAGAGCGGCGAATCGGCTGCCAACCGTACCGGCCAGGCGTCGGGAGGAGCCGAGATCGCCAACGCCATCGCGCGGCTGGAGCGCGCGATGAACGATTCGAACCCGGACCAGCGCGAGGCGGAAGCCGAGGCGTTTCGGCAAGGCGCTGCGGCCTTGCGCGACAGCGCGGAGCGCCTCCGCCAGCGGGGTGTCGACGACCTGGCCGGGCGTTTGCGCAAGGCGGAGGAGGAGACGGGCGACCTGCTGAGCGACCACCGCCGGATCGGCGAGCGCCTTGAGGAGTTGCAGCAGGAGTTGCTGCGGGCGACCCGGGCAGGGGAACGGCGACGTTATCGCGACTACGGGTTCGACCGCGAGGCGCAGACGAAGCGACGCATGCAGGACGACTTGACGCGTATCGCGGCGGATCTTGCCGACATCAGGCAACGTTTGGAAAGCGTCCCAGAGTTGGGCGAGGCGGTGGCGCGGCAAATCGACCGGGCCTTGGACGAGCTAGCCGAGTCGCGTATCAACGAACGCCTCGGCCTCGGTGCCGAGTACTTCGAGATGGGCAACCCCTTGTTCGTCATCGCCCAGGAGAACCGTGTCGGGGGCGCGCTCGAGGACCTGCGCGAACGCCTCGACCGGGCGGCGGAGCGCATGGAGGGCGCGCGCGCGGGCTCGGGGACCAACCCCACAGTGGACGACCTCCAGCGTCTGCGACGCCGATTGGAGGAAATCGGCGTTGGGGGGCCCGTGAGCGACCTGGAGGACGTCGCGAGCGCCGCCCGGCGCCTGAGTCGGCAGCTTGGCGACGGCGTCGGTTCACTGGACTTGGAGGCGACGCGTGCCCGTTACCGCGGCCTCGGGGCGTCGGAGGGCAACCGGGAACGCCTGTACCGGCTGACGCTGGACGAGCTGGACCGGTTGGAGATCGCCCTGGGCAAGGTCGAGGGGGGAAGCGTGCGCGCCACGCCGCCACGTGACAGTGGCTACGAATCGGCCGCGGTCGCCCGGTACTTCCGGCAACTGAGTTGCGACGACTGCTGACCGGTCGAGCGGAAGAGCCATACGCATTTCATTGGTCCCGGTCATGGACCGGACCACACAACCCACCTGGGAACTGGATTCCGTTTTGGGGCCGAAAACGGACGGGGTCCCGGGCTAGGCGGCGACGGTCTCGATGTCCGTGCAGTCCAGCAGTCGCCGGTCAGCGGTCGCCAGCGTCAAACCGTACACCTTCGCGGTCGCCGCAATGAAGCGATCAGCGGGGTCACGGTGCGGCAGACCGATCTTGCGGCTCTCGACGGCCACCTGAAAAGTCAGCGGTGCCTCGACGACGGGGCTCGACGCGAGCGCAGCCCGTGTCCAGGATGCGGCTTCCTCATCGACCGCAATGCGTCCATTCTCGATGAGGATCATGGTTTCCCACACGCTGATCGGCGATAGGTGATGCTGCGCGCCGGGCGTCTCGATGGCCTTCCGCGCATCGCGTGATAGACGCTCGGGTTCGAGTAGGCTCCACAGCCAGACATGGGTGTCGAGCAGCATCAACGATCCGCTGCCCGGCCATCGCGATCAGTCAGGACCTCCCAGTCCTCCAACGAGCCAATCGGCCCGACGAGATCGCCTTTGATCGTGCCCCTGTCCCGCATGGCGCCGAGCCAGTCGGACGCACTGCGCGGTGGCGGAACGATCTGTGCGACGGGCTTGCCCAGACGTGTCACCAGGACCGGACGACCGGTTTCTCCGACACGTGAGAGAACCGCGAGACAGGTCGCCTTGAATTCCGAGATCTTGATCTCATCCATGTGCGCAACTGTACCATGGTCAACGACCATGGTCAGGTGCCGCGCCTGATCCTCATCATCGCCTCGCAGCGCTAGCGCGGGGCGGCGGTTCGCCCGCTCGCTAGAGTGCGTTCGCGTAGATGAGCGTGTCGGCCAGGGCGCGCTCGAATCTCGCGAACATCTCGTCGATCTCCTTGTCGTTGATGACGAGCGGCGGGCAGAACGCCACGCTGTCGCCCAGCGCGCGGACGATGAGGCCGTGGTCGAGCGCTCGGTTCATGCACTCGATGCCGATCTTGACCGGTGCGGGGAAGCGCTCGCGGGTCGCCTTGTTGGCCACGAGTTCCACGGCGCCGATCAGCCCGACGCCACGCACGTCACCGACCAGGGGATGGTCGGCGAGTGCATGCAGACGCGCCTGAAAGGTCTCGGCGACGGTGGCGGCATGGGCGAAGATCTTGCGTTCTTCCATGAGTTCGAGGCAGCGCAGCGCCACCGCGGCGCACACCGGGTGCCCCGAATACGTGAATCCGTGACCGAATGTGCCGACCTCGCCGCTGGCCTCGACGAACGGCTCGTACATGAACTCCGGGATCACCACGGCACTGATCGGCAGGTACGCCGACGACAGCGCCTTGGCCACGGTCATGGTGGTGGGCTCGATGCCCAGCGCCTGGGCGCCGAAGGGCTGTCCGGTGCGTCCGAAACCGCAGATCACCTCGTCGTCGATGAAGAACACACGGTGCCGACGCAGCACCTCCTGGATCTTCGCGTAGTAGCCGTCGGGGGGCACGACCACGCCAGCGACGCCCATCACGGGTTCGGCGATGAAGGCGGCGATCGTCTCCGGGCCCTCGGCGCGGATCAGGTCGTCGAGTTCGTTGGCGAGCCGCGTAGTGAAATCGTCCTCGGTCTCGCCCTCGTGGGCCTCGCGGTAGTAGTACGGTGCGCTGGTATGCAACACGCCGGGAATCGGCAGGTCGAAGTGCGCATGGAACGGGGCGAGCCCGGTGAGGCTGCCGCTCGCGACCGTAACGCCGTGATAGCCGGAACGGCGCGAGATGATCTTCTTGCGTTCCGGCTTGCCGACGACGTTGTGGTAGTACCACATGAGCTTCATCTGCGTATCGTTGGCATCGGAACCCGACAGGCCGAAGAACACGCGACCGGCGTCGAACGGCATCATGGCCTTGAGCTTCTCGGCAAGAAGCACGCCCGGCTCGTGGGTCTTGCCGGCGAAGAGTTGCGAATAGGAGAGCTTGCGAAGCTGCTGCTCCGCGGCTCTCACCAACTCTTCCTCGCCGTAGCCGAGGGCCGTGCACCAAAGTCCGGCCATCCCTTCGATGTACTGCTTGCCCTTGTTGTCCCACAGGTACACGCCTTCGGCACGCTGGTGCACGGCCGGCCCGTTGCGGTGGTGCTCGGCCAGGTTGGTGGCCGGATGCAGCATGTGCGCCAGGTCCTTGGCCTCGATGGAACCCGGGGCGAACTCGTTGTGGAGCGGGTCGCTCAAGATGGTCTCCGGCGTACGGGCAAAGGCCGGGGATTTTAGATCATGCGGGTTCCGCTTACGCGGTTTTGTCGCCGGGCGCTGCCCGGGTTTTACTTCACCCCGTCAAGCACTTCCCCGAGCGTTCCGGTGATGGTCGCAATGTGCTCGGGCGTTGCGATCAGTGGCGGCGCCAAGGCGATCACGTCGGCCGTCGTGCGGATGAGCAGGCCGCGCTCGTAGGCATCGGCGAACGCGGTACTGGCCCGGGCACCCGGCTCGTCGGGGCGCGGCTCGAGTTCCACCGCGCCGGCCAGACCCATGTTGCGGATGTCCCTGACATGCGGTTTGTCGGCCAGGGCATGCAGGGCATCCTCGAACACCGGCCCGAGCTTGCGCGAACGTTCGAACAGTTGTTCGTCCTCGTAGACGTCGAGCGTTGCCATCGCGGCGGCCGAGGCCAAGGGGTGGCCGGAGTACGTGTAGCCGTGGAAGAACTCGATGGCGTCGGGCGCGTTGTCGATGATGGTTGCCCGGATGGACTCGCGTGCGATCACCGCGCCCATGGGCACCGTGCCGCTGGTGATGCCCTTGGCGCAGGTGATCATGTCGGGCACGACGTCGAAGCGCGTAGCCGCGAAGCTCGCGCCGAGGCGCCCGAACGCGGTGATGACTTCGTCGAAGATGAGCAGGATGCCGTAGCGGGCGGTGATCTCCCGCAGACGCTCCAGGTAGCCCACGGGCGGCACGAGCACGCCTGCGGATCCGGCGAAGGGTTCGACGATGACGGCAGCGATCGTCGATGGATGATTGACGGCGACGATGCGTTCGAGTTCGTCCGCGAGATGCGCGCCCCACTCGGGCTGGCCGCGGCTGAAGGCCTGGTGCTCATGATCGTAGGTCGTCGGCAAGTGCAGTACCCCGGGAAGCAACGGCCCGAAGCTCTTGCGGTTGTTGCCGATGCCACCGACGCTCATGCCGCCGAAGCCGACGCCGTGGTAGCCCCTTTCGCGTCCGACCAGGCGCGTCCGGGAAGACTCGCCCCGGGCCTGGTGGTAGGCCAGCGCGATCTTCAGCGCCGTGTCCACGGACTCCGACCCGGAATTGGTGAAGAACACGGCGTCGAGGTCGTCCGGTGCCATCCGGGCGATACGTTCGGCGAGTCGGAAGACAGTCGGGTGCCCCACTTGAAATGCCGTCGTGTAGTCGAGCGTCGCCGCTTGCGCCGCGATTGCCGTGGCGATGTGCGGGTGGCAGTGTCCGGCGTTGCAGCACCACAGGCCTGAAATGGCGTCGAGCACTTCGCGTCCGTCGTCGGTCCGACACACCATGCCTGATGCCGATTCGATCATTCGCGGTTCGGACTTGAAGGCGCGATTCGCCGTGAACGGCATCCAATAGGCGTTGAGGTCGAGTTCGTTGTGTAGTCGTGCGTTCATGTTGCGCCGTTACAGGCCCTCGGGTCCGCAGTCGTTGGCAAGAAAGTCCGTCATGGCGGTGAAGAAGTCGAGCTGGTGGTTGTAAAACAGCGTGTTGTAGAAGTGATCGGCGCCTTCGAGTTCCAGGTATTTGTAGGTCTTGTCGTGTTCATCGAGCAGCTTCAGGTACTTCTTGGCGTGATCGGGCGGGACGCGCTGGTCGACACTGCCGTGCACGATGAGCATGGGTACGTTGACTTTCTCGACCTCGTCCAGCGGAGAGACACTGTCGTCCCACATGCGGAGCTGCTCTTCACGCTGGGAGCCGCGCATGGCGAAACGGTAGTAGTTCACTTGCATGTTCGGATCCGACACGGCCGCACCCGCGACGACGCACTGGTAGATCTGGGGCGTCCGGGATGCGGCAACCAGGGCCGCATAGCCGCCATACGACCAGCCGAACATGGCGATCCGATCGCGGCTCGTGAGCCCTTCCTTGACGAGGTGCAAGGCACCGTCGTCCTTGTCGTCCTGCATCTTGAAGCCGCCTTGGCCGCCTTCGACGAAAGCGGCCTGGTAGAACTCGAGACCGTAGTTTCGGGAGCCGCGGTACTGCGGTTGCAGAACCAGGTAGCCCTGGTTGGCGAGTAGCTGAGCCCACTTGTCGAAACCGACCACCTCCGGAACGAACGGGCCACCGTGGGGCATGACAGCGAGCGGAAAGGGTGGCTCGCCATGCGGGACGGTGAGGTAGGCCGGTATCGTACGACCGTCGCGAGCCTTGTAGGTGATGTACTCAACGTCGGCGAGATCTTCGCTCTTGAACAGCGGTTGCTGGCTGCCAACCGTCTGTATCCGGCCGTCCTTGAGAAGGTAGTAGGTGCCCGGGTCGCGCGGCCCCGAGTTGCTGACGGTCAACGTCGAGCCGTCGCGCGACCGGCTGGTGATCGTGACGCGATGGGCGTGGGGGACGACTCCTTCGAGTTGCGCATAGGTTGCACCTTCGGCGTCGTCGAAGAACTCGCGGTGGAACCTGTCCTTTCCATAGGAAAGGCCGGTCACGGTGTCGGGGTGCGTCCACGAGTTGGAGTGCTCGAAGACGTTCCAGACGTCCACGTCCGACCGGCGGTACAAGGCGGTCAGTTCCCGCGTGTCGACGTTGAACGACCAAAGCCCCAGTGTGTCGTGACCGTTGTTCGCGACCACGTAGAGATCGTCAGGATTGTCGACGTCAAAGCCAACGACACCGAAGGACTCGAAGCTGTCCTCGTGGTGGCGGTGGACCTCGGTCCACCCGGACGCGCCACGCTTGCGGTGGTACAGGATGTACTCGCGGCTGCCTTCGTCGAAGCCGCGTGCGAGCCACGGGTTGCCTTCGCCATCGAAGCCGACCTGGCCGAGAGCCAGCTTGCCCCGGATGATGAGTTTCCGGGAACCTCGCCTCAGGTCGAACTCGTAGTACGCAAGGGGCCTGTACGCTGCGCGCACGCGGGCGGCGGGGCCGTCGTCGCCGCCCTCCTGGACGGCCACGATGACCTTGTTGGGCTCGCTCGGCAGGATGTTGACGACGGTCGCCCGTTCGCCTGCGAATGACCGCATCTTCTTCGCATCGACGTCTAGAACGGCGAGACGAAACTCGTAGACGCCCTGGTTGAAGCCTTCGATCTTGTCGCGAACCTGCTGGCGCAACGTGAACAGGATGTCGCGGTCGCTTGCCCAATAGAAGCCCGCGATCTCCATCGGGTCGGCGTCTAGCCGAAACGGCTCCTTCGTCAGGTCCGCTGCGTCGTAGATCTCGATGATCGGGTCGCCGTCCTTCGAAGCAATCTTCATCAGCGCCAAGTGGTTGCCGTCCGGCGAGACAGCCACATTGCTGATGACGGCACGCATCGCCCAGTGTTCGAGCGGGTACGGTTCGCTGGTCTTGGAGGGCTCGCTAGGCGCGTCCGTCCGTTCGTCGGCCGCGAAGGCCGATACGCAAAAGGCCAGCGAGGCGGCCCGCGCTAACAGGTGTTTCCTTCCCACGACCACGACTCCTCCAGGTTGGAACTGATGTCGAGACACGTCCCGCGAGTACGTGCTTGCGTACCCGCGGGTCGTCGTGTCAACAGTTGGGCCCGGTCTAGCCGCCGAAGAACCTCATCGCCAGGCCGAGGAAGTAGATCCTGCCCAGGTAGTCGTAGCCGGCGCCCAATGGGACGTTGTTGGCATCGGTGGCCTCCGTGGAGTCGACCAGGGGTGGCGGCTCGTCGAACACGTTCCTTGCGCCAAGAACGACATCCCACGTGTCGGCTCGATAGCGTCCGGAAAGGTGGTGGATCCAGTAGTTGCCGACGGTTTCCACGTCGCGGCACTGAACATCGTCTGGCGGACCGAGGCACGTGCTGCTGCCGCCATCGTTGATGTCGCTCCAGTCGTCCACCTGGTTGATGTCCTCCTCGACACGTCCGTGCAATCGGCTCTGCCAGGACACGCGCCAGCGGTCGTAGTCGACGCGCAAGCCCATCTGCGCCTTGAACTCGGGGAAGTACCACTCCCGGTGGAAGGCGTTGCGGTCTGGCTCTCCCTGATCGTTGACGAATAGGGTCGACACCTCGATCTGGCGATGCGCCCGGACGTCGAACTCGACGTCGAAAGGCCGGTCGAAGATCGTCAATGTCGACCCCAAGACGACGTTGTAGTCGACGCCGCGCACAGTCCAGTTGTCCCGGTTGATGAAACCGAGACCGACCAGGTCCATCAACGGCAAAACGGGGTCGTCCAGGCGTTGTATCCGGTCACAGAAGGTGCTCGTTCCGGTCTCCGAGTAGTAGCAGTCGAAGATGATGTAGCCGGCCGACGGTTCGATGATCGTGTCCTCGATGTCGATCTCGTAGTAGGAAGCGCCCACCCGCAGATCGAAGGCCGTGGTCATCGGTTGCTCCCAGGAGAAGCCGAGGGACATGGACTCGGAGGTCTCTTCGTCGACATCGAGCACGCCGCCGGTCGCCACCTCGACGCTGTAGACGTTGTTGCCGTTGTTGTTGGCGATGGTCGGGTCGACGCCGTGGGCCCGGCAGTTGTTGAGCAAGAACTCCTCGCGCTGATCGAGGTCCGGGTTGTAGCCCCCCGACAGCGGGTCGATCGCGTCTGCGGGTATGAGGCAGGGATCGAACAGGCTCAAGAAACCGGTCTGGTCCTGCAGGAACAGCTCGCGCAGGTTCGGGGCCCGATACGAGGTTCCGTAGGTCGCGCGCAGGAGCAACGAGTCGAACGGATTCCAGCCGACTTTCGCCGATCCCGTCCAGGCACCGCCGTAGTACTCGTCGTCGGTGAACCGCGCGGACAGGTTCACGCTCAAAGGCGTCTGCCCGAGCAGCAGGGGCAGTTCGACTTCCCCGAAAGCCTCTTGCGTGGTTTTGTCCCCCACGGCGCCGCCATCGGCGAAGTATCCGAAGAACAACCCGTCCCGGGCGACCGCGTCGGGAATGGAGTTGATCTCGTCGTACCGGTGCTCGACGCCAACCCCGGCGGACACCGGTCCCGAGGGTAGCTCGAACAAGGTACCGGTGGCGTAGAACGAGATGATGGTCTGCTGGTTCTCGGTGTCGAAGTCGCGGCTGTCGAACACGTAGCTGCGCTCGGCGGGCGTCGCGAAATCGCCAATCACGTTCGCGTAGAGCGACGGCGCGAACAGGTTGATGGGCACGCAACCCGGCGCGACGTCTGCGGCCAGCGACTCGCCGGTGTCGTTCTCGCAGGGCGTATGCGTACTCGAATACGTCCCGAGAGCAAGTTCCAAGCGGTCTTCGCGGATCCCCGGGCGGTTTGACGTGGCCGATGACAGGGAGTGTGTGATGGACAGGTCGAACGACCAGTCGTAGAGCGTGCCGACGTTGAGCGCGGGGATGTCGCCGCCGACGCCGGCCACGTAACGCCACTGGTCAAGCGAGACGTCGTTGAGCGTGCGATCACCGCGCACCGACACGATCGGGAGTGTGCCGACCGGCCCGATTTCACCGTTGAAGAGGAACGAGAAGAACGTCGGCGGCACGCCGTAGACGTCGATGAACTGCTGCTGGTAGTTCGGGTTCAGCCACAGCGCGTCTTCGGCAAGCCCACAGTCGACGCCCTGACCTTCGGGGTTGCAGATGTTGTACGGATTACGTGCAGGAACGTCCGGGAAGAGCTGGTAGGCGCCGCTGTTCGTATGCACGTCGCGGGTCGAATACAAGACCTCGAAGTACGGTGTGAGGTTCATCTCGCCTTCGAGCGTGTACTCGCCGTAGGCCATGACGTTGGCCGTCTTGCGTTCGGCCACCAGGTGGGCGAAGAGGTCGCGCCCGTTGATGTCATGGTCGCGGAAGCTGACGTCCGTCTCCCCGTCGCCGTCTCCGTCCACGCCGATCGGTCCGAACGTGCTCGACTCCGAGAAGTTCGGCCAGCCGCCGTTGCTGTAGCCGGGCGTGTAGTAGATCGAGCCGGAGCGGGTGGGTACCCACACGCGCCCGGCCAGTGACCCGAGCCGGCAGTCGTCCCACCTCATGCCATAGATCCTGGGGTAGAACTGATCCTGGTGGCGCAGTTGGCCGCCCTGGTCCACTTCGTAGTGCTTCGTGCAGCCATTGGTCCAAGGCCGGTCTGCCAGGGTGACGGCCTCGCTGTCGGTGAACTGCGCCCCGACACCGATGAAGCCACGGTCGAAGTTCATGCCCCAGCGAGCACTCACGACGTCGTCCCGGCCCGCACCGTGATGTGGGACGCTCGGGAAGATCTCCAGTTCCAGGCCGTCGAAATCCTTCACTAGGATCGCGTTGACCACGCCGGCAACGGCATCGGAGCCGTAGACGGAAGACGCGCCGTCGAGAAGCTGGTCGTAGTTCTGCACGAGCAGTCCAGGGATGACGTCCAGGCTGGGTGACACGGGCGCGCCCTCGACACCCGCCGGGGCCAGTCGGCGGCCGTTGATCATGACCAGTGTCCGCGCGGAACCCAATCCGCGGAGGTCGGCGGTGATCGTTCCCGGCCCGTTGTCCAGGACGAACCCGTGGAACGTCAGGTCGATCTGTTGGCCTCCCGATGCCGTGGACTCCTGGATGATGTCCCCGGCGTCGACCAAGCCCGCTTCCCGCGACACTTCCGCGGTGATGATCTGCAAAGGCGCCACGCTGGTGTAGGCATCGCGCTTGAGCCGGGAACCGGTGACGATGACCACTTCGGCTTCCTGATCGGTGACTTCGTCGGCTTCATCGGTTTCCTGCGCCAACGCGAACGGCGTCACGAGGACGGCGATGGCGGCGATCTGGGCTGGAAAGACGGCTTTGCGGCCGAGTATCAGCCGCCCTTGTCGGAACGGCAGAATGAGCAGGGACAGTGCATTTCGCATCTCTGCACCCCGTCTGGTTATGATGCCGGGATCGTACACCAAAGCACCTGATTGGGCGCACGATTTCGGTGCATCAGGCGGGCTTTGCCTTCAACTGATCGTCTTGACAGTCAGTCCAATCACGGTCGTCCGCGTCGGCCTTCCGACGCCTCGGTCGCGATGGCTTGTGTTGGCTCGCTTCTGCCGAGTAGCCTCGCGGCAAGGACGGTTGCGAAGGTGGAATCGTGTCGATGCGCGAGGTTTCCCCGGTCGAACTGAAACGCCTGCTCCTCGGCCGGCCCGAGTTGGCGTTGATCGATGTCCGCGAGCAGGGCGCTTTCGCCGAGGCGCACCTGCTGTTCGCCGTTTGCGTGCCGCTCAGTTCGATGGAACTCGCGATTGGTGATCTGGTGCCGCGAAACCACACGCCTATCGTGGTCGTCGCCGAGTCGGCGGACGACGATCTGGGGCGGCGAAGCCTGGAACGACTGGGCAAGCTCGGCTACACCGACGTGCGTGTGCTCGCAGGGGGTGTCGCGGGTTGGCAGGCCCGCGGTTTCGAAGTCTTCTCCGGCGTCAATGTGCCGAGCAAGGCCTTCGGCGAGTTCGTCGAGGAGACGTACGGCACGCCCCGCGTCACGGCTCGCGAGGTCAAGCGCATGCTGGATGGCAGCCGGGACGTGGTGGTCGTCGACTCGCGTCCGTACGACGAGTACCACCGGATGAACATCCCGTCGTCCACGGACATCCCGGGTGCCGAGATCGCGTTGCGTATTCACGACGTCGCGCCGGATCCGGGGACCTTTGTTGTGGTCAACTGCGCGGGCCGAACGCGCTCGATCATCGGCACGCAGAGCCTGATCAACGCCGGAATCGAGAACCGCGTGGTGGCTCTCAAGGACGGGACGATGGGCTGGCACCTAGCCGGGTTCGAGCTGGAGCACGCGGCGACGCGCGTGGCGTCCCTGCCTGGCGACACCGGCATGGCGAAGGCCCTGGCCGCGGCCGAGCGGGTGGCCGCGCGCTTCGGTGTGCCGACCGTGCAACGAGCAACCGTCGAGATGTGGCAGCAAGCCGCGGGCCGGACGACGTACCTGCTCGACGTGCGCTCGCCGGACGAATACGTCGCGGGCCATCTGTCCGGCTTTCGCAATGCGCCCGGTGGCCAACTCGTGCAGGCAACGGATGAGTATGTCGCCGTGCGCAACGCGCGGTTGGTGCTGGCGGACGACGAGGGCGTGCGCGCGAGGATGACGGCATCCTGGCTGATCCAGATGGGCTGGGAGGACGTGTTCGTCCTCGAAGGCGGTGTCGGGTCGGGATCCTTCGTCGCCGGTGCGTGGCAGCCGACCTTGCGGGGCACGCTGGCTGACGCAACCGTCACCACCGACGAGCTTGCCGCGTGCCTCGACGCGGTGACCGTGATCGACCTGGGACCGAGCCCGACCTACGAGCAGCGTCACGTTCCTGGGGCGCTGTGGTGCGTCCGCGCCCGCTTGGGAATGGCCCTGGCCGATATACCAGCAGACCGCCCCGTGGTGCTCACATCGCCGGATGGCACGCTGGCGCGGCTGGCACTCGACGAGGCCCGATTAATCGGGGCCCGCGAACTCGGCCACGAGGTCCAGGCGCTCGAGGGCGGCACGGAACGATGGCTAGCCGAAGGGCGGGCGGCGGAGACGGGGCTCGCGAACGCCATCGGGGCAACGGACGACGTCTGGTACAAGCCTTACGAGCATCGGGGTGCGCAGGAGAGGTTCATGCGCGACTACCTCACTTGGGAAGTGGCGCTTCCCGAGCAGATCGCTCGCGACGGGACGGCCCGCTTCCGGAGGTACTGACGGTGCAGCAACCTGGCTGTAAGCTAGATCGCGGTCAGACAGCGAAGAGACCGGCATGACCTATTCCCTGGTCGATTTCTGTGGCGACGTCCGAGCGATCCTGGCCGAGAGCGACAACCACGATGGCCGGCAAAGGGTCAGGCGGCAGCTCGAAGCGCTGCTTGACGATGCGGACTTCCGGGCCGCCTACCTCGGCGCTGACGAGGATGGCATGACGCAGATCTACGAGGATCCCGATTTCCGCTTCTGCGTCCTGGCGTACAAAATGGCGGCAGCGCATAGCTCGCCCCCTCACGACCACGGCGACTCGTGGGCCGTCTATGGCCAAGCCCTCGGCCACACGGACATGACCGTCTGGTCACAGCCGGATGAGGGCAACCGCATCGAGCCCAAGCGGACCTTCCGCCTGGAGGCGGGACAGGCCGACCTCTTCGACGTTCGCGAGATCCACTCGATCAGCTATTGCCATGGGGCCAAGTTCGTTCGGGTGACCGGCGTGGACATGAGAGCCCTCAGCCGGGGAGCGCGAGGGGCTCGCCCCTCGCAAGAAAGAGCCCTCAGCCGGGGAGCGCGAGGGGCTCGCCCCTCGCAAGAAAGAGCCCTCAGCCGGGGAGCGCGAGGGGCTCGCCCCTCGCAAGGAAGTGTCGAGCCGCGGCGCGTCTTCGACCCCGAGACCGGCGAGGTGCATGAGGTCGCGAGCGTCGGCACGAGCCGGAGGTAATGTGGCTCAACCGTATCAACTCGAGAGCAGACGGCTTGGCGCCCAATGGACGCGCGGCTTTGCGGTACACCTGTCCCTGCTGGTCTTTGTTGCCGTGTTCGGCGTCGGCGCAGCACAGGCCGAGTTCGACGATGAGGAGGGCGACGATGACGTGGAGCGAGTGGTCGTTGGATCGCCTCGGGTTGGGATTCCCCAGAGTGGCGGCAGCGAAAGCGAGACTCGCCAAAAGGTGACCATTGAGCTCCCCGATCGGGACGCGAACGTCTGCCGCAGTGATCCGACGAGGGGTCCGGAGATGGTCGTCATCGAGGGCGGTCATTTCTGGATGGGCTCGCTCTACGGTGACAGTGATGAGAAGCCGGTGCACAAGGTTGCGGTGCAGCCGTTTGCCCTGGGCCGCTGCGAAGTCACGGTGGCGGAGTTCTCCGTTTTCGTCGAGGACACGGGACATGTCGCGACGGCTGATAGCGGGGACTGTCGTGCGGTCAACGAAGAGGGCACTACTTTTGTCGACGGCGTGGACGCATCCTGGCGGAATCCACGCTACCCCGAAGTAGCCCAAGTCGCGGCGATGCCGGTCGTCTGCGTGTCCTTCGACGATGCGTTGGCCTACACCCAATGGCTCGCTGCGCGCACCGGTCGGCCTTACCGGCTCCCGACGGAGGCCGAGTGGGAATATGCCGCCCGGGGTGGCACGACCACCCCACGCTATTGGGAGGTCTACCGGCGCGCAAGCCAGTGCGACTTCGCCAACGGCGCCGATCAGGACGCGAAGTCCAGGTTCACCGAGCGGTCGAGCGTAGAGTGTGCCGACGGTCATGTGGTCTCGGCCCCGGTAGGGACCTATCGACCGAACGCGTATGGCCTGTACGACATGATGGGCAATGTCTGGGAGTGGACGGCGGACTGCTGGCATGGGGCGTACGACGAAGCCGCGCCGGAAGAGGGCGACTGTTCGCAGCGTGTGGTTCGCGGCGGCTCTTGGTTCTACGGCCCAATGGGCCTGCGGTCCGCCAAGCGAAGCAAGGACGACCCTGCAAGGACGTACAACAGCGTTGGATTTCGCGTTGCCAGGACGCACTGACCCCATGCGCTTTTCGCTTTGCCCCGAAGCTATGTGTCTTCGCTTGGTGTTTCGCCGAGCGGGCGCCCCGTGGGGGCTGGCTGGGGTGCTGCCCATCGTGCTCCTGGCCGCCAGCGGCTGCGCTGCGCCTGCCGACCAAGATGGCGAGGACGACCATCCACCCGGAACAGACGCCGGCACGTACTCCATGAAGCGCGACGTGGAGGGCGAGCGCTTCATCCTCGAGGCTGCCGCGGAGCTCTACAGCGAGCACTGCGCGGTCTGCCACGGCGAGCGCTTGGAGGGGGCGCCCCAGGGCACGCCGCTGATCGGGGGAGCGCTCGCCCACGGCGCGTCCACCGACGAGCTGGTGGCAAGCATCAGCAACGGCTTCTCCGACCGCGGCATGCCGGCCTGGTCCGCCACCATGAGTGCCGAGCAGATCAAAACCTTGGCAATCTGGATCGTCGAGACTCGGGAAGGGTTGCTCTACTCCGATTTCAACTTCACAGACGAGCTCACCCTTCCGGCCGGCACGATCCGAACCCGGGCGTACGACCTCAAGATCGAGGTGGTGACACCTGGTCTCGACCCACTGCCATACTCCCTCGCGGTGCTGCCGGACGGTCATGTGTTGGTCACGGAGAAGATGAGCGGCCTTCGGCTCATAACGCCGGAGGGAGAGCTCTCGGCGCCCATCGAAGGCACGCCGGCGGTCTACGACGACGGCCAGATCAGCTTGGGTGGGGTCGAGGAGGGCCTCGGCTGGCTGCTGGATGTCGCCCCGCACCCGCGCTACCGGGAGAACGGTTGGATCTACCTCGCCTACACCGAGCGCTGCTACGGCTGCAACGAGGCCAGTCGCGTCTCGGGGCGCCCGGTTTCCATGGTCAAGCTCGTCCGTGGCCGCATTGAGAACGCCCGCTGGGTTGACGAGCAAGTGATCTGGCAGCCGCCGCTTGAATCCTACTCGGTCTCAAGCGACATGATAGCCGGCGGTCGAATCGCTTTCGACCCGGACGGGTACGTGTTCCTCAGCGTGGGCTATAAGAGCGACGACGGGATTCAGGACCTCGCCTCGCCGCACGGCAAGATCCACCGGATCGGGGATGATGGCCGAGTCCCTGCGGACAATCCCTTCGTCGATATGCCCGGCGCGTTGCAGAGCACCTGGAGCTATGGCCACAGGACTCCGCAGGGCCTCGAGTTCGATGCGCGCACCGGTCGCCTGTGGGGAACCGAGCACGGACCGCGGGGCGGCGACGAGGTGAATCTGCTGCTGCCCGGACGTAACTACGGCTGGCCTCTCTTCTCGAAAGGCCAGAACTACGATGGCACACGGGTCAACTGGGATGGGCGCCACGGCACCGGGGTGTCGCTCGAGGACATCGAGCAACCGGTGGTCGATCTCACGCCGTCGGTGGCCGTGTCGGCATTCGTGGTCTATGACGGTGACGCTTTTGCCGCCTGGCGCGGGGATCTGCTGGTCGGCTCGCTCAAGGCAGCGGACCTTATTCGGCTCCGAATCGAGGATGGCAAGCTCGTCGAGCGGGAGATCCTGATCGAGAACCTGACCCGGATCAGAGACGTCGAGATCGGCCTGGCGGGCGAGCTCTACCTGCTGCTCGAGCACGCCTCCGGCGGTCAGATCGTGCGGGTCACTCGCGTCGACCGAGACGCTCTCGGGTTGCGCCGTTAGACCCGTTGATCAGGACCCGCACGAATTGACGGAACGCGCGGACCGGTAGGTCCGCCACGTCCACGAACGGGTACTCCCGTTCGCGTTCGCCATTCCGGCCTGGTACGAGTTTCATTGCGGGCCCGAACCGCAAGCGGTTCGCGGAGGCCCGCGCACCTTGATGGGGCGGAGCCCCGCTAGATAGTTCTCGTCCGGAAGGTCCTAACCGTCTGAAATTGCAGTCGAAAGTAGCCTGA
>JAPOVK010000053.1 GCA_026708185.1 Gammaproteobacteria bacterium | reverse complement strand
TGGCCGCATCGCACAACCCGCTAGCGACGCGCCCGCTACACCTATCAACGCGGCCGCGGCCAGGCGTCCGAGCACCCTCGGGACGCGCTGGCGGAGGGCCTGCCAGCCTAGGGGACGTTTCATCCGACCGAGTTTAGCCGATTGTCGTGGTGCAAGGTGTCGTTCGCCCGCGAACGGACGCGAACGGACTCCCGCGCCGGCGATACGTTATGCTTCCCAAACCGTCACCAACACGGCCTCCTTATCCGATGGGTCTGATTCACAAGTTGCGGCTGCCGAACAACGACGAAGCCCTACCCGGGCGCGATGTTCCGGTACCGGTCCCGCCCCGGCATTTCGTCAACGGCGCACCGCTCAAGCCACCGTTCCCTGCCGGCACCGAGCGGTTCCTCGCGGGAATGGGCTGCTTCTGGGGCGCCGAACGCATGCTCTGGGAAACACGGGGCGTGATCACCACGATGGTCGGCTACGCCGGCGGCCTCACGAAGAACCCCGACTACTACGAAGTGTGCTCCGGCATGACCGGGCACAACGAGGTCGTACTCGCCTTTTTCGATCCCGAGATCGTCGGCTACGCGGATATCCTCAAGGTGTTTTGGGAAGGACATGATCCAACCCAGGGCATGCGCCAAGGCAACGACCTCGGCACGCAGTACCGTTCCGGGCTGTACGTCTACGACGATCGCCAGCGCGAGCTGGCGCTAGCGTCGAAAGAGACCTACCAGGACGCCCTGACGGCTGCTGGCTACGGCGCGATCACCACCGAGATCGTCGACGCACCGCCCTTCTACTATGCCGAGCACTACCACCAGCAGTACCTCGCCAAAGTGCCGAACGGGTATTGCGGACTCGGTGGAACGGGCGTCAGTTGCGCGGTGGAGCCGCTGGTCGGATACGGCGGGTAGCCGTCGGGGAAGGACGCCTACCCGACGACGTCGAACCGCTGCAGATCCGGCGGTCCCGCCATCAGGCCGCGGAACTTCGCCCCCGCCGCCCGGAAGTGGTCGCTCGCGCCATGGGCCTTTAGGGCCTCGTCGTCATCGTAGAGTTCCATGACGGCGTAACCTTGGTCGTCCTTGACCAGCGTGTAGAGCTGATTGCCGGGCTCGTTGGAACGGACCTGCGCGGCGAGTTCGAGCATGACGGTTTCGAATTCCGCCTCCTTGCCTTCGGCGACGTTGAGGCGGGCGAGTAGCGCGATCATTTTGGCGTCCTTGGACTCTTGGGTTCAGGCGCGGCAGCATAACGGGCGCCATGCATCGAAACAAACTCATCGACCTGCTCGCCCGGTACCGCGAGCGGCATCCCGAAGAGTCCACGCCGACGATCACGCGTTTCGAACGCCTCGTCGCTTCCCAGCCGCGCTGCTTCGAGCGCGACTGCTTCGACGACGGCCACGTCACGGGGTCCGCGGTGGTGCTGAACCTGGCCGGCACGGCGATGCTGATGACCCATCACGCCAAGCTCGGCCGCTGGCTGCAACTCGGTGGCCACGCGGACGGGGAGCCCGATCCGCTCGTGGTCGCCTGTCGCGAGGCCGCCGAGGAGTCGTGCCTCGCCGTCCGACCGTGCTGCACGTCGCCCCTCGATCTCGACATTCACGCCATCCCAGCGCGCGGCGGCGATCCGCGCCATTTCCACTACGACGTCCGGTTCCTGTTGCAGGTCGAGTCATCCGAGGCGTTCAAGAGAACCCCCGAGTCGCTGGCGTTGGCCTGGGTTCCGCTCGAAGACGTCGAGGCCGTGACCCGGGAGGAGTCGATTCTGCGCCTTGCCCGAAAAGCGCTGGCGTTCCAGCGGGGTGGTTGAATCGAGCGCGCGCTACGCCTTCCGGGCAATGCTGCCGCGGCGTCTAACCGGCTCCAGGAGGTCGGGGTCTCCGGCGACCACCTCGTAGCCCTTCGGAAAGGGCGCGCGCGGTTCGAGACCGATCGCGGTCAGGACGCGGTCGTCCTGGTAGTAGCAGGTGACCGTGTGCAGCGCGAGATTCTGCAGGAAGGTGCCGTCGTCTGCGCGCATGGCCTCGACGACGCCCTGTCGCGCCGCGGCATCGATTTCGGCGAAAGCCGCACCGTGCCGTTCGCGCGCGGCAGCATCGAGCCGGTCCATGTCCCGGGCAATGGCGGGCAGTTCACCCGGCTGGCGCTCGGCGATGAAATCCAGTACGCCCACCTCGGCCGCACTCGGCTTCCTGGCGTCGGCACTCGCCGGGACGATCATGTCCACGACGACTTGGAACGTAGCGCGCTGCGCCGCGGTCATCGGCCTGTCCGAGCGAATCACTTCAGCCGACACTCTTTCGGATCCTCCCGTGCTCAATCGAACAGGTTGGCAAGGTTCTTCTTCATCGCATCGGCGATGTAGAGCGCAACAGCCTGGATGGTCGTCGTGGGATTGACGCCGCCGGAGGTCACGAAGACGCTGCCGTCCACGATGAACAGGTTGCGCACATCGTGGCTGCGCCCCCATGAATTGACCACGGACTGACCCGGGTCGTCGCCCATCCGCGCCGTGCCCAGAAGGTGCCAGCCACAGTAGCGGATCGGCGATGGCGACGGGTGCACCGACGTGGCGCCACCCGCGACCATCGCCTCCGAGGCGCGGGCAACGCCGTGCTCGAGCATCCGCCGGCTGTTCTCCGAGAGCGTATAGCTGACCTTCGGGGCCGGAATGCCGTGCGAGTCGGTCAACTCGGGGTCGAGGGTGACCCGGTTGTGCTCCTCGGGAAGGTCCTCGCACAGCACGCCGATGTTGATGTCGCGGTCGTACGTGCGCTCGAACGCCGCGTGGTGGTCCTGGCCCCAGGGAATCGTCCCATTGGCGACACCTGCGCGGGCGGTTGCCACCGGAGGAGCGCCGCGAGTGACCTGTAGGTCGTAGCCGCGCACGAAGCCGCGGCTCAAGTCCGTCTCGTAGAACTCCTGGCTCAGGATGCACGAACCCTGCGGGCCGAAGTGCGATGCGAGCGGTTCGGGGAAGATGCCCCGCACATGGCCGAACGGGTGAAGCATCAGGTTCTTGCCCACGAGACCGGAGGAGTTGGCAAGACCGTCGGGAAAGCGGGCGGAAGTCGAATTCAACAGCAGGCGCGGCGTCCCGACGCCGTTGCAGGCCACGATCACCACTTCGGCACGCTGGTGGCGCTCGACGCCGTCGGCGTCGAAGTAGGTGACGCCGGTCGCCATGTCGCGGCCGGCCACGGTGATCTCGCGCACGCGGCAGTTGGTGCGCAGTTCGACGCCGGCGCGCTCCGCCATCGGCCAGTAGGTGACATCGGCGCTGCTCTTCGCGCCCTGCGCGCAACCGGCATTGCACGGCCCCAGGTTCAGGCACCGGCCCCGCCCGTTGTAGTCGCGCGTCACGATGGCCGTGTCCGACGGCCACCAATGCCAGCCGAGCTTGTTGAAGCCGCGCCCCATCGCCTCGCCCATGCGGCCCATCGGCACAGGCGGCAGCGGCGGCTCGTGGAACGGAATGGCCGGGTCGCCGGCGAGACCCGAGACGCCGATGTTGCGGTCGTTCTCGGCGAAGAAGGGCTCGAGCGTCCAGTAGTCGATCGGCCAATCGTCGGCAACGCCGTCGAGGGAGGCGACCCGGAAGTCGGACGGATGGAAGCGTGGAAAGTGCGCCGAATAGAGAATCGTGCTGCCGCCGACGGCGTTGAAATTGAGGATGGCGATCGGCGAGTCGTCGTCGTTGATCGGATAGTCGGCCGCACGGTTGCGCAGATTGGGACTCAACTGGTACTCGCTGTACTGGCGCATTTCCCAGTCGCGACCGTTGCTCGGATACTCCGCCGGGTTCATCCAGCCGCCCTGCTCCAAGCAGACGATTCGCATCCGGGTCTCGGCGAGACTCCATGCGACGGCCGCCCCCGACGCGCCGGCCCCGACGATCAGGACGTCTACGATGTCATCGGCCATGCGCTACCCTGTCACACTGGCGGTGCTCGAAAATGTCGCCTTTCCGTTGACAACCTATTCGCGCACCCACGTCGCACTTGGTACCACCCTACACCATCCAATGGGGACCATCTGATGCCCTACGGCGCGCAACCTAACCGAGTTTACGCTCTCCGAACAGGCGCTCGTCCCACCACACCGGCGTTTCTAGGCCCACCTTGATGCGACCGAACTCCTCGTGGGCAGCATTGATTACGACGTTGCGCTCCATTCGCGCCACCACCGATGGGACGAGGAGCACGGCGCTGCGTCCTTCGGTGAACCACCGGTGCCCGAACGCGCGCGCCGCGTGGCCGTCGGCACGATGCCAATCCGGCAGATGATCCGGCGTGACAATCTCGTAGGTGACACCGGCGGGAATGGTGATCTCGATGTCGTGCTGGTTGCTTGGCGGCATTCCGTTCCAATGCGCCAACTTCTCGAGCATCGCCGTCGAACAGTGCTCCGAGGCATGGATCACACTGTCGCCTTTCTCGTGCCACCGCGCCTCCACTAGCCTCGCTCCTTCGGCGCTGTAGATCGGATAGACGCCGGACGGGTCGCCGATGCGCCAGGCGACGAAGTGCCCGTTGAACGCGCGCATGCAACTACACTGCGACGTTCAATCGGCGGGAAATCAACGTGGACCGCCATGCTAGCTGTAGAGGTGGCAAGCGACGAGCCGATCCGCGTGGCATTCGTCGACCACGGAGATCAGCTCCGGCGTTAAGTCGCGGCATACGTCCATCACCTTCGGGCAGCGGTTGGCGAAGCGGCATCCTGCTGGCACGTTCACCGGCGACGGGATTTCACCGCGGATCGCCGTGGAGTCGCGCGACCTCTCGCTGACCGGATCCGGCTCGGGGTTCGAGCCGATCAGCAGCTCCGTGTAGGGGTGCTTGGGGGCGAAGAAGACCCGGTTCGCCGGGCCCAGTTCGACGAGCGAGCCGAGATACATCACCGCCATGCGGTCCGACACGTAGCGGACCATGGACAGGTCGTGGGCAATGAACAGCAGGGTCAGTCCCAACGACTCCTTCAATTCGTCGAGAAGGTTGACCACCTGCGCCTGAACCGAGACGTCGAGTGCCGAGATGGGCTCGTCGCAAACCACGAACTCGGGCTCCAGAACCAGCGCACGGGCGATGCCGATGCGCTGCCGCTGGCCGCCGGAGAACTCGTGGGGATAGCGCGACATGTGGTCCGGGTTGAGGCCGACCCGACGCAGCCAGTCGGCGACGTTGTCGCGGATGTCGGTCCGCGACAGGTCGCTGTGCAGGCGAAGGCCCTCGCCGACGATCTCGCCCACCGTCATGCGCGGATTCAGCGACGAGTACGGATCCTGGAAGATCATCTGCATGGATTGGGCGTAGCGCTGGAAGTCGCCCGGCGTGTACTTCGCCGGCAACGACTCGCCGTTGAAGACCACCTCGCCCGAGGTCTTGTCGTGCAGGCCGAGCACCGTCTTGCCGAGCGTCGACTTCCCCGACCCGCTCTCGCCGACCAGGCCGACGATCTCCCGGGGCGCGATGTCGAGCGAGACGTCGTCGACCGCGTGGACGACCTGACCACGACCGATCTCGAAGTGCTTGGTGAGGCCCCTGACCGCGACGATGGGTTGTGTCATTTGCGGAACACCTCGCCCGCGTCCACGTTGCAGTCCTCGTGGTGCAGCCAGCAACGGGCGCGATGCTGCTCGCCGAGTTCGAATGCGCGCGGGTGCTCGGTCTCGCAGGCCCGCATGGCATGGGGGCAGCGCGCGAAATAGCCGCACCCGGCGGGCGGTGCGAAGAGATCCGGCGGACTGCCGTCGATGGGTGTCAATTCCTGCGCCGCGTCATCCCGGTTGGACGGCATCGCGGCCCGCAGGCCCAAGGTGTAGGGGTGCGCCGAGCGGTAGAAGACGTCGTCTACGCTGCCCCGCTCCACCACTTCGCCGGCGTACATGACCAGCACCTCGTCCGCCATGCGGGCGACGACGCCGAGATCGTGGGTGATCAGGATGATCGCCATGCCGTTGTCGCGCTGCAGGTCGCGCATCAGATCGAGGATCTGCGCCTGGATGGTGACGTCCAACGCCGTCGTCGGCTCGTCCGCGATCAGGATCGATGGCTCGCAGGCCAGGGACATCGCGATCATGGAGCGTTGCAGCATGCCCCCGGAGAACTCGAACGGGTATTGGCTCGCTCGTTTCGCGGCCTCCGGGATTCGGGTCATGTCGATGAGTTCGATGGCCCGTGCGATTGCGCGTCTGTGGCTGTAGCCGCGATGGACCTGCAGGGTCTCGGCGATCTGCTCGCCGATGGTCATGGTGGGGTTCAGGGAACTCATGGGATCCTGGAAGATCATGCCCACGAGCCGCCCGCGGATGTCCTTGCCGTCGATGCGTTTGTCCGCGATGACATCCTTGCCGTCGAGCTTGGCCGTGCCGCTGGTGATCCGTCCCGGGGGCATGGGAATCAAACCCATGATGCTCTGCACGGTGACGGACTTGCCGCACCCGGACTCGCCGACGATCGCCAGCGTCTGTCCACGGTCGAGTTCGAAGGACACGCCGCGCACCGCCTGCACGGTGCCGCCGTAGGTGTCGAACTCGACGCGCAGGTCGGCGACCTCGAGGAGCGCACTCATTCCGCCGACCTCATGCGCGCATCGAGTGCGTCGCGCAAACCGTCCCCGAGGAGGTTGAAAGCCAGCACGGTGATGCTGATGAAGGCCGCCGGCGCAATCAGCTCATGCGGCGTGGTCAGCATGGTCTTCAGGCCCTCGTTGCACATGCTGCCCCAGGACGGGGTCGGGGGTGCGACGCCCATGCCGATGAACGACAGGAACGCCTCGGTGAAGATGGCGCTCGGGACGGCGAACGTCAGCGTCACCAGGATGACGCCCATCGTGTTCGGGATCATGTGGCGCAGCACCAGGTAGTTGGTCTTGGCACCGAGCAGCCGGGACGCGCCGATGTAACCCTCCTCGCGGATCTGCAGGATCTGACCACGCACCAAGCGCGCCGCACCGGGCCAACTCAACAGCACCATCGCCACCATCATCGGGTAGATGCCGGACTCGCCGGCACCGACGCCGAACAGGATGCGCAGCAGGATCATGAAAAGCAGGAACGGCAGCGCCACGACGAAGTCCGCGAAGCGCATGAGCAACTGATCGAACCGACCCCCGACGAAACCCGCCGCGCTGCCGTAGACGATACCGAGGATGACGAAGGCGAACGGAGCCACGATGCCGATGAAGAGCGACACGCGCGCGCCGTACATCAGCCGGGCCAGGAGGTCGCGGCCAAGGTAGTCCGTGCCCAGCGGATGGGCCGCCAGTTTCAGGGTGTCACCCGGCTGCAGGGCGTCGCCGCCCTCCGCCAGACCTTTGGCAACCGCCTCGGCCGCGGTGATCACCCGCGTGACGTCCACTTGAGCCGTCCGATACGCCGACGACTCGTTGCCGAGCGCGTCCATCGCGACCACCGAGTAGAAGTACGTCAAGGGCTTGAGGTCGAGCCGGTCCTCGAAGCTGACTTGCGCCGGGTCGAGAACGTCCGCGATCGGCAGTCCCAGGGCGCCGTCCGGCTCCGGGTCGAGGATGTTGCGGTAGACCCGGTAGGCGGCGGCGCCATTGACCGGATCCCAGGCCAGCCGCACCGCACGCGTTTCCGCCGGGCCTTGCACGGAGACTGCACCCGGTGCCAAGAGTTCGGCCGCTGGTGGCGAGCCACCCGCCGGCAACTCCACGGTCACGCCACGCCACGGGACGTAGTCGTCGACAACCGTCGCCGTCCGGTCGGCCCCCGGCGGCGCGCTGATCTGGTCGAGATCCTGCGCGGCCGGGTCCACCGTCCAAACGAACGGGCCGAACACGGTGAACAACAGCAGGGCGATGACGATGTAGAGCGAGATCAGGGCGCGCCGGTTGGCCTTCAAGCGGAGCCAGGCGTCCTGCCAATACGACAATGACGGACGCGAAATCGTCTCCACTTCGCGCTCGACGCGGACGGGCTCGAAGGAAAGCTCGGCCATGCGCTACTCCAGCCGCACGCGCGGATCGATCAATCCGTAGACGAGATCGACCAGGATGACCATGAACACGAGGAACGCGCCGTAGAACACCGTGGTGCCCATGATCACCGTGTAGTCCAACTGCTGCACGGCCTGGACGAAGTACCGGCCGAGACCCGGGATGGCGAAGACCATCTCCACCACGAATCCCCCCGTGGTAATAGCCGCAATGGATGGCCCAAGCACCGTCACCACCGGCAGGATGGCGTTGCGCAGTTGGTGCTTGCGGAACACGCGGGTCGCCGGCAGGCCCTTGGAGCGGGCCGTGCGGATGAAGTCCGAATTGGCGATCTCCAGCATCGATGAGCGCATCAGCCGGGTGAGGAACGCCATGGTGCCGAGGCCGAGAACCATCGACGGCACGATCATGTGCTGAACGGTCCCCCAGCCCGCGACCGGGAACAACGTGAAGCCCAGCGCGTTGTTGATGTTGACCACGCCGAGCTGGCCGAGGGCCGCGAACACGAAACTCGGCACCGAGATGCCGAGGATCACCAGGAAGACGATCACGATGTCCGGGGCTCGGTTGCGGTAGAGAGCGGTCAGCGCGCCCCAGAGGATGCCGCCGAACGCGGCGAACACGATCGCCAGGATGCCGAGCGTCGCGGAGACCTTGAAGTGCTCGGCGATGATGTCGTTCACCTCGCGGTTCTGCTGCGTATACGAGATGCCGAAGTCGCCCTTGAGCATGTTGCCGAGGTAGATCACATACTGCTCCGGCACGGGCTTGTCGAGCCCGTAGCGGGCCTGCAGGTTCGCCCAGATCTCGGGCGGAACTTCCTTGTCGGCCGCCAGGGGGTCGCCGGGCACGGCGTGCATGCCGAAGAAGGTGGCCGTGGCGATGAACCAGACGGTGATGACACCCTGCAGCAACCGTTTGATCGTGTAGGCCAGCATGGCAGCCCGCCTCCCTCAGGCCTCCTCGATCCAGGCGTTCGTGTAGTCGGGATCGGTGCCGACCGCCCGGCGCACCAGGCCCTTGACCCTCGGGTTCGCCACGTAGACCGAGCCGAGTTCGTAGTTGACGAGGATCACCGCGTCCTCGCGGATGATCTCCTGGACCCGGGCAAAGGCCTCCATGCGCGTGCGCGCATCCGAAGACGACCGGGCGATCTCCACCGCCTCGTCCAGCGCCGGGTTGACGTAGCGGCCACGGTTGTTCTCGTTCCATGACGCGAACAGGTCACCGAACGTCATCGGGTCGTCGTAGTCCGGGCCCCAGCCAGCCATCACGATGTCGAAGTCGCCCGCCGTCATCTTCGCCAGGCGCTGCTTGAAGATCTGCCGATCGATCTTGATGTCGATGCCGAGCTTCTGCTTGAACAGGTTCTGGTAGTACTCCGACTGCTTATTGGCCGAGGGGCTGTCGCCGGTCAGCATGACCAGCGTCGGCGGCTCGTCGAGGCCGAGTTCATCCAGCGCCTGTGCAAGGTGGCGGCGACCCAGGGCCTCGTCGGGCACCTGCTCCGGGGCGGGGTATTCCTGGCGAAAGTAGCCGTTGACACCTTTCAGCCAGACCGGGAACAGCGACCTGCCCGGCAGGTTCCCCGGCAGCTTGATGACCTTGTAGACGAGTTCGGCGGGATCGTTGACAGCCTGCAGGGCCTTGCGAAGGTGGTAGTTGCTGGTCAGCCGATCCGGCGCGTGGTTCAGCTCCATGAAGTACACGGAACCGTCGGCGAAACGGTTGATGCGCCAGCGCTGCTGCAGGGCGTCGTCCAGGTTCTCGGCATTGAGGCTGGTCAAGGCCACCTTGCCGTCCTTGAAGAGGTTCAGCACGGCGTTGGTATCGGTGGTGATGTAGGCGTGATCGATGGCGTTGAGCTTGATGCGGCCCGCGTCCCAGTAGTTGGGGTTCTTCTCCAACCGCAGACTGGCGCCATGCACCCAGCTCGAGATCACGAACGGCCCGTTGTAGAGCATGTCCTCGGCGTCGGCCGCGTAGCGTCCGCCCCGCGATTCGTAGAACGCTTCGTTGATGGGGTTGTAGGTGGCGAAGGCGGTGAGCTTGCCGAAGTACGGCACCGGCCGCGCCAAGCGCACTTCCAGGGTGCGCTCGTCGATGGCCCGGACGCCGAGCGATTCGAGCGGCATGTCGCCTGCGTTGATCGCCTCGGCGTTCTCGATGCCGAACATGATGAAGGCGTACTGCGAGGCGTTCGCCGGGTCGACCACCTTGCGCCAGGCGAACACGAAATCGTGGGCGGTGATCGGTTCGCCGGTGTGCCAGCGGGCCTCTTCCCGGAGATGGAAGGTCCATTGCATCTCCGTGCCTTCCCAGCGGTCCGCGACGCCGCCCACCAACCGGTTGTTGGCGTCGTAGCGGAGCAGCCCTTCCATGACGTGGCCGAGGATGCGGAAGCTCACCTGGTCGGTCCCCCGGGTGGAGTCCATCTGCGGCGGTTCCTGCGAGAGCGTGAGCGTCACCGTGCCCGTAGCCGCGTCGACCGCGTTGCCGGCGCCGCCCTCGTTCCACTGCGCCAGCAACCAGAGGATCACCGCCAGCACGCCGAAGCCGATCAAGCCGAGGCGGAGAAGCTGCCACAACGCGCCCCAGTCGAGACCAGCCGCCGGCGTGGCGTCCCTGGCGTCATCAAACCCGCCTGCGGCGGACGGTTCGGTGATCTCGCTCATCGCGTCAACTCACGGCCCGCAGCAGGTTGCCAACGACGCGGTTGAGATGCACAAGCGAGTTGCACTCCTCCGCCTGGTGCACGTAGGCCGTGTACTTGCGCATCTCCGCATCGCCCACGTTCCACGTGCTGCGCGACTCCGGGTTGAGCCAGATGACGCGCTTCGACCGGTCGTACATCTCCTTCAGGATGTCCGTGCGCGGATCGCCGTAGTTGTTGCGCGCATCGCCGAGGATCACGATGGTCGTTCGATTGTCCACGTCGTCCATGCAGAGCTTGCGGAAGTCCGCGAACGCCTGGCCGTAGTCCGTCGAGCCGCCGCTGTAGTCGCGCAGCACCTTGGCGATGGCATCCTCGATCTTGGTGCGTTCGAAGAGATCCGTCACCTCGGCCAAGTCCGAAGAGAACGCGAACGAACGCACTTTCGGCATGACTTCGTCGAGGGAATAGAGAAACATCAGCATGAAGCGCGCATAGCTCGCGACCGATCCCGAGACATCGCAGATGGCGAACACCTTCGGCCGGTCCACCTTCACCGACTTCCAGTGCAGGTCGAAGATCGAGCCGTCGTAGCTCATGTTGTAGCGCAAGGTGCGCGGGACGTTGAGCTGACCCCGCTTGAACACCTTGCGGCGCCTGGAGTGCAGGGCGACGAGCTTCTTCGCCATGCGAAACACGATCTCCTGGATCAGGCGGAAGTTGCGGTGCTCGACGTTGGAGAGCTTCACCTTCTGCAGCAGTTCCTCGCGCAGCCGGCGCCCCGTCGCGTCGGCGTGCAGAAGGAACTGCCGCTCCACGTAGTCGCGCACCTGCTCGCGCAGCCAGTCCCGGCGCTTCTTGAGCTCCTGGCCCAAACGCCGCTCCGGAATCCGTGGACTCAGGCGCGCGTCGCCAATCTCGCGGACCAGGTCGGCAAGGCCCATGGCGTCCATGATCTTGCGCGTATAGAGGCCCTTCTGCGTGAACACCTGGATGTCCTCGAGCTTCGCCTCGCGGGCGGCATCGGCCATGCGCACGGTCAACTCGACGGTGCTGTTCTGCATCAGCAGTCGGCCGAGCTCGGAGCGCGGCTCCGCCATTTCGCCCGGACCCAGATCCTCGTCCTCTTCCTCTTCGAGGGCAGCGAGCTTGGGCTTGCCCTTCTTGGCTTTGCCACCCCCCTTGCCGCCGCCGATACCTTCGCCCTGGGCGGAACCGTCGTCATCGCCAGTTTCGCCGGCCTCGCCCTCCTCGTCGCTAGCCACTGCAGAACGACCCGACACGTCGTCGAAGGAGAAGAACTGGTCGAAGGTGGTCTCGAACGTGTCCTTCTCGTCCGGTGTTTTCGGCAGCACGAGGGATAGCGAGTCCTTCAGGAATTCGCGATCCGCGAAGCCGACCAGCTCCAAGGCATTCATGGCGTCCAAGGTCTCGGCGGGGGAGATCCGCACTTCCGCGTTGCGCAACGCGGCAATGAAACGAGTTAGCGTTCGGTCCACGGGATCGACCCGGTCACGTCAAGCAGCAGAACGCTCAAGGACAAGGCGAGAGCTCCGCGTAGTAGGCCGCGATGTCGTCGATGTCCTCATCCGACAAGTTCTGCACGAACGGCTGCATCGTCGGCTCGACGCGCACCCCGTCCCGGAACAGGCGAATCTGCTTGGCGAGGTAGACCGGTTGCTGTCCGGCGAGACTGGGCCAGGCGGGATTGACGGAAACGCCGGCCGGGCCATGGCAAGCGGCGCAGACAGCCGCCTTCGCCTTGCCCGCCGCCGCATCGCCGGCAACTCCTTGGGCGACCGTGACGGCGGGAAGGAAAGCGACGCTCGCCACCGCGAGCACAGTGACGGCGATGCGCCCGGAGAGACCCGGATTCAACCGGCGACAAAGGGTTTCCTTGCCAGCTTCGGACTTCTTCATCGCCTCCCTCGGTGCGCCAGATACCGCGCCCAGGGCATGCTGAAACCCCATCGACGAGCGCGAGGTCAGAGTAGCACAACGCCCATAGCGCAAACCGGGGTAGACGGTTCGCCGTGCGCGCTCAACGTCCGAGCGACTTGCTCGACCGGGTCTCGCCCGCGCCGATCCGCAGCCGCCGTGCCCGGGTCAGGGGCTAAACCGATACCACAGCAACCCGTAGCCCAGGACGGCGGCCGACGCGCCGGCTGCGACAGCGCCCAAAGCGAACGCCTGTGCGGCAAAGAGAGCGCCGAGCCCCACAATAGCAAGAAGTGCACCACCTAGCCGGGCATACCGGATCGAACGACTCAACGCCCGGACACGACTCGGCGTCAAGCGCTTGGATCGGCCCCATTCGTGGACAATAGACGCGAAATCACCGTCGGTCATGCGGATCATCCTCGTCATGGGACAGTTTTCGAGCGAGTTCGCTTCGGGCGGTCGATATGAGGTAGCGAACGGTACCTGCCGGGCGTTCAAGTACAGCAGCAATCTGTGGACTCGTCAGGCCGCCAACGACCTGCAAGACAAGCGCCGTGCGCTGATCTTCCGGCAACTGTCCGATCAGCCGTTCGAGCCGCCTCACCGAATCAGATGTCTCCCAGTGCGCTGCGCTGTTGTCCGGGAAGCGCAAGTCGAACCATGTCGCACTCAATCTCTTGCTACGAACGTGTTTGCGCCGCAACTCACTCACGAGCGAGTTCTTGGCCACGGCGAACAGCCAGTTTCGTTGCTGATCGTCATCCAGCGGGGCCAGGTCGCCGAATCGTGCCCAAGCTCGTGCGAAGACCTCTTGCATCAGGTCCTCGGCTAGCGCGCTGTCCTCCGAGCGCGCATAGAGATACGCATGAATCGCCTGCTGGTGAATCCTATAGGCTCGGTCGAAACGCTTTGCGAATTCACGCGTTCGTTCAACCATCGTCGTCCGTTGGCGAAGCTCCCTCCTTCTTCCTGGATGCCGTTCGGCGCGCCCCGCGCAGAAAGTGCTTCTCCATCGCCATTTCGGCTAGGCGGCCGGGGCTGAAGATGCCGACCAGCAATACGATGATTGAAAAGCCGAGCGTCAAATACCCGGTGTCGAGTATCTCGCTGACGAATACGCCCGTCAGTCCGCCGAGGATGAGTACGATTTTTGCCAGCATGACGCCTTCTCCCACAGGTTGTGTATATGAAGAGACGCCTGAGGCCGCGAAATGTTGGAGAAAAGCTGCAAATGCGTGAGCGGCCTGAGGCTCCAACAGACCCGCGCGGGCCGCGAACGGACCCGATGGCCGATGCGCAACGTCTCCGTTAGCGGTCGAGCGATTTGCTCGTCCGGGTCTCGTCGGCGCCGATGCGCAGCAGGTCCACCAGCAGGATCACGAGGCCCGCGGTCATCAAGACGCCGAAGCCCATGCGCCACCACATGGCCTCAACGAACCACGGCTGGGTCTGGCCCTCGAAGTACGCAGCCCAAGTGGAACCGCCCACGGCGCGCTCGACGAACGACTGCTCGTAGCCGGCAATCAGGAGCGCGATGGTCATCCCCACCATGCCGACGTGCAGCAAGGCGAGCGACCACTTCCAGCGCCAGCCACCGCGCAAGTCCGCGGACATCCACACGTCGCCGCGCAGCTTCTGGATCGCGATGTAGATGAAGGCGACGATGATCGTGACGTAGGCGCCGAAGAACGCCAGGTGGCCGTGGGACGACGACCACTGCGTGCCATGGGTGTAGAGGTTGATCTGCGGCAAGGTTTGCATGAAGCCCCAGACGCCGGCCCCGAGGAAGTTCCCGAACGCGTGCGCAATCAACCACGCCAACGCCGGGTGGTTGTTGGAGCGGAACGAGTGGCGTCCGGCGTCGTAGACGGCGTGCACCACCATCGCCACCAGCGGGATCGGTTCCAGCGCCGAGAAGAAGCCCCCGACGCCGAGCCAGTACTCCGGTGTGCCGATCCAGAAGTAGTGGTGGCCGAGGCCCAGGATGCCCGAACCGAACATCAGCGCGACCTCGATGTAGAGCCAAGTCGTCACGATGCGGCGCGGTGTGGCAAGCGTCTTCATCAGCCCCCACGCCATGATGCAGCCGACCATCACCTCCCAGGTGGCCTCGACCCAGAGGTGGATCACCCACCACCACCAGTACTGGTCGAGCGGCAGATTGGTCGTGTAGAACATGCCCGCGAAGTAGAGGCCGGCCAAGGCGATCAGGTCGAGAACAAGCACCCCGGCGATGCCGCTCCACTTGCCGCGAACGAATGTCCCCGCGACGTTGTAGAAGATCGCCCCCATGCACAGCACGATGCCGATGTCCGCCCAGCGCGGCGCCTCGATGTATTCACGGCCCTCGTTGATGAACCACAGCGTCCACTTGTCGCCCGGGCCGCTCTGCACGACGAGGTAGACCACCACCACGATGGCGACGGCCACGGTCAACACCCAGAACGTGATGTTCGCGAGCTTGCACCCGACCAGGGGCACGCCGGCCTCGTCCTCCACGAGCCAGAAGATCGACCCGATGAAGCCGTAGAGCAGCCACACCACCATGGCGTTGATGTGCACCATGCGGTTGACGTTGAAATCCACGATCCCGAACAGGAATTCGGGATCCAGGAATTGCCAGGCCGCGAGCAGGCCGAACAGCATCTGCGCCAGGAAAAGCGCCATCGCCACGACGAAGTACTTCACCGCAAGTTGTTGGCCGGCGCTCAGCGACGCGTAGTCCACTCGGCCCGCGGTCACGATTCGCTCCCAGTCGAGAGAGTGCCTTGGGGCAACACGGTGAAGCCAGAGGGGAACCCGTTGGTGTCGATGGCGGACATCCACTTCAGGTACGCGATCACCCCGCGGACTTCGTCATCGGTGAGCTCCGGGTTCGGCATGCGGCGGTTGGTGCCGTAGGTACGGGCGTTCGCAACCGGGTCCTTGAGAAACAACGTCATCAAGAGCTCGCGGGCCTCTTCGTTGCCCCAGCCGGGGTCGAGCCACGCCTTGGTCAGGTCCGGCGCGTAGTAGGCACCGTTCCCGAGCAGCGTATGGCAGTTCATGCAGTTGCGCGCCTGCACGGTGAGTTTGCCGTGGTCCACGAGCGCGCGGGCCTCGTCCTCGCTCAGCGCCTCGCCGAATAGCGGCGCCAAGGGTCCGATGACCGGCACCATCATGTTGCGGTCATCGTTGAATTCGTATCCGATGCGATTGTTGATGACCGAGTAGGCCGGCACGCGGCCCGACTCCGCGCCGGCCAGGATCACAGTGTGCGTGTGGTAGGTGAGCACCACCAGCACGAAGGCCATGCCGGCGGTCACGAAAATCGCGCACTTGCGCCAGAAATCCTCGCTCGCCCACCACTCGCGTCCGCTCGGATCCTCGTCCTGACTCGGCTCAGCCATGCATCACTCCTTCTTGGAATCCCCCTCGTGCACCTGTTCGGACAAGCGCCAGATGAACCGCGGCGCAATGAAGTAGCCGGTCAGCATGAGCGCGACAAGCACCAGCCAGAGACCCCACAGGTGCAGCAGTACCGCAAGACCCCCAACGCAAGCCGCGAGTGCCGCGTAGCAAAGCAGAGAGAAGCCGGCAAGAACCGAGGACCCCGACAGGCGCGACAGGGCGTGGAGGATCGCGTAACCGGCACCGAACAGGATGATCGCTCCGCCGAGAAGCGCGGCACCGGCTATGCGATGAATGTCAACCGGATCGACCACCGCCAGTTCCCGGACACCCGACTACGACCCGGATCATACGCGGGGGCGGGGGCGGCGCAAAGCGCGCCGGTTACCGCACGAAGCGCACCGCGCCGGGTCGCCAACGGACGACTCGCCGCGTCGCGCTCGCGGCACGCGGACCCTTCGGCACGCTGCGACCTTCGACAACGACGACGGCGGTGACGAGCGGCGGATGCGCGGGCGCGCCGAATGCACCTCGCCGATCGAATTCGCGCTCCAGGAGGGCCACGTGCCGGCTCAACCGCTCATGCATCTCCGGCGCGCCGACCGCCGCGAATCTCACCGCGACTACCGTGTGGGTCGGCTGCGGCTCCGGACCGTCGGGCACCAGGGGGATGCTCGAAACCACGTCGGCGCAGCGCCACCGCGGCGCCACCCATGCGTCGGGGACCCGCACCATGGACTTGAAATCGAGCCGGTTCAGCCAGGCCCGGGGATAGCGCTTCGCCAGCAGTACGCGAAGGAGATCCTCGATCAGATCGGCGTGAGCGAAACGGTCAAGCGCAGTCCGCTCCATGTCTGGCTCCCAGGCCGCTGCGCCAACACAACGTTAGAGCCCACAAAGGCCTGGGGGTCAGGGCAAATCTCTCGAATACGCGTAGGACATGGGCGCGATGTGACGTAGGAAATCGCCCATCGACCTCGGTCCTTGCGAGGGGCCAGCCCCTCCCGCTCCCCGGCTGAGGGCTCTTGCTTGCGAGGGGGAACCCCCCTCGCGCTCCCCGGCTGAGGGCTCTTGCTTGCGAGGGGGAACCCCCCTCGCGCTCCCCGGCTGAGGGCTCTTGCTTGCGAGGGGGAACCCCCCTCGCGCTCCCCGGCTGAGGGCTCTTGCTTGCGAGGGGGAACCCCCCTCGCGCTCCCCGGCTGAGGGCTCTCGAACCGCTACTCGATCTGAACGTCGTCGTCGACCTCGCCGGCCCTGCGCGCGAGGTGGAGTTCGCGCAGGTAGACGTAGGGGTCGTCACCCCACTGGCCGGACAGATCCTCTTGACGGGAGCGGGCATCGACGCGGTCCAGCGCGCCGATCCCAAAACGAACCGCGTCGTCGTCCACCGCGTTCAGCGGACCGGTCGCGACGTCGACGAGCTTGGCGCCGCCGTCGCGGAACGTCGACGGGCCGATGACCGGCAGTACGAGGTACGGCCCTGTGCCGACGCCCCAACGTCCCAACGTCTGGCCGAAGTCCTCGCGGTGGCGCTCCAAGCCCATCGCCGTGGCCGGATCGAACAAGCCGCCGATGCCGAGGGTCGAGTTGACGATGAAACGCCCGGCGTCGGCGGCCGCTGTGCCCAACTTACCCTGCAGGCACTGGTTCAGAACTGTTCGCGGCTCGATGACGTTGTTGAGAACGTTGCGCACCCCCGTACGGGCGAACCCCGGGACGACGCGGCGATAGACTCGCGACGCGGGCCGGAGCACTGCGCGATCGAGCACGTAGTTCAAGGCCAGCACCTTGCGGTTCAGCGGTGCCAACGGATCCTCGGCCTCTGAGGCGCCATCTGCGGATGGTTCGGACGCGGCGGCCGACATCGCAAGCGCGATGGCGATCAAAGACGCCTGCAGGGTTGCCCGCGACATCGTCATCCCGCGTCGTCCGGTGCCGCGTAACGGTCCGGGGCCACCACGTAGCGGGCCAGGAATACCGCCGCTTCCGCCATCGTCGGCTCCACCCACGCCGGCCACCGCGCCCAGCCGTGCGGCTGCTCGGCGTAGATGTGCATCTCGGCCCGCGCGCCCGCGTCGCTCAAGGCTTGGTACATGTTGAGGCTCGCAGTCACCGGCACCACGCGGTCGGCATTGCCGTGCAGGAAGAAGGTCGGCGGGAAGTCGCGGTGCACAGTCTCGATGGGACTCGCAGCAGCCGCGTCGTCCGGGTCGGGGTCGGCACCGAGCAGGGCGGTTGCCGCGTTCGCGCCCGAAGGCCGTTCGCCCATGTGGAAGAGCACGGGCGGGTAGACCGCGACCACCGCCGCGACGGACGTGTCCACACCGGGGTTGCCGCCTTCGCCCTCGAAATCCGGATGGCCCACGGTACCTGCCAGCAGGAGCGCCAAGTGGCCGCCGGCGGAGTTGCCGGAGACGGCAATCCTGTCTGGTTCGACCCCCAAGGCGTCGGCGTTGGCGCGAAACCAGCGCAGCGCCGCCTTGACGTCGTGGATCTGCGCCGGCCAGGGTGCTTCGGGGGTCAGGCGGTACTCGATCGCGGCGCACGTGTAGCCGTGCTTCGCAAGCGCCGTCGCCTGCGGCGGCATCATGTCCTTCGATCCCATGCGCCAACCGCCACCGTGGATCATGAGCACGCCAGCGTGGTTGGCCTGCGCCGGACGATAGACGTCTGCATGCAAATCGCGCCCGCCGCCCGTCGCGACGACGACGTTGCGCTCGACCGCGACACTAGGCTTCGACAAGGACGTTCCCCCCAGCGTCGAGGTGCACGATCTCGTGTCCCAGCGCCTGCAGGTCTTTCTCAATGGCGCTCCGGTCCCCGACGACAACGATCACCATGTCGTCCATGGTGAGGTGCTTGGCAGCGATGGCATTCAGCTCGTCCGCCGTGATCGACCTGAGGATGGCGTTCTGCTGATCCACGAAGTCGTCGGCGAGGCCATAGGTCTGGATGCGGGACAGGAAGGCGAGCTTCTGCCGCGGCGTCTCGTATCGCAGCGCATCGCGCTGACCGATCGCATTGCGCGTGAAGGTCAACTCGTCGGCCCGGATTCCGTCCTTGGCGTAGCGACGGATCTCCCTGTCGAATTCGATGATGGACGCCGCCGTGGTGTCCCTCCGCACGCCGGCCCTGGCCGTGAACAGGCCGTAGTCCATTTCCCCGGCGAACCGGGAACGGGCACCGTACGTATAGCCCTTGTCCTCGCGCAGGTTCAGGTTGATGCGGCTATTGAAAGCGTCGCCGAGCACGAAATTCGCGAGCCCCGCCCGGTAGAACTCGCCCGTGGCATCGTAGTTGAGGGCCCGCTTGCCGATGCGGATCTCGGACTGGACCGCGTTCGGCTTGTCGACCAAGAAGATCCGCGTGCCGCCGGTATCCGGAAACGGCTTGAGCGGGGCCGCGGCCACCTCCGGTCCCTGCCACGACTTGAGCACGCCGAGCTTCGGTAGCAGCTGGTCTCGACCCAGATCGCTGACGGCGACGATCGTCGCGACCTTCGGCGAATAGTGCGCGGCGTAGAAGCCGCGCACGTCATCGACGGTCAACCCGGCAACGGTTGCCGAGGTGCCCATGTCCAGGTAGGCGATCGGGTTGTCACGACCCATGAGGAGCTGTTGGTAGACCACCTGGGCCGTGCTGGCCGCTTGCTTCTTGCTCTGTTCGATCGCCTGCAGCGTTTGCGCCTGGACGCGTGCGAAATCCTCGGGAGCCAACTTCGGCTGCAGCAGCTTCTCCGCGAGGATCGCAAGCGTCTCGTCGAGGTTCCGGGTCAGCGAGCGGACCGTGGCGACGGTATCGTCGTTGCCCGCCTGGAAGGAGACGCTTGACCCGAGCTTCTGCAGCCGGTCGCTCAACTCCTCGTTGCTCGACTTCTCGCTCGCTTCGTTCATCATGCTCGCCGTGAGCGCGGCCAGGCCTAGTTGCTCGACGCTCTCATTGCGCTGGCCCGCGGCGGCGATGCGCAGCCGGATCGACGTCGTCGGCGTCTCCACGTTGCGCGCACCGAGGACGGCGATACCGTTTTCGAGTTCGCCGCGCCAGATGTCCGGCAAGGTGGTGGCAGGATTGGCGCCGGCGGGCGGGATGACGCTGCGGTCGAAGTAGTCCTCGGCGCGACGGTGGTCGAGTTCCTCGGCTGCCACCTTCTCGTAGTCCGGCAACGAGCGCTCGTAGCGCTCCCACGTGTCCTCGCTTGCGCGCAACGCCAACTGGCCATGCGGCACGATGCTCATGATCACCGCCGGCTTGTCCTTGATGTATTGCTCGTAGACGCGCATCACGTCGTCCTTGGTCACATTCTCGTAGCGTGCGACGTCGCGCGGCGCGAAATCCGGATTGCCGGTCAAGTACTGGTACGCCGCGAGTTGGCTGACCTTGCCGGCGACGCTTTCGAGGCTGTAGATCTTCTGCGAGACAATGGTCATCTTCGTGCGCAGCAAGTCGTCGTCGGTGATGCCCCGTGCTTCGAACTCGGCCAGCGATTCGCGCACGATCCGCTCGAGATCGGCGAGCGTCTTGCCGGCGGCCGGGTTGGGCAAGGCCAGGACGGCGAATTGGCAGGACAGCTCCTGGCAGCCGTGCGTCGCCTGCGCCTGTACGGCGATCTGGTTCTTGACCATGTTCTTGTATAGGAGCGACGTCTCGCCCTGACCGAGGATGAACATGAGCACATCGAGCGGCGCTTCGTCCTCGTGGTACAGGTAGACGGTGGGGTAGCCGATGTACAGCAGCGGCAGCGCGACGTTGTCCTCGAGAGAGATGTAGCGGTTGGCGTCCAGGGTGACCGAAGGCTTGTCCGGCATGGCGACGTCGGGGCCCCTTGGCACCGGGCCGTAGTACTTGGCCACCCAAGCCAAGGTCTCGGCCTCGTCGAAGTCCCCGCCGATGGTCAGCACAGCGTTGTTGGGTCCGTACCAGCGCAGGAAGAACTCTTTCAAGTCGTTGACATCGACGCGATCGAGATCCTCCACGTAGCCGATCGTCAGCCATGAATACGGGTGGCCTTCCGGATACATGGCCTCGCCCACACGTTCCCTGAGGAGACCGTAGGGCACGTTGTCGACGCGCTGGGCGCGCTCGTTCTTGACGGTGTCGCGCTGAACCTCGAACTTCTCCTGGGTGACGGCATCGAGCAGGAAACCCATCCGGTCCGCTTCAAGCCAGAGGAGCTTCTCGAGTTGGTTGGATGGCGCCGTTTGGAAATAGTTGGTGCGGTCGGTGCTCGTGGTGCCGTTCAGCGTGCCGCCGGACTCCGAGACGATCTTGAAGTGCTGTTCGTCGCCGACGTTCTCCGAGCCTTGGAACATCATGTGCTCGAAGAAGTGCGCGAAGCCCGACTTGCCGACATCCTCCCGCGAGGAGCCGACGTGATAGGTCACGTCGACATGCACGAGTGGATCCGACGTATCCTGGTGCAGGATTACAGTCAGGCCGTTGGCGAGCTTGAACCGCCGATACGGGATGACGACCTCGTCACCCGGCTCGCGCTCGACCGCGTCGACAAAGGTAACGCCGTCGGGCAAGGACGCGACATGGCCCTCGGCAGGTGGTGGTGCTTGCGAGCAACTCGCAACCAACAAGGCAGCCGACAGCCAACTGATGCGTGCGTTCATGCTATGAACCCTTTACGTGTCGGTTCAGCCGGCCGCGGCAAGCGACTTCAGCAGTGCGTTGGTGCGGGCGAACGAGCCGCGGCTGTCGTTGCCGGCGGGGTAGACGCTCGCGATCACCTCGGTGGCGCCGGCTTCGAAGTACGCCTCCAGCTCCGCCGTCACGTCATCTTCGTTGCCAACCACGGCGATCTCTCCGGCCTGGTCGATGCCTTCCGCGTCGAGCTGGCGCCGATAGTTCGGAAGCTGGCCGTAGCCTTGGAAGATCTGCACCGCGCGCGCGGTGGCCTGCGCCTTGTCGTCGTGAACGCAGACCGGCAAGCCAACGATGACCCGCGGTGCGTCGCGGTTGGCATTGGCGGCGGCCGCCGTGATCCGCGGCGCGGTATTCGCGGCGATGGTGTTCTTGCCGACCATCCAAGTCACCGTGCCGTCGGCGACTTCGCCAGCCGCCCGCAGCATCAGTGGCGCGAGGGCGGAGACGACCACCGTGAACGGTCGAGCGTCGGGGCAGGCAAAGCCCGTGCGCACCTGGTACATGTCGCCCTGGAAGTCGACGCGACCCTCGGCGCCAAGGGCCTTCAGTACCGTGACGTACTCGCGCATGTGCCGGGCCGGTCGGTCGTAGGCCAAGCCGAGCGCCTCGATTCCCGGAGCGTGCGACGGGCCGACGCCAAGCACCAGGCGCCCGCCACAGAGCGCATTCACCGTTGCAGCCTGCTGAGCGAGGGCACTCGGGTGGCGCGGATAGCTCGGCACGACGGCGGTCCCCAGTTCAATGCTGCTCGTCGCCTGGCCGGCCAGGGCCAGCATCGTCAAGGCGTCGAACGTTCCCACCTGGGGCGTCCAGTAGCTCGAAAAACCCTCCTGCTCCTTCTCGACGATCTCGTCCACAAGAGAGGACAAGGGCTTCCCGCGACGCACGTTGCCGCCGTAGATTCCGATTCTCATTGCACCTCCTAGCGAGCAAGAGCCTTCAGCGGGGGAGCGCGAGGGGCTCGCCCCTCGCAAAACGAGTAGATTACACCCGAACCAAGGCTTAAGCGGCGATTCGATGCAGCAGAGAGAACTCAAGGTGATGTTGATGGGTGCCGGCGGCAATATGCGCAATGCGCACTTGCCCCGGATCCGCCGGGATGGCGCGGTACGCATCGTTGCGGTCGCCGACCCGGTCGAATCCCAGGCACGGCTACTCATGGACAAGGCGGACGCCGAGATCCCCTACGCCGCCGACTGGCGCGCCATGCTCGACGAGACGAGCGCGGATGCCGCGCTGATCAGCACGCCGCATCGCGACCACTTCGAGCAGGCCCGCGCCTGCCTCGAGCGCGGGCTCCATGTCCTGGTGGAAAAGCCGATGGTCGTCGCGCCGGAGCATGCGCACGACTTGCTCGAACTCGCGGCCACGCGCGGTCTCGCCCTCGGCGTGGCCTACCAGCGCCACTGGATGCCGCATTTCGTCTACGCACGCGAGTTGGTCAAGACGGGGGCGCTCGGCGACATTCGCGGCGTCGTGGCCTATGTCACCCAGCATTGGACCGGTGCGGGCGGCTGGCGCCTCGACCCCGAACTCGCGGGCGGCGGGATGTTCATGGACACCGGCAGCCACCTCGTGGCATCGCTGCTGTGGGTGACAGGCCTCGCCCCGACAACCGTGTCCGCGACATTCGACAACGCCGGTTTCGCCGTCGACGTCAACGGTGCCCTGGCCGTCGAGTTCGACGGCGGCGCGGTCGGCACCCTCACCACCATCGGCAACGCGCGCACCCACGACGAGCGGCTCGCCATCGCCGGCAGCGAGGGATCGCTCGTGCTGCATCTGCACCAGTGGCAGGTGCGTTCCATGCTGCACAACGACGCGCCCGTCGAGGTCCCCGCGGCCATCGCCAACCAGACACCGGACGGCGCGTTCTTCGAGGCCATCCGAAGCGGACTTGTCGGCTACGAGCCGCCGACGTTCGCGCTGCAAGTGGCGCGCCTCACCGAGGCCGCGTATAGGTCCGCTGCGGACAGCGCGCCGGTGCGAGTGCGGTTGTAGGAAATCGTCCACTCATCCGCGCGGAAAAGCCCCTGGGGCCGCCCGTTCGCAATGCCCGCACCTATAATCGAGGCCGTGCGCGAGCAGGCCCGCAACACTCTACGGACGGTTTTCGGCTACGACGACTTCCGCCCCGGACAGGCGGAGGTGATCGAAGCCGTGCTCGCGGGCCGCGATTGCCTGGTGCTGATGCCGACCGGCGGCGGCAAGTCGCTGTGCTACCAGGTCCCTGCGCTCATTCGGCCGGGCACGGCGGTGGTGGTTTCACCGCTGATCGCACTGATGCAGGACCAGGTCGCGGCACTCCGGCAACTCGGCGTGGCCGCGTCGTTCCTGAACTCGACCGTGTCTTGGCACGAGCAGGCCGACATCACCCGTCAACTTGCCGAGGGTCGGCTGGACCTGCTGTACCTCGCCCCGGAACGCCTTCTGCAGGAGGAGACGCTGCGGATCCTCGACCGCGCGGACGTCGCGCTGTTCGCGATCGACGAGGCGCATTGCGTCTCGCAATGGGGCCACGACTTCCGCCAGGACTACCTCGGCCTCGACGTCCTCGCCGAACGCTTCCCGGGCGTTCCGCGCATGGCCCTGACCGCGACGGCAGACGCCCGGACGCGCACAGAGATCGTCAACCGGCTGCGTTTGAGGAAGCCGGCTCGATTCGTGAGGGGCTTCGACCGTCCCAATATCCGTTATTCGGTCCGCATCAAGTCCAATGCCAACGATCAGCTGCTTGCATTCATGGACGAGCACCGCGGCCAGCCCGGGATCGTCTATTGCCTATCGAGGCGCAAGACGGAGACGACCGCCGCGGCGTTGCGTGATGCCGGGCACGACGCCCTTCCCTACCACGCCGGCATGCCTGGCGGCGACCGCGCCCGAAACCAGCGCCGGTTCCTGCGCGACGACGGCGTGGTCATCGTCGCCACGATCGCCTTCGGCATGGGGATCGACAAGCCGGATGTCCGCTTCGTCGCACACGTCGACCTGCCGAAGAGCATCGAAGCGTACTACCAGGAGACCGGTCGCGCAGGCCGCGACGGCGAGCATGCCGACGCCTGGATGATCTACGGCCTGCAGGACGTCGTCCGGGTGCGGCAGCTAGTCGACCAGGGCGAAGCCAGCGAGCAGCAAAAACGCATCGAGCGCAGCAAGCTCGATACGCTGCTCGGCTGGTGCGAGGTCACGGAATGTCGACGCGCGGCCCTGCTCCGCTATTTCGGCGACGAAGAGCCCTCAGCCGGGGAGCGCGAGGGGGCACCCCTCGCACGCAGAGAAGCCGACCCGTGCGGCAACTGCGACATCTGCCTCGATCCGCCCAAAACCTACGACGGCACGGTGGAGGCACAAAAGCTGATGTCGTGCATCGTGCGCACCGGGCAGTACTTCGGTGCCGGCCACGTCATCGACGTCCTGCGCGGCAAGGACACGCCCAAGGTGCAGCAGCATCGCCATGACAAGCTGTCGACCTTCGGCATCGGGTCGGACATCGGCGCGACACAGTGGCGGTCCCTGTTGCGCCAGTTGATCGCCGGCGGCTTCGTGCTCGCCGACGCCGCGCGGTTCGGCGCGCTGCGGCTGACCCAGGCGGCGCGCCCGCTATTGCGCGGCGAGACAACGCTCACGCTGCGCGAGGACGCCGTGGCCAACCGGGCCCGCGAGCGGTCCGCACGGAAATCCCGCGATGACGGGTTCGAGATCACGCCTCAGGACGAAGCGCTTTGGGAGGCGCTGCGCGAATGCCGCTTGCACCTGGCCGACGACGCGTCGGTACCACCCTACGTCGTCTTCCACGACGCCACGCTCAAGGAGTTCGTTCGGCTGCGTCCGCAGTCGCGCACCGCCATGGTCGCGGTGCACGGCGTCGGTCAAGCCAAGCTCGACCGCTACGCTGACGCTTTCCTCGAAGTCATCGCCGCGCACGCGCGACCGCACTAGCGGTCGCGCTGCGACACTCGCTTGATCGACTGAAGCGCTTCCTCGAAGTCGATCTCCCCCGCCTCAAGACGGTCGAGCACCGCCGCCGGACCCTCGCGGTCTCGGCGGGCAGCCCGTCGTGGCGGTTCATCCCGCGGCGGGTCCGGGGTTTCGGCCACCGGTTCGACCGTGCCCAATGCGCGGCGCAATCGCGCAAGGCGCGATTTCACGGTCGGATAGCTCACGCCAAGCGCTCGTTCCATGTCGCGTATGCGGCCTTCGCATGCCACGAAAATGCGCAGCAGGTGCAGGTTGTCGTCGTCCAGACCGACGAACTCGTTGCCCTTGAAACGCGTCTGCACGACCAGGCCGCAGTCCTTGCAGGCCAGTTCCCGCGGGATGAGCCGACCGTCGCAGGCTGGGCAGACGGTCAGCCCACCATCGCCTCGCTCGTTGCGGTCAGGCGGCATCGGCGGTCGCCAGCGCTTTGAGCCGTTCCACGGAATCGATGGTCATCCCGGTGAAATCCACGCCCAAGAATCGCAGGTTCTCCGCATCCACATCGCGGATCGTCGTCCCGTCGAAGGTGCAGCCCACGAAGTCGCAGCCGGTTAGATTGACCCGCTCGAGGTCGAGGTCGCGGATGCGCATCGCCTCGTCGGTCAGCGCGGCGAACTTCACCCCCGAAAGCGTGCTGGCCACCAGCTTCCACCGCTCCCCGACGACGCCTGTGATCTTCACCTCGCTGAGCTTGGTGCCGTCGCTGAGGGTGACGGCCTTGACCTTCGAGCCGGCGATCTTCGCCGATCGGATCTCCGCGCTCGACATGTCCAAATCGCGCACGTGCGCGCCGTTGACACTGTTGTCCTTGAATACCGACGATGTCAGCACGATGCGGTTGAGGCTCGCGCCATTCAACGTGTTGCCGGTCACATCCGACGCGGTGAGCGACGCCCGTTTCAGGGAGGCACCGCGCAGCGTATTGCGGCACAGCGGACCGTTGACCACTTCGACGTCGTGCAAGGCCGCCGCATGCATGGTGTTGTCGCAGAACTCGGCCTGCTTGAGGTCGAGGTTCCTGAGTTCCGAGACAACCAGCCGATTTCCTTCGACCTTGTAGTCGTCCCCGGTCGGCTGCTCCGCCTTGGCGAGCGTCGCGCTGTTGGTGTCGTCGACCCAGTCGGCTCCCGCCGCGCCACCGAACGCGTACGCGAGCCCCCCCGCGTCGCGCACACCGCGCAGGGCGTCCTCGACGGCGCGCCCGATGTCGAGGCCGAGTTCGTCGAGCAGGCCGCCAAACGCGCGACCGCCGCCGTGGCGCTGGCGATGACGCCGCTCCCGCCCATGGTGGCGCGTCTCCGACCGGCGCGAACGTCGCTCCGCCGAGTCGAGCGCATCGATCATGGCACTGGCCTGGTCGCCGGTGAGTTTGCCGTCCTCCACCAGTTTGAGTATCCGGTTGACTTCCTCACGCATGGGTTCTCTCCGTCGCGTCGATGAGTGCATCTTGTGGCCTCACATTAAGGATTTCAATATATGACAGGGAGAAAATTGATTCTATTAACACGACCTGCAACGTAGGAACGCGAGCGAGTGTGTAGAATCCCGCTGGGGCTTCATGGGGGGTTCATTAGCCAAGTGTCCGGGAACAGTCATCCGCGCTACGACGCGGTCATCATCGGCGCCGGCTTCGCCGGCCTTTATATGCTCCACCGCCTGCGTCAGGCCGGGTTCCAGGCGGTCGTGTTCGAAGCCGGTTCGGGCGTCGGTGGCACCTGGTACTGGAACCGCTACCCTGGCGCGCGCTGCGATGTCGAGAGCATGGAGTATTCCTACAGCTTCTCCGACGATCTGCAGCAGGAGTGGGAGTGGACGGAGCGCTACGCCGGCCAGCCCGAGATCCTGCGCTACGCCAACCACGTGGCAGACCGGTTCCATCTCAAGCGCGACATTGTCTTCGACACCCGCGTGGTGAAGGCGCACTTCGACGAAGCCGGCGCTCAGTGGGACATCGAGACCGATACCGGCCTCAAGGTCGCAGCCAAGTTTTGCGTGCTGGCGACCGGTTGCCTGTCATCCACCAACCTGCCCGACTTCGAGGGGCTGACGAGTTTCCGCGGCGAGACCTATCACACGGGCCGCTGGCCACACGAAGGCGTCGATTTCGAGGGCAAGCGCGTGGGCATAGTCGGCACGGGCTCGTCCGCCATTCAGGCGATTCCGGTCATCGCCGCCGAGGCACGCCACCTGACGGTGTTTCAGCGTACGCCCAACTACTCCATCCCGGCGCGCAACGCACCGATCGATCCGGACCTCGTCGCCGATATCAAGGGCGAGTACCCGGCTTTTCGGGCGCGGAACTACAAGGAGCCGGCCGGCTTCGGCTCGAAGATTCCGAAGAACGACCAGTCGGCACTCCAAGACGCAGAAGCGAACCGGGAGCGCAACTACTGGCAACGTTGGGAACGCGGCGGGTTCGGCTTCCTGAGCGCCTACAACGACCTGATCGTGAACCGCGACGCCAACGACACGGCAGCCGACTTCGTGCGCCGGCGCATCCGCGACACCGTCGACGATCCGGGCACAGCAGAGCTGCTTTGTCCGGACAACGTCATCGGCTGCAAGCGTCCGTGCCTGGACACCGGCTATTTCGAGACCTACAACCGGCCGAACGTCGACCTCGTGGACGTGCGCACGAACCCCATCGACCGCATCACGCCCGCGGGAATCGTCGTCGCCGGACAGGAGTACGCCGTCGACTGCATCGTCTTCGCAACCGGCTTCGACGCCATGACCGGGACCATGCTGCGCATCGACATCCGCGGCCGAGGGGGCCTCCGCTTGAGCGAAAAATGGTCGGCGGGCCCGGTGACCTACCTCGGGCTGACCACCAGCGGGTTTCCCAACCTGTTCATGATCTCGGGACCCGGGAGCCCGTCGGTGCTTACCAACATGATCACCTCGATCGAGCAGCACGTGGAGTGGATCGCCGACTGCATGGGGCACCTCCGGACGCACGGACTCGCCGCCATCGAGGCGCTACCCGGCGCCGAGGACGAATGGGTTGCCCACGTCAACGCCGTCGCCGGCCAGACCCTCTATCCGACCTGCAATTCCTGGTACCTCGGCAAGAACATCCCCGGCAAGCCCCAGGTCTTCATGCCGCTGATCGGCTTCCCGCCCTACGTCGAGAAGTGCGACGCCGTGGTCGCCAACGGCTACGAAGGGTTCGAACTTCGTAGCGCGGGGGCTTGAGCGATGGCCGGCTCACTCGACGGCATCCGCGTTCTCGACCTGACCAACATCTACTCAGGACCGATCGCCGCCTCGATCCTCGGCGACCAGGGTGCCGACGTGGTCAAGGTGGAGTCGCCGGAGGGCGACTTCATGCGCAACCCCGGCTGGACGCAACGCAACGGCGTCGGCGCCGCGTTCGCCATGATGAACCGCAACAAGCGCTCCGTGGTCATCAACCTGCGCGAAGACGAAGGCAAGGCCGTGTTCATGAAGCTCGTCGAGACCGCGGACGTGGTGATGGAGAACTTCCGCCCCGGCGTCATGGAGCGTCTCGGCATCGACTACGACACCCTCGCCGCGGTGAACTCAGGGCTCGTCTTCGCCTCCATCAACGGCGTCGGCCACACCGGCCCCTACGTCGGCCGGCGCGTCTACGATGCCATCATCCAGGCCATCTCCGGCATCGGATCGCTGCAGTCCGACCCCGCGAGCGAGAAACCGATCCTCATCAACTCTCTGATCTGCGACAAGATCACGTCGATGACGGCCGCCCAGGCGATCGCCTCGGCCCTCGTCGCCAAGGAGCGCACGGGCAAGGGCCAGCGCGTCGACATCTCCATGCTCGACTCGGCCCTGTTCTTCCTGTGGCCGGACAACATGCTGAACTACAGCCTGATCGGCGACGAGACACCGCACGACGGACGGCGCACGCACGAGTTCATGGTCCGACAGACCCGCGACGGCTACATCTGCACGATGCCGGTGCAGGCCGCGGAATGGGCGGGGCTGTTCCGCGCCCTCGAGCTGCCGAACCTGTTCGAGGACGAGCGCTTCCGCACCCAGGCAGGCCTCGACTCCGAGCGCTTCAGCGAGGCGCTGAACGCCGGCTACGCCAAGTTCGACACGGACGACCTGGCCGTGCGCCTCGAAGAGAACGAAGTGCCGTTCGCGCGGATCAACCCGCGCGACGACGTCATCCACGACCCGCAAGTGCAGGCGATGGGCGCCTTGCTCGAGTTCGAGCACCCGATCGCCGGCCCGATGCGCCAAGCGCGACCGCCGGGGCGTTTCACCGAGACGCCCGCCGAGATCTTCCGCTGCTCGCCGGAACTCGGCGAACACACCCGGGAAGTGCTCGGTGAGGCGGGCTACTCGGCCGACGAGATTACGGACCTCCGAGCGCGGCAGATCGTGCGGTGACCGACCGCGTACCGGTGCTGCTCCTGTCGGGGTCGATGGGTGCCGGCAAGACGACGGTCATGGGCGAGATCTCCGACCTGCTCATCGAGGCTGACGTCTCCCATGCCTGCGTGGACTTCGACGGCCTTTCCTTGATCCACCCGCATGATCCCGCTGACCCGCACGGATTCGCGTTGGCGTTTCGGAATCTCAAGTCGATCTGGGCGAACTACTGCACAGCCGGCATCGAGCGGTTGGTGATCGCGGCCGTCATCGAGAGCCGTGCCGAACTCGCCCACTACGAGGAGGCTGTTCCCCGTGCCGAGATCGTGCTCTGCCGGCTCGTCGCGCCCATCGCGACCATGCACGACCGTCTACGGTCGCGCGACCCGGGAATCTACCTGCCCCGATTCCTCGCCCGCTCAACCGAACTCGAAGGCATCCTCGCCGCAGGACGCATCGAGGACTTCACGGTAGACAACGGACCCGGTCGTCATGTGACCGACGTGGCGCGGGACGTGCTGCAACGGGCTGGCTGGCTCTGATCAGTCAGCGACCTCCCACGAGAACGAGTACACGGTGGCCCCTTCAAACGCGAACTGGAGCCGGGCCCTTCCCATTTCGGGCGCGACCCAGGCACCGTCGTCCCGCCACCGCACTGGCGCATCCGATCCGGTCGTCGTCAACGGCTCGCTTTCGGCTAGCACCCGCCGGCCTTGACCGAGGACACGCACGACGACCTTGCCTCCTTCAGCGACATCCGAAGACACTCGGAGCGGGAACTTCGGGTCGCAAACAGCCGCTGTCGTGACCAGCGCCGCCTCCGAGATGTCCGAAGCCTTGTACCCGGCGAAGCCGTCGGGACGCAGCGTGGCCAAACAGAGGAAGCCGTTTCGCCAACTCGTGTGGAGCCCGTCGCTGCCGCCGTAGTACAGCCGAACCTCGTCCTCCAGGAAGACCGGGCGCGCCGCCGGGAATACGCAACCCCAGTCATAGTCGCCCTCCTCCAGGCCATTGGGATGAGCGGCGTCCCGGGAAGGATGCGATGCCAGTTTTCCGTGTCAGGGGACCACGCCAGTTCTCCCCAGACGCGGTCGGCGTCCTGGTCGTGAACGGCGACGAGCCCCATGTACACGCCACCGTGGAAGAACACCGGCATCGCATAGGTCTGTTCGTTCTCGTCGAGTCCCTGCAGCACGATCCGAGGCTCTTCCCAATCCACGAAGTCGGCGCTCGATGTTCTTGCGACCTGGCGGCCAAACGGCTTGCCCCATTGGCGGGTGATCGCCACGTAGCGCTCAAGCGTCGGGGCCCAGAATGCGTTGTTGTGGGTATCTCCGCTGCTGTCGGCCTGCGCGCGGGGGATGGTCGGACCCCAGTGGACGCCATCGGCCGAGAACGCGACCGAGATGACTTCGGACTTGAAGAGGGCCTTGTATCGTCGATTTGGATCTCGTTCCCGAGGGTCCTTCAGGATCCCCGAACCATGGGGGCCTCCCTGCCGTGCCTGATCTCCGCCACCCCGGACGATGTTGTTCGCCTTGCTGCCGTCGTACTCGACAATGCCCAGTTCCGGCTTGTCCCAAGCCAAACCGTCCTTGGACGTCGCATAGCAGATCGCCATTTCCCGGTTGCGCGGCGGGCGATACTTCAGTTGCCGGCGCTGGCCTAGGGTCATCCCCCGTGACGACTGGTCAACCACGAACGGGCTGTACCAGCACTTGTAGATCTCCTCCTCGTCGTCGTAGAGGACGTTGGCGTAGAGGTTGTCGAAGCGCTGCTCCCACGCCCTGTCTTCGCCGAACAGTGGATTGGCGCCATGCTTCTCGATGGTCCCCAGGGTGAGTTCCGCGTTCCGCGCGTCCTCCACGATCCGGGAATCGAGCAGCAGATACCGCACGTGCCCAGACTTTAGGAGTCGAACGTGAGGATCGACCGGCCGCTGATCCGACCTTCCTCCAACGCCGTCGTCGCCTCGTTGATGTCGTCGATCGCGTAGCGCTCGGTCACCAGCGACTCGAGGTCCAAGTCGCCGTGGGCATGCCAATCGAGAAACATGGGGAAGTCGCGGTCCGGCGAGCACGAGCCGCCGATGGAGCCGCGGAACTGTTTCTCCTGGCCGAGGATCTCGCCGGCGTTCAACTCGACGGTGGTACTCGGCACGCCCACGAGCACCGCCGTGCCGCCCTGGCAGACGCCGAAGTGGCCCCCGCGGCAGGCCGGGACGATCTGCTCCATCGTGACCTTGAGGCCGATGCAGTCGAAGGCGAAGTCGACGCCGGTGACAGGTCGACCACCCATCATCGTCTGGTTCGGATTCCCGGTCATGGCGTGGATCGCCTCGACCGCGTCGACCTTCGAGGCGTTGATTCCGTGTGTGGCGCCGAACCGCTTGGCGAACTCGAGCTTCGTCTCGTCGAGGTCCACGGCGATGATCGGGTCGGCACGGCGCATCTTCGCGCCGACCACGGCCGACAAGCCCACGCCCCCAACGCCGAAGATCGCGACCGAGTCGCCCGCCTGCACGTTGGCGGTGTTCACGACGGCGCCAGCGCCGGTCATCACGGCGCAGCCGATGATCGACGTCACGTCGCGGGCGATATCGGCCGGCGCTTTGACCACGTACTGCTCGTCGGCGATCGTGTGGTCGGCCCAGGTGAAGACGTTCTGCGACACGGCCGTCCCGCCGGCGATGTCCAACGTGGCGGCCGACGGCTGCGACGTGGCGTTGCCGGCGTCGCGGGGGACCCATGTCACTAGGGCGATGTCCCCCTCGTCGAGGTGCGAGACATCGGTTCCCTTCTTGATGACGACACCTGTGGACTCGTGGCCGAGCAGCGTCGGCCGGCGTCGCTGACGGTGCATCTGGTGGAGTTGGGAATGGCAGATGCCGGACGCGAACTGCCTGACGACGACCTGCGTCGGACCGGGGTCGGGGAGGTCGATTTCCTGGACTTCAAGCGGCGCCTGTTCCTGGGGGCAGACGACGACGCGGGCGGGCGTGCTCATGGCGATTCCTTAGGCGTTGGTTGGCGTTCCCGGAGTTTGGTACGCCGCCACGCTCCAAGGCAAGCTGGCACGACTTAGGCAGAATTCGCGCGCAGCGAATTCTGCGGGCGACCGCGAAGCGGTCGCGTTCCTTGCTAGAATCGCCGCCCCCACGGGAGGAAGGGCCACACCGGATGCAATCGCGCCTGTGCGACGAACTCGGCATCGAGTTTCCACTGTTCGCGTTCAGCCACTGCCGTGACGTCATCGCGGCGGTCAGCAACGCCGGCGGTTTCGGCGTTCTCGGGGCGGCCGGGCACTCCCCGGCGACGCTCGACATCGAGCTCTCCTGGATCGACGACCACGTCAACGGCAAGCCCTACGGCGTCGATCTCCTGGTCCCCACCAGCATGGACAGCAAGGCGCAGGCGCTGACCGCAGCCGAACTCGAGGAGCGCATTCCCGCCGAGCACAAGGCCTACATCGAGCACATGCTCGCGGAACACGACATCGACACCGCCGACCTGTGGGAGAGCACGGTGCGCGAGGGCCTCGGCGACAACATGCGCGAGGTCGGCGCGAGCAAGATCCTCGACGCCGCGTTCGCGCACCCCGTCAAGATGGTGGTGAACGCGCTTGGCGTGCCGCCCGGGTTCATGTTCGACCGGGCTCGCGCCCACGGTGCCAAGGTCGGCGCACTGGCCGGCGCCCGCGAGCACGCGATCAAGCACGCCGAGGCCGGCGTCGACGTCATCATCGTCGCAGGCACGGAAGCGGGCGGCCACTGCGGCGAAGTCTCCACCATGGTGTTGCTGCCGGAAGTGCTCGAGGCATTGCGGCCTTACGAGGACAACGGGTCCCACATCCTCGCCGCCGGTGGCATCGTCACCGGGCGGCAGATGGCTGCCTGCATGGCCATGGGTGCGGCGGGCGTATGGACTGGCTCGGTATGGCTGACCACCGCTGAGGCGGAGACGCTGCCCGTGGTCAAGGAGAAGATGCTCGCCGCCAATTCGCGGCAAACGGTGCGCTCGCGCAGCCGCACCGGCAAGTACACGCGGCAGCTGAAGTCCGCTTGGACCGACGCCTGGACCGCCGATGAGGCACCGGATCCGTTGCCGATGCCGCTGCAAGGCGTGCTCGCGGGTGCCGCGTTCCGCAAGATCAACCAGCTGGCGCAGTCCGACCATGCCGGTGCCAAGCAACTGGTCAACTACTACGTCGGCCAAGGCGTTGGGCTGATGAACGAGACGGTTTCCGCACGCACGGTCGTATACGACTTCATGGAGGACTTCGCCGGCGCCGTCGAACGCCTCACCGACGCCGTGGACGAGTGAGCGAGTCGCCTAGCGGCGACTCGTTGGAGAACGCTTCGCGTTCTCCCGTCAGTATAAGGATGTAAGCTGGAACTTTTGGATTAGGCGCTCTTTTGGGGCAACCAGACACCGCTCGTGCAAAGACAACTCAAAATCGTCCACACGTCCGACGTGCACCTGGACAGCAACGGCACGTCGACGCCCGTCGACGGTTTCCGCAGCCGCGCCGAGCGCGCATTCGCCGGCGTCCTCGACACCGCCCTCGAAGTGAACGCGGACCTCCTGCTGATCGCCGGCGACCTGTTCGACAACAACCGCGTGGACGACACCAACATCGATTTCGTCTACCGGCAGTTCGCCCGGCTGCGACCGGGCAAATGCCAGGTGGTGATGCTGCCCGGCAACCACGACGTCCACGACGCCACCTCGGTGTGGAACCGCTTCGACTTCGATGCCGCCGGCGAGCACGTCCACGGGTTGATGGCGCACGGCGGTACCAGCGTCAATCTCAAGGACCTCGGCGTCACGGTCTGGGGCCGCGCCATGTTCGAACATGCGCCGGAGAACTACCCCTTGGACGGGTCCCCGGACCGCCACGACGGTCATTGGAACGTCGGGATGGCACATGGCCAGGTGGTCGACGAGCGCATCGACCAGGGTTCGTCACCGATCACGCGCGAGGAGATCGAGACATCCGGCTTCGACTACCTGGCGCTCGGCCACATCCACGTCTGGGCGGATCACAGCGAAGGCTCGACCAAGGCCTACTACTGCGGCTCGCCGGTGGCGCACTACGCGGGAGCGGGAGGCGGCAAGGTCGCCGTCGTCACGCTCTGTCCCGAGGCCGGGGTCGAAGTCTCGAGCCGGCAGGTGACGGACTGGGATGCGGACGACAAAGACGAGACGAGAGGATATGGCAATGGATTTCCGTGGTGAGGCGCGAGCCTGGCTAGACGACAACTGCCCGGACAGCTTGCGCCGGGGCATGGGTGGCTACACGGCGGGCGGTCGCAAGGCCGTATACGCCAATCCGGACACCAAGCTGTGGCTGGACCGTATGGCGGAGCGCGGCTGGACGGCGCCGATGTGGCCCAAGGAATACGGTGGCGGCGGCTTGAGCGTGGCCGAGAACATGGTCCTCGACGAGGAGATGCGCCGCATCAACGCCCCGGCCCCGCTGTCCGGCCACGGCCTGACCATGATCGGTCCCGCGATCATCGAGTTCGGCAACGACTCGCAGTGTCGTGAGCACTTGCCGCCGATCACCCGCGGCGACATCCGCTGGTGCCAGGGCTACAGCGAGCCGGGAGCCGGATCGGACCTCGCCAGCCTGCAGATGCGCGCGGTCGAGGACGGCGACGACTACGTCGTCAACGGCTCCAAGATCTGGACCTCCGGGGCCGATGGCGCGGACTGGATCTTCTGCCTGGTGCGGACCGATCCCAAGGCACCGAAGCACGAGGGCATCTCCTTCCTCGTGCTGGATATGGACACCGAGGGTGTCACCGTGTCCCCGATCGAACTGATCAGCGGCTCCTCCGAGTTCTGCCAGACGTTCTTCGACAACGTCCGCGTCCCCAAACGCCACCTGATCGGCAAGCCCGGCGAGGGCTGGACGGTGGGCAAACGCCTGCTGCAATACGAGCGCAGCTCCATCGGTGGCCGCGGCGGCACGCGCCAGAAGGCCAAGACGATCGATGAGTGGGCGAAGGAGTACGCCGGCGAAGACGGCGGTCGCATCGCCGATCACGCCGTTCGCGACCGCGTCATCGACCAGCGGATCGGCGACGAGGCCTACCAGCTCACGATCCGCCGCTCCTTCGAGGAAGCGACCAGTTCCAAGGCGCCGAGTTTCCTGTCCTCGATGTTCAAGCTCTACGGCACCGAGCAGAACATGAAGCGCAATGACCTCTTGATGTCGATACTCGGCGTCCAAGGCCTCGGCTGGGCTGGCGACGGGTTCAACGGCGGGGAACGCGGCTCGACCCGCGCCTGGCTGCGCTCCAAGGCCAACTCCATAGAAGGCGGCAGTTCGGAGATTCAGCGCAACATCATCGCCAAACGCGTTCTCGGGCTGCCCGACTGAGGTCCGTAACCCGGAGCCGGACGATGGCAAGACTGTTCCGCAAACGCGGCGCGGCAACCGCGCCGGCAGTCGAGCCCTCCATGGGGGACGAGCCCGCCAAGCGCCCGGTGGCCGTCGACGCCGAGGCGCACGCCGACTCCGGGGAAGCCACGTCCAAGCGCCGCCGCTGGATCGGCCCCATCCAGATCGTCGTCGTCCTCGCCATCATCGTCGCAGTGTTTCTCTACGCCCGCGCACCCGGTCGCGACGCGGGCGCCCCGCCTGCGTTCGCGAATATGCAGGACGACCCGTTGCCGATCGTCAACATCGTCCGTCCGCTGGCGTCGCCGACCACGATCGAGGTCGACGCCACAGGCACCGTGAATGTCCGCAACTACGTGGCCCTGACACCCCAAGTCGGCGGACGCGTGGTGTCGATCTCCCCCGCCTTGCGCGCTGGCGGCACGTTCGCCGCCGACGAGCAACTCCTGGTCATCGATCGGCGCGACTTCGAACTCGCCCTCGACCAGGCGCGGGCGGACATCGCGGCGGCGCAGTCGACCCTCATGCTGCAACGCGCCGAAAGCGATGCCGCACGGGCGAACTACGCTTTGCTGCATCCCAACGAGGACGTGCCTCCGCTGGTCGCACGCATTCCGCAGATCGCCCAGGCACGAGCGCAACTCTCGGGAGCCCAGGCGCGCAGCGAAATCGCGGCCCTGAACCTCAGGCGAACCAGCTTCTCGTTGCCCTTCGACGGCCGCGTCACCGAGTCGACCGCGGAGGTGGGTCAAGTGCTTCTTGCCGGGCAGTCGTTCGGCAGGGCTTTCGCTTTCGATGCCCTCGAGGTCGTCGTGCCGATCGCGGCGGACGAGCTCGAACGCATCGACCCGGCCATCGGGCGCAGCGCCACGGTCCGCGCCGACTCGGACAGCATCGAAGCCACCGTCGAGCGCGTCTCGGCGGAACTCGACGAGCGCACCCGCTTTGCCCAGCTCTATCTCCGATTCGGCCCCGAGACCAGTCCGCCGCCACCCGGCACGTTCGTCGACGTCGTCGTCGACGGCCCCGCTGTTGAACGCACGTTCGTACTGCCGCCAGCCGCCGAACAGATCAACCGCAGCGTCTGGGTTGTTGCACAAGGCGTTCTCGAGCCCGTGGTGCCCCGTACCCTCGGCAACAGTGCAGAGGGCTGGGTGGTCGGCGCCTTCGACTACAAGGACGGCGTGGTGCTCGGCGCCGTTCCGGGTGCGGAAGCGGGACTGCCGGTAGACATCGGCAGCGAGGCGCGGGGCCGATTCGGCGATGCGCCCCGAGGTGAAGGGTGAGCGAAGTCCAGAGCGTCGGGCGACTGCCCCCGATCGCCACCGGCCAGGGATTGATCGGCTATTTCGCCAACAATCCGGTCGCCGCCAACCTGATGATGGGGCTCATGCTCGTCGGCGGCCTGCTCGCGGGCCTGCGGCTGACCGCGCAGATCTTCCCGACCATCGACCCGGGCCAAATCCGCGTCACGGTGACCTACCCCGGCGCCACGCCGACCGAAGTGGAGGAAGGCATCACCCGCCGTGTGGAGGAGTCCATCTTCGGCATCGATGGCATCGACCGCGTGCTCTCCACGGCGTCGGAAAACCTGGGCACGGTGACCGCCGAACTGAAGGATTTCGTCGACGCGATGCGCGTGCGCGACGACATCGAGGCAGCCGTCGACCGGCTGGCGGATTTCCCGCCCGAGGACGCCGAACAGGCCGACATCGTGCGCGCGGAGAACTTGAGTGACGTCATGTCTCTCGTGGTGTCGACCGAACTCCCCGAGATCGAGTTGATGCGCGGCGCGGAGATGCTCGAGGAGGCGCTGCTCGCCTTGCCCACGGTCTCGCTCGTAAGCATGCTCGGCGCGCGCGACTACGAAATCGCCATCGAGGTTCGCGAAGAGGATCTGCGTCGCTACGACCTGTCGATCGGGCAGGTCGCCAACGCGGTACGGCTGTCCTCGCTGAACCTTGCCTCAGGCGAACTGCGCACCGAAGCCGGCGACCTGCTGCTGCGCACGAACACCAAGCGCGTGCGCGGCGACGAGTTCCGGGACATCGTGCTGCGCGCCCTGCCCGATGGTTCCATCCTTCGCCTGGGCGACGTGGCGAACATCCGCGACGGCTTCGTCGACACCGACCTCATCAACGAATACAACGGCCGTCAGAGCGTCTTCGTGCGCGTGCAGAAATCCGAAGCGGAAGACGTGCTGCTGATCGCCGAAGAGATCAAGGCCATGCTCGCCGACTTCGAGCCGCCGCCCGGCATCGACATCGAGGTCTGGGACGATCAGACCGAGGTTCTCGAAGACCGCATCAACCTGCTGGTCCGCAACGGCGTGCTCGGATTCTCGCTGGTGTTCCTGTTCCTCTTCGTCATGCTCGACCTGCGCCTGGCGGTCTGGGTCGCCATGGGCGTGCCGATCTCCTTTCTCGGCGCCTTCCTGTTCTTCGACTTTTTCGGCGTCAACATCAACATGGTGTCGCTGTTCGCGCTGATCATCGTGCTCGGCATCGTCGTGGACGACGCCGTGGTGGTGGGCGAGAACATCGTCGCCGAACAGGAAGCCGGCGGCCAGGGGCCCGCGGCCGCCATCAAGGGCGCGCTCGGCGTCCGCGGCCCGGTGACGATCGGCGTCCTTACCACAATGGCGGCGTTCGCGCCCTTGCTGTTCGTCACGGGGACGTTCGGTCAGATCCTAGGCGTCGTGCCCGTGGTGGTGATCACCGTGCTGACCATGTCGCTGATCGAGGTGTTCTTCATCCTGCCGGCGCACCTGTCCCACGGGCGCCCGTGGAGCGGCTGGCCGCTGAATGTTTTCCAGGCCAAGGTCAGCGCCGGTGTCAAACACTTCCGCGACAACATCCTCGTCACCGCCATTGCCGCCGCCGTCCGGCACCGTTACTGGACCTTGCTCGGCGGCGTTGCGCTGTTGTTGGTCGCCTTGGCGATGCTGTTCTTCGGCGTCGTGCGGTTCATATTCTTCCCGGAACTGGAGTCGAACCGGATGCGCGCGGACATCGAATTCCCGGTCGGTACGCCGTTCGAGGTCACCCGCGCCGCGGCCGAGAAGGTGGTCGATGCCGCCTATGCCACCAACGAGGAGGTGGGCGGGACGTCCTTCCGCTCCATCAGCGCGACCATCGGCGGCAGCATCAATACCGGCGGCGGCCCGGAGGGCGGCAGCCGGCTCAACGCATCCAACAACATCGCATCGATCCAGATCCAACTCAACAACGAACCCTTAAGGACATTGTCGGCTGGCGAACTTGAGCGCGTCTGGCGACAGAAGGTGGGCGACATCCCCGGGACGGAACGGCTCTCCTACGTCGCCGAGTTCTTCGGCCCCGGTGCCGACGTCGAGTACGAACTGACCCATCAGGACACCGACACGCTCACCGAGGCCGTCGAGGAACTCAAGCGACGCTATCGAGGCATTCCGTCCCTCTACGAGATCCAGGACTCCCAAAGCCTCGGCAAGCGGCAATACGACATCGAATTGACCGCCGCCGGCGAAGCGGCGGGACTCACGCCTGCGGACATCGCCCGGCAGCTACGGCGCAACTTCTTTGGCGATGAGGTCCAACGTATCCAGCGGGGGCGCAGCGAACTCAAGGTCATGGTGCGCTACCCGGAGGAACAACGCCGCAGTTCGAGCGACTTCTTCAATGTCCGCATCCGGCTCGCGGACGGGGCCGAGGCGCCGCTGTCCGCCGTGGCCCGGGTCACCGAGTCGCGCAGTTTTTCCTCCATCGACCGCATCGACGGGTTGCGAATCGTCACCGTGTCGGCGGACGTCGATACGGAGGTGGCCACCCCCGGCGAGGTCAACGCGATCGTCCAGGGCACGATCCTGCCGGAGCTGAAGGCCCGGTACCCGGGCTTGCAGGCCACTCAGGCCGGTTTCGGCCGCGAACAGCAGCAGGACTTGAGCCAACTCGGCAACCTGACCTTCGTCGCCCTGCTGGTGATCTTCGTCCTTCTCGCAGCGCAAATGCGCAGCTACGCACAGCCGTTCATCATCCTGGTCGGCGTGCCGCTCGGCGCCGCCGGGGCGGTGGTCGGCCACTACCTGCTCGGCTACAACCTTTCGTTCATCTCGATCTTCGGCATGGTGGCGCTCTCCGGCGTGGTGGTGAACGACTCGCTGGTGATGATCGACCGCTACAACCGGTTCCGCCGCGAATTGGACGTGCCCGTGGCGGAAGCCATCGTGGCCGCTGCCCGGCACCGTTTCCGCGCGATCTTCCTGACCACCGCGACCACCGCGCTGGGTCTGACGCCGATGCTGTTCGAGACCAGCACGCAGGCGCAGTTCCTGATCCCGATGGCCGTGAGCTTGGCAACGGGGATCGTGTTCGCGAGCGTGGTGATCCTATTCGTCGTGCCCGCCTTGGTGATGATCCGCGAGGACTTCAGACGCGGGCGCCGCAGGGATGTGGCCAGCGCTGCCTACGGGACCGCCGATCTGGCGGCCGCGGCGAAGCTGATCGCCACATGATCGTTACGGCGCTTTAGCGGCCGACAGGTTCGTCAGGTGCCCGGTCGGGCTCGCCAGCAGGTTCACGACGGTGATCGGTGTTGGGGAGTCCAAATCGAGCCGCCATTTCCCTTGGCCGTCCCCGAAGACGTCTTCCAGTCCACTCGGCACGAGCACAACACCCATGCGCGTCGGTGCGGCGGACCTGAGTTCCCGGACCTCGCCGGGCGGGATATCGGCCTCGACACTCGCCGCCGAGCGACTGCCATTGTCGTCGATGCCCGCGATGACGACCGCAGCCGGTTCAGTGCCCGGGTTGATGATGCGCAGGCGACTCAACTGGTTGGGGTTGCTGGCCGGGTTGAAGATCGCCACCCGGTGGCGACCCGACGCCGACGGTGCGACCCGGTGCATCGACGTCACGAAACCGTCCGAAGTACGGATGTAAGGCAGCACTTCGATGTCGAGTTCGCTCGTCAGGACGAGGCGCCAGTCGCCAACGCCGGGGCCCGTGCTCCCGATCAGACCCTTCTCGGGCTCGCCCCCTTCGACGTCCTCGGAGTTGAACGCCGCAACCGCGCCCGGGTCGACGCGCAGGGTCAATGGGTCGTATGTGTTGCCGACGTCGTCGATGGCTTCAATGGTCACGTCGCCACCTACGTCCGAATGGTTGATGACCCGAACGAAACCTTGCCGCGCCAAGGGATCGCTCGCCGAGGGAAACGTCCAGACCGGATGTGAATCGCCGGCAAGAGGCCGTACTGGAACTTCCGATAGGTTTGCGAGGTGGCCGCCTGAAGTTTCCAAGAGACTCAGCACGGTTACCGGCTGGGTCGACGTAACCGTCAGCCGCCACTTGCCTTCGCCGTCCCCCAGTGCGCCGGTGAGACCCGCGCCGCTCTCGAGATCGGCGGCAGAGATCTCGATCGTGCGATCGGCAGCGACCGTGGTCTGTATCGCCGCATCGGCCGCGTCTCCCGCGTCGTCCACGCCGCCGATGGTCACCGCAGCATCGTCAGGCCCCGCGTTGACGATCCGCAAAACGCTGACCTGCTCGGTGTTGCTGCCCGGGTTGAAGAACGCCACGCGATGCACGTTTCCGATTCGCGGGGCGGCACCAGCCATCGGCGTCACAAACCCGTCCGGCCGGGTGCGGAGGTACGACCGAACCTCGATGTCCGCGTCGCTCTCGAGTTCAAGACGCCACGTCCCCATTCCCCGCCCCAAGCCATCAGCAAACGCGCCTTCACCGTCTTCGAGGTCGGTCGAGTTGAACTGCACGGCGGCGCCCGCAGGGACGGTGAACGTCGCGGGTCCATATTCGCGGCCGAGTTCGTCGATCGCCAGGACCGACACGACGGCATCGGCCGGCGAGGCGTTGATCGTGCGCACGAAGCCCTGTCGCCCGTCGGCATCGTCGGCCGCCGGGAACACCCAGACGCGGTGCGCCCCGGTGACCTGTACGGCGAACACTTGCGTCGCACCGTCCCCTTCGGCGTCGACCGCGCGGACGGTGACCATCGCGGAACCTGGCGCGATCGCGGTTAGCCACAACTGGTCGTTCCGAACCGACACGGAGACCACTTCCGAGTCCGACGAATGAGCGGTGTAGTCGAGCGTTCCGCCGAACTCGTCCCGGAAATGCGCGCCCATGTCTACAGGCGCCTGGGCGCCCGCGACCAACGTCCGCGCCCCGAACTCCTCGATGATCTCCGGACCACCCTCCGCCGGCAACACCGACTGCAGCGTGAACGACAGCGACGCGATGCGTTCCGTCGTGAACTTGCCCTGGCCGCGCAGGCTCGTGATGACTCCCTGCGGCGAGGTCTCCGGATTGTTGAGGGAGAACTCGCTGCCGTCCTCGGTTCCCGCATCCCAGGGATACAGGTTCACCGTCCTCGACATGACCCACTGCCCGTCGGGGTCGAGCAGGGAAAGGCCGGAGACGCCCACGAACCAGTCCGGGCTCGGCGCAACCATCGTGGTCAGGGTGACGCGGGGACTGTCCGTGGAGAGTTCCACCGCATCGAACACCCCCATCCCCTCTGGGCGAATGTCGCCCGCGCGGTGGAGAACAACGGCGCCCGCCGCAAGCACCTCGTTGGCCAGGTGCTGCGTCAGCCCTAGCTCCGCCATGTACTCGACACCCAGGCTGGCGCGTTCGCCGTTCTCCAGGAAGACCACTTGGTCGTCGTGGATACCGCCGATCAGCGACGTGAAGTGGGCGCTGGACGGGACCCCGCCAGGCGTGCTTTGCAGGGTCCATGCGCCCTCGAAGACCACCTCGTAGCGGGCGAGAGAACGCGTTGCGACTTCCGGATCCGGCGGTGACGGGGTCAACGAGTCCGCGGCCGCACCCGTCGACACGATGAGCAGCGCGGCCATCGACCAAGGACGCACCAATCCGTTGGAGCACATACCGTACCGGTTCCGAGTACCGTCTACGCCGCGAATGCACGCACCGTGATGAGGACCTCCTCGGCAATCTCGGGTAGGGTCCGGCCGCCGTCAGGCTCTTCGACCCTGATCACGACCCGGTCGTCCCCGTCCCTTTCGACGCGGATGACCACGCGTGCATTGACACCGGTCTCGCCGCCGGGAACGATGCGCTTCAACCAGCCCCTGCGCCCCGCGGTCGGGAACACCGCGCGCACGACCGCCCCCGTCACATCGGCATCCTGCACGACGACCTCGGCGCGCTCCAGGGCTTGGCTGACCGTGGCCCACGCTCGGTCGAAGTCGATGTTGAGGTATAGCGACGGGTAACCGCTCGCGTCCTTGACGATCTCCGCCTTGCTGCGGGCGGCGATCTCGCGGCCGACCATGGACACGGCGCCGTCCGTGATGCCCGCGGCGAAGTACTCCGCGAGCTTGGTGATCACCTCCGTTTCCACCGCCGGGATCGCGGGCGACTCCTCGTCGGCCAGCCCGATCGCGCGCACGTGCGCGAGGTGCACCTCCGACGAGCCGCGGCGGATGCCCCGCTCGACGCGAAACCGCAAACGGTCGCGACCCGGTTCGATGGCGGCACCACCGCCCTCGACGTGCTTGGCCCGGCCATCGCGAATCGCGGCGCGCACGACGTCGTCGTAGTCGTCGTCCCGAACGACGATCCATTCGCTCATGATGAGACCCTCCGGCGGATCCTCGCTCCCGATTCCCACGCCGCTGTCGGCGAGGAACTGCTTCACCTGCGGCCAGACCTGCGCGGGGGAGTCGCCGAGCACAACCCAGGAGCGGGCGCCGAGTTTCTGGATCCTCACAGCGTCGAATTCGCGGCCGACGAGCACATCGGGGCGCGGCACGCGCTTCGGATACAAGCGGGCGGCAACGTTCGGGTTGGCGAGGTCAGGGATCGGCCAGGAGTCCTCGATGCTCATACCGCTCAAGTTCTCCGGAACCTCCAACGGTTTCGAGGGCTCCGCATCGAGGTAGTCGTCGCGGGCATCGACGAACAGGCCTCTGTCGTCGCGCATGTAGCGGCACCCCGCCAATGCGAGGACGACAAGCGTCGCCGCCAGGATTGTCCTCACAGGGCGCCCACAACCTCCAACCGTCGACGCACTTCGACCTGCGACGCTTCAGTGAGTTCCACGAGCGGCAGGCGGATGCCGCTGTCGATCCGCCCCATGGCTCCGAGTGCCCACTTGGCGGGAATCGGGCTCGTCTCGCAGAACAGGATGTCGTGGATAGGCTGCAGGCGCGCGTCGAGTTCCGCCGCCTTGGCTTCGTCGCCGTCGAGGAACGCCTTGCAGAATTCGGCCATCTGGGCCGGGAGCACGTTGGCCGTCACGGAAATCGTGCCCGTGGCGCCATAGCCGACCATGGTCAGCGTCTGTGCGTCCTCGCCGGACAACAAGACGAAGTCGTCCGGTACCAGCGCCTTGATCTCGCGCACCCGAGCGGCGTCGCCGCAGGCTTCCTTGATTGCCACGATGCTGTCCACTTCGGCCAATTGGGCGACCGTCTCGGCACGCATGTCGCAAGCCGTACGCGGTGGCACGTTGTAGAGCACGAGGGGTAGGTCGCAGGCCTCGGCAATCGTGCCGTAGTGTCGAACTAGGCCTTCCTGCGTCGGCTTGTTGTAGTACGGCGTCACCGACAGGCCGTAGTCAGCGCCGTCGCCTTTGGCCGCGATGGTCAGTTCGACGGCTTCCGCGGTGGCGTTGGCCCCGGTGCCCGCAACAACGGGCACGCGGCCATCCACGCGCCGCACGACCGCCTCGATGACCTGCTTATGCTCCGCATGCGTGAGCGTCGCCGACTCGCCCGTGGTCCCGACCGGGACGATGCCGTTGGTGCCCGACGCCAAGTGCCAGTCGACTAGGCCGTCGAGCGCCGCCCAGTCCACCGCCCCGCTTTCGGCCATCGGTGTGACCAATGCTACGAGGCTGCCCCTCAGATCGTCCGTCGCCTGCGACATGGTGCCCCCGGTCGGGAGAAAAGAGGACTCGAATGGTACTGAATTCGCGCGCCGGACGTCAGCGCCGGGCCGGCGCGCGCTTCGGGCGCGGCGCGCCCCTTCGTGGCGCGTTAGAGAACGTCATGCGATCGGTTCCGCCGACTCGGCCGGCACATTCGGCCACGCGTTGTAGATGGCCTTGATCAAAGTCGCCAGGGGGATCGCGAAGAAGACGCCCCAGACCCCCCAAATGCCGCCGAATGCCAGCACCGCCAAGATTATCGAGATCGGGTGCAGGTTGACGGCCTTGGAGAACAGCAGCGGCACCAGGACGTTGCCGTCCAGAGCCTGGATGATCGCGTAGGCGGCCATCACGATCAGGAAGTCGACGGTCCATCCGAATTGCAGCAACCCGACCGCAGCCACCGGGATGGTGACGACCGCCGCGCCGACATACGGTACAAGCACGGAGAGCCCCACGAGTAGGGCCAGGAGTGCCGCGTAGTTCAGGCCCAGCAGCGACAGCGTGATGTAGGTCACGACGGCCACGATGACGATCTCGATCAGCTTGCCACGGACGTAGTTCGCGATCTGCACGCCCATGTCGGCACCGATTCGGCCCAGTAGGCGGCGACGCCGCGGCAACAGGACTTTGAGGCCCCGGAACAGCAGATCCTTGTCCTTGAGGAAGAAGAACAGCGCAATGGGCGTCAGGATCAAGAAGATCAACACGCCGAGGACGTTCGGCAACTGACCCAGAACGCCTTGGACCACGGCGGCGCCGAGTTCCGTCGCCTGCTGGTTCAACGTCGCCGACCAGTCGTCCACCGCGGTCTCCGAGAACACGTCGGGATACCTGCGCGACAGTTCGGTCGCAAAGTCCCGCAGCCCCTCGATCGCACCCGGCAACGCGTTGACGAGATCGCCGAGCTGCGCCCACACCACGGGCAGGATGCCGACGACCAGCGCGATCAACACGCCGAGAAAGAGCACCTCCACGAGGCAGATCGCCAGCAGCCGGGGTATGCGCCAGCCCGCGAGCCGCGCAACCGTGCCTTCCAGCAAGAACGCGAACGCGAGCCCGGTGAGCACCGGTGCGAGCACGGTGCCCAGGAAGACCACGACGAGCAGTCCGGCCACGATGGAGATGACCAGGAATATCGCTTCCTCGTTCGAGAAATAGCGGTTGATCCAGCCGCTGATGACCTCGACGAATTTCATGGTCCGCTCGGACGAATGCCCTCGAGCGCGGCGCGCGGCTTACGCGGACGCTTTCTGCAACAGGTAGTAATAGCGGTCATCCTCCTGGCGCGAGACCAAGAGCGCGTGGCCGCTCTGCTCCGAGAAGACGCGGAAATCGCGCACGGAACCCGGGTCGGTGGCAATCACCTCGAGCCGATCGCCGGGAGCGAGTTCGTTCAACGCCTTCTTGGCTTTCAGGAGCGGCATCGGGCAGTTGAGGCCGGTCGCGTCGAGGCGCGCTGAAGCCCGGTGGGGTACATCGTTGGGCATGGGGCGATTATGGCACACCGCCCGCGCGAGACGCTGAACGCCTAACTGCGCCGCGCGGTCGAAGCGTACTATGATCAGGCCACTTCTAAGCCGCTATTGGGGCTGCGCCCAACCCATGCGAGCGCCACTGGCTCTAGTCTGCGTCCTTGCGATCGCCGCCGGCGACCGATCCGGCGCCGCTGATCTGCCCGCTCTCGGGGACGGCTCGTCGGCCATCGTTTCCCCGGCGGCCGAGCGCGAACTCGCACGGGCCGCGTTGATGCAGATCCGCGCGGGTGCGCCGACGGTCGAAGACCCGATCCTCAAGTACTACGTGCGCCTGAACGTCTTCCGCCTCGCCGAGAAGTCCGACCTGACCGAAGCGGCGTTGAACACCGTGCTGATCGACAGCCCGCAGATCAACGCCTTCGCGGTCCCCGGCGGCATCGTCGGGATCAACCTCGGCCTGTTCCTGCACGCCCAGGACGAGTCCGAGTACTCGTCCGTGGTCGCCCACGAGTTGGCCCATTTGAGCCAACGCCACTACGCACGCGGGATCGAACAGCAACGGGCGATGACGCCGCTCATGCTCGCGGGCCTATTGGCCTCGGTGATCATCGCCGCCGCCGGTGGCGGCGAGGCCGGTATGGCTGCGGCAGCCAGCACCCAGGCGCTGATCGCCGACCAGGGGCTGCGCTTCAGCCGCAGCCGCGAGCAGGAGGCCGACCGCATCGGTCTCAACACGCTGGTCAATGCCGGGCTCGACCCGGACGGCATGGGACGCATGTTCGAGCGCATGCAACGTGCCTACCGATTCGTGGACAGGCCGCCGGAGTTTCTGCTCACACACCCGTTGACCGAGAGCCGGATCTCCGACGCCAAGGACCAGGCCGAGCGCTTCGAGGACAAGACGGTGGCGCCGGCTCTCGACTACCAACTCATGCGGGTACGGGCGCAGACCCGCTACGCGCAGTCCGCAAGGCGCGCACTGGCCGAGGCGACTGCGCGTTCCGGCCGCAGCACCGTCGACAAGTACGCCATCGCGCTGGCCCTGGCGCGGGACGGCCAGCACGAAAACGCCGCCGACGCGGCCCGGCTGTTGCACCGCGACCACCCCGAGAGCCTTTTGATGACCGCGTCGTTCGCGGAGATCCTGACCGATGCCGGACGCACCGACGAGGCCATCGGCCTCCTCACCCGCGAACTCGCAATCAACCCTGACAACGAACCGTTGACCTACCTGTACGCCGAGGCCCTCAACGCCGCGGAGCGACATGGCGACGCGGCGGACGTGTTGTGGCGGCACACCCGGGTCAATCCCGACGACGTCGACGTCTGGGAACTGCTCGCGGAAACCGAGGGTCTCGCCGGCAACACGGTCGCCGTACACCGCGCCCGCGCCGAGTACTTCGCGCGCGTCGGCGCGTTCCGGATGTCCATCCAGCACTTGGACTACGCCCGGCGGCTGGTCCACGACGGCGAGCGCCGGCTGCTGGCGCGGCTCGACCAGAGGATCATCGACCTGCGTACGGAACTGGAGGCAAGGCAGGAGCTAGAGAATTGATACCCGTCATCCTCGACACCGACATCGGCACGGACATCGACGACACGTGGGCGCTGGCCATGCTGCTCAACTCGCCCGAACTCCAACTCGAGGCCGTGGTGACCAGCCACGGCGACACCCGCTATCGCGCCTTGCTGGCCGCGAAAACCCTCGCCGTCGCCGGTCGCGAAGACGTCTCGGTCGCGGAAGGAACGGGCGACGGCCAACTTGCGGAGAACCGTCGCGGCCAGGCGGCGTGGCTCGACGACTACGCGGAATCGGACTACGCCGGCCCCTACCGAACCGGTGGCGCCGAACTCATGGTCGACACCATCATGGCCTCGCCCGAACCCGTCACGGTGCTGTGCATCGGACCAGCCAGCACGACCGCCCACGCCTTGCGCCTCGCACCGCAAATCGCCACCCGCGCACGGTTCGTCGGCATGCACGGCGCAGTACGGAGCGGTTACCGCGGAAGCCCAACGCCGGTGCCCGAATACAACGTGTTCGAAGACGTCGCCGCCTTCCGAACCGTTTTGGCAGCCCCCTGGCCGATCACGATCACACCGCTCGACACCTGCGGAATCGTGACCCTCGAGGACGACGAGTACACCGCCGTTCGGGATGCCGACACGCCGCTCGCACGTGCGCTGTTGGCCAACTATCGGGCGTGGGCGGCGGCCTTGAACCGCCCCCAACTGGCCGAGCAGCGCAGCACGACGCTGTTCGACACGGTGGCGGTCTACCTAGCGTTCGCCGACGATCTGTTGGAGATGGAGACCATCCCCTTGGCGGTGCGCGACGACGGGCTGACTTACGAAGCCGCGGACGGTCGCCCCGTCAACGCTGCGCTCGGCTGGCGTGACCTGCCGGCGTTCCGCCGGAACCTCGTCCAACGGCTGATCCGCTCGGGTTGACTCATGCGGGACGCAGTGTGGGCACCGTTGGCCATCTCCGTCGAACCGGCTGGCCGGTTACTGTTCCGTCGCCACGGTAGCTGACGTTGGTTATGATGCCGACATGCTCTTCGGCTACATTCATCTCGAGGCGACGACATGCCAGACCAGACCGAATCGGATCTCCGCACGGTCAAGGTCGTGTACTGGGAGGAAGAAGGAGCTTGGCTGGGCTACTTGCAGGACTACCCCGACTACTGGACGCAAGGCGATAGCCTCGACGACCTCCACGACCACCTCCGCGACCTTTACGCAGACATCACGAGTGGCACACTGCCAGGCCTCCGCAAGGTGGCCGAGTTAGCGGTTGCGTGAAGCGCACCGCATTGGTCAAGAAGATCAATGAAGCAGGTTGTGTGCTGGTTCGCCACGGCGCGAAGCACGACTGGTACAGAAACCCGTCGACCGGTGTGTCCCAGCCCGTACCGAGGCATCGAGAGATCAAGGATCGGCTAGCGAGACACATCCTTACGGAACTGACCGGCAACGACTGAGCCCGGTGGGTCTTCAGCGCCGCTCCTTGCGAATCCTCGCCATCAACTCGAAGGGATTCGCCGCGCGCTCGGTCGAGCCGAACTCGCGGTAGAGCGTCGCGACGTTGACCACGATGCGCTCGGCATCGCCCCACGAGTCGTAGTCGGCCAGCGAGATGTCCATCGCGGCGTCATAGATGGACATGCCCGCGTCGAAGCGCGACTTGGCTTCGTCGTGGACGTAGACCAGGTAGTCGCGCATGGCGCGAACACCGCGCTTGTCCGTGATCGGACCGTGCCCCGGCACAACGATGTCGACGGCGAGATCGAGCATGTAGTCGCAGGCAGCGATCCAGTTCCCCACGGGGCCCACCCACAGGATCGGATGGCCCTCGATGAACAGGATGTCGCCGGTGTAGATCAGCGCCTCGTCGGGCACGTAGGCCAGGATGTCGCCAGTCGTGTGACACGGCCCCACCTGCTTGAGAACGACCCGCTTGTCGCCGACGCGCGTCTCGAAATCGGACTCGAACGTCGTCGTCGGCAGCGTTTGCGTAATCCCCTCGAAGTCGAAGGCGCTGAACGCCTCGATCAGGAATTCGCCGGTCTCGCCCATATTCGGGGCTTGGCGCATCAGAATGGCCAGGCGGTCCGGACTCTCCGCGGCAAGTTCGTCGGCCGTCGCCTTCGATGCGATGATCTCGGCCTCCGCCACCAACTCGTTGCCGTTGCAGTGGTCGGCGTTGGCGTGCGTATTGACCAGCTTGTCGAACGCCCGTGTCGCCGCCGGCTCCGCATCGCGCATGCCGGCGAGCATCGTGCGCGTCAGCTTGAGATCGAACAGGGTGTCGACGAGCAGGCTCTCATCGCCATCGACGACCAGTCCGGCGTTGCTCCAGCCCCAGCCGCCGTCGGGTTGGATCCAGGCATAGCACCGCTGCCCGACGTCTTGCAGACCGTGCGTGAAGGGGCGAATCCCGAGGTTCATGTGGCCAGGCCTCCGAGTGGCTGGGCGTCCGAGACGCTCTCCCAATAGTGACACGCGACCGACGCGCCGCCAGCCACGGATTCGAGCGCAGGCTTGATGTGTCGGCAGTCGTCGCGCGCGTACCGGCATCGCGTGTGAAACCGGCAACCGCGGGGTGGATCGATCGGGGACGGCACGTCGCCTTCGAGGACGATGCGGTCGATCCGCGCTGTCGGATCGGGAGCCGGGATAGCCGAGATCAGCGCTTGCGTATACGGGTGCCGCGGCGCCGCATAAACGTCGGTCGCGGCCGCTGTCTCCACGACTTCACCGAGGTACATGACGGCGATCCGGTCAGAGATGTGCTTAACCACGGCCAAGTCGTGGGCGATGAAAATCAACGCGAGGTTCATCTCGCGCTGCAGGTCCAGGAGCAGGTTGAGGATCTGGGACTGGATCGAGACGTCGAGCGCGGAGACCGCCTCGTCGCAGACGATGAGCTTGGGCCGCAGCGCGATCGCGCGGGCGATACCGATGCGCTGGCGTTGGCCACCCGAGAACTCGTGGGGGAAACGATTGGCGGCCGCCGTTTCGAGCCCGACCCGTTCCAACAACTCCGCCGCCCAGCGTCGACGCTCGACGGGCGTTCCGAGCCGATGGATGACGAACGGCTCCTCGAGGATCTTGCCCACCGTGTGGCGCGCATTCAGGGACTCGAACGGATCCTGCAGCACGATCTGGATGTCGCGTCGCAGCCGCCGCAACTCCGGCCGCTTCATCGTCACCACGTCTTGCCCCTCGAAAAGCACCTTGCCGGCCGTCGGTTGGTAGAGCCTGAGCAGGGTCTTGCCGACCGTGCTCTTGCCGCAACCCGATTCGCCCACCAAGCCGAGGGTCTCGCCGACGTCGAGGTCGAAGGAAACGCCGTCCACTGCATGCACCTGGCCGACCGTGCGCAGGAATACCCCGCCGCGCACAGGGAAGTGCTTGGTCAGCCCGCGGACCTGGAGCAGCGGCTGGTGATCCGTGTTCACGCTGCCTCCACCGCTCGCCAACGGTGGCATGCAACGCGATGCGCTTCCGCCGCCTCTTCCAGCACGGGCGCCCGTTGGCGACAGACGTCCTCGACGTGCGGACACCGGTTCGCGAAACGACACCCCGTCGGCAGGTCGCCGATGTCGGGCACCGTGCCCGGGATGGTGCTGAGCACCGTCTTGGGTTCGCCCTCGAGCCGCGGTATCGACCTAAGCAACCCTTGGGTATAGGGGTGCCGCGGGTTCGCGAACAGCGCCGTCGCCGACGCCTGTTCCGCGATGCGCCCGGCATACATGACCACGACGCGCGAGCACAGCTCGGCAATGACGCCCAGATCGTGCGTGATGAACAGGATCGCCATGCCGGTTTCGCGCTGCAGATCGCGCAGCAGTTCGAGGATCTGCGCCTGGATCGTCACGTCGAGCGCCGTCGTCGGTTCGTCTGCGATCAAGAGATCCGGTCGGCTGGCGAGTGCCATGGCGATCATCACGCGCTGGCGCATGCCGCCCGACAACTGGTGCGGATACTCGGTCAGGCGGCGCTCCGCCGCCGGGATGCCCACTTGGTCGAGAAGTTCGAGCGCGCGACCCTTGGCTTCGTCCGCACTCGCACCCGGTGCGTGCAGGGTATAGGCCTCGGCAAGTTGCCGGCCGACGCGTTGCACCGGATTCAAGGCCGTCATCGGCTCCTGGAAAATCATGGCGATGCGGTTGCCGCGGACCTGCTGCAGCCGCTCGACCGGGACGGCACCCAGATCTTCACCGCGGAAGGAGATGCTCCCGCCGACCGTGCGCCCCGCCGGCTTCGGCAACAGGCCCATGATCGACAGCGCCGTGACGCTCTTGCCGCAACCGGACTCGCCCACCAGGCCCAGCGTTTCGCCGGCATCGATCTCGAAACTAACCTGATCAACGACCGTGACCCGGCCGCCCTCGGTGTCGAACGCCGTGGAGAGATCCTCGACCGCTAGCAGCGGCATGGCGCGTCAGTCGGCCCGGTAGTCGATGTTCATGACTGCCAAGGGTTCGAACGCCATGCCCTCGTCCATCGCTTCGAGCGTGCGCTCCTTTTCGGCCTCGTCGATCCAGAACAGCCCGCCGCTCGAGAAGATGCCCGCGGACAGCCGATGCGGGTTGAAGAGCGCACCGGTGGTGCGTGTCCCGAGCCACTCGGGCAATTTGACCCAGCGCCACGCGCCTTCGCGCGTATACGGCACCTGGAACGTCGGGATCACGACTCCCGCGTCGTGGACCATCTGCTCCAGTCGATGTGCGAGCGCGATTCGCTCCTCGAGGTCGGACGACGCCCGGAAGGACATGATCAGGTCGTCCATCTCCGGGTTGGCGTGGTTGGCGAGGTTGTTGGTCTGCGGCTTGCCGGCGTTGGCCGAGTGGAAGTGCTCCCAGTAGCGTGGGGACAAGCCTTGCGATGCCCAGGACATCCACGCGATCTCGTGCTTCTTCTCCTGCATGGTCTTGAAGGAACTCGATCCGTCCAGGAGTTGCAGTTCCAGTTCCACGCCGGCCTTGCGAGCCTCCTCGCGGAGTATGACCAGTCGTTCCGTGTGGTGCGGCGCACCGTAGGTCACGCGCAGAGACAGCCGCTGCCCATCCCTCACCCGGATGCCATCGCCGCCGCGCTCGGAATACCCGGCGTCGTCGAAGTAGGCGTTGGCCTTGTCGATATCGAATTCGCGCACCGTGATCAGCCGGTTGTCGTAGTCGCCGAAGCCGAGTTGAAAGGTCGGCATCCGGTCGTAGTCGCCGCGAAGGACGGTTTCGATGACGCGGTCGAAATTCATCGCATGGGCGAGGCCGAAGCGGACGCGCGCATCGGCAAGGATCGGATTCTCGGTGTTCAGGTACATCCCTGCCGAGGGCACTGGGAGGTCGTTGTAGAACCAGTACTTCGCGATATAGCCGGCGTCGTATTCGGGACCGCGCGCCTTCTCGTGCCAATAAAGCGGCAGCACCAGGCCGAAGGTGTCCAGCTCCCCCTTGACGAAGTGCTGGTAGGCGACGTTGAGTTCGCGGATCACCCGGTAGCGGATCTTGTCGGGATTGAAGCGGTGCCGTAAGTAGCGCTCGTCGTTCGCCCACCAGTCGGCCTTGCGGCTCATCTCGATGGTCTTGCCCTTGTCGACCTTGCTGATCTGGTAGGGGCCGGTATTGGGCTCGATCTCCCAGTTCGTCGCCTGCACCCAGTCCTCCGTCATGCGGGGTTCATGGAAGTGCTTGGGTACCGGGCCGAAGGCGTACTGGTAGTGCATCTCGTGCAGCGGCTTCGGGTCGGCGCCCTGGATGCCGATGGTGTGATCGTCGTAGCGCTTCACGTCGCGGATGCGCTCGGTGTAGTAGTTGTTGTACCAGGGCGCGACGATCTGCTTGGAGCGCATGAACTTGACCGCGAAGATGTAATCGTCGGCGGTGACTGGCACCCCGTCGGACCAGCGCGCCTTGGGATTCAGCCGGTAGTAGAGGCTGCGCCCGTCCGGCCCGTACGCCCAATGCGTCGCCAGCGACGGGATCGGCCGTCGCGTATTCGGGTGGTACGTCACCGGACCCAACTGGTTGTAGCGGAGCGGTCCGGCGAAGGACCCGTTGGAGTCCGGGCCGACGCGACGGATGGTGAGCGGGAACGACAGCATGGAGGTGCGGAACGTCCCGCCGCGCTTGGCGTCCGGCGATGCAAATGTCGGATCCGTATCGTTGGTCTCCCACACCAGGCCGGCGGGAAGCTCATCGGGCAGTCCGTCGCCTTCAGCGACCTCGATCGGCGGCAACACGGCGACGCGGCTGGCCGCTTCCGACTGTGCTTCGTCGACCTCGCCCTGACATGCCGCCAGGGCGCCCAGTCCCATGATGGCGATACCCCTGTAGACCATCGAAGTCCTTGCCATGTCGCCTCCTCCGTCGAGAGACTTACTCGTAGTAGGTGAACTGTTTGGGGTCGAACGCTTCGCGGACGGCTTCCCCGACGTAGGTCACCATCAACAATACCAGCACCATGGCCACGACCACGGAACCGCCGATCCACGGCGACTCGAGATGCCGCGTACCCTGCGAGAGCAGTTCGCCCCAGCTCGGCGTCGGCGGCGGCAGGCCGAAGCCAAGGTAGTCGATGGCCGTGAGCGCGGTGATCCCGCTCGCGATGGAGAACGGGATGAACGTGACGATCACGGAGATCGTGTTCGGGATGATGTGGCTCGCGACCTGGCGCTTGCTCGACGCCCCGAGTGCCCGTGCCGCCAGCACGTACTCCCGCGACTTCTCCTTGTAGGTGGACGTGCGCATGTACCAGGTCATGCCCGTCCAGCCGAAGAACACCATGACCGCCATCAGCGTCCAGAAGCCCGGCACGATGACGCTGGCCACGATCATGATGACGTACAGGAACGGCACGTTGTTCAGGATCTCGATCACGCGCTGGAACAGGAGATCGAACGCGCCGCCCCAGAACCCCATCGCACAGCCGATGGCGATGCCGATGACGAAGTTGCAGCCCAGGAGGATCGCCGCGAACGTGAAGGCGAGCCTGAAGCCGTAGACGAGGCGAGCGACGACGTCGCGACCGGTCGTGTCCGTGCCGAGGAAGTGGCGGCTTGCCACTGATGGCGCATACGGCGGATAGACGCCGGCCTCGAGGTCGTTCTCGAAGGCGTCGTAGGGCACCGGCGGCATCAGCACCCAGTCTCCGGCACTGCTGGCTGAGAACATCCGCTTGAGTTCCCGATAGTTCGTCTCGTAGTCGTAGTCGAGTCCGAAGGTCCGCCCTGGGATGTAGTCCCCGTAAGTCGGGAAGTACCAGTCGCCCTGGTAGGAGACGACGAGCGCCCGGCTGTTCACCAAGAGCTCCGCCCCCGCCGACAGAAGCAGCGCGATGCCGAGCCCGATGGCCGACCAGTAGCCCCGACGGATCGACTTGAACCGCTGCCACTGCTTGATGGTCAGCGGATTGAGGCGCGTCGCTGGCGCGACGCGATCGAGAACGCTACGCGTTCTCCCGACAAGGCTTCCGGCCTTCGCGATCATTGCGACGCCTCGCCGCTGCCGAACTTCACCCGGGGATCGACCAGCGCCACGCAGATGTCCGACAGGATGTTGCCGATCATGAACAAGAGCGACGAGATCACGAGGATGCCCATCACCACCGGGTAGTCGCGCTCGACCAGCGACTCCCAGCCGAGAAGGCCGAAGCCGTCGATATTGAAGATCTGCTCGATCAGGAAGGACCCGGTGACGATCAACGTGATGTTGTTCCCGAACGAGGTGGCGATCGGCACCAGGCTGTTGCGAAAGGCGTGTGCGAACACCGCGCGGCGGAACGCCATGCCCTTGGCGATGGCGGTGCGCACATACTCCGCCGCCAGGTTGTCCATGAGCGAGTTCTTCATCAGCATGGTCGTGACGGCGAAGCTGCCGGCGAGGTAGGCGATCAGCGGCAGGACGGCGTGGTAGGCGACATCGCCGATCTTGCCGAGCGTGCCGAGGTCGTCGAAGTCGTCGCTGACGAAGCCGCTCAAGGGAAACCACCCCAGGTTGCCGGCGAACACGGTCAAGAGCGCGATCGCGACCACGTAGCCCGGAATCGCGTAGCCGAAGAACACCACCGCGGATGTCAGGTTGTCGAACGTCGTCTTGTGGCGGATGGCCTTGACGATGCCGAGCGGGATGCACACGCTGTATGTGAGGATCAGCGTGGTGACCCCGTAGAAGATCGAGATCGGGAAGCGATCCTTGATGGTGTCCCAGACCGGTTCCGAGTAGCGCGTGGACGTGCCGAGATCGAGTCGGACGACCTTGCCCAACCATTCGGCATAGCCCACGATCACGGGCTTGTCGAATCCGTAATACGCCTTCAGTTGATCGATCTGGTCGTCGGACAGCGAGCTCGCGCCGTGGCCGGCGAAACCGCTCGTGGAGGCGGCGACATCCGCGCCGGCCATCGCCGCCTCCTGGAGCATGCGTTCGATCGGGCCGCCCGGCACCAGCCTTGTGACCGCGAACACCAGGATCGTCACGCCGATGAAGGTCGGCACGATGAGTAGGAAGCGGCGGATGAAGTAGCTGGTCACTGCCCCGGCCAACTGCTAGCGCGGCGCGATGGCGGCCACATTCGAGCCGTCGTGTTCAGGATACTGGCCACTTTCGCTTGTCCAACTACCACCTGCCCACCTTAGAGACGAGCCCCGCTCTCAGGGCCGGATCAGAGTCACGGCGGTCACGCTTTCTGCCGCCAGCAGACGGAACCTCCCGTCGAACGTGGCCAACCGATCAGCCCCCGCCTCGGACGCGCTCGCCAGATGCAGTGCGTCCGCGAAGTCGAACCCTTCCTCGTACCAAGCCAGGGCTTGACCGAGCCTCCCGGCTGATTCCGCCGTGACCGTCGGGATGCCTAGGAAACGTCGTAGCGCACTGACGACGACTCCGCGATCAAGGCCATAGACGCTGCGCAGAACCCATTCCGTCTCCAGCACCACCGACAAGGGGAGGTAAACGGTCTCCCCTTCCAGCAACGCTGCCACGGCCGCTGCCTGTTCGGGATCGTCGTTCGTGAGCACACGAACGACCACGTTCGTGTCGACAGCGATCAAGTTGCCTCAACCTGGCCGGGCGGGGTGGCGCGGCGCATCTCCGTCAACGAGCGGCGGGGGCCAGCATATCCGGTACAGCCAACGACATCGGAAACACTCGTCCGAGGGAACGGCGTCCGGGGGCGCAACAACACGCCCTCGGGCCGGTCCTCGACCTCGAACTCCAGACCCGGGGTCCAAGCGTGCGCCGCTCGGATTTCCCGCGGGATCACCACTTGGCCCTTACTCGACATTCTCGTCATTGGCATGCGGGTCCGCCTCAACGTAAGACAGGCGTAAGAACCTACGGCAGCCAAGCCCGCCAGTCAACTGGCACGGTGCCCACGAGGTCGAGACAAGCCTCCGCGCTGTCACTCCGTCCGCAAGGCGTCCATCGGCGTGACCCGGGCGGCATTTCGGGTCGCAAGCCAGCTTGCGGATGCGGCCACCGCCGTCACCAGGAGCAGGGCGATGACGTACGCCGTCGGATTCGACGGCGTTACGCCGAACACGAAGCTGCGCAACGCCGTGGTCGCGGCAAGACTGACAACCAAGCCGATCGCCAAACCGAGAGCGACGAGCTTCACCGAGTGAGCGATGACCATGCCGCGGACTCGACCGGGGCTCGCGCCAAGCGCCATGCGCAACCCGATCTCGCTGGTCCGGCGGGCGACCAGGTAGGCGACGACGCCATACAGGCCAAGCCCCGCGAGCCCCAGCGTGGCAACGGCTGCGGCGGATACGACCGCCAAAGTGAAGCCGAGGTGCTCCATGGAGCGGTCCACCAGCGCGGCCAAGGTCCAAACCTCGCCCACGACGACGGACGGATCGATCTCCCCGATCAGGCGACGAACATCGGGAACGAGTACGCCCGGTTCCGGCAGATCGGCGCGCACGACGAAGTCGATCCCCGAGAAGTACCACCCCGTATCACCGGGGATCGGCGCCAACGGGTAGTAGATCAGGTTGTGCGGCTCCTCCCGGACGGAGCCCCGGTACACGTCGCCCGCCACACCGATCACGCGATACCAGTACGTCTTCCCGCCGTACGGCGAGACGCGCTTGCCCAGCGGATCCTCGCCGGGCCAGAAGCGCGACGCGAAGGCCGCGCTGACCACGACGACGCCGTCCGACGGGTTGTCCAGGTCCGCGTCGGCAAAGCCTCTGCCGCGGATCATCGGAATGCCCGTGGCCTCGAAGTAGCCGGGCGTCGCCACGGCCTGCGCCGCGCAGTAGGTGAGGCCCTCGGCTTCGACGCGCGCGTGGACGGCGGGATCGTCGAATCCCTGCTGGGTACATCCGTGCCCTGTGAATCGGGCGAAGGGCACGGCGGTCGCCGCACCGACCGCCGTGACCCCTGGCAGGGCGTCGATCCGCCGGGTGACCTCCTTGACGAACGGCCACCACCCCGACATGTCCGAACGATCGTGGAAAGTCTTGATCGTCACCGCGCCGGCAGCCTCGATCCCGGTATCCATGCGGTACTGGTTGCGGAAACTCTCGATCATCAGGAACGCGGCCACCACGAGAACCAAGGACACGGACACCTGGGCCACGGTCATCGCGGAGCGCAGGCGTTGGCCGGCGCGCACCGCGCCGCGCAGGCTGCGCCCGCTACCGGCCAAGCCGGGGCCGTCCACCCGCCACGCGCAATAGCCGGCCAGCACTAGAGCGACGGCCAACGCAAAGCCGAAGACGACGACAAAGACGCCCCCGTCGAAAGCGACCTGGTCCATTCGCGGAATCTGCCAGGACTTGAGCGTCGTCCACGCCACCGCCCAATGACCAGCGAGCAGGCCCAGCGCTCCCCCGGCCAGCGCCACCATGACGCTAAGCCCAGCGAACAGCCGAAAGATCCCCAGACGCCTGGCCCCGAGAGCGAGCCGGACGTCCATTTCGCCGCGGCGCGCTTCCGCGCGGACCAGGAACAGGCTGGCGACATTGACAACGGCGGCCAGCAAGAGAAGGACGACACAGCCATGGATCAGCCACAAGTTGCGCGCGACCGGGCCCACGACGAACGACCGGAGATCGTGCGCCCGTGTTCGGAAGCCGTAGTTCTCGAAGAGCCCTTCCGAGTAGAGGTCGGGGTAGCTGTCGACGAGTCCTCGCGTCAGTCCGTCCAGTTCGGCTTGCGCCTCGATCAGCGAAACGCCGGGAGCGAGCTTGGCGAGCAGACTCCACGAGTGCCCGCCGCTCGGCGTCGGGTCAAGGCGGACCGGCAGCCAGACGTCCGCCCGGTCGGCGTCGGCACCGCGCATACCCGGCAGGCCCGCATCCGGGGCGAGCACTCCGACGATTTCGTAGGGGGCGTCGGGCGAACCCAAGACGTCGGCATACTGGCTGATCCCGAGTGTCTTGCCGACGACGTCGGGATCGCCACCGAAGCGACGCTGCCAATAGCCGCGCGAGATCAACGCCACGTTCTGAGCCTCGGGCATGTTGTCCGCCGCCAACAGGGAGCGGCCGCGCACGGTCCGGGTGCCGATCAACTCCTGTACGTCCGCACTGGCGATGACGGCCGTCACGCGATCCGCACCATTCGGCGTATCGACGTTCATTCCCACTGTCCCGTAGAGACCGATTCCCTCCAACGCCCGGGCGTTGTCGCGGAACTGGTAGTACTGGGCGAAGGAAGCCTGCCACTCGGCGCCCGCGCCCACCCCCGGCACCTCGCTGCGCAGCACGACCAGCCTCTCGGCATCCGGATAGCCCAACGGATCGAGGACGATGTCCCTGACCAGCGTGTATGTGGCGGCGCCCGCACCTAAGCCCACGCCGAGCGTCAGCACCGCCGTGGCGGTAAACGCCGGCGTCCGCGCCAAGCTTTGCAGGGCCTGGCGTAGCTCCAAGAGCCAACGAGACATCGCGACACTCACGCCTTTTTCCTCCTTCGCGAGACATCCGCCTTTGGATCGGCGGGCTCGCCTGAAACAAACACGGGGCTTCTTGCCTGGCGGTCGCCGCCGCCTCGCCGCCAGGAGAATTCGCGCAGCGAATTCTCGGGGCGACCGCGAAGCGGTCGCGTCTTTCATGTCAGACATGCGAACGGCGTGCCATCATGGCGATAAGGGCGAGCGCCGAATGCCCGGGCGGGTGTTAGCATCGCCCGGTCGTTTCGAAACAGGTGAAGCCGTGTCGAGCAGCGAGACCGGACCCGGAGTCCTCAGCACCGACGGCATCGGCCTGAACTCCATCGCCAAGACCACGCTGATCGACACGCGGTACGCCATGGCCTACGCGGCCGCCGTCAACGACGCCAACCCCGCGTACTTCGACGACCTCGCACCGGGGGGCGTCACCGTCCACCCGGGCATCGCCTTCGCCCTGCAATGGCCCAGCCGCTTCCGGCCCGACCAGGAGCCGAATCCCCGCGCCGCGCCGTACGGCGTGCACGCCTCCACCGACTTGACGATCCACCGGCCGTTCCGGACCGGCGAGGCGGTCACCACGCAGGGCAAGACCATCCAAATGCGCCAAATCGGCCCCGGCGTATACAACGTCGACCGCTACCGCATGACCGCCAGCAACGGCGAGCTGATCGCGGAGCTCTACTACAACGGCATCACCCGCGGCGCGACCTTGGCCGGACCCGCCGCCATCCTCGACGAGGAACCGCCGTGGCCCGAGGTGTCCGCGCCCGCCGGGGCCCCGCTCTGGCGCGAGGAGGTCCCCGTCGCCCTGCATGCCGCGCAGCAGTACACGGAATGCGCGCAGATATACAACCCGATCCACACCGAGCCCAGCGTCGCTTTGGCCGCCGGCTTGCCCGGCATCATCCTGCACGGCAGCGCGACCAAGGCCATGTCCTTGAGCGTGGTGATCAACCGCTGCTTCGACGGCGACGCCACGCGCATCACCCGGCTCTGCGGCCAACTGCGCGCGATGGTGCTGATGGACACGACCATCGCCGTCGAGGCGCTCGCGGAGGAGACGGAGCCCTCAGCCGGGGAGCGCGAGGGGGAACCCCTCGCAAGAAGAAAGCCCTCAGCCGGGGAGCGCGAGGGGGAACCCCTCGCAAGAGGAGAGTCCGAGAAGCGGGTGTTGTTCAGGACCGTCACGGAAGACGGCCAACCGGCGATCCGCAACGGGATCGTGTGCGGGCGGGTCTGACCGTCGTATTGAGCTTCCGGCGAGGGGCGCGCCGCGCTCGTAGAGTCCTTGTGCTTTTCCGCGTCTGGAGCCATGTCATAGCCGAACGCCGACGACGCCTTGACTTCGTAACGCCAATCGAGTACACAGTCGTGTACACATCAGGAGCCAGAAGCCATGGACTTCATCAGCGTCCGAGAACTCCGAGGTCGATCCGCCGCGGTTTGGGACGCCCTGGGCACTCAACGGCACATGGTCGTCACCTCCAACGGCAAACCCATCGCGTTTCTTGTGGCCACATCCCCAGAGACCTTCGACCGGACCCTTGAAGCGCTGCGACAAGCAGACGCATTGCAGGCCATAGCGTCGATCCGGGAACGAGCGCGGGAAACCGGTGCTGCCGAACTGTCCCTCGACGAGATCAACGCCGAAATCGCCGACTCTCGCGCCGCCCGACGTCCGTGAGGGTCGTTTTGGACACCAACGTTCTGGTGTCGGGCTTGCTGTCGCCCCATGGACTGCCGGCGACGGTGGTCGATCTCGTTGGCTCAGGCGCGCATCGCGTTTGCTTTGACGGACGAGTCCTTGCCGAGTATCGGGATGTACTCACACGGCCTCGGCTGTCCTTGCCGTTGGACGGTGTTGAGACCGTGCTCGCACGTCTGTCGACCAACGGCCTTCGGTTAGCGGCGACCCCCTTGGACACCACGCTACCTGATCCTGGCGACCAGCCGTTCCTGGAAGTCGCTGTTGCAGCGAAGGTCGACTACCTGATCACCGGCAATCTGAAGCACTTCCCCCCAGAGCTCTGCCATGGCATCGCTGTCGTCAGCCCACGCGAGTTCCTCGCCGCCATCAGGGATGGGGCGTCAAGCCGCCAAGGCTTTCTCGTAGGCCAAGTCGTCGTGCCGGATGACTTTGACCGCATGGGTGAGTCGGAGATACAGGACATGTTCACCGACGAGCCGTGATGCTCCTGCTCGAACGCGTTCTCATCGCCCGGGCACAACTCGAGAGGATCATGCTCCGGAGGGCGGATGCCATCGTGGCGCGGTGTCCGGGGCCTATCCTGAACGTATGCGGCTGTCGGCTCCCGGAGTCAGCCGTTCAACACGCGAGCCGGGTTGGCTCGCACAACCCTGAGCGTGGGCACGCCGGCTGCCACCGCGACGACGACGGCGTACAACGCGAACACCGCAACGAAGACCGGTACGACGTCGATGTCCTGGCCACCCACCGCGCGCATCAGGGGGGAACCGACCCCGGCGAACACGAAGCCTAGAACCGTGCCCGGCACGACCAGCAGGCCGACCCGGCGCACTACCAGCCATAGCAGCCGCTGGGCGCGCGCACCCAGTGCTAAGCGCACGGCGTACTCGCCGCGCCGCTGGCGCACCTCGAAGGCGACCAGTCCGTAGATCCCGATCGCGACGACGACTAGGCAACCGCTGCCGCCGAGGATCGCCAGCACGCCCAACGTCTCGGTTATACGTCCGAGGTAGTCGTTGAATTGCCGCATGGACTCGTCGAACGAATAGGCGACCGTCGCGACCCCCGGAGCCGTATCGCGGACGATCCGCTCGACCTGGGCATCGATCCCCGTCACCCCTGCGGTTCGCGCCGTGAGCTGGAACGTACGGGCATCCGTTGTCGCAACCGGGAGCAGCACGTGCTCGACCGGGTTCCGCCGGTGGTCTTCGGTCACCGCCAGGTTCGACACGACGCCGACGATGCGGAATGCCCGTTCGCGGCCGCCGCCCTGATCCACCCGGATGCGGCGACCAACGCTTGCCTGGTCCGGCAATCGTTCGCGGACGAATTCCTCGGTCACGATGGCAACGTCGGGTGTCCCGGTGTCCGATCCCATGTCGCGGGCGTCGAACGGACGCCCTTCGACTAGGCTGATCTCGAAGGTATCGATAAAGCCGGGGGTGATGTAGAGGATGGGCACGCCCCGGTCGTCGCCGAACGGTTCGTCGCCAAAAGCGACGCGGCGCAGACCGAATCTACCGACCCGGGCTCGCCAGTCGCCCACGCTGACGGTCGCGGATTGCACACCCGGGAGTGCGCGCACCCGTTCCTGCAGCCGCTGGAGCACCTCGACACGTGGTGCGTCGACCGCATCCTCCTCGAAAACAATCAGCGCCGAGACGACGCGGTCTCCCGCGAACTCGGGCGCCAAGTCGACCTCCCAGGGCTTCTGCACGACGATGGTGGCGAGCCCAACGGCCGCCACCACCACGGCGACGGCGAACGCCATCTGCGCGTTGACCAGGATCCAGGACACCGGCGTCCGGCGCGAGCCCTGTACCGCCTCGGCCTGTTCCGCCAAGGTTCGCCCTACGTCCGTCCCGACCGCTCGCCAGGCCGGCAAGGCGCCGCACACCAGCGCAACGACCAGGCTCAGTGCACTGGCGAATCCGACGGACGCCACATCAAGCTCCAGCCGCGTCCAGTAGTAACTGAGATTGTCGGCCAACGTTGTCATCAGGAACCGCAGACCCACATGCGCGACAGCGGCGCCAAGCATCCCGCCGAGGCCGCCGACCAACAACGCCTCGACCAGGATCTGCAACGCGATTTGCGCCGGCCTCGCGCCTAGGGCCTGGTGCAATGCCAGCGTTCGCGTCCGGGCCAGGTTGCGTTCCAGCAACAGGGCGCTGACGTTCGAGCAGGAAAGCAACACCAGTCCCAGCACGACCAACAGCAGTGCGATACCAACCGCGTACTCTTCCCGGTCTCCCCGCTCTTCCGTGAACCCGATCAAGCGTGCGGTCGCGGTCGCCGCGATGCCCTCGCGGTCGGTGCGCGCGGCCTGCATCAGCTCGGTGAACTCATCGCTCGCCGCCGCCCGCGAGACGCCGGGCTTCAGCCGGCTGACGACCTCGCCGTTGGCCAGCCGGACCGAGTCCCAGGCGACCACCTGCCAGATGTCCTGCTTGTAGGGGAACCGGAAGCCGCTCGGCATCACGCCGACGACGACGGCGACCTCGTCGTCCAGGCGGACCTCCCGGCCGAGTATCGCGGGGTCGCGCTCGAACGTCGTCGTCCACAGATCCTCGCCGATGGCGATCGTGGTGCCGTCGGCTTCCGTCGGCCATCGGCCCAGCACCGGCTCGACCCCAAGGAGCGGAAACACGTCGGCCGTCGTGTGCGCTACCCGCGCCAGGAAGTCGCCCCGCTTGATGTCAACTCTGCGTTCGGCTACGGCGACCGCAGCGATGCTCTCGAACGACCCGGCATGCGACCGCCAGGCACGGAAGTCGTCGATCGTGACGTGCGCGTGGCTGCGGACCGGATCCACCACGACCACGCGCAAGACGTGCTCGCCGTTCGGTACGGGCAGCGGCGCCGTGAGGCCCTGCACGAGCGAGAACAGCAGCGTGGCGCTTCCCAAGCCCAACGCCAATGTCACGGCGCCGTAGAGGTAGGAGCCGGGCGACTTGACGAAATGGCGGAGCGCCAGCCGCCACGACAGGGCGAACTGAAAACGTGCCATCCGGTCTATTCGTCCCCTTTCGAACCGGACCGTGCCGACTAACCGCTTTCCTCGTCCACGATCCGCCCGTCGAACAGATGCACCGTGCGCTCCGCCAGGTCGGCATAGCGCGGGTCGTGGGTCACCATGCAGACGGTCGCGCCGTCGTCGAACGTGCCGGAGGAAGTCTAGGGTTGCGCTAGACCTCCCCCGTGTCCGCGAGCCGGGCGTGCAGTTCCCGGTAGCTGTCGAACGATCTGAGCAGTTGCCACCGCCTGTCGGCCTCGGCGGCTCGCCGTTTCAGTTCCTCGATCTCCATGCGCAGATCGGCAACGGCTGTCTCCAGGGACGCCAGCGTACCCTGGATGGCGGCAAGCTGCGCTTCGGGTCTGACGTTCATCGCGTTCCTCGGCAGGGGCGGGAAGAGGCTCCCTCGGTTCGATGCCGTGGGCGAGTCGAGCATTGACGGGTCCGCACGGCCCGCAGCCTCGGGAGCCGGGGCGCATTCTACGGGCGGGCGGCGCGGAGTCAACGGGGAAAGGACGAACCCCGGCGCGGGAAGGCCGACGCTGGCAGTGGGGCTTACCCGCAACGCCGACCGAACCGCAGGACACGGATGACCCGTCCCGCGCCGGAGTCCGTCGCCCTCCCCCCGAAGGCGGATCGGCTCCCTCGGTTCGATGCCGCCCTGGGGACGGGGGGTCGCCGGGGAAACGGCCCGTGGCGTCGGGAGCCGGGGCAGGACTCTAAGGGACGGGAAAGGCGGCGTCAAACGCGGCGTCAAACGCCCCGGAAAGAGAAAGCCCCGGTTCCCTTGACGGGAGACCGGGGCTAGACTCTATGCTTCGGGCCAGTTGGCAGAGCGGTCGAATGCCCCAGGTTGGCAATCCTGGGTGCCCCTGAAGCAGGCACGTCGCGGGTTCGAATCCCGCACTGGCCTCCGACCTCTCAAGGCCCGCGATCCGGGTGGCAAGCTCCGAACCGCCGTTGCGTAGTCCAGCATACCATGCCGGGGGAGTCAAGCGCCCAGGTTCACTCCGACTCTTTTCGCTGCGCAGCGTGATCCGCCTCCACTACCTCTGCGCGCCGAAGAATGTACGCGGTCCTCTCCGTTCCGTCCAGTCCGCCGGAGCCGCACTCCTGCGCGACCATCCTGCCGAGGGCCTCGCCCACGACCGTGGCGGAGAAGGGGTCCCCGCCGAACAACCGGTGCATCGCGTACGCCGTCTCCATGTGTTCGTCAACGCACGCCTCCCATTCGGCGCGCGCCTTCGCGGCTGCGGCCTCCCTCTCGGCCTGGGTGGCGCAGCCCGCCAGCAACAGCAGGACGACGGTCGGGACGAGCTTCACGGAGCCCTTCTGTCGAGCCTGTAGGGCGTGTCGCGGTCCGCCCTGTCCGGCTTCGGGTCGCGGGAGTCGTCGTCCCTGGGGGCCAGCAGGACGCTTTCCAGCGCCGCCAGCACGTCGGACTTGGTAACTTCGCGTCTGGGGGTACGGTCGAACTGCCGCTTGTTCATGGGGGCGGTCTCCGTGAATCGAACGATCATAAACAGTTTGACAACGCCGCTCAAGGGGTTCCTAATGCGCCCCGCTAACGCCGTATCCAACGCCACTCGGCCCATCGGGGCCGGGTCGCCTGTCCGATACAACAGCCCCTAGGGGCGAAAGGGCGGGAACCCTGGCGTTTCCACGGCGTTAGCAACGGCCCGGCATCGGGCCGTTGAAGCGCCGGGGGCGGGAGCCTCTTGACCGTGAAATCCAGCGGCTCGCTCCCCGGCTGTTTGCACCCCTATGGGGCGCGGGCGCGACTCTGCCAATCGGAAAACGGCGTGTCAAGACCCGCGAGCCGGGAGATTCGACATGCGGGTCGCGCCTTGGGTTCTGGTGCTGGCTGCGGGAGTGTCGTGGGGCGAGACCGTCCAGCAGGGCGGGTGGACGCAACGCGCGGTCAACGGCGTGTTCCTGGCCTTCCCTACGGAGTCGCGGGACCTTCTCTCGCTGGCCTGTCTGACCGACGACTCCGAAGCGCCGCCGCTCTACGGCAAGTCGCCCGCAACGGGATCGGAGTGGGTGGAGGTGACCGACACCACCGACGCTCTCGAAATGCTCGACACCGTATGGCGGATGGAAGCCGCCGGTCTGCCGGGGAGCGAACTGACCGCGTTCACCTTCCTCACGTTCTGCTTCGACGAGCGGGACTGGCGTCGGCAAGTGATCGCATGGCAGCGGGCCAAGGCCCAGGCTGCGCCGCCCCCGCAACCCGAGCCGTACATCAGGCCCGAAGAGATCGAGGCGCACTTCCAGCCCTTCCGGGACCGCATGGCGGCGACACAGGCCGTGCTTGACGAAATGGCGCAGGACGCGCTGGACGACTACCGGGCCGCAAGGCGCGCTCGCGGGAGAGCGTACCGGGGCGAGGACGACGGATACCCGCTCGAACCGATCACATTGCCGCACTACGACGACGAACCAATCGAATAGGAGAACGAGAATGGAGAGACTAGGCGAACCGTACATGCCCGACCTGACACTCAAGTCCGTGCTGGTCTCGGTGGAGAGCGCGGAGGTTGTCGTGACGATGGCGGACTCCGAGGCGTCCAGGCGCGGCGACGTTCACAAGGTGACGCTTCGACTGCCCGATCCGCTAGGGCGCGAAATCGACGTTGGCGGTCTGATAGACGAGGCGGTCGAAGTGGTGCGCCGGGATCGGGGGCGCGAGTCGATGGAGCGGCAGCTACACCCCAATCCCGTACCCGTCAAGTAGCGGGAACCAACGACAGAGGAACCTTTCATGTCCACTATCCGCACCCCCGACGACCCGACCATGCCGGGCGAAGTCAACACCGGAGGACCCCCTGCCAGGGAAGTCCACGTAACCATGAACCAGCGGGACGTTGACGGCATGATGGACCTTGCGCACCGGCTGCGCTACATGGACAAGGGCCTCGACGGCCCAGACACTCTCGAAGAGGCCGTGCTGATCGTCGTGGAGGCCGTCTCGCTCAGGGAGCTACGCCAAGTCTACTAGCCCGCCCCGGCAGAGGGGTGCGGGATGACCTTGGTCTCCCCGGTACGCTTGTTCCTGACGGTGTGCGGGAACCGCTTGCCGTACACGCTGGATCGAAGGGCGTCCGACGGAGCGTACCCGGTCTCGCCGTGGTAGGAGACGGTCTCCCACTCCGGGTCTTCGACGGAAGTCGCATGTTGCGGCTCGGGGGCCTTTCGCCTGTTCTGCCACTGTTCCAGGAACAGGGATGCGAAGTAGGCGGCAAGCCCGCCAGCAATGGCGGCGACCCCGACTAGGTGCTGCGCGGTGTATTCCTCTACCATTGTCGTGATCCCACCGGCCACCACGCCGAGCGCAATGGCCCGTGACGATTTGTGCATCGAGCGTCCTTCATGGCGTTAGCGCCGCGAAGGATACTGCCGGGGAAGGCGAGGCGGGGACTGCGGGCCGGGGTGTGCACTGTGCTACACAATTCCCGGCTTGGTCGTATAGAACGGCACGAACAGGTTGCCTCCGTCCGCGAGTCCGGGGCCCTCGTCGTCGACGGTCACGACGACGTTGCGTCCCTCGCGACGCCAATAGGCCTCGACACCGCCGCCTGTCTGCAACGTCGCGTCGACGGCGTTCGCCACCAAGTTGATGAGCGCCTGGTCGAGCTGATCGCGATCCGCCGGGACGCGTATGGACTCGCCGTCCCGCACGGTCACTTGCAGGCGCGTCTCCAAGCCCGTGACATGCCGGACCCACGTCTCCACGTCGACGTCGGTCCGACTAGGGGGCGGCAGGCGGGCGAGCCGCGCATAGGAGGCGAGGAAGCGGCGCAGCGACTCCGCGCGCGTGGCGACGATCGCCAAGCCGTTCTGCGCATCCTGGGCCCAGTCCGTCGTGCCCGCCCGGCTGATCAGATCCTGCACGCTGGCCGTGATCGACTTGATCGGCGTCAACGAGTTGTTGATCTCGTGGCTGAGCACGCGTACGAGTCGCCGCCACGCTTGGCGTTCCTCGTCCCGCAACGTGCGTTCGAGGTCGGTCATGACGACCAGCGTCAAACGTTCTCCCTGCTGACGAATCACGCTCCGGCGCACCTGCCAGTGCCGCGGGCCGGTCGGCTCGCTGCGGGCCATCGTCCGCGGGGCGTCGCTCTCCAACGCTTCATTGATACCCAGCTCGGTCGCCGTTCTGCCGAGGAGCCGGGCCTCGGTATCGCCCAGCAGGCGCTCCGCGGCACGGTTCACCACCCGCAACGCATTGCCTTGGTCGAAGGCCATCACCGCCACGTCGATCTCGGCCAGGACGCGCTGCAGGACGTTCTGGGCCTCGACCGCGCCTAACCGTTGTTCACGAAACTGCTCCTCCAGCGCGTTGATCTCCATGAACACGAGCGCCAGGGGGTCGCTTGCGCCCGCGTGTCGGGCACGAATCGAGTAGTCGCCGGCGCGCAGTGCCGCCAGCATGCTCGACACGGTGCGCAGGGGCCGGTGGATCTGAGCTCGCAGGAAGAAGGCCCCGGCGAACCAAGCTAGGAGCAAGGCTGCGCTCAACGCCCAGCGCAGCGCCTCGGAATGGGCTCCGGTCCAAAGCAATGCCAGCGCTGCCAGCGTGCCGGGTAAGCCAACCGCCAACACCAAGACCAGCGGCCGCAGCCTGAAACCGTTCATTTCAGACCGTGGCGCTCGACTTTCCGATACAGCGCAGCCCGGCTGACACCGAGATCCTGCGCCGCGTGCGTCACGTTGCCGGCGTGGCGGTCCAGCGCCTTCTGCACCAGCACGCGCTCGGCCTCGGCGAGCGTCATCGCGGTGAGGTTCGGCTCGCCGCTTGGTGCGCGAAGCCCGAGGTCCTGAGCGGACACCACGGCGCCGCGGGCGACCAGCACGGCGCGCTCCACCGCGTGCTGCAGTTCGCGCACGTTGCCGGGCCACGCATGTCGGGCAAGTGCGTCCAGGGCCTCGTCGCTGAACCCGTCCAACGCCTTGTCGTAGTGTGCGGCCTCCCGGGTGACGAACCGGTTGGCGAGTTCGCGGATGTCCTCCGGGCGCTCGCGGAGTGGCGGCAAGTGGATCTCCACCGTGTTCAGCCGGTACAGCAGATCTTCGCGGAACGCCCGCTCGGCGACCGCCTGCGCGATGTCCGCGTTGGTCGCCGAGATCACCCGGACATCCACCTTGCGCACTTTCGTGGAACCGACGCGTTGGATCTCGCGGTTCTCCAGGGCGCGCAGGAGCTTGCCCTGCTGCGCGAACGGCAGATTGGCGATCTCGTCCAAGAACAACGTGCCTTCATGCGCCAGTTCGAAGCAGCCCGCCCGGTCGGTCTTGGCGTCCGTGAACGCGCCCCGGACATGGCCGAAGAGTTCGCTCTCGAACACACCCTCGCTGAAGCCACCGGCATTCACCGTCACCAACGCCTGGCCCGCCCGTCGCGACACCGCGTGCAGACGTCGCGCGACGACTTCCTTGCCGGTGCCGTGTTCGCCGGTGATCAGCACGTTGGCATCCGACGGCCCGACGCTCGCGATCAACTCCAGCACCGGGCGCATAGCCGGCGACGTCGCGACGAAGTCGTCGTCCCCGACGAGTTCCTCGCGGCGGTTGGCGTCCGCTAGCCGCTGGCCCCGCCGTCGCGCACGGCCCAGCTCGATCTGCGTCTTCAGCGTCGCCACGAGCCGCTGGTTGTCCCAAGGCTTCTCGATGTAGTCGCCGGCACCGCGGCGCATGGCCTCCACGGCGCCCTCGACGCTGCCCCAGGCGGTCATAGTCACGATGGGCAAGGTGGCGTCGACTTCGCGCAACGAGCGCAGGAGGTCCATGCCTTCCGTCCCCGACGTCGTATCCCGCGTGTAGTTGAGGTCCATCAGCACGCAGTCCCATTCGCGACCGGCAACGGCTGCCAGCACGGCTCTTGGCGAATCCGCTGCCTGGACCGCGAATCCCGCGCTCTTCAGCAGCAGGCGCAGCGCGTCAACGACGTCAGCCTGATCGTCCGCGACCAGAATGCGATCGGCCAACGGGGTCTCCTTAAGGGCGGGCTTGCACGAGTGTAGTGCCGGGCGTCCTTCCGCGCCGCTCCTGGGGGCTCATTCCACCCGCAACGCGTCCATCGGGGTGATCCGGGAAGCGCGGCCAGCCGCAACCCACCCGGCAAGCCCGGCGGCCAGACTCAACACGACCACGCAGGAAGCGTAGACCGCCGGAGAGGTCGGTGTGACCCCGAACAGCAGGCCGCGGAGCACGCCGGCGAGGCTCAAGCTCACCGCCAGGCCGACGGCGAGGCCGACAGCAACGAGCTTCAGCGAAGCCACCACCATCATCCGCCGCACGCCGCGAGGCACAGCGCCGAGGGCCATACGCAACCCGATCTCGTGGGTGCGCCTGGCGACCAGGTAGCTGACGATGCCGTACAGGCCGACCACGGCGAGCATGAGCGCGGCAGCCGCGGCAAAGCCGAGTAGCGCCGCCATGAAGCGATCCTGGCTCGTCGACCTCTCGACGAGTGCCGACAGCGGCTCGGCGTCCGTCATGGCGATGTCCGGATCCAGCGTCGCGATCGTGCGGCGCAGCGTTGGGACCAGGGATTCCGGTTCGCGCAGTTCCGTTCGCACCACCAGTGCCACGGGGAGCGGATCCCAACCCGCCTCCTCTGGAATCCCGGACAGCGGGTAGTAGACATGTGGCGTCGGCAGATCCGCCACCGACCTGGCATGGATGTCGCCCACCACACCGACGATCGTGAACCAGTCCCAGCCATAGGACGATAGCCGCTTGCCGACCGCACTCTGGCCCGGGAAGAACTTGTCGGCAAACGAGCGGCTCACCACAGCGCTGCGCGCGGAAAGGTCGTCGAAGTCGGCCATCGTAAATGTGCGGCCCTGCAGCACGGGTATGCCGGTTGCAGCGAAATAACCCGGCATGACGAAATCCTGCACGCCACAAAACGACTTGTCCGACGCATTGAGACGAGCGACCACCGCCGGATCCTCGAATTGCTGGGCCACGCAGCCGAAGGCGCCGCGCTCGAACGGTAAGGTTCCCGCCGCGCCAACCACGCTGACCCCCGGCAAGGCCGCAACCGTTTCCTGCATTTCCTTCAGGAGCGGCCACCAGCCGTCGCCAACGTCGTTATCCGGGACGAGATCCGCCTTCAACACGCCATCCGGATCGATGCCCGGATCCGCAACCACGAGGTTGCGGAAGCTCGACAGCAACAGGCCCGCCCCGACCAGCAGCACGAACGCCAAGGCGACCTGCGCCACGATCAAGAGCGACCGCGCGCGTTGGCGCGTTCGGCTCGATGTCGCGCCTCGACCGGCGTCCGTCAGGTGCGCCGCCACGTCGCGCAATCGCCACACGCCTGTCGCCACCATGGACAATACCAGCAGCAACGCGACCGCCGCCGCCGACCCCAGGATGCCGCCGTCGACCCCAACGTCGTCCGCGCCGGGGACGTCGATTGGGTCCACGACCTCCCAGGTCTCCGCGAGCCACCAGGCAAGCCCTGAGCCGACCAGCCACGCCGCACCAACGATCAACGTGCTCGTCCAAGCAAGCTGCCGCACAACGGCGCCGCGGGCCCCACCAATCGCGGTGCGCACGGCCATCTCCGGCCGCTGGGTCTCGACGCGCGCGAGGAACAGGTTCGCGATGGCCACCCATGCGACGACGAGCAGCAGAACGATGGCACCTTGGGCGATCCACAACGGCGCGGAGGCTTTGCCCACCAGGTAGTCCTTGAGAGGGTTCCAGCGGCTGCGGAACCCGAACTGTTCCATGAAATCGATCTCGCCGCCTTCCACTTCGAAAGTCCCGTAGACGTCCGGATAGACATCCGCGAACTGGTCGGTCATGCCGTCCGCCTCGGCCTGCGCCGCTTCCGCCGCCACGCCAGGCTTGAGTTTCGCGACCAGGAACAGGTCGTGCTGGTTGTAGTGCGGGCCGGCCGGATCCAACTGGTTCGGCCACCAGGCATCCGGCGTGTCGAACCACTCGCTGCCCGTCGCTGCGACGACGCCGACGACTTCGACGAGGCGTGACTCCGAGCCGAGTTGCGCGCTGAGCGCCTTCCCCACGACATCCGGATCGGCGCCCAACTGCGTGCGCCAAAAGCCCTCGCTCAGAACCGCCGTGATCGGTGCGCCCGGCTGATCGTCGGCGTCGGTCAACATGCGACCGAGGATGGCGTGTGCACCAATCATGCGCTTCACGCTCGCCGAGGCCAGCATGACCCCGAGGCGCATCTCGATACCACCGATCGATACATCAACCGGAACCATTCCTCGCATCACGCCGATTTCCTCAAGCGCTTCGGCGTTGTCACGGAAATGGAAGAACTGGGTGGTCGAGGCGCCCCATACGTCGTCCGTCCCGGAACCGGGCACCTCGCTCAGCAGCACCATCAGTCGATCCGCGTCGGGAAACGGCAACGGATCGATGACCAGGTGTTTGAGCGCCGCATAGATCGCCGTCGCGAGCCCAAGGCCAACCCCGAGCGTGAGCACGGCCACGGTCGTGAATCCCGGCGCGCGAGCGAGGCTGCGGGCGGCTTGGCGGAGGTCTATGAGAGATGCCTGTGCCATCGACAGTGTTCCTCGGTCGTCAGCTATGACCTGCACATGCCAATGCCGTGCCACGGCGCTGATTCCCTGTCGGGGGCGCCCCAGGGCCTGACCCGCGCTTCGCTGCGCTGTGCGCGGGTCCGCCTCCGGCCCAAGGCCACGCCGACCTCCCATGCAACAACCACCGACGGTCGCTACGCTCCCTTTGGCATTTGTTTCATGGAAGGCATGAGTCCATCTCGACTGACGCATCTGGCGCAAGGCCGGTGTTCGCAAGCGAACTGCGGGCGTTCGCTTTTGACCATGCCGAGTGACCGTGCAGCCGATCCGGGACTACGCGGGCTCGAGAACCTGCCCGGCCGCGACTCGCGTTTCCGTGCGGCTACGGCGCGTCGGCTCGCTCGGCGAGCATGGTCGCGAGTTCCACGACCCCGATCGCTTCGATGCTTCGTGCCATCGGAAACCGCTCGTCCCCCGCGTACACCACGAACGCCCTCGCCGGCGTCAGATCGGCGCACGCCGTGTGGAAGCCACGGGTGACTTTCGGGGCGAGGGATCGCTTGATCTCGACGGCCCAAGTCTCGTGGGAGGCGAACTCGACGACCAGGTCGATTTCGGCACCGCCGCTCGTTCGATAGAACCACGCCGTGGCGGGCCACGGAGTCGCGCTGACCAGCGTCTCGATCACGAAACCCTCCCAGCTTTGGCCGACGACGGGATGGCCGGCCAACGCCTGCAGCGTGGGGATGCCCAGCAGTGCGTGAACCAGGCCGCTGTCGCGCACATAGACCTTCGGCGACTTCACGAGGCGCTTGGAGACGTTGGCGACGTAAGGCGACAGGCGCCGGACCAGTAGCAGGTCGACCAGGAGATCGACATAGCGCGTCACGGACTGCGGACTGACGTCGAGCGCATGGGCCAAGGCGGATGCATTGAGCAACTGGCCTTGCCGGTGCGCCAGCATGGTCCAGAGTCGCTCCAAGGCGGTCGCGGGGATGCGGGGGCCGAACGCCGCCACGTCGCGTTCCAGGTAGGTACGGATGAAGTCGCGGCGCCACGCCAGGCTTGCGGCGTCGTCGGGCGCGAGGTAGCTCATCGGGAATCCGCCGCGCAGCCAGAGGCGCTCGCGCGCCGCTCGATCCGCTTCCACTTCCAAGGGCGTGAACGGCGTCAGGTCGAGATAGCTGATTCGACCCGCCAGGGACTCGCCAGTCTGCTGCAACATGTCGATCGACGCCGAGCCGAGAACGAGGAACCTTCCGACGCCTTTACCGCGGCGACGGCCTTCGTCGATCACGCCGCGCAGCGTCTGGAATAGCTCCGGTGTACGGTGGATCTCGTCCAGGATGACGAGCCGGTCATCGACACTGTCGAGGTACAGCACGGGTTCGGCAAGGCGGTTGCGGTCGTCCGGATCCTCGAGGTCCAGGTAGACAGCTTCGCGCTGCCCGGCAACATCGAGCGCCAACGTCGTCTTGCCGCATTGACGCGGACCGATGATGGCGACCGCTGGCTGCACGGCGAGCGCGGCCAAAAGGTCCGGTTGGGCGTTGCGAGGAACCATATCCTTTCATATTGTCCACAGCGTGGACAAATTACAAGGATAAAACGCCGCGTGCGCAAACCTCCGGACGCGAGACTCCGTGTCAAGCCCCGATGCGGGCGGGATGTCCGCACGCTGGCCACAAGAACCCGCAAGCGCTCGGCCGCGATGCCGTCCGGATCGGACTGTAGCCGTGCGAATCCGGGCGGCTGCCGTCGACTGTCGCGGAAGACGTCCCTAGAATCGCGGCGGGTTCTTTCCTTCTGCACCGACATGAACGTGCCACCGGACCGCGACCATGACCCCGCATGCCCGTTCTGCCGAAACCTCTCGGGCGCGAATCCGCGATGCGCATTCGTCAGCCAGTCGGACGGCGTCAGTTCCTTCGTCAACCCTCGACAGTACCGCCCCGGGGCGACGCTGGTGATTCCGGACAGGCACGTGGCCACCATCTTCGACATGACGCCCGACGAGTGGAGCGCCGTGACCGTCCACGCGCAGCGGATCGCGGTGGCGGCGTGCTCGGCATTCGGCGCACCGGGAGTGAACATCTTCCAGAACAACGGCTCGAGCGCCGGGCAGACCGTCTCGCACGTGCATGTCCACGTCGTGCCACGACCCGAGGGGGACGAGGGATCCGCGATATTCGGCGAGGCTCACTTCGACACGACGCCCGTCGCCGAGCGCCTTGCCGTTGCGGCAAGAATCCGCGAGCACTTGGCCGCCGCACCGTGACTTACAGCGCTTGGTTCTCCATCTGCGGCCACTGGGCGGGAAACAGCACGGGCAGCAGGGCGGCGGCATCGCCGAGGACTTCGATGCCGTTCACGGCGACCACTTCATCCGCCTCCTCGGAGCCGAGCAGAAGCTGCGCGACCGCCTGGCCGCCGCTGATGGCATGGCTGCCGACCGCCCCGTCGCGCACGTCCACCCCGTCGTCCTGAACCACCAGGGTGATGGCCTCGGCGCCATGGTCCTGTTCGAGGCGGATGGACAGCGACCCACGCCACCCGGCCAATGGGGAAGCCAGAAGCCGTTCGTGGAGCATCGGTGCCAGCTTGGTAACCGTGGCGTTGAGGTTGACGATCCTCGCCACGTACCAGCGTGCCTTGCCGGACCTGTGACCCGTGAACAGGCGGGTTGAGCCCATCTGCCGCAGTTGCACGCCGACGGCGCTCTTGTAGTGGAGTCGGTCGAAGTAGAGCTCCTCGCAATCCTCGGTCTCGGCAAGGGAGCGCAGTACCGCGAGGCACGTGGTCGCGTCGCCGGCAACCTCGTCCACCCAAAAGTATTCACCGGGTCCCGGGCTGCCGCTGACATAGCCAGCCGTCGACCCGTCCGCGCCCCGCCACAAGTACGTCGAGAACTCCCCGGGATGCTTATTGCGCCGGTAGGTCGGACGGCGGGCGGTGCCGGTCAGCCCGCGGGTCGCGCCGTTGTAGACCGCGGCCAAGTCGTCGGCATGGATCGACTCGACGCGCTCGAGTTCCGGTACATCGACCACCGGAAGGTCGGCCGCGAGAACCTGCCACTGCAGGGCTCGCCAGCCGAGCGCGAACCCGTGACGCAGCCAAAATGCCTCGTCGTCGAACGTCACTGCCATGTCGTAGCCCTCTTCGCGTAGGCATCCGAGGGCTTCGCGTACGATCCGGTCGAGCATGTCACCTCGCGAACCCGCCAGGTCTGGGCTCTGAACGTCCCCGTTGATGCCAGCGACGCGGATCTCGGCCCCGCCGACGTGCATCGCAAGGTCGTAGACGTTCAGCGCCGCTACGAGCCGCTCCGCTCCCCCTTCGCGCGCGAAGGCGATCCGCGACACGCGCCAGTCAACGTGGCTGTCGGCGAGACGTCCGGCTCGCCACTCGTGACGGCTCGGGTGGTCTTCGGCCTCGAACAGCCGGTAGACCGCGTCCGCGTCCTGGCTCGGATCCGGGGCGACCAGCCGCAGCACCCGTTCGCTGAAGTCGCTGTCCCGGGACGGCCTGTTTTCTTCCAAGAACTCCTTGGTCATTCTTGCCATGCTCCTTCTCAGTTTCGGTTTGGCGTCATGCAAGCGCTTCTTGACGGTGGTGAGCGGCACCTCGAGGAACGTGGCCACATCGCGGCCCGACTGCTCGCCGATGTAGTAGAGCGCGACGACGTCGCGTTGCTTAGTCGGCAGCGACGCGATGGCGCGACCCACGAGTTCCTCGACTTCGTCCTGCTCGATCGCATCGAGGGGCGACGGGGTATCGGCGAGCAAGCGCTCGTCGTCCGCTTCCAGGGGCTCGGCATCGCGGCGGCGACGGCTGATGCGGTCGCAGTGCTTGGAGACTACCGTCCGCAACCAGGGCACGAACGCTCCGGGCTGCCGAAGCGACGCGAGATCCTGAGACACGGCGAGAAACGCCTCCTGGGCGGCGTCTTGCGCCAGATGGAAGTCGCCGAGCGTCGAGAACGCGTAGCCGACCGCCATGTCCTGAAACCGCAGCACGAGTTCGCGGAACGCAGCCAGTTCCCCGCGCTGGGCACGTTGAACGGTTTCGGCTAACGACGAACTCTTGGGCCGGGATGTCTTCATGGTGTGGTTACCCTTTCCGAGTCGCAACGCACTTGCCTGAAGAAAGACCCCGACCGACGGGAAAAGGATACGGCCGAATCAACAACGACGTTTCGCGAGACCCCTGATCGGGCCGATGCGGATCGTCACCAGTCCCCGGTCATGCAGCTTTGGGCACGCGCACGAACGTAAGCAGGACGAGACCAACGCCCAGCACCAAGACGACGGAGAGAATGCCGAGCCGAGAGCTGCCGGTGAGAACGCCGGTCACCGCTACAAGGGCCGGTCCGATGATCGCCGCGAAGCGGCCGAGCATGTTGAAGAAGCCGAAGAACTCGCCACTCTGCGCCGGCGGCACGAATCGCGCGTACAGCGAACGCGAGACCGCCTGGACGCCGCCTTGCACCAGCCCCACCGTCGCAGCCAAGACGTAGAACTCGACCACCGAGTCCATGAAATAGGCGTAGACCGTCACGGCCACGTAGACGAACACCCCGACGTAGAGTGCCGGCTTGGGACCGAAGCGCCGCGCGGCGATGCCGAACGCCAAGGCGGCGGGGAAGCCGACGAACTGCGTGATGAGCAACGCCACGATCAGGCTCTCGGACGGGAAACCCAGCGACAGGCCGTAGTCCACCGCCATGCGAATGATCGTGTGCACGCCGTCGATGTAGAAAAAGTAGGCGAGCAGGAAGAGGCCGACCATCCGATTGCCGCGGAAGTCGCCGAGCGTCTTGCCGAGGGAGCGAAACGCCGTGCCGAGCACCGATGCGGCTTGCGCAACCCGCCCCGGCTCGGGCACGTAGCGGAAGAGCGGCAGTGAGAACAGCAGCCACCAAGCCGCGACCGTCAAAAACGACAGCCGCACCGCTTCGGCAGCACTGGCCAAGCCAAACGTCGCCGGTGACAGCGTCATGGCGACGTTGAGCGCGAACAACAGGCCGCCGCCGATGTAGCCGAGCGAGAAGCCGAATGCCGAGACCTCGTCGACGCGCTCGGTAGGACTCACCGACACGATCAGGGCGTCGTAGAAGATGATCGAGCCGGAGAAGCCGACGGTCGCCAGCACGTAGACGATGGCGGCCGACGACCAGTCGCCTTCCGGAACGAACCAGAGCCCGGCCGCCATCGCGACGCCTAAGCCGGTGAAGGCGGCGAGGTACTTCTTGCGCGCCGCGCCGCTGTCTGCAAGCGCACCGAGCACCGGCGCCGCGATGAGAATGAAGGCGCTGCCGATCGAGTTGGCAAAGCCGAGCTGGGCCGTGCTGGTGACGGCGTCGCTGCCCGCACTCCAATACTGCTTGAAGAACACCGGGAAGAACCCCGCGATCACGGTGGTCGCGAAAACGGAGTTCGCCCAGTCGTAGAGCGCCCACGAAAGAACCGCGCGGTCGCGGAATAGCTCGCGTATCCTGCCCACTCGCTTAAGCCGCCCTCAAGACCTTCATTGACCGTAGTTTAGCGATGTGTCGGAGACGCGACCGCTAGACCCAACAAGACCCGGAGGGGATTCAGCCATGCAGATACGCACCACGTTAGCGCTCGCCGCGCTCGGACTTGTCACGACCGGCTGCGGCACCGATGTCGCCGAGCCACGCGGACCAGCCGCCGTCGGTGCCGAGGTAGCCGTCACCGGAGGGCTCGTTCGAGGCTTGGTCGGCCAAGACGGTCTCAAGCAGTACCACGGCATTCCCTACGCGGCCCCGCCCGTCGGCGACAGGCGCTGGGCGCCGCCCGCTCCGGTGGAACCTTGGCAAGACGTGCGCGACGCAACCGCCCCCGGACCCGGCTGCGTGCAGCAGGGAGACCAGGGAGGCTTCTACGACGCGGCGACCGCTGTTGCGGCGATGGACGAAGACTGCCTCCTGCTCAATGTCTGGACGCGGGCGGAACATGTCGACGAGGCCGAACCCGTGATGGTGTGGATTCACGGTGGGGGCCTCACGGTCGGCTCTGGAGACGCCTACCCCGGCGAACTGCTGACCGCGAAAGGCGTCGTGCTGGTGACGATCAACTACCGCCTCGGCCCCTTCGGCTTCCTAGCGCTGCCGGACCTCCGCGCCGAAAGCGAGAGCGGTGTGTCAGGAAACCAGGGGATCCGCGATCAGATTGCGGCGCTCGAGTGGGTGCGAGACAACATCGCCCAATTCGGCGGCGACCCGGGCAACGTCACCATCTTCGGCGAGTCCGCCGGGTCGATGAGCGTGTCCTTCCTGCAGGCAAGCCCGCTCGCGCGGGGCCTGTTCCATCGCGTGATCGGCCAAAGCGGCGGTGCCTTCGGCCCGATGACGGTTGCGGACGCCGCCGAAACGGCTGGCACCGAGTTCGCGGCGGCGCTTGCCGGCGACGGGGGCGACGCGTCGCTTTCGGCACTCAGAACGCTTCCCGCGGACCACGTCCTCGCCACCTTCTTGTCGAACCCCGCGTTTTCCCAAGCCCTCGGCATCGTCGATGGCGAGGTCATCCCGGACGAGTTGGCGTCGATCTTCGCCCGGGGCGAACAGGCCGACGTGCCGGTCATGATCGGCTCCAACGCGGACGAGGGAACCGCGCTCTTCTCCTACCTGGGACCGGCGTTCGGCGACGGAGTGGCCGGGTTCGAGGCCTATGTCGCCGCGACGCTCGGCGAAGTCGCCGACGATGTCCGCGCGCTCTATCCGGCGACCGACGACGCCGAGGCCATGGAGTCCTGGATGGACCTAATGGGCGATGCCATGTTCACCTGGCCGATGCGCGCTTGGGCCAGGGCCATGCAGACCGTTCCGAGCGAGACTTGGCTCTACTGGTTCACCAAGGAGCCGCCCATTGCGGAAAGCGATCGATACGGCGCTTTCCACGCCGCTGAGATCGGCTACGTCTTCGGCAACGTCGATCTGTTCGGCGCAGTGCCCGCCGACGCGGACCACGCCCTGTCGGACCTTATGGCAACGGTCTGGACGCAGTTCGCCCGCACCGGCAATCCGAACGGCGAGGGGTTGCCCGAGTGGCCAGCGTACACGCCCGAAAACGAGGCCTATATGGAGTTCGGTGCCGACACCGGCGCACGGAGCGGCGGCCTGCGAGCGGCCAAGATGGAACTCTTCGAGCGCGCCTGGGCGCTGCAGCGCGAGAACGCGCGGCTGCAGGCGGAAACCGACTAACGCTTAGCGCCCGGGCAGCGCTCGATTCGCCACGCGGACTTCATCCAGGCGACGTCCGACCAACCGGCGCGTCTCCGGCCGCACGCCCAGTCCGGCCGCGACCGTCGGCCATCGCTGGATGATGTCCACGACTTCCTCGATCACCTCGCGGGCGCGTCCCCAGCTTGCGTGATTGGCCTGCGCCGCCAACTGCTGCATGGCCGAGAGCGGCGGCGTCGCGCCGTGCCCCACGAATGCGGTCGTGTGTTCGCCATACGGACTCGGGCTGAACGTCACGTCGTAACACGGCGATGGTCGCCAACGCCCGTCGTCGTCTTGCAGGAACGCCCAGTTGCGGGTGTGGTCGTCCTGGTTGAGGGCGAACAGGTTGAACACGGCACGGAGGAACTGGCTCTGCCCGACCGCCGGGCTCTCGCAAAGGACCTGGCTTGCCTTGATCAAGTCCTCGTAGTCGATGGACGGCGCACGGAAGTCCGCGTCGAGCAAGCCGCACAGGCTCAGCATATGTAGGCGACCGCCATCGGGCGTGCAGTCGAAACGCTTCAGCGCCAGCGATGCGATGGCCGATGGTCCCGCTCGCCCGCTAGTTGGGATCAGCCGCCATTCGGGCGTGTCGATACCGGCCTCTCGAGCCAGGGTGAGGTACGCCGCCTCGCACAAGCTCTCCTCGTGACCCAACGGCAGCGAAGCGGAAGTGAACTTGACGAGCCAGGGCTCCAAGCCAGGATCTGGCTGCGTGCTCATGCGGGAGTCACCCCCCGCCGGCAGGTAGACCACGGCCTTCGGGCGCGCGCCCCCCGAGCTGCCGGTCGCGGCGAGTTCCGGCAAGACCTCCGCGCTGTCGTCCTCGAACAACGTTCGCGCTCGCTCGCCCAGTTCGATCAGGTCGACATCGGTTGGCGACTCGGGCGTGAAAGGCGAGAGCGGAGAGAACTGCAATGCGCCCAAGCCCCGGTTCCCGACATAGGACAGGCGGTCCATCGGGGTCAGCTCGCTCGGGAGTACGCCGTGGCGCCGACAGACACGGTCCATCAGCAATCTGCCCCAGCCATCGGGGAGGGAGTCTGCGAAGACCCCATGCAGACCGTCGTGCGGGCTCGAAGGCCCCCGCTGCAGCGAACCGTCGAAGGCGAGCGTCAATGGCGACAGGCTCGGACCGAAACGGAGGTAGTCGGCGTCGTACTGGAAGAACACGCCTTGGCGGTTCTGGGCCAACTCGCCGACCGATCGGCGCTCGCCCGTGGCGAACACGCGGTGCACGTCGAGTCGGCGGACGGTTTCGAACGCAGTCACCGGTCGGCCCGATCGTCCGCCAACACCTCGTCGATGCTTCGCGGCAGCGACGGCGGTAGGTCACACAGCGAAGCAACGCGTTCTAGGCGATCCACGCACTGCCAGATAAGCAGGAACTGGCGCAGCGAGATCTGTCCGGTCGTCTCGAATCGCTTGATGGTCGCGGCAGGGACCGTACTCAGTCGGGCAAGCGCGGCTCTCGAGTACCCTCGGGCCTGGCGCCGGTCGCGGGCGGCGGCGGCCAACGAAGTCTGTACGTCCCGCGCCGTGTGAAGAGGTAGACGGGCCAAGGCACGTTCATCTAGACAATATACTGTCCAACTCTACCCATTCTCTACCGTTAGGGACAGTATTATGTCTCTTGTCGGGGAGATGACGGCTTCAGTCACCGATCGTACCGACGTGGTCCTTCCGCAGCCGTTCCCAGTCGATCTCGTAGCCAAGCCCCGGCCCCGTCGGCGCCTGCACGACGCCGCCCGACATGTCGATGTCCTCCGCGAGTCCGTAGACGTTCGAACCCGTGCACGGGAAGAACTCGTAGAACTCGCAATTGGGGACCGCCATCGTGACGTGCAGGTTGGCGACGTTGTTCAGCGAGTTGCCTCCGTGATGGATCTCGCACTTCATCTTGAAGCCCTCGGCCAGGTGGCAAAGGCGTACGAGCGGCGTGATGCCGCCGGTCACCGCGACGTCACCGCGCAGGATGTCGGTGGCGTAGTTGGTGATCCACTGGGTCATGCCGTAGTAGCGGCCGGGAGCGAACTCGGTGGCCATGATTGGGATGTCGAGCTTCTCGTTGAGCTTGACGTAGCTGTAGAGGTCCTCCTCGGCGAGCGGGTCTTCGTACCAGTAGTAGTCGAGATCCTCGATCGCGCGTCCCACGCGGACCGAGTCCTCGTACTCGTACGCCCACATCGAGTCGAGCATGAGCTTCATGTCGTCGCCAACCGCCTCGCGGACGGCTTCGCAGATCGCGACGTCGGCCTTGGGGTCCGAGTGCGGGTGGATCTTGTGCGCAGTCCACCCGTCTTCCTTGAAACGCAGCGCTTCTTCCTGGTACTCCTCCTTGGTCTCCCAGTAGGCCGTGCTGGAGTAGACGGGCACGGAGTCCTTGCAGGTGCCGAGCAGGCGGTGGATGGGTTGCCCGGCAATCTTGCCGTTGATGTCCCACAGGCAGATGTCGACGGCCCCGATCACGGACGTCGACACGGCCCGGGTCTGTCGCCAAAGGCCACGCCAGATCGCGCCGATGTCCTGGGGGTCGCGGCCCATCACGCGCGGTTTGACGATGTCGATCAGCGGCTGGGCGTGGTGGTTCGGGCCGGACAGGAAGGCGTGGCCGGAGATCCCCTCATCGGTCTCGACGGTGACGACGCCAAGCTGGCGCGGTCCGCCGAAACGCATGCCGGCGCCGACCCGCCACGGTTCCACCTGCCACTTGAAAACGTCCACCTTGACGTTGGTGATCTTCATCTGCCCTCCCCGTGCGTGGTTTCGTGAGATTCTGTCCGGCGCGACAGGCCCTTTCAACTATCCGGGCCCGATTCCCATACCGCCCGATTCGCGATGCTGCGGGACAGGCTGGCGACTCGCCTATGGTTGCCATGGCGACGGAGTCAGGTAGCGAGGCAGATAGAGCGGGTGCGACGGACTGCCGAGCGCGGTCACAGCCAAGGCCGTCAGCGTGACGCCATTCGTGGCCAGCATCTCAGTGACCGCTTGCGCCCGACCTCGGAGGGCACCTTGATTGCCCCATCCGCAGACGGGGTCAAAGCCGGAAAGGGTCGCCGCTCGCAGGACCACCTCGTCGTTGCCCGGACCGACGGGGTCCGGGGCGTACCGCAAGCGCTTCGGATCGCTCGATCGCAGGGCGAACAGATTGACCACGACGAAGCCACCGCAGCCCCACGACTCCGCGTACCCGGCCAGCCTGAGCGTCGTCCTGTCGTCGGAGTCGTGGTCAGCGGTCGCCGGGTTGAGGAGAATCCAGAGTGCCGACGGCTTCGACACGTCCCAGGTGCGACCCAAGGCAAACCGGTACATCCGCATCGCCCCTCCGTAGGCGGCCCAGGAGCGCTCCGGATCACCACACAGTTCCCAGCGGGCGGTGTCTACATCCGCCGGCGTCAGCAGTAGCGGATCCATGGATGTTCCGCCACCTGCCGCTCGCGCCACATCGGCGTCACAGATTCCTGTCCGTCACCGCCCCCTCGGAAGCGGACGACACCAGCTTCGCGTACTTGGCCAGCGTGCCCCGCTCCGCATACGGTGCCGGGCGTTGCCAGCGCTGCTTGCGCGCAGACAACTCGTCCGCATCGACTGCCAGGTTGATCTCGCGCCGCTCGGCATCGACGGTGATGGTGTCGCCGTTTTCGACGAGACCGATGGGGCCGCCCTCGAAAGCCTCGGGCGTGACATGGCCGATGACGAAGCCGTGCGACCCACCCGAGAAGCGGCCGTCGGTGATCAGCGCCACGTCCGACGACAGCCCCCGGCCGTTGATCGCGCTGGTGGGACTCAGCATCTCGCGCATGCCCGGACCGCCCTTGGGGCCTTCGTAGCGGATCACCACCACGTCGCCTTTCTGTACCGTGCCGTCCATGATCGCGGCCATGCCCGCTTCCTCGCCATGGAAGACGCGGGCGGTGCCGCTGAAGCGCAGGCCCTCGTGGCCGGTGATCTTGGCGACGGCCCCCTCGGGCGCGAGGTTGCCGCGCAGGATCACGAGGTGCCCGTCCGGCTTGATGGGGTCGTCGAGCGGCCGAATGATGCGCTGGTCGGCGGGATACGGTGCGACGTCGGCCAGGTTCTCCGCCAAGGTCTTGCCGGTCACCGTCAAGCAGTCGCCGTGCAGCATGCCGGCATCGAGCAGGGTCTTCATCAGCGGCTGGATACCGCCGATCGCGATGAGCTCCGACATGGCGTAGTTGCCGGCGGGTCGCATGTCGGCCAGTACCGGAATCTTCGCGCCGATTCGCGTGAAGTCGTCTATGGTCAGTGGAATACCGGCTGCGCTTGCGATGGCGAGCAGGTGCAGCACGGCGTTGGTCGAGCCCTCCAAGGCCGTAACCACGGTGATGGCATTCTCGAACGCCTCCATGGAGAGGATGTCGGACGGCTTGATGCCCGCCTGGACCAGGCGTGCCACCGCCGCGCCCGCCTCGTAGGCGTCGCGACGCTTGTTCTCGCTGACGGCCTCCTGCGCCGACGAGTTCGGCAGCGACAGGCCCATCGCCTCGATGGCCGATGCCATGGTGTTGGCCGTATACATGCCCGCGCAGGATCCCGGCCCCGGAATCGCGGTCCGCTCCACGGCGAGCAGTTCGTCGTCGTCGATAGTCCCGGCCGCGCGGGCACCCACCGCCTCGAACACCGAGATGATGTCGCGGCGCTCTTCGCCGGTCTGGATCGTGCCGCCGTAGACGAAGACGGCCGGCCGGTCCATGCGGGCGATCGCCATTGCGCACGCCGGCATGTTCTTGTCGCAGCCGCCGATGGCGACGAAGCCGTCGAAGCCCTGGGCGCCGACGACAGTTTCGATCGAGTCCGCGATCACCTCGCGAGACACCAGCGAGTAGCGCATGCCAGGCGTGCCCATGGAAATGCCGTCGGAAACGGTGACGGTGTTAAACACCACGCTCTTCGCGCCCGCCTCGTCGGCACCCATCGCGGCGGCGTCCGCGAGGTCGTTGATGTGCATGTTGCAGGGGGTGACCATCGACCAGGTCGACGCGATGCCGACCTGCGCCTTCGCGAAGTCCTCGCGCTTGAAGCCAACCGGGTAGAGCATCGCCCGGCTGGGTGCCTGCTCGACGCCATCGACAACGATGGATGAGAAGGGTCGTTTCGTGTCGGTCATGTCGACTCCCTGACTGTCGGCGGGCCGTATGCTACCCGTTGGCCGCTGCATGGGCATGAGTCCGCCGCGCCTTTTACTGACACGTCGGGCTGATTTCCTACATACACCGGCCGTTCGACGGTCCATAGTGTTATTTTTCGGCGCAACGGGCACGACGATGGACGCCACGGTGATCGACACGCTGCGATACGCCAATCGCCTGCGCGAGGCCGGCGTCGAGGCTCATCAAGCCGAAGCGATGGCGCGGGCCATCAACGACGAACTGTCCGTCGGGGTGGCGACGAGAGATGACCTAGGTGCCACCGAGCGCAATCTGGGCCATGCGGTGGCCGAACTCAGCGCGAAAACGGGACACGAGCTGGCGGAACTGCGCGGCGACCTGGAACACGGCCTCGCGGAACTGCGCGGCGACCTGGAACACGGCCTCGCGGAACTACGCGGGGACCTCGACCGCAAAACCGGTGAGGTTCGCCTCGAACTGGACCATACAAAGGAGGAACTGAGGGCTGAATTGAAGCGCGAGGTCGGCGAGGTCGTACGTCAGCTCGATGTCCTCAAAGCTGAAGTCAATGCCAAGCTCGATGCGCAGAACGGCAAGTTCGAAGCCCAGGGGCGCCACCTTTTCCTGACCCTTGCGCTGATCGCTGCGCTCGGACTGTACAACGCCGCGGCCCCGCACTTCACGGTTACCCCGGCGACCGTCACGCCCGGTGGTCCGCCGCCGACGGCGGCCGAGTCGGCGGGGAACGCAGACCCCGCACCGTCCCCGTGAGGACCGTGGATGGTTCTCGGGACTTCATTGGAGTTCCTTGAGCAGCACCTGGGAGTTGCGGCGAAAGTTGTAGAGACCTTGCCGGTCTGCCGGCAACTCAGCGACCGTCTTGATCGCGAAACCATGCTCAACGAACCAGTCCGCCGCAGTGGTCGTCAGCGCAAACAGCCGGCCAACGCCCAGGTTCCTGGCTGCTTCCTCCACCGCCGCAAGCAAACGCGACCCCACCGCGTTGCCCCCCACGAGGCAGGCGAGTTCTGCATTGCCGTCACCGAGGTCGATCAGGGCACAGCAGCCGGTCAAGGCGCCGTCGAGTTCCGCGACGAAGAAGTCGGCGACATCCCTTTCGATGCGATCCCGCGGGCGTCGCACCAGGACGCCGGAGTCCTCGAGTGGGCGGATCAGCTCGACGATGGCGCCGACGTCTGCGGGTCTCGCACGCCGGATCACCCGATAATCGCCGTCGCCGACCTGCGTCCCCGCGCCTTCGGCCGTGAACAGCTCCTTCAGCAAGACGCCGTCCTCGGAGAACCCTACGAGGTGGGCGCGGTCGACACCGTCTCGGCATGCCTGCGCCATGGCGGCCAGGCGCCGATCGGTCACTGGATCCAAGTCCTTCTGGTCGCGGATCTCGGCGAAGGCGCTGGTCGTCAGATCGCCACGTTCGTCGATCCTCGAGTCCGCGTGATAGACGATGAGCTTGTCCGCGTTCAGGTCCACCGCCGCGCGGACGGCCAGCATCTCCGGCGCGATGAAGTAGGCCGCGCCGGAGGCGCTGTACCCCACCGGTGGCAGCAACACCACGTTGCCGGCGTCTAGCAACCTGCGTACCACATCGACCTGGACGCGTCGCGGCTTGCCGCGGCCGAGTTGGTCCACGCCGTCGACCACGCCGAGCGGCTGCGCCGTCACCAGGTTGCCGCTCACGACGCCGATGTGTCGATTCCGCAACGGACTCTGCGGGATCCCGGTGGTAAACAGCGCCTCGAGGTCCGCGCGCACGACGTTCGAGCCCTGCTGCGCGGTCTGCAGATCGTCCTCGACCAGTGGGCCCACGACCTCCATCGTCGCTCCGTGGACGACCACCAAGCGCACACCGAGGACGGTGAGCAAGGCAAGGTCGTGGACGATATTGACGAGGTTGTCGCTGGTGAGCGCATCCGCGCCCAGCATCACCACGAAGGTCCGCCCGCGGTGAGCGCGGATGTACGGCGTGGAGGCGCGAAACCACTGCGCATAAGAGTCGCTCACGGTCTTAGCAGCAATACTGCGCGATCAGCGTCGTCAGCGCGTCTTCCATGGGCTTGATCTGCGCCGCATCGAGGTATTCGTCCGGTTGATGCGCCTGGTCGATGGAGCCGGCGCCGAACACCACGGTTTCCATCCCGAGCGCTTGGAAGAAAGGTGCCTCGGTGCCGAACGCCACCGTTCTTGCCCGTTTGCCGGAAAGCGTCTCGAGGGTCTTCACCAAGCGGCCGTCTGCCGGGGTTTCGTACGGTTGCACGGGCTGATTCAGCGCGGTGATCGTCACAGGCGTGGCTGCGCAGGCTTCGCGCACGCGTCCATCGAGCTCGTCGAGCACGGCCGCGGTGTCCATGCCCGGAAGCACGCGCAGGTCGATCTTGAGTTCCGCATGCCCGCAGATCCGATTCGGGTTGTCGCCGGCGTGCAGGCAGCCGAGGTTCAGCGTGGGCACGCGGACTTCAAAGCTCGGGTCCGAGTGCCGTTCGCCAAGTTCCCGGCGAAACGCGATCAACGTTCCCATCACCCGATACATGGCGTCGAGCGCGTTGTCGCCGAGAGCGGGATTCGACGAGTGTCCGGAGGAGCCTTGAATGGCAATGGACGCGCTGGTGAAACCCTTGTGGGCGCGGATCGGCGTCATCCCCGTGGGCTCGCCGATGACCGCGGCCGCCGCTTTCGGCTCGCCGCGCGCTGCGAGGTATCGAGCGCCCGCGAACGTCGACTCCTCGTCGGCCGTGCCGATGACGGTGAGCGGCTTCTTGAGCTTGCTGTCGGCGTGGCGTGCCGCAGCCGCCAGTGCCAGCGGGAAGAACCCCTTCATGTCGCACGTGCCCAAACCGTAGAACTTCGCGTCGCGCTCGTTCACCTCGAATGGATCGGAGTGCCAAAGCGCTTCGTCGAACGGCACGGTGTCGGTGTGCCCGGACAGCACCAAGCCATCGGTGCCGCTGCCGCGCCGTGCGATCACGTTGCTCTTGCCCGGTTTGTTCGGGACGGGGACGACTTCGACGTCGAAGCCGAGGTCGTCGAGCCAGTTCGCCAGGTGATTGACAACCGAATGATTGCTCTGGTCGATGGCCGGATCGATGCAACTCACCGAAGGCTCGCCAACGAGCGTCCTCAGCATCTCCAAGGTGTTGGGCAACGGCATCGCACATCTCCGTGCAGGCAAAGAGCATTGTAGGCGTTTGACGGTACTTGCGGCGTGACGTTCAAGACGTACGGCGCGGGCTGTTGCGCCGCGGACGCCTTACACAGTACGGTGGTGCGGCGTTTCCCGCCGGTTGCAGGCATGGTCAGGCGCATCGCCCTGGTCGCAGGGATCATCGTGCTCTTGGCGTGCATCGTCCTGCCGCCGGTTTTCGGCGCACGCGCGCGGTCACTGCTCGAGCCGCGGCTCAACGCCTTGGGAGAGTCCTTCCGACCCGACGTCATGCTCGCCGTGTGGTTCGACAACTGGGAAACCGGTTGGTTTAGCAGTACGGCGACCGTGACCGTCGAGGCGACGTTCGGCGAACAAGGCCGAGCTGCCGCCGTCCCTCTCGACTTGGCCGGGTCGTACCGGGTAACGATGCCACGGGCGATTACCCTGCGGCACGGGCCGGTGCTTGTCGGCAATCTGTGGGGAGTCGGCTGGGGCAGCGCCGAGCTCGCGATCGACGCGACGACGGTGCCGGATCTTGACAAGTTCCTCGCCCAGTCCGGTGTCGAGGCCATCGCCCGGTTGGCCGCGTTGGTCAGTTTCCTGGGTGGAGCAACCATCGCCATTGAGGTGCCACCGTTCCGCACAGCCGACGATGGTGCCACCGAGATTCGCTTCGCGGGCCTCGATGCGACCGTAAACGTCAGCCCTGACGGTACGCGCGGACGTTCCTCGGGCACGCTCCATCGGCTCGGTGTGACGGACACCGGCGTGTCTGGCCTCGAAATCGCCAGGCTCGAGTGGGCGGGGGACGCCCAGCGGGAAGTTGCGATCGGCGACTCCTGGCTAGGCAACGCCGTGGTCACGGTGGAACGCGTCTCCGTGTCGAGCGGAGGCGCGAGCGTTTTCGAGATGGACAGTGCGCGGTTCGACGCCGCGACGAGCATCGACGACGACAATCTCGTCGGAACGAACCGCCACACCGCGATCCGGCTCCGGTTCGGCAATGTGCAGCTCGATAGCGTGGCACTCGACATCGCGGCGACCTACCCCGTGCGCGCTGCAGCCCGTTTGGCCGAGAGCGCCGATGGGTTCGCGGATGCATCTTCGGCCAGCGAAGCGATGGCCGACGCCCTGCGCGAACGCATCACATTGCGGATCGAGGAGCTGTCGTTACGTTACGCCGATATGCCGTTCAAGGCGATGCTCGATGTCGACTACCGCGGCGACCAACACGGCGACGCCCCCGTGGCCACCGACTTCGCAACTCTCGCCCGTGTGACTTCCGCGGAACTCGATGCATCGATGCACAAGGATCTGGTGCGGGCCGCGGGCGTCAGCGCGCTCACCAGACTCCTCCCCGGGATGGCCCGCCTCGGGCTCGTGGGCGAGTCGGCCAACGAGTACCAGATCCATGCCACCTACCGCGACGGCGAGCTGCTCTTCGACGGCAAGCCTGTCGACTTGGGGTTGCTCGTCGCGTTGATGGCCGGAACCTAGCGAGGACGAATTTGAACACGCTGAACAAGAGCATTCGGAACGAACCCGAAGAGCCTTGTTCCGCCCAGGCAACGCTGAGCGTGACCGTGCAGGGCGCCGTGGTCGCCGTGATCAACACGGTCGTGATGGTCACCATGATCGTCCGGGCTTCCGACGAGGGTCAGGCGTACCTCGCTTGGGCAATCTGTTCCGCTCTGCTCATCGGTGGTGCCGTAACAGCTTTGCAGGCATCTCGAATCGGACGTTTCGGTGCAGGGCATCTACTCTTGTGCGGTGCCGGACCCCATTTCGTCGCCATCTCGGTCGTGGCCATCAATGCGGGAGGCTGGACAACGCTCGCCAGCCTCATCGTTGTCTCTTCCGTCGTCCAGTTTGCTTTTGCCGCCTGGCTTCCGTTTTTCAGGAGGATCATCACGCCCGTCGTTTGCGGCGCATCGCTGATGCTGATCTCCATTTCGGTGATTGCCGTCGCCGTGGACAGGTTGGCGAGTGTGCCCGAAGGCACGCCGCTGATTGCGAGCCCACTGGTTGTCGCAGCCACCTTGGGCACCGCCGTCGTGGTGTCTCTGAAGGGTTCGGGAACCCTGCGGCTGTGGGCGCCGCTCACGGGGATCTTGTCCGGTTGTGTCGTCGCCGCGTACTTCGACCTCTACGACCTCGAGTTTCTCAAGCAGGTACCGTGGATCCAGTTGCCGGATTTCGGCGCGTGGCCCGGAGTTGGTCTGACACTGGGGCCCGAGTTCTGGACGCTATTGCCGACTTTCGTGCTCGTGACGCTTGTCGTCGCCGTGAAGATCGGCGGCGATGGTGTCGTAATTCAGCAGGTTTCCCTTCGCCGACCACGAGCCATCGACTTCCGCGTGGTGCAAGGCACTGTCAACGCAAGTGGCCTAGGAGGGCTCCTGTCCGGCTTGGCTGGGACGCCACCCACCGTGCCCTATTCGCCGTCCAGCATTTCCTTGATCAATCTGACAGGCATTGCGTTTCGCGGCATCGGCTATTGGATCGGCGCCGTACTCATCCTGCTCGCGTTCTTTCCCAAGGTCACGGGCTTGTTGCTCGCCGCCCCGAGCGCCGTCGTGGCTTCGTTGCTACTGATGGTGATGGGAATGCTGCTGGTCGAAGGGATGCGTATGCTCTTCAGGGAAGGACTCGACCAACGAAACACGGTGATCGTTGCGACGACCCTTTCGGTAGGGCTCGGGGTCGAAAGTCTGAACCTCTTCGGCGTGCGTACGGATGCGCTCTGGGTCTCCATCCTCGCAAACGGAACGACCGCCGGGATCCTGGTGATGGTCGCCCTGACGACGCTCTTGGAGTTGACCAGCCCGCGCAGCAAGAAGCTCGAAGTGGAACTTGCGGCATCGTCCCTCGCAAGGATCGACGCGTTCCTCCAGAACTTCGCCAACGCCATCGGATGGAACGAGGAGTCGGCCAATCGGCTCCGTGCATCCGGCGAGGAGTCGTTGCAGTGTCTGCTGTCTTCGGCGACCGAGGACGATGTCACGGATACGCGACTCATCATCGTGGCCCGTTCAAAGGACGATGCCGTCGAGATGGACCTGCTTTCCGTCTTCGAAGAGCAGAACATCGAGGATCGACTCGCTTACATGAGCGAGGAAGCCGAAGTCCACGATGACCGCGAACTGTCCTTCCGGCTGTTGCGACATTACGCATCGGCGGTTCACCACAGGAAGTACCACGGCGTCGACGTCGTCACCGTGAAAGTCGAACAGACGGGATGAGTCGAGACAGCGGCGACCGTTGTGGCCGGCTGCCTCGACCGTCAGAAGGCCGGAGCTAAACGCCTTCGACGAGTATCACGTTCGCGTTCGCCGACCGCTCCCGGATTCCTTTGAGCTCGGTGTACTCGGGCGAACTGAGCCATGCCCGTGCGGCGCCGACGTCGTCGAACTCCACCACGACCAGGCGATCAGCGGACCAACTGCCTTCGATCACTTCAAGGCTGCCACCGCGCACCAGGTAACGACCGCCGTGGGCATCGACCGTTGCGCCGATCCGTTCTCGAAAGTCCGAGAAAGTCCCTTCATCCAATACTTCATCATTGACGATCACGTATGCCGCCATGTGTTCCCTCCTAGCTGGTTGGGGTTGATCCAAGGCAGAAGCGTGTGTTCAGCCTGCTGCTGCCAGTTGCATTCCGGAATTGTTGGCCCGAGTGCACACGATTCGTCCCGGAGTCGCTTCCCCGTTCCTCAACTCGCTGCGCAGGTTTGCCGACACCTCGTCATCGGAGAACGTGGCCGCATCAAAGAAACCGAAGATGGTCGCACCTGTCGATGAGAGTCCGCATCCGTGGATTCCGTCAGTCGCGCCAAACGCGGACCTCACGGACCGAAGCGGCTGGATATCGGGCCGCATCCAGTGTCGTCTCTTCCAACCCACATCCTGAAGAGCGCTGACGCAAGAGCCGAAGGTCTCGAGATCGAGTTCCCGCAAAGCGGGCAAAAGGAGCATCAGGATGATGTGGGACGTCGACTGGACTTCATCAAGCGGGATCGGCGTGTTCGCGAGCATGAAGTCAAGCTCGTCGGAGCCTGACAGACCCTGGTGACGGCTCGGAATGAAAAGGACTATCCCCCAACTCGTCGGGAAGTCGGTACGCATGAGTAGAGGCGGTTGGCCTGCCTTGGTCGCGAAGTGCGACGGGGCGAACGACTGCTTCTGCACCCGCACGGAATGGCCTCCGTCGAGCAAAAAGCCGCCACACCTGAACGCACTGATTCCGATTCCCGATGTGCCTCCCCGGGTGGACATGGTTCCCAGCTCTGACGTGGAATGGTTCAAGCCGAGTTGTTGATTCAAAGCACTCAACACTGCGAGCCTGGTCTGCGTCCCCGATCCCAGTCCCTGGTGCGCCGGAATCACTTGGCGGATGAGGATTTCGATGCCCGGTTCCACTTGGAGGATCTCGCTGCTTGCCGCGACTTCAGCCAAGACCATCTCCCGGTCACAAGGAGCGCCTCCGCGAACCACCGTTCGCTCGTGCGGACCGAACTCGAGCGATACGCATGGATCTTGGATCGAAAGGCCGAGACTGCCGTCGATGCGGCCAAGCTCGCCGTTCATGTCGATCAGCGTGAAATGCAGCCGCGAGGGTGTGCTAATCCGATGGGTCAAGGTCGAGCACATCCGAAAAGCCCTGCAGATCGAGATAGCCGTGACCCGACAGGCAGAACACGATCACCGGCTTCTGCCCAGTTCTTGACGCATCCTTCGCCGCATCGATGGCTCCCAGGACGGCATGAGCACTTTCCGGCGCGGCAAGAACGCCTTCGGTCTTCAGGAACACCCGTCCCGCGTCGAAGACCTCGCTTTGGCCAAAGGTCCGGGTGCCGACGAGGTCGTTCTTGACCAATGCCGAGAGTACGGGCGTCTTGCCGTGATAACGCAGTCCGCCGGAGTGAACCGGCGGCGGTACGAATCGATGGCCGAGCGTGTACATCAGGATCCGCGGCGTCAGCTCGGAGAAGTCGGCCCAATCGTATCGGTACTCACCGCGACTCAACGTGGGTATCGATTCCGGCTCTATGGCGCGGAACTCGATGGGGCTGCCGCCGACCTTCTCCGGGACGAACGGTGCTATGAACCCCGTGAAGTTGCTGCCTCCCCCCACGCAGCCGATCATCAGGCTAGGCGACCGATCGATCTGTTCGAGTTGCAGCTTCGTCTCCAAGCCGATGATGGACTGGTGGAGAACGGCGTAGTACGACATGCACCCCAAGGCCAGCCGTCTGCCGCGATCCTCCTTGACGAACTCGATGGCTTCGCTCATGCCGATGCCGAGACTGCCGGAGTTCTCCGGATCGTCCTTGAGGATCTCCCGTCCGGTTTTCGTCAACCGGCTAGGCGAGGAGTACACGTCTGCGCCCGCCATGCGCATCAGGTAGCGTCGATACGGCTTCTCCTCGTAGCTCTTGCGAATCATGAACACATCACAACCGAGTCCGAGCGTTTCGCACGCCATCGCCAGGGCTGCTCCCCACTGCCCGGCGCCCGTATCGGTGACCATGCTGTGAATCTGCGAGTTTTCTTCGCGCGCCGCGTAGTACGCCTGTACCAAGGCCGTATTGAATTTGTGGCTTCCCGCAGGATTGAGATCTTCACGCTTGTAGTAGATCTCGGCAGGGGTTCCCAGGTGCCTCTCCAGCGAACGGGCCCTCACCAAGGGTGACGGACGATAGCGACGGTAGACTTCCGCTATGAATTCCGGGATCTCTATCCACGGATCGGTCCCGTATCTGCCTTCTTGCAGCTCGATTCGAAGACACTCGAGCGGCCATAGCCAGTCGTAGTCGTCGATTTCGACGCCTCGGTCCTCGACCGGATGAAGTGGCCTCGGAACTTCAAACGGCAGCTCGGCCACCATGTTGTACCAGCTCCGCGGAAGCCGCGACTCCGGAAGGTAGATCTTGTTTTCGCTTGTGGTCACCCGATCAATCTCGGACACGATGGGCATTCAGGGGCGCCACCCAGCCAAACGCGTCCTTGGAACGGGAGACCGTCCCGGTACCGGATCATGAGCCTCTGGCGATGGCCACCCCTGCGGCGAGCATACCGATGCACGGACGTGGGTGTCCATCGAGCGCCCCGGAGCCGTGTCCTCAACGCAACGCTTCCTCGCCACCCATCGCGTCGATCTTCTCCTGGGTCGCGAGCCACGCCGCCTCGAGCCGCTGCAAGGCGGCACCGGTCTGCTTGCGCTCCGCCGAGAGCGCGTTGATTTCATCCACCTTGCGCTGTGCCGATGCGAGGGTGAGCCGACGTTCCAGATCGTCGACCAGCCTGGCGTGGGTCTCGATCTCGGCCTCGATCTTGCGCTGCTTCTGCACCAGTGGTCGAACCGCGGACCGCCGCGCCGCCTTGTTGCGCCGGCGGACCTTGGCCGGTCGTGCCTGGCGCAGCGCAGCGTAGGCATCGAGGTCGCCCTTGAAGCGGCTCACGCCGCCGTCGGCGACGAGCCAGAAGTCGTCGACGCATGCCCGCAACAAGTGTCGGTCGTGGGAGACCAGGAGCAGCGCACCCTCGTACTGCTGCAGAGCGACGGCGAGCGCCTCGCGCATCTGCAGGTCGAGGTGGTTCGTGGGCTCGTCGAGGACCAGCACGGCCGGTTCCTGGCAGGCGATGATCGCGAGGACCAGGCGCGCCTTCTCGCCGCCGGAGAACGTCTCCGCAGGTCGACGGACGTCGTCGCCCTGGAAGCCCCAGCCGCCGAGGTAGTCGAGGGCCTGCTGGCTGGTCATGCCCGGTTGACCGGCCGCTTCGTCGATGTGTTCCAGCGGCGTCTTGGCGAGATCGAGCGACTCGAGCTGGTGCTGGGCGAAGTAGCCGACCGACGAGTGCCTGCCGCGCGTGAAGCGGCCGTCCATGGGCGCCAACTCGCCCGCGAGGCAGCGCAACAACGTCGTCTTCCCTGCGCCGTTGACGCCGAGAACGCCGATGCGGTCGTTCGGGTAGACGCGCAGCGTCACCTCCTCAAGCACGGCGGTCTCGCCATAGCCCAACGACACGGCGTCGAGCATCAGCGTCGGGTTGGAGATCTTCTTCGGCTGAGTGAAGGCGAACCGGTACGGCGACTCCGCGTGCACGGGCGCCACTTTCTCCATCCGTTCGAGCGCCTTGATTCGGCTCTGCACCTGGCGAGCCTTGCTGGCCTTGGCGCGGAACCGGTCCACGAAGCGCTGGATCTCGCCGATCCGTTGCTGCTGGTGTTTGTAGACCGCCGCCTGCCGGACCAGCGCCTCCGCGCGCTGGCGCTCGAAGCCACTGTAGTCGCCGGAGTACAGCGCCGCCTGGCCGTCCTCGAGATGCACGATCTCCTGGACCGTCCTGTCGAGAAAGTCGCGGTCATGAGCGATGGTCAACAGCGTGCCCCGGTACTTGCGTACCCAGGACTCGAGCCACAGCGTCGCCTCGAGGTCGAGATGGTTGGTCGGCTCGTCGAGCAGCAGGAATTCCGATGGCGTCATCAACGCGCGGGCAAGATGGAGGCGGATGCGCCAGCCGCCAGAGAACGCCCGGTGCGCCTTGTCGAAATCGTCGCGGGCGAACCCGAGACCACCGAGGATCTCGCCGCAGCGAGCGTGGGCGTCGTAGCCGCCGACGTCCTCGTAGTCCGAGTAGAGCATCCCGAGAGCGTGGTCGTCGCCGCGTCTCTCCGCCGCCGCGATGGCATGCTCCACGCGCCGCAATTCGGCATCGCCGTCGAGCACGAAGTCGAGCGCGGACTTGGGTGACGGCTCCACGTACTGGTCCAACGCGGCGAGGCGCCAGCTCCGCGGCCACTCGACCGTGCCCTCCTCCGGCTGCAGCCGTCGGCGGATGACATCGAACAGGGTGGTCTTGCCGGCACCGTTGCGCCCGACAACGCCAGCCTTGTGGCCATCGTAGATCGTCAGGTTCAGGCGCTCGAAGAGTGCCTTGTCGCCGCGATGCAGCGTTAAGTCGGTGAGTTGCAGCATGGCATTAGGCGGCGACGTCTCCCACCGCGTCGAAGTAGGCGCGCGCCGCGGCCAGGTGGTCGTCTACCGTACGGTTGCCCGCGTTGTGGGTGGCGATGGCGATATGCGTGCAGTCGAGATCCACCCAGCGCGATGCGTGGTTCTGCCAGCGTTCCGGCGTGCCGCCGCGAAACTGGGCCTGGGCCTGGATTCCGAAGCCGTCCCACGCCAGGCCGGCCGCTTCCCGGTGGGCGCGGATCTGGCGCAGCGCGTTGGCGGAGCCTTCGCCCGGCCCGCCGAGAGGCACCCAGCCGTCGCCGATCAGGGCGCAGCGTTTGAGCAACGCGGGTGCCCCGCCGCCGAACCAGATCGGCACGGGCCGAGTCGGGCGCGGCAGGATGCTGGCCTTGGTCACGGTGTGAAAGTCGCCCCCGTAGGTCAGGTTGTCGGACGCCCAGAGCTTGCGCATGAGTTCGACCTGCTCTTCCTGGCGCTTGCCGCGGCGCGCAAACGGGACATCGAGGGCCTCGTACTCGACCTCGTTCCACCCCGTGCCGATGCCGAGCCGGAACCGGTTGCCCGACAGGATCGCCAACTCCGCCACCTGCTTCGCCACCAGCGCCGCCTGGCGCTGCGGCAGGATCAACACGGCCGTAGCGAACTCGATCGTCTCCGTCACCGCCGCCATGAACGAGAACACCGTGAACGGCTCGTGGAAGGCGACGTCCTTGTCATACGGGCCCGTCCAGCCGCCGGGCCTGTCGGGATCGGCACCGAGGACGTGGTCGTAGATGAGCATGTGGTCGGCCCCGAGTGCCTCGGCACCTTGGGCGTAGGCCTTGATCGCACCCGGATCCGTACCGATTTCGTGGTGCGGGAAAACGACGCCGAGTTTCATCGGTGCTCCTGGGTCGGTCAGTGGGAAGCGGCGAGCCTAGTGCGCGGACGACGACGATGCAATTGCGCACGCCCAGTTGTAAACCGGAGGAGTTGATTGACGGCTAGGGCATACCTTTGAAAACAAAGGAACCCTGGCAACCACCTTGCAGCTCGAGGCCTGCCGAGTTCAGAGTTTGATTAGGACAACACTCCCGCGCGCGGCGGTGAACGTTACTCGCTGTCAGGCCGGCCGTACGTCCTCAACAACCAGTCCTTCATGGACGGGATGGCGACCGTGTACAGGTCGCGGTCGTTCTGCGCCAGCACCCCGCGCTGAATCATGGCGTAGACGTAATCCTTCGGGTCGAACCAGCGTTTCGGCTCGATGTCCAGCTTGGCCATCTGCGCAGCGCACAGGTCAGTCAGCGCGATGAGATCGTACGGCCTGTCCCGTTCGAGGCGTCCCGCCAGCGCGGCCACCAGTGCCGGCCTAACGGCAAGCACGGGGTCATCCAAGCGACTCCTGTAGTAGCTGAACCGCGCCTCATCCGAACGTTGGCGAACTACGCGTCGATCCACGGACCCCGTCTGCCCATCCGTGCGCACAAGCTCCTGGCAAAGCGCCGCCTGGGCCCGGTTGAGGTGTTGCGGCCAGCCGCGGGACAGCTTGGCGACGTAGCGGCATGTATCCTCGTTCTCTCCGACGCTGCCGACTGCGCCCATCGAGTCGAGCATTGCACGCGTGGACTCGATGCACTCGTCCTCGAGCATGCTGGTCATATTGACCACGGAGCCATCGGCCAGCCGCGACATCCCCGGCACTGCTTTCAAGGACGCCGCAGTGTGCGACAGGCCGGTGAAGACAGGCAGCACGGGGATGTCCAATGAGCCCTGCTGCAACGACAGGAGTCCCTCCTCCTGCCCAGCATCGAGTGTCTGCGCCTCGTCAACGTGGACCACGACGCAACTCCGTTCGGCAGCCGCGTCACCGATAATCTCGCTCGCCGAGCGAGCGAGTTCCTTGGCACCCATCGCCTCGGCGACAAGACCGATTGTGCGTTTCCCGACGCGAAGCAGGCCCGTCGCCGTAGCGGCTTGCCGGACGCGCTCCATGACCTTCTCGGCGGTGACGAGATGGCGCTTCTCGGCCTTGACGAACAGGACGTCCACGTGCCGCTTGCCGAGGTGGTCGACGAGCGACGTTTTGCCACACCCGGGCGGCCCCTGAAAGACCATCGCCAAGCTCGAGGGGGTATGCCCGGCGGCGACTTGGTCCTTCAGCAATCCTAGGCGAAGGTCGAAACGGGCGATCTCGTCAGCGCGACCGGCGAAGTACCGCGCCCGGTCCCGGTCCACATCACGAGCGAATGCCTCTGCAAGTGCCTTGTCGAATCCCATGCCCGATGTGCAGTCACCGAATGCGAGCTACGCGGCAATCATACGCTTCCAAGCGGTTGAACCCGGCGCAGGTCCCCGGCACACCTCAACTGCCGGAGGCGGACCAGACCTCGAGGGGCGTCAAGCCGGCGACATGCTCGAAGTCGCGGTCTGTCGTCAGCATCGTCAAGTTGCGACTGATGCAAAGCTGGGCCAGCAAAGCACCAATCGTCCCCACTTGCACACCGCGTCTACGGCACGCATTGCGGATGTCCGCTGCTTCGACATGGTCGACTCGGGTCGGTGAAACCCAGTCCGTTGTGGCAAGGCGTTCCGCAACGAGCGCGGGCGCTTTCGGACCACGAAAGCCTTGGAGGAGCTCCTGTAGGACGAGGCCCGTCGTGCTGATCAACTCGCCGTCGATGAGCGCGTCACGAAGCCTCTGCACTTCCGGTCCTGCCGATGAATCGCGTCGCAGGGCCAGCGACCAGACGCTGGTGTCGACGAACAGCTTCACCGGCTGCGTTCCGACTTGTAGTCGTAGCCATCGTCCCAATCCAAGGTCCCGAACAGCTCGACCAGGCTTTTCTGCTCCCGCCGAGCGACGAACTCCCGAAGCGCCTTGTTGACCGTTGCCCGCTTGGTCTTTTCGCCACCGATGGCAAGCGCCCTGTTGAGCAGTTCCGGATCGATAGCGAGATTCGTGGCCATCTGTGCGACCTCATGTGTGACTGTCCACACATAGGGTAGTGTCAACCACCCGGCGTGTCCACACTAGCTGGGGTGCACCAAACGTGCCACTCGAAAACGTCCTGCTCGGGTCGGACGCGACCCGTGGTGAGTTCACCAGATGCGCGGTGCCGTATCGTCACTCCCCCACGCCTTCAACTCGTCCTCTGGCAGCACGTCCAAGAAGTCGTCGTCGATGTGGATCTGGTCTTTCATTGCGCCGAAACGCCGCTTGACATGCGGTTTGCAGAGAACCAACCGAACGACTGGCTCGCCCCTGCGAGCGATGACCACGTCCTCGCCTGCCTCCGCCTGCGCGAGCAGTTGAGATAGGTAGGTCTTGGCTTGATGCACATTGAACTGGGCCATGCCGACTCCTGCGCCTAGCCTGGCTAGAGTTTACGGCTACACGCCGCGGGACGCGTCATTCACTAAGGCGTACTGGCGCGCGCGAAGTGCTACGTTCCCAACGGATCGCATCCGCGACCACGGCGTTGCCGGAGGTCTTGTCCGATACGGTTACCCGGACCGGGCCTGCGGCTAGATCTAACGCATCGATCTCGTTCCATCCCGGCGTCGCCGCAGCCGCATCGAAGTCCACGGTCGTCGTCGTGTCGCCGCTGGAGACCTCGATGCCGTGGACTCCTTGATCGTCGTTGGTGCTCCTGAAATAGCTATACATCCCGACCTGCTCAAGATCCGGTACGTGGTAGGACAAGAGCCACCGGCCCGCCTCGGGCAACTCGGCATCGAAATTCGCCCGCGCCGTGCCCTGGCCCGCCGCGATGCGCGCCACCGTACGCCGGTATCGTCCCCAGGCCGTGGGCAAGGCCTGCCGCGTCCAGCCCGGCCGACGGTCCCGGCGAAAGATGGGTAACCCGGCGTCCGTCTCGACCCCGTCGGACACCGTCGTACCACCGCCCAGCCGCGAGGCGTCATCGGCGGACTCCAGCCCAAAGCCACCGTCCAAGTCGTCCACGACGATGCCGCGGTCCTCAGGAATCCAATCGCTTGGTCGCACTGCAGCGAAGACCTCCCGTTCAACGACCTCCTCCGCGTCGAACGAGGCGACGGGCAACCTCATTTCGGCCCGATTCCGCGACAGGTACGTGCGCACCCAGACCGCCTCCGGCGGCTGCGCCAGGATCTGTCCGATGTGGACTGACGAGTCGCCGGCGATCGGGATCGGGTCGGAGTTCACCCAACGCCCGGCGCGGGGCTTGCCAGCATACGTCAGCCGGACCAGGCCCGGCGTCGGCTCGCTGTTGCGTATATCGAGCAATACCTGGTAGCGCGGCTTGCCGTCATCGGCATCGGGAATCCTGAACGCTTCGACGGCCGAGGCTCGAAAGCCCGGCATGGCCGTGGCACCGAGCCAGTCGCCCAGCAGGGCGTGGATGTCCATTTCCGCTTCAACGCTGGCTTGGGCGAGATCCTCAGCACTGTACCCGGTGCTGCTCAAACGCTCCCGCAACGCGACCAGCAGGGCCGCAGCCTTCTCCAGACCATAGCGATCCTGGATCGCCCTGACGGCGTGGTCGATGCGCAGCGCGAGGACATCCTGGGCGAGCGCCGCGTCCGCGAGCCCATCGAGATCCGCCAGTGCCGTCTCCCCAGCGGCTTCCCATACAGTCGGCCGGCTCGCCGCAGTCCGAACTTGGGAAGGACCTCCGCCCCAGACGAGCGACAACAACGGGTTGTCCGGGCGGGTCGACTCGTCAGTGAAGCGATGCGCGGTGAACAGGGCGTCCGAGTCCGTGTCGTACAGCCGCCACACGATCCGCGCGGCCAGCACGCGGCACAGCGCGTCCAGCGCCGCCGAGTCCCGGCTCGGCGCACTCCCGACCGAGAAAGCGTTTCGCGCCAGGTGCCGCAGTCCGCCGCCCGCACTCTCGTGCGCAAAAAGGCGCCACAGCGTGCCTTGTTTCCGGTCCGCGGATTCAGTCGCCAGGTTCGGGCCGATCCCGAACGTCGTGCGCCGGTCGGTGTGCACCCGCTCGAAACGCGTCGGAAACCCGTACTCCGGCACCAGCGCCAACCCCGGCGGGAAGAGCGTCGTATCCAGCGCCCGCCCACCGCCGTAGCCGCGCAGTCGAGCTGGCACTTCGACCATGCTGAATCCCGCGAAGGGATACGGCAGTCCGCTCTCCTCGGCCTCGTCGAGCATCTCCTCGACACGCCCGATGATGCCGTTTTCGTCCTCCATCACCTCGACGAGGCCGTCGAGTTGGCCGGCGTGCTCGGGCACGACGAGGATCTCGAGCATGACACCGGCGACTTCAACGGTGCGGCGCTCGAAGCGCGACGCGAACAGACCGACCTCGGGCACAGCCGCGCGCGGCTCGAACCGAAATGCGCCGACAGCTACGGGCTCGCGACGACCCGGTCCGGCAACCAGCCAGCCTGCGGGCACGCGCACCGTGAGACTCGGGGCAAACGCGTCCGCCCTGCGACCGGCCAGGTTCGGCCCCGTCGTCGGGAGCCACGCCACGCCGGGCATCAACGCGACGTAGGATCGCGAGAAAACCGAAGCATCCGTACCGAGCAGGTTCAACCTGTTGGACGCGGGCAGCCGGCGCCAGTCCACGGCACTGTCCAGGTAGGCGAAGCGACTGTCCGGCATCCCGCTTGCCCGAAGCGACAGCGGCAGTTCGGTAGTCGAATCGACTGGCCGGGGAAGGTCGACGGTGAGGATGCCGTCCACGTGCGTGGCTCTCGCGGGTTCGCCTGCGATTTCGACCGAGCCCACCGTCAAGCCGGGATTCAGGCTGAAGTGCAACCGGGCAAGCGTTTTCCCGGGCGGTGCCGCGATCCGTAGATCGAGATCCAAGGCCATGTTCTTGCCGGGCTCGATCCGCACCTCGCCGCCGACGTGGCGAAGGTCAGGGAACGGCAGTTCGCGGGCCGCCTCCTGCGCCGCGAGCCATCGTTCCCGAACCGAGAAATCGTCCACGGACGCGGCAACGAGGCCGACGATGGCAGCAACGCCCAAGGCCGCGAACAGGACCGCGGTCATCCCGCGCCGCAGTCGGGAACCGCCGTCGTCACGGGAGTGCAGCGCCGCCGACGCGAACAAGAGCGCAATCGCAAACAACACCAGCACCGCCCGTTGCGCCAGGACGGTAGGTTCAGGGAACGTCGGAACCACGTCCGAGGCGAAGTCCGCATAGCTGGTGACCAGGGACACGACCGGCAACAGGACCATCGGCACGATGGCCACCGCGTAGACATGTGCACCCACAAGCGCGAGTGCCACGAGGACGGTTAGGAGACGACGCCGCAATACCGTCGCCAGGAACAGCACGAGCGCGGCGGCGAAGGCGAGCGCGGGTACGGCATCAAAGGTCAACAGCGTCGCCAGCGAGGTCGGCTCGACGACGACGGCCAACCACCACGCGAGCGTCGCGGTTTCTTCGCCGGCAGCCTCGTGGACCATGCGAGCGACGGTGCCGACCGCCTGGACCAGCACCGCGATGGCGACCAGGGCCAGCCAAGCGATCAGGACCGTCCCGGTGAGGCGCCCGGCGAGCAGCGCTAGGTTGGAGGTCGGCTTCGCATCCAGTACCTCGGCCACGCGTGCGCGCTCGTCCTGCTGACGGGCGTCGAAGGCCAAGAACACGACGGCGACCACGAAGAGCCACAGCCAGGCGTTGCCCATGGCCGATAGAACGAACCTTGGGGCGTAGGCGCCCGCCAACGGCGCCACCGAACTCGTCGCCTGCGAAGCGAGGACCAGCGTCGCAACGATCCCGGCGGCCCCCACAACCACGAAGACGTAGGTCCGCACGCGGCGGACGGAGAAGCGCAACTCGGCGAGGCAGACTGCTAGGGCCTGGGCGGCGAACATGGAAGCGCGGCTCCGGTGGCTAGACACGCACGCGGAGGTTACGCCGCAGGCGTTCTCATTGCCCCGCGTTTCGCCCGCGCTTGCCTGATGAAAGCGCCCCATAGCCACCCAACTAAATCGTTGCCCGATCAGCACGAGTTCGATCTCCGGCAGCATCGTTGTGCGACAGGTCGCGTCGGCGCGCGGCACGGCCGACCGGGTCGCCCAGGCCTTGTCCATGGTGCGGTCCGGTTCGATCCAGCAGGCGCTGTGGACAAAGGGTGGCCCACCTCGACTTCGGCCCGCGAACCGGCATGCCCGTCCGACACCTGCGCGAGCGATGCCGCGGCCAATCCCCTACCGACCCGGCCTGATGGATACCGTGAGCAACACGGCTCGAACGACAAGCACCACGTCTCGCCCCGTGATGCTGGCAGCTTCATCGAGCTCGTCCAGGAAGCGAAGCCGGTGGCGGCGGGACCGTGTTGACTCGAGAATGAGGTTGGCTGTCGCTCCAGACGTCTTAGGCATCCTCAACAAGCCCGACGCCGTCAGCGGACATGATGCACCCGCTCCCAGCGAACCGCGTCCGCCACTACCGACCGGCCGGACGTCACGTCCGAAACGGCGACCCGAACGACTCCGCCGGGAAGATCGAAGACGTCGATGCGGTTCCATCCCTGCACGGCCGCCGCCGCGTCGAAGTCGACCGTGATCGCAACTCCGGTACTCGTGATATCCAGACGGTGTGTGCCCACCTCGTCGGCGGGGCCCCACGCCTCGCTGCCCAACCCCACCATGCGGAGGCTGGGTACGTGGTAGGACAGTTGCCATCGCCCTTGCTCGGGCAGTTCGGCGTCGAAGGCCACGCGGCTCGAGCCTTCGCCATCGACAATCCGCACGACGGTTCGCCGGTACCGGCCCCAGGCCGTCGGCAACTGTTGCCGCGCCCAACCCGACTGCGGTGCTCTTCGATAGACCGGCAGACCACGGTCGGTTTCGTTCGGAACCGCCGCGCCACCCAGGCGCGTAGCGGAAACCGTGGATTCCACCTGGAACCCGTCATCCAGATCGTCCACGACGATGCCACGATCCGTCGCTTGCCAGTCGCTGGGTTCCACATCCGTCAACGGCTCGCCCGCGACAACCTTCTCCGTGTCGAAGTCGGGCACCGGCAGGTACAGCTCCCCACGATTCCGTGACAAGTACGTCTGCAACCAGACCGCCTCCGGTGGCTGCTCCAGAATGCGCCCGACCCGGACAGCCGAATTGGCGGCAACAGGGATCGGGGGCGAGTGATGCGGCCTGACGGCGGCAATCGACGGCACTCCCTCCGGGAGGACCACCGTCCCAGCCAATCGAACAGCATAGGTCAGGCGAACGAGACCCGGGACGGGCTCGCTGTTCCTCACGTTGACGAGTACTTGGTAGCGCGGCTTTCCGTCATCGCCGTCCGGGATTCTGAACACGTCGACGGCCGACACGCGAAAGCCTGGCATGCCCGTGGCGTTCAGCCAGTCGCCAAGCAACGCCTCGACGTCCATGTCCGCGCGAGCGCTCGCCGCCTTAAAGGCGTCCAAGTCGAAACTGGTTCCGCCCGTCGCACGGCGCAGATCCGCTAGCATCGCGCCGGCCTTGTCCAAACCGTACCGGTCCCGCAGCGCATTGGCGGCATGGTCGACCCGAAGCCTCAGCACGTCCATGGCGAGCCCCGCGTTGTCGAGAACACCAAGATCGGTCAGCGCCGTCCGTTCGGCCGCTTCCCACACCGCCGGTCGGTCCGCCGCATGCAGCCGCGACGGCCCCCCACCCCATACAAGCGACCGCAAAGGGTTGGTCCGGACGGCTGGCGCAGCCGCAAACCGATGCGTCGTGAACGGTGGATTCGACCCCGTCCTGTACAACTGCCAGACGGTCCCCACGGCCAGTACGCGAGTCAACGCATCCACGGCAATGCTGCCCGGAACTTCGGCCGCGCCCCGAACCGGAAACACGTGGCGGGCCACATGGTGAAGTCCGCCCCCCGCGGCCTCGTAGCGAAAAAGCCTATACAACGTGCCTTGCTTGCGATCCGCCGTTTCGGTCGACCGTTTCGGTACGGTCAGGAAGTTGGCGCGATCCAGGTAGGCGCGCTCGAAACGCGTAGGGAAACCGTACTCGCGCACCAGCGCCAGTCCGGGTGGAAAGAGAACGGTATCCAGTTGCCGGCCACCACCGTAGCCGCGTAGCCGCGCCGGCACTTCAACCATGCCGAACCCCGAGAGAGGGTACGGCAGTCCACGGCGCTTTGCTTCGTCGAGCATGTCCCCGACCCGTGCGATGATGCCGTTTTCGCCCGCCATCACCTCGCCGAGCCCGTCGAGGTGGCCAGCATGCTCCGGAACCACGAGAAGCTCGAGCATCACACCGGCCGTCTCCACCGCACGCCGCTCGAAGCGCGCGGCGAACAGCGCAACATCCGCTACGGCTGCCCCCGGTCTGAACCGGAAAACTCCCGGCCGGACCGCTTCACGACGCCCTGGTCCTGCAACCAGCCACGTTTCCGGCACCTGCACGGTGAGGTCCGCGGTGTAGGCGTCCGGGGCACGGTCCGCCAAGTTTGGACCGGCGGTTGGAAGCCACGCCGCCGCAGCCATCAGCGCAACGTAGGTCCTTGCGAAGACGAGTGCGTCCGTGCCGAGCAAGACCAAGGCGTTGGACGCGGGCAAACGGCGCCAGTCGACTGCGCTGTCCAGATAGGCGAAGCGCCCATCCGGCACCCCGCTCGCTCGGAGCGTCAGCTTGACTTCGGCACCGGCGGAGAGGGTTTCCCGGAGCTCGACTGCGAGGATTCCGTCGCCGCGCGTCATCTCGGCGGGCTCGCCCCCGATCTCGACCGCATGGACCGCCATTCCGGGATTCAACGTGAAGTACAAACGGTCCAGGCTGGTACCTGTCGCCGCGGCAACTCGCAACTCGAGGTCCAGGGCCAGTTCCTCGCCCGGTTCGATCCGGATCTCGCCACGAACGTGGCGGATGTCCGGAAAAACGAAACCCCGCGCCGCTTCCTGGGCCGTGAGCCATTGCCGGCGAGTCGCGGAGTCGCTGGCGGCGTGTGCAACCACACCCGCGAGGCCCGCAACGCCAAGCGCGGTCAGCAGGATCGCAACCATCCCGCGACGGATGCCCGACCGGTCATCGGCGCGTGGGCCCAGTGCCGCCGCCCCGAGCAGCAACGCGGCCGCGAACAGGAGCAGCGCAGCGCGTTGCACGAGCGTCGGCACGTCGGGGTACGTCGGCAGGATGTCCGAAGCGAAATCCGCATAGCTGGTGACGAACGAGATGGCCGACAACGCCGACATCGGCGTGTTGGCGACAGCGTAGATGTGCACGGCGATGAGCGTGAGCGCGACGAGGACCGTTAGGGCCCGGCGCCGGAACGCCGCCGCAAGGAACGTCGCCAATGCCGCCGCAAACGCAAGCGCGGGCACGGCATCCACCGTCAGCAGCATCCCGAGAGACACCGGCTCCACCGCCACCGCAAGCCGCCAAGCGACCGTGGCGCTCTCGCTGCCAGACGCCTCGTGGACTATTCGCCCGACCGTTCCGACGCCTTGGATCGCCAAAGCGATGGCAGCCAGCGACAGCCAAGCCACGAGGATCGTCCCCATCAGGCGGCCACACAGGAGCGCCAGGTTCGATACCGGCCTGGCGTCGAGAACCTCGGCGACGCGCGCTCGTTCATCCTGCTGTCGCGCGTCGAAGCCCAGGAACACGGCGGCGATCATGAACAGCCACAACCAGGCGCTGCCGACGGCGGACAACACGAACCGCGGCGCATACGCGCCAGCCAAGGGCGCAACCTGGCCGGTGGCCAGCGATGCAAGGACGAGAGTCGAGACGATCCCGGTAGCCGCTACTGCGACGAAGACAAACGTCCGTACGCGGCGCCAGGATGAGCGCAATTCGGCGACGCAGGCCGTCAGGGCGTGGCTAGCGAACATCGCACGGCTCCGGTGGGTGGACGCTGCGGCGAAGTGTATGTAGCGCCAGCAGGCCGAGGCCATCAACCGAGCAGGACGTCCCGGCGGATGACAGGTGGCGACCACATTCGCGTCCGCCGAATGTGTCGGCCCATCGGCGAACCTATTCACCCATTCCGGCGACCGGATTCCGCCACCTCAATCCCGAGAAACGACCAAAATCGCTATCGTTGGACTGCAGCTCGGCCTGGTTTTCGATTGCCAAAGCCGCCAAGTGCGCATCGGTGACGAGGTTGGACCCCATCGGCCCACCGAGGAGACTGGCCATGACATCCAAGTGGCTCGGACCAGGGAGTACAATGCGGACGTTCGGCATGGCCAGCCACGCCCTGCAGTGACCGACGGCTTCCACGAGTGGCATCGGGGATGCCAAGACTCGACGATTCGACATGATGCGAACGAAACCCAGCATGGCAACCCAAGCCAAGCCAACCGGCTCGTCCTCCGACAAAAGCGTCTCCCACCATTCCTTGGCGGCCGAGTGGGATGGTGCGTCTTCGTTGTACGCGTAGACCAGCAGGTTAACGTCCGGGATGAGCATCGGAATCCCTGCCGTGCGAGCGTTCCAGGAATCCGTCCACCTCCAACTCGTCAACGAGTTGATTGAGCTTCAGCGGATCGACACCGGGTAAGAACCCCCTCCGTGCCGACAAGACACGAAACCGTTCCCGCCGACTTGCGGGTTTCTCGCCAGACGACAGTCCGCGGCGGATGGCCTCGTTGACGATGGCCTTGAATGACTTGCCACTGTGCTGCGCCGACCTCTTCAGCGCCACGGCCAGATCGTCGTCGATGGTCAGCGTCGTGCGCATAGCATCTTGATGCCTCAGAGAGTTGGCATCAGTATGACGTTTTCGCCAAAAGAGGCAAGTTAGGGCGTCAGTCGGGACTCTCTGGCAAGGTCTTCACCGCCCGCAACTGTCGCCGATCGCGCTTGCTCGGTCGGCGCTTCGGGATCGTCAGGCCAGCACGTTCCATCCGGCGCTGGGCGCGGATCGACTCGCGGGCGTCGATCGACTCGGTCGTCTCGGTGTAGAGCGTCGCGGCGATCGTGGCGCTGCCGCGCCGTTCCGCAACGGCGGTGACGACCACGGTCTGAACGGCGTCGCCGCGGGTGATGGTCAACGTGTCGCCCACGGCGACCTCCTTCGCGGCCTTCACGCGCGCGTCGTTCAGATGCACCTTGCCACCGTCGATGGCGGTCTTCGCAAGGCTTCGCGACTTGTAGAAGCGGGCCGCCCACAGCCACTTGTCCAGACGGACGCGGGGCTCACCGTCGTTCTGTCCGGCACTCACGGCATGATCTCCGCGAACCGTGTGAACGAAGGGTACGGCAAGTCCGTTCGTCGCTGGCCGCCCGAATCGGGTTGCGCGACGCACATCAGGTGGCCGACGCCCGCGTGGTCCGCTGCCTCCAGCGCCAGGATGTTGTCGTCGACGAGTAGCGCTCGGGCCGGGTCGTAACGCCCGTCACCCAAGTCGGACGCCAGTCGTTGCCAATAGGCGACGTCTTCCTTTGGCACGCCGATGTCGTGGGCGGACACAAAACTATCCACAGTGTCGAGCAAACCGATGGCCTTGTGCTTCACCGCAAGGCTCTTCGGGTGCGCATTGGTGGCCAGCACCACCGGGCGACCCGACTCCCGTACCGCGGACACGAACGCCGGTGCATCCTCACGGTAGCGGATGAGCGGCATCAACTCCTCGTGGATCGCGTCGATGTCGAGCGCGGTCTCGCGGGCCCAGTAGTCGAGGTCGTAGAAGTCGAGCGTGGCCTTGGACGCCAGCATGTCGCGATAGAGGATTTCGACGGCCCGTTCCCGCGCTACGCCTTCCCTTTCGCCGTAGCGGTCCGGCACGACCACGTTCCACAGGTGGTTGTCGAAGCGCAGGTCGATCAGCGTCCCGTCCATGTCGAGCAGGACGGTGTCGATCCGGGACCAGTCGATCATCGCCCTATACTACCGGCATGCAGGATGCCTTGATCCAATTGGCCGCTGCCGCTGGCCGCGAAATCCTCGACGTCTACGACACCGCTTTCGACGTGACGACCAAGGACGACGCGAGCCCGCTCACCGAGGCGGACCTGCGCGCCCATCGCGTCATCGTCGACGGCCTCCACGAGTTGACGCCCGATGTGCCGGTGATCTCCGAGGAAGCCGAGCCGCCACCTTTCGAAGAGCGGCGGCACTGGCAGCGCTATTGGCTGGTCGACCCGCTCGACGGCACCAAGGAATTCGTCAGCCGCAACGGCGAGTTCACGGTCAACATCGCGCTGATCGAAGCCGGCGAACCGGTGCTCGGGGTGGTCGGCGTCCCCGTGAGGGGGCACATCTATGTGGGCGATTGCCGCGCCAACGAGGCGTTTCGGATGAAGGAAGGCAGGCGCGAGCCGCTTCGAACACGCGCGATGGAAGCGGGAGCGGTTACGGTTGTCGCCAGCCGTCGCCATGGCGGTGACCGCCTCGCGGGGTACCTCGACACCTTGGCCAAGTCGTTCGAGATCGCCCCTCGGCCGGTCGGCAGCTCGCTCAAGTTCTGCCTCCTGGCCGAAGGCGAGGCCGACCTCTACCCGCGCCTGGGGCCGACGTCGGAGTGGGACATCGCCGCGGCCCATGCGGTATTGCAGGCTGCTGGTGGTACCGTGATGCTCACAGACGGCGCCCCGTTGCGCTACAACGCCAAGGCGTCGTTCCTCAACCCGGATTTCGTCGCCGTTGCGGATCCGGGCTTCGACTGGCGCGATCACCTACCGAGGTGACAGACACCTACACGGATCGCCAACTCGAGAGCCTACTTGCCGACCTGCAGTCGGACCTGGCCGAACGCGAGGAGTCGCTCAACGCCGACTCGCCCCAGCGGCTCCGCAAGGCAGTGTGCGCCTTCGCCAACGACTTGCCGGACCACCAGCAGGCGGGCGTAGTCTTCGTCGGCGCTACGGACGCGGGAGCGCCATCGGGATTGATCACGTCCCGGGCGCTTACGTCCAGTTCTTGCGTATCGCGGGGACTGAATGGGGTGGCGATGTACTGGACGAGGCCCGCTGCGAAGGCCCGATCACGGATCTCATACGCCCGCTCGACGACAAGCTGGTAGCTCACAACCGAACCGCCGTGGACTTTCTTTCGGAGGCCGTGGAGAAGCGGGCGTCGATCTACCCGACGAATGCGCTCCAGCAACTCGTTCGCAACGCCGTGATGCACCGCACCTACGAACGTACCAATGCACCCGTACAGGTCTACTGGTTTGACGACCGCGTGGAAATCGGCAGCCCCGGCGGTCCCTACGGCAGCGTGAATGTCGACAACTTCGCCGAACCCGGCGTGGTCGACTACCGAAACCCGGTTCTCGCCGAGGCCATGCGGGTGTTGGGCCTCGTGCAGCGCTATGGGTTCGGCATTCCTGCTGCCCGGCAGGCTCTGCGCAACAACGGCCAACAGGATCCGGAATTCCAAGTCGAGCCAAACCGGGTGCGCTGCATCGTCCGCGCCCGGCGATCCGCGGAGGAGGCCCGCGGCGGCTGACCGCCCGACGCCCGGCGTGGCGACTCGATCAGGCGCTGCGGCCGCAGTCGATTGGCTATACTCGCGCGCTTTGATCGAAGCAAGGACACTCCATGGCGGACTCTACCGGGTTGCGGCCTAGACCGTTGCCGCAGCCGACACCGGAGACCCAGCACTTCTGGGACGGCACCAAAGTGGGCGAACTGCGCCTGCAACGCTGCATCGACTGCGGCACTGTCTACTTTCCGCCAAGGCCCGTGTGCCCGGGGAACAGTTCGAGTGACGTCGAGTGGTTCGTGGCGAGCGGCAACGGCTCGCTCTTGAGCTACGTGATCAACTATCGCCCGCATCCGTCCTTCGACGGCCCCTACGCCATCGCGCTGGTCAAGCTCGAGGAAGGCCCCACGATGATGAGCAACATCGTCGACTGCCCACAGACGCCCGAGGCGCTCGTGCTGGACATGCCGCTCGAGGTGACCTTCGAGGACCACGGCGACATCGCCATTCCACTGTTTCGGCCTAAAGGGAGCTGAGCCATGACCGTAGCCATTGTCGGTGCCGCCGAGACCACTGAACTCGGCAAGATTCCCGACTTAAGCCAGATCCAGCTCCATGCCGATGCCGCCCTCAATACCTTGGCGGATGCCGGGTTGCAGGCCAAGGACATCGACGGGGTCGCAACCGCAGGCGAGTCGCCCATCGCCATCGCCCACTACCTCGGCATCGAGCCACGCTGGGTGGACGGCAGTTCCGTCGGCGGTTGCTCGTTCATGCTGCACGTCCGCCACGCGGCAGCCGCCATCGAGGCGGGTTACGCGGACACGATCCTGATCACCCACGGGGAGAGCGGACGCTCCGGCGTCGGCCGGGGCGGCGGAGGCGGCGGTCGCGCATCGCTCCCCGCGCAGTTCGAGGGGCCCTACGGCGGGATGGGGCCGACCACGATGTTCACGATCGGCGTGCTGCGCTACATGAAGCAGTACGGGATGACCCACGAGCAACTGGCGATGGTCGCCGTCGTGCAGCGCGAGTGGGCGGGCATGAACCCGCGGGCGTCGTTCCGGGATCCGATCACGGTCGAAGACGTGATGAACTCGCGCATGATCGCCTACCCTTTCCACCTGTTCGAGTGCTGCCTGGTCACCGACGGCGGCGGTGCCCTGATCATGACCAAGGCGGAACGCGCCAAGGACTTCCCCAACAAGCCGGTGTACATCCTCGGCAGCGGCGAGTCGGTGGAGTCCCCCATGGTCAGCCAGATGAAGGACCTGACCAGTTCGCAGGCGTTTCGGATCGCAGGCGGCGAAGCGCTGCGTTCCGCAGGCATCAGCCACGGCGACGTCGACCACCTGATGGTCTACGACGCCTTCGCCCACCTGCCGATCTGGGGTCTCGAAGACCTAGGTTTCTGCGAACGTGGCGAGGCTGCCGGCTTCATCGAGGACGGCAATACGCGGCCCGGCGGCAAGCTGCCGCTCAACACCAACGGCGGCGGCCTGTCCTACATGCACTCCGGCATGTACGGGATGTACGCGCTGCAGGAGAGCGTGCGCCAGATGCGCGGCACGGCACCCGCCCAGGTGCCGGACGCGGAGATCTCCGTATGCCTCGGGGTCGGCGGGATGTTCGCCGCCAGCGGGTGCATCGTAATGACGAACCAACAGCCCTAACGGCTTGTTTTGGTTGAATCTTCAGCGGTTGGCCTCACTAGTCGGGCTGAGTGTTCAGTGAGATCGCCCTGCCGAGGAGAACTGCACATTGCACGGTTCGCACGGGTCGCTTAGAGCGGCTGCGCGAACGTCGCCAAAAGCGACGCAGCCCCGACTAGTGAGGCCTAGAAATATAGCAGAACGAAACGCCCGAACAGCCCGAAACCGGGGTTCCCAAGGGGTCGATTTGACATTTGCAAGCGACATCAAACGCTTAAAGAGTCGCGTTCCATACTTTCTTCATTTTCTCGAGCGGCTACCATCGTGGCCATGCCATCGCACCTCTTGAGCACCTTCGAACGCGACGGCTACGTCGTGTTGCCGGCGGTGTTCGATGCCGACGAAGTCGCCGCTTTGCGCCGTGATGCGGACTTCATTCTCGAGCTCATCATCAACTCGTCGCTCGCCAACGAACGGCAGAGTCGTCGCCTCGACATCCGCCGCAAAACGGACGGCACGATGGTGGTGCGCAAGATCCAGCCGATCATCGACCTCGCCCTGCACCTCGCCGAAGCATCCGCCGACGACCGGCTGCTCAAGCCCATGGCGGTGCTGATGGACGACGAGCCCGTCCTTATGGAAGAGAAGCTGAACTACAAGCAGCCCGTCCCGGCGCTGAACGGTGTCGAGTTCTTCCGCACTCCCGCGGACGACGACCGGTTCCCCGTGCACAACGACTATGCGTACTACCGCTACAACGACTATCCGAAGGAGATCATCTCCTCGGCGCTCACCCTCGACGCCTGCAGCCAGCACAACGGCACGATCAAGGTGTTCCCCGGAAGCCACAAGGACCACATCGAGCATCTACGCGTTCGCAACGGCCTCGAGGTGCCGCCGGATACCGTCGACCTCGCCGACGCCGTGCCCATCGACGCCCCGGCGGGATCGGTCATGTTCTTCCATAGCTGCCTGATCCACACGTCTAGCCCCAACGAATCCGGGGCACCGCGACGGATGATGATCTACAGCCACTACCCGAAGGCGGCCAACATGGGTTACGACATCCGCAACGGCCCGAACCGCCTGCGCGAGTCGCCGTGGGAGTGGCGCTACCAGCGGATGAAGGCGAGCGGCGAATTCGTCGACCGGTTCCACGTCCAATCAGGAGGTGCTTCATGAAGATCGCAATCGTCGGGGCCGGCAGCATCGGCTTCACACGACGCCTGGTACGCGACATCCTCTCCGTGGAGGAACTGCAGGACACGGCGTTCGCGTTCCAGGACATCAGTGCCGCCAACTTGAGCTTGGTTGCGACGCTCTGCCGGCGCGACATCGAGGCCAACGGCGTCCCGGCGACAGTGTCGACCGGAACCGAACGCGAACCGGCGCTCGAAGGCGCCGACTTCGTGATCAACACGGCGCGTGTCGGTGGACTGGACGGTTTTCGAACGGACGTCGAAATCCCGCTGAAATACGGCGTCGACCAGTGCGTCGGCGACACGATCTGCGCCGGTGGGCTGATGTACGGCCAACGCACCGTGCCGATGATCCTCGAGCTCGTCGATCAGATCGAACGCTACGCCGGCACGGACCGCGTGCTCCTGAACTACGCCAACCCGATGGCGATGAACACCTGGGCGGCACTGGACCACTCGCCCGTCAGGACGATCGGCCTCTGCCACGGGGTTCAAGGCGGGCACCACCTGCTCGCGCGACTCTTCGAGCGCCACGTCAACGACGGACGGACCGAGGACGACTCAAGCTTCCGCCGCATCACCAAGGCCGACGTCGACATCGTCGCCGCGGGCATCAACCACCAGACTTGGTACTTCAAGGTCCTCTTCGACGGCGTCGACTGGGCGGACGACCTCCTGGAGCTGTTCGAAGCCGACCCGGTGATTCGTGAACGCGAGAAGGTGCGCATAGACATCATCCGCCGCTTCGGCTACTTCAGCACCGAGTCGAACGGGCACCTGTCCGAGTACCTGCCCTGGTACCGCAAGCGCCCGGACGAGATCCGCGACTGGATCTCCACGGACGCCTGGATCCTCGGCGAGACCGGCGGCTATCTCCGGGTCTGCACCGAGAACCGCAACTGGTTCGAGACCGACTTCCCCAAGTGGCGCGACGGGCCGGCGTGGGACTTTGCCCCCGAGAAACGGAGCGACGAACACGGCTCGTACATCATCGAGTCGATGACAACGGGCCGCGTCTACCGCGGCCACTTCAACGTGCGCAACGACGGCATCGTGACCAACCTGCCCGACGACGCCATCGTCGAGGTCCCCGGCTACGTCGATCGCAACGGCCTGTCGATCCCCGTGGTCGGCGATCTGCCCCTCGGCTGCGCCGCGATCTGCAACAACTCCATCCAGGTCCAGCGGATGGCGACGAAAGCAGCCGTCACCGGCGACGTTGAACTGCTCAAGCAGGCGATCCTACTCGATCCGCTGGTCGGCGCCGTGTGCAATCCCCCGGAGGTCTGGCAAATGGTGGACGAGATGCTCGTCGCCCAGGCCGAGTGGCTACCGCAATACGCCGGTGAAATCGATGCCGCGCGGCGTCGACTGGCCAGCGAGCCCTCGCTAGCACGCGGCGATACGGTCGGGGCCGTACGGCTCAAGACACGTACCGTCGAGGAACTCCAGGCGGCCGACTGATGCGCTACGTGATCTACGGGGCCGGCGGAATCGGCGGAACGATCGGCGCGCGCCTCCACCTAGCCGGCTACGAGGTGTGCCTGATCGCGCGCGGAGACCACTTCCGGGCGATCCAGCGCGACGGCCTGCGCTTTGTCTCGCCAACCCAGGACCTGTTCCTCGACATCCCGTGCGCCGACCATCCCCGCGATGCCGACATCGCACCCGACGATGCGGTGATCCTGTGCATGAAGAGCCAGCACACCGAGGAGGCCTTGCGCGACCTATACAGCGCGACGGGGGGTCAAGCGCACGTGATCTGCTGCCAGAACGGCGTCGAGAACGAGCGGTCGGCGTTGCGCCGGTTTCCGCACACCTACGGCATGGTCGTCTGGCTTCCCGCCGAACACCTCGAACCCGGCGTCGTCGTCAACTTCGCCGAGAACACAGCGGGCGGCCTCGACGCCGGCTGCTACCCGAGCGGCGTGGACGACTACATCACCGAGGTGACGGCCGCCCTCGCGAAGGCCGGCTTCAGTGCCGTGCCGGACGCGGACATCATGCGCCACAAGTACGAGAAGCTCTTGGCGAACTTGAGCAATGCCGTAAATGCCGCCACCGGCGAAGGCTCGCGCGAGATCGCCCGCGTTCTCCGCGAAGAGGCCCTCGCCTGCTATGCCGCCGCGGGAATCCGTTGCGCGACCGTCGAGGAGACGCGTGCCCGCCGCGGCACGATCAACGGCGCGCCGGTCCCCGGCCACAACCGCCACGGCGGCTCGTCCCTGCAGAGCATGATGCGCGGGACGGGCGACATCGAGACCGACTTCCTCAACGGCGAAATCGTCCTCCTCGGTCGGCAATACGGGGTCGACGTCCGGGCCAACGAGATCGTCCAAGAGATCGGCAATCGGCTAGTGCGCGAGAGCCTGAAGCCAGGACGCATAACCATCGCGGAGCTCGAGGGGCTGCTCAAGGATCGTTGAACCGTCTCCGCCCCCATCCGGGCGGGGTCGCCCAGCAAGTCGCTATTCGCAATCGAAGCTCGCGGGCCGGCTGAAGCGTCACACGTAGCTTCCCGCCACAGCCCAAGCTTGGGGCTAGCCAGGTCGCGTCCGGCCGGGAGGAGAGCCCCGGGGTCTGGATGCAGACCTACACCGCCCGTATGATCAGAGGACTGCGTGAGGATCGAGCTCTTCGCTCCTACTCCCAACTATGCCGCCAAGTACAAAACCCACATTCCCTCCCATTTTCGCACCGGGCTTGGCCGAGATTTCGCGTGACGACATCGGCCGGCTGTTCATTGGACCAGGGTTCGACACTCCCTTGCGCCGCCGACTCACCAGCCAGCTGAGGCTGTTCATCGGCGAACTTGAGCGCCTAGGAGCGCATGGCGAACTGTGGATCGACGGTTCTTACGCGACGAAGAAGCCGGAGCCTGGAGACATTGACTTGGTGCTCTCGATGCCACTGGTCACCGCCAGCGCGATGTCAGATGAGCATCTCAACCGGCTCGATTTCCTGTCGGACTACCAGAATCGTGGATACGTGCGAGCCAGATGGCAGGTCGACTTCTACGTGTTCGAAGCCAGCGACCTCAATAGAAGGAGCTACTACTTTAGCCTGTTCTCGCGAAACCCCGACCGAGACAATGCCAAGGGCATTCCCTTCATCAAGCTGTGAACTATCCGGACGACATCGCCGAGCTCGAGCACGAGTTGCAGCGCGTGAGCGGCATGGTCGAACGCGATGAGGAGCTTGTCGCCCGATCCAAGAGACCGAAGGTAGAGCAAGTCTTCCTATCATCTTCCACGAAGCTCCGCATCGACATCCAGAAGCGGTTGCGGGTTGCCAAGGCAGAGAGGGCGCACGAGGTGGTTCGTCTAAGGCTCGATGGCGCGCACCTGGCGACGGGGACACTCCCGCTACGCGCGCTGTCCAACTTCATCACCCCTTTCAACGCGGTTCTGGAACAATCGGCCTGGCGGTTCTGGGATCGTGGCGGCGACGTCTCTCGAATAGACCAGAAGTTCGTCCGGCACCTTGACCTACGCCTCGCGGGTCTGGAGATGGGCAGCACGGAACTGGTCATCCTGGGCAATACGGCACCCGATCTTTCAGGCGTCTCCGCCTTAGAGTCAGCGCTCAGGGATGTGTTCGACCTGCTCGACTCGGACGTAGACGACTTCGCCGACCGCGTTCATGCGATCGGGATCAATGCCGGGAGGTCGATGGGTGTATTCCTGTCCCGTCTCGAGTCCGAATACCTCGCGGCCGATCTCGAGTGGAGTGCTCCAGACCGAATCTATCGGTGGGACGGCAGACCGACCGAAGTCACTCGCGTCCGGGCTCTGCTCGACGAAATCGGCGAGCCGACCACCACGACCGAGTGCGTCCTAGCTACCGTGAACGTCCTGTCGGTCCGCAACCGTATTGAGATCGAGCGTCAAGACACAGGCGAAAAACTACGCCTCGGCTATCACAAAACCCTGGCTGACCAAGTGCATGATCTGAGGTTGGGGGACACCAGACTGTTCGAGGTCGAACGCACGACCTATCCGTTCGTCGTCAGCAAGCGCAAGCGGGACACATACCGCCTCACGAACGTGACCGACCGCGCAACATTGTAAGGCCGCCATGTCCGTTCACCCAATGACGCTTGAAGGAGGGCCTCTGGATGATTCTCGACGAAAAACTCGCAGTCGGCGACGTCATCGTGCTCGATGGCGCCATCGGCTCGGAGATCGGCCGTCTCGGGGGGAAGATGCATCCCGTGGCGTGGTGCGGTGTGGCCAATGTGACGGATCCCGACATCGTGCGCCAAGTGCACGAGGCCTACCTGGCGGCGGGCGCCGACGTGATTACGGCCAACACGTTCTCCAACTGTCGGCACGTGCTCGCGGCCGCCGGCTACGGCGACCAGGCGGTGGCCGTTACCCGCCGTGCGGTCGAGCTTGCCCGGGAAGCGCGAGACCGCGTTGCACCGAACCGGGAGGTCGCGATCGCCGGGTCGCTGTCGAACCACGTTGCCTGGATACCGGGCACGGTCGCCACCGACCCGCAGTACCTGCCGACGCCCGAGGAGGAAGCGGCGAACTACCGGGAGATCGCCGATACGCTCGCCGAGGCCGGCTGCGACCTGTTGCTGATGGAGATGATGCTGGAGACCGAGCACTCCGTCCGGCTCATGGAGGCGGCCGTCGCCACCGGGTTGCCCGTGTGGACCGGGATGAGCACCAGTCGGGGACGGGACGGCAAGATGGTCGGCTGGCACCAGGGGGAGGAAGACCCGCACCTACTCCCGGACGACTACGAGCAAGGACCGACGCAGCCGCTCGAGACGATCATCGACACGCTCGCCGCGTATGACCCGCAGGTCCTCGGGATCATGCACAGTTCGGTCAAGTCGATGGCACCGGGGCTCGATGTCCTCTTCGAACGCTGGCGCGGCCCGGTCATGGCCTACCCCGAAGCGAACGGCTACGACGCGGTTACCCGCAGCCCTCTGCCGGTCGGCCCGGACGACTTCGCGGCATACTGCCGCGGCTGGGTCGAGAGCGGCGTGCAGATCATCGGCGGTTGCTGCGGTACCACCATCCATCACATCCGGGCCATGGTGGATGCGTTGCCGGAGCGCCCCGGAGCCCGTCCGTCAGCGTGACCCTATAGCCCCTCCGGGAGTTCCAGCACGGGGCTACACCGGGCGGCGATCGCATTCTCGATCTCGCGCAAGCGACGCCTGATCTGCCATTCCCGCGGACTGCTCTGGATGTCGGTTCCGCGCGCAGCACCCCATGACCTCCCAGGCTTGGGGAGGACGTCGAGCGCAACCTTCAACTCGTCGCACGAAAGATCGTCGAGGTCGACCGTCATAGGAAACGGTCGGGTTCTTGGCCGGCATGGGGAGTTCGACGCGCAAGGGTCCCTTGCTACGGGTGTCGGGGACGATGAAGATGCAGGACGTGAGCAGCATGACCATGCCGATTGCCAGTACAGTCAGGACTGCGTGGCTACGTCGCCAATACATCGAGCTCCGCCATGCGTCAACTGTGGAGGAACTGACCCTACAGGATTCCTGGGACCAGCGCCGCTCGCTCCCGAGGAAAGTCGTCAAAGTTGCCCCGATACCAGGTCCGGCGCCACAGCGCCCGCGGGACCAGGTTGGCGATTGTCCAGAGGGCAAAGGCGAGGCCCGGCAGCGACCAGGTCAGCAAGGCGAAGCCGACCCACTCGATGATCTCTCCCGTCAGGTTCGGGCAACACGCGAAGCGGAAGGGTCCGCCGGTCGGAACCACTCGGTCTTGCCGGCTCAACCTGCGCAGGTACCTGAGCCGGTAGTCCGCCCAGACGTTCAGCCCCGCGCCGACTGCGAAAAGACCGATGCCAACAACGAAGCGGGGATCAGTCAGCCAGTGTGCGGCGTACTCGGCAACGTACCCCATGAACCAGCCCAGCAACGCGCCGTTGACCAGGTTGAAACCGATCGATGCGCCGCACATGGCCACGGGCACCGTCGCACCACGCTTCGGCACCAGCCAGCACCACACCAGACCGCGGTGACCGTAGTGGGCAAGCCATAGGCCGAGGACGACGTTGCCGACCAGATGGTGGTTGGCGCTCGCCAAGTAGATCGCCGGGAAGGTCACCAGGGCGGGAAGTTCGAACACGAACCACCCCCACCGGGCGCTCACACGGGTGCCGACGCCGCTTCGCCCGAGCCGCCCAACGGGATCCCAACCGCGAAGTCCTGCCGCCAGCGTAGGCAGGGCTCCGACAGCCCAAATGGTCGCAGCGACGGTCAACCAGGTGTCCATTGGCTCACGACGTTCCGATTCGACTGATCCCGCGTGGTCTCGGATATGCTACGCCGACCTTCAGGACGGTTTCTCGCTATGTCTTCAATGATCGCAGGCGTTTCGGCACTGGCCTCGATTCTGCTGGCACCCTTCGCACTCGCCGCCCAGGTCGAACTCGACACGGGCGTGATCGAGGGCGCCGCAGCCGATGACGCCGGGGGCGTCCACGTCTTCCGCGGCATTCCCTATGCCGCGCCGCCCGTCGGTGACGCCCGCTGGACGCCGCCGATGCCCCCGGCCGCGTGGGAAGGCGTCCGCTCGGCCAACGAATTCGGCGAAATCTGCCCACAAGGTCCCGGCCTTGCACAAATGACCGGCGAGGCCTTGCCGACGCTTTCCGAGGATTGCCTCTTCCTCAACGTCTGGACGACGGCCGCGGGTACGGACGCCAATCAGCCGGTCATGGTCTGGATTCACGGTGGCGGGCTGTCGCTCGGCTGGAGCCACCAAGCCATATACGACGGCGTCAACCTCGCCAAGCGCGGCGTCGTCCTGGTTTCGATCAACTACCGGCTCGGCGCGCTCGGCTTCCTCGCGCATCCGCTGCTCTCGGCGGAGAGCGGCACCTCCGGCAACTACGGCCTGCTCGACCAAGTCGCCGCCCTCAAGTGGGTGCAACGCAACATCGCGGGGTTCGGCGGCGACCCGGGCAACGTCACGATCTTCGGCGAATCGGCCGGCGGGACCAGCGTTCAGGCACTGCTCGCGTCGCCGCATTCGAAGGGCCTCTTCCACCGCGCCATCGTGCAGAGCGCGTGGCTCACGGACTCCAACTACGCGGCGCTCACCGAAGGTTCGCCGGCCGGGCCAAGCGCCGAGGAGCGCGGCGTCAACTGGGTGACCGCGCAATTCCCCGAAGCGGACTCGCTTGAGGCCCTTCGCGCGGTGGATATGGACACCATGAACACGGCTCAGCAGGCCGGTTTCGGGGTCCATGTGACCATCGACGCCGACTTCATGCCGGACCACGTCCTGACCGTGTTCGCGACCGGCAAGCAGATGGACGTGCCGGTCATGGCGGGCACCAACACGGACGAGGGCACCATGTTCGTCGGCATGCTGCCGTTCAACACCGTGGCCGACTACGAGGCCGGTACGAAGGCCGGCCTCGGCGAACATGCTGCGGCCGTCCTGGCGCTGTATCCGGCGACTGACGCCGCTTCGTTGTTCCAGGCCAAGAACCAGTTCATCACCGATACCTGGTTCGTGTGGGGCACGCGCAACATGCTCGCCGGCATGGCCAACGTGCCGTCGGCGGCCTGGCAGTACCACTTCAGCCGCCGCTCGATCGCCAATCCCATGATGGGGGCTGCCCACGCCGCCGAGATCGGCTACGCGTTCAACAACCTGACCGGCCCGGCGGCCGGCAACGGCACGGACCAGGCGTTAGCCGATGCGATGATCCGCTACTGGGTGCAGTTCGCCGCCACCGGAGACCCCAACGTCGACGGTCTGCCGGCATGGCCCGCGTACGATGCGGAATCGGACCAGCACCTGGAACTCGGCGACAAGATCCAAGCCGGCAGCGGGCACCGGAAGGCGGCTGTCGACAAGCTGAACGCAATCTGGGCGGCACGCGCGGGAATCGCTTCGCCTTGAGGCGGTCTACCCGCTAACCGGACGGAACGAGACGCCTGGCGTCCTGTCGCATAGAAACGCGGTGACGAGCGCGTTGGGCACGGCCTCGAACGGCCCGCCGGCGATCAACGGTTGGGTTGGCGGGAGCCACTTGTAGCTCTCCGCGACGACGTAGAACGGCGTTCGGGCCCGTCGCGCGGCTTCGCCCAGAACGCGCGTGCCAACCTTGTTCACGAAGGCTTCCGCACCGATGGCGTCGGCACCCACGACCACCGCCGCCGCTTCAGCCGCGGCCGCTGGACCTTCATCGTCCTCTAGGCAGCGAGCGCCCATCTCCGCGGCGAAGCGGCGACCCTCCCCGCCCGGCTCCGATGCCGTCACCAGCAACCGGAAAGGCAAGCCGGCGACCGTGGCACGTACGGTCGACGAGGCGCTGTGCGTGAGGACCTCGCTGTCGGCGGTGAGGCTGGCGAGGCGGCTACGCGCGTCGGCGAGGGTCTCCGCGAGCGCTCGTTCCGCGCGGTCGAGCACCGCGTCGCAATGCGCCAACGCTGACGCGCGGAAGTCCGCGTCCGGCCACGCAAACGAGTCGTGCCAACATCGGACCAGGTTGCCGACCGCTGCCATGTCGGGCCGCGCCTCTGCAAGCACGTGTGCACAATCCGCGGTCGCCGCGTGCAGCCCATCGGTCGGCGCGCGAGCGACGTAGTCTCGCAACAAGGCGATCGCTTGGCGGGCGAGAACCGCGGCGCCGTCCGTCGTGTTGGCCCTGAGGACGCCAGCCAGGGACGCCGGATCGGGGGACTGCATCGACCGTGATGCTACCATCCGGGCGCAAGATGACTCCGCGGCTGGTGTACGACGGCGAATGCGGTTTCTGCCGCTACACCGTGGACTACGCGCACGCTATCACCGGCGATGGCGTGGAGTACGTCCCCTACCAGGACGTCGCGGACCAATACCCCGATCACGGGGCTGAAGACTTTGCCGCGTCCATCTGGTTGTTCGCGCCAGGCTCCGCCGCGTCGGGCGCCGACGCCGCCTTCCAGACGCTTGCCATCGGCGGCCGCAAGTCCTGGCTCCGGGTCTACCGGCACGTGCCCGGATTCGCAGCCGTCGCGGAGTGCCTATACCGGTGGGTCTCGCGCCACCGCGTTCTCTGCCTGCATGTCGCTCGGTGGCTTTTCGGCCACGAACTCAAGCCCGCTCGCTTCGAACTGACGGCCGAGGTCGTCTACCGGGGCGTCATGGCGATGGTGCTCGTGGCGTTCGCGTCGTTCTGGCTGCAGGCGGAGGCGCTGATCGGCGACAACGGTGTGCTCCCGGCCGGGGAGTACCTGGATGCCGTGTACGCCACGTTCGGCGTTGGCGGGTACTGGCGCGTGCCAACGGTCCTATGGTTCGGCATCTCGCCCCACTGGGCGCTCGGATTCGGAGTCCTGTGCGCCCTGGTCGGCCTTGTCGGCAGGCTCAAGGCCACGGCGGCACTCGGCGCCTACGCTGCGTACCTATCCCTTCTCGGGGTCGGTCAGACCTTCACCGCCTACCAGTGGGACACGTTTCTCGTCGAGTCCCTCTTCGCCGTCGCGATCCTCGCCCGCTCGCCGACGGCCGGCATCTGGGTGTTGCGGCTGCTCGCTTTCCGGTTCATGTTCCTCTCCGGCGCCGTGAAGCTGCTCTCCGGAGATCCCGTGTGGGCGGACCTGTCGGCGTTGGAGTACCACTTCGAGACCCAGCCGCTGCCGAACGCGCTCGCCTGGTTCGCTCATCAGTTGCCAGCAACCGTCCTCAAGTTCGCGGTGGCTGCCACCTTCGCTATCGAACTGGTGCTGCCCTTTCTCATCTTGGCGCCGCGCAAGATGCGCGCCGCGGCGGCACTCGCCTTCGTCTTCCTCGAGGTGCTGATTTTCGTGACCGGCAGCTACAACTTCTTCAACTTGCTGACCATCGTCGTGTGCATCGCGTTGCTGGACGATCGCTTCCTGCGCCGCGATGGCGCCGCGCCCCGACCGCGCTTCAGTGCTCAACGGTTGGGGGCGCGCTGGCTCGCCGGCGCGGTGATCGCGCTCGGCCTATGCCAGACGGTTGCGGCCTTCGTGCATTTTCCGAATCCGGCGCAATGGGTCGACCCGTTGCGCCTGGTCAACCGCTACGGCCTGTTCGCGGTGATGACGACCGAACGCCGCGAACTGATCATCGAGGGCTCGATGGATGGCGACACATGGCTCGAGTACGAGTTCCCGTTCAAGCCGGGCGACGTCGACCGCGTTCCGGGCTGGGCGACACCGCACCAGCCCCGGCTGGACTGGCAGATGTGGTTTGCCGCACTCACGGTGCCGCAGCGCGTGCCCTGGGTACACGACCTGGTCTTCAGGCTGTTCCAGGCGGAACCCACAGTACTCAGGTGGATCGAGTCGCCATTCGGCGACGGTCCGCCGAAGTACATTCGGATCATCTCCTACCGCTACCGCTTCACGGAAGCCGACGCTCCCACAGACCACGCCGACGTTGGGCGTTGGTGGACACGGTCCAACCCGAGACTGTGGCTCGGACCGATCGCGCGGCGCGTGCCAACGGTGACCCACGAGCCACTGGTAGTCGACGAGTAAACGGCGGCAGAGCCGTGCCGCGGGTCCTATGCTATGGTCAAGCCGCCCAATCTGGAACGACTCGCATGCCGCCAGATCCAAGGCCAATTCGACGACGCGAGTTCTTGCGCCTCGCCGCCGGAACGGCGTCGTGCCTCCTCGCCCCACCGTCGCTGCTCCGGGCGTTCGCTGCCGAAGACGAAGAAATGCCCCGGTCGAGGGCGGGGCGGTATGCCCTTTTACACCGCCTGGTAGGCGAGCCGCAGGCCAGCCTTCCGCCGTCCAGATTGCCGGAAATCGGCTCGCTGCAAGCGGCCGACGCGAATGGGATTCAGCTTCCGGAAGGGTTTTCGTCCCGGTTAATCGCCACGGCCGGCGAGAGGCCGGTCGCGAGCAGCACCTACCGTTGGCATGGCTCGCCCGACGACGGCGACACGTTCGAGCACCCGGATGGCGGGTGGATCTACGTCAGCAACAGCGAGCTGGACGGCGGGTCCGGCGGCGTCGGCGCATTGCGCTTCGATGCCAACGGCGAACTTGTCGATGCCTACTCGATCATGTCCGGCGGACGACGCAACTGCGCTGGCGGGCGCACGCCGTGGGGCACTTGGCTGTCGTGCGAGGAAGTCTCGAACGGGCTTGTGTGGGAATGCGACCCCATGGGGGAAGAGTCTGCCCGAAGCTATCCGTCGTTGGGCCGCTTCAACCACGAGGCCGCAGTCGCTGATCCCTTGACCGGCGTGATCTACCTCACCGAGGACCGAAGCGACGGGCGCTTCTATCGCTTCACGCCGGACGAGGTGGACAGCGACGGGCGGTCCAACCTCGAGTCAGGTACCTTGGAAGTCGCAAGGACGGACGACGACGATACCGTGTCATGGATCGGCCTCTCGGATCCCGCAGGAAGCAGCGTATCCACCCGCCGTCAAGTTCCGAGCAGCACGGCCTTCAACCGCGGCGAGGGCATGGTCTACCACGACGGCACCGTCTACTTCACGACCACCGGCGACCACCGTGTGTACGGCTACCGAATCGCCGAGCAGAGCATGGAGATCATCTACAACCGCGCAACCGCCGATAGACGCATCCTCGGCAGCCCGGACAACATCGATGTGACCCACGACGGGCACCTGCTCGTCGCCGAGGACGGGGACAATCTGGAAATCGTGGTCATCACCACCGACGGCGACGTCTTGCCCCTGCTCCGGCTCGTTGGGCACTCGGGCTCGGAAATCACCGGGCCCGCCTTCAGCCCGGACATGACGCGCCTGTACTTCAGTTCCCAGCGCGGCCGGTCGGGCTCGCTAAGCGACGGGCTGACCTACGAAGTCACGGGGCCCTTCCTCGAAAGCTGAAGCGGGCTAGCTACCCCCGGATGAACTCCCGGATCACCGTCCCCGGCCGGTCGCCCGTGTACTGGCCGTTTTCGATCACGACCTTGCCGGCGACCATCGTGGCGTCGTAGCCCTTGCTCTTGACCACGAGCCGACCGCCGTTGTGCGGGAAGTCGCGGACGTACTCGGGGTGGCAGGAGCGCAGTTCGGCATAGTCGATGACGTTGATGTCGGCATGCCAGCCTTCGCGAATCTCGCCGCGTTCCTTCAAGCCGAGCACTTGCGCGGACTTCCCGGAGATGCGGTGTACCGCCTCCTCCAGCGAGTAGACGCCGCGGTCGCGCGTGAGTTCGCTCAAGAGGAAGGTCGGCGAGTCGGCGTCGGTGAACTGGCCGACGTGGGCGCCGGCGTCGCCGAGCATCGGCACGACGTGGGGCAGGCGCATGTAGTTCCACTGGTTCTCGAGTGCGCCACCGAACGCCCAGAGGTTCCACAGCTCGCGACCCTCCGAGGCGATCAGGCGCTCGACGTAAACGTCAACCGGGTCCTTGCCGGCATCGTCCGCTAGCTTCTGCAGGTTCCTCTCGTTGCCGAGGTCGTAGTCCGGGTATTCGTCCGTGCCGAACGGGTGCAGGATGCGCGCCACCTGGCCGAAGCCGCCGGCTTCCTTGGCTTCGCTGACGAGCTTCTCGCGCGTCGCCGGATCCTTGAGCGCGGCAACGCGGTCCTCGATGGTCGGCAGCTTCATCATCTCGCGCCAAGCCGGCGTGCGCAGGAAGGCCTGCTGGGCGAGGCCGAAGAACGAACCGCTCGGCCGCGTATGGCAGATTCCCGTGACGCGCTTGCCGTCCTCGTTGTTGCGCTCGAAAAACTCGGCCCAACGCGAGACGCCACCGTCGCCGTCCGGGCCCGTGCCGCCTGAGAACAGCACCTGGCAGCCGATCTCGGCACCGGTCTCGAACATCTGCCGCTCGACGTCGTAACGTGTTCGCATATCCGGCGCGACCTGGAACATGCCGCCGCGGCCGCCCGCTTCCACCACTGCTTCCTGGATGGCGCGGGTTTCCCGCGGATCGGCCCACGTGCCCGGTGTCAGGCGGCCGTCCGGTACTCGATGGCCGAGGAAACGGGACGTGGAGAAGCCGGCGGCACCACCTTGGACCGACTCCTTCACCAGTTCCACGATGCGCTTCAGTTCGCGTTCGTCGGCCTGTACGCCCTCGTCGCAACTCTTGTCGCCCATGGCCTCGAAGCGGATCGCCGAGTGGCCGCACATGCCGACCACGTTGAGCGCCGGCTTGAGGGACTGCACGCAGTCGAGGTATTCACCGAAGGTCGTCCAGTTCCACGGCAGCCCGTCCATGATGGCGTCCGCCGCGATGTCCTCCACCGCCTCCATGAGTTCGGCCAGGTAGCGGCGGTTGTCCTCGCCGCAGGGCGCGAAGGTCACGCCGCAGTTGCCGATCAGCGCGGTCGTGACACCGTGGTAGGAGCTCGGGCGCATCTCGGGATCCCAGCCGATCTGGGCGTCGAGGTGCGTATGCAGGTCGACGAAGCCCGGGGTGACGATCTTGCCCGCCGCATTGATGGTCCTGGCGGCTTCGGCGCCGGACAAGTCGCCGACGCGGGTGATTCGGCCGTCGTCGACCGCGACATCGGCCCGTTTCGGGGCTGCGCCGGAACCGTCGACGACGGTGCCGCCGGAAATCAACAGGTCATGGGACGAATTCGGCATGAGCTTCCTTCCTCAGTAGGCGTGCATCACAATCGAGCGACCTTACACCACCAGGGTCGGCCATGACCACCGCGCCAGCAACGCCGCAATACAAAGACCAGGGCGGCCTCGAGACCATGGACCCCTCGGGGCTGCAGCGCTGGGCGATCTCGATGTTCCTGCGGCGCATGGCGAGCGGCGAGCGTGTGCGGAAGAAACGTGCCAAGGCCGAACGCCGACGACGCAAGGCGGGTCGTGGGCACGTGATCGAGTACTTCCACCAGGTGGACGACGGCTACAGCCACCTCGCCGTTCAGCTTCTGCGTCCCCTCCTTGACACCTACGACGTGGAGATCGTCAGCCACCTCGTACCCGGTGCGGACGGCAAAAGCGCCCCCGAACCGGAACTGCTGCTCGCCCTGTCCCGCTACGACGCCGCCCAGATCGCGCCGCACTTCGGATTGAGCTTTCCGGCCGAAGCCGGCGTCCCTGGCGTACAACGATCGCGGACCGACGCCGAGGCCGATCTGCTCGATTTGGCACAGCGCATTCTCGCCGGGCTCGACAACGCGGATTTCCCGGACGTGGCGCCGCTCGTTGGCGAGGCGTTGTGGACCGCCTCGCCCGATGCCATGTCGGAACTGGCGAGGCGGCACCCGCCCGTTGATCCAGCCGTCGCAACGGAGCGGATCGCGATGGGTGATGCGCGGCGCGCGAAACTGGGGCACTACTCCGGTGCCATGTTCCATTACGGCGACGAGTGGTACTGGGGCGTGGACCGGATGTACCACCTCGAGCGCCGGCTGGCCGAACTCGGAGCCCGCCGTGTGGACGGCGACCAACTGGCGCCGCGACCCGCAGTCGAGTCCGGACCGCTCCGGGACGACGGATCCCTTACCCTGGAGATCTACCCATCGGCCCGCAGTCCGTACACGGCGGCGGTGTTCGACGCCGCGGTGGCGCTCGCACGGGACACCGGTGTGAATCCCTGCGTGCGCCCCGTCCTGCCCATGGTGATGCGCGGCCTGTCCGTGCCCCGGCAGAAGGGCATGTACATCTTCAGCGATTCGAGCCGCGAGGCGCACGCTCTCGCCCCCGACAAGCCCTGGGGCAAGGTCTGCGACCCGATCGGCAATCCCGTCCGGCGATGCTATTCCCTTTATCCGTGGGCCGAATCGCAAGGCCGCGGCGCCGAGTTGCTGAGCGCGTTCATGCACGCGGCCTTCCGCGAGGGCATCAATACGGGGAGCGACGCGGGCATGCGACGGGTCGTGGAGGCGGCGGGGCTATCGTGGCTAGATGCCGCGCCGATCATCGACAACGCCGACTGGGAAGACGCGATCGAGCGCAACCGGGTCGCCATGTACGAGGTCGGCCTTTGGGGGGTACCGAGTTTCCACCTGATCGGCAAGGACGGCGAGACCTTGCTCGCGGTGTGGGGCCAGGACCGGCTGTGGCTGGTGAGCCGTGAGATCCAGAAGGCGCTCAGCGTCGCGTGAGTGGGCGATGCGAATGGCGGGAGTCAAGCGCTTCACCTGCATGACGGCACTACTCAGTGCTGTGCCGTGGTCCTATTGCAGCGTGGCGGGTGATTCCGCCACGGTCGCGACCGAGTTTCTCAAGGTCGCCGAGGAACTCCGCGATGGCGACTACCAGCTCGCGGACATCCACCTTGAGAGCCTCGAGCGCACTCTCGCTGATCCGGCCTTGACCTTCGTGGAGCAACTCAACACGCGTCTGTCGCTGTCCCATCAGCAGATGATCCGCGGTGAAGCGGAGGAAGCAGCAGGGCAGATCGAGTTGATTCGCGGCCTCGTCCAGCGTGCGATAGACAGCGGCGCCGCTTGGGAGGAGCAACGCAACTTCCTCTTCAAGCGGCGCGGCATCGCCTACATGCATCTCGCCGAGCAAGTTCGGTGCGGGGTCGAGCGAGGCACCGGGAATTGCACCGTCGCGCCCGCGTGGAGCCTTCCGGAGCACCATGCGCAGTTCTACGAAGTGGCGCTCCGCAGTTTCCTCGAGTACTTGCAGCACTACCCGCAGGACGTGTCCGCCCGCTGGCTCGCCAACGTCAGCGCGCACGCGCTCGATCGCCATCCTGATGCCGTACCTGGCCCACTGCAGATCAACTTATTCGCGCCGAGCAAGGAGCCCTACGTGCCGCGGTTCGACGATGTCGCGCCCCGACTCGGGATCGACGCCTACGATCAGGCCGGCGGCGTCATGGTCGAGGACTTCGATGGCGACGGCTGGCTCGACATCGTGACGTCCACCATGGATACCTTCGGATCCATGCGCCTTTTTCGGAGTGTCGGCGCACGACGATTCGAGGAGCGTACTGCGGGGTCGGGCCTGGAGCACCAACTCGGTGCGCTCAACATCGTCGGTGCCGACTACGACAACGACGGTGACGTCGACATCTACGCCTTGCGCGGTGCGTGGATGGAACGCTACGGCCGAATCCGCAACTCGCTGCTGCGCAACGACGGCAACGGCCGCTTCGTGGACGTGACACGCAGCGCAGGCGTGGAAGAGCACTTGCCGACCCAGGCCGCGGTGTGGGGCGACTTCGACAACGACGGGCACCTCGACCTCTACGTTGGCAACGAGTCGACGGCGGCCCTGGCGGCACGTTCAAGTCTCTACAGCAACCGAGGCGACGGCACGTTCGTCGAGGTCGGCCAAGTCGCGGGCGTCACCAACGACCGCTTCGCCAAGGCCGTCGCGACCGGTGACTATGACAACGACGGCGACCTTGACCTCTACGTCTCGAACCGCGGCGTCAACCGGCTGTACCGCAACAGCGGCGACGGCACGTTCCAAGACGTCGCGACGCGCGCCCGAGTCACCGGACCGCATTACAGTTTCGTGTCCTGGTTCTTCGACTACGACAACGACGGCTGGCTCGATCTCTTCGTCAACGGCTACGACGGCACGGTGCACGACGTTGCCCGCGACGTGCTGGGGCTCGACCATGGAGGTACGACCCCCGCTCTCTACCGCAACAACGGCGACGGGACCTTCACCGACGTTGCGCGGCAGATGGATCTAGCGCATGTCTACCTGGCCATGGGCGCGAACTTCGGGGACCTCGACGGCGACGGCTTCCTCGACATCTACCTGGGCACCGGCAAGCCGAGTTACGAGACCGCGGTTCCCAATGCCATGCTCCGCAACGTCGGCGGGCGGAAGTTCGAGAACGTCAGTGTCGACGGCGGATTCGACCGGTTCGAGAAGGGCCATGGAATCGCCTTCAACGACATCGACCACGACGGCGACATGGACGTCTACCACCAGTTGGGCGGCATGTTCCCCGGCGACCGTTCAGGCAACGCCCTACTGCTGAACCCGGGGATGCGAGGCCGGTTCCTCAAGCTGGTGCTAAACGGTACGCGCAGCAACCGCCTCGGGCTCGGCGTTCGCATCCGGGTTGACGTCGAGACGCCGAGCGGGCAACGCGCCATTCACCGTGCGGCTGGCATCGTCAGCGGCTTCGGGGGTTCGTCAGTCGCACGCCAGGAGATCGGTCTTGGCGACGCGGAAAGAATCGCCCGGCTCGTCCTGTGGTGGCCGGCGTCGGATACGCGCCGGGAGTACCGAAACGTCCCGCTTGACGCGATGATTGCCATCACCGAGGGCGAGGCGACATTCGAGCGGCTCGACCACGCTCCCATCCGCACTGACGCCATGCGGCCCGCCTCCTAGTGGGCCAGGCGAACCCCCTTCAGAACAACGCGTCGCAACCGGTTCCGTTGAGAATCCCGTCCACAGCCCTGCGGTCGGCCGGGTCCAGGCGGCCGTATTCCTGTCGTACCCACTGCAGACATTTCGCCTGGTAGGGGAAGGGTTGCTGCACCCAGGCCTCGCCGTCGACCTCGGCGACGACACGGTCGGCGCCCGCATCGACAGCTTTGGCGTTCGCAAGGAGCACCGGCACGTAGGTCTTGCCGGCTTCCGCAAGCAAGGCGTTAAGCGTGTCGGGGACCTCGTCGCGCCCGATCCAGTCGTCGTCGGTTGGATCCAGCCCGGACAGATCATCCACCGTCTGCACCCAAGCCACCACCCGCGGCGCGGCATCCGCGGTCAGCCGGGACGGCGTGGGGTCGAACGTCGCGAGTTGCGTCAATTGGCCGTAGAGCCCGAAGTCCGCCGCGCTCGGCCGCCCGCCGAACAGGAACGGCCCGTTGCCGATGTGCGCATCGAGCAGACCGATCAGCCGCTTGTAACTCGCTTCGATGACGGGCAGCGTGACGTCGTTGCTGCCAACCACGTAGAGGCGGGCGATCTGCCGGTCCCGGACGAACTTGGCGCGTGGCGCGATCTCCTCGGCACTCGCCGTCAGGTCGCGCCAGCGGGGCAGGATCTCCCCGGCAAGTTCGATGTCCGCCCCGTATTGCCACCGGTAGTGGAACATCGCCTTGGTCAGCCACTCGTCGGCGTAGTCCTCGAGCAGGTAGTCGATGAACTTAAGCGCCGGATCGCGGGGGATCACCGAGCGCCCAAGCATGTCCGCCTCCAGGCGCCGGATGATCGGCGTCGAATCCACCACCGCCTCGACGCCGCCGTCGTCCGTCTCGAAATAGAAAGTCGGCAGCAGGTCCACCTTCGGCGCCGGCAGGCTGTCGATCTCGCCTTTCGTCCAAAGCCCAACGAGAAACCGGTACGGGATGCGGCGGTAACGCAACACGGCGAGCATCTTGCGGGTATAGGGCGAACCGGGGGCGCCGCGCACGGCAATGGGGTTGTCAAACACGACTTCTCCACAAGGCATTGACGACGCCGACCACCGCGAGCAGGACCACAAGTAGAAGCACGCGCAGGTCGGCAAGGTAGATATCCGGTTGCACCGGCACCGCAATGGTCTTGGCAAGCGCCGCCAGCTTGAATTCGTGCTCGCCGCCGAACGCGGGATCGGTTGCGATGGCCATGAGGTCTCGACGGCTCCGGTAGCGCACCACGCCGACGCTCGACCAGGTCTCGGCACCCTCGATTCCCGCGAGATCCATGGCGTCGGCAACCGTCGCGCCGGACAACATCGGATGGCTGGCGCGCTTCAGCATGGCGGGGAGCATGTGGGCCATGTAACGGGCCATCGACTTGTCGGCGTCCGGCGTCGATGCCCTGTGCAGGAGGTTGACCATCAGGAACTGGTCGCCCTCGTCCTCGGCCATGAAACGCCTGATCCGCTCAACGCCCTCGGCTGGCGTGCCGCCTTGCGCCAAGCGCGTCGTCAGGTCCTCGATCTCGTCCGGCGTCAACGGACCGGCGGTGTTGGTATACCAGAAGCAGAACGCAAGCCAGAGGAGAAGGGGCGCATGCCACAGCCAGAAGCGGCCGCTACGGATCGCGGATGGCATCGTCGTCAGCTCTCGCCCGGACAGTCGGGCGAATATACCGTCCCAAGTCCCGCCGAGCAGCATGAAGGTACGCGCGGACCGGTAGGTCCGCCACGTCAACGCCGCATTTCAGCCTGGTACCACGTGCATTGCGGGCCGGGAGGCCCGCGCACCTCGAGGGCGTCCCCGCTTCGAGCTATGGGCCCGACACGGCCACCGTGGCAACCCGGGCGGCGAGTCCCGCCATGTCCACGCGTCCGTCGCGGTTCGTCTGCACGGCGACGGTCATGCCGGTCGCCATGTCGTGCGCGACGTGGGTGCGGTAGCCCGGCCAAAGGCCGCCGTGACTGAACCGCGCACCGTCGTCGTGGACGAATAGCCCGAACCCGTAGTGCTCGCCCGGGTTTGCCGGGTCGCGCCAGCCGCCCACGAGCATGGCCTTGAAACTCGCAGGCCCGACCACGTCGCCGGCTGCGAGGGCCGCATGGAACTGCACGAGCATGGCCGGCGTCGTGACGAGCCCGCCGCCGGTCCACTCCGAGGACGGATCGATCTTCATGGTGCCATCGTCGCGCAGATTGCGGGCGCCCATGGTGTACCCGGGCGTGATGCCGGGGAGGATCGACCGATCCTGGGGCCGGATCCCATCGAGTTCGAGGGGCTTGAGGATCCGCTCGGCTAGCAGGTCGTAGTAACGACGCCCCGTCGCAGCCTCGATGACGCGGCCAAGCACGAGGTACCCAGCGTCGGTGTACCGGAAGCCTTCGCCGACGGGGTAGACGGGCTTGCGCGTCGTCGCGAAGCCGATCAGTTCCTCCGGCTCGAACTGCACCGACCCGCGTCGCAGGACGCGCCAGACCGAACCCATCCGGTAGCCCATGGTCTGCGGATAGTCGGAGAGGCCCGCCGAGTGCGACAGCAAGTGTTCAACACGGATCTGGTCAGAGTTGGGCAACTCGGCATACCAGTCCGCGTCGCCGAGCCAATGGGCCGCCAGGTCGTCGACGGATAGCAGGCCGTCTTCCACGAGCAGCATGGTCAGGGCCGCGGCGAAGGTCTTGCCAGTGCTGCCGCCGGGCATGCCGACTTCGTTGTCGAGCGGGACGCCGGCCTCGACATCGGCGAGGCCGGTGGCGGCAAGGACGGTCCGGCCATCGGGGTAGCGGACCGCGGCACGCAAACCCGGCATCTTCATCGTCGCCCGGGCCTCTTCGAGGAGCGCCGCCAAGGCGGGTTCGTCCATGCCGGACGCCGCGGGACAGCAGGCAAGGGCCGCGATCGGGAGCAAGGAACGAAAACGACTGTCCATGGCCGCACCGAGTTCGATTCGAGGCACGCAGGATCGCCACGGCCCAACGGAAACGCAATCCATGTCGTCCAAGTACCGCCAGGTACGCACACGCGGTACCGCCAAGCGACACCGCCATGCCGACCGCGTGCTATTGTCGCCGGCTTCGTGGCTGATCAGGCCGGACTCGCGGATGCAACGTGGCCGTACGGCGCTCGGGAGGATGTGCATGGTGGTAGCTCTCGGGACGGCCGGCACCCCCACACAAGCCCAAGAGCGGGCGCAAGGACTTGCGGCGGAAGCGGCGGAGCGGATCGAAGACGCAGGCATCGAGGTTCGCCGCGACGTGGTCTACGCCGACCTGCCTGGGGTTGACCGAGAGCGCCTGACCCTCGATCTCTATATGCCGAGCGACGCGGCCGGCGCGAAGGCCCGGAGGCCGATCGTGCTCTACGTCCACGGCGGCGGCTGGATAGCGGGGACCAAGGCGCAGGCCTTCCTGCAGCCGCTCGCCCTGGTCCCGGAGGGCTTCGTCTACGCCAGTGCCAACTACCGCCTTCGGCCCGATGCGACAGTGGCGGAGATGGCACAGAGCGTGGCCTCCGCCGCGGGATGGTTGACGCGCCACGCCGACGAGTTCGACGGCGACCCGCACACCCTCTTTCTCGTGGGCCATTCGGCCGGTGCCCACCTCGTCTCCCTGCTCGGAACCAACGAGACATTCCTTGAGGAAGCGGGCGTTCACCCGGCTTCGGTGCGCGGCGTGGTTTCGCTCGACACCGCCGTATACGACCTCCCGAAACTCTTGGACGAGACCGAGGCGACCCTGCACCAACGGGTTTTCGGCGAAGAGCCGGACGCGGAAGCGGTCTCGCCCTGGCATCACGTGGAATACGGCGCGCCGCACCCGGCGTTCCTGATCTTCTACTCGGAAGGCCGGCCAGCGGCGGCGACGCAGACGATTCCATTTGCGAACCGGCTCAACGACGCTGGCCACGTTGCCACCGTGCTGGAGGCCGTGGGCCGGGACCACGGCGAACTCAACAACATGCTGGGCACCGACGCGGACCAGCCCACGGCGCAGATCGTCGAGTTCCTGCGCCAGCACGCCGACGCATCGGACTACCGCGAAGCCACCCTCGATACCGGGCTTGTCCCGAGCCCCCTGGAGTACAGCGTGCTGCGGCCGGGACCAGCGTTCCTGGTAGATGATGCCAGCGCCCACGAGCTGCCGGTCCTACTCTTCCTCCACGGCGGGGGCGGCGACCGGACCGCCCTCAAGAGCAGCCGAGACCTGTTCGAGCGGGCATGGCGCGACGGAGTACTGCCACCAATGGTCGTCGCCACGCCATCCTCTACGGCGCTCAGCTACTACATGGACTTCCACGACGGTTCCGAGCGATGGACGACGTTGCTCGCCGGAGAGTTCCCGCACCAGATCGGCGAACGGCACGGGGGGGATCCGTCGCGGGTGGCAATCGCAGGCTACTCCATGGGCGGCGTCGGCGCGCTCCGGGTCTCTTTCAAGAACCCAGACGCGTTCTTCGCCGTGGCTGGTATGGCGGCGGGTATCGAGCCCGCGCTCGAGTTCGACGATCTCCCGGCTTGGTACGAAGGGTGGAAACGACCGCGTCTGGGCACGCGCTTCGGCACCCCGGTCGATCCCGCGTTCTGGGCGGCAAACAACCCGGCAAGCGTCGCCGCCGCCGATCCCGACCGGCTCCGCGACAGCAAGCTCGCGATCCTGGTCGAGTGCGGCGCCGAGGATCAGTTCCACAACCACGTCGGCAACGAATTCCTGCACCAGGTCCTCACGGAACAGCGGATTCCCCACGAGTATCGACTGGTTCTTGGCGAGGCGCATGTCCCGGTTGCGCCGGAACGCATGCTCGCCGCTCTCGACTTCATCGGGCGCGCCTTGCGCGGGCCCGGCGAGGCGAAACGGGCGGCTCGCGACCGTTCGGATGCCATGCTCGCGCCGATGAGTGCAATGGGTCCGCCCGACTGAGGCTTCCAAGGACAGCGCATGGTTCGGGGAGAACCGGGAACGCCGACGAGACGACGATGACTTGAGGGGAGGGGAGGGAGAGAGTGATCGTCATCTCGCCGGCGTTGCACCGGGAGACAACGGCGCAACAACCTAAGTGGACGTCGGGAGACAGGGCTCCTGGCCCGCGGTCACTACGGAGACGGGCTGTATACCAGCCGTCCGCCAGCGTGCGGCGACGCCTTTATGTCGTGCTATCTCAACCATAGGGCGGCGCACTATACCCGTAGAAAAATGCGGTGCAAGGACTTTTTTCGACTTTTTTCTACGGCGTGAACACGAGCGTCGCAGACAGGACGGACAGCTAACTAGTTCCTGTCCGGGAATGACAGATCGGCGCGCCTGAGACGTGACTTGGCGCGAC
>JAPOVK010000009.1 GCA_026708185.1 Gammaproteobacteria bacterium | reverse complement strand
ACAAGTACGCTGCCATGGGCGTCCGGGAGTTCTGGGTGTTCGATCCGTTCGGCCGCCGGATACGGAACCGGGTCGCCGGCTACCGGCTGCGAGCCGGCCGGTACCGGCCGATTCCAACACTGCCGAGGGCGCGTGGCTACGCGAGCGACGTGCTCGGGCTCGAGTTCCGCGCCGAGGGCGACAACCTGCGCATCCACGATCCGGTCAGCGGGGAGGATCTCCAAAGCCACCGCGAGGGGCAGATCGACAAGCGGGCCGCGCAGCGCCGTGCCGCCGCCGAGGCCGAGCGCGCGAATGCCCTCGCAGCGGAGAACGCCCGGCTCCGGCGGCGCCTAGCGCGTTACGAGTCCGGCCAAGCGTCCTAGCGCGCCCGGTCGAAGACCACGCGGAAACCCACCGTCGGCGAGCGGTAGTTCGGCGACAGGTGGTTGCGGTAGTCGAACCGTGCCGTCGAGACCCCTGGCAGCAGGTAGTTGCCGCCCTTGACGACCACCGCGTAGCCGCCGCTCACCGTCGAGACGCTTCGCGTCCACTCGGAGACGTTGCCGCCCAACGCCAGCACGCCCTGTGCGGACCGGTCGCTGGTGTCCGCCGACGTGGCCTGTGCGGCGCCCAAGGCCTGCTCGCCTGTGACCGGGCTCGCGCCATCGAAGCCGTTGCCCCAGGGGTACAGACGCCGGCCCTGGTCGGAAGCCGCGGTTTCCCATTCCTCCGCCGTCGGCAGACGCCCGCCCGCCCACGACGCGAACGCGTAGGCGGACCACCAGTCCACGTTCACCACCGGGAGGTCCGGGGTCTCGCTCTGCACGTCCCAGTCCGGGGGACGATGCCGGTGTCCGGCGGGCTGGTTGTCCTCGGCGTGGAAGCCGGCGCGCACGAACGGGTCGCGCAAGAATGCCGCGTACTCGCGGCGCGTGATCTCCCGTACGGTGAAGTGGACGTCGGTCGCTGCCGGCCGGTCGCCGCGCTCGAGAATCCGTTCGATCAGTCCGATGCGCTCCCGCGGCAAGGCACGGAGCAGGCTTGGGATGCGTGCGTCGTCCGGCACCCCCACGTCGTAGCTCCCCGCTCGCACCGGCACGGCGCTGACCGGGGTTCGCCAAGGGGTCGCCGGCACGGGGGCGTCGTAGGCGCAGCGGAATCCCAGGTACGGCGAGCGGTAATCCAGCGACGTCTGCCGGTAGAGCGCGGCCAGTGCGTAGAGATCGCGCGGGGCGTTGTAGGCGTTGCCGCCCATGACGCCCGCGACCGTAGGGTCGTCCAGGACCGCCCACTCCGAGACCACCCCGCCCATGTCCTGGATCCCCTCCGGGGTCGCCGAAACGGCATCCTCGCCGCACGTCCGTGCCGCGTTGAGGAGCGGATCGAGGTAGGGCGGCGGTGCCTGGTCGAACTCGTCACCCCATGGATACACGTGCCCCGCGGCCCCAACGGCCGCGGCCAGCCACTCCGCCGTGCGCGGCAGACGCCCCCCCGCCGCCCGGCAGTAGGCGTAGGCGTCGTAGAAGGTCACGCCGTTGGCCGGGCCGTCGAGTCGACCGCTTACGGCGTGATCGTGCGTATTGCTCGAATAGCGCCAGGGGGAAGGCTCGCTGGGCGCGGCGATCGGCGCCTCCGGGTGGAACGGCTGCCAGCCGACGAACTTGTAGAAGTCGCCCTGGCGGACTTCGCACCGGTCCAGCCAGAACGCCTCGGCGATCCGCGCTTTTCGCGGGCCCGCCGCGAACACGTGATCGAAGGACCGCAGATAGCCCAGGTGCGCCAGGTTGCGGAGCAACACGGCATCGAAGCGATTCCCCGGCGACGACGACGGGTCCGGGAACGCGAGACGCACGTGTACCGTATCGAAGTCGCGCCACAGCGGACGGAGGTTGACGCAGGCCGCGACCGTCAGCAGCGCCACCGCGACGCCGATCCACGCGCGAAGCGTCACGCCGCCTTCCAGTACCGACCGACGAGGCCGAGCGCGAAGACGAGGGCGATCAGGCCGTACAGCAGCACTTGGCGCGTCTCGCTGCGAAAGGCGACACTCGGCCGCACGGACTCCACGCGGACGCCGCCGATGTCGACGGCGTTCTCGTCCACCGGCAGGACCATCCGGCCGGCCGCGTCGAAGCCTGCGTAGACGAACCCCGTCACGAAATCCGTCCGTTCCGGATTGACGAGCGTCACCACGCGCCACTTGATGTCGCGGGGCGCGCCCGGTTCCGATCCCGGGACGAGCACGATGCCGTCCCGCGGCAACGCCACGCGCAGACCTTCGTGGATCTCCGCGTGTGTCCCGAGGCGCATGGTCACCGTGGCGCGGTCGCGCGCCCAGGTCAGCGGCGGCTGTTCCGCATCGCGCCGCCAAAGGGCGAGGCCAAGGGGCTCGTGCGGGAACAGGGCGACGGCCTGACCGCGCACATCCGCGCGCTCCTGCAGGCGGATCGCGAGGCCGTCCAGCGGCGATGCCCCCCGCGGATCCTCCATGAGGAACCTGACGCTGTGCAGCAAGCCCGCCTCCGCCGGCGTCGGCTCCGGCAGATTCGCAATGCGACCCAGCACGTCGCGCTCGAAGTCGTAGCGCGGCAGCCGCGACGGCAGCCCGGCGTCGGCGTCGGCCTGCACGATGCGCATGTACGCGTACAGCGCGCGCAGGAGGGCGAACAGATCGACGTCGGAGGTGAGCAGGGTTTCCGCAGCCGGCGCCGCCGGGCGTGCGGCCCGGAAGCTGCGGCTGCCGCCCGCAGCGGATGTCCCCGTGTCGGCCGTGGCGCTGGCCGGCGGCCTGCCCGCATCGTCGCTGCTCTCGTCGCCGGGGCCGCCCGGCAGGTCGAAGAACTCCTGGGACGTCGCGCCGGCACCGCCTCGCGCCGCGAACGCATCGGCCGGATAGTTCGCGTCGACGCCGCCAGCGCGCGCCAGGGCCACGTCCTCCGGCAGCGCCGCACCCGCACCGAACGCATCACCCGCCGCCGCCGGGCCCGTGCCCGGTTGGCCATCGCGGCGTTCCGTTCCCACGGCGATGCCGTCGCCGTCGGCGCGCGCAACGGCGGCGACCTGGCCGCCGCGGCCGGTACCGGCCGCGGTTCCCAGGAAGTGCCAATGCCGCGGTCGGTGGTTGTGCGCCTTGAAGATCGACATGGCGATGTAGAACTGGTCGATCGCGTAGACGTCGACGCGGACGCTAAGCAACTGCGCCGGCGTCAGGCTCTCGAGGTACCTGTCGAAGGCGTTGTCGTAACGAAGCAGCTCCTCCCGCGGGTACGTCCTGCCGGTGTAGTAGTCGCGAATGAAGTCGGCATGCAGCTCGATGATCGGCATGGTCGCGTGCTGCGGATTGCGGTCGAGGGGCGAAGTCACGTAGTCGTGCAACTGCGCGGGCGGGCTCGTCGGCAACGCGTTCATGACGAACGAACTGGCCAGCTCCCGGCTCAACAGCACCGCTACGTCCTCCGCCTGCTCCGCCTTGTCCTGCTCTTCCTCGTAGCGGGCCATCAGCGTCACCACGATCATGATGATGACGATGGCGACGCTGTTGGCCAGGATGTCGGCCAGCGCAACGCCCGCGAACGCGGGGAACATGCCGGGGCGTTCGGGGGGCATGGGTCAGCGCAGCGTCTCGTGCGTTCCCGGGGCCACCGCCTGGCGGATGAACGCGGGGATGTCGCCAAGCGACACGGACTTCAGGAGTTCGTCGTTGGCGATGATCCACCCGATCGACAGCAGTCGCTCCGGCAGCACGCGCATGATGCAGTTGCGCGCCTCGGCCATGGTGCCGACGCCGTCCTCGAGAATGGCGAACACGATCTGCTGCCGATCCGCCTGGTACACCCGCCGTACGTAGGGCACGAACGGGCTGTCGGGTTGGCAGATCCGACCCGCCGAGATGGCCTGGCCCGTCTCCACGATACGCAGTTCCGACGGAAAGGCGAGCACCACGTAGCCCTCGCCGCTCGCCCCCCAGCCGACCCTGTAGAGACCCTCCTCCGACGCCGCCTCGAGGCGCTCCACCAAGGCCGCCTGCGAGAGCAGGTTCATGAGCAGGAAGAGCACCAGGAGCAGTGCGAAGATGCCGCCGAAAATCTCCACCATCGGGGCGCCGCTGGACTCCTGTTCCAGCGCCCTCGGCGATGCTATGGCGAGTCCTCCGGTGGACCCGCTGTCTGGGCACGCACGCGGCCCTCGTAGGCCACGAGCACCCCGTCCTCCCAGCGCTGCAGGGCGGTTTGCAGCAGGGTGAGGAAGACGCTCAGCGACAGCGCGATCAGCGTCGTGTCGAAGGCGATCCCCAGCGGTGCGATGGCCTGGCCCAGTTCGGTGGACAGGTCCGAAAGGCTGCTGCGCGAGCCGATGATGTTCTGGATGCCGTCGGCGGCCAGCGAGATGCCGAGCACGGTGCCGATGAAGCCGAGGATCGGGATCGCCCAGTTGATGTAGCGCGGCACGATGTAGAAGTCGGCGGACTTCTTCCACACCAGTTCCAGGAACTCGTTGGTGCCCGAGATCTCGCCGCCGGCGACCGCCTGGCCGTGCGCGCGCAGCAGCACGGACTCGCTGCCTTGGCGTGGCCTGTCCATCAGGCGACCCTCGCGCATAAGCACCCAGGCCTTGTTGCCAAGCAGCAGCAAGCCCCAGAAGAAGAGCATGAGCGTGAGCGGCGGAATGATGCCGCGGTCGACGAACTTCGCGGTCACGTACGACCACGAGGGCACGCGCAGGCCGACGTAGTGGATGAGCAACACGGCACCCACGGCTACCGTGATGCCGAGAGCGAGCGTCAGCACCATGGGCGGACCCGAGAGCGCGACGGAAAGGCGGTCCGGCACCGAGGCCTGGCGTGCAACAGCGCCCTCACGCCGGTTCAATAGCAGGTAGACGACGTACACGGATGGCGCCATCAACAGCAGTGGGATGGAGGCTTCGAGCAGCACCGGTTCATCCGCCAGAACCGGCAACAGGGCGCTCGTGGAAAGCGTCGCGGCTATCACCAGCAGGAGTACGAGGCCAACCACCTCCGCGCATCGCTCAGGCCCCGGCCCACCGCCGAGGCGAGGCAGCCAGATCGGCAACGAGCCCAGGGCGATGCCCAGCAAGCCGCCGAGCAAAAGCGGCGCGCCTATGGCTAGTGCGATGCTCGCCCCGGCAATGGCACAGAGCGCCGCGAATGCCCCGATGAGGACTGTGTGCAGCATGGCGTCCAACGGGCTTGAGGTGGGCGAAGCATAAGCGAACGCCGGTGCCCGCGGTACGCGGACGTCCTGGTCCGCATCCGGGCCCCGGTGCAAGGTTCACTTCGCGGACCCGGAGGCCCGCGTGCCGCGTCAACGCTCCGGCGGTTCGTTGAGAATGACGAGCAGACGATCCGCATCCTCGTCGTCTGCGATGTAGAGCACGCCGTCGTGGAGGTCGTCACGGTGGCGCGCTATGGCATTCAGGGTAGCGCTTGCGATCACGACCGCGTCCTGCTCGCTGATCAGGAGCTTGCTCCAAGCCCCAGTTTTTCGACTGCGGACTATGCACGGCATCCGTCCATCCTACCCGATACCGTGCTCGTGGCCCCGAAGCCGCTCCCGGCTCGATTTCCCGGTCCGAGACCCTACGCCCGAGCAGCTAGCCGTCTGGTCGCTGCGTCACGTGCGCCGTCTCCAGCGACTCGCGCACATGCGCTTCCACGTCCGCCACGCGCTTCTCCAAGCCATTGACGTTGTGTTTGATCACCAACACGGTCTGTTCCAGTTTCCGCAACCGGTCATCGAGGGCGTCGAGCCGGGCAGTGAGTCCTTTGCGCATGTCACTCATTTCAGTGCGCAAGCCGCCGATCTGCGTGGCCATCTCCGCACGGATGCCCGCCGTGGACACCAAGATCATGGCCGAGATGCCAACGGCAACGGTAAGCACCGTGCCGACGATGGCGACGGTCTGCCCGTCAAGCCACGCGGGCAAGCCCTTTCCCTTTACCTCTTTACCGTCCATTGCCAACCCAGAAGAGACTCGCGGCCATCATGAAGCGGTCTGAACCCCATGCCCCGACAGCATACGCCCCAGGCCAGCGTCTGGCGACCCATTTCAGATATTTTTTTATTAAAATCAACAAGTTCGTACACCTCTGCACGAGGAACCGGCGGCCGGGGCTGTTCCTATCCCAGCGGGATGCCAAGGCGTCGCAGGCGGCGGAACTCGCCCGCGTAGGACAGCCTCAGCAATGCGCGCGTCATCCGGTGCGGGCGGTGGATCTCGTCCCCTGCAAAGACCACTTGGCGGGCAACCCGGAACTCCGTCGACACGCCCAGGAAGGCGAACACCCGTTCCATCGTCGCGTCGTGATCATGAAGCAGGTCGTTGCGGCGCACGACGAGCACGCGCGCGCGGTCGAAATGACGGTAGAGCCGCTGCAACTGCAGACTGTAGAGCCCGCGACTCCGGTAGCCGTGCTCCCGTGTCGCCGAGCGCATCCGGCGAGGATCGCCGTCCCGTCGGAGTCGCCAGCGCTCGAGCAGCAACGCGAGCCACAGCGGCTTCGTCTCCCGAGCCCTTGCCTTCTGCATGTAGTACGCCGAGAGCGCGCGTTCCACCGGGTCGCGCAGGAGCACGATGAGTCTGAGGTCGGCGCTGTAGCGCTTCAACTCACCGGCAACGTCGGGCAGGAACATGTAGATCGGGGTCGCCTCACCGCGAACGGCCACGTCCGCGACGTGCTCGAAGTACCGACGGTAACGGGCATCGATGTCACGGACACTGGTCCCCGCCACGTAGTCCGGCGCGTCGAACAGGTGCACTTCCTTCTGCGACGACATGCCGATCTCCGGATGCTCGGCCAGGAACTGACTGAGGGCGGTGGTGCCGCACTTCTGCGCGCCGACGATCATGAAATCCACGAGCGGCTTGTGCTGTGGGCTCCCGATCGGCGGCAACGGGCGCGCACCGTCCTCGCGCCAAAGGCGGTCCACGTCGTCGAGCACGGCATGAAAGCGCGCCCGCTCGACATCGAGGGAGTGCGCCTCGACAGTCCTTCCGGCCCGTTCCCGCAGAGCCTTGCGGTCACCAGGTGGCATCGCCAACGCCGAGGCCACGGCATCGGCGAGCGTCGGCGCATCGCGGCCGAGCAGGCAATTGTCCCCCGGCTTGCAGAAGCCGCGGTTGCCGATGCAGTCCATCGTCACGACGATGCAGCCGGCGGCCATGGCCTCCAACGCCGGCAGGTAGAAGCCCTCTTCCGCGCGGGGCAGGCACACCGCAACCCGCGTCTCCGCCAACAGCCCGAGGAAGGCGCGCCGGTCCATGAAGTCGAAAGCCGCCCGGTGCGGGATGCCGCGGGCCGACAGCAGGGCGGTGAGCTCGCGGCCCAGGGCCGGCGCCTTGTAGGCGACTACGGTGACCTCGCTGGCCCGGCCTTCCTGCGCCACCCCGGCCGGACGATACGGCACCATGTCGATGCCGTTCGGAATGGTCAGCGTCGATCCTTGGACCTGCCCGGTCGCCACGATCGCATCGGCCACTTCCTGGCTGACGCAGATCCGTACCGCACGCCGCGCGAGGTAGCGGTACAGTTCCGTGTCCGCGTGGGCATGGCGTACGTGCTGGATGAGGTTGATGCGTGGATTCGGCAACTCGCCGAGGCCGCGCGCATCGACGTAACGCCAGTCGGTGCCAGCGACGAACAGGATGTCGCGTGGCCGGGGTTGCCATTCGGGTGCTATGTGATCGTCGAACGGCCAGAGCCGTCGTTGTTCCTGTCGCAACGACGCGGACCCCGGCTCGCTGCTGAACGTGATTGCAGGCCTGTGGCGCGCATGGCGGGAAACGTGATCGACGTAGTGCGCGTGCTTGACGTGACCGCCAGTGAACCGCTGGTAATCGCGATGGAACCAGACCGTACGCAAAGTGTGCCCCGCAGCCGCGCGACCGCTCACCTGGACAAGGCCTCGGCGACCGCCGTGAGTTCGGACGCAGCATAGAACGCGGACCACGCGCCGCCCCGTTCGAGCAACGCCTGTAGCAGCCGGTCGACGTCGACCGCGTCGTAGGCCACGTTGTCGTTCCTGTTGACCAGCAGCTCGGGCCGTGCCTCCGCGTCTCCCAGTGCTTGATAGAGCACACGGCCGCCCGTGTCGATCAGGTCTTCGTAGCGGATGACCTTGCGAACGTCGACGTACGCGTCGTATCGCAGGAAGAACCAGTCCAAGACCACGACTTGGCGCCGCAGCAGGTCCGGCTCAGCGTCCAAGGTGGTGCGAAGCCGGTCGTCGAACTGCTCGCCCGCCGGGATGCGACCGCGTGCGACGGGCAAGTCCACCGTCTGCCACGACGCCAGAACGGCCAAGGGGTTGCGCACGATGGCCAAGCAGTCGAACCGTTGGGTCAAATGGGGCAGCAACGCGGCGAACAGCGCGTTGTGCTTGATCAGCAGACCGAAGCCCGGTGCCAACTCGCCGGCCAACGCGATCTCGCCCTGCTCTCCGCGCCGTCTGCGCAGACCATCGCCGCCAGCTTCGCCGGCTACCCGGTCATCGTCAAGCCGCCCGTCCACGTGGACGGTGGGCACGATGCCCTCGGCGATGGCGCGCGCGCGGGTGCGTTCGACAAAGCGCTCGATCAGCGTGCACGCGCTTTCGGCATCCGCAGCCGACGATGACAGATCGCGCCGAATGGGCTCGGACGCGGCGACGACGCCGGGCAGCTTGTCGGCGAGCCGGCAGCACAGGGAACTACCGGAGCGCGGAATGCCGGTAAGCAACCATGTGCGTGACGTATGCTGCGGCGTTCCGGCACCCACTCTGCTGATCGGCGTTGTCCGATGGCCCGGCATCATGCCACGTTGTCCGCAGCCTTGCCGTGCATCAGGCGACGGGCACCTCGGGCCGACAGACAGTTCTATGTCCGGCGACCACCCGGACCGCGAAGACATCGCCGAGAGCATTGTGCCGTGGATCGCCGTGCGCTATGGGCGGGAACGCATTCACCCCAAAGTGGCGGAGACGATCATCGAGACGATCCCCCACCGCATCGCATTTTTCGACAGCCTGAACATGGACATGCATCCGACGTGGGGCACTCGCGTCGTACCCTTGTTCATGGCGGCGGCGAACCCGCTGCAGGAGGGTTTCATGCGGATCGTCAACCACTCTGCAACCCCGGGGACAGTGCGCATCGAAGCCACTGATGATGCTGGCCGTGCATCGATGCCGGTCACGCTTGCCTTGGATGCGTGGGCAGCCGTGCATCTGAACTCCAACGATCTCGAGTCCGGGAACGCTGCCAAAGGCCTGCCGGACGGGGTCGGGGCCGGCTCGGGAAACTGGCGGCTGAGGCTGGACACGGAGCTTCTGATCGAGGCGCTCGCGTACATACGCACTCCGGACGGATTCGTGACGAGCGTTCACGACCTTGTCGTCAACCATGGCGCGAGACATCACGTCCCGATCTTCAATCCAGGCAGCAACGAGAATCAGCAGAGCATCCTGCGTGTCGCCAACCCCGGTCCCGAGAGCACCGCGGTCACCATTGTTGGCTACGACGACAGCGGCTCGCGCGCGCCGTCAGGCGACGTCCGACTAACGCTCATGCCTAGGCAAGCGCGGACGATCACAGCGCAGGAACTCGAGATCGGCGCTCACTGGTTCGACGGTTCGCTCGGTGACGGTCAAGGGAAGTGGCGGCTGTTCTTGGCTTCGGACAGGCCGATCCAGGTGATGAACCTCATGCAGACGCCAACCGGGCATCTCACCAACCTGTCGACGTCCACTTCGACGATCGACTACGTTCCCCCGCCGCCCTAGCGATCGACGAGCCGGTCTCCACGACATTGGGAGATCACCGGATCATGTTCATCATCACCGGCAAGGCTCAGTCGTCCGCGGCGGCATCAGGCGTTGGCGTGGTCGCCACGGCGTGGTTCGAAAGGCTCGCGCCCTGCGTCGCTGGTTGCCTGGCAGAAAGGCGCCCCTCTATACCCGCAACGGTCTGCTCGACGACGCGCACCCGTGCATCGAGCCCCTTGATCTCGTCCCTCAACTCCGAGCGCGTGGCCCTGATCTCCTCCCTCAACTCCAGGCGCGTGGCCCTGATCTCGGCGGTGAGACTCTTGTGCGTATCTTCCAGCTTCGCGGCCAGACCATCGACCTCGCCGCGGATGTCCGAAACCTCGCCACGGATGCTCGAAGTGGCCGAGAACACCATCGCGCCGATGCCAACGCCCACCGTGAGCACTGTGCTGACGATGGCCATAGTCTGGCCATTCAGCCAAGCGGGGGGCGCCAGGTCCTCACGTTGCTTCACTTGCTTCCCCACCCTGGTCGGTTTGGAACACTTCCTCGAGCACGGGGGTTAGGCTGCCGTCGGCGATCGGCGGATCCTCGGCCGGCTCCGCCGCGTTGGTCTGCTCCAATGCTTAGCGAACGGCAACCATGAGCTTCCGGAACGAAGCCTCGTCGTTCGGCACGCTCTCGATCCGAAGCACGGATCGCGAGCGAGCGTCCATCGGCGAAGCCTCCCGTTGCGCTGAGCCATGCCGGTCGCCATCTCGTCTCTTCTTCACCGCCTGCGCCCCGACGTCAAGACACGCGAATCAGCATAGCCCGTTGCCGAGGCATTGTGAAGGAAATTAGGTAGATTTTTGTTTATTAAACAGTATGTTAGTACACATCTGTGCGATGGTACCAGGGGGCGTTCGTTCCACATTGACGGCATGCGGGCGTCCCCGTGCGCCCGGTCTTGTCTGAGGCTCCTTACTCGAACCCGGACGGCATGCAGCCTTCACTGCATCGGCCAAGCGTCTGCCAGTTCCGCCACTGGGCTGGGCTCGCTGCGCCGTGCACGAGCTTCCTCCCAAGGTAGCGGTTTTCCAAAAGGAAGTAGGTAGGACAAGGCCACCACGCTTTGTAGGACATCGGCCATTCGTGCCGAAGCAACGCCGCCACCCGTCAGCCCACGGGGCCGCCGGCCGGCGACAGCCTGAACTCTTCGTCAAGCGCTCCAGGCCGTTTCAGCTCCCGCCCACCCCGCCCTGCGGCAGATGTCGGGCACGTCGCATCCGTCGAACATCAGCGACAGGTCCGCACCGTACCGTTCCCGGAGTTCGTGTCGATCGGCCCCAGACGGGCCGTCCATGCCCCGGCGTTGCGGAACGCGGAAAACCGCGACAACCCGGCCCAACGGGGAACGGCCCGTCGTCTCGTCCCCGTCGTCCCTGATCGACCCTGACTCCGGCTACCGGTACACGCGCACTCCCCGGGATTCCAGCGCCGGGATGTGTGTCTCGATCGACTCGTCGCTTAGAGGATTTGCTCTCACGTTAACCCACGGTTCGCCCCCTCGGGGCGGTTCGGCTCGGACATCCAGGCCTTCGTTCGCGACCAGAGGCGACAAGTCCACGACATCGTTGGACCCGAGATGCACTTGCCACAGCTCCGGAAGATTCGCCAGCGGGTCGACGTCGGTGATGCTGTTGGATTGAAGCCACAAACGACGGAGTTGAGGCAGGCCCTCGAGGAAGGAGAGATCGTCGACGACGTTCGATCCCAGGTTGATTTCCCTGAGGCGGGCGAGATTCGCGAACGTCACCGCGTCCCCTCCGGAGAGGCTGTTGTCGGGCAGATCCAGCTCGTTCAGTGCAGGCAGGCCGTCGAGCGAAAGCGACGTCAGGCCGACGCCAGGAAGGGAGACACGGCCCAGCCTGGGAAGGTCCGACAGTTCCAACTCCGATATGGCCACCCGTTCGGTTCTCAGAGTTCCGAGAATTGGCAGGTCTCGGAGAGAGACTCGTGCTGGGCTGGTGATGTTGAAGAGGTGTACGACGTCAAGGACCGGGAACCCCGACAGAGATATCTCGGACACGGGGCCGCTGAGGCTTATCCACCGCACTCCAGGCGAGGACGGTAGCGACACCGTCGGTTCCGTCTGCCCGGTCTCTCGCCGCAAGTCAACCCTCAGAGTCCGAAGGGCGGCGAGATTCGACATCGAAATCGCGTTCCCGATGACGTGGAGGGAGTTCAGGCTGGGCAGATTCGACAGCGACACGTCCCCTCGAGCCCGAGGCTGATCGATCCACGTCAGCGACGGCAGATCGGCCAACGATATGTAATCGAAACCTGTATCGCCCGCGTACGCGTCCAGGCGCTCCAACCTGGGCAGTCCCGACAGTGGCGACAGATCCGTCGACGGGGCAACATCGAGTGCAAGCGACTCGAGGCTCTTCAACCCGGATAGCGGAGACAGGTCTACTTCCAAGCGTTGCGCTAGGTTGAAGCCGATTCTCAGTCTTCTTAGCGCTCGGAGCCCGCCCAAAGGCGACAGATCGTCTATTGACCTCCCTTGCATGTCCAGTTCCTCCAGTCTGGTCAGACCATGGAGGGACGGAAGCTCCACCTGTCCACCTCCTTGCGTGGACAGGTCAAGGGCTACCAGGTTCTCCAAATCCGCAAGGAACCGGTAGTCGACCGATGCACCACCCCGGTAAAGGTCCAACGCCAGCGTCTCCAGCGCCTGGAGACTGGCGAGGCCTTCGGCCGCGGATTCGCTCGACACGGTCGCGGTGAGCCGCAGCGTCTTGAGCTTCCGCAGGCTGGAAAGGGGCGTCAAATCCGCCTCGAGTACGTGCGGAAGGGTCAGACTCTCCAGGTTGGTCAGGAGCGCCAAGCTGGAGAGATCGGACCTGTTGCCGGTCAGTTCAAGCACGGACAACCGCGGCATGTCGGCGAACTGAATGTTGCCGCCGCAATGGCAGATCAACGTACGCAAGGAGGGCAGGTTCGATAGCCGTCCCGTGGCAGCGGTGTTCAACTCCAGCCTTTCGAGATTGGACAGGCCGGAGATGGGGGACACATCCGTTTGGTGCGGCACGTGCAGCTCAAGCTCCCGCAGCGCCGGCAGCCGCGACAGCGTTTCCAGATCGCGGACATGCGCCTCGGCAAACCTCGGACTGTAGGCCAGCGCCTCGAGGCGAGACAGCCCGGCCAACGGCGAGAGGTCTGTGACCATCGTGCCGTGGATGTTCAGTGCCGTGAGTCCACCCAGACCGGCCAGCGGCGAGATGTCGGCGAGTTCCCCGCAGCTTTCCAGGTCCAGCGACTCCAGATTGCGCAGGTCAGCCAGCGGCGCGAGGGTGGCGACGTCGTAGTTGCGGCTGAGGTCCAGCGACTTGAGGGCGGCGAGGCTTGCCAGCGGCGACAGGTCGACAAGCCGTGCGCCTCCGTAGATCGTGTTGTTGCTCAAGTGCAACGCAGTCAGCGCAGCGAGTCCAGCAAGGGGCGCGAGGTCGGTGATCCGGTGACCGTTCAGATTCAGGACGGTCAGGTTGGTCAGGCTCGACAGCGGCGAGAGGTCGCGAAGGCAGTTGTCGTCGCGCCCCAGGCAATGGGAATTGCCGATGTCGAGAACCCTCAACTCGCCGAGTCCGGCCAAGGGCGACAGATCGGTGATGTACAGCGGGTCCGGCGAGCTGCTCCAGATAACGTTCCCGTCGAGCTTGAGCACCTTCAGGGCCGACAGCTCCGAGAGGTTGTCCACGAACCCGATCTCGTTCCGACCGAGGTCCAGCTCCTCCAGGCCCCTCAGGCCCGAGAGGGCGATAGTGTCGGGACCGGTCACGTACGCATCCGACAGATGCAGAACCTTCAACGCGGTCAGTCCGGCCAAGTCCCCGAGAGGCATGTCCAAGTGGACAAGCTCCGCGACACCCCGTCTCTCTGCGGGGGTCTCCTCGCCCACCACGCTCGGCAAGTCCTCTATGGTCAGAGACGCTGGCTTGGCCCAGAATCCAAACCGCCCAAGGTGGGTCCTGCGTAGATCGAGTTCCTCGAGATTGACCGCGAATCGCAGACCGTCCAGGTGGAATATCCGCTCGGCGCGAAGGTCCATCGACTTGATGGTCGCCATCTCGTGGCGCAGGATCGGGTCGCCGGGACTCTTGCCGAGATGGTCCTCGACGATGGAGCGCAGGATCGGGTCGAGGAAGGCCACTTCGGCGAACGGCACCCTGCGTCCTTGGCGTTCGCGGATCGGGGCCAACTGGCTCTCCGCTGAATCGAGCCCGCACACGGGGCTCCGCCAGCGGTACCCTTCCGCTGTTCGAGGGGATCCACGGGTGTTGCCGCGGACGACGATCGTGGAATGACGGCCGAGAGCGGTGTTGGCCGCAAGAGGCGACGCATCCTCGATGCAGTTCCCCGAAAGGTCCAGAGTCTCCAGGTTCGCGAGCCCTTCCAACGGCGAGAGGTCGGCCTCGGCGCTCGGAACACGATGTGGCGGCCATTGCCCCATCGACATGCTTCGGAACGTCACGGGCCCATGCAGGTTGTTCCATGCCAGGTTCAGGGTCTTTAGGGCCGAGAGCTCAGACAACGGCGCGAGATCCTCGACGGAATTGTTGCTGAGGTCCAACGCCGCGAGCCTCCGCAGCGACGTCAAGGGCGCAAGATCCTGGATGTGGTTCTGGCTGAGATCCAGCCTCGCCAAGGACGTGAGGGAAGCCAACGCGGAGATGTCCTGCAACCCCACGTGACCCCGGCCTTCGTGGTATTCAACCGACACATAGCCAAGGATCAGCGTCGTCAGTCCGGTCAACGAGGACAGCGGCGACAAGTCGCCACCGTCAATCCGGTTTTCACTCAGATCCAGGTGCCTCAAGGCCGCGAGGCCGGACAGTGGAGACAGGTCGCTGACGTTGCGGATACTGTGCAGTCTGAGCGTGACGAGTTCCGTCAGTCGCGACAGGGGCGCCAGATCGGCGACCTCCGTGTCGCTGAGGTCCAGGTCGGTCAGTCCGACAAGCCGCGAAAGCGGCGACACGTCGACGAGGCACTCCGACAGGTCGTCCGGCGCCGCGCAGTAAATGGAGTTGGTTGAGAGATCGAGGGCGCGCAGACCGGTGAGGCCGACCAACGGCGACACGTCGATGATCGCGTTGTTCCTGAGCTTCAGCGAGGCCAGCGACTTGAGCCCCGACAGGGGCCGCAGATCCTTGATGTCGAGGTTGACGTCGAGCTCCAGCACTTCGAGCCGCGTCAGAGTCGACAGCGCGGAAAGGTCGTGGACGTTGCAGTGGTTGAGCTTGAGGCTCGTCAATGCATGGAGCCCCGACAACGGCGTCAGGTCGAAGTAGCCGTTGTGGCTGAGATCCAGCGTCCTGAGCCGAGTCAGGCCGGACAGCGGCACCACGGTCGTGATGGCGTTGCGGCTGAGATCCAACTCGACCAGCCTGGTCAACCGGGAGAGGACCGCGATGCGATTCCCCAAGGTCGTTTTGATCTCGTTGTTGCTGAGATCGAGCTTCTCGAGACGGGTCAGGCCTGCGAGGGGCGTCAGATCGGGGAGAGCGTCGGCGAGCCTCGTCCCGCGCCGCCCGTGATCCCGGCGGTTTCCGGCGAGGTTCAGACTGGTGAGCGCCGTGAGGCCCGCCAACGGGGCCAGGTCGGCGATCTCGTTGGAGCCCAGGTCCAGCTCCACCAGGCGCGTCAGGCCGGAAAGCGGGGTCAGGTCCTCGATGTAGTTGCCGTGCAGGTCGAGCTTCGTCAGCTGCGTCAGTCCGGCGAGCGACGCGAGGTCGGACATTTCGGTCCTGCTGGCATTCAGCTCCCTGAGCGTGCCGATTCCCGCGAGAACGGACAGGTCCGAGACCGGATTGCCGCGCAGGTCCAGCTTCGCGAGGTTCGTCGCGTGCTGCAGCCCGTCCAGGTCCCGAACGGCTTCGTTGCGCAGCTCCAGGAACCTGAGCGTCGCTAGATCGCGCGCGAGGATCGGCGCTCCGGGCTCTTTCCCGAGCTCGCGCGCAAGGGCGTCCCGCAAGTTGGCGTCCGCGATCGCAAGCGGCCCGTCGTCGACCACGGACGCGCAGTCCAAGCCTGCCGCGGGCGCCACGTCCGGCTGTTCGTCCACGGTGCTGGAGAGGTTGGTCAGGTGTCCCGTGGGGCTCGCGAGAAGACTCATCGCGACGACGGGCGCCGTTGACGACAAGTAGAGCTGCCACTTGCCCGCACCGTCGCCCAGGCTGCCTGCGAAGGCGTCGTCGCCGGACTCCATCTGCTGGGCGCTCACCGTGACGGCAGACCCGCCGGGAACCACGACGCATAGATCTCCGCCGGGCGAGGCGTTGCCTGCATCGTCGATCCCGCGTATAGCGACGTCGGCCTCTTCCGGGCCCGGATTGACCAGGCGCAACAGGCTCTTCTGGTTGACGTTGCTCGCCGGGTTGAAGATGGCCGCACGATGGATGCCGTCGACTTCCGGAACGATGTCGTGCATGGCAGTCAGGAACCCGTCAACGGTCCGGACGTAGGCCAGCACCTCGATGTCCAGCTCCGATTCGAACTCCAGGCGCCAGTCGCCTTCGCCGCGCCCGACGCCGGTGGACAGGCCCTTGTCCGCGTTGCCCGTTTCGAGATCGTCCGAGTTGATGTGCAGCGACTCGTACGCACCAAGCGCAATCGTCAACGGGTCGAATCGCTGGCCGGTGTCGTCGATCGCATCGACCTCTACCGCGCCGGACTCCCCGGAATGGTTGATGATGCGCACGAACCCCTGCCGGTCCGCGTTGGCCGTCGACACGAACAGCGGCACGGTATGCGTCGTGGACGATCCGTCCGTGTTTGCCAGGCGTGCGGCAGGCGCCGTGGTCAGGTTGGTCAGGTGGCCGGTCGGACTTTCCAGCAGGCTCATCACGTGGAGCGTCGCACCCGCCGCCGACACCCGCAGTTGCCACTTCCCGGCGCCGTCGCCGAAGCTCCCGTCCAGTCCGGCGTCGCCGGACTCCAATTCCTGGCTGGAAACCAAGCGGGCCTCCCCCGCCCGGATCGTGAGGCCGACCTCTCCGCCGACCGGCGCCGATCCGGCATCGTCAAGTGCTGTGACCGTCACCACCGCATCGTCCTCGCCGGGATTCACAAGCCGCAGCGAACTGACCTGGTTGCGGTTGCTGGCGGGGTTGAAAAGGGGGACGCGGTAGTGGCCGTCCTCTTCGCCGGCAACGTCGTGCATGCTGGTGAGGAAGCCATCCCTCGTGCGCACATAGGCCAAGGGCTCTATGTCGAGATCGGTCTCGATTTCGAGGCGCCAGTCCCCCTGCCCGCCGCCGATTCCCGGGGTCAGCCCCTTGTCGGGATTGCCCGTCTCCAGGTCGTCCGAATTGAAGTGCATCGTCGCTTTCGCGCCGAGCACGAGTTCCACCGGGCCGAGTCGTTGACCGGTGTCGTCGATCGCGCGGACGGTCACCGCTCCCGACGCGTCCGAGCGGTTGATGATTCGCACGAACCCCTGCTGGAGCGCATTCGAGGCCGATGGGAAGAGCGGCACGCTGTACGTTTCCGCCATGCCGGAAACGCTCGAGACCGACCACGCGATCGCCGCCAACAACGCTCGATGCGACATTGCAGCCCATCCACACGGCCCTTTCGCTCTCCCGTAACGGGTATAGGCACGCGGTGTAGGCAAGCTTTTCCTTGGTCGATGCATCCCCAGGCGGTGCAAGACCATCGCAGTCGTTCCGTGGACGAAAGCGCGCGAGACTACCGGAGACGCTGCTCTCGGAAAACCCAGGCTCGCGAACGGGCGTAGGGCAGCGGCCCCTTTGGCGCACTCCCACTGGCCTGTCTGGTCAGTCATCAGCTTGGAGTCGTCGGCTCCCCGTGGCTTGCATCCGGGTCGCGGCCGCCATGCTCGTCAAGCCACGGAGCGGCCGCGTAGCTCAAGTCGAGGATTCAGACGTTCGTCGAGCAGGCCGCGGATTGGCCTTGACTCCCATGACCTCGTCGTCCCCGCCCGCATTCCGGTGCCGTCGAAGATCCCGTTTGCGGGCCAGCAGGCCCGCGTACCCCGTCACAACATCTCGACAAGCTT
>JAPOVK010000055.1 GCA_026708185.1 Gammaproteobacteria bacterium | reverse complement strand
GTCGCGCCAAGTCACGTCTCAGGCGCGCCGATCTGTCATTCCCGGACAGGAACTAACTAGCGAAATGAGGTCCGCAAATGCTGAGTTGGCCGTAGCCTGATTGAAGTAGCGCTCGCCCGTTCGTGGGTCTACGCGCGAACTTGGATGGTAGATGCGGGTTTAGGAATCTCCTTAGGAAAGTCTGTCGGCAGATTCGGGTGCAGTCAGACCGACTGGAGCACCATGAAATAATGATCATCATCCGCGATGTCTCCCGACGCATCGTGCCACGAACAAAAGCCGGAGAGCGACCAGCCGGCTAGTGTCCGAACCAACAGATCGAGGTGCCACGGCGCATCATTGCGAATGGTCCAGTCATCCCTGGTCGTGATCGTTTTGTCACCATCCGCAATGCGGGTATGCATCACTAGTCGTGACGTCCCCTCCACCCAGTTCCCGGGAAAATTCTCGTGCCAAATGGCGACCTGCTGGTCGCCGATTTGCACGGTTTTGTCGCCCCACCGTTCGTAGTCAATGCCGACTCCCCGACGATGAGCATCGACATCGACGATGTAGAGGCCCTTCGGCCTTAACGCACGTCGCACACTTGCGAAGTGCGACACCAGATCCTGATATCGGTGAATAATCGGGAACGTCTCGGACATGAAAATCGCTGCGTCGAAATCACCGCCGATATCGAAATCAACAACGTCCCCTTCAACAACCTTCAACTCAACACCGCAGCGCTTCGCTCGACGCTGGGAAGCCTCCACCATCGCGACCGATGCATCCAGGCCGACCACCTCGAACCCCTTCTGCGCAAGCTCGACCGCATGGACGCCCGTACCGCAGGCTAAATCCAGCACTCGGCCCCTTGTCATTCCGTGCCGTTCCAAGAGATCCAGAATCGTGGCCACTTCCGCTTTTACAACCTCGTCCGAGTGACACAAGATCGCATCGTAGATTTCGGGATAGTCGAATATGCTCGGGCTCATGCGTCAAATCTTGCCGCGCCACCCAGGCTCTGTAGCAGTCGTCCTAATCTCCTTGATGCTCCGCCCCGCCGACAACGGGTTCATTTCACACAACCCCATCGGCTCGATCATCTGAAATCTGTTGAACCACTCCGAACAGGGGCTCAGAGGGTGTCGCCTCATAGAACATCGATAGGGTGGGCATCGCCGCCTCCGACGGCTGCACCGGTGCGGCTCGCTGGTTTACCCCAACTGCTTGCGTACTTCGGCCGCGAAGTCCTCGTCCTTCCTGTCGATGCCTTCGCCGACTTCGAAACGCGCGAAACCCTCGCAGGTGGCGTCTAGGTCCTTGAGCAGCTTGCCGATCTTGACCTTGGCCGGTAGCCGGGTCACGAGGTCCTGCTCAAGTAGGCTCGACTCGGCGAGGAACTTCCGCACGCGACCGGTCACAATGCCGGTTGCGATGCGTTCGACGACCTCGGGCGCCAACGGCTTCTTGGATTGACTCTGCTTCGCGGCGACTTCCTCTGCAGCCTGCTCTTCGTAGATCGCCCTTTCCTTGGCGACGACTTCCGGGGGCACGTCTTCGGGCGACACGACCAAGGGGCGCATCGCGGTGACATGCATCGCGATGTCTTGGCCTAGGTCTACCGCGTCGTCCCGGCCCCCGTCCAACACGACTACCGTGCCACTCTTGCGATCCATGTGCAGGTAGCCCACGACCGTGCCGCCGGGCTCGGCGTCCAAGCGGGTGGCGCGGCGGACGTTGATGTTCTCGCCGATTTCCTGGACGAGCGCCTGGCGCTCGCCTTCCAGCGCCTCGGCGAGTCCGTCGGCACCGTCTTCGAGCGCGGTGGTGACGGCGCGCTCGACGAACGCGGCGAACTTCGGGTTGCGGGCGGCGAAGTCGGTTTCCACGTTGACCTCGACCATCGCCGCGCGATCACCATCGACCTTCAGGCCCAGCAGCCCTTCGGCGGCCGTGCGATCGGCCTTCTTGGCGGCCTTGGCGCCGCTCTGCAGGCGCACGATGTCGACCGCGCGGTCCATGTCCCAATCCGCCTCGACAAGCGCCTTCTTGCAGTCGCCGAAGCCGACGCCTGTCCGTTCGCGCAGTTCCTTGATCAAGGCCATGTCCATGGTGCTTCTGTTCCTTTAGGCTGAAGGTTCTTGCGTGTCGTTCGCGTCGGGCGCCGGCTCGGGATCGGCTGCCGCTTCGGGCTCCGAATCGGCTGCGGCTTCGGGCTCCGAATCGGCTGCGGCCTCAGGCTCCGGAACGGGGGCCGGCTCGGCCTGGGCCTCGACTTCGGGCGTGGCCTCGGCCTCTGGCTCCTGGCCCTGTTCGACGATCTCGACGACCTCTTCCATCTCGGCGTCGACGGAGCCCTGCGCCTGGCCCGCCGCGATGGCGTCGGCCACCGCGGTGACGAACAGGCGAACGGCGCGGATCGCATCGTCGTTGCCGGGGATAACGAAGTCCACGCCGTCCGGATCGCTGTTGGTGTCCACGACGCCGATGACCTTGATGCCGAGCTTGTTGGCCTCGGTCACCGCGATGCGTTCGTGGTTGACGTCCACGACGAACAACGCGTCCGGCAGGCCACCCATGTCCTTGATGCCGCCGAGGCTGCGATGCAGCTTCTCCATCAGGCGGGTCTTCTGCAGCGCTTCCTTCTTGGTGAGCATGTCGAAGGTGCCGTCCTCGGCCTGGGTTTCGAGGTCCGTCAAACGGCGGATGGACTGGCGGATGGTCTTGTAGTTCGTCAGCGTGCCGCCAAGCCAGCGCTGGTCGATGAACGGCATGCCGACGCGCTCGGCCTGTTCGCGGACCACCTTCGAGGCGGCCCGCTTGGTGCCGACGAAGAGGATCTTGTTGCGCCGGGCGGCGAGGCGCTGAACCTCGGCCAAGGCCGCGTCGAGGGCCGGGACTGTCGCCTCGAGGTTGATGATGTGGATCTTGTTGCGCGCGCCGAAAATGTGCGGCGACATCTTCGGGTTCCAAAAGCGCGTCTGGTGGCCGAAGTGAACGCCTGCGGCCAGCATGTCGCGCATGCTGATTGCTGCCATGAGAGCTTCCTCGTGGGTTGTGTTGGCCACCTTGGCCCCGGCGTTGAATCCGCCGCCACGCCTATGGCGCGGCGACCACCCGCAACGACGTTGTTGGGCCAGGTGGGTTGTTTCGGGCTCAAAAGCGGTTGCCCGACCTTCGAGCCCAGTTCGAGCGGGCGGCTTTATACCACAGCGGGCGGCGGCCTCGAAAGCGGGCCTTCTAGCTGCACTCGGTCATCGCCGCCGCGACGCGATGGGTGCGTTCCGCAAGCGCGGAAATGCTGTTGTCGTTGCAGTCGCGCACGCAGGAGAGGAGGCGGTCGCCGAGAACGCCGATCCATTTCTCGGGCAGGTCGCCCGCGCCTAGGCGAGCGCCGAGGATCGAGCCGACGGTGGCCCCGTTGCAGTCCGTGTCCCATCCCCCGCGGACGGTGACGACGATGCCGTTGCCGTAGTCGCGCGCGCCGAAGTAGAGCCCCATCACCACCAGTGCAGCGTTGTTGATCGTGTGCACGCGGTGGTAGTGCCCGAACCGCTCGTTGATGCGCTCCCAGACCTCTTCCCAGTCCGCGGCACCGCGGCACCAGGCGCGGGTTTCGGCCACGGCTTCGGCGAGCCGGCAGTTCGCCGGTATCTCGGACAGGCCGACGTCGATGATTTCCTCTATGTCGTCCGTCGCGAAGGTGGCGGCCAGCATGGCAGCGATGAACATCTCGCCGTAGATGCCGTTCTTGACGTGGGACATGCAGGCGTCGCGGAACGCCAGCTCCGCCGCCCGTTCCGGCCAGCCGGGCGAGACGTAGCCGAAGATGTCGGCGCGGATCTGCGCGCCGATCCACTCGCGAAACGGGTTGCGCCAGATCGCGGACTCGGGTGGCCAGCGACGGTTGACGAGGTTCCGGTAGGCCGCGGATTCGGCCGTGTAGAGCAGGTAGAAGGGCATCCGGCTGAGCCAGGTGTTGGCCATGTTGCGCGATGTCAGGTCCGCGCCATGACCCTCCAGGGCCAGCAATCCCAGGATGGGGTAGTCCATGTCGTCGTCGCGGGCCATGCACTCGATGTTCCCCCGCGTGCTGCTCTTGAGGTAGGGGGAGATCTCGCCCTCGGTGTAGGGGATGTAGTCGTCGAGGGGCAGTGCGTCGACGGATTCGAGATAGGCGTCGATGCGTTCGCGCAGCCACCCTTCGACCGGCTTGCCGAGGGAACAGCCGGCTGCGCGGCCGAGCCATGCGCCGAGGATGCGGTTGCGCATCTCGGCCTCGCCTAGGCGCACTTCCATGCGGCGCGGGCCGTCGGGGCGGCAGGCGCGGATGGCCTCGAGGTCCGATGGCTCGTCGTAGGGAAACGACGCCGCCGGTTCAAGCGCGTCGAGTTCGTCGTAGAGCACGGCGAACACGGCGTCCGGCGTGTCCTCGTCCGTGACGGCGGCCTCGACCCGGGCCTCGATGTTCGTAACGTCGCAGCCTTCCTCGCGTCGCTGGACGAGTTCCATGGCGATGATCGGGCGTTCCAGGTTTTCCAAGGCGTATCCCCTTTGCGTGCAAATGTTGTGTCGAGCGATCCGTGCGGTTAAGCGAACCGAGCCGGATCCCCGATGATGCCGCCCTCGCGCAACGCCGAGAGCGCGTCGTCGTCAAGGGCCAACTCCTCGCCAAGCACCTCGTCGGTGTGCTCGCCGAGGCGCGGCGGCCGGGTCATGGGCACGTCGGAGGCCGACATGCGCGGGGCGAACCCAAGCATGGGCACCTCCCCGTGCACGGGGAGGTCCAGATGGTGCACGAAGCCGCGCGATGTGAGGTGCTTGTCGTGGTGCAGTTCGGCCGTGTCGAGACAGGCCGCACAGGGCACCCCGGCGGCAGCGATCGTCTCCATCGCCTCGTACTTCGTGCGCTCCCCCGTCCAGTTGCTGATCTCCGTATACAGCGCCTGGCCGTTCAGCATGCGCTCGCGGGTCGTTGCGAAGCGCGGGTCGATCAGGAGGTCGCCGCGGTCCATCGCCGCGCACAGCCCGTCCCAATGGCCTTGGTTGACGGGCATCAGGTAGATGTAGTCGTTCGGGCCGAACGGCTTGCAGGCGTAGATGTTCACCGGCGGCAGGCCGCCGGCGTTGCCGGAGCGAGGCGTCGCGCGCGTTCCCCAGGCGGAGCCGATGAAGGCCCGAGTGCGCACGTAGTAGGCCATCGCCTCCTGCATGGAGAGTTCGATCTCCTGGCCCTCGCCGGTGCGCTGCTTCTGCACGTAGGCGGCGAGGATCGCCATGGCGGCCTGCACGCCGGTGCCCGAGTCGCCGGTGGTGGGGCCGGGCATCATGGGCGGACCGTCCGCCTCGCCGGTGATCGAGAAGGCGCCGGCCGCGGCCTGCGCGACCATGTCCATGCAGCGGAAGTCGGCATAGGGTCCGCTGGTGCCGAAACCCTTGATGCGGGCGTAGATCAACCCCGGGTTCGCTTTGCGCAGCACGTCGTAGCCGATGTCCAGCCGCTCGATCACGCCCGGGCCGTAGTTCTCCACGAAGACATCGAAGTTCGGCGCCATGCGCAGCAGCAGATCTCGCCCCTCGCTGGTGCGCAGGTCGAGCGCGACGCTGCGCTTATTGGCATTCCAGGCGCAGAAGTACGCCGAGTAGTCCTTGTTCGCGGAGCGGCCCACGCCGCGGCCGGGGTCGCCGTACTCGGGCGCTTCGATCTTGACGACATCGGCGCCGAGCCAGGCGAGGGCTTGCGTGCACGAGGTCCCGGCCTCGTACTGGGTCATGTCGAGCACTCTCATGCCGTCCAAAGCCGCCATGCGCCGTCTCCCTCGCTCCAAGTGCGCCAAAGAACATACGCCAACGGCGCCACGGTGGCCAGCGCGGCCAGCACGCGCGGCGACTTTCGCGCATACTTGGCACTTGGCTCGGCGGGCGTACCGACCACGCACGGGGACGTCCGAGCCGAGCGCAATCCCAGCCACTTCATTCCCGTCATATGGAGGGACGCGGTTCAATGGCGGATGCCCAACGCAGCTATGCGACGGCGCGGCCGAAGACCCCCGAAGAGATCGCCAAGATGCGCATCGCCGGTCGCTTGGCCGCCAGCGTCCTCGAGATGATCGGCGACCATGTCAAGCCGGGCGTCTCGACGGATGAACTCGATCGCATCTGCCACGACTACATCGTCGATGACATCGACTGCATCCCGGCACCTCTCAACTACGGTGGCCGCGGCCAGCCGCCGTTCCCGAAGTCGATCTGCACCTCGGTCAACCACGTCGTCTGCCATGGCATCCCGTCCCCGAGGAAGGTGTTGAAGGCCGGCGATGTGATGAACATCGACGTTACCGTCATCAAGGACGGCTACCACGGCGACACCAGCAAGATGTTCCTCGTCGGCGAGCCGAGCGTGCTGGCACGACGGCTGTCGGAAGTCACCCAGGAATGCCTCTACGCGGGAATCCGGGCAATCCGGCCGGGCGCCCACCTCGGTGACATCGGCTACGCGATATCGAAGCTGGCCCGGGCGAACAGGTTCACCGTGGTCCAGGAGTTCTGCGGGCACGGCATCGGCGACGTATTCCACGACGATCCGCAGGTCCTCCACTACGGCAAGCCGGGCACTGGGATGGAGATGCGCGAGGGCATGACGTTCACGGTCGAGCCGATGATCAACGCTGGCCGCCGGCACGTGAAGATCCTGCCGGATCAATGGACCGTGGTGACCAAGGATCACAAGCTCTCCGCGCAGTGGGAGCACACCTGCCTCGTCACGGCCGACGGATTCGAGGTATTGACGCTGCGCGGCGAGGAGGATTTTTCTTGACGGCAGCCGCGCAACGTCTGCAACACGCGACCTGAGATGTCGACCCAGGCCAGCCAAGCGGCCCTCGATGGAGCGCCGATCATCGATGCGCGTTCGAAGGCGCCGACCTCGAACCGCCGCAACGCTTCCTTACCGGACACGGGCGAGTTGCGTCGGCGCATCGTTCAGGCCGACGCCGAACTCGCGCGCCGGTTCTGGGCGGGCGGCGACGTCGAGGAGTTGGTGGCCGAACGGGCGCGCTACATCGACGCTTTCCTTGCCGAGATCTGGCAGCACTGGTTCCAGCACACCGACGGGCTGGCCCTGCTCGCGGTGGGCGGCTACGGGCGCGGAGAGCTGCATCCGCATTCCGACATTGACCTGTTGATCCTGGCGCGTCGACCGCAGGCCGTGCGCGAGGAAATCGCCGCTTTCGTAGCGCTCCTGTGGGACCTGCGGCTCGACATCGGGCACAGCGTGCGGACGCTCAAGGACTGCAAGCGCGAGGCGCAGCACGACGTGACGGTCGCGACCACCATGCTCGAGCGGCGCCGGCTCGCCGGTTCCGCCCGCCTCGTGGCCAAGCTCGACCGGTTGCTCGCGCGTCGTTCGTTCTGGCCCAGTCGTCGCTTCTTTCGAGCCAAGCAGGAGGAGCAGACCGAACGCCACCGCCAGTTCGACGACATGGACCATGGCCTGGAGCCCAATATCAAGGGCTCGCCCGGTGGTCTGCGGGACATCCAGACGGTGCTCTGGATCATCCAGCGGCATGACGGGTCCGCAGCGCTCGGGTCGCTGGTGGACAAGGCGTTCCTGACACCGCTCGAGAGTCGCTGGCTCGTCGAAGGTCGCCGCTTCCTGTGGCGGGTCCGTTTCGGCCTGCACCTGATCGCGGATCGCCGCGAGGACCGTCTCCTGTTCGACCACCAGCGCGAGCTCGCCCGGCGTTTCGGCTACACGGACACGGACGCGCAACTCGCCGTCGAGCAGTTCATGCACGACTACTACCGACACGTGCTGCTGCTGCGGGAGGTCAACGACATCCTGCTGCAGCATTTCGGCGAGGTGATCCTGCGCTTGGGACAGACGCCCAGTATCGAGCCGGTCAATGAACGGTTCCGCATCAACAACCACTACATCGAAGTGGTCAACGATGCAGTCTTCCGCGACTCGCCGCCGGCGATCATGGAGCTTTTTGTGCTGATGGCCAATCGGCGGGACATCCAGGGCGTGCGGGCCTCGACCATCCGCCTCGTGCGCGAACACCTCCATCTCATCGACGACGGCTTTCGCGCCGACCCGCGCGTGACCGGCTACTTCATGGACCTGCTGCGCGCACCGCATACGCTGGTCAGCCAACTCACGCGCATGCGCCGCTACGGCGTGCTCGGTCGCTACATTCCCGAATTCGGTCGGGTCGTCGGCCAGATGCAGCACGATCTGTTTCACATCTACACCGTGGACGCGCACACGATGATGGTCATCCGAAGGATGCGGCGCTTCCACTACGACTCGGCGCGCGAGGAGTTCCCGGTGGCCTGGGAGGTCGTGCGCAAGCTGCCGAAAATCGAACTGCTCTACATCGCCGGTCTCTTCCACGACATCGGCAAGGGACGCGGCGGCGACCACTCGGCGCTCGGCGCTTCGGACGTCGTCGCCTTCTGCCGCCGTCATCGACTCGACGAGGCGGACACGGCCCTCGTCGAGTGGCTGGTGCGCGAGCACCTGGTCATGTCGGCGACAGCGCAACGCAAGGACATCGCCGATCCGGCGGTGGTCAACGAGTTCGCCGAACTGGTGGGCGACCTAACGCGCCTCGACTATCTCTACGCGCTCACGGTCGCCGACATCAATGCGACGAACCCGACGCTCTGGAACGGCTGGCGGGCGACGCTGATGCACCAGCTCTACCACGGCACGCGGCAGGCGCTGACGCAGGGCGAGAATGCCCACGCGCAGAAGGATGCGCGTGCGCATCGCACTGAACGTGCCGCGCAGTGTCGGGAGGCGGCGCTTGACGAACTCCGGGACGCGGGGATCGGGCGCGAGCGGGCGCGTGAGCTCTGGGACGATCCCGGGGATGGCTTCTTCCTTCATCACACCCCGAGCCAGATCGCGGGCATCACGCGAGCGATCGCCGAACACGACCTGGATTCGGGGCCCTTGGTGGCGCTGCTTGACCTCGGCGGTCGCGCCAGCGCCGACGCGACGGGCGTGTTCCTCTACGCACGCGACCGCGACAACCTGTTTGCGGACAGCGTCACGGGCATCGAGAGCGCCGGCTTGAGCATCGTCGCCGCGCACGTGGCCACCGGCGTCTCCGGCACCTGCTTCAACTCCTACGTGGTGCTCGGCCAGGGCGGGGCGGCTATGAACGCCAATGACGCGAGGGCTACGCGCCTCGTCAAGCGCATGACGGCGGCGGTCGCGAATGGCGCTGTCCCGGACGCACCGTCGCGGCGCGTATCGCGGCAACTCAAGCAGTTCGTGATGCCGACCGAGGTGAGCCTGGAGACGCACCCGGGGGCGCCCACCTCGGTTTTGCGCATCGTCGCGTCGGACCGGCCTGGCCTGCTGTCGGCCTTGGGCGGGCTGTTCGCCGAGTTGGGCATCAGCGTGACGCGCGCGCGCATCACGACCCTCGGCGAGCGCGTGGAGGACGTCTTCGAAGTCACCAACCGGGCGAAGCGGGCGATCACGCATTCCGGTCAGGCGGATACGATCACCGAGACGATCCGGCGCCGCTTGGACGCGGAAGTCGCGGGACGCTGACAATGAACCCGCACCTGCACGGCCTTCAGCCGTATCCGTTCGAACGCCTGAACGCGCTGCTCGACGACCTCGAGCCGAATCCGAAGCGTACCCGCGTGAGCCTCTCCATCGGCGAGCCCAAGCATGCGGCGCCGGACTTCGTCGTCGATGCGCTGACCGAGCCTTCCCGCGTTCGGGACAGCCTGGCGACGTATCCGCCGACGCGCGGCAGCCTCGGGCTGCGCTCGGCGATTGCCGGCTGGATTCGGCGGCGCTTCGGCGCGGTGCTCGACCCGGAAAGCAACATACTGCCGGTCAACGGCACGCGGGAAGCGCTGTTCTCCTTCGGCCAGGCCGTGTTGTCCGGCAACCCCGGCGGCCGCGTGCTCATGCCGAATCCGTTCTACCAGATCTATGAAGGGGCGGCGCTGTTGCGCGGCGCGCGGCCGTACTACGTGCCGGCCACCGAGGTGCCCGATTTCGATGCCGTGCCGGCGTCGCTGTGGCCGCAGGTCGAATTGGTGTACCTGTGCAACCCCGGCAATCCGAGCGGTGCGGTCATAGGCGAAGACGCCTTGGTCGCCCTGATCGAGCGGGCCCACGAGTACGACTTCGTGATCGCTGCGGACGAGTGCTACTCGGAGATCTACCACGACGAGGCGCACCCGCCCGTTGGCTTGCTGGAAGCCGCCGCGAACGCAGGTCTTGGTCAGGCCCGGTGCGTCGCCTTCAACAGCCTGTCCAAACGCTCCAACCTGCCAGGACTGCGCTCCGGGTTCGCGGCCGGGGATGCCTCCTTGATTGCCCGTTACTACGACTATCGCACCTACCATGGCTGTGCGATGCCCGCGCTGGTCGCCGAGGCCAGCGCGCTGGCGTGGGACGACGAGGCGCACGTGGTGGCCAATCGGGCCGTCTACCGGGCGAAGTTCGACGCCGTGCACCCCATTTTGGCCGCAGCCTTGGATGTCGCCATGCCGGACGCCGCCTTCTACCTGTGGCCGCGCACGCCCGTGGACGGCGAGCGCTTTGCGGCGGCGCTCTACGAACGCGAACATATCCTCGTGCTGCCCGGGAGCTACCTCGGCCGCAAGCAGGATGGTGTCAATCCCGGCGCGAAGCGCGTGCGCATCGCGCTCGTGGCGCCGTTGGCCGACTGCGTCGCGGCCACGGAACGCCTCGCGGAGTTCGCGCATCGCCATGTCTTCGCCTGACGCGGCACTGATGGACGATGTCCTGGCGCTGACCGAGGCGCTGATCGCGCGCCCGTCCGTGTCGCCGGAGGACGGCGGCTGCCAGGGTCTGCTCGTCGAGCGTCTCGAGCGCGCCGGCTTCGCGGTCGAACGCATGCGCTTCGGCCCGGTGGACAACTTCTGGGCGGAGCATGCAGGTGGTGACGGGACCGCGCCCCGGCTGGTTTTCGCGGGCCACACCGACGTGGTGCCCCCGGGTCCACTTGCCGATTGGGATTCGCCGCCGTTTCAACCGACGCGGCGCGACGGCTACCTTTACGGGCGCGGCGCGGCCGACATGAAGTCGAGCCTAGCGGCCATGGTCGCGGCGGCGGAACGCTTCGTGGCGGCCCATCCGGACCACCTCGGCGCACTCGCCTTCCTGGTTACGAGCGACGAGGAGGACGTGGCCGTCGACGGTACGCGCCGCGTGGTCGAGGCACTCGTTGACCGCGGCGAACGGCTCGACTATTGCGTGGTCGGCGAGCCGTCGTCGAGCGCGTGCCTCGGCGATGTCGTGCGCGTCGGCCGGCGCGGGTCGTTGAACGGCGTCGCGAAGGTCAAGGGTGTCCAGGGTCACGTGGCGTATCCGGATCAAGCCGTGAATCCCATTCACGCGGCGGCGCGAGCGCTGCGCAACCTCGTCGAGGTCCGGTGGGACGACGGCGACGATGATTTCCCGCCCACCAGCTTCCAGATCTCCAACATCAACGCGGGTACCGGCGCCACGAACGTCGTCCCCGGCGAACTCGAATGCCGCTTCAATTTCCGCTTCAACCCGACACAGACGCCCGAGGGCTTGCAGGCGGCGGTCGCTGACGCCTTCGCGGCTGCGGACGCCGACTGCGAGTTGGAATGGCGTCTTTCGGGTTTGCCGTTCATCACTCGTGGCGGCGAATTGATCGATGCGGTACGGGATGCCATCGAGGCGGTGACCGGTACGCGGACCGCGACCTCCACCTCCGGCGGCACCTCCGATGGTCGCTTCATCGCGCCGACCGGAGCCGAGGTGGTGGAGATCGGTCCTGTCAACGCCACCATCCACAAGCGCAATGAGCGCGTGGCGGTCGCCGACTTGGCGCCACTCGCGGCCATCTACGAGCGGGTGATGACCAAGCTTCTGATCTAGCGGGCGGTCGGCAACGGCCTAGGTTCCGGCATTGCGCAAGTACATACTGATCGGCGTCCTGGCCTTCCTGGGCTTCGCCGTGGTGCTGATGCCGGCAAGCGTGGCCCGGCTGGCCGTGAACCGGGTGGACGGCTTGGCGATGCGTGCGGTGGGGGGCACGCTATGGAACGGACAGGCGAATCTCGCCTATCGCGGCGAGGGGATCGGAACGTTGGAATGGACGTCCGTACCCCTTGGCGTGTTGCACGGCGAGGTCCGCGTGCGGTGGCGCCTCAGCGACGCCGATCTCGACCTCTCGGGTGTCGCGGCACAGGGCTTGAGCCACGCGCTCCTGAACGCGTCCGGGCACGTCGGCGCGGCGGCGGTGAACCGTGTCCTTGGACGCTACGACATCGCGATCGAAGGGGACTTCGAGGCCACTGACGTGGCCTTGATCTCCGACGGGTCGGTGCGTGCCGCGGGCGCCATCGCCTGGTCGGGCGGGCGAACCTTTTACCGGCTGTCCGGTCAGAACTACGACACGGCCATGCCGGCGATGGTCGCCGAGATCCGCACGGTCGATGGGGAGCACACGCTTGACGCCAAGCTCGCAGATGACGATGCCGCACCGCTCATCCTGGCGCGGCTCAAGTCCACTGGTTGGATCGAAATCGGCCTCACGAGGCGCTTCACCACGCTCGCCGGCAAGCCTTGGCCGATCCCCGGGGACGACGACGCCGTGGTGCTTACGGTCGAAGAGCAACTCTTCCGCTAAACGCCGCTGTGCACCGCAAGCCGCTAGGTGGACTGGTAAAATCACCTGTGCCCCGCGCAGTACAAGAGCAGGCCCCGCTTGGCCGACATCCACAAACCCCTTTCATTGAACAAGCGCCAAAGGAAGCGTAGCGACCGGCGGCGCTTGTTTGATGGACGGTCGGCGTGGCCTTGGGCCGGAGTCGGCGCGCCGCAAGCGGCCCGCGCCGGTGCCGAGCGGACGCGAGGTGCCGGACCCGGCTCTGGGGCATTAGTGATCGCCGCCCTTTGCGTCATGGTGGTCGGCATTGGGTTCACGTTGGCCAATGCCTGGTTCTTCTTCCTGGCCGATCCCGCCTTGCCGCAGACATCGCCCCGGGCGCTTGACCACGTCGACGACGACCGCGGCGTGCCGATTGGCGAGGTCACCGCGTTGCACTTGTTCGGCCGACCCCGGGCGACGGCGGGCGGCGCCGGGGGCATCGCGGCGACGGAGAATCTGCGCGATACGCGCCTATCGCTTGAACTGGTCGCCGTTATCGTGGCGACCGTGGCCGACGAGTCGCGTGCATTCATCGCCCAAACGGGTCGTCCGTCGGAGGATTACGCACCGGGCGATCGCCTGCCGGGCAACGCCCGACTGGTAGACGTGTACTGGAATCGGGTGGTGATCAGCCGCGCCGGCCAGCACGAGTTGATTCGCTTCGAGTACGACACCGGCAACATCCAGCGAATCGACGGAACCCCCATCGCATCGCAAACCGCGGAACCGCAGGCCGCCAGGGTGGTGGAGTCGGCGCGGCCGCGGCGCCCGCCCGGGGAGGCGGAGCAGGCGTTGAACCGCTACCGGGACACCTTCGACGAGGACCCCGAGCAAGCGCTCGCGGACGCGGGTGTCGCGTTGGCACCGGACAGGGACGGCTACGTGGTCGGTGCGCTCGCGGACCTCCCCGAACTCAGTCACGCCGGGTTGCAGGCCGGCGACCGCATCCTGTCCGTCAACGGCCTCGCCGTGGGCGATCCGGGTGCCGACCGCCTGAAGATAGAGGACTTCCTCGCCAACGGTGCGGCGCGGCTTGAGATCCAACGCGGCAATCGCCGCATCGAGATCACCGTTCCCGTCAACTGACCGCCAACAATGGACGTAACGCTTTGTCTATGAAACCGAAAAGCTCAGGATGGACCAAATGGCGGAGGGGGCGCGGCGCGCTCTTTGCAGCGGCGGTCCTTGCGACGATGCTGATGGGGACAGTGAGTGCCCAGGAGCCCTCACCCGCGACCTGGACGATCAACGGCGACGAGATGCTGCTCAAGGACTTCATAGCGCAAGTCCAGCAGATCATCGGAAAGACCATTGTCGTGGACCAGCGGTCGCGGCAGAGCAACCAGGAGGTCACCGTGCTGTCCAACGTGGCGCTGGATGCCGAAGGGGTCTACGAGTTGTTCCTCGCCGTGTTGAAGGTGCACGACCTGGTCGCGGTGGAACACGACGACATCATCAGCATCGTGCAGAACGTCCGCGCCAAGACCGAAGGCGGGGCGCTGAAGCTGATCACGACGGTGGTGGCGCTGGACCACGTGCCCGCATCCGAGGCGCTCAAGGTGCTGCGGCCTTTGAGCCCGCAGACCGGCCACGTCGCGGCGATCGAAAAGCCCAACGTGCTGATTCTCGCGGACCACGAGAGCAACCTGCGGCGCTTGATGGGCGTCATCGAGCAGATCGACGTCCTCGACCGCGACGAGATCGTGCACCGGGTGCTCGAGCATGCCTGGGTGGGATCCGTGGCGGCGGTGCTCGAAGAGATCGCGCCGGACGAACTCGGCCCGAACGCCACCGGCCCGCAGCGTGTGCAGATCGTCGCCAACGAACGCAACAATTCACTCGTGCTGCGCGGCAAGATGCGCCCAATCTCCGAGGCGTTGCGGCTGATCGACGAACTCGACGTGCCCGAGACTACCACCGGCGCCGCACAGGTCTTCTATCTGAATCACGCGGATGCCACGAAGGTGGCCGAGTTGCTCAACAACCTCGCCCAGGGTGGCGACGACGCCAATACGCCGGTCGCGAACATCCAGGCGGACGAGTCCCTGAACGCGCTCATCATCCGGGCGGATCCGGGGACCACCAACGAGTTGCTGTCCACCGTCAGCCAACTCGACGTGCGCCGTCTGCAGGTCTTGATTGAGGCCGCCATCGTCGAGGTCTCCGTCAACACGGTTGACAGTCTAGGCGTGGAGTTCGCGGGCGGAGACAGCCGGGACGGGTCCGTGCCGCTCGTGACGACGACCCTGAACGGCATCGTCGGCACCATGCTGGCGCAGGTCGATGGGGACGACACGTTCGATGCGCCGGCGGCCATCGCGGCGGCGGGCTCGCCCACGCTTGCCGTGGCCAAGCTCGACCCGGACGGCGTCTCGTTCGCCGCGGTGCTCAACGCCCTGCTCTCGGATACGCGCGCCAACCTGCTCTCCAATCCGAGCGTGCTGACGCTGGACAACGAGGAAGCGACGGTGGTTGCGGGGGACAAGATCCCGTTTCGGACGGGTTCCTTCACGACCACGACGGACGGTGCCAGCAACCCGTTCCAGACGATCAACCGCGAGAACGTGGGCGTCACGCTGACGGTGACGCCGCACATTCATGATGAAGGCTCGATCCGCATGGTGGTCGCGGTCAAGGCCGGCAATGTAGTCGATGCGGCCGTCGGCGCTGGCTCCTTTGCCGACGTGGTGACGAGCGAACGCGAGCTGACCAGCACGATCCTGGTCCAGGACCGGCAGATCATCCTGCTCGGTGGCTTGATCCAGGACGATTATCGGGACGTGTCCAAGCGCGTTCCCCTGCTCGGCAACGTGCCGGTGCTCGGCCGGGCGTTCCGGTCCGACACGGAAACGCTGGTCAAGCGCTACCTGCTCATGTTCCTGAAACCCACGATCTTCCGTACAGCGGATGAAGCGGAGCGGCTCGCACGCGACCGCTACAACGGCATCTACAGGCTACAGGGAGCGACTGAAGACACCATGCGGCGCGACCTGGATGGCATTTTCGAGGTTGGAGCGGACCGCTAGCGCCGCTGGAGCCTACAAAGGCCCGCGGGTCGGTGGCGGGAACGGCCCTCGCGCTGTCTCGCATGCGGCCGCGGTGGCCAGGAGATCAACCTCTGTGAACGGCTTGCCGACGAGGGCGACGGCCACCGGCAGACCATCGATCAGCGTCCACGGCAAGGCGAGGCTTGGATAGCCGCTGAGCGCGGCGATTGAAGAGCTGCTGACCGTCGGCGCCTCCACGTGCTCGATCTTGTGCGCCGGCCCGCCCGCGGGGACAAGGAGCAAGCGCAGCGCGTGCGCGGCAAACACGTCCGCCAGTGCGCGCCGCATGGCGCCTATGCTCGATTCCCGGGCTGCGGCATAGGCACGTCGCTCCAAGGAGCCGGTGGCGGCGGCTTCGAATAGGTCTTGGCCGAAAGCGGGCATCGCCTCGGCGGCGTGCGACTCGTTGTAGGCGATCAACTCGGCGAGATTGGCGATGTCCGTCTGGTGCTGACGCAGGTAGCGGTTCAGTCCGACGTTGAACTCGTGCAACAGCAACTGGCGTTCGGCGTCCCGCCATCCGTCATCGACGGCGATGGTCACCGGGTCGACGACATCCGCGCCAAGCTCGCGCAGCGCGGCGACTGCCGTTTCGAGCTCCTCTGGCCAGTCGGCGTCGCCAAAGCCGCGGAGGACGCCGATTCGAACGTGCCTCATTGGCTGTGACCCGTTGCCAAGTGGCGGATCGGACACGAGGAGTGCGGTGGGCCTTGCCATCGCGGCGAGCAAGGCGCCCGCATCGCGAACCGTGCGCGCCAACGGCCCGGCGCTGTCCAGGCTCGCGGCGATCGGGATGATGCCATGGGCGTCGACGACGCCGGACGTCGGTTTGATGCCGACCACCCCGTTGACGCTTGCCGGCGAGATGATGGAACCGTCGGTCTCGGTGCCCACCGCCAAGGGCGCGAGACGCACGGCCACGGCCACGGCGGAACCGCTCGAGGATCCGGACGGGCTGTGATCGAGTCGGTAGGGGTTCCGGGTCTGGCCGCCGAGGCTGCTCCAGCCGTCGATCGAACGGGCGGAGCGGAAGTTCGCCCACTCGGACAGGTTGGTCGTGCCGATCAGGACGGCCCCGGCCGCGCGTAGGCGACGGATTACGGGCGCATCGCGCTGCGCGCGGTGGTTGGCTAGAGCGCGCGAGCCGGCGCTTGTCGCCATGGGTTCCGCCGTGTCGATGTTCGCCTTGATCAGAACGGGGACGCCGTGGAGCGGGCCCAAGGGGCCGGTCCGAGCCAGCCGCGCGTCCAGCCCGGCGGCGCTGGCGAGAGCGTCGGGGTTGGTCTCGAGCACGGCGTTGAGTCGCGGGCCGGCGTGGTCGAGCGCGTGGATGCGGTCGAGATGGGCGCGCACGGCCTCGACGGCCGTACAGTGGCCGTCGCGAATCGCCTGCGCAAGTTCAACGGCGCCGAGTTGTGTTATGTCAGAGACTAGGCTCGCCACGTCGGCGTTCGAGTTCTTCGAGTTCGTGGATTTGGTCAGCCTACCCGATACGCGTGTAAAGTCTGTGCTTTAGCCCGGATGCCTAGCGGTACTGCGCCACAACCAAAAGGCACGCACGTCCAACGGCCTCGAGAATGCAGCCTGACGATGACTTCGGACCGCGGTCACACGAGCAAGAAAGAGTGCAGGCAGTCGTGAAACGGTTGAACTACGGCCTGGTGCGTCGCTTCGTTCGCATGTGGGCTCGACCAACCCTGATCGGCCGCGAGCAACCCCCAGACGAAGAGGTCGTCTACGCCTTGTCGTCGCGGTCGCTGACAGACGTCGTGCTGCTCGACATCGTGGCCGCACAGCGCGGCTGGCGCTCGCCGATGTCGGCGTTGGAGGACTTGGACGAGGCGCAGCGTTTCTTCTTCCTGAACCGGCCCGCCGGGTTTTGGCGGCGCAACACCATGCGTACGTTGCCGCCCCGCCTGCTGCGCCTCGAAACCAAGCTCGCCGATGCCGATACCGACTTGGCGCTGGTCCCCGTATCCATGTTCTGGGGTCGCGCGGCGAACAAGGAACGGTCGCTGATCCGTTCCCTGTTCTCGGAAGGATGGGCGGTGTCGTCCCGCTTTCGCAGGTTCATCGTCCTGCTTCTCAATCGTGGCGACATCATCGTCCATTTCGGCGAACCACTGCCTTGGCCGGGTGGCGCCAGTGCGCGGAGAGACCTGCGCCGGGAGAGCCTTCAGCGGGGGAGCGCGAGGGGGAACCCCTCGCAAGAAGAGAGCCTTCAGCCGGGGAGCGGGAGGGGGAACCCCTCGCAAGAAGAGAGCCCTCAGCCGGGGAGCGCGAGGGGGAACCCCTCGCAAGAAGAGAG
>JAPOVK010000050.1 GCA_026708185.1 Gammaproteobacteria bacterium | reverse complement strand
GTCCACGCGCTGCAGCGGAACATCGCCCTTTTCATGCAGCCCAGCCCGGCCGACGGCGTGCCGCGAATGCCCGGTTGGTCCGACCTCGCCATGGGGCCACCGGCCGCTTCGAAAAGGGCGATGTTCCGAATCGTGGCCGATCCGTCCCGACTCCGATGAATAGGGCGATGTTCCTTCCAGTGCGGGCAGTGCGCCGCGTCGGCCTGACCGACGACGTCAAGCTGTCAAGCGACATCGAAAACTGACCCGGTGGCGACACTGAAAACTGACCCCCCTGGGGGTCGTGTCGTTGACGGGTAGTACGCGGGCCGGCGTCGGCGCGTGGCACGGCGCGGGCGGGGTTGTCCACGCCTTGTCCATGGCGCCGTTCCCCTTCGATCCAAGAGGCGCTGTGGGCAAGGGGTGGGCAACCCCACGCCGACATCGAAAAGGGCGATGTCCTGCAAGCGGCCAGCGTTGGGACGACTCGCGCGGCGGCGTCGGAGGCGCGGATGCTTCGGGCGGTGGTGAGCGACCGCATCACCGTGCTGTGCGCACGATGTGTTACCGGTTGACACGCGGCGGTCCGATCGGCGCCCTAAGCCGTCGGGCCAGCGTCCCGCGATGTGGCGCGGTCGAACCGAGCCCAGCCCGGACAACGGCCGGCGGCCAACGGTCCCGGCGTTCCTGCGTCGCCATGGTCCACCCTACTGGTTTTCGAAAAGGGCGATGTTCCGCTTGTGGTGGTGGAAGGACCCCGGTCGTCCAAGGCGCAGCGGCGCCAGCCTCCGGCGAGCGCTTTCTCGCCCTTGCACGCGAACGGCGACGACCAAGCCGAAGGGGTTGTCCACGCTTTGTCCATCGCGCCGATCCCTGCCCTACCTGGCGGTGGTCAAAGGGTGGGCAACCCCGGACCGCCGTTGAAAAGGGCGATGTTGTGGATCAGGGAGCCGCCGGGGTCGACTGCCACGAATAGGGCGATGCTTCTGCAAGTGCGCGCGAGGCGGTGTTGAAACATGAGCCCTTTGGGAACGGCGTGTTCTAGCTCAGACGCATCTGGCGCCGGTGCGGCGACCGTTGTCCAATGAGATTGTGAGGGTGAAACGGGCCGATCGGTGAAGCGACCGGCGTTGGATGTCCATCTGGCGATGGCGAGGATGTTCGAGGGTCGTTTGCGGGCGGTCAAGTGGGGTGGAGAGGCGTCGGGGAAGCGAGGCGGCGGGGTCGCGCACGGAGTCGGCGGCGGGTCAAGGGCGAACGCGGCGCGGGCACGGCGTCGGGGCTTGCAGGGCGCGCGCACCGGAGCTCGGGAGCGGCTGCATGCACGGCGTCGAGGCGTCGCGGTCGGCGGAGCGGACCCTTGACGCGCCTCCGGAAAGTACCCTGTCGGGCAGGGATCGGCGGTCGTCGCGGCCGATCCGGGGGACGGCGCCGGTTCCCCGCCACCTTCGCCTCGCGGCGCGCACCCGACCGCCGAACCCTGCCTCCCGGCGAGGGCGGGGGTCCGGGGGCGGGCCCCCGGTTGCGGACGCTCGCTCGGCGTCGCGCTGCACCGGCTCACCCGGCCGCGGGGGCCATGCCGTCGGCGACGAGCCGGAACAGCGCGCGTCGCGCGGCCTGGACGCGTCGCGCGGCCTCGAGGTCGGTCTCCGCGTTCGCGGCGGCGTCGAGCAGCTGGAAGTCGACGCCGGGCTTGAGATGCCCTTCGGCGCCGTCGAGGGAACGGAACCTGGCGTAGGGCGTCGCGACGTCGCGGGCGAGGTACTTGCGGCGGATCCTGCCGGCGGCGTCGCGGTACTCGGTGGCGAACAGGCAGGGCCGGTGGAAGTTGAGGAACGGCGACAGGACGCCCTGGGCGAACCGGTTCACGTCGCCCGCGAAGCGCCGCGGGATGTGGTCGTGGCCGAACCAGCGCCGCACCACGTGGGCGTTCTTGCCCTCCACCAGGGCGTTGTCGTTGGAGTTGCGCGGGCGGGACTTGGTGAACCGCTCCACGCGCAGCTTGTCGAGAAGCTCCGCGACGCGGTGGTTGATGTACTCGCTGCCGTTGTCGGCGTGGAAGCCGAGGATGCGGAACGGGAACGACAGCAGGAGGCCTTCGAGCAGCGGCAGCAGGAAGCGCTCGGAGATGGCGACCGCGGCGCCGACGAACTCGTACTGGGTGACCTCGTCGACGAGGTTGATCAGGAACAGGCCCTTGGCGCCGTCGCGGTCGCCCTGGTGGACGGTGTCGACGCGGACGTGGCCGCGCAGGCCCTGCGGATCGGGCGCCTGGCGCAGGGCGATCTCGACGGTGGTCGGTTGCGTCCTCGTCCACACGGTGCGCTTGGCGCGGTAGGTCGGCGAGCCGCGCAGGTTGTAGAGGTGGCCGTTGGAGAGCGCCGCCAGGCGCGCGAAGCGCGGATCCCCGAACACCTCGAACTGGCGGCGCAGGACCTCGCGGGTGGCCAGTCCCGACATCTGCCCGTAGGCCTCGTCGACGTCGGCGAGAAGCCGCACGTCGGCGGGCGTGTAGCGCCTGCGGAAGGGCCGGCCGCGGTTGCCGCCGCGCCGGTCGCGGACGTCCCCGGTCTCGCGCCACTGCCGCACCAGGCGGTCGACCTGCTGGCGCGAGAAGCCCGTCGCGGCGACGAGGAAGCGGAGGACCACGCCCCTGTCGCGCCTGCCGAGCCGCCCGTAGGCGAAGCGCTCCAGCGTGTCCCGGACGAAGCCGTAGGCCTCGTCCCGGTCCCGCGGTTGGAAGTCCACAGCCTCGTTGCCTTCGACGAAGGCCCGAAGCTGCGCGATTGTGCGGAGCCGCCGCGTCTCGATGTCCACGATCATCACCGAATGGTGCGCCGGACATCCCGTTCACCCTCACTTCGCGTTGGAATCGGCTCTGTGCTTCACCCTCACTTCGCGTTGGACAGTACGCGGCGTTGACGCGCGGCGTTTGGACGCGCACAATGCGCCGCCATGCTGCATGACGCATCCATCGATCGCATCTCTGACGTCCGGCCGGGCTCGGGCGTTGGCTATTGGTTTTTCGAACGGTAGACGCGCTCTGACATAGAGGGCGTCCTAGGTCGCCCTTCGACGAAACCCCGATCGGCGATCCGCCAATCGGGGTTTCGCGTTTTGGGGTGTTAGGAAATGACCACGAAAACGGAAAACGTCAATGTCGCCGGGCTGGAACCATTCCCGACGCCACGGCAAGTGAAGGAGCGGCAGCCCGCACCGGCGGCCGTCCAGCGTGCGGTGGCCGAGGCGCGACGCGGCGTGAGTGCCATCCTGGGGCGGCGCGACCATCGCCTGCTCGTCGTGATCGGGCCGTGCTCGATTCACGATCCGACGGCCGCCCTCGACTACGCGCGGCGGCTGAAGGCGCTCGTCCGGGAGACCGAGGATACGCTGATGGTGGTGATGCGCGCCTACTTCGAGAAACCCCGGACCACGGTGGGGTGGAAGGGTCTGATCAACGATCCGGACCTCAACGACACCTTCGACGTCGTCCGTGGCATCCGCACGGCCCGCCAGGTTCTCTTGGATATTGCCGAACTCGGCTTGCCGCTGGCCACTGAGGCGCTTGACCCGATCACGCCGCAATACCTCCAGGATCTCATGACCTGGTCCGCGATCGGGGCACGCACCACCGAGTCGCAGACGCATCGCGAACTCGCTTCCGGCCTTTCGTCGGCGGTGGGCTTCAAGAACGGCACGGACGGCTCGCTCGCCGTGGCGGTCAATGCGCTCAAGTCGGCGGCAAATCCACACCGCTTCCTCGGCATCGACAGCGACGGTCGAGTCGCGGTGGTGCACACACGCGGCAACAGCGCCGCCCATATCGTGCTGCGCGGCGGGGAGGACGGGCCGAACTACGACGCCAAGGCCATCGCGCGATGCGAGTCCGCCCTGTCCGACGCCGGGCTGTCGGAGAACATCATGGTGGACTGCTCGCACGCCAACTCCAACAAGAACCACGAGCGCCAGCGCCACGTCGCAGACGCGGTGGTCGACCAGATCGTCGGCGGCACCCGGTCGATCATGGGTCTGATGGTGGAGAGCAACATCGCCGGGGGCAATCAAAGCCCGCTCGCTGCGGAACTCGCCTACGGCGTGTCCATCACCGATGCCTGCCTCGGCTGGGACGACACCGAGGACATGTTGCTCACCATTGCCCGGCGACTACGCGAGCCGCTGCTGGGGCGGCTCGCGATGCCCGCGGCGTCGTAAGCGACCATACGGAATCGCGCGTGGACAACTACGAGGCGGCGACGTACGGCGACGCCATTGCGGGCGCCTACGATCGCCTTTACGGCGGACGTCCCGACGCCGAACACGCCGCGGCATCCCTGTCGGGGATGGCGGCGGGTGGGCGTGCGCTGGAACTCGGCATCGGCACGGGAAGGATGGCCATCCCCTTGGCCGCTTGCGGCGTCGAGGTGCACGGCATCGACGCGTCGGAAGCGATGATCCGGCATCTGCGCGGCAAGGCTGCAGCGACTGGAATCCACGCGGTGGTGGGCGACTTCGCCGACTTGGCGATGGACACCAAGTTCGAGCTGATCTACGCCGTGTTCAGCTCGTTCTTCGGGCTGACGACGCAGGAAGCGCAGGTCACGTGTTTCCGGCGAGTCGCCGAGCATCTCACCGATGCCGGTGTCTTCGTGTTTGAGGCGTTCGTTCCAGACCCGTCTCGATACGCGCAAGGCCGATACGTGGGCGTCACCCACGTTGAGGAAGACTTCGCGGGCGTCGACCTAAGCCTTCATGACATCGTGAACCAGACCGTAAGCACGCAGCATGTCCTGATGGAGACGTCCGGTACGCGACTGTTCCCATCGCTGATCCGCTACGCGTGGCCGTCCGAACTCGACCTGATGGCGCGGCTCGCGGGACTGCGGTTGCGCGACCGCTGGTCGGACTGGTCGCGCTCACCCTTCACGTCGGCCAGCCGGAACCACGTTTCGGTCTACGAGCGCGCGACAACATAGGGCGACATGTGATGGCTAGACGGCAGCCGTGCCCCTGACGGTCTGCGACATCGCCTGGATGTAGCGCGGCCCGATGCCGCAGCAGCCCCCGACGATCGTCGCGCCGCAGTCGATGCTGCGCTGGATCGACTCGACGTACAACTCGACGGGCAGGTCGTCGCGCAGGCCGATGACCCGTTCGTTGTCGAGGGTCCACCCCGTCGGGACGCGGTTCAGCCGGTTCGGATAACAGCCCAACGGCTTGTCCGTCAACGCCTTGAGTTCGACAAGGCCGACTTCGATGGCTTCGGGGTGGGTACAGTTGAACAGGTATGCAGCGACATCGAGACCGTCGAGTGCGGCGAACGCTTCGGCGATGGTCTCACCGCTGCGCAAGCCCGTTCCCGGCTCCTCGCCGAGCGTCCACGCGACATACACCGGCTTGCCGCCGCCATGGGCCAGGGCCTCGGCCGCAGCGCACCGGGCTTCGTGCGCGCAAGACATCGTCTCGCAGAGAAACAGATCCACGTCGGCCGCCATGGCGCGCACCATCCGCCGGTAGATCGGTGCAGCGTCGTCGTCCTCGTGCACTAGGTCGAAGCGGTAACTCTCGTCCAGCGGCGGCAGGGACCCCGCCACCCTGACCTGACCGCCCCCCCGGCTGGCCGCCTTGCGGGCCAAGCGAGCGGCAAGGGCAGTCAATTCCTCGAAACGATCCGCCATGCCGCCTTTGCCCAGATAGCTCGGCACCGTGGCGTAGGTGTTCGTCGTGATGACATCCGCGCCCGCGTCGATGAACTCGCGGTGCAGCTCCACGACCAGCTCCGGCATCTCCACAAGCGCGGTCGCCGACCACAGGCCATGGGCCGCCGCCGGAATCCGGGCCTGGATCTCCCCGCCCATTCCGCCGTCGAGGACGGTGATGGCGGCGTTCACCGGTAGTACGCGTTCTCGGTGTTGGTGTGATCGGTGACGTCGCGGATCTCGGTGAGTTCCGGGACTTGGGCCAGGAGCGACGCTTCAACGCTCTGCTTGAGCGTGATGTCCACGGCCGCGCAGCCCTGGCAGCCGCCGCCGAACTGCAGCACGGCAGCGGTTTCGTCGACGATCTCGACGAGGGACACCTGCCCGCCATGGGCCGCGAGACCCGGGTTGATCTCGTTGTAGAGCACGTAGTTGATGCGATCCTCCAGCGGCGAGTTCTCATCGACGCTCGGTACGCGGGCATTGGGCGCCTTGATGGTCAGTTGGCCGCCCATGCGGTCTTCCTGGAAGTCCACGACCGCATCGAGCAGATAGGGCTCGCTGCGGGCCTCGTACCAAGCCGTAAACCCGTCGTACGCCACCGGACGATCCTCGTCCTGCTGCTCGCCGGGGCGGCAGTAGGCAATGCACGTCTCCGCGTTGGGGGTGCCCGGCTGGGCGACGAAGATGCGGATGCCGCAGCCTTCCTCCTGCTTGGACAATAGCTCCTGCAGGTAGGCCTGAGCGGCTTGGGATATCTCGACCACGGCTCAAATCCGACTAAATTAGTCAGGTAATAGTAACGCCGGTGGTCGAGTCGCCGCAATCGCCGCTTCCATGCGAGTGCCCCACAGCCCTGTCCGGTACCTCGCCTTCGCTCGGCACCGGCGCGTGCCGCTGGCGGCACGCCGACTCCGGCCCAAGGCCACGCCGACCTTCCATGTAACAAAACCGTGTCTTGTTGCCTGGCGGTCGGCGCCGCCTCGCCGCCGGGAGAATTCGCGCAGCGAATTCTCGGGGCGACCGCGAAGCGGTCGCGTCTCGCATGGAACAACCACCGACGGTCGCTACGCCCTTTGGTGTTTGTTGCATGGAAAGGGCAATGCCCCTGCCCGCCGCTCCGCGGCGGGCGCGCTCCCCGGCTGAGGGCTCACGTCATAAGCGCACGATCGTCTTGCCGAAATTGTCGCCTTGGAGCATGCCGATGAAGGCACCTACGCTGCTTTCGATGCCGTCCGTGATGCTCTCGCGGTACTTCAAGGTGCCGGCGGCGATCCACTCGGACATCGCGGCCAACGCCTCTTGGGCCGCCGGCTGCGTGCCCGCCAGCTCAGAGAAGCCGAAGAACCGGAAACCGCCGGCAGCGTCGTCGGCGCCGGGCTTAAGGACCGGCAGACCTTGCGCCCGCAAGCGTTCAAGCGGCGTGGGGCGCCGTTCGCCGGCGGTCTCGTTGTAGTGCGCGATGTAGCCGCAGATCGGCACGCGGCACCCCGTGTTGAGTAGCGGTATCACCGCTTCCAAGACGTCGCCGCCGACATTCTCGAAGTAAATGTCGACCCCGTCCGGCGTGGCCTCGCGCAAGTCCTGCGTGAACGTCGGAGCCTTGTAGTCAACGCACGCATCGAAGCCGACCTCGTCGACGCACCAGGCACACTTCGCCGGCCCTCCAGCCACGCCGACCGCACGCGCGCCGTGGATCTTTGCCAACTGGCCCACGACTTGCCCGACCGCGCCACTGGCCGCGCTCACGACCACGGTCTCGCCAGCGCGCACCTTGGCGACGTTGAGCAACCCCTGGTAGGCCGTGTAGCCCGTCATGCCCAGTACGCCAACCGCGGTCGACGCCGGGCCGAGCGAGCCGTCCCACTTCTCAATCGGCATGGCCGGGTTGTTCCACTGCCTATCGCCAGCCGTGCCGATGCTGTACTCCTGCCATCCGTAGTAGCCCAGCACGAGATCGCCGGGCGCCCAGTCCTCGGCACGGCTCTCGAGAACCTCCGAGACCGTGCCGCCAATGATTGTTTTGCCGACATTCGCCGCGGTGTTCATGAACACGGAGCGCATGTAAGGGTCGAGACTCAGCCACCGGGTGCGTAACAACATCTCGCCCGCGCCAAGCGAGCGAATCGGTTCGGCCACCGTCTCGAAGTCCTCGGCCGTGGGCATTCCGGCCGGCACGCGGCGCAGCGCCACCCTGCGATTGATCGCTTCCGTCATTTTCTCGCCCGTTGCATATGAACCCACCAGTGTACCCGGCTGTGCTGAACGGCAGGCCAAGGATTGGGTGAAGTCAGCCGGCCCGGGCGAACCGTGGCACACGGAGCCGCTTGGCCCGTCCGCTAAAATGCGTCGCTTCGACGTAAGCTGCCTTGGATGCGATGACTGGTTTCATCACCTCTCTCGACACGAGCAACAACGCCCTCGAGCGCGTGGGCGGCAAAGGCCAGTCGCTCGCGCTTCTGGCCAACGCCGGGTTCGCAGTCCCCGATGGGTTCCACGTCACGGCGGACGCCTATCGCCGGTTCGTGGACGAGAACAGCCTGCAGCCGCGCATTCTCGAGCTGGCCCGTCCCGTGCCCAAGAACGGCGCACCGGGGTTCGACGGGGCTGCGGAGTCCATAGCCGCACTGTTCGCTGGGTGCCCCTTGAGCGACTCGCTCGTCGGCGAGATTCGTGCGGCTTACGACGCCCTACCGGGTCAACCCGCGGTCGCGGTTCGCTCATCGGCGAACGCCGAGGACCTCCCCGGACTGTCGTTCGCCGGCCAGCAGGAGACGTTCCTGAACGTACGCGGTGCCGATGCCGTGGTGCGGGCGGTGAAGAATTGCTGGGCATCGCTTTGGACGACCCAGGCCATCAGCTACCGGCATCAGAACGGTATCGATCCCGATGCCGTGGCCATGGCCGTCGTGGTCCAGATCATGGTGCCGTCGGAGGTCTCCGGCATCCTGTTTACTGCCAATCCCGCGACGGGCGAGCGTGGCGAGATGGTCGTGAATGCCAGCTTCGGGCTCGGCGAGGCCGTCGTCGGCGGCCAGGTGACGCCGGACACCTACGTGGTGGACAGAGCCACCTTGGCGGCCAAGGAGACCCTGATCGGTCCCAAGGAGCAACAGATCGTCGCCGACGGTGACCTGGGCGTTCGCCTCGAAGACGTCGGCGAAAGCGCGCGTCAGCGATCGTCCCTGTCGGAGAGCATGTTGACCCGACTCGCCGAGACGGCGCTGCGCATCGAGGATCTGTTCGGCGGCGTGCCCCAGGACATCGAATGGGCTTTCTCGGACGACCGGTTGCACGTGCTGCAGTCGCGGCCGATCACCAACCTCCCCGTGCAGCCGATCGAACTCGAGTGGATTCCGAGGCCGCCGGCGAAGTACCTGAGCCGCCGCCAGATCGTTGAGAACATGCCCGATCCCATCTGTCCGCTGTTCGAAGAGCTCTACCTCACCGAGGGCCTCGAGTCCTCGCGCCCCAAGAGCGTGATGGTCGGCGGTGGCCCGGTGTTCGTAACCCTCAACGGCTATGCCTATCAGCGCTTCGACTGGCCCCAGCTTTTTCCTAAGGGCGACGAGAAGCCGAAAGCCGTCGGCGAGGCCGAACTCGACAAGGCCGAATACGAGGCGGCGATGAAGGCGCGGGAACGCGAACTCCAGGCGTCCTTGGCCAAGCACAAGGCACGACAGCGCGAGCAGGCGGAGCGCGACGTCGAGTTCTTCGCGGAGCAGTTGCCCGATGACGACCGCGCGGCGTTCCGAGCGTGGATGGCGGCCGAAGACCGCGAGGATCTCGCCCACGCCGTCACGATGCCGGAGAGCGACAACCCGACGTATACGGCATTCAACAACACGGCCATCAACGACCGGCAACTCAAGGAGTGGCACGACGTCACCCGGCCCCGCCTCGTCGCGACCCGCGACAAGTGGGCGAGGGTCGACCCGGCCCTGGCCTCCGACGCCGAGCTACTCGACGGCATCCGCGAGATGGCGATCGAGGAGGGCTACTACTGGTCCAGCAATTCCAGCCACACCTTCGGCGTCGCGAAGTCCACCGACGACCAGTTCCAGTGCTTCCTGCGCGAAAGCCTGCCCGACCATCACTTCATCAGCGGCCAGTTCCTGTCGGGCATCGAGTCCAAGACCATGCAGGCCAACGCCGACCTGTTCGAGATCGCGCAACTCGTGCGTACGAACACCGATCTTGCGACCTTGGTCATCGTCACCCCGGCCAAGTTCCTCATGGACGCTCTGAAGGCGCGCAACGACAGCCGCGAGGTGCTCGACGCCATCGACGAGTACCTATCGGCGTACGGCCACCAAGGCTACAGCATGGATTTCATCGAGCCGACCCAGGTCGAGGATCCATCGGCGCTGTTGGCCACGTTGAAGGCCATGGTCGGCGACGAGGACTACGACCCCAAGGATCAGGAGGTGCGCGCGGCGAACGTTCGCGAGGAGAAGTTCGCGGCCATTTCTGAACTGCTCGATGGACTGCCCTATTGGCAGTTCCGCTTCCGTCTTTGGCTGGCCCGGCGGTACAACCACATCCGCGAGGCGGTCGCGTTCCACTTCGGCTACACCTGGAGCGTCCTGCGCCCGATGGCCGCCGAGCTCGGCAGCCGGATGGTGGCCGCCGGCACGTTCAAGCGGCCGGACGACGTCTACTTCCTGGTCACCGAAGAGCTGAACCGCGCGATCGAGGCGCGGGCACGGGGAGCAGCCTTGACCAACCTCGGCGAGTTGGCCGCGGAGCGCCGGGAATTGCGCGAGGCCCGCAAGCGTCACCACCCCCCGGGCACGGTTCCTGAAGAAGCGAGCCAAATCAAAGGCATCGCCTTCAAGGAGACGCAGATCAAGAACGACGAGTCGAGCGCCACGATGCGCGGCTTCCCGGTGAGTTCGGGACGCGTCACGGCACCGGCAAGCGTGATCCTGGGCCCTGCCGAGTTCGACAAGATGGCACCAGGCTCCATCCTGGTGAGTCCGTTGACGACGCCCGCCTGGACTCAGCTCTTCGCCCACGCCGCGGGACTCGTCACCGATATGGGGAGCATCCTGGCCCACGGCTCGATCGTGGCACGGGAGTACGGCATTCCGGCCGTGCTGGGCGTCGGCAACGGCACCGTCCGCATCGAGCATGGCCAGACCTTGACGATCGACGGCGATGCGGGGACCGTCGTGATCCACGACTGATCAGGCTGGTCACTTCCAGAACCGCTCCGATTTCATCCAGGTTCGAATCGGATAGTTCTCGCCGGTCAGCGCATCGGAAGCGGGTGATGCCAGGAACAATGCGAGGTCCGCCACGTCCTCGGGATTCGGCGGCAGATCCAACCGTGGAACGGCATTGCCGTCTTCGTCGACAGACGACGGGATGATGCCGTAGCCCTTGAGCTCATCGGTGGCGGTCAGCCCGGGGAGGATGCAGTTGACGTTGATGTTGTGCTTCGCCCACATCATCGCCAGGTTGTTCGTCAGGCTGATGACGCCCGCCTTCGCCGCCGAGTAGTGGAGCTGTCCGGGGTTGCCCTTGCTGCCCGCCGTGGATGAGATGTTGATGATCTTGCCGCGCTGCTGGGAGATCATCTGCTTGCCGGCGGCGATGCACGGAATGAAGACCCCGGTGAGGTTCTGCTCGACCACGGTGCGCCACTCGTCGAGCGGCGTGTCTTCCGGCACGTGACTTCGGCCCCAACGGCCAGCGTTGTTGACGATGACGTCCAGGGCCCCGAAGGCGTCCACCGTGCGCTGGACCAGTTCGTCCACCGCGTCCGCTTGCGTCACGTCCACCGGAATCGCCAGGGCGCATTGACCCTTGGCGTTGATCTCGGCGGCTACCCGCTCGATGTTCTCCCGATTCCGGCTCGCCACGACGACGTTGGCCCCGGCCTCTGCGTAAGCGGCCACCATGGAACGGCCGAGCCCACCCGCACCCCCGGTGACGATCGCGGTCTTGCCCGTTAAGCTGAAATCCGACATGGCGACTCCTTGTGTCCGTGGCACCGCGCGACAGTGCCCGTGGTGTTGGAGGAAACAAAATACGACAAGTGAGAGGCTGATGCGGCACAGGCCCTTGGGAAAATCAGGAATCGAAGCCTCAATCGTCGGGCTCGGCACAGCGGCGATTGGCGGCGGCGGTGCGTCTGCAGCCCTAGACGACAGCGAATACGTCAAGGCCATCCAAGCCGCCATCGACCGCGGCGTCACCCTCATCGACACTGCTCCATCCTACGGTTGGGGTCACAGCGAGGAGGTTGTCGGCGAGGCCATCAAGGGGCGGCGCGACCGAGTCGTTGTTGCCACGAAGTGCGGCGTCTGGTGGGAGGACGAAAGGGGCTCGTACAATGGTGTGAAAGACGGCAAGGTGAACCATGTCAGCCTGCGTCCGGATACGATCACCATTGAAGTCGAAAACAGCCTCGGGCGACTCGGCGTGGACACGATCGATCTGCTGCAATGCCACAAGCCGGCCATGCCACCCGAGGACACGCCCATTCCGGAGACCATGGACTGTCTCACGGATCTGAAAGCGCAGGGGAAGATCCGCGCGATCGGCGTATCCAACGTGTCGCTCGACCAACTCAAGGCGTACCGCGAGGCCGGCGATCTTGCCAGCGACCAGTTTCGCTACAGCATGATCCTTCGTGACCGCGAAGCAGACATCCTGCCGTACTGTGCTGCGAACAACATCGCAACGTTGACCTATTGGTCGCTCGAACAAGGTCTGCTTACCGGCAAGGTTGGACTGGACCGGGTGTTCCGGGATGGTGACTTCCGCAATACCGCCGACGCATGGCTTCCTTGGTTCAAGCGCGAGAACCGGCAGCGCCTGCTCGACATGTTTGCCGGCTGGGCTGACTTGACCGAGAAGTACGACTGTACGTTCGCACAACTGACGATCGCGTGGACCGCGTCCCAACCCGGAGCGACTCACGTGCTCTGCGGTATCCGATCCGTTGAACAGGGCATTGAGAATGCGGGCGCGGGAGCCCTCGAACTCGATGCCAACGAAATCCAGCGCATGCGGGACGACCTAGTCGCCTTGGGCGATCCGGTCTGAGCGGGCGGGTTCACACCGAGCTTGAGAGGAAAGCCGATGGTCGGCCCCGTTGACCCCGATATCGATCTGGTCCGAAGCAAGGCCAGGGCGCTAGCTTCCCGGTTCAGCACGGGACTCGGCAAAGTGCACTCGCGGTTCGTCGCCGACATGCTGAGCGGCCTGCTCCTGTCCGGCTCGGTGCGCCTGACCGAGGTCGCACGGGCACTGGACGAGCCGATTCCGGAACACTCGACGCACAAGCGCCTCAGTCGCAACCTCGGCAACGCCGAGGTCGGTCGGGTGGTCGCCGGCAACCTGCTCAAAGCGGCCGCTGAGCTGATCGACGCCGACGCCCTACTCGTGGTGGACAGCTTCGACATCGTCAAGCCGTATGCGCGCAAGATGCAGTACCTAGCCCCGGCCACGGCTGCTGATACGCACGGTCGACGCAAGGGCTACAGCGTCTGCGAAATCGTCGGTTGGGATATGCGCGGCGGTCCCATGCCAGCGCTCGCCCAAGCTGCGCGCGACATGCCAGCCGACCCGAAGGAACAGACGCACCGTGTCAGCGCCTGGAACGAGCTCGTCTTCACGCCCGTCGGCCAGACACTGTGGTCGACTCAGGCACCCGGTTCCTTGAGTCGCACGGACGAGATCGTTCGACTCATCCGAACCGTCGCGGCGGCTTGCGAAGGACGCGGTGTCTTCCACGCCAACGCGACAGCGGACAGCGACCTGCCGGACGCCTTGGCAGACGAGCCGTATGACTACGTCCTCCGGGTTGCCCCTGAACAGCCGTTGCTGCACCGACGTCGCCTAAGCGATGCGGGCAGCATCGGCAGCGGGTGCACCAAACCTTACGGCACCACGATCTACAAAACCCAGGAGGATCACGAGGAGAGCGTTTTCCTGCAATTTGGTGCGGCTCCCGTGGCGCTACCAACGCGGCACGAACAACCGTTGTGGCTGCTGACCATCGAGTCCGGGCTGGCGGCACAGGCCGAGCAACCCACGTCGTACCTGCTCACGAACCAGCCCTTGCGCCGGAACCGGGCCGTGCTGTGGCGACTCGTGCTTTCCTTTCTGCAGTACGGCCACGCGGTCAACACCAACCGCGCAATCAAGCACAGGTTCGATTTCGACGACGTCCGCGTGCTGAGCTATCAGCGGCTGCGCAATCTCGCCACCCTGGTGCAGGCCGCCGCCTTCGTGGAGGCCCTCTGGCCCGGCATCGAGCTCAAGGAGAGGATCTTCCTCGAGCCGCAGTCCCTTGCACCGGTGTTCCGCGCGGAGCCCTACAGAGCGCCGGGGGTTGAGCGGGATTGAGGCCGCAGCGGCTACGTTATGAACGACGTTCATCACTGCAGGACAAGGCGCGCAACCCCAAACGCCCCGGTGGCCCCTAGAATTCGCCCGTCGGGGCAAGCCATGCGCACCACATGACCACATCGCTCGCCGATGCGCTCGAGCAACGGGTACTCGTGCTCGACGGCGCCACCGGCACCATGCAGCAGAGCTACAACCTCGGCGAGGCCGACTTCCGGGGCGAAGCGTTCAAGGGCCACAATGCCAACCTGAAGGGCAACGGCGATGTGCTCTCGCTAACCCGCCCGGACGTCGTCGAGGCGATCCACCGCGCCTATCTCGAGGCGGGTGCGGACATCGTCGAAACCAACACGTTCTCCGCAACGCGCATCGCGCAAGCCGACTACGACCTCGGTCACGCCGTCCGCGACATCAACTACCAGGCTGCGGCGATCGCACGCCGGGCCACCGACGACTTCGCGACGCCGGCCCGGCCGCGCTGGGTCGCCGGCGTGCTCGGGCCCACCAACCGTTCTGCGAGCATCTCGCCCGACGTCAACGATCCCGGGGCGCGGAACATCCGGTTCACCGAACTCGTGGAAGCCTACCGGGAGGCGGCCGAGGCGCTGATCGACGGCGGCGCCGACTTGATCATGGTCGAGACGGTCTTCGACACGTTGAACGCCAAGGCCGCGCTGTTCGCGCTCGAGGAGATCTTCGAGACCCGAGCGCGGCTGCCGGTGATGGTCTCCGGCACGATCACCGACCTGAGCGGTCGCACGCTGTCCGGGCAGACGCCCGAGGCGTTCTGGCAATCCATCAACCACGCCCAGCCGCTCATCGTCGGCTTGAACTGCGCACTCGGGGCCAAGGCCCTGCGCCCTCACGTCGAAGCGCTCGCGAACATCGCGACCACCTATGTCAGCGTGCATCCGAACGCCGGGCTGCCCAACGAATTCGGTGGCTACGACGAGACGCCTGGGGAAATGGCGGCGACCATCGGCGAGTTCATCGAGGAAGGGTTCGTGAACCTCGTCGGCGGCTGCTGCGGCACGACACCCGACCACATTCGCGCATTCGCCGAGAAGGCGCGCAACGCGACGCCGCGCAAGCCCGCCCAGCCGCGGCGCACGTTGGCCCTGTCAGGCTTGGAGCCGTTGGAGATCGACGCGGACTCGCTGTTTGTGAACGTCGGCGAGCGCACCAACATGACGGGGTCGGCCCGGTTCCGGCGCCTGATCAAGTCGGGCGATTTCACGGCAGCCCTCGACGTCGCCCGGCAGCAGGTCGAGAACGGCGCCCAGATCATCGACGTCAACATGGACGAGGGCATGACCGATGGCGTCTTCGCCATGCAGCGGTTCCTCGATCTCGCCATGACGGAGCCCGACATCGCCCGCGTCCCGGTGATGATCGACTCCAGCAACTTCGCCGTCATCGAGGCGGGCTTGCGTTGTGTCCAAGGCAAGAGCGTCGTCAACTCGATCAGCCTCAAGGAAGGCGAAGAGGCTTTCCTGGCGCAGGCGCGGCTGTGTCGGCGCTACGGGGCGGCGGCGATCGTCATGGCCTTCGACGAACACGGCCAGGCCGACTCCGTTGCGCGGCGCCAGGAGATCATCGCGCGGTCCTATCGCCTGCTCGTCGACGACGCCGGCTTCGTCCCCGAGGACATCATCTTCGACCCGAACATCTTCGCCATCGCCACGGGCATCGCGGAACACAACGGCTACGGCCGCGACTTCATCGACACCGTCCGCTGGCTGAAGACCACCTACCCGCTGGCGCACACCTCTGGCGGCGTCAGCAACATCTCGTTCTCCTTTCGGGGCAACGACCGGGTCCGCGAGGCCATCCACGCGGTGTTTCTCTACCACGCGATCGACGCGGGCCTGACCATGGGCATCGTCAACGCCGGCCAACTCGCGATCTACGAGGACATCCCCGCGGATCTCAAGGACGCCGTCGAGGACGCCGTGCTGAATCGACGCGACGACGCCACCGAACGGCTGCTCGACGTCGCCCAGCGCTACACGGGCCGGACGCGCGATGCCAGTGCCGAGAACTTGGCCTGGCGTGACGCGCCGGTGGAGGAACGCCTGCACCACGCCCTCGTCAGCGGCGTCGACAGGTACATCGTCGAGGATACCGAGGCTGCGCGCGTCGCCGCTGACCGTCCCATCGAGGTCATTGAGGGCCCGCTGATGGCCGGCATGAACACGGTCGGCGACCTGTTCGGAGCCGGCAAGATGTTCCTGCCCCAGGTAGTCAAGAGCGCGCGGGTGATGAAGCGCGCCGTCGCCCACCTCGTGCCCTTCATCGAGGCGGAGAAGGCTGCCACGGGCGGCGATCCCGATGCCGGCCCGCAAAACGCCGGGAAGATCGTCATGGCGACGGTCAAGGGCGATGTGCACGACATCGGCAAGAACATCGTCGGCGTGGTCCTGCAGTGCAACAACTTCGAGGTCCACGACCTAGGCGTCATGGTTCCCGCGGAGAAGATCCTCGACACCGCGGAGTCCATCGGCGCGGACATGGTCGGCCTGTCCGGACTCATCACGCCATCCCTGGACGAGATGGTGCACGTCGCGAGCGAAATGCGCCGTCGGTCCATGACCATCCCGCTCCTGATCGGCGGTGCCACGACGTCGAAGGCGCACACGGCCGTCAAGATCGATCCCGCCTACGACGACCCCGTGGTGTACGTCACGGACGCCTCGCGCAGCGTCGGCGTCTGCCAGTCGTTGATGTCCGAGGAGCGCCGGGCCGGCTTCCTGTCAGGCATTGCCGACGACTACGCGGATGTCCGTCGCCGCCGTTCCAAGGGGCGCGCCAACCGGCCCTTGCGACCGTACGCGGCCGCCCGCGACAACGCCTTGTCCTGGGATTGGGATGCGTACAGTCCGCCGGTGCCGACCTTCCTCGGCGTCAAACCCGTCGACGACGTCTCCGCCGAGGCCTTGCGGCCGTACATCGACTGGACGCCGTTCTTTCGGACGTGGGAACTCGCCGGCCGTTTTCCCGCCATTCTCGAAGACGACGTCGTCGGCGCATCTGCGCGCGACCTCTACCGCGACGCTCAGCAGGCTCTCGCGGACATCGCCGATCACGGGCTGGTCACCGTGCGCGGTGCCGTCGGTTTCTGGCCCGCCAACCAGACCGTGGACGGCGACATCGTGGTGTGGGGGGATGCGACGCGGCGCGATGCGCTCGCCACCCTGCATCACCTTCGCCAGCAAGGCGAGGCGACGGCGTCGAACCTCGCGCTATCCGATTTCATCGCGCCGACGCCGGTTCAGGACCATGTCGGTGCTTTTGTCGTCAGCGTTGCGGCGGCCGAGCCGCCGTCGGAGGACGACTACAAGGACATCATGCTGAAGGCGCTCGCCGACCGCCTCGTGGAGGCCTTCGCCGAGGCGCTTCACGAACGTGTGCGACGCCGCCACTGGGGCTACGCGCCGGACGAGGCGCTGGACACCGAGGCATTGATCGCCGAGGAGTATCGTGGAATCCGACCGGCGCCCGGCTACCCGGCCTGCCCGGACCATTCGGAGAAAGCAACGCTCTTCGAGCTACTCGACGCCACCAGGCACACGGGCGCCTCGCTCACCGAGAACTACGCGATGTGGCCCGCGTCCACCGTCGCGGGCTGGTACTTCTCGCACCCGGCCTCGAAGTACTTCGGCGTCGGCAAGATCGGCGCGGATCAGTTGGCGGACTACGCCAGTCGCAAGGGTACGACGGCCGAGGAAGCCGCGCGCTGGCTGTCCTTCTCGAGGCCCGACTAGGCGCGTCCTTCGGACCCGCACGTGCCCCGTGCGAGATTTCAGCGGCCGGGCGGGCCTTTCTGCAACGCAGTTGAGGCGACCTCGGCGGTTCGCGAGACGCCAAAGTGCCTGACGCAATCGACCATCGGACCGGGGGCCCCAGAGACGGGTGACGTTGGCCCGTCGTCGGATCGACGGCGTTACTCTTCGCGAGGATCCGGCATGCGGTAGCCGACGCCGCGCTCGTTGAAGATCCAGTCCGGTCTCTCGGCGTCCTCGCCGAGCTTGCTGCGCAGGTTCCGCACGACCACCCGCGCCCGGTTCGGCGTAGCGCTCGGATCCTCGCCCCACACCCGGCGGAACAGCGTCTGGTAGGCCACCACCCGGCCGGCGTCGAGCGAGAGGATGCGCAGGAGCTCGTACTCGGTCGCCGTGAGGTCCGCCGCGCGGCCGGCCACCGTGACGCGGCGGGTGTCGTAGTCTATCTCGAGGTCGCCGAGCACGAACGGCGCTGGCCGCTCGCGCTTCCTGAGCGCCGAGCGTATCCGGGCCGCGAGTTCGGTCGGCGAGAAGGGCTTGACGACGTAGTCGGCGGCGCCGGCGTCGAGCGCCCGGGCGATGGTCCGGTCGCGGCCGTAGCCGGAGATGAGGATGACCGGCAAGTCGGCGAGCGCCGGAATCCGCCGCATCAGCTCGATGGCGTCGGCGCCGGGCAGCACGACGTCGAGCACCGCCAGCGCCGGCTGCCGTTCCCGGAGGAGGCGCGCGATCTCCGTGTGGTCGCCGGTGACCACCGGCTCGTAGCCCTCCTCCGCGAGGCCGTCGCGCAGCAGGCGCAGCGTGCGCGGGTCGTCGTCCACCACGAGGATGCGGGCGGGCTCGGCGGCGTCGGTGGCCCGGGTCGCTGCGGCGGAGACGCCTGCCGCCTCCCTGGCGGCGTCGTCGGCCACCGGCACGGTGAACACCACCGTGGTGCCCCGGCCCGCGCCGGCGCTATCGGCGCGGATGCGGCCGCCGTGCGCCTCCACGAGTCCCTTGCAGATCGCGAGGCCCAGTCCGTGCCGCGGCGTCCCGCGCTCCGTTGTGCCGACGGGGACGGCGTGCTTGCGGAACAGGCGTGCGAGCCGCTCCGGCTCGAGCCCCGCGCCCTCGTCGGCGACCGAGACGGCGACGTGGGCGTCCTCGCGCGCCGCCGAGACCACGATGGCGGAGGAGTCCGGGGCGTGCCAGGCGGCGTTGGCGAGCAGGTTGTTCAACACCTGCACGATGCGCCGCCGGTCGGCCATCACCTGCGGCAGATCCGCCGGCAGGTCGACGACCACGGCGTGCCGCGCGCCGCCGCTTAGGAATGTGCCGCGGGCGCGTTCCACCAGGTCGGCCACCGCCGAGGGCTCTGGCGAGACCGACAGGGTGCCCGCCTCGATGTGTCCCGCGTCCAGCAGGTCGCCCACGAGCCCGCGCATGTGGTCGGCCTGCTCGGCGATCAGGCGGTGGAATTCGCGCATCTCGGCCCGGTCCAGCGCCGCGCCGTCCTCCAGCAACGTCGTCGCCGAGCCCTTGATGGCGGCCAGCGGCCCGCGCAGTTCGTGGCTCACCAGGCCCAGGAACTCGGTGCGCAGCCGCTCGATCTCGTCGAGCGGCGCGAGGTCCTGCACGGTCACCACGACCGAGCCGATGTCGTCCCCCTCGGCGGGGACCGGCGCGGCGTCGATCAGCGCCCTGACACTGCGCCCGTCCGGCACGGAGAGCACCATCTCCTCGGCGCGCAGCCGTTCGCCCCTCTTGAGGTACTCGGCCACGGGAAACTCGCGCAGCGACACCTCGCTGCCGTCGGCGCGCCGGAAGGACAGCACGTCCAGGAGCTGCTCAGGCGGCTTGCCCGGCGTCCGCAGGCTCTCGGCGATGCGCCGTAGTTCGCGGTTGAACGACACCGCCGCGCCGCTCTTCGCGTCGAACACCACCACCCCGACCGGCGAGGTGTCGATAAGGGCTTCGAGATCGGCGCGGGCGCGGCGCTCGCTCGCGTGGGCGCGCCGTTCGCTGTCGTGCGTGCGCGCGTTGGCGATCGCCGAGGCGGCCTGGGCGGCGAACAGCGACAGCACCTCCTCGTCCTCTTCGGTGAAGGCTTCGCCGTCCGCCTTGTCGGAGAGGGAGAAGCTGCCGGCCTCCATGCCCCGATAACGCATGGGCATGGCCTGGAAGGTGCGCGAGATCGTCCACGGGGACTCGATGCCCAGGTCGCGGACGTAGGCCGGGAAGTCGGCCGAGCGCAGCGGTCGCGCCAGCGCGCGCAAATGCTCGAGGAGCGCAGCGTTGCCGGGCCAGGCGAGCTGCTGGCGCTCCTCGTCCGGGGTGAGGCCCGAGAACAGCGGGGCGTTGGGCGCACCCTCCTCGTCGAGGGTCACGATCACCCCCTTGCGGGCGCCGGTCAGCGCGCGCGCGCTCGCCACCACCTCTTGGAGCACGGTGTCGAGGTCGAGGCTCGCGTTGATGCGCCGGATGGCCGCCATGAGGGTGGCGAAGCGCTCCGGCGGCGCCGCATTGTCCGGCTTTTTCCCGTCGGACCTAGTCAACGTCTGGCCCCCTTCGCGGCATCGCGCCGGGCGGCTCGCCCGGACGCCGGATTGCGCGGCCCGCGCCGCGCGAATCGCGCGTCAGGGCCGAACGGCCAAATCTAATCGAAACCACATTGAAAAAACCCTATCTATACGGCCAATTAATACAGCACTCCGCTATCGTGTCAACCGCTTGAGGGGTACATATGTTGCGGAGTCATCTGCTTCGGTGCCGCCGTGTGCATCCGGCGGGGAACCGGGGGCTTTACCAATGTTCGACATCGTCGACTGACGCTGCGGGCGCGTTGCCGCGCGGTCAGAGCTTTGCGGGTGGTCTAACGGAAGGTCACCATCCTGTCCGAGCCGAGCCGCGGTGACGCCGTGGGCCGGGACCTCGATCGCTCGCGGGCGCATGCCCCGCACCCGAACTGCGGACGCCGCTCCCTAACCGGTCTCTACCGCCGGCCGGCGGGCGTCTTCCTCTTCGCGGCGCTCGCGCTCGCTTTCGCTCCAAAGGCGCAGGGTCAGACGACGGCCCCTGAAGACGTCACGGCGGCCGTGCAGTCCGACACGTCCGTCAAAGTCACCTGGGACCCTCCGACTCAAACCCTGAACGGCGCCGCGGTGAGCGAGTACCAGCGTCGACACCGACCGACCGCGTACACGGGCTCGTGGTTTTTCGTCAGCGGCTATGACGACTCGGACCGGGAGACCACCTTCCAAGGCCTCGGAGCCGGCACGTCCTACGACTTCGAGGTGCGCGCCTGCACCAGCGCGATCCACTGCGGCGCATGGGGTGCCGCCACCGCCACGACCACAGGCACCCCGGCTGACGGGCCCAGCCTACTAGCGCGGGATGCGGGAGACGGGTCCGCGCAACTTCGTATCACCTTCCCATCAAGTGGTAGTGACGTTTTGCAGGACGGGGATCCGATCCGGATCGAGTACAAGAAAACCGAGACCGCAAGCTGGACCGGCGCGGCCGCCAAGGCGTCAACGCATCCGACGCAAGTGACCACCATATCCGGCTTGGAGGTGGGCGCCAGCTACGACTTCCGCGCGCGCGGCACCAGTTCTTGGGGCGACACCGCTTGGTCGGACGTCGCAACCGTGGCCGGCAAGCCGGGCTCGCCGGGCAGCTTCGCGGCGGCGACCTCGCCGACGCACGGATCGGTCGACCTGTCCTGGAACACGCCGACCAACACCGGCGGCAAGCCGATCACCGGCTACACGATCAACTGGCGGCCCCATACGACCGCCAACGCGAGCAGCAACTGGTTGGACGCGCCGTCAACTGGGACCAGCAACGTCGGCCCCTCGGCTACCAGCATCAATCTCGGCTCCGGCCACGGCCTCGATCCAAGCACGACGTACAGCTTCCGGATCTCCGCGACCAACGCGAACCGGCGCAGCTTCTGGACCCCGGGCGACGGCTCGGTGGCGGCGGCCACCTCGGCGGCGGACCCCAACGCGCCACCGGGCAAGGTGCCGAACGTCCAGGCGACCGCGGATTCCGCGACCCAGATCACGTTCACCTGGGACGAACCGACAACGGGCGGAACGTTCGGGTGGTACAGGTTCCATACAAAGGTTGCGGGCACAACAAACTGGGCAAACTTGGGGGGGCAAGCTCACACGCAACCTCGATCCCAGGTGAACAGGAATAGACATCCCGGGACGACCTACGAGTACCGGATCCGGGCGTGCAAGACCAGCGCCGAGACGGACTGCGGCGAGTGGTCGGACACCGCCAGCGCCACGACCCTATACCACCCGCCGAACCCACCGCAGAACTTCGCCGCCTCAGCGCTCAACGACGACAACAACGGCACCGACCGGCTCACCTGGGACCCACCGGCCAACACCGGCGTCACGGGATACTCTGTCATAAGGAGGCCCCAAGGGGAGTCGCTTTGGGAAACCGAGGTCTCCGTCACCGACACGTCGCACGACTACGCCAAGGCGCCGGGGAACTCGGGATCCGCGTACGAATACCGGGTGCGATCGGACAATCCCAATGGCACCAGCCATTACACACCCCTCGTCACCGTCGCCGGGCGGCCGGGCACCCCCAACGTCGCGGCCACGCCATCGGCCTCGGCCGTGGCCGTGACGCTCGCCTGGACCCCGCCGTCGGACGGCGGCAAGGCGTTGAGCGATTACCGCGTGGAGTGGCGGCAGGACGCGACCGGCGACTGGACGGCCAATCCGGCCCAAGGCCACACGACGGCCCCCGGCAACGCGTCGAGCGTCACCGTCTACGGGCGCGACGGCCTGCAGGTCAACACCGCGTACGACTTCCGCGTCCGCGCCGACAACCCCGACCGGTCGAGCTTCTACAGCGCCGAGGCGATGGCGACCACGGTCGACATCGGGGCGAACATCTCGAGCACCAGCCCGACGACCCTCAAGGAAGGCAGCCTGCACGGCGCCACGCTGACCGTGGACCTGGTCGGGGCGACCTACGCGCAAAGCCTGCAGGCCGGTCACTTCCAGTTCACGCCACTCGTGACCGGACTGTCCGTGGCTTCGGTCAACCGGGTGGACGACGACACCGCGGTGCTGACCCTGGCCTACGCCTGGACCGACGCGGCCATGACGTCCGATTCGAACCTTGCGGTGGTGGTCGGTGCGGCGGCCACGACTGCGTCCTCCCTGACCTCGAACGCGGTGACGGTGGGGCATTTCGTGAACACCGTGCTGACGGTGGCTCCGGCGTCGAGGGCGTTGAGCGTCACCGAGGGCGACGCCGCCGCCATCACACTGTCTCTGTCGGAGCCCGTACCGCTCGCGGTCGAGGTCGATTGGCGGGTGGCCAGCGGGACTGCGACCGCGGGCGACGACTTCGCGGCGCACACCAACGAAAACACCTCCCAGGCGGTCAATGCCGGCGACACCAGCGTGACCATCACGGTGCCGACCGTGGAGGACCAGCTCGACGAGAACGCCGAGACGTTTTCCGTCGTCGTCAACTTCAAGGTGAGCACGACTCCCGCGCCCCTGATCGGCAAGTTGCTCTTCGCGAGCTTGTTATCTGAGATCACGAGCACCGTCACCATCCTGGACGACGACCCGCTGCCAGAGGTGTCGGCAAGCGCGCCACGGGTCACCGAGGGCGACAGCGGCACGACGACGCCGATGACCTTCACCTTTACGCTCAGCCCGGCGAGCGGGCGCACGGTGACGGTGGACACAGGGGTCATCCCGGGAACGGCGGAGGAAGGCGTCGACTACGCCCGGGCGCCGCTTGAGGAGCTGCTGACCTTCACGGCGGGCGAGACCAGCAAGGATTTCGTCGTGACGGTGAATGGGGACGACACGGCCGAGCCGGACGAGACCGTCGTGGCGCGTTTCGGGCCGCTGACCAATGCAGCGTTCGCGAGCGGCGCCGTCAAGATCGCTAGCGACGCGGCGGAGGCCACCGGCACCATCGAGAACGATGACACAGCGCCGACGACCATCGATCTGACCTTGGACCCGGCGAGCGTTGGCGAGGCCGACGGCGCCACCACGGTGACGGTGACCGCGGCCTTCCCCGCTGACGGGGACACGCTGCCGACGGACGCCGCCGTGTCGGTGGCGGTGGGCGCCGCAACCGACGGCGCCACCGAGGGCACGGACTACGCCACTGTCAACGACCTCACCGTGACCATCTCCGCCAATGCGAGGAGCGGGACCGCGACTTTCACCCTGACGCCCACCAACGACAGCGACTCCGAGGGCAACGAGACGATCACGGTCAGCGGCACGGCGTCGGGCTTCACGGTCGACGCCGCCACCCTGACCATCGCGGACGACGACATCCCGCCGACCACGACCACGCTCAACCTGTCGTCCGACTCCGTCGCCGAGGGCGGGACGACGACCCTGAGGGTGACGCTTGCCGGGCGCACGACCACCGGCGAGACGACCGTGACCGTCACGCCGCCGACCGGCGGCGAGTTCACAGCGCAGCCCGCGAGCCGGACCATCGCGGTCGGGGGGACGACGGCCACGTTCACCCTGAGGGCGGCGAACGACCGGACCGACGCACCGGACCGGACGGTCGAGGTGGCGGCGACGGTCGCCTCGGGCGCGGGCGACGCGGTGCAAACGCCGGATCCCGTCCAGTTGACGGTCACCGACAACGACCCGACGCCGCGGGCGACGCTGGCGCTGGACCGGATAACGATCTCGGAGAACGGCGGCGTCGCCACGGTGACGGCGACCCTGGACCGGCCGTCGAGCGAGGCGACGACGCTCACGGTGTCGGCGGACCCGGCGGCGGGCGCCAACCCGGCCGAGACCGGCGACTTCACGCTGAGCGGCACGACGGCCCTGACCGTCGCGGCGGGCGACGCCGCCAGCACGGGCACGGTGACGGTGACGGCGAACGACGACGCCGACTCGCTGGACGAGCGGGTCACGGTCTCGGCGACGGCGCAGAACGACCATGGCATCACGGCGCCGGCCGCGGTGACGCTCACCATCGAGGATGCCGACGTGCCGGGGTTCGCGCTGGGGGCGCTCTCGGGAACGCTGAACGAAGGCGGGACCGCCGCCTACACGGTGGTGCTGAACGTGCAGCCGAGCGCGGACGTGGCCGTGCGGGTGCGCAGCGACAACGCCGACGTCACGGTGGGCGCGGACGCGGCGACGGCTGGCAGGGACCACACCCTCACCTTCACGCCGGGCAACTGGGACACCGCACGGACGGTGACGGTCGCCGCGGCCGAGGACGACGACGCGGCGGACGACGCGGCGACGCTAACCCACGGCATCGTGGACGGCGCCAGCGCCGCCGAGTACCGGCCGGTGGCGGACCGGACGCTCGACGTGACCGTGGACGACGACGACACGGCAGGGTTCACCATCGACACCGATCCCGACACCGCCGGCGTGCAGTCGGGCGCGGTGGTGGTCGACGAGGGCGGGTCGGCCACCTGGACCCTGGTTCTCGACGCGGCCCCCGCCAGGGGCAGCGTGCGCATCGCGGTGAAGAGCGACGATACGACCTCGGTGACGGTCGCGCCGTCCTCCCTGACGTTCACGGCGGCCAACTGGGCCGCCCCGCGGACTGTCGCGGCGACCGGGCGGCAGGACGGCGACTCCATCGGCGAGACGGTTGCCGTCACGCACGCGGTCGACGCCGCCGCGAGCGCCGACGAGTACGACGGCGTGGCGGACGCGACGGTGACGGTGAACGTGTCCGACGACGAGACCACCAACTACGACGGCGACGGCGACGGGCTGATCGAGATCCACACCCTGGCGCAGTTGAACGCGGTGCGCTGGGACCTGGACGGCGACGGCACGGCGTCCGCCGGCAACGAGGCCGACTACGCCGCCGCCTTCGTCAACCCGGCGAACGACGCGGTCTGTCCCGCCGGCGCGACGTGCGCGGGCTACGAGCTCGCCGCCGATCTCGACTTCGACGAGAACGGCGACGGCGCGATCACGAGCGCCGACGCCGCCCACTGGAACGGCGGCGAGGGCTGGGCGCCCATCGGCGGCTCGGTCGGCTACGGGGCGACGTTCGACGGCAACGGCCGCACCGTGGCGAACCTGTTCGTCAATCGGGGTGGCGCGGACCGGCAGGGGCTGTTCGGCCGTCTCGGCGACGGCGGCGCGATCCGCAACGTCGGCCTCGTGAACGCGAAGGTCACCGGCAGGGGCCGGGTCGGCGCGCTGGCGGGCCACTCGACCGGCTCGGTGGTCCGCAGCTACGCCATCGGCGCGGTCGTCGGCGCCGACAACGTCGGCGGCCTCGTCGGCGAGAACGGGGCCGGCGGCTCCGTCGCAGCCAGCTACGCGGCCGCGACGGTGACCGGCGGCCGGGAGGCGGGCGGGCTGGTCGGTCAGAGCGACGGGGAGATCCGCGACAGCTACGCCGTCGGGCGGGTGCTCACCGACAGCGGCGTTTCCGTCAGCGGCAACGGCACCAACGTCGGCGGCCTGGTCGGGCGCATGGACGGCAGCGCCAGCCTGCGCGCCAGCTATGCCAGCGTCGATGTGCGGAACCCCGTCAACCCGGGGTCCACGGCGGGCCTGGTCGGCTGGCGGGGCGGCGGCAGCGTCGAGAACAGCTACTACGACACCGACACGACGCCGGACACGGACGCCTCGACCGCCGCCGTCGACACCGTGGCCGTCCGCAACGCGGGCAGCGGCGTGACCAACGTGTCGGGCAGGAGCGCCGCGGAACTCAAGGCGCCCACCGCGGCCACGGGCATCTACGCCGCCTGGGGCGCGGACTGGGACTTCGGCACGGCGAGCCAGTACCCGGCGCTGAAGGCGGACTTGGACGGCGACAGCGCGGCCACGTGGGAGGAGTTCGGCTTCCAGATCCGCGAGGCGCCGGTGTTCGTGCGCGCCGTCGCGGCGCCGGACCTCGGCGCGGTGGACCTGGAATGGGTGGCCGCCACCGATCCCTGGACGGCGCGCGGTTCCGCGCCAGTGGTGAGCTACGCGCTGCGCCGGGACGGAACGCGGATCGCCCCGGCCGAGGCCGGGACGCTCGCCGACGCCGCCTACGCCGACGACACGGTCGTCGCCGGACAGACCTACAGCTACGAGGCCGCGGTCCTGGTCTTCGGCGCGGAGGTGCGCCGCGGCGCGCCGGTCTCGGTGGCCGTCACCCGCGACGCGGACGGCGACGGGCTGATCGAGATCCGGACCGCGGCGCAGCTCGACGCCATGCGCCACGACCTGGATGGCGACGGCACGGTGGACGACGCGGCGGACGCGGCCGCGTTCGCGCCGCTGGCGCCGGCGGGCGGCTCGGCGTGCCCCTCGGGCACGACCTGCACGGGCTACGAACTGGCCAACGACATCGCGCTGTCGGGCGCCTGGACGCCCATCGGCGGCAACGTGCCCGACGACTCGGAGGAACCGAGCGACCCCGGGGACAACGTGTTCGCCGCCACCTTCGACGGCAACGGCGGAACGATCCGGGGCCTGCGCGTCGAGCTGCCAAACAGCAACCTCGTCGGCCTGTTCGGGGCCACCCGCAGCGGCTCGGAGATCCGCGACGTCGGTCTGCAGGGGGTCGACGTGCGGGGCTCGGGCCAGGTGGGCGCACTGGTGGGGCGCAACGACGGCGCGGTGCGCAGGGTGTGGGCGTCGGGCAAGGTCGCGGGCAACGCCCACGTCGGCGGCCTGGTCGGCGGCAACCCCGGCACGATCGAGACCAGCTACTCCATCGCCGCCGCGACGGGCGTCTCCGCGGGCGGCGCCCACTCGGTGCGAACCGCCGGGCTGGTGGGCCAGAACCAAGGCGCCGTCCGCGACGCCTACGCCGCCGGCGCCGTGTCCAGCCACGGACATGCCGCCGGCCTGGCGGGATGGAACGACGGCACCGCTGCCCGCATCGCCCGCAGCTACGCCGCCGGCCCGGTGTCGTCCGCGGCGGGCATCCCTGCCGGCGGGCTGGTCGGCTGGCAGTCCGCCGGCGCGGGCTCGATCACCGCGTCGTACTGGGACACGGAAGCCACGGGCCAGGCGGAGGGCGCGGCGCAGGGCGAGGTGCCCGCCGGCGCGGGCCGGACCACGGACGCCCTGCAGTCGCCGACGGCGGCGACGGGCATCTACGCGGACTGGAGCGGGGCGGTCTGGGACTTCGGCACGGCCGAGGAGTACCCGGCGCTGAAGGCCGACTACGACGGCGACGGCACCGCGACGTGGGAGGAGTTCGGCTACCAGCGCGGCCGGACACCGCCGGACGACGACGATGACGCCGACGGGGACGGCGACGGCAGCCCCGGCGGCGGCAGCCCGGGGGGCGGCGGGGGCGGCGGTGGTGGCGGCGGAACGCCGAACCGCGCGCCGGAGACCGCGCAGCCGATCGGCGACCGGACCCTCAAGGTGAACGCGGCGCTCCAGATCGACCTCTCGGACGCCTTCGAGGACGCCGACGGCGACGGCCTGGAGTACACGGCGACGACCGCGGACGCGGCGGTGGCGACGGTCGAGGTGGACGGCGACACGCTCACCGTGCGCGCCGCCGGGCGCGGCGCGGTCGAGATCACCGCGACGGCGACCGACGCCGACGGCGAGACCATCTCGCAGACGTTCATGGTGGCGGTTACCGGCCCGGAGGCGGTGTGGTACCTGCCGCCGGCGTCGGACCCGGCGCGGCAGGGCTTCGTGCGGGTGGTGAACCACACCGACGCGGACGGCGAGGCGCGCATCGACGCGACGGACGACGCCGGCGTGGACTACGAGGCGCTGACGCTCGCGCTGTGCGCGCGCTGCGTGTCGCACTTCAACTCGGACGACCTGGAACTCGGCAACCCAGCCAAGGGCCTGAGCGGCGCGACCGGGCCCGGCACCGGCGGCTGGCGGCTCGCGATCGAGAGCGAGACGCTCGACCTCGAGGCGCTCGCCTACATGCGCACCGCCGACGGGTTCCTCACCGCCATGCAGGCGACGGCGCCGATCGATGCCGAAGGCGTGCGCGAGGCGGTCATCTTCAATCCCGGCAGCAACGTCGACCAGGTGAGCCTGCTGCGGCTGGTGAACGCGGGAACGGAGGAGGCCCAGGCGACGGTGACGGGCGTGGACGACGCCGGCCGCTCCCCCGGCGAGCCGGTGCGCCTGGCGCTGGCGGCGGGGACGGCGTGCACGGTGGACGGGGCACAGCTCGAGTCCGGGGCCGGCCTCGCCTGCGGACGGCCGCAGGCCGGCCTCGGCGACGGCGCCGGCAAGTGGCGCCTGACGGTGGCCGCGGACGTGCCGCTGGTCGCGATGAGCCTGCTGTCGAGCCCGGGCGGGTACCTGACGAACCTGTCGGCGAAGGCGCCAGCGGACGCGGACGGCGTCTGGCGCGCCAACCGTTTCCCGGCGGCGTCCGACCCGCACGGCCGGCAGGGCTTCGTACGGGTGATCAACCGGTCCGACACGCGCGGCAGCGTGACGGTCCGCGCGTTCGACGACTCCGACGTCGAGTACGAGCCGCTCACCCTCGCGCTGGGCGCCGGCGAGACGGCGCACTTCAACTCCGACGATCTGGAGGGCGGCAACCGGTCCAAGGGCCTGACCGGCTCGACCGGGGCCGGCGTCGGGAGCTGGCGGCTCGCGTTCGAGAGCGAGGAGATCGCCTTCGAGGCGCTGGCCTACGTCCGCACCGACGAGGGGTTCCTGACCGCCATGCAGGGCGTCGCGCCGGTCGAGGACCGGGTGCACCGCGTGGCGATCTTCAATCCCGGCAGCAACGCCAACCAGGTGAGCGCGCTACGGCTCGTGAACCCCGGGACGCGCAGCGTCGGCGTATCGATCACCGGCACCGACGACCGAGGCGCGCGTCCGGGTACTACCGTGCGGATCATCGTCCCCGCCGGCGACGCGGTGGAGGTGACGGCGGCGGCACTGGAGTCCGGCGAGCACGACGCGATCCGTTCCGGCGCCTTGGGCGGCGGCACCGGCAAGTGGCGCCTGCGCGTCGAGGCGGATCGGTTCCAGGACAGGATCGCCGTGATGAGCCTGCTGTCGAGCCCGACCGGACACCTGACGAACCTGTCCCGCGCCGACGCCGCGCGCGGGTTCGAGCGCACCCCGGCGGCGCTCCTGGCGCCGCCGGACACGGTGGCGCTCGAGACCGCCGGCGAGCGCCGCCTGCGCGCAAGCTGGAGCGCGGTGGAAGGCGCCCGCTACGCGGTGGACCTGCTGCGCGACGGGCAACGCGACGACGACCGTTCGCTTACGCGCGCGACGCGCACCTCGTTCAGCTGGTCGAGCCTCGCGGCGGGGACGTACACGGTCCGCGCGTGCTCGGTGAACGAGGACGGCGAGTGCGGCGCCTGGAGCGCGGAGTCGGACGAGGTCGGGATCGACTGAAGGCGCAATCGTCGGCGGTTCTTCAGCGACCGGTTCGGCCTAAGAGAACCTTGCGGCCTCTCTTGATACCCGAAAAATCACCCGGTCCGCGAGCCCCACGGCTCCTCTAGCGTCGAGACGGCGCCTGGTAAGGGTGCTTCGCCACCACCTCCTCGTTCAGCTCCACGCCGAGCCCAGGCTTCGTCGGCGGGATGATGTAGCCGTCGCGCCATTCGATGGGCTCTTTCAGAATCTCGGCGTGGAACCCATCGAACCGCCCGATGCTCTCCTGGATCAGGAAGTTCGGGCTGCAGGTGTCGACCTGGATGTTGGCCGCCGCCTCGATCGGCCCGCAGTACAGGTGCGGCGCGATTTGCGCATAGTAGGCCTCCGCCATGCCGGCGATCTTGCGCGCCTCGAGAATGCCACCGACGCGCCCGAGCGCCATCTGCAGGATCGCTGCCGCCTGCTTCTCGAGGAGCTCGCGGAACTCGAACTTGGTCGCGAGGCGCTCGCCAGTCGCCACCGGGATGCTCGTTGCCCGCGCGACCCGCGCCATCTCGTCGCGGTTCTCCGGCGGCACGGGCTCCTCGAACCACAGCGGATCGAACTGCTCGATGCGCTTGGCGAAGCGGATCGTGCCGGACGTCGTCGACTGGCCATGGGTGCCGATCAGGATGTCCGCCTTGTTGCCCACCGCCTCGCGGACGCTCTTCACCACCGCCTCCGCGTTGTCGAGCCGATCGAGCGGCGGCTCGCGCGGGTCGGCGGTCCCCATGACGTCGATCAGCGGGTCGAACTTGAGGGCCGTGAAGCCCTCCTCGACGTGGGCGATGGCGCTTTCCGCCGCGGCAACGGGATCCGTATGCGGCGAAACGCCACGGGCACTGCCGGGTGCCGGCCACAGGTAGGTGTAGGAGCGCAGCCGGTCGTGGTAGCGGCCACCGAGCAGGTTGTAGACCGGCTGGTCGAGCGCCTTGCCCATGATGTCCCAGCAGGCCATCTCGATGGCGCTCAAGCACCCCATCACGGTGTGGTCGGGATGCTGGTGATGGTCGTGTGACTCGTACCCCTCACCGTAGTACACGGCGCGCCACAACCGTTCGATCTGGAACGGATCGCTGCCGACCACATAGGTCTCGCCCATGTCTTCGAGCAGCTTCGCCACCGTCAGCGGGTGAAACGGCGCCTTGTAGACTTCGCCGACCCCTTCGATGCCGTCGTCTGTCACGAGCTTCACGAAAACCCAGGTGCGTCCGCCGCGGTGCGGCCGCGGCGTGCCGACGACGTAGGGCTTGATCTCGGCGATTCTCAACGCGCCTTCCCCTTGAAAGTTGTCCGAACCCGCAGCGCAGTATAGGGTGATCCGTTTCCTGCGGCTGAAGGCACCCATGGCTCACGACCACGTCAACGACGACCCCTACATCTACAACGGCTGGCCCATGAACACGCCGATGGACATTCGCCTCGGCCTTACGCACGAAAACGGAATTCACCACCCGTTGCGCTGGGGGATCATCAGCGCGTCGTCGATCTCGTCCGACTGGGTGAAGTCGCTGCAGGACGTGCCGGGGGCGAGTGTCGCGGCCATCGCCGCCCGAGATCTGGACCGTGCCCGGATGTTTGCCGAGGCCCACGAGATCCCCACCGCGTACGACTCCTACCAGGCGCTCTGCGAGGATCCCGACGTCGACATCGTCTACATCGCGTCGAAGACGTGGGATCACCACCGCGACCTGATGATGGCTGTCAACGCCCGCAAGCACATCCTGTGCGAGAAGCCGTTCACCGATACCGCCGACCAGGCCAAGGAGGCATATGACGCGGCGGACAAGGCAGGCGTCGTGTGCTGGGAGGGCATGTGGCTGCGGTTCTTCCCGGCCGTCGAACATGCCCGTGCCGCGATGGAGCGCGGCGACATCGGCGACCTACGCGTCGTGCAGGCCGACTACCCCGACCGGGTGTACGCCCTGAACCCCGCCATCACCGGCTTCGGCGCCGACGAGATGCCGGTGATCGCCGCCGCGGGCTGCAAGGCGCGCCCGCAAGCGCATGCCGACGGTGTCCTGTCGGCCCACGGCTCGTCGCCGAGTGCGGCCGTTCTGCAGTACTCGGGCCAGGAAGGGATCGCCGTCATCACGTTCCCCAACGGCCGCTTCATCGAAGAGTCGCAGTACATCGGCACCCAGGGCCGGATCACCATCGAGACGCCCTCGCACCATCCCACCGCGGTGACGATCCGCACCGGCCGCCCACCCAAACGGGGTACGCGCCGCCAGGAAGGCAAGCCGTCGATCGAACTCGACCCGCGCGAGGGCTGGACGGGCGACTGGATCGAGACCCACTGGAACCAGGACCGCAACCCCAGCAGCGGCCCGTTCAATCACGTTGAGCGGTTCGAGTACCCCTGCCCGACACCGGCGCCGATCACCCGCGGCCAGCCGCCCGGTTCACGTTGGACCGGCGAGCGCCTGATCACGTACAAGGGATGGACGTGGCACGGCGGCAATCAGCACGGGTTCACCTACCAGGCGCAGGCGATCCACCGCTGCATGGCGGCGGGGTTAAGGGAAATGCCGCAGTGGACGACGGCGGAGTCGATCCGCGTCTGCGAGATCATCGACGAGATCAATCGCCAGTGCGCCGAACGCGGCTTCTGACCAGACGGGGTCAGGTCACGCCGCCAAAGCATCGTGGAAATCGAGAAACGTCTCCAAGGCCAGTTCCGGGTGCTCCAAGATGCCGTTGTGCCCCACGGCATCCAGCACGACCAACTGGGCGTTGGGCGCGGTCTCCGCAATGACCCGACTCGAGGCGAGGTTCGGATCGTGGCTGCCGGTGCCTATCAGCACCGGCATGGTCAGGCGGTCGATGACGCTCTTGAGCTCGTACTTCCCGGCCGCGGCCGTGGCCTTGGCCACCTCATCCGGGTTCCGGTGGTCGACGATTCCGGCCGGTGCAGGTTGCGACGCAATCCCGGCTCTACTGCGGAGTTCCGCAGCACGCTTGGTGCCTTCGCGTTGCGCCGGCACGTCCGCCGGATCGACATTGGCGGCATAGAGCGCCGCCGAGACAACCCGCTCCGGATAGGTGGCGCAGAACGCGATGGCCGCACGTGAGCCCCACGACTGCGACCACACGTGGCAACGTTGCCGCCCCAAATGGTCGAGCACGCCGCAGGCGTCTCGGGCGTACTGTTCGAGCGTGTACTGCGTCTCCGGATTCGCCGCCGGAGAACTGCGACCGAGGCCGCGAATGTCGATCCGAACAGTCTGGAACCGCCCCGTCAGCCTCGGTACCAAGTGGTCCCAAACGCGGAGCGTGCAGCGGCCCGGGGGCCAGAGCAGCAGCGCCGGATTCGACTCCGGGCCGTCGACCTCCACGTAAAGGGTTCCGCCTTCCACGGCGATGTCCATGCGATCTCCGTTCAGTCGCGACTACCGGCCGACAGTCAGGCGGCACAACACTGTGTTGTGTGTCTCGAGGTCGGCCGACCAGATCAGCCGTGCATCCCCTCGCCAGTCGATGCCATCGTAACCGCCCTTCGGCCGCACTGCTGCGGCGGAAAACTCCGTTGCGCCCGGCCATGCGCTGTCGTCGAAGCCTAACGTTCGCCAGCCGGTCGGCTCAGGCATCGCCTCGAACGCGCAAGGTGCCACCCCGGCGACGGGGTTCTCAGCATCCTCGCAGGACCGATCCAGAGGCGCCTCGTGCACGACGAGGCAGCGCCAGTTCCGGTTTGACACGGCAATGGCCTCACCGTTGTCGATGTCGGTGAACTGGGCTATGAAGCCGCCGTCCCCCATCTGCTGATTGCGTGCGCCGATGTACTCGAGCCCGGTGTCGTTTTCCTTGAAATCGCGAACCAGGAAGTTCAACTGCATTGGGTAGTCCGCGTTGAAGACGAAGGCTTCCGCGTTGAAGGAACGCTCGGTCGTCAGCGGCGTCGAGTCTTCGATGATCAGGTCCTCGCCTAGATAGAAGGCAAACCAATTGTCGGCCCAGACCTCCGCCCTGACGGCGACGGCGCCCGGGGTGTCCACCATGCGGAGGTCGGGTGGGCGCGTGTCCCCACAACCTACGAGCCCGGCCACTAACCCGCCGAGCCACGCACTCTTCAAGCTGACGTTCATCTCATCCCATTCCGCAGCACTAGCCGTGGTTTACGACCTAACGGCCACAATCCGTCGCGGGCAATCGCGCGCCGCGATTCACGGTAAGCTCGCGCGGTCATTCGACCAGATATGGGAGCCACATGGAATCGGTCCAGAACAAGGTCGCCGTCGTCACCGGCGCGGCATCCGGAATCGGTCTCGGCATGGTCCGCGCGCTCACCGGCGCGGGTGTCCACGTAGCGATGCTCGATGTCGAGCAGGACGCGCTCGCCGCCGCCCGAGCGGAGTTCGAGACCGCCAACGTGGACGTGCAACCCTTCGGTTGTGACGTGAGCGACCGGGGCCAGGTCAAGGATGTCGCCCAGGCCGTCCGCGACCACTACGGGCGCGTCGACATCGTCTGCAACAACGCCGGCGTCGCCGCCGGCGGTTCCATCGAGGAGACCACCGAGGACGACTGGGACTGGGTGCTCGGCGTCAACCTGCACGGCGTGATCAACGGCATGCGCGCCTACGCGCCGATCATGAAGGACGGCGGCGAAGGCGGCCATTTCGTCAACACGGCCTCCATCCTGGGCCACTGGGCGGGTGCACGGATGTCGATCTACTGCGCGTCCAAGTACGCCGTGGTGGCGATCTCGGAATCCGCCCGCGAGGATCTCGCACCCTACAACATCGGCGTCTCTGCCTTGTGTCCCGGCATGATCAACACGCGCATCCTGCGCTCGGAGCGCAACCGCCCGGCGTCGCTGCCGGCCGGATCATCCGGCTTCGTGGCGGAGCGCGCGGAAGTCGAGCGGCGGTTCGCCGAGCAAGGCCTGAACCCCGACGTGGTCGGCGAGCAGGTGCTTGACGGCATCCGCAAGAACAAGGCGTTCATCTTCACGCACGCGGCACTGGCCAACGGCATCCGCGAGCGCATGGAACGCGTACTCGCCGGCTTCGACGGGATCGAAATCGACGACACGGAACACCCGGCGATCTGATCGGCATGAAGACCGTGCACACCACGTTGATCGGCATCGGTGATCTGCACCACATGAAGCCGAAGGACGTCCGACTGTTCGATTGCCGCTTCGATCTCGCCGACCCCGACGCCGGCCGCAAGCGCTACGAGGCCGACCACATCCCGTTTGCGGTCTACGTCCACCTCGACGACGACATGTCGGGCCCCGTGGTGCCGGGTCTAACCGGTCGTCACCCCCTACCCGACCGCGCTGCGTTCCGGCGTTTCCTGCGCGCCAACGGCGTCACGCCACGCCGCCAGGTGATCGCCTACGACGACGCCGGCGGGATGTTCGCCGCGCGCTTCTGGTGGATGGCCCGTTGGGCTGGTCATGCAGCCACGGCAGTGCTCGACGGCGGTTACGCCGCGTGGACGGACGGTACCGACGAGCAGCACGCGGCGCGTGAGCTCTCGGTCGACGGCGTCCGCGCCTTGTCCATGGGCGAGGTCCGCGAGCGCGTCGACGAGGGGAGCTGGCACCTGATCGACGCGCGTGCGGACGACCGCTTCCACGGCCGCAACGAGACCATCGATCCCAAGGCGGGGCATATCGCGGGGGCCATCAACGCGCCGTTCCAGGGCAATCTCGGCCCGGATGGCTACTTCCTCCCCGCCGCAACACTGCGTCGCCGGTTCGTGACGTTGTTCGATGGGACGGTCAAGCCCGTCGCGTGCTACTGCGGCTCCGGCGTCAGCGCGGCCCACAACGTGCTGGCCATGGTGCACGCCGGCTTGCCGGAACCCGCCCTCTATGCTGGCTCCTGGAGCGAGTGGATCACCCGCTCGGACAATCCGACGGGAACCTGACCGCGACCTTAGCGAGAACGGCCGACGAGTCGTTCGATAAACGCGAAGCTCGTCGCGATTTCCTCCGCCGGAACTGCCGGGTGCAAGCCCGGGTTGGCGTGAATGCGCTTGTCGTCGCTCGCCAGCGCATCGAACACCGCCAGATACCCGTCGCGCGGGAACAACTCGTCCTCCAACTGCATCAGGAAGAGCACCGGACAGCGTATCCGCGCGGCGTCGCCGAACGCGGCCCGGCCACCCGGCCCCCACTTGCCGCATGCCGTGGACCGGCCCGTCGATGGCGAGCGCGTGGCCTCCAGCGCTTCGGGGACGGCGTCGGAGACTACAAGAAAGGTCAAGGCTATTACCGACGAACTGTGCGGCCACAGCGCCTCGGCGTCGACCATCTTGCGGATCAACAAGCGCCTCGACAAAGATGCTCACGGCCTTCGCCGAGCGCTAGCTCGACGAGCCGATGCCGTATCTCATCCTCGACGCTGGCTACGAGAAGGTGCGCGACACAATGGCGCCATCCGCTCGCAGGCGGTGGTGATTGCCATCGGCGTCGCCTGGGACGGCCGCCGACACATCCTCGGCGTCCAACTCGCCGGCCGCGAGAGCCGCAGCAGCGGGAAGGCGTTCCTCTCTGGGCTCCGCGAGCGGCTTTACACGGCGTCGAGGTGTTCGTCAGCGACGACGACGGGGCTGACCAGGGCGAGACGCGAGGTGCTCAGCGAAGCAGCCTGAAGCGCTGCTACGTCCACTTCCTCAGGAACGCCCTCGACCACACGCCGAGAGGCCGACGACGACTGCCTGCGGGAGCTGCGCTGGCTCTGCGACCGCCGCGACGTCGACGAGGCGCGCGCCGACCTGGACGTTCTGCCGCCTACCCCGGCGGCACCCCAGGCACCTCAAGGGCACCAACATGCTCGAATGCCCCAACGAGGAGACCCGGCGTCGCACCCACGTAGACGAGAAAAGACCGCGAGACCGTTCCGGCCCAGCGCACGGCAGGCGGCATTTGGCGTCGATCGACGAGACCAACCTCATGCCCACGCTCGTACAGACATGCCGGGCAACGCAGAGCTTACAATGCTCCAATGCACCGGATCGGCCAGATGTAAGCCTCGGCGTTCCCATCGGAGGCGCGGCGGCGAGGCGGGACAGGGCCATTCGAAGATATCGGCATGAGTACGCTAGTTCAGGCCACACAGGCCGCCGAGACGGCTTGGCCAGCAAGCCCGTGACCAGCGCGGGGGAGATGTATGAGTGACTATCTGTCCATCGGGAAGTCGCACGGTTCCCTAGCAGACATCGATGGTATCGCTGAGAGCGATGCACTCATCGCAAACGAGACCCCCAAGGGCATGGAAATGTCCGGGCGGGTAGTCCAGCGGTCGGTCTGGACAGATGTCTCGCTACTGCAGGCGAACGTGGCGAAGTGTGACTTTTCGTACTCGACCTTCGTGAACTGCTACTTCCGGGGAGCTCGCTTTAGGGGGTGCAACTTCACGGGTTGCAGGTTCATCGGCTGCAACTTCCGATCCAGTGCCATCCAGGACTGCGATCTGCGCTATACGAAGTGGGATAGAACAGACATTCCAAGGAGTACGGTGCTGGGCAACCTGCCGGCGCAGCCCAATCTGGCGCAGGAGATCTTGATTCAGCTCCGCCTCAACGCGACCTCCGTCGGAGAATACGAGGACGCCCGACAGTTCCTGTACGAAGCAGAGAAGAGATCACGGGAGCACTTTGTGGCGGTCATGAAGTGCCGCGACGACTACTATCGGGGCAAGTACTCCGTGTCCCTGGCCCGCGTGGCCGCTCCGTTTCGTTACCTCAAGAGCCTGCTCAACAAGCTGCTCTGGGGCTATGGCGAGCAACCGTTGCGCTTGACCGTCAATGGTCTGCTGGCGACTCTGGTCCTCGGGTTGTTGCGTGCGTTGGGCGACGAGCCCATCGACATTTGGGAAGCGTTCAGACTCAGCGTCGCTGCCTTCGTAAGCGCTCCGGCGGCAGGCGCGGGCGAGGCACCGAGTGTTTGGGCCCCCATACAGTCGCTGATCGGCGTTGTCTACATCGCATTCTTGGCCGCGTCCTTGCACCGACGGGTCTCTACGCGGAGGGATTGACTGGTCACATGGCGGCGGATGCGATCAATGAAGTCTGGCTGTTCGGCTCCCGTGCTCGGGGAGAGGCCTACGAGGGCAGCGACACCGATGTGTTGGTCGTTTGCGAGGATCGTACGGTCCCGCGAGCGGCGAGGACATGGTTGGCAACGCGGTTCGGCGAGCATGTCGACGTCGCTCACTACAGTTACCGGGGGTTGGGCAGGCTCGTCCAACAAGGCTCGCTGTTCGCGTGGCATCTGCGATGCGAGGGGATTCCGGTCTGTCGGCCTGTGAATCGACTTCAGGGTATGTTGCGGGCGATGGCGCCATACAGTCGCCATACAGAAGACTTGGAAGTGCTGTGTACGGTGTTTGACGAGGCCGCGGAGTCGCTTGCCTGTCGGCGCGCCACGTACTTCGATCTGGGCGTCGTCGCGACGGCGGTCCGAAATGCCGGGATCATCATGAGTGACCTCTGTGGATGTCGTGACTTCTCGCCCTCGGCCCCTCTACGCTTGCCGCAACTCTCCGACGTCCCCACGTTGCCCCTCAGCCGGCTGGCTTACGAAGGCCTGAGCGCCTGCCGTCGAGCCTCCGAACGTGGAGCGCCGCTCGAGGGCACGCTACCGCAGCCTGATGACGTCGCAGCCATGCTTGTTGGCTTGCGCGCGTGGCTGTATGGTTGCCTGGAGTGCGCGGAGGCACGGGGCCGATGACCCGCAAAGCTGACCACCCTTTCGTCGAACGGATTCGGGCTGAACGAGCGATCGTGTCGGCAGTCAACCGATGCCGCGAAGTCGTGGGGATGGAGCTTGCCGGGACTAGCGAGCGGGCGATTGCTCGTTGGTTCGAGGGGATCCCGGTGAACATAAGAGGTCGGCAGCCGGTGTTGCGCCTCCGAGAGGAACTGATCGAGGCGGGACGGACGGCGAAGCTGGCCAGCAACGGATCCCACAGGGGAGCGATGCTCGCAGCGACCGTGCGCCGCGAAGCGATGGACTCGGCTGTCGCACGGGTGAGGAAAGCCACTGCCGACGTGTGCACGAGCGCGAACCCGCCCGAACTTGCCTAGCGTTGCCTCCCCGGCGCGCTTTCCTATTGTCCGCTTGGATGGCAGTACCAAGGGCAGCGTGAAGGCGACCTCGTTCGCGGCCTCGGCGAACGGAATGTTGCCGCTGTCGATGCGGTAGGGGACATCGCAGAGACCGCGGACGGCTGCCAGGAAGGGAACGGCTGCATCCAGTCGGGACATACTGGCAATGGTCCACGCCGGCTTGCCGGAACCCGCCCTCTATGCTGGCTCCTGGAGCGAGTGGATCACCCGCTCGGACAATCCGACGGGAACCTGACCGCGACCTTAGCGAGAACGGCCGACGAGTCGTTCGATAAACGCGAAGCTCGTCGCGATTTCCTCCGCCGGAACTGCCGGGTGCAAGCCCGGGTTGGCGTGAATGCGCTTGTCGTCGCTCGCCAGCGCATCGAACACCGCCAGATACCCGTCGCGCGGGAACAACTCGTCCTCCAACTGCATCAGGAAAAGCACCGGACAGCGTATCCGCGCGGCGTCGCTCAAGATGCGTTCCGCGAACAGGCCGCCGGCCTTGGTCGTGCCAAGCAGGCCCAGCACCGCGGCCTTGGTTTCCGGCAGCGAGGCGATCAGTGGTATACCGAAGATGGAGCCCATGGACAGGCCGAAGTAGGCGATGTCGCCTGGGCTCGCCTGGGCGCGGGTCGCATCGAGCGCGGCATGCCAGTCGGCGACCATGTCGTCCATGAACCCCGGTCGCTTGATCTCGTCGCCGAACGCGGCCCGGCCTCCCGGCCCCACTTGCCGCATGCCGTGGACCGGCCCGTCGATAGAGAGCGCGTTGCAGCCGGCTTCGTCCACGAACAGGTGTGCGAGGTGGCAGATTGGCGCCTGGTAGCGGTCCCCCGATGCGCCGTGGCCGAAAAGCACCAGCGGCGCCTCGTCGCCAGCATCCGCGGGTGACCAGAGGGCACCGGTGACAGGTCGCTCCACGCCGGCCCGGGCAATCCTGAACTCGCGAACCGATCGACCGGTCGGGTCGCTGGCATCCCACCAGCCAGAGGTGTCCGCGGCCATCTTCCTCTCCCTCCAAAGAGCGTCTGATGGTCGCCGATGGCGGCGTCGGGCTCAACTCCCAGTCGAGGTGTAGCGCCGCACGCCGACGCTCCAGACCACGAGCGACAGCCCTAGGAACGCCACGCCCGCGAGCGGCGCAAGCGCCTGGAACACCCGTCCCGTGCCGAGCGGGTCGTCCACCCCGAGCACTGCCACCACGGGGAAATAGCCGATGCAGGCCAGTGGCACCACGAACGTGAACACGCGCCGGAACGCGACGTGGTAGATCGACAGCGGGTACTGCGCGGTCTCCACTCCGCCGTACGTCAACACGTTCATGATCTCCAGCGACTCGGTGGTCCAGAAGCAGAGCGTCGCCTGCAGGACCATCAGACCGACGAAAAAGGCGATGCCGCCCGTAACCGTCAGCGTTAGCAACGCCACGCGCGCCGCGTCCCATGGGATGTCGAGGGCCGAGGTCGCCCAAGCGAGCACGATCATTCCTTGCAGCAGGCGGCCGACCCGCCGCAGGGCGAACTCGTGGCCCGCAAGCTGCAGCGCCGCGGGACGGGGACGCAGCAGCAAGCGGTCGAAGTCGCCGGTCTTGACGTAGTGCGAGCCGAAGCGGTCGAATCCGGTGGTCAGCGCATCGGCGATGGCGAAGGTGCAGTTGACCACGCCGTAGAAGAACGCCACTTCGGCGAACGTCCAGCCCGCGAGGTGGCCGAAGCGATCGAACAGCGCCCAAAGGCCGACGAACTCGATGCCCGAGTTGACGAACTGCCCCGTCGCGTTCAGCAGGAACGACGCCCGGTACTGCAGTTGGGCACGGATCGAGACGCCGAAGTAGCGCCCGAGCAAGGCCATCGTGTCGACCATGCCTTCAGCCTCCCTGGACGACGAGGCGGCGCACACCTCGCGACAGCAGGAACCGCCCGAACCACACGATCACCACCGTCCACGCCAGCGTGAAGGCGATCTCGTTCGCGGCCTCGGTGATGGGAATGTTGCCGCTGTAGATGCGGTACGGGACATCGCAGAGGCCGCGGAACGGCTGCCAGGAGAGAAACGGCTGCATCCAGTCGGGAAACAGGGGCAGCGGCACGATCATCCCCGAGAGGATGGTCACGAACGAGGGCAGGATGCGGTCGACGCCTTCACCGGAGAGGGTCCACAGCATGGAGATGTGGGCAAGCACCGTGATCGCCGTGGACAAGAGAGCGGCCGCCGTGATCGCGGCCAGAAACCCGATCAGCCCAGTTACCGACGGGACCGGCAACGCCCACTCGGCAAGGCCGAACGCCGGCAGCAGCAGCATGGCGAAGACCACCATGGGCACTGCGCGCAGCGTCGTCGTGGCGGTCCGGAACGCCAATGTGCGCGCGTACCAGTAACCGTAGAGGTCCAAGGGTCGCAGCAGGTCGTAGGCGACGGCGCCGGAGGTCACCTGTTCCTTGAAGTCGGCGTCCGTGTTCCAAGGCAGCATCCCGAGGAGGGCTTGGCCGAGCCAGACATAGGCCACGACTTCGACCATGTTCATCGGCTGGGGTCCCTCGGCCGCCGCATAGAACGCCGCGAGGATCATCAGTCGTATCGAGCCCCAGAAGAGCTGGGTGACGAATCCGGCGAACGCCGCCGCGCGGTACTGCAACAGGTTCCGGTAGCGGGCGCTGACAACCGCCGTGTAGGGTGCGAGACGACTCACGCCTCGCCCTGCCCGTGCTCGGCATAGAGATCGGCGACCGTGTGCTCGATGGGCGGGTGCTCGACGAAGAGGTCATGCACCTCGAACCGCGCAGTTACCCGCGCGATCAGCGCCGCCGGCGCGACCACGCCCGCGTCGAAGGCGATCCGTGCCCGCTTGCCGGTCACGCGCACGTCCCGCACGCCGTCCCCGTCGAGCTCGCGCGCCAAGGCCGCGAGGCGCAGCACCTCCTCGAAGTCCACGATGAGCACCCGCTCGTTGCCGACCCGGCGACGAAGCTCGTCGATGCCGCCGTCAATCAGGATGCGCCCTTGGCCGATGACCATGATCCGCTCGCAAAGCGCTTCGATGTCGTCCATGTCGTGCGTCGTCAGCACGACAGTGACGCCCTCCTCGCGGTTCAACGTGCGCACGAAGTCCCGCATCGCGAGCTTTGCCGCAGCGTCGAGTCCGATCGTCGGCTCATCGAGGAACAGCAGCTTCGGCCCATGCAGGAGCGCGGCCGCAAGATCGGCACGCATGCGTTGGCCGAGGGATAGCTGGCGCACCGGCGTGTCGAGAAGCGGCCCAAGGCGCAGCAGTTCCACCATGCGATCGCGGTTGCTTGCGAACAGTCCCTCGGGCACGCGGTAGACGCGCTGCAGCAACTCGAAACTCTCGATGACTGGCAGGTCCCACCAGAGCTGCGTGCGCTGCCCGAAAACGACGCCGATCCGCGCTGCATGCCGGCGGCGGTCGCGCCAAGGCGTGAGGCCGTCGATCGTGCAGGTACCGCCAGTCGGCGTCAGGATGCCGGCCAGGATCTTGATGGTGGTGGATTTGCCCGCGCCGTTCGGGCCGATGTACCCCACAAGCTCGCCGCGTTCGATGTCGAAATCGACACCGGCGAGGGCATGCACGTCGCGCATGCGGCGACTTACAAGACCCCGGAAAGCGCCAAGGAGCCCGGCACGGCGTTCGGCCACGCGAAACACCTTGGCGAGGTTGCGAACCTCGATCTGGGACATGGAAGACTCGCCGTCGGACTGACCGCCACGGGCGGCCGCGGGGCGCGCAGTATAGGGGCGGCCTTGGCGTGCCTCAAGACGCTCGAGGGGCGAGCGTGGCATCGCTCCCTCAGCGCAAGGGATGCTGTCCGTGCAGCCTAAGCCGGCTCGCGACCTCCGCCATCGTCGCCTAGCGGCGCGGCAAGCGGGTTCACGTGTTCGATCCCTGGAAACCGGCTGAAGTCGTGGTCCGCCGAGTAGATGACCGCTCCACGCTCCAATGCCATCGCCGCGATGTGGGCATCAGAGGTCAAGTTCCCGCCGGTCCCACTCAGGCGCAGCAGGTTGCGCAGGATCGGCCAATGATTGTCCCCGGGTGAGACCGCTTCGACGAACGGCTGGTCAAGCCATGCCTCGATGTAGCCAACGGCTTCCTCGACCCGGAGCGGCTTGCCGAGTATTCCGGTCCGCGTCGTGACCCGGAGGAATGCCAATAGACACACCCAAGGCAGGCCAACTGAATTGCTGCCGGAAAGCGTATCCTCCCACCAGCGTCGTGCGTCCGCGTGTAGCGGCGCGTCCGAGTTGACGGCATAGATCAATAGGTTGGCGTCGACCAGGAGCACCGCTCTCACTTGCGGGTTTCGAGTTCGCGTGCGATCTCCAGATCTTCGAGGTCGTCGGCCAGTTGCAGGGCCTTGTTGAGGTGGTATGGCCCAACGACGTCGCCCATTGCAGCCGGCTCCAGACGGTACGGCTTCGCCTTGGTTGCGACGCGGTCACCGGAGATTCCAGCACGCAAGGCGTCGTTCACGACTGCCTTGAAGGATCTACCGGATCGTGCGACAACCCGCCGGATGCCACGGGCAATGTCATCGTCGATCGTCAGGGTCGTTCTCATCGAATACGCAATGCACGTCTCGGGTAGCATCATAGCATCACGATCCTGATCATCAAACCATCATTGCTTTTCGTTTACTCTCTTACGCCATGCGACACGTTGCCGTCATCGCGGCTGGCGCAGTGCTTTTCTCCGGGTGCTCGCAATCCGAACCGGACTTTGCCGCTGAGCCCATTGTCGCTGGCGTGGGCTCGGGCGATACGGATGTCGGGGAACACCTCGAGGGGCTACTGCAATCCGTCCGAACCGTCCCGACATCCGGCCCTATGCGCGGTCGTCTGGGCATGGCCTACGACGTCAACGGTTTTCGACAAGAGGCGATCACGACCTACCGCCAGGCGCAGTCTCTCGATCCGAAGGACTTCCGTTGGCCGTATTTCGCCGCCCACCTCATCGCCGAGGACGGCGACTACGAGCACGCCCTGGAACTCCTAGATCAAGCGCTCGCCGTCGACGCCGACTACGCCCCGGCATGGCTATGGCAGGGTGCGTGGCTGCAGGAATCCAACCAGCCCCGTGAGGCGATGGCAGCCTACCAGCGTATCGAACTTCGGGCGGACCCCTACGCGCTGTTCGGCCGTGCCCAGTCACTGATGGCCACCGGCGAAGTTGCCCGAGCACTGGAAATCCTCAACCCCCTGGTGGAGACGCTCGACCACCCGTACGTCCATCGGACCCATGGCGAAGCCTTGCGGGCCGTTGGCCGGCTGGACGAGGCGCGAACGGCCATGGCGCGCGGCCGGGGGGCCGAGCCCCTAACGTGGCCGGACGAGCGTCGGGACGAGCGGTACGAGCACATCCGGGGCCATGGCAGCTACATGCTGGCAAAGGAGTTGTCGGCAGCGGGCCGGCTGGCGGAGGCCTTGGCGATCCTGCGGCGACTCCAGAACCATCACCCGGAGGAACACTGCGGGCGCGACGAGAGGTTCTTCCTAGCCTGCAATCTGATGAACTCCATGAGTATCGCGTACGACCGATCCGGCCGGCCGGAGGAGTCCCTCGCGACGCTGGAACGGGGCCTGGTTCTCAACCCCGATTTCGCACCGTTCCACCTCACGATCGCCAACCTCTTGCGCGCCGAGCGCGATCTTGAAACCGCACTCCAACACGTGGAGCGGGCGATCGAGCTCAGTCCGAACAGCGGCTATGCCCACGAACAACGTGGCCGGTTGCTCTTTGGCCTCGATCGATTCGACACTGCCAAGGCGGCCTTCGAGACGGCGTTGCAGCTGGAACCCGGCAAGCGCACGACGTTCTTCTACCTAGGCTTGGCCGAATTCGAGCTTGGGAACTACGCGAGTGCGATCGAGTGGTTTCAGCGCGTCGCCAAGGTCGAGCCGCGCTTCGCCCTCGGCCAGGTCTTCCTCGCCCGCAGCTTGCTCGAGGTCGGTCGCATGGAGGAAGCGCGTCGAGCCCAGGATCGGGCGCGAGACTATGGGGCGGATCCGACGGAACTCCGCCGAAACGAGGTTCGGTTGCGTGAACTGAACTCGATCCACTCCGGCGACTCAACCGGGTGAAGTCGCCTGCTTCCTACTGGGTTCTTGCCCGATGCGGAGGCGCGCTCGTGCTGCTCGGGGCGTGTTCGCCGTCGGAGCCAGCGTGGTTCAGCGAGGAAGCCCACGAGCGAGGCATCGACTTCGAACACCATTCCGGCTTCGACGGGCGCCCGATGATGCCCGAGATGATGGGTGGCGGCGTGGCGCTGGCCGACCTGGACGGCGATGGCGACCTCGACGCCTACCTGGTCCAGAGCGGCCGGGTCGACAGGATGCTGACGCCGGAACTCTCGGCGAATCGACTGTATAGGAACCGGGGCGACGGCCACTTCGACGAAGTTCCGGAGGCCGGCGGCGCAGGTGATCGCGGCTACGGCATGGGCGTCACCGCGGGGGACTACGACAACGACGGCGACATCGATCTGTACGTCACCAACCTCGGTCCCAACGTCCTCCTCCAGAACGACGGCACCGGCACGTTCCTTGATGTCACCGCCGAAAGCGGCGTTGGCGATCCGCGATGGAGTACGGCCGCGAACTTCATCGACCTCGATCTCGATGGCGACTTGGATCTGTTCGTCGTGAACTACATCAACTGGACGCCCGAGATCGAACGAGAGTGTTTCGTGAAGACGTTCTACGTCACCTACTGCGGGCCGACCGCGTACGGCGTCCCCGCCATGGACCGACTCTATCGGAACAACGGCGACGGGACCTTCACCGACGTCACGAAGGCGGCTGGCATCGACCTCGCCTTTGGAAACGGCCTCGGCAACGTAGCGGCCGACTTCAATGCGGACGGCCTGGTCGATCTGTTCGTGGCCAACGACGGGACGACCAATCAACTCTGGATGAATGCCGGCAACCTGCGCTTCACGGAGGAGTGCGTCCTGTGGAGTTGTGCCATGGACTCGGACGGCATCGAAAAGGCCGGCATGGGCGTGGCGTCGGCCGACGTGGACGACGACGGCGACAGCGATCTTCTCGTGGTCAATCTCGAACGGGAGACGGACTCGTTCTTCCGCAACGAAGGAACCTACTTCTTCGACGCCACGCGTCTGGTGGGCTTGAGCACGGTGAGCATGCGCCACACCCGATTCGGCGTTGCGCTCGCCGATTTCGACAACGACGGACGTCTGGATCTCTACGAGGCGAACGGCAAGATCTCGCTGTCGGGGCCCGCCGAAGGCGACGGCTATGCCGAACCCAATACGCTCTACCGCGGCTCGATCGACGACGACGGCATTCGTTTCGACGAACTCGGCCCCACCGGCGGCGTATCGCCCGAACTCGTCCACACCAGCCGGGCCGTGGCGGCCGGGGACATCGACGACGACGGTGGGGTCGACCTGGTGGTGATCAATCGCGACGCGGCCGCGTACCTGTTGATGAACCGCGCCGATCGCGGCAACTGGGCACGGTTCCGCGTGCGAACGACGTCAGGCCGGGATGCCCACGGTGCGACCGTCTCCGCATCGGTCGGCGGGCGACGCCTGAGCCGGGACGTGCAGCCGGCCGCCAGCTACCTCGCGTCGAACGATCCGCGGGTGCATTTCGGCGTGGGGCGCGAGTCGCGACTGCACAACGTGGTAGTCCGGTGGCCGGGTGGCGCACGGGAAGCGTTCGGCGACTTTGCGGCCGGCGAGACCCACGAACTGAGGCAAGGCGAAGGGTCGGCGCCGCTGCCGTGACGCAGGCAAGGAGCGCGCCCGTTCCGGGTGCGCTCCCCGATCAGACCGCCGTGACCTTAAGGCGAGTCCGTCGCCACCTACATCTGGTAGCTCAACGTGATACCCATCCGTCGCGCATCGGTCACCGTGCCTGCGATCGGCGCGTTGACGCCATTGCCTTCTCGGGGCGAATAGGCCTGCACGGCGACCTGGTCGAGCATGTTGGTGACCCAGCCGGTCAGGGTCAGCTTCCCTGACGGCGAAACCCAATTGGCGCGGAGATCCCAACGGGTGTATTCCGGGACACTGTAGATGTCGAGGTTGGATTCGTCGACGTACATCTTGTCTCGCCAGTTGAAGATGGTGATCAGATCAAGCGCGCCCCGGTCGGCAGCGAGCGGCATGGCGTATGTCAGCGCGGCCGACAGCTTGTGAGCGGGCGTCAGCCTCAGGGAGTTGCCACCGAAGTTGAGCTCGTAGAGATTCCCGGAAAAGTTCGAGAGGTTGACGGTGACCGTGTTGCCGTCCGCATCGACGACTTGTCGCGTGGACGGTGGCGGGCGTCTTCCGTCCGGCGTACAGCAGTAGAGCGTCGTGTAGTCGCCGAAGCTCGAGCCGGAGTATTCGTAGAAACCACCGAGCTGCAGGCGTTCGCTGATGGTCCACCGGTATTGCAGCTCGACACCGTAGATCTCGGTGCCGTTGACGACGACCGTCTCGCCGATGATGAGGGACTCCCCTTCTCGGACCTCCGCAGGCGTCCTCAAACGCCCGGATTGGACCCAGTACTTGCTGTAGTCCTGGATGTAGACGCTCGCTTCCAATTGCAGCCGATTGTCGAAAAACAAGCCCTTGTAGCCGGTCTCGTAATTGACCATCTCCTCGGCGTCCATGGCTTCGCCGAGCTGCGCCCCGAAACCCGCGAAGCCGCCGGGGCGATAGCCCTTGGAAATGCGCCCGTAGATCATCGAGAGGTCGTTCGGCGAGTATTCGCCACCGACGTTCCAGGTCGTCTCTCTCCAATCTGCGACCTTCGAGTCCATCAGCGTCCGGTCGTCCGGAATGGGCCGGCCGCTGGCATCTAGTTCAAGTCCGACATAGCCACAACACTGCGTGTTGTACTGCTTGGAGCGATGGATGCCGAAAATGAAGTTCATGCCCGCGATCTGCGTGGCGCCCGTGAAGTCGTTCTGCTCATGCTCCTTGTGGTCGTCGTTGAAGCGGATGCCGCCGAACACCTTCCACTTGTCGCTGAGAACGTACTCGGCGTTGCCGTAGACCGCTTGCGAGGTGTAGCTCACGTTGCCGTAGAAATGCTGGAATGCGGAGCCACCGGCCACCTGGGCCAATCCGTTGGTGACGTCGGACCAGTTGGCCGCATAGTCAGCCCCGTGGCAGCCCCACACCAATCCGGCAGCCTTGGTATTGTCCACGTGGTTCGGGTCGCGGATGTTGCGAATCAGCCCGGATCCCCCGAAAAAACCTTCAAGTGCTTCCTCACAGGCCTCCGAGGTGTCCGTATAGAACAACGGGTTGTTCAGGTTGTTGTCACCGGTTTCCAGCCCGTTGAACCGCTCGGCGTAAACGTACGGCTCCTCCCCGTCGATGTAGGTGTAGCCGATGGTGTAATTGAACGGCCCGTCCAGGTTGGAGATCATCGTCAGTTCGTGGCTCACCTGATCCGACGTGAACAGGTAGTCGTTCATACGGTCCGCGTACGAGCCGTTGCCGCCTCCGTCCAGCGCACAACGAGGATGCACCTGGCCTTCCGTGAGCTCGCCGGAGATCACCCGCGGATGAATGGCCGAACAGACGCCTCCGCCTTGTCGATTCGTCCCGTCGAGGTCGTTCCGACTTCGTTGGCGCGTGTCGCGTTGCCCGTACTTGTAGACCAGCTCATGGGTGTCGGTGAGCTGGAAATGCGCTTCAAGCGTGCTTGATTCCTGGGAGTTGTCCTGAAGGATCGGGCCGTTGAGGTCGACCTTCAGGTCGATGTTCTCGCCGTCGCAAACGATCGGCGTGCCCGGCGTTCGGGTCCCGTCGTTGTTGAAACCGGGACAATCGACCACTGCCGGGTTTTGGCCGATGCCGAAGAAGGGGTTCCTCTCGTAGATGATGTTGCCGGCGGAATCCCTGATCGGGTTGCCTAGGGGGTCCAGGGTCGCGATCCGGTTGCCATTCCCGTCCATTCTGAACTCGTCCACCGTGTTGCGGGGACCCAGGATGAGGGAGACGCGCGGCGTTCCCTTGTCCCGGAGCTTCGAGTATCGGGCCGTGATGTCCAAACGGTCGTTCTTGAACCGCAACTGCGGCGAATAGATCAACTGATCGGGCTCGGCAGCGTCAGGGCCGCTACCGACGTTCTCGATCAGCCCGTCGCCGGTCAGGCTGCTCACGCTCAAGCGATAGGAGAAGTTGCTGTCTGCGATGGGACCACCAAAGGCGAGTAGGCCCTGTTGAGATGCCTGATCGGTAAGCTCTGCGGACATCTTCAGGTCCCACTCGTCGGTCGGCTTCGTGGTGACGAAATTGATGGCTCCGGCGATCGCGGCCTTGCCCCCTGTCGTGCCTTGCGGGCCGCGGGCTATCTCAACGCGCTCGACGTCGAACATCGCGCCCTGATCGAGCCCGTAGGACTGGTCCGAATAGACGCCATCGATATAGACGGCCGTGCCGACGTCCTGAAAGAAGTTGACACAGCGGTCGCAGGCCACGCCGCGCATGACGATGTGGCCGTCTTCGTTCTTGCCGCCGCCCTGACTGCGGTGACCGATCTGGAAACCGGGGGTCAGGACCTCGAGGTCGTTGGTATTCTGAATACCGAGTTCCTGGATCATGCTGGCATTGAAGCCGGTGACAGTCATCGCGCGATCCAGCGTATTCAGGTCACCGCGCTCGCCGCGGACGATGACCACTTCGATGTAGTCGGGGCCTTCGTCCTCGGCCCCGGCCTGCCCTTCCTCGGCGGCGTAGACGGGCGATCCGAACAGCGCGAGCACCGTTCCGATTGACGCAACTCGTGCGAATCCCTTCATCTTCTCCTCCTGAAGACCGTACTCCCGCAGCAACGGACCTGCCGCAGGTTCTCAAGCATCGGTCTTAGCAAATGGCGTTCAGAGCGTCAACGAACTCAACGGGCAGTAGGTGTCAGGGCGATTTGGAGTTACCCCATTTTTCTCACACGCAGAGATGATGTTGCCTCGATGAGCGGACTGTCCGCGCAGCGTCACGGCAACGTCACGTCCGCGTCGATGGGCACGAACAAGCAGGTACGGGGCTGGCCATCCACGGCGCGGCTCTTGTGGCCATGGCCGGTGGTGTCCTCGGCGAGCAGGATGTCGCCAGAGTCCAGCCGCCGCGTCTCGCCGCTGCCGATGGTGATTTCGACCGAGCCCCGTAGATTCACGACGAACTGCCGCCTGGGCGCGGTGTGGAAGTCGAGGTCGTAGTCGCCGTCCACCTCGCGGAACAGCACCCCGGGGCCGCGGATCAGCTTCGAGAGCTTGCCGATGCCCCCCTGCCCTTCGACGGGGATGTCCACGTCTTCGAAATGCGACTCGCCGTCGTCGCCCGTGTAGACCCGCACCACCTTCATCAGCGTCGCCCTGCCGTGCATGGAGCGCGCGATTGTACGCCGCACGAGCCGACATCGCTTCGAACAGCATGGACGTCCGGCCAAGCCAGCCGGAGCGGCGGGCGGATTACCGCCCGCCGTCGGCCGCGGCCGTCATTGCTTCAGGCGAACCAGTTCGTTGAGCACGCCGTCGAGGCCACCGTAGACCGACAGGTTGCCGACCTTCTCCGTGACCTTCTCCAACGTCTCCAACTCCTTGAGACGCAGTGCGACTGCGTTGCTCTCCATGACCTTGGCCGTGTTGAGGAGCGAACGCGTGGCGTTGGTTTCCTCGCGACGCCGGATCACGTTCGCTTGCGCCACCTTTTCCGCCTCCACCACCTTGCCGAGCAGGTCCTTCATGTCGCCCGGCAGGATGATGTCCTTGACGCCGACGCTGTCCACGGCGATGCCGATCTCGGCGAACGGCGGCCCGACGCGTTCGGCGACGACGCGGTCGATGGCCGACTTGTCCTCGAGCAACGCATCGAGCGTGCGCGTTCCGACAGCCGCCCGCAGGCCGAACTGCATCTCTTTGTAGAGGTGGTCCAGCGGATCCTTCGCGGCGCTCATCGCCCGTTGCGCGTCGGTGAACCGGTAAGTCGCGGCCAGGTTGATGCGCAGGCTCACCTTGTCGCGGGTCAGGATCTCCTGGCCCTGGACCTCCAGCGTCTTCACGCGCAGGTCGACCACGTCCACGCGCACGCTCGGACCGTAGGTCCAAAAGGCATGCAGTCCGGCGGCAAGCGATTCGGTCAGTTCGCCGTCGACGTAGAGCAGGCCCACGTGGCCGTGGGGAATCTCCTCGGCGTAGACGGCGCGGCGCCCGACCGCGCGGAGCCCGGCGAGGCCCTCCGGACCCGCCGCCAGTCCCGGTTCGGCCAGCAATCGCTTGGCGAGCTTGGCGTCGATGGCGAGCCCTTGTTCGAGATCGAACCGTTCCACGCGGATCGCCACCGGTCCATTCCAGTAGAGCTTGCGCTCCGCCGGCCGGACGACCTCGGCGATCCGCTCGTTCCAGTACACGACCGCGACCTCGCTGTCGCCAGTGACGACGACCGTGAACAGGCGCTCGACATCCTCGCGCTGTGCGTCGACAAGGTAGTCGGCCAGCGGGTGCGTGAACGCCGGTTCCGTCACGTCGAAGCACTGCACGTCGTAGCGCTTGCGCAACGTGTTGAAGCGGTAGGTCCCCGGTTCCAGGAAGCGGACAAAGTCGGCGTCCTTGAACAGGAGTCCGCGCTCGTGCTTGCGCACGATGAACTTCCGGAAATACAACATCACACGTTCTCCTCTTCTGCTTTCCGAATGAACGCGTCCGTTCCCACAACGTCGTCAGCGGATCGACGGTGCCGGACGATCGGACGCAGCGCGCGCCCTTTCGGCGGCGATGCGACTCCGTTCGGAGCCGGTCTCGCCGCCGACCGAGCGGACGATGCGCCGGATCGCCAGGCGCCTCGGCACGAAAAGTCGCGCCGTCGCCATCGACCGGCTGAGCCGTTGCTGCGCGAACTCGCCGGGACTCGAGAATCCCGCTTTGCGGAATCCCTCGCCGCCGGGTTGGCCGCGCCGGGAACGGACGCCCTATGTGACGATTAGCGGTCGTCACCGCCGCTAGCGCGGTTATGGGCCGCGTTGGCCTGATTTCCAGTCAAGCCGACCGTTGGAATGCCGGAGTTGAACCGGCGACTCCCAGCTTACAAGGCTGGTGCTCTTACCTCTGAGCTAATTCCCTACCAGGTTGGGTGCGCACAAAACGCTCGGTACACACCGTGCGATGGGTAGCGTGAGTGCGCCAGACGGGCTTGATGAACCCGAACCATGGAACGCCGCACGCCGCCCAACCTCTGTTTGGCGAGTGGTCCCGCCGTCGAGGCGATGACCAAGTCACCGCCTCTCGATTCACTTTCCTCCGTCCACAAAAAAAGCCCTGTTCGGCAACCGACCAGGGCTTCTCCGGTTCCTGGAAGGATGCCTCGCGCATCGCCTCCAGTCAGATCCCAAGAGGGTCAACGCATGCTTGCCTCGCCGTCTATGGCAGGCCCGTGGCCGCATTGCGCCAAGAGCGCGAGTGGCAACAGTGACGCCGCCCGCACGCCGCTCATGAAGCCTGCTGGTCTGGATGTTCCTGGATGCACCTATCTCGTCCGTCGACTGCCGTCGGTTTCAGCAAGGGCGCGCGACTATAGGGGCCGACTCGCGGCGTGTCAAACGCAAATGCCGACATATTTGTCGTGCTCGTACAAAGGGTTACGACGCGACGGCGGCGCTGCGCGGACCGCCGTTCTCGATCGCGCCGGCGATCCTGGTAGCCGCGCCTGGGCTATCGGACTTTTATGCGCACAAAAGTCCGTCCTGTCATGACTTTTTGGTAGATAAACGTACGGCTTCGCGCTCCTTGCGCGAGACTAGGCCGTACCTGCTTCGTTCCCGCAGGCGGCCGATGCGCCAAATGCGGACGTTCCATGCGGTCGAGGGCTTACGCTCGGGGCGAGAAGCCAGTCGCCTTTACAATCGCGGTACTGTCCCCTCGGGCTCCAATATGCTCAACAGGAAAGTCGCCCTGGCCCTCACCATCGCAGCGGTCGCTGGCCAACAGGCCACTGCACAGCAGGCGAGCCAGCCGATACTCGGTTTCACCGAAGCCGGCGCCGCCGCGCAGCATCGCCTGGAAGCTGCCTACGACAGTCATCTCGACCCCGACGACCTGGCCGCGTGGATGCACGAGCTGGCCCGGGAGCCCCACCACCTCGGCTCCAGCCACGATGCCCGCAACGTCGAGACCCTCCGGCGCTGGTTCACGGCGTGGGGCTACGACGTGGAAGTGGCCCGTTACGACGTTCTGCTGCCTACTCCGGTGACCCGGAGGCTGACGATGACGGCTCCCCACGCCTTCACGGCCTCGCTGACCGAGCGCGCGGTCGACGGGGATGCCAGCAGCGCGTCCCCCGACGTGCTGCCCCCGTACAACGCTTTCTCGCCGGACGGCGATGTCACGGGCGAACTGGTCTACGTCAACTACGGCACGCGCGAGGACTACGAACTGCTGGCACGTTACGGCGTTGACGTCGAGGGCAAAGTCGTCATCGTTCGCTACGGCCGCGTGTTCAGGGGCGTCAAGCCGAAACTCGCCGCCGAGCACGGCGCAATCGGGTGCCTGATCTTCTCGGACCCCGCCGACGACGGCTACTACCCGGGCGAGGTCTACCCGGAGGGCCCGTACAAGAACGACAGCGGCGTGCAGCGCGGTTCCATCATGGATCTGCCGCTGCACGCCGGCGACCTCCTCACCCCGGGATGGGCTGCAGTCGAGGGTGCCGAGCGGCTCGCGCCGGGCGAAGCGCCGGCGATGCCCACGATCCCGACGTTGCCGATCAGCTACGGCGACGCTCGGCCGCTTCTCGATGCCATCGAGGGCCCGGTCGCACCGGCCGAATGGCGTGGTGCGCTGCCCATCACCTACCGCATAGGTCCGGGGCCGGCCGCCGTACGTCTCACCGTGAAGTTCGACTGGCGCATGGTGACCGCCATGAACGTCGTCGCGCGTCTCGATGGTGCACGCTGGCCTGACCAGTGGGTGCTGCGCGGCAACCACCATGACGCCTGGAATCACGGTGCCCGCGACCCGATCGCCGGGCTCGTCACCGTTCTCGCCGAAGCCAAGGCGATCGCCCAACTCCCGGGACGTCCCGGCCGCACTTTGGTGTTTGCCGCCTGGGGTGCCGAGGAGCAAGGGTTGATGGGATCCACCGAATGGGCGGAGGAGCACCGGGACGAACTCACGGAGAAGGCCGTCCTGTACACCAACACCGACGGCAACGGACGCGGTTTCGTTCGTCTTGGCGGCAGCCAAGCCCTGACGAAGTTCTGGGCCGAAGTGCAGCGCGACGTGGTCGACCCGCAGACCGGCTTGAGCCTCGCCGACCGCAATCGAGCGAGGATCCGCGCCACCGGCGACGAGAAGTCCCGCAAGGATCTGGCCGAGCGGGACCTGGCCTTGGGCGCGCTCGGTTCCGGCTCCGACTACAGCGCCTTCTTCCAGCACCTCGGCATCTCGTCGGCAAACATCTCGGCGGGCGGCGAAGCCGAGAGCGGCAGCTATCACACCCTCTACGACACCGTCGAACACTACGAACGCTTCGTCGACCCCGGCCACGTCTACGGCGTCGTGCTGGCGAAGACGACCGGCCGTGCCACGCTTCGCATGGCGAACGCGCCACTCCTTCCCTTCGACTTCAAGGATCTCGCATCGACCATCAAGGGCTACGTCAAGGAAGTCGAGGAGCTTGCCGACAAGCAGCGCGCGGAGACGGCACGCGTCAACGGTCTCATCGAATCGGGCGAGTTCGCTGCGGCCTTGGACCCCACCAAGGCGCTCCGGCCACCGCCGCTACGTGAGGAGGTGCCGCACTTCAACCTCGCACCCATCCACAACGCGTTGGCAAGGCTCGACACCGCGTTGAACGGAACCACGCTGTCGCCGGACCTGGACCCGGCCACGCTCGATGAGATCAACACGCTGCTCTACACGGCGGAGCGCCTCCTGCTGCGCGAGGACGGCCTGCCGGGGCGACCATGGTTCCGGCACCAGATCTACTCCCCCGGACGGTATACGGGCTACGGCGCCAAGACGCTGCCGTGGGTTCGGGAGGCCATCGAACAGCGCAACTACGACCAGGTCGCGCCCGGCGTGACGGTCCTGGCGGCCGTGCTGAACGCACTTGCGGAACAGATGGAACGGGTCAAGGCGCTCACCGGCTAGGCGAACTGGCACACGCGACCGCCGGGACGTATGGTGTGGTCAACACACACCGGAGGCGAACATGGAACTCAACCACACCATCGTCCCGAGCCGCGACAAGGAAGCGGCGGCGCGCTTCTTCGCCGAAATCATGGGCTTGACCTACGACGGTCCAATGGGTCACTTCGCACCCGTGGCTGTCAACGACGCCTTGACCATGGACTTCGACAACGCCGCCGACTTCAAGAGCCACCACTACGCGTTCAAGGTGACCGACGACGAGTTCGACGGCATCTTCACGCGCATCAAGGCGAACGGCGTCACCTACGGGTCCGGCCCGTTCTCGCCGGACAACGGCGAGATCAACACGCGACAAGGCGGCCGGGGCTTCTACTGGCGCGACATCGACGGCCACCTGATGGAAGTACTCACCCGCGGGTGAGTGGGCGACGGGCCCCATGGACCAACTGAACTCGTTCATCGACAGCGTCAACGCCTTCGCGTGGGGTCCGCCCATGCTCGGCATGCTGGGATTCACCGGCGTTCTTTTGACGCTCGGGCTCGTGTTCATGCCCTGGCGCAAGCTCGTCTACGGGTTCCGGCTCCTGTTCGACCGCTCGGCCCCGGGCGGCGACGGCGAGGTCCGGCCGTTCAACGCGCTGATGACCGCCCTGTCGGCAACCGTCGGCACCGGGAACATCGCGGGTGTCGCGACGGCGATCGCCCTCGGTGGGCCCGGCGCCATCTTCTACATGTGGCTGATCGCCCTGTTCGGCATGGCGACCAAGTACGCCGAAGCGGTGTGCGCCGTGCAGTATCGCGAAGTCGACAAGTCGGGCAAGTACGTCGGGGGGCCGATGTACTACCTGCGCAACGGCGTCGGCGCTTTCGCGCCGGAACTCGGCAAGTGGCTCGGCCTCGCTTTCGCCGTCTTCGGCGCGGTCGCGGCGTTCGGGATCGGCAACGCCGTGCAGGTGAATTCCATGGCCGCCGCCCTCGGCGCCAGTTTCTCCGTGCCGACCTGGGTCACCGGACTCGTGGTCGCGATCCTGGTGGGCGTCGTCGTCATCGGCGGCATCCGGCGGATCGGCGAGGTTGCTGGCAAGCTGGTGCCGGCGATGGTGGTGCTCTACTTCGGGGCGGCTCTCGTCATCATCCTGATCAACATCGTCGACGTCCCCGCCGCCTTCGGGCTCATCTTCACGCACGCATTCACGCCGGCCGCGGCAACAGGCGGTTTCGCCGGTGCAGCCGTCGCCGCGGCCATCCGCTTCGGCGTCGCGCGCGGCGTCTTCTCGAACGAGTCAGGACTGGGTTCGGCGGCCATCGCGCACGCTGCCGCGCAGACCAACAGTCCCGTCCGGCAAGGGATCATCGCCATGCTGGGGACGTTCATCGACACCCTCGTGGTGTGCACGATGACCGCGCTTGTGATCCTCACGTCCGGCGCCTGGACGATGACCGGCGCGGACGGCGGTGGCCTGACCGGCGCCGTACTGACGTCGACGGGTTTCGAGAGCACCCTCCTCGGCGGCCAGTACATCGTGACGGTGGCGCTGGTGGTCTTCGCATTCACCACCATCCTAGGCTGGTCGTATTACGGCGAGCGCTGCTGGCAGTACCTGTTTCATGAGAAGAGCTTGTGGATCTACCGCGGGCTGTGGGTGGTCGCGGCACTGGCCTTCGCCAACGTGAAGGTGGACTTCGTCTGGAACCTGTCGGATACGCTGAACGGGTTGATGGCGATCCCCAACCTCGTGGGGCTGCTACTGCTTGCGCCGATGGTGTTCCAGGTGACGCGCGAGTACTTCGAGAAAGAGCCGTAAGGCAACGACGCCCGGGTAGTTGGATTTGGCCGGGTGTATGATCCGATAGTCGATCATCGTTAGGTCGTGCGGTGCGCAGCTACACCGCCGTCGTCGAAAAGTGTCCTGATACCGGTCTTTACGTAGGGTATATCTCCGGTTTTCCCGGCGCGCATAGTCAGGCCGAGACGCTGGACGAACTCAACGCCAACCTCACGGAAGTCGTGGCGATGATCCTGGAAGACGACCACGAGCCCGCGATGTCAGCCGAGTTCGTCGGCACGCAGACCGTATCCGTCCCTTAAGCGGGCACGCCAGCGGTCGCTCCGCCTGTCAAGCGGCCGTAGCGTTCCTGCAGGCCTTCCACCACGGTCAAGAGCGCGGGCACGAAGAACAGCAGCACCATGTTGGCGAAGGCCAACCCCGCCACCATGCTGATCACCAACGGGATCAACGGCGCCGAGAAGGGGCTGTCCGTGTAGATCGTCGGCAGGAGCGCGGTCAGGGTCGTCACCGTCGTCAGCAGGATGGCGCGAAACCGGTGGCGGGTGGCCGATGCGACCATGGCCACGTCCACACGCATCCCCGCATCGGCGCGGATGGTTCGGTAGCGGTCCAGCAAGACGAGCACGTCGTTGACCACGACCCCGCCGATCGCCACCATCCCGAACACCGAATACGCTGAGAGGTCGTAGCCGAGCAGCAGGTGCCCGACCACCGCCCCGGCAGCAGCGAACGGCACCGCCGCGATCACGACCAGTGGCAGCAGGTAGCTGCGGAGCTGAATGGCGATCAGCCCGTAGATCACCAATACCGCGACGGCCACGAGCAACGCGAGCACGTCGAACATCCGCGCCTGGATCTCGGTCTGCCCCGCGTACGCGAAGCCGAGACCGGGATACCGAGCCACCAAGCTGGGCAGTTCATCGCCTTCCAACGCCGCGTTGACCGAATTCGGTGTCCTGACCGCCGTGTCGACCCGCGCCTCCACGAGGGCCGACCGGACGCCGTCGCGGCGCTCGATGGCGGAAAGGCCGCGGGTCTCGGTGACCTCGGCCACGAGCGCGAGGGGCACGCCGGGAGTCGGCAGCCCGGCGTTTGCGCCCTGGGCGACGATGCCGCCGAAAAGGCCGGCACCGCCACCTAGAACGGCGCCCGGCATCGGGTTGGCGCCGCCCTGACCGCCGGGTTGGCCGGCTTGGCCGCCAGGATTGGCGGGCAGCGGGATACGTTCGTTCAGAATGTCCGCCAGGGTGAGGCGCTCCTCGCCCGGGTAGCGCACGATCACCTTCGTCTCGTCGCGACCGCGATGGTTGCGCTGGACTTCCACGCCATGGAACCGATCCCGCAGTTGCTCCGCCACCTCCTCCGCGGTAAGCCCGATCGCGACGCCGAGACTCCCGATCTCGATGTCGAATTGGCGCTTGCCGGGGGCGAGCGAGGTGTCGATCCCGTAGACGCCCTCCTGTTCCTCAAGCCACTGCTTGGCGTCGTCGGCAGCGCGCGCAAGGGTGTCGGGGTCCGCGTGCGTCAGCACGAAGCCGACCTCGGGAGGAACCACCATGGAGCTCGTGTTGTAGGTCACGCTGTCAGCGCCCTGCAGCTCGCCGACATTGGTGCGCCACCTGTGCACGAGTTCGGTCGAGGGCAGCGTACGCGCTGGTTCGTCCTTGAGCACGGCCACGACGGTGGCGAGATGGCTTGCGTAGTCGCCGTCCTGGTGGCCCTGATCGAAGGCGTCGATCTCGGGGGCGAATTCGCCGCCCACGATCACCGCCACGGCGCCGAACGAGTCGCCTTCGGTTGCCTCGTCCGTGGCGTAGGCGGCGCGAACGACCTGATCGACGGCACGTTGCGTCACATCGAACGGCGTGCCGACCGGGAATGTGAGCTGCACGCTCAGCCGGTCCACGTCCACAGGCGGGTCGTACAGCACGAAGCGCACCAACGCGGTGATCAGTAGCAGCGCTGCCACGGCCAGGAACGCGAGCGATGCGGCAATGGTCAGCCACGGTCGCAAGAGCGCCGCGCCGATCGCCTTCACCACGAAGTAGTCGCGCAACTGGTCCAGCCAACGGCGGACGCCCGCTTGCACATCGGCCAGCGGCGGGCGGCTCCATTGACGACCATGCGCCAGGTGAGCCGGCAGGATCACGAACGCCTCGAGCAGCGAAACCGCCAAAACCGCAACGACCACGTAGGGAACGGCACCGACCATCTGCCCAATGGATCCGGGCATGAATGCCAGGATCGCGAACGCGACCATGGTTGTTGCCACGCCTGTCACCACCGGGCCGGCGACCGCGCGCGCTCCCGCGATCGCGCCGGCAACGCCGGTGTTGCCGGACTCGTGCTGGACGGCGATGCTCTCGCCGACGACGATGGCATCGTCGACCACGATCCCTGTCGCCAGCACGAGCGCCAGGAGAGTCATCGTGTTGATCGTCAGACCGAGCGGTTCGAACAGCAGCACGCCGCCCATGAAGGCGATCGGGATCCCCGCCGCGATCCACACCGCAAAGCGCAGATCGAACACCAGGATCAGGAACGCGAACACCAGCGTGATGCCGAGCACCGCATTGGCGACCATGCGATCGACCCGGATGCGGATCCGCTCGCTGCCGTCCTCCCACGAAACGACCTCGATGCCGTCTGGCAGCTCGATTTCGGCCGCCGCCTCCATGACGGCCTGCGCCGCCGAAGTCACCTGGGGATCGCCGGCATCCGATTCCCGCACGCGGAGGAACACGGCAGGCCGACCATCGATCCGGCTGATCAGCGCGTCTTCGGCGAAGCCGTCGTCGATCCTGGCCACGTCGCCCAGCCGCAGCATGCTGCCGTCGGGGCGGGTCAGTACCGCGATGTCGGCGAATCTCGCCGCTTCCTGCGCCTTCGCGCTAGTACGGATCAATACGCCTCCGGCGTCGGTGCGCAACTCGCCGGATGTACGGTTCACCGACGCGCTACGCAGCGCCGCCGCCACTTCCTCGACCGTCAGGTCGTTGCGCAGCAGGGCCTGTTCGCTGACCTCGATGGAGACCTCGTAGTCTCGCGCGCCGAAGATGTCCACCCGGGAGACGGTCGGCCGAGCCAGCAAGCGCTCGCGCACCATTTCCGCCGCACGGCGCAAATCGGTCTCCGATGCGGTCTCGGACGCGACGGCAACGGTCGCGACGTTGCGCAGCACGGGCGGGCGCTCGACCCGCGGGCGCTCGGCAAACCGCGGCGGGAACTCCTCCAGGCTCTCCACTGCGCTCTGGATATCGGCCAGCACGACCTCTGCATCGGCGAAGGTCGCGAGATCGGCGATCACCGTACCCACACCTTCCTGCGCGACGGAACGCACCTGGCGCACGCCGACGATGTCCCGCACGCGCTCCTCCACGCGCCGGGTGACCCCTTCCTCCACTTCCTCCGGCGTCGCGCCCGGGTAGGGGACGGTGATCTGCACAACCCGCGGATCGAAGTCGGGAACGCTCTGCACGGGGAGCAGGAAGGCCGCGATCGTGCCGGTGCCGAGGAACAACAGCATCAGCATGTTCGCCGCAACGGGCGAACGGGCGAAGAAGGCGATGGGGCCAGGCCGGACCGCCGGCGACGTCGAATCTCCCATGGCCACCGCTATTAGCCGCCCGAGGTCCGCACGCGCATGCCATCGTGGGCGCCGAAGACGGAGCCGACCACCACGCCGTCGCCAGCGTCGAAGGCTCGTACCAGCCAACCCGGACTGCCGAACACGCCCGACGTGGAGCGGCGCAGCGGTTCCGGCGTGACGGCCTCAAGCTCGCCGGCCCTCACGACCCACACATGGCCGCCGGATTGTTCGGCCGCACGCGGGAGTACGAAGGCATTGTCGAAAGGAGGCCCGTCGATCTGCACCGTGGCGAAACTGCCCGGCAAAGGCAGCGAGTCGAGCGGCGTATCGTCGGCGAACTTCAGGAACACCTGCGCCAAGCGGCTCGTCGGTGCCACCAACGCCGACACCCGAACCACCTCGCCCGAAAACGCGCCGTTTTCGGCGAATATCGTCGCTGCCCGGCCCGTCACGGGTTCGAGATAGGCCAGGTCCTCATTGCCGATCCCGGCACCGACCTCAAGCGCGTTCTTGGCGTAGGCATTGCCGAACGACAAGCCGGCGACGAGCACCTGGCCGACGCTCACCTGCGCTTGACCGACACGTCCGTCGAACGGCAGCGAGTAGCTCGTCCGCGAGAGCGCCAGTTGTCTACGTTCCAAGACGGTCGCCGCTTTGTCGGCCAAGGCCTGCGCCCGCGCGATCCGCGCGCTGTCTCCCTCGCGTCGGCGCTGTTCGAGCTTGGCCTGCGCCGCACGGAGGTCCGCCTCGGCTTCCGCGACGTCGAGTTCGTAGTCCTTGGCCTCGATTCTGAGCAGCGTCTCGTCGCGCGCGAAGGTGCCGCCAATGCGCATGGCCGGCGAGATCCACACCACCCTACCGCCATCGACCGACGGCATCATGGCGACGATGCCGTGCGGCCCCACCGTACCGGTCAGAACGACGCTGGCCGCATGGTCCCCGGCCTCGGGCACGACGACCGTGACCTCGGGCGGCTCCGCGGACATGCCGAGAGGCGTCGCCGGGTCCACCACGATCCGATCAGGTGCCTGGCCGAAGTAGATACCAACCCCCAGAACCACGACGACGACCGCCAACTGGACGTAGCCCACGCGGCTTGAACCCGGAGTCGATTCGGCCATTTGCGCCCCCTATGCGGCCAAGTCCTAACCATCATGGATGATCGTCCACGGGTCAACAAGTATGAACACCATGTGAACTATCCCGGTGCCATCGCGCATTCGGGCTGCCAAAGTCGCCAAGGCGAGCATGGTATTGTCGCGGTCAGACCCCTCGCGCGTGCTGACTCGGCTTGCTCAAACGACGCCTGATTCCGTTGCTGGTTCTCCTCGCCGGGGTCTTGGCGGGTGTCCTCATCATCGCCACCGGCCCGCAACTCGAGCCGCAGTCGGTGCCGCCGCAAGTACCGGTGGTGAAGACCGTCGCCGCGACCCCGCAGACGGTGCGGCTCTCGGTGGCCGCCCACGGCACCGTCGTGCCGAAGAGCGAAAGCGACCTCGTGGCCGAGGTGTCCGGACGCGTCGTGCACGTCTCCGACGCCCTCGTCTCCGGCGGGTTCTTCGCCAAAGGCGACGTGCTCGTGGAAATAGAACGCATCGACTACGAGGTCGCCGATGCCCAGGCCAAGGCCCAGTTGGCAGCCGCCCGGAGTGAGGTGATCGGCGCGCGAAGGGCGTACGCCCGCTACGACAGTCTCGCCGATGCCAGGTCCGGCTCCCAAGCGGAGAAGGACGATGCGTTGAACCGTCTACTTGTCGCCCAAGCGGCGTTCGAGGAGGCCACCGCCCGGAAAACCCGCGCCGAGCGCGATCTGGACCGTACCCGACTGACCGCGCCCTACGATGGTCGCGTGCGCACGGAACGCGTGGACGCGGGCCAGTTCGTCAACCGCGGTGAAGCCATCGCCACCCTGTATTCCACGGACTACGCCGAAGTCCGCTTGCCCGTGCTCGACCGGGACCTCGCGCATCTGCCGCTGACATTGGCCCGCCCGGCCAATGGCGATCAAGCCCCCGTGGCCGTGGTCCTCAAGGCGGAGTTCGCAGGTCGCGAGCACACCTGGGGTGCCGAGGTGGTGCGTACCGAGGGCGAGTTGGACGGCCAAACCCGCATGGTCAACGTCATCGCCCAAGTGGCAGCCCCCTACGATCCGCCCGACGGGTCGCCGCTAACCGTGGGGATGTTCGTCGAAGCGGAGATTCTCGGCCGGGAGGTGGCCGACGTGGTCGTGCTGCCACGCACCGCCTTGCAGGCGAACAACCAGGTCTATTTGATCGGGGCGGACAACCGGCTTCAGTTCCGCGATGTCGCAATCCTTCGTGCCACGGGAGAAACCGTCTACATCCACGGCGGAGTTGCCGAAGGCGAACTGGTCTGCACCAGCCGCCTCGAGGCGGCGGTCGAAGGCCAACTCGTGCGACCCGTCGACGAAGTCCACGCCGACACGCTCGCTGCGGAGGTCGGCACATGATGTGCGCAGCGTGACTCCTATCGCGCTCGTCGCCGCCCCTCGGTCCCGGCGAGGAGTTCCGCAACATGCCCGGCGGCAAGCCCGGCTGCGGCCGAGATGACATCCGGCAGTGCGTCGAAGTCGTCAACGCCGCCGATCTCCGCCAGCGTCTGACGCTGCTCGGCTGAAGCGGCGGTGGCATCGAAGGTGCCGACGCAGACCATGCTCAAAAAGCCGTCGATGTTCTGCCAGAGCCTTGCCGCACCGGTCAGTTGCGTGGCCGCCTCTTCATCGAGCAATCCCTCGTCGACGGCGGTGTCGAACGTAGCGCCTAATGCCGTCGCGAGCACCGCCGGCACGCGGCCACCGACCGTCAGCTTGATCACGTCGGCGGCCAGTTCGACGTCGTCGAGCCCGCCCGGCCGATGCCGCACATCCCAAGGACCGCTGTCCGCCACGCGCCCGGCTGGTGCGACGCCGGGTATGACGCCTCGATCCGCAGCGTGGGCAAGAGCGCTCTGCCGCAGTGTCTCGAAGTCCTCTGCCAGACCGTCTTCGGCCACGATGACCCGAGCATCGGCCAGCATCCGCAGATCCGCGGCCACGGGGGCCTCGGCAAGTGCCGCCAAGTCGGTCAGCGCCCATGTCGAGCCGTTCCCGCCACTCCCGGCGTAGGGCTCGACGCGTTCGAACAGGATGCCTTCCGGGGACAAGGCGCGTGCGGCTCGCAATAGGCGTTGCAGCAACTGCGCGTGCCAAGTCCGCGGATCGACGCCCAAGCTGGCCGGTAGGCGCTCTTGGTCATATAGGAAGAGCAGGCGCAACGGCGCGCCCGTCGCGAACTCGCGGCGACCGAGCGGACCTAGGGCCAGCAACGCCACCCTGCTGCCCGACAAGGCGCCGTTTTTCTCCGCGAACTCGCTCTTGGCAGCCGGGGCCAGGACACCGAGCGTGGCGTCCAGGATGTCGGCGATTGGCCGGGCAGCGTCCAGCGGCGCGATGGTGCCATTGAGCATGTGCACGCCCACTTGGAAGGTGCGCTGCTCCGCCCAGACGCGCGCCTCCTGCGCGAGGTCGTCCACACTCGGCGCCCTGGCCGCGATCACGTCGAGCTGGGCACCCATCTCCTGGCGGTCGAATTCGCGCTCGTAGTACACCCGCACGAGCCCGCGCCGCGCGATTTCCGCGGTTTCAGCATCCAACCCCAGATCCTCGTCGATCTGCAGGTCGGTGAACTCCCGCGACTGTACGCTCTCCTGGATGTAGGGATAGCGGGTCATCCACTGGGTGAGGCGCGGTGCCGATCCGAGCATGTCGCCGATGGCGCCGGTGACGCGGTTGGCACCGCCACGCAGGTCGTGCAGCACCAGCCACAGCGCAGGCACGGCGAAAAGGGCGGCTGGCATGGAGAACAGGACGCCGTAGGCCAGCGACACAGCCATGGGGATGATGGCAACCGCTTGGGCGTTCTTGCTGAGAATCAGCGGCAGGACGCCGAGGAAGGTCGTCGCGGTGGTGATCAGAATGGGACGGACGCGCTGGCAGGCGGCCCGGACGATGGCATCCTGGAGCGAATCGCCGTCCGCCCGGAAGCGGTTGACGGCGTGCAGCAGCACCAGCGTGGCATTGACGACCACGCCCGCAGCCGCGACGACGCCGAACGCGGAAGTCATCGACATGCCCGCGACGGCATGGAGCGGCAGCATGATCACGTGGCCGAACACTGCGCCCACGAACGCGAAAGGCAGCACCGACATGATGACGAGGGGCTGGGTATAGGACCGCAACGGGATCGCCAGCAGGGCGAAGATCGCGAACATCGACAGCATGAAGAGCGGCACCAGGCTGTCCATGGCTTCCTGCTGCATCGCGAGCCCTTCGGCCTTGTAGCTGGTGCCTGGATACTTGGCAGCGATCTCGTCGAGAACACCGCTTTGTGTAAGCGCGGTCTGCACCGCCGCCGAACTCGTGAGGCCTGGATCGACCTCGGCCGACACCAGGATCGAACGCTTGCCGTCGACGCGCACGATGGACGAGTAGCCGCGTCCCGCCTCGACGGTCGCGACGGTGGCGAACGGCACCGCATCGCCGCTCGGCGTGCGGACACGGAAGCCATCGAGGGCCGCCAGCGAGCGCCGCTGCTCGGCGGGATAGCGGAGCATGATGCGAATGTCTTCCGGCCCACGCTGCACGCGCTGCACTTCCTCGCCGTAGAAGGCCTGGCGCACCTGACGCCCGAGGTCGACCAACTTGAGCCCAAGCCCCTCGCCCGTCGGTGTGATCGACAGCCGGAGTTCCGCCTTGCCTTCCCTGTACGAATCGAACACCTCGCGCACGCCGGGGTAGGTCCACAACTGTTCGCCGACCTCGGCTGCAAAGCCGCGCAGGTTCTCGACATCGTCGCCGAAGACACGGATGCCGACGTTGGTGTCGCCAGCGCCCAGGGCGGTCGTGTAGTGCAGCTCGGCACCCGGGATGGCACCGGTGGCGGCACGCCAGCGCTCCGCGATGTCCCCGGTCGAGATTGCGCGCGCCTCGCTCGGCGAGAGCTGCAAGGACACTTCGCCAAGATGCGATCCCGTGGCGAGCGCGACACCGCTAAAGCTCTCCATGGTCGACGGCTGCGAGCCGGTCGCCGCCAGGATGTGCTGAATCGGCGCAACGCCGAACTCCTCGGCAAGTTCGTCACGCACCCGCCGCGCGGACGCGGTGAGACGGTCGATCGCCCGCAGCGTCTCCTCTTCGTTCACGCCGTGCGGCATCGTCAGTTTCGCGACCACCCGATCCGTCTCCGCGTCCATCGCGAAGGTGAACGGCAGGTGACCTGAGGACATGATCGCGCCCGCACAAACCAGCGCGACAGCCGCCAGCGACAGCGTCAGGTGCCGAGCGTTCATCGCGGCTTCCACCATGCGCCGGAAACGACCGTCTATGAACGCGGCGAGCGCCGATTCCAAGCGCGCCTGGAAAGTCGCGAAGGCAACGCCTAAGCGACCGAGCCCCCCCATTCGGTGCGCCACCCACACTGCGGTGGCGGCGCTGATCGCCAAGCCGCAGCCGGTGCGAAAATCCGGCCCGATGGCGAACGCGGCGATCACCACCAGCAGCAGCAAGGCCGTTCCGAACTCGCCGAGCGGCATCCGCGCGCTGCGGTGCCCCAAATGGGCCGGGAGAACCGTTTGGCACTCAACCAGCGAGAACACGAGGCAGCAAATGACGGTCGCCGCGGTCACCGACATGAGCTGCCCGATGACGCCAGCGGCCAGCAGCAGCGGCACGAACGCCGCCACAGTGGTCAGCACGCCGAACGTCACCGGCACCAGCACCTGCTGTGCGCCCTCGATCGCCCCGGCAAGTTCCCCGCGACCGCCCTGCTGGGAGACGTAGACCGACTCACCCACGACGACGGCATCGTCCACCAGCATGCCGAGGGCGATGATGAAGCCGACGACAGATACCGCGTCGATGGCGTAGCCGAACCAGAAAAGCAGGAAGACGGCGCCCAGGAAGGCGATGGGAATGCCGATGGCCACCCACAGGGCGAGATGGGGCCGCAGGAAGAGCGCAAGCACCACAAGCACAAGGAGCAGCCCCTGGATGCCGCTGTCGACCAACGCTCCAAGACGGTCCGTCAGCATGACCGACTCATCCTTCCACAGCGTCAACTCGACGCCCGCAGGGTAGTTCGCCGCTGACTCGGCAAGGTAGCGGCGGACGGTCTCGCTGATTTCCTGGATGTTCTGGTTGCCAACCTTCGACACCTGTACCAACGCCGCCGGCTTCCCGTTGAAGCGGAGGCTTTGGCTGGTGTCCTCGAACCCGTCCACGACCTTCGCCACGTCCTTCAGAAGAACGCGCGTGCCGCCGCTGTCGGCCGTGACCACCAGCCTCTCGAGTTCCTCGCCACGGTAGGCTTGGCCCCGGGTGCGCAGCGAAACGTCGCCAGCGTCGGTCTTGACCGTGCCGCCGGGCAGATCCGCGGAACCTTGCCGCAGCGCCTCGGCCACATGGTCGAAAGTCAGGTTGTTGCGCAGCAGCGACGGCTCGGAGATTTCCACCGAAATCTCGTACGGCCGGCTGTTCGTGAGCGCTACCTGCGTGATCCCCGGCAGGGCCTTGATGTCGTCGCGCACGCGCCGGCCGATCTCCTTCAGCGTGCGTTCGTCCGTCGGGCCGGTCACGGCAACCTCCAGCACGACGCTCGTGTAGGTCGGCAGCGAAATGATCGGCTTCTCGGTTTCCGCGGGGAAGGTGTCGATGGCGTTGATCGCGGACTCGACCTCGTTGCGCACCGCCGAGACGTCCGCCTCCAGGAACATCGTCAACTCCACGACGCAGATGCCCTCGTCGGATATGGCGACCACCTCCTTGATCCCGGAGATGCCCTGCAGCCGCTCCTCGATCCGGTTGCAGACCCCGGATGCGACCTCCTCGGGCGCCGCGCCGAGATAGGGAACCGTTATGGTGATGAATGGGAAGTCGACGTCCGGGTAGATCTGGATCGGAATCCGCGTCATCGCCGCGAGGCCAGCGAGCACGGAGAACCCCATCACGAGGTTGGCGGCCACGTGGTTCGTGGCGAACCAGGCGATCATGCGCTTCATGTGGAGAACGGTTAGGCTTCTTCGCCGGACTGTCAAGACTCGCTTGGGCGCTGCACGATGGACGAAGATCACGCGGTCGGGCGGGTACTCGGGACCGACGACGCGACGCCCTTGTCGTTCTGGGTGGCGCTGGCGCCGGAGCAGTACCTGCAACTCGACGACGTGGTCGCGCTCGAGCGTCAGCTTCCCGACGGCAACACCGTGCGAATCTACGGTCTCGTCACCCAGGTCCGGGCCCGCCACGAGGGCGCTCGTTTCGACTCCGACGTGTTCCTGATCGAGGAAGGCATCCTCCCGGCCGAGGTCAGCCAGGCCGCCGAAGTGCTCGCGACCCGATTCGAGCCCGAGGTGTTCGTACCCCCTCTGCCCGGCCAACGCGTCCACAAGGCCGAGGGCCACGACCGCGACATGGCGCTCTACTTCGACGGCATGGCGAAGCGGCTGCCCGCCGGGCTTACCCGGGACGACGAGCCGCTCTATGCCAACCTGGAGTTCCTCGACGGCTCGCGCGGCGCACACGTCAACATCAGCGGCATCTCCGGGGTCGCCACCAAGACCACCTACGCCACCTTCCTGCTCTTCAGCTTGTTCCGCTCCGGCGTCCTCGGGGGCGAGGCGATCAATACCAAGGCGTTGATCTACAACGTCAAGGGCGAGGATCTCCTGTTCCTCGACCGGGACAACCGCGATCTCGACGACGCAAACCGCGAACGCTACGAGCGCATGGGCCTGGCGCACGGCGCATTCGAAAGCGTCGACTTCTGGGCCTCGCCGCGACGCGACGACATCGTCGCCGCACCGGACGTGGCATCGCGGCAAACGGGGGTGACGTCCTACTTCTGGACGTTGGCCGAGTTCTGTGCCGACGGCCTCTTGCCGTTCGTGTTCGCGGACGCGGAAGACGACCGGCAGCAGTACACCATCGTCATCCACAACGTGGTGGCCAAACTCCGCGATGTCGCCGCCCCGCTGACCGACGGTGGGATCACCATCGACGGCCAGACCATCACCGAGTTCGACGCGTTGGCACGGTTGATCGCCGACCGCTTGCAGGACGAGACCACCGTCGCCGAGTGGGCCGGACGCGCGATCGGCCAGGGCACGGTCAACGCATTCATCCGGCGACTGTTCGGGGCCGTCGCGCACTTGAAGCACCTCGTCCGCGGCGACGTGCCCAACCCTGAGCGTCACCGCATCCACCGCCAGGCGCAGGTGACCGTGGTGGACATCCACAACCTGAACGACCGCGCCAAACGCTTCGTCGTCGGCGTCACGCTGCGCCGTGCCTTCGACGAGAAGGAGCGCGCCGGCGTGCAACGGCCGCTGCTGTTCGTCGTGCTCGACGAGCTGAACAAGTACGCGCCGCGAGAAGGCTCGAGTCCCATCAAGGAGATCCTGGTCGACATGTCCGAACGCGGCCGGTCACTCGGCATCATCCTGATCGGCGCCCAGCAGACCGCCAGCGAAGTGGAACGGCGCATCGTCGCCAACTCGTCCCTGCGCGTCGTCGGCCGTCTCGACGCGGCGGAGGCCGGCCGCGACGAGTACGGCTTCCTGCCGACGGTCCACCGGCAGCGGGCGACCATTCTGAAGCCGGGCACCATGATCCTCTCGCAGCCCGAATTGCCGATACCGCTGGTCACCCAGTTCCCGTTCCCGTCGTGGGCGACGCGGGCCAGCGAGGCAGCGTCGATTCCCTCAACGGGCGATCCAGACGACCCGTTCGAGGGCTTGGGCTGACGATGCGGTTCCTGCACACCGGCGACTGGCACGTGGGCAAGACCTTGCGGGGTCGGAGCCGAGCGGACGAACACCGCGCGGTGCTGGCGGAGATCGCCGATATTGCCGACGACCGGAACGTGGACGCCGTGCTGGTGGCCGGGGACCTTTTCGACACGGCGGCTCCGGGGCCGGAGTCCGAGGAGATCGTCTACGATGTCCTGCTCCGGCTCGCGCGGGACAGGACAGTCGTGGTCATCGCGGGCAACCACGACAACCCCAACCGCTTCCATGCCGTGCGGCCGCTGCTCGGTCTCGGCAACGTGATCGCGCTGCCCCGCGTCACAAGGCCCGAGGATGGTGGCGTTGTGGACGTCTCCGCGTCGTCGGGCGAGCGAGCCCGCATCGTGCTGCTGCCGTTCGTGTCGCAACGGGGCATCGTCCGGGCCGAAGAGCTGATGTCGCAGGATGCGGACGAACACGCCGGCGCGTACGCCGAGCGCCTAGCGAAGGTCCTCGCCGACCTCTGCACCACCGCAGATCCCGACGCAGTGAACCTGGTCCTCGCCCACGCGATGGTCCACGGCGGCACGATGGGTGGCGGCGAGCGCTCCGCGCACACGGTGTTCCAGTACAGCATCCCGACAGCGGCGTTTCTCGCCGACTACCATTACGTTGCGCTCGGCCACCTGCACCGGGCGCAGCAACTCCGCGACCAGCCGCCAATCTGCTATAGCGGATCGCCCCTGCAACTGGACTTCGGCGAAACCGACGACGCGAAGTGCGTCAACGTCGTCGAGGCCAAGCCGGGTCAGCCCGCGAAGATCGAGCAGGTTCCGCTGTCGTCTGGCCGGAGGCTGCGCAGAGTTAGCGGATCCATGGTCGCTCTTGCGGAGCTGGCCGACTCGGCGGGCGACGACTTCCTCCTGGTCGAGGTCCACGAGACCCCGCGGCCGGGGCTCGCCGACGAGGTGCGCGAACAGTTGCCGAACGCCGTGGAGGTCCACGTACGCGCTGCCGAGGGCGGCCCGGACAAACCCCGGACGCGCGGTGGACGCGCACCCCAAGAGCTGTTTCACGAATACTTGGCTGACCTCGGCGCAAGCAATGAAAGCGTCGAAGCCCTGTTTGACGAGTTGCTCGAGGACGCGGATGCGGCCTGAAGCCCTGGAGATCGACGGCTTCACCGTGTTCCGCGACTCTACCCGCGTCACGTTCACCGACGCCGACCTGTTCGCCTTCACCGGGCCGACCGGCGCGGGCAAGTCGAGCCTGATCGATGCAATGATCTTTGCCCTGTACGGCAGCGTCCCTCGTCTGGGCGAGCGAGCCGTCGCCCCCGTGATCAGCCAGGGTCGGCAGGACGCGCGCGTCAGGCTCGACTTCGCGCTAGGCGAGGAGCGCTACACCGCCGTTCGCGTCGTGCGTCGGGGCAAGGACGGCAACGCATCCGTCCGGGAAGCGCGACTTGAACACGGCGATGAGGTCGTCGCGGACAAGGTGCGCGAACTCGACGCCGCGATCGAGCGTTTGATCGGCCTCGACTTCCGGCAATTCACCACCTGCGCCGTCTTACCGCAGGGGGACTTCGCCCGTTTCCTCCACGCGCCGCCGGCCGACCGGCAGAAGCTGCTGACGCAACTGCTCGGATTCGCGGTCTATGCGGCCATGCGTCAACGGGCGAATCAACGGGCAGCGGTCGCGCAGGATCGAATGGACGTGGCGCAGCACCGCCTCGAACACCTCGCCAACGTCAACAAGAGAGGCGAGAAGGCACACGCGGAGCGTCTGGCGGCGCTCAATGCACTTCAAGCAGAAGCGACACAGGGGCTGGCCACAATCGCCGACCTCGAAGGGCAAGCCGAAGCCGTCGCGCCCCGTCGAGTGGAACTCGCGGCACGACTGAAAGCGCTCGGTGCGGTCCGCATGCCCGGCGATGTTCGAGAGCTGGCATCGGACCTGCTCTCGGCAACCCAAGCGGTGGTCGCGGCCGAGCAAGCGCTCACGCTGGCGACTGCCGATCTCGACGCTGCCGAGGCAACTCGAGCGATCCTCGGCAACAAGGACGAGCTTGGCAGTCTGCGCCGCCTCCACCATGAGCGTGCCGATGCCGAGGGTGACCTCGCCCAAGCGCGGGAACGGACCGCGCAGGCAAAGGACGAGCACGCCCGTTGTCAGGCGGCCCTCGCCGAGGCTGCGCAAGCGGCGAACGTTGCCCGGGACGCACTCGATGCCGCGCGCCGGACGCATGCGGCGCATGAACTCCGCGGCCACTTGGTCTCCGGCGAGTCGTGCCCGGTCTGCGGCCAATCGATCATCGAAACACCGGCGAGCGAAAAGCCCCCGGCATTGGCGACTCTGGAAGACGCTGAACGCGAGGCAAACGCGCGCGGCAACGCCGTGCGCGACGCGAGCCAGGAGTCTGGGCAGAAGCTCGCTGCCGCAGCCGCCGTCGAGGCAAGCCTTAGCACGAGTCTCGATGAGCTGTCGACCAAGCTCGCCGATGCGCCAAGCTCGGCTGAGATCGAAGGCGCGCTCGGCGAGATCGAATCCGCAGACCGCGTACAACGCGAGGCGAACCAACGTCAAAACGACGCCTCGCAATCGCTGATCGTGGCCCAGCGCGCTCGGCAAGCCGTTGGGGAGCGCGAGGCGGCCGCTTGGACCGCTTACCACGCAGCACGAAACAGCGTGGCGGCGCTGAAGCCGCCGGCACCCCGCCCCGACAACCTGACCACGTCTTGGGTGGAACTGCAGGCATGGACCACGAAGACGATCCCCGAGGTCGCGGAGCAGGACAAGGCGTTGAGCGGCGAAGCCGAGCGGCTTGCGAGAGAGGTCAGTGCTCGCCGAAGCGAACTCCGTGCGCGTTTCGAAGAGCACGGTGTCGAGTTCAGCGACGATCCGCCCGCCAGCTTGCTTGCGGCAGTTGCGCAGGCCAGCGTCGCCTTGGCGGACATCCAGAAAAAGCGCAAGGAAAAGAAGCTACTGCGGGCCGAGGTCAGGCGTGCCAAGGCAGACGTCGACGTCGCCGAGGCGCTGGCCCGTCACCTCCGGGCTGACGGCTTCGAGCGCTGGCTGCTGCACGAGGCTTTCGGCCGCCTTTCCGGCAGCGCCAGCAAGCTGCTCCTGGAACTCTCCAACGGCCAATACGCGTTCCGCCACAACGACCGGCTCGAATTCGAGGTCATCGACCACGCCAACGCCGGAGAGGCACGGTCCGCCCGCACCCTGTCGGGCGGCGAGACCTTCCTGGCCTCCCTGTCCCTCGCTTTGGCGCTCGCCGACGAGGTCGCCGATCTGGCGACCGAGGGCACGGCCCGCCTGGAGTCCATTTTTCTCGACGAAGGCTTCGGCACCCTCGACCCGGACACCCTCGACGTGGTGGCCACCGCCATCGAGGAACTCGGCGCGCGCGGCCGCATGGTTGGCGTGGTCACACATGTCGCCGCACTTGCGGAGCGCATTCCCGTCCAGTTCAAGGTCACGAAGGCGTCCGGCAGCGCCAGCGTCCAGCGCGTCGACACGTAGCCGTGGCGCAGAGAGTCGCCATCGAGACCTGGGATCCCGAGTACGGCGTTCCATCGACCGAACACCCCGGCGAGGAAACCGACGTCGTGGTCGACGCCGATGTGGAAATCCCCGTAGCCCGGTGGGCACCCGTAGTGCCCGGACAAGGCGCCTCGGCGGCAAGCCTGGCCTTTATCGACGGCGTCCGGCGCATCGACGCCAACGCCTGGCTGGATGATGGCACGGCGCCCGTCCGCCAGGGCATGTTCGCGTCGTTCGCAGCGGGCGCCGTGCACGCTGCGGACCATGCCCGCGTGGACGCGATTGAAGTGCGTCGCGGCCTCTTCGCGCCCGGCCGTCCCGAGCCGTTCACGACGAAAGCGGGGGCGTACCAGCCGTTCGGTGTCGCCGGTCCGGGTCCGGAACTCCTTTCCGCCGCACTTCAAGAGCGCCTCGGCGCGCTCGAGATCGAAGTCGCCGGGCGCTTGGCGAACGGGGCGGATCTTATCGTCGTCGACGGGCCGCTCTACGGGCGCCAGCACCTCCCCCACACCGTGGGCTACATCAAGACCCATCGCGTGCATTACCTGAGCGGGGAAGCAGCCAGGACCGTCGCCGCGCTAGCACCGGGCGAGCGGACACCCTTGTACCGGTTTAGAACGTCGTGGACCCGCCATTCATGGTATCTGCGGCTTGCCGGGCCGATGGTGCATTCGTGGTCGGGCATCGTGCGCCTCGAAGCGCCGGCCGAACTGAGCGTCGATCAGTGCGTCGCGCTCGCCGAACTCTCAAGCCGGGCTCTGCCGCGGTTCGCGTCCGCCCCGCACAAGGATCCTCGCGCGCCACAGAATCTGTACCCGATCGCGGGGCTGGAGCGGGAACTGCGACGGCGGCTCGGCGACCCGCGTTACGTTGAGCGAGCGCTCCGGGCCGCGGCTAGGTGAGGTGCCAGCCTTCCCGCGTCACTGCGGATCCCGCACCAAGCCGGAACGCCACAATGTGGTCGCCCCGCCCGCCGTGACCATGGGGCCCAGCGGTCGCTCAGCGACCGGGTGACAGCGCACCACACATTCCCGGTGCTATTCTCTAGGCGTTGACGCCGATACGTACTCGTCTCCGGCTGCGTGTGTGGTCGCCGGCCAGCAGCCGTGAAGTCTGGGCAGCAACGCGCAGGGAACGCACCAATGCCAACTTTCAACATCGACACCGCCGCAGCCGTCAGACGCCTTGAGCGCGTCGGGTTCCCTGCCGATCAAGCCCGCGAAATCGTCAACGTTCTTGCGGAGGCGGACGCTGAGCACGTCACGAAGTCCGAGATTCGGATGCTGGAACAGCAGATGGAGACCGGCTTCGCCAACGTTACTCAGCAGATCACAACGGGCATCGCTAGCATCGAGGTCGCCCAAGGGAAGTCGAATCAGCGCCTTGCGGGCATCGTACTTGGCGGTATTGCCATTGCCACGACGATCATCGTAGCCGTCCTCGCCTGATCTCCGTTCGGCCAATGCGGGCGCGGGTGCGGATCGTCCTTGCCAATGCAGGCTCCCGGCCCGGACCTGCTTGACATCGCCTCCGCACTGCCCCACTTTCACCTCATCAGGTTTCCGCCACAATCTCGGGGCGCTCGGAGCAGGCCATGTCCACAGCGACGATGATGGCGCGAATCACCTTCGACCCCAACGTCATGGGAGGGAAGGCGTGCATCCGCGGGCTCCGAGTGACCGCAGGTACGGTGCTGGGGCTGCTCGCGGCGGGCCGTAGACCCTCGGAGATCACCGACGCTTATCCCTGCCTCGAGCGCGAGGACATCGACGCAGCTCTGCAGTACGCGGCGTGGCGGCTCGAAGAGCGCGAGTTGCCGCTGGCCGGTGCGTGACAGTCAGGCTACTGATCGATGTACGGCGACTCCGCAGCCAAGCGAAACGCGACAACGTAGTCACCCCGCCCGCCGCCTTCGGTCAGCCCGCCGCCCGTCGCCAGGATGACGTAATCCATGCCGTCGTACCGGTAGCCCATGGGTGTTGCGTGGGCACTGGCCGGCAGGAGCTGGGTCCACACCTCGCGCCCGTCGGCGGCGTCGTAGCCGCGCAGCAGGTGGTCGGACGTTGTCGCGATGAACACGACGCCACCGGCCGTGACCATGGGACCGGCGTTGAAGACGGATCCCCAGTTCCTGCCCTGGTCGCCGGCCCTGAGCAATATCCCAAGCGGCCGCTCCCACAGGACATCCCCGCGATCCAGGTCCACCGCCACGAGCGTCGCCCAAGGGCCTTCAAGGCACGGCAGGCCGTTGTAGAGCAGGTCGAATCGAGCCATCCCGTACGGGGTGCCATCCTGCTCCGTGTGCTGGGCGCGCGCGCCGTTCAGCGTGCCGCGGCGCGCGGCCGCCCGGTATTCCTTCCGCGGGATCAGCCTGACGATCGTCGGCATCCGGGTGACCGTCAGGTAGCCGATGCGCGAGCCGCGATCGTAGGCCATCGAGCCCCAGTTCGTGCCACCGATGTTGCCGGGGTAGACCAACGAGCCTGCGAGGCTCGGCGGCGTGAAGATGCCGTCGTAGCGGATGCCTTCCAAACGGCTCTCGCAGCCAGCGCGGTGCTCCGCGTTGAAGTCCCATACGCCGAGCGGTCGGGCGTCGGTGTCGTGCAGCCGCAACTTCGGAAACGGCTGGGTTCGTGACGCCTGCTCGCCGGGGACATCGCTTTGCGGCACGCGACGTTCCTCCACCGGATGCAGGGGCTCGCCGGTCTCCCGGTCCAGCACGAAAACGAACCCGGTCTTGCCGGCGTGGGCGACGGCGGGCCTCCGTACGCCGTCCTCAGACGTGTGTTCGAAGAGAAGCGGTTGGGCGGCGAGGTCGTAATCCCACAGATCATGGCGGACGGTCTGGTAGCCCCAGACGAACGCTCCGGTGGAGGCGCGCAGCGCGACCACCGAGTTGGCGAAGGCGTTGTCGCCCGGGCGCAGGCCGCCGTAGAAGTCGGGCGAAGGCGACGTCGTGGGCAGGAAGACGAGGTCGCGCTCCGGGTCGGCGGCCATCACGCTCCAGACGTTTGCGCCACCGGTGAGGTTGTGCTCCGGGTCCGACCAGCTTCCGGCTGCGGGATGGTCGTCGCCGCGCGGCAGGGGATCCCACGCCCAGACGAGAGAGCCGTCGCGCACGTCGTAGCCGCGGACGGTGCCGGGCTGAAGCTCGGCCGCTCCGTTGTCGCCGACGGCGGAGCCGACCACGACGACGTCCCCCACCACCGGGGGTGGCGACGTGACGGAGTAGTCCCACTTGTAGTAGCGGCGGATTCCGACCGACAGGTCGACTTCGCCCCCATCGCCGAAGTCGGCGCACGGCGCACCGGTGTCGGCGTCGATGGCGATCAGGCGGGCGTCGAGCGTGCCCAGGAATACGCGCGTCCGGCATGGGCCGGCGACCGATGCGGGTCCTTCCCAAGCCGCTACGCCGCGCGAGACGAACATCTCGCTGTACGGCCTCGAGAAGTCGACCCTCGGATCGTATTCCCAGATCTCCTCGCCCGTGCCCGGATGCAGCGCGTACACGCGGTTGAAGCCCGTCGAGGTGATCAACTTGCCTTGGACGAGGATCGGCGTCGCCCGGATCCGCGACGGGTTCCCGTCGAAACCGCGGCCTGTTGTCGCGTCCCCGGTACGGTAGGTCCAGGCCGGCGATAGACGCTCCACGTTTTCGGGTGTGATCGCCGATGGCGCGGCATACCGGTCGCCTGCGAGCGAGCCGCCGTAATGCGACCAGCCGCCCTCCGCCGCCGACGCAGAGACGCATCCCACGACGAGCGCCCAAGCCAGGCCACCCCGGGCGACGCGTCTAGACGGGATCAACAACCCACTCCGGCGGTTCCCCCCGGGCGATGCGTTCCGCGTTCTCCACGGCGTTTCGAGTCACGCTTACAGTCGACTCCACGGCCCGCGAGCCGAGGTGGGGCGTCAACACGACGTTGGGCATCGTCACGAGCGGGTTGTCCGCCGCGATCGGCTCGGTCTCCATGACATCCAGGCCAGCGGCGAAGATTTCGCCGGTCTGCAAGGCATGGATCAGCGCCGCTTCGTCAACCACCGGTCCCCGACAGGTGTTGATGAGCACGGCCGTGGGCTTCATCGCCCGGAACTCGGTCGTGGACACCATGGCCCGCGTCGAAGCATCGAGCGGCACGTGCAGCGACACGACGTCGCACGTCGCCAACAGTTCGTCCCGCCCGATGCGCCGCGCGCCGGCTTCACGCTCGTAGTCGGCGTCGTAGACGACGACATCGTGATAGACGATCTCGGCACCCCAGGTCTTAAGGCGCCGCGCCACGCCCGAGCCGATGTTGCCGAGACCGACGATGCCGATGCGCTTGCCGGTGAGTGTCTGGAAGTCCGTCAACGGGCCGGTGACATCACGCGACCAGCGGCCCGCACGCACGCTCGCCGCCTGCCGGTCGAGCTTGTGGTTGACCATGAGCAGAAGACCAATGGCGTGCTCCGCCACGCAGGCCGCGTTGCCGCCGCCGCAGTTGGCGACCTGGATGCCGAGGTTCAGGAGGCGCGCCTTGTCGAGACCCTCGGTGCCAGCGCTGAACGTCTGCACGAGCTTGAGCCCGGCGATCCCGGCAGCGATGTCGTTGGTCGCTGGTCGATTAGGTGCAACGAGCACGACGGCTCCCGCGCAAGCGGCATGGATTTCCGCCAAGTCGGCGCGCGGATCGACCCGCTCGAAGACCACGTCGCGCGCCAACGCGTTCATCTCCTCGACGCGTGTCTGGGCCGCCTCCGGAAGAAGGACAACGGCCTTAGCTGAGCTCACGGCTAGCCGGCCGCCGCCTGCATTGCGCCGGGCAGGTCCAGTTTGTAGATCCGCCGCACGTTGTCGCCGAGGACCTTCGCGCGCGCCGACTCCGGCAGCCGGTCCGCAAAGGCCTTCAGGTCGTCAACCCAAGTATGCGGATGGTCGGGATGCGGGTAGTCGGTCGCCCACATGAAGTTGTCGGCTCCGACGTGGTCGATGATGAACGGGGCCGCCGTCTCGTCCGGGTCGCCAGAGATGAAGCACTGGCGTCGGAAGTACTCGGTGGCGGCCGGACGCTTGCCGCCCAGGTTCATCGATCGAGTGAAAGCGTCCAAGCGGTCGAGCATCGCGCCGATCCAGCCCGAACCGGACTCGAGGACGCCGACGCGCAAGTCCGGAAAACGGTCGAGCGTGCCAAGCGCAATGAACGAGATCAGCGCCTGCTGGACGATGGAGCGCAGCCAGATCATGCCGGCGAAGCCGCCACCCTCGGGTGGCCAGTCGAAGATTCCGGCAGCAGGCCCGTGAGGATGGAACGTCGGATGGATGGCGATCGGCACGTCGAGTTCGACGCACTTCTTGTAAAGCACGTCGTGATCCGGATGGCCGTGAATCACCCGGTTGTGGTTGAACGGGTTGACCCAGCCGCCCTTGCAGCCGTCGCGCACCGCGCGCTCGAGCTCGGCGGCCGAGCCCTCGGGGTCGAGTAGCGTCAGCATGGCGATGGGCACCAGCCGGCCGCCGCTGTCGCGGCAGAAGTCCGCGATCCAGCGGTTGTAGGCGCGCGCGTAGGCGAGACTGATCTCCGGGTCGGTCTCCTCCACCTCCCACAAGAGGCCAATGGTCGGATAGAGCAGCGAGCAGACCAGGTTCTCCTGGTCCATGAGCTTGAGGCGATCCGCGGCATCGCAGGCCCCAAGAGGCATGCTGTCGGCATAACGCCGCTCCGGGCTCGGCTTCAGATCCTCCGCGCCCATCGCTCCCATGATGCCGAGCGAGCCGTTGCGCGTGCGCTGCGACGGCTTGCCGTTGATCTCGAGGTACTCGAGGCCGTCGTCGTCGACGCAGATTCGAAGCGCGCGATCGCGGTACTTCTCCTCGAGGTAGTTCTCCCACAGATCGGGCGGCTCCAGGACGTGACCGTCGGCGTCGATCGTGCCGTCATAGGGGAACCGCTTGATTTCGTATGCCATTGCCAACCCTCCCAGCCCGAACGCCGATCATGCAGCCGAAGCGAGTTCGTCACAAGCTCCAGCAGGCTCCGGGAATCAGTTGGGCCGCAAAGGCCAACTGCTCTAGAGTTCCGTCCTCCGCATCCTTTCAAGTCTCACCATGGAGCTGATTCGGCAAGAGAGCAACGAATGGGTCTTCGAAGATTCGACCATCAGCCATGAAGTCGACGAGGAATTCGATGCCGCGCTCGAGGCCGCCGACCAAGGTGACCTCAGGGTCGCCGAACGCCTCGCCCGTCTTGTCCTGCGCAAGTGTCCGGACCACATCGACGCTTTGCATCACCTGGCACTCTGGCTCGGCGAGCGTGGCGATACACTCGCTGCATACGTCCACTGTCAGGCGGCGGTGGCGATCGGCCTGCAGGCCATCCCGCCAGACTTCAACTGGAAGCGCAGTCGACTCCGCTGGGGGTACCTTGAGAACCGCCCCTTCATGCGTGCGTACCAGGCGCTGGCTCTCCACCGGATGGACCAGCGGGCGTGGGACGACGCCATCCTGATCCTGGGCCGCCTCCTCGCCGTCAACCCGAACGACAACCAAGGCGTGCGCTACGAACTTCCTCAGTGCTGGTTCGAGACCGGCGACGTCGACGCAGTCGTCGAGCACTGCCGCGCCCACCGCAATGACGCCAGCCCGTTCATTCGCTATACGAACGCGCTAGCGCTAACCATGGCCGACCGGATTCCCGAAGGCCGCGAGGCGCTGGCGAGTGCAATCCGCAGTTCCCCTCTAGTTGCCCGGGAACTGCTCGCCAAGAGGCATCCGGAGCCCGACGACGGCTTCGCCGGCAGCTATGTCGTTGGCGGCCCTTCGGAAGCGTGGGTCTATTGGGACGCCTATGGAACGTACTGGCGGCGCTCCAAGGACGCAATGAAGCTGCTAAGGGAGTTGGCGAGCGTCGCCTAGCAAGGCGCCGCAGCACGCACCCTCTACGGCAACCTCGCCACGATCTCCGGTTCCGCCGGCTGCATGTGCCACGGCGGCAGACCGCGCGCCATGGCTTCGAGATCGTCCACTACCATTCGGCCGATCAGGTTCGAGTCGCCCACGATGCTGCCGGCGCGGTGGGCGGACAAGACCACGTTCGGCGCGCTGCGGATCGGGTGGTCGGCCGGCATCGGCTCCTCCGGGAAGACGTCGATCGCGGCCCGGAACCGGCCCGCGTGCAGCAGTTCCGTCAGGGCGTCGAAGTCGACCACGTGGGCTCGGCTCATCAGCACGAACACCGCGTCGGGGCGGATCAGTTCCAGCATCGCGCGATCGATCTGGGCTTTGTTTTCCACGGACGGGATCGCGAGGACGAAGATGGCACGGGCCTGGGACAGCAATTCGCAGAGCGGCATCGGCTCGACGCCCCGGTCCTTGAGGTACGCCTCCGTGCGCCAGGGGTCGTAGGCCACCAGGCGACAACCGAATGGTTCGACGAGCGGCTTCAAGCACTGCGCGAGACCGCCGAAGCCGATGAATCCCACCGTTTCGCCGTACAGCGTGAACGTGCCCACGTTTCCGGGCCATAGGTACTTCTCTTCGCCGGCGCGGAACGCTTCGTGCCCTGCGGAGATCTCGCGGGCCGCGTCAATGGCCAGGCCCAACGCCATTTCGGCGACCATGGGCCCGAAGGCCGGTGCGCAGCTTAAGATCCGGATGCCGTTTGCGCGGCACGTGTCGTAGTCGACGGCGGCCGGGCCCGGATGGCGGCCGCCGACCTCCATGATCGCGCGCAGGTTCGGAAACTCGCTCAAGTCGCCATAGCGCCAACGCGTGGTGACCACCGCGAAGGCGTCGGCGCGGTGCTCCTCGAACATCGCCTCCGGCATCGGTTCGTCTCGCCCCCACACCACGTCGCAGCAGGCGTGCAGGCGGACGAGGTCGTCGGGGTGGAAGATCTCCTCCATGCGGCGGAAGCTGGGGTCGAGAATGACCTTGTTGACCATGGGGCCCCTGGCAACGGCTTCCTTTCAGAGGCTATCAACCCACCCGTCGCGTTGCGATACTCGGCGGCGAATGAAGCACCTTCATTGGAGAGTGGAATGCTCGATTTCGGCGGACTTAACTGGTGGGCCATCATCGTGGCCACGGCCGCGGCCTTCGCGCTGGGCGCGCTGTGGTACGGCCCGATGTTCGGCAAGGCCTGGGTTGCCGCGCTCGGCAAGACTGAGGACGAGATCCAGCCGTCGCCGGAACCGTTCATCGTGAGCGCTGTCGCGGCGCTGGTCACCTGCGTCGTGGTCGCGGCCTTGATGGAGGGGCTGCAGATGACGGGGCTAATCACTGGCATCGTGTTCGGCTTGATCACCGGGGTCGGTTTCATCGCGACCTCGATGGCATCGGATAACGCCTTCTGCGGCTGGGGCTGGAAGCTCTGGGGCATCCAGGCGGGCTACCGGGTCACGTATTCGGCGCTGATGGGCGGCATCATCGGAATCTGGTCGTAGAGCTGCCAGATTACCGTGCGGGAACAGATCTTGCGCGGCCTGTCCGGAGATGGGCCGAAGTTCCCGTACAGGAACACGCCGCTTGCCTAGCACCGATTCAACCCATACTATTCCCGTACAGGAACATCAGATGTCGGACAGCGTATGTTCGCCTCGCCCCGTCAGATCGGCAATACCACCAAGACCGTCCGCAACGCGTTGGGCGTAACCCAGCGGCAACTGGCCCTCGCAGCCGGCACGGGCCTGCGCTTCGTCGTCGACCTGGAGCGAGGCAAAGCCACCTGTGAAATCGGCAAGACGCTGGACGTTCTGAATGCGCTTGGTGTGCGCGTGGTCCTCGAGGCGCCTGTCGATCAGGCTTGACCGCCGTGCGCACTCTAGACGCCTACCTGCAAGCAGACCTGGCTGGTCATCTGATCCTGCGCGACAGTGGCAGGATGGTCTTCCAGTACGCCCAAGAGTGGCTCGACGATCCACAGGCAGTGGCACTCTCGCACTCGCTGCCCTTACGCCGCGAACCGTTTCCGCAGCGCCTTTGCGCGCCGTTCTTCGGCGGTGTCCTCCCGGAGGGCAACAGCCGCGCCGTCCTCGGCCGACTGCTCGGAGTCAGCCCTGAGAACGATTTCGCCTTTCTGGAAGCTGTTGGCGGTGAATGCGCTGGCGCGATCTGCCTACTCCCATCGGGCTGCCACCCCGACGAGTTGGGGTGCCATCTGCGGCCGTTGCGCTCTACCGAAGTCGGTGAGTTGCTAGCCGAGCTGCCGCAACGACCGCTGCTGGCCGGCACGGACGGCTACCGCATGTCCCTCGCCGGGGCGCAGCACAAGATCGCCTTGGCGGTCGACGGCGACGACTACTTCCTGCCCCTAGGTGCTGCGCCGAGCACACACATCCTGAAGCCCGCGATACCGGAATATGAAGGCGTGGTCTTTAACGAGGCCTTTTGCCTCGAGCTGGCGGCTGCATCCGGCTTGGCCACGGCGGCTTGTACTGTCAAGCAGAGCTCAGGTATCGATTACCTCCTCGTCGAGCGTTTCGACCGCGAACACGAAGGCGGTGTCATTCGTCGAATCCACCAGGAGGACTTCTGCCAGGCCCTGGGCGTAAGGTCCGAGATCAAGTATCAAAGCGAGGGCGGGCCGGGACTCGCCCAATGCTTCGCGCTGGTACGCGACGTATCCGCCGCACCGGTGATCGACATCGGGCGACTTCTGGATGCCGTGCTGTTCAATACGGTGATCGGCAACCACGACGCTCACGTCAAGAACTTCGCATGGCTGCGCCACCGCAACGGTCGCGCTCGCATGGCCCCGCTCTACGACGTCGTCTGCACGGTCGCCTATCCCGCGCTGACCTCCCGCATGGCCATGCGCATCGGGCGCGCTCGGGAGTCGGATCGCGTTGGGCGGTCCGACCTTCAACGGCTCGCCAAGGACTGCGGCCTGAACCCGTCTCTCGTCCTGCAGCGCGCGAGGGAACTCACCGAGTCAGTGATCGACGCCGTCGACCAGGTCGAGGCGCCCCATGTCGCATCAAGGCAAGCCGCCGCCGTCGTCAAGCAACGCGGCGAGCGACTCGCCCGACGGCTCCACCGCGCCGCGTGAGCGAGGCACAGCCATGGGCCGCACGCCTCGCGGTCACCGTCTTTCGCGCCTTCTGCTGGCTGCTGTATCCCCTGTCGATCAGAGCGCTGCGACGGATCGGCAGCGTGGCGGGACGGATCACGTTCCTGCTCAACGGCCGCGCGGTCCGTACGACGCGCATCAACCTCTCCATCGCCTATCCGGACCGGTCCGATGCCTGGCGCGAGCGGCTCGCCCGGGACAGCATCCGCCAAACCGCGATGATCGTCCTCGAGGCGGTCGCGATGTGGACCTGGCCCCTTGAACGGCTCGGGTCCTTGATCAAGACCGTCGAGGGCGAGCATCTCCTGCGCGACCGTCCCCCTGGCCGCGGCCTGATCGTGATGCCGCTGCACCTCGGCAACTGGGAATTCATCGGCTACTACCTGAACACCGTCGCGCCCTTGGCACCGCTGTATGAAAAGCCAAAGTCCGCCATCGTCGACGCGGCCTTACGCAATGCACGAGCGCGACTCGGCCACCGGTCTGCGCCAGACTCCGTGAGCGGCCTCCGGCAGTTGATCAAGGTGCTGCGCGGAGGCGGCATGGTGGCGGTGTTGCCGGACCAGGTGCCCATCGTCGGCAGCGGCGTCGCGGCGCCGTTTTTCGGTCGAGAGGCGTTCACCATGACCCTGGTGGCGAAGCTCCTGCAGCGCGTCGACGTGGACATCGTCTTCGGCAACGCCATTCGCGTCGAGGGCGGCTTCGCAATCCGTATCGAGGCCGTCGACGCCGCGATCCGCGACCCCGACCACGTCGCAAGCGTACGAGCGATGAACGCGGCCGTCGAAACCCAGGTGCGGCGCGACCCCGAGCAGTACCAGTGGGAGTACAAGCGCTTCCGGTTCCCGCGCCAGCCGAACATCTACCGCTGAGCAAGCTCAACCGACGAGCAACGCATGTGGTTTACTTCGTCATGGCATGACGCTTGACCAACGACAGATCGCCGCCGCCCGCGAGCAACTGCTTGAGGACGGCTACTGCGTCGTCGACGGGTTACTCCCCGACGGCGCGCTCGAGCGCCTGCGCCGCTGGTCCGACGACTGGATCGCACGCACGGAACACCCGCCCCAATGGAAGTACCAGGGCTCCGACATCAAGCTCACAGGAATCCGCACCACGTCGCCCGCGTCTCTGAAGCAGCCGAGCGACGAGATGGTGGATTTCCTGATCGACCACCCGGCCCGGATCCTGCGTGCACTCAAGATCGACGACCACCGCTCCATCGGCACGTTCCAGATCATCTCGAAGCCGCCCTATGCGCCCGCGCTCTACTGGCACCAGGACTGGATGCGTTGGGACGACCCCATCAGCCTGTCGCCGTGGCCGCAGACCGTGTTCCTCAACTGGTATCTCACCGATACCAATGTGGCCAACGGCTGTCTGCGCGCGATCCCGGGCAGCCATCTCAGGCGTCTCGACCTGCACGAGCACCTCATCGCGCCCCACGAGGGCGGCGGCTACGAGGTCGAAGAAACCAACGAGTGGATGTTCTACGACCACCCCGACGCCGTCGACGTCCCCGTCAAGGCCGGCCAACTGATGATCGGCGACGCGCGCCTACTGCACGGCACGCACCCGAACACGACCGCCGAACGGCGCACGGTGTTGCTCGGCTGGTACTACCGGCGTGCCAACACGGTACCCGAACACTGGGCTGGCAGCGTTCCGCCCGAGATCAAGAGCCGAGACCCCGACATGCCCTTGCGGCGCAACCGGGTGCCCGGGGGCTTTCTGCGCTCCTGAAGTCACCGCACGCTAATCTTCGTCCTTCCGCTTCCCCTGCCATTCCTCTATACGCGCCATCGCGGACTGCACGATCTCCTCGTTCAGCCGTTTGAAGCGCTCGGTCGCTTCTTTCATTTTCGCCTTGCCTTCCTTCTTCACCCGGTCGCCCTCCGCCGCGGCGCGTTTGACGGCCAGAGCCTTGGGATGGTCCTCCGTTACCTCGTCCTCGGGTACGGCCATCAGGGCTTGCAAGGCTTCGTCCGCAGCGCGCTGCGCTTCCTTCAACTCCCGAAGGACGGCTCTCGTCACCGCGGCGTGCTCGCCCTGCAGCCGTTCGATCCCGGCTTTCATCCGTTCAAGATCCCGTTTCGGGTCGTAGGCTTCCGATTCGGTCATGGTGTCTCCGTTGTCCGACTGCGCGGAACTCGGTGCGCCGGCGCCTAGGTAGAACAATCACTCCCCGTCGCTTAGGCTCTGACCAACTTTGGTCCACGGGGTTCGACATGCAGGTCAAGAACGTGCGCTATACACCCGGCGGTGGCGCCGAAATCGTCCACGTGGACGTCGACGAGCCGGGGCCCGGCCAGGTGCAGGTCGAAGTCGCCGCCTGCGGCATCTGTTCCTGGGATCTGCAGACCTTCCGCGCCGGCGGCGACTCGGCCTATGCCGCCCCGCCGGGGCACGAGGGCGTCGGTTACATCGCCAAGCTCGGCGCGGGCGTCAGCGGTTGGGAAGTCGGCGACCGCGTCGCGGGCGGCGGCTTCGCCAGGCTTCGCAACATGCCCGCCAACCGCGTCTACCGCATCCCCGACTCGGACCTCGCCGACCACCACTGGATCGTCGAGCCGGTGTCGTGCGTTGTGACCGGCATGGATCACTGTCAACTGAAGGCCGGTGAGCGACTGGCCATGGTCGGTTGCGGTTTCATGGGCCTGATGATGCTGCAGGGACTACGCGGCGTCGGCGCGGACCAACTGATCGCCCTCGACGTCGACGACAGGCGGCTTGACCTGGCACTCGGGGCGGGCGCTACCGAGGCGCACAACGTCACCGCGCCGGGTTTCGACGACGTCAAGCGGGATCTCGCGGGACGCGGAATCGACACCGTGGTCGACACCAGCGGTGCGCAATCCGGCCTCGATCTAGCCACCGACATCGTGCGACGCGCCGGGCGGATCAACCTGTTCGGCTGGATCAAGGGGGACAAGGCGACGTTCAACCCGAGCACGTGGCACGGCAAAGCCATCAGCCTCGTCAACTCGTCGCCGGGCGCGCAGATGCGGGACCCGTTCCCACCGGCGATCCGCCTCATCCACAAGGGTGTTATCGACCTCAAACCGCTGGTCACCCACGTGGTCGACATCGACGACTACCCGACGTTCATGCAGGGCGTGACGTCCGGCGAGATCGGCGATTACATCAAGGGCGTTGTGAGCCACGGCACCGCCTGACAGCGGTGGTGCGCGGACCTCCCCGTCCGCATCTGCTCCTAGCGCTTGCGGAGCAGGGCTTCGAGTTCGGCGACCCGCCGTTCGGCGGCCTCCGCCCGCCTTTCGTAAGCGTCCGCCGCATCCGCGCGATCCGCGTGCTCGTCGAATTCGCGCAGGTCCTTGCCCGACGCCGGATCTAACCAGCGCAGCCAGCCCCCCTCGGCGACGTAGCCGACGAGCCCCACGACGTCGCTCCGCACCCCCGGGCGGCCGTCCGGCAGCGCGCCGGGCGCGATCTCCCGGTAGACGCCGTCGCGCAGCCGCAGGCCCACGAGCGCCGCCGGACGCCTCTGACCCGGCGGGTCGTAGAGGAAGTACTCGCGCACGCCAAGAGACGCGTAGATGTCGCGCTTCGCCCCGTGGTCGTGGGCGCGCGTGCTCCTCGAGGCGATCTCCAGCACGAAACGGATGTCGGCCTCCGGCTCGTCCCACAGCACGTAGGACCGCCGGTTCAACCGGTACGGCGTGCCGTACACGACGAACACGTCCGGCGCCACCGACCTCTTAACGGGCTCGCCGCGGTCGTCGCGGCCTATGTAGTAGACGAACATGTCCCCGTAGACGGCGACCTGGTCGTCCACGCGGCGCATGTGGCGGCGGATGGCGTAGCGCGAGTAGTTGAGGGGGCGTTCCTGCTCGTCGACGTCAGGCATTGGTTCGCGGTCCGTGGGCGGCAGGCTGTCCTCGTGGAGCGCGAGGATCGCGTCGAGCGCCGGACAGGGGCGCGGCGGGTAGGCGAGCGCGGGTTCGGCCATCTGTCTCTCCAGTCGTGCGCGGTCGGGCCGTTCGGGAACGTACCACAGGGGCGACGGAGGGCCCAATCCCGGGTGGTGCGGCGGTCGTCGACGATGCGCGGTGCATGGGTGGCGTCTTGGCAGCGTTGGACCGCCATGCTGGCCAGCGACGGGACCGCGCGGAATGGCCGATGTCTCGAATCGGTGTAAGACATTCGCCCGAGCGACGGGGGCGTTATGGTCTGCAACGCTGTGCTTGTGGCCGCGACCGCCGTCAGTCGCGCTATCGTCTCGAAGCCGACCTGCGGAAACGGGCCACGAGCGTCATCCCACGTCGACACACAGAGCCGGGTCGAATCGCGGGTTCTCCGCCGCCGTGTAGCCGCCGGGATTCGCCACCACCCGAGTCCCACCGAGTTGTTCGTCGATGCTGTCGTGCATATGGCCGTGGATCCACAACGGCGGCTGGTACGTGGCGATCAGCGTATCGAGGCGTGAAGCGAACGCCGGATTGAGCGCATTGCCGTGGAACCACGGCCGGATCGACCGTGGCGACGGCGCATGGTGCGTGATCACCACGGTCGTGAGGCCCTCGTCCGCCGCGTTCCGCAGTTCCTCTGCAATGAAGTCGCGGTCGGCCTCGTGCCGGCGCACCGATTCCGCGGGGGTGAATGCCACGCCACCTTGGCGGATCACGCGAAAGTCCGGCATCCGTTGCCGCGCCGTCTGCTGCGCCGCCACCGCCTCCGCGACGCCGTCGAGCGCAAAGTCCGTCCAGAGCGTGGCCCCGATGAAACGAACACGGTCGATGGTGAGCGCACGCTGGTCCAACAGTTCAATGCCGAGTCTCGCGCAATCGCGCGCCATCGCCTCGCGTACGTCATCGATGTCGCCGCCGTAGAACTCGTGGTTGCCGGGAACGTAGAGAATCCGGCAACCAGACAACGTCTCAGCGATGTCCTCAAGAACCTCCGGACGATACGGGGCGAGGTCGCCGGCAAGCACGACGACATCGGCCTCCGGCGCGGGCGGCGGTATCCGGTTGCCGAACTCGACGTGGATGTCGGAGAGGATCTGGACTTTCACCGCCGCACGCTTCGAAGTCCGTCAGCGGGAGGCGGTCAGCGGGATGTCGAACGACGACCCGTCGGCGTTGGTGATCGAGATCGTGAACGTGTCGCCGTCGCGCGTATAGCGCAGGGTGTTGAACATGCCCTCCCCCACGACACCGAACGCGACCGTGTTGTCGCCCAACTCGGTGAGTTTCATCACCGTCGGCCCTTCGGTGCGCGGCTTCATGCCGGGATCCCACTGCTGCAGGCGCAGGACGAGGGTGTCGTCTTCCTCCTCGATCACGATGAGCTCGACCATGCTGGTCTGCCCGCCGGACGTCATGCGCACCACGGACTGGATCGATCCGTCCCGCGGGACGGTCCAGTTCTCCTCCAGAACGCCGGGGCCAGCCGGGCCCGAATACGTCCCGGTCATCCAAGCGAGGTCGGCAATGGACGCGGCGGACGCGACGGGGGCGAAGAGAACGCCAAGCGCCAAGGCAACGCAAGCGGGTATTTGTTTCTTCATGGTCAGCTCCAGTCAAGGTTCGGCAAGGTTCGCGTATTCGAGGACACGGTGGCAAGGGCGGCGCGAACGCACCGGTTTGCTATGCTTCGCGCACCGCCGCTTGATCCCCGCGTCGTTTCGCGTCCTGCCCGGACGCGCCTCAACCGTATGAGGCGGCGGCTTTCGCGGGCGCGACGAGCCAGAATTTGAACTCGCCCATCTCCCGCATTGACCACGTCGTCCGCCCAGGTGGCCGCGTATTCCACGGCTGGTGGCTGGTAATCGGCGCGGCTGGCATACAACTGCTCTCGGGCGCGCTGATGATGCATTCGTTCGGCGCATACACCGTGGCATTGCAGGCGCAGTTCGGCTGGAGCAAGACGGCGCTTTCCGGCGCATTCGCGTTGACCCGTGCAGAAAGCGGTTTGCTCGGTCCGTTGCAGGGCTGGCTCGTGGATCGTTTCGGGCCACGGCCGGTACTCCGTTGGGGGTTGACGATCTTTGCTGTCGGCTTTGCGTTGTTCGCGCTGACCGACACGCTTTTGGTGTTTTACATCGCGTGGGCATTGATCGCCCTTGGCTCTAGCCTAGGCGGTTTCGCCACCTTGACGGTCGCCATCGTCAACTGGTTCGACCAGCACCGCGCCAAGGCGGTGGCGGTCTCCCAACTGGGCTTTTCGTTCGGTGGAATGGGTGTGACGCTAGTGATCCTGTCCATCGAACTCGTCGGCTGGCGCTGGACGGCGGCGGGCTCGGCGATTGTCGTGCTGCTGGTCGGCCTCCCTCTCGTCAATTTGGTCCATCACCGACCCGAGAACGTCGGCGAGATACCCGACGGCACGGACGAACCACATCCCGTGATCGCCCGGCGGCGCCCGCGCGACCGCGATCTAACGCCTACCGAAGCCATGCGAACACGGGCGTTCTGGTACATCTCAAGCGCCCACGCACTCGCGCTTCTGACCGTGTCCGCAGTCACCGCACACCTTATCCCCCACGTCACGGAGGGCTTGGGCTTTACTCCGATCCAGGCCGGCTTCGCCGTCATGTTAATGACGGCGACCCAGATCACAGGCCAACTCCTTGGCGGCTGGTTGGGCGACCACTTCGACAAGCGCCTGCTGTGCGTCGGCTGCATGCTCGGACACGGATCCGGCTTCGCACTTCTGGCATTCGCTACCGACTGGGCCATGGTGATCGGTTTCGCGGTGCTCAACGGGCTCGCCTGGGGCGTCCGCGGCCCGCTCATGGTTGCCTTGCGGGCCGACTACTTCGGGGCCACGTCGTTCGGCACGATCATGGGTTTCTCGTCGCTCATCGCGATGTTCGGGATGGCGTTCGGGGCGCTGTTCGCAGGCGCCATGGCGGACATCTTCGGCGACTACGTCTTGGGTTTCGCAATCTTGGCCGCAGGCTCCGGCCTTGGCGCTATCCTGTTTGCCCTCTGCGAGCGGCCAACCCGGTAAACGCCACACATGCGCATCGTGAGCTGGAACGTGAACGGCCTGCGGGCCTGCGTGAAGAAAGGCTTCATGGACTTCCTCGAGGCGTCGGGTGCCGACGTGGTCGGGCTCCAGGAAGTGCGCGCGCTACCGACGCAACTTCTGCCCGGCGTCCGCTCGCCGCCGGGTTGGCACGCCGTCTTTGCACCCGCCCAACGGCTCGGCTACAGCGGCGTGGCCCTGTATTCTCGCGACCCGCCGACTCGCGTCGAGACGCGCTTAGGAATCGAGGAATACGACGTCGAGGGCCGGCTGCTGATCGCCCACTTTGGCCGCATGGCGATCGCCAGCGTCTACTTCCCGAAGGGCAGCGGAACAGACCGCGACAACAGCCGCGTGCCCTACAAGCTCGGCTTTTACCAGGCGGTGTTCGACCGGCTGCAGCTCGTGCGCCGACGCGGTCCGGTCTACGTCGTGGGCGACTACAACACCGCGCATACCGAACTCGACTTGGCACGCCCCAAGACCAACGCGAGGACCAGCGGCTTCCTACCCGAGGAACGTGCCGAGATGCAGCGCTGGATCGATGCGGGCTGGAGCGACACCTTCCGCCGCCGGCACCGCGGCGAAGCCGGACACTACACGTGGTGGCGACAGTGGGGCAATGCGCGCGCGGACAACGTCGGTTGGCGCATCGACTACGTGCTGGCCTCCCCATCCGCCCAGCGGCGAGTCGTGGACGCCTTCATCTGGCCGGACGTCACGGGCTCAGATCACTGCCCCGTCGGCGTGGACATCGACTAGAGTCCGGCGAGAAAGTCCCGCAGCACCGCGTTGAAAGCGTCCGGCATTTCGAAGTAGGTCGAGTGGCCCGCGCCGTTGATGCGCTCGACCGGCGCGTCGATGTCGGCCGCGACCGACTCCAGAACCGCCGGCGGGAACAGCGGATCCAAATCGCTCGACAACATCAGGAAAGGCAGGCCCGTCGCCTTGACCGCCTCGGGCGTGACGTAGACGGACGCGTCGCGAATGTTCGGCCTCGCCTGCGTATTGAACGCCGAGATCTGGCGGTACAACACTGCCCCCGCCGGGTTGCGCTCGGCGAACTCCGGACTGTAGGCCCGGTTCACGAGGCCGCCCGCCGCAGCCAGCCGTTCAGCCATTTGGGCCATGTTGGCGACGGTGGTCTCGTTGCGGATCGCGCCGGGCGTATTGGCCAGCAGTACGGCGCGGACGCGGTCGGTCCGGTTGACCGCGGCCCGGACGCCAGTCCAGCCACCCATCGACTGGCAGACGATTACCGCCTGGTCCATCTCCGCCGCATCCATGACGGCCACCAGATCCGCTTCGAAGTGGGCCGCGCTCTGCTGTTCCGCCGGACAGACAGTGCGCGCGAAGCCGCGGTGATCGAAGACGGCGATCCGGTGCGTAGCCGCGAACGCCGGAACCTGCTGCCACCAGCTCGTGGCGTTGCCGCCGGCGCCGTGGGCGAAAACCAGGTTCTCGCCATCGGCGAGACCATGGGTCTCGGCGAGACCGTGGGTCTCGTAGTAGATCTCGATGGCCCCGTTCTTGGCGTAAGGCATCGTCAGCGGATTCCCGATATGCGTGTGCCGCCCATCATAAGCGTTGGCCGCCAGCGGCGTCCTAGAACACTCGAAGGACCGCGTTGTAAACGCAACGCATCCGTAGCAGTCTATGGGCTGCTCTACATGCTGCTTGCCAACGCGTTAAGCCAAGGGGGATCCACCGTGCCCAGTTCGCAACCGAAAACCGACCGCCGGTCGTTTCTGCAGTTCCTCACCATGCTCGGCGTGGGCGGCCAGGTGCTGCTCCAGACCCGCAACGTCAGCGCCGCGGAGACGGCGGCGAAGGAGTCCGTCGACAAGGCCGCGTGGCCCGGCATGACCTACAGGACGCTCGGACGCACCGGGTTCCGTGCCAGCCGACTCGTCTACGGCTGCGGCGCGGCGTTGTCCCGGCGTCCGAACGACCGCCTGCTCAACGTCGCCATGCAGGCCGGCGTCAACGTCTACGACGTGGGCTACAGCGACTACTACGGCGATGCCGAGAAGAACCTGGCGGAGTTCGCCAAGCGCCACCGCGACGAGATCTTCCTCATCTCCAAGGCCCCCGTGGACATCGGTGCCGATGTCGAGGTCACCACCGAGGTCGCCAAGCGCGCCGCCGCCAACTGGACCGCCTACATGGAAGGCAGCCTGAAGGAACTCGACACCGACCACGTCGATGCCTACTACCAGATGGCGGCCAACAACCCGGGGATCGTCCGCGCAGAAGAGATGTATCGCGCCTTCGAGGACGCGAAGGCCGCCGGCAAGGTCACCTACCTCGGACTGTCAACCCACGAGAACGCCCAGGGATGCCTCGAGGCCGCGACGGAAACCGGCTGGTACGACCTGGCCATGATCGCAATCACGCCGGCCGGCTGGTACGACTGGAACAGCCGCAAGATCCTCACCGGCACAGAGGACATGGTGCACCTTGCGCCGGTACTGAAACGCGCGCGCGAGGCCGGGATCGCCTTGGTTGGCATGAAGGTCGGTCGTCTCCTGGCGGGTCGCCGCTGGGGCGGCGGTGCCAACGGCAAGATCTTCGACCGGTTCTACGACGAGTCCTATCTCAAGGCCGACCTGTCCGACTTCCAGCGCAGCTATGCCTACGTGCTCGCACACGGCTTGGACGTCGTCAACGCCGACATACAGGACTACACGGTGCTGAAGGAGAACTTCGTCGCCGCAGCGACCTCGGAGAAACTCTTCGCCTAGGCGGCGTCAGAGCCAGACGCGGGCGATGGCGATGCCGCTTTCGCCCGCGACGGCGTACAACAGGTAGACGGCGTCGTCCTCGACGTAGATCGCCGGATCGCGCAACTGGTTGACCTCACCGTAGGCCACGCTCCGATAGGACGGCTCCAGCGGCGCATCGGCTCCTTCCCACGGACGTTCCGGGCGCAGCACATCGACAGGCTCGCTGGCCTGCCAGTTGATCCAGTCGCCCAAGAGGCTGACCGTTGAGACCAAAATGCGCTCCGGCGCGTCCCCCACCTGCGTCCAGAACACGTACAAGGTGTCGCCGCGCACGAGCACGGCGGCGTGGCGCATGTCCGGGTTGAACAGCAGCGGTCCCTCCTCGAAGCCGTGCAGCGGGTTCCGGGACCGGTAGAACTGGCCCGGCATCGCCAGCGCGTAGGTGATGCGCCGGTAGTCGAATACGCGCATGTACGTCTGCCCGAGGATGTCGGTGTGGCTCTCGAAGTCGATGCCGTCGTGCGACACGGCCACCCGCGAGACCTGGCGACCCGCCGCTTCGAGTCCGTGGTAGTACATGACGATCTGGCGGTCGGCGTCGTGGACGTGGACGTCCGGCGAGGCAATGTGGGGCGTGCCCATTTCATGCGCCACCGAGTGGCCGATGCGCACACCGCGTTCCCGGTTGCGGGCTTCGGCCCGGCGAACGGCTTCGGGCGAAACCGGCGGCGGCTCGTTGGGAAACGGCGTCTGCTCAAGACGCAGGCTGCCCGGCACATGGATGCGCCAGGGTCCCGTCAGCGCATCGGCGTAGGCCAGGCGTATGTACCGGCCCTTGTGATCGGCGAAGTAGAGGTAGTAGCGCCCGAGCGGGTCGGCAAGCCAGTCCGGGACCCGGATCAGGGACGGACCTTGAATGTTGGCGCCGATGCTCGGATGCGCGTCGGGCCCGACAATTGGCCGGTCCACCAGCCGTTGCACGCGGATGGGCTGATGCTCTCTCACCTGAGCCATTCGCCGATCATAGCGCGTGTTACATTGCGCCGCTGCCGGACACGCCGCTGCCGGACAAGGGGGACCGATGGGTAAGGACATCAAGGCTGCCGTGCAGGAGGTCTGCGCGCTCCCCGAAGTGGATGTGCGCCCCGGCCACGGCATGCCGGACTTCAAGGTGCGCGGCAAGACCTTCGCCACGTTAGCCGTCAACCACCACGGCGACGGTCGCATCGCGCTGTGGGTGCACGCACCCCAAGGCGCTCAGCAGATGCACGTCAGCGGCGAGCCCGAGCACTACTTCGTGCCCCAGTATGTCGGTCCCAAGGGCTGGCTCGGTGTGCACCTCGATCAGGGCAACGACTGGTACAACATTGCGATGCGCGTGCGCGAGGCCTACGTGAACGTCGCGCCGTCCGAACTGGTCGAGGCGCTCGGCCCGCCGCTCGACATCGAACCGCCGACGGAGACCATCGATCCGGAGGAGTTCGATCCGCTGTCCGCCCCCCACGCCCGCGAAAAACTCGAACGGTTGCGCGAGATGTGCGCCGAACTGCCTGAGACCGGCGAAGGACGGCAGTTCGGCACACCGGCGTTCAAGGCGGGCAAGAAGACCTTCGCGACGGTGCACCGCTACCGGCGGCGGATGACGATCGAGACCTGGGTCGGCGCGGCCCTGCAGGCCACGCTCACCGACGACCCGCGCTACACGATCCCCCGCTACATCGGCCACCGGGGCTGGATCGACCTCGACGTGGAGGACCGGATCGACTGGGACGAGGTCCGGGAGTTGATCCTGGGCAGCTATCGCCACTTCGCGTTGAAGCGGATGCTCAAGGCCCTGGGCGACCGCTAGAAGGATCTGGACTGGCGGGCCCTTGAGGGTGTCCACCGATCTCGGCGCGGCACGGTGATTGCCCGCGACCGTTGCCGTCGACCGTGCCGCCAAGTACCCTCGGAACTGTCCACGCGACCTTAAAGGCCTTCTCCATGGCACTGAAACTCAACGTCAACGGGCGCGACGTCGAAGCCGACGTGGCTCCCGACACACCGCTGCTCTGGGTGCTGCGCGATCACTTGGGCCTGACCGGCACCAAGTTCGGCTGCGGCGGCAGCTACTGCGGCGCCTGCACCGTGCACGTCAACGGCAGCCCGGTGAGGTCTTGCCAACTCCCGGTGTCCGGCGCCGCCGACGTCCCGATCACCACCATTGAAGCGCTGGAGGCCGCGCACCCGGAGCTTCTCGAAGTCTGGGTCAAGAACAACGTTGCGCAGTGCGGCTACTGTCAGTCGGGACAACTGATGTCGGCAGCGGCGCTGCTCGACGGCAACGCATCGCCCACCGACGCCGATATCGACACCGCGATGGCCGGCAACCTCTGCCGCTGCGGCACGTACGTCCGCATCCGCGCGGCGATCCATGAAGCGGCCGCGCAACGCACCGGGGGGAACGCATCATGAACGCCATCACCAACCTTTCACCGGACCTATCGCGGCGCAACTTCCTGGGCGTATCGGGCGTCTTCGTGCTCGGCGCCTGCCTGCCGAGTTGTGCGCGGACACCGAGGCCGCCGGTCGCCACCGAACCGTTCGTGCCCAACCTGTTCCTGGCGCTCGAGCCCGACGGCACCGTTCACGTCACCGCGCACCGCTCGGAGATGGGCCAAGGCATCCGCACTGCGCTCGCCCAAGTCGTCGCCGACGAGTTGGACGCCGATTGGTCGCGGGTGGTCGTCGACCAGGCGGACGGCGACGCCAAGTACGGCGACCAGAACACCGACGGGTCGCGCAGCATCCTCTTGAACTACGAGCGCCTGCGCACCGCCGGGGCCGCCGCTCGGCTGATGCTTCGCCAAGCGGCGGCGCAGCATTGGGGGGTGGGTGTCGACGAGGTCGAGGCTACGAACCACGAGGTGATCCACGCTGGCAGCGGCCAACGGCTCGGCTACGGCGACCTCGCCGGCATCGCGGCCACTCTGCCCGTACCGGAAGATCCGCCGCGCAAGAGCGAGGCCGAGCACCGCTACATCGGTAAACATGCCGTGCACGTCGACGCCGCCGACATCGTCCGCGGCAAGGGTACGTACGGCGCGGACTTCCAGATGCCGAACATGGCGACCGCGGTCGTGGTCCGTTGTCCTTGGCTCGGCGGCGGCGTGAAGAACATCCTCAACAAGCCGAACACGGCGCCGGGCTTACTCGGGATCGAGATCCTCGACCCGTCCGCGAGCGCGGGGCCGGTGTTCAATCCCGTCGGCGGCGTCGCGGTGGTCGCGGACGACACCTACACGGCGATGCGCATCGCCCGCGACCTCGAGATCGAGTGGACGGACAGCCCCAACCAGACGTTCTCCAGCGACACCCTGCAGGAGGAGTTGCGCAAGGCGCTGGCCCAGCCGGGCACGCCGGTCCCCGACTCCGAGAAGGGCGACGTGGACGCTGTCTTCGCCGAGGGCATGACGGAACTCTCCGCAACCTACGAGACGCCGTTCCTGGCGCACGCGCCGATGGAACCACCGGTGGCAATCGCGGACGTGTCGGGCGGCATGTGCGTGGTCCACGGGCCGTTCCAGGATCCGCAGTCCGCCCGCGGTCTGGTCGCGGCTTGGCTCGGCTACGAACCCGAGAACGTCACGGTCACCCCGACGCTGCTCGGCGGCGCCTTCGGGCGCAAGTCGAAGCCGGACTTCGGGCTCGAGGCCGTGGAACTCTCCAAGCGCCTCGGCCGCCCGATCCGGGTGCAATGGTCGCGCGAGGACGACATCCGCCACGACTACTTCCATGCGTCGAGCGCGCAATACCACCGCGCGGCGATCGACGAGCGCGGCCACCCCAAGGCGTGGCTGGAACGCACCGCGTTTCCCTCGATCACCACCGTGTTCGACGGTGGCGCCACCATGCCGGCGGATTGGGAACTCGAGATGGGATTCTCCAATCTGCCGTACACGGTCGAGAACCAGCGCATGGAGTTCGCTGGCCTGCGTCCGGGCGTGCGCGTCGGTTGGATGCGTTCGGTGTGCAACATCTTCCACGCGTTCTCCGCCAACGTTTTCGCTGACGAGATGGCCGCGGCGGTAGGACGCGACCCGATCGAGCACCGCCTGGAGATCCTGCCGGCGAGCGGCGTACTCAAGGTCCCCGGCATGCAGCCGCCCGAGGGCCACGGCCTGGACGTCGGTCGTCTGCGCCACGTCATTGAACGGGTGCGGGCTCTGTCGGAATGGGATCGGCCGCGACCGGAAGGCACCGGGCTCGGGTTCGCCGTTCACCACAGCTTCCGTTCCTACGTCGCGGTGGTTCTGGAGGCGAGCGCGGTCAACGGCACGCCGAAGGTCTCGAACGCCTACGTCGTGCTGGACTGCGGCACCTACGTCAACGCCGACACGTGCGTCGCGCAGATGGAGGGCGCGGTCGTGTTCGGGTTGTCGCTCGCCCTGCACGGCAAGATCGACATGGCCGACGGCGTGGTGGCGCAAAGCAACTTCCACGACTACCCGCTGCTGCGCATGTCCGAAGCACCTGCCACTTCCGTGGAACTGGTGCCTGCCCAAGGCCGGCTGCCCGCCGGCGTCGGCGAGCCCGGTGTTCCACCGGTGGCGCCCGCGCTGGTGAATGCGCTGTTCGCGGCGACCGGCACCCGCCACCGCGCGCTGCCGATCAAGGTCGCCTAGCACCCCGCTGGCACCACGGGGAGGTGTCGAAGCCAGCGAAGGCCGCGCGGGCGGCGATCATGGCGATCGCCGCCGGTGGCGGGCTAGCTGCCTGCCAGGACGACCCGGCGCCACGGTTCGAGGCGCCGCTGGTCTCGGGCGTCGTCACCTTGCCGATGCCGAGCACGCAGCGTTTCGACACGCGGCTCTCCGGCGCCGGCACGCTCGCTGCGCTCCGCGGCAGCGACCCGCGCATCCATGTCGACATGGTCGACGACACCGTCCTGGTCGCCCACGTGTGGCGCGCCGACTACCAACCGAGCATCCTCGGCATGGGCGTCAGTGCCATGGAGGCGATTCTCGAGCGCGGCAATCGGCTGGTCGTCGGCAGCGGCTTCGTTTCCGTGTTCAACCCGGTCTCACCGTTGGGGCTCCTGCAACTGGACGGCAAGATCGAGAGCGAATTGACGCCACACGGCTACACGCGGATTCTCGGCGTACGCACCGCCGGTCTCGCCGTGGTCGGGCGCAGCGACTACCACCCGGGCATGTTCGAGGCGGCGGTGCAGGTCGGCCCGGGGATCATCCAGTCCGGCAAGCTCGACATCCTTCAGCGCGAGCGCAACCTTCCGCCCTACGTGCGCGCCTTCGTGGCCACCTGCGAGGACCGTTGGCTGGCCGGCATCGCCCAGCAACCCACGCACCTTTACGACCTCGGCGAACTGCTTCTCGCGTACTTCGAAGCCGAAACGCTTGCTTGCGACGAGGTCGTCAACCTGTCGGGGGATCGCGAGGCGCTGCTCGCGGTCATGGGCGGCGACGATGGGAGCATCGCCTACTTCGGCAACCCGACGTTGCCCAAGGCGTCGATCATCGCCTTCGGCGAGCCGACCGATTGACGGCGTCGCGTCCCGCCCACGGCGCGCTTAGACTGTCACTCTCTCCCGGACCAAGGACATCCATGGACATCGGCATCTGCGTGGCCTCGCACGTCCACGACATCGACTACGTGGTGCGCGCCGAGGAACTCGGCTATTCGCACGCGTGGCTGGCCGACAGCCAAATGCTGTGGTCGGACTGCTACGCGACCCTGGCGCTCGCTGCGACGCGGACGAGCACCATCCACCTTGGCACCGGTGTCGCCGTCACGGGGACGAGGCCCGCACCGAACAACGCATCCGGCATAGCGACCATCAATGCGCTGGCGCCCGGGCGGACCTTCTTCGGCGTTGGCGCGGGAAACACCGCCATGCGCGTGATGGGGTTTCCGCCGCAGCGGATTGCGGCATTCGACGAATACCTGGCGACCATCGGACCCCTGCTGCGCGGCGAGGAGGCCGTCTACCGCCAAGGTCCTGGTGAACGCCCGATCCGGCACATCATGCCCGACAAGGGTTTCGTCGACTTCGACCATCCCATTCCGATGTATGTCTCCGGATTCGGCCCGAAGTCGCTGGCCCTTGCGGGCAAGCACGGCGACGGGGCCGTCCTCGCCATGCCGGCCAACCCCGCCGTCATGGCGCGCATCTGGAGCATGATCGAGGCGGGCGCCGAGGAGGCTGGCCGCGAGATTGACCGCAGCAGCTACTACACGACGGCGCTCACCACGATGGTCGTCTTGGACCCCGGCGAAGCCGTCGACTCGCCCCGCGTGAAGGCCGAGTGCGGCGCCATGGCCATGGCCGCAGTGCACTTCAGCTACGACCAGTTCCGCAACTTCGGACGCCGACCGCCGGGGTTCATGGCCGCGATCTGGGACGACTATCGCGCATTGATCGAGTCCTACCCCGCAGACCGTCGCCACCAACGCATCCACGGCGGCCACAACTGCTGGGTGCTTCCGGAGGAGGAGAAGTTCCTAACGCCCGACATCCTCCAGGCGTCGTCGATGATCGGCACGCGCGACGACCTGATCGAGCGGCTGTCCGTGCTCGCCGCCGCCGACCTCGACCAGGTGATGATCCTGCCCAACTTCGACACCCGTTTCGACGTGCTCGAACGAGTCGCCGCCGACATCATCCCCAACGTCTGAACAACCGTCTGGTTCAAGGAGGACGCCATGCTGACCGGAAGCTGCCTGTGCGGTGACATCGCCTTCGAGATCAGCGGTCCCGTCGACCAGATCGGCCACTGCCACTGCTCCATGTGCCGAAAGTTCCACGGCGCGGCATTCGCGACCTTCGCCGTCTCGGCACCTGAGCACTTCCACTGGCGCCAAGGCGAGGAGAAGGCGGCCCACTACCGCTCGTCATCGCACGGCTGGCGCAACTTCTGTCCGCGCTGCGGCTCCGGCGTCCCGGCCTGCCCGCCCGGCGGACCGTTCGCGCTGATCCCGCTCGGCAACGTCGCCGAAGATCCGGGCACGCGGCCCAGCATGCACTTTTTCGTCGGCTCGATGGCACCCTGGCACACGATCGTCGACGACCTTCCACGGCACGACGAGTATCCACCGGAATTCGGGCCCGACGCGCACTCTGTCGAACAGCCGAATCGGACCGCGAGCACCCCGGGCGCGACGGGTGGCAGTTGCCTCTGCGGTGCGGTCGCGTTCGAATACGACGGCGAGCCGGCGGCCATGGTCAACTGCCACTGCTCGCGCTGCCGACGCGCGATGAGCGCGGCACACGCCACCATGGTCATGGTCGGCCACGAGGCCTTCCGCTGGCTATCGGGCGAAGCGCAGGTGGTCAACTACAAGATGCCGGAGGCAAAGGTGAAGGGCACCGCGTTCTGCCGCACCTGCGGTTCCCAGGTGCCGCGGCGTCGGGACCCCGAGAACATGCAGATCCCGGCCGGCTGCCTGGACGACGATCCGAAGGCAGGGGCCAAGGCCAACATCTTCACGGCCTCGAAGGCCGCGTGGTCCATCGTCGACCCTGCCTTGCCGAGCTTCCCCGAAGCGCCCGGATAGTCAGGAGTTACATTGACCGCCACCACGACGGACCCGGTCAGGATCGCCCAGGGCGCCCGAAGCGAAGCGCGGATTGAGACGATCGACGGCCAGCGTTGCGTGACCAAACGCTACAACGACTACCGCGATCCGCCCAACGTCAAGCTGGCCCGCGAACTCGCCTTCTACCGCGCGTACACCGCGGTGCCGATCCTCCCGAAGCTGGTGGCGTGTCGTGAACCGGACACGATCACCGTGGCTCACGTGGCCGGCAAACGGCTGATCGACGTGATCGAATCCGGCGCGAGCGCCGATACCATCCGGGCCGTGAGTGCCCACTACGGCGCCGTACTCGCCCAGTTCTTCGAATCATCCACGTCGCCCGACGAGACCGCGGCGCGGTCGCATATCGCCGCCACGGTGGACCGAATCAAAGCCACCTTGAAGCGCCATCCGGACTGGGAAAGCGCATCGGTTCGCCGTGCTCTCGCCGGCTTCGACGCGCTGGCCGACGCGGCTCCACCGATGATGTGCAAGACCGATTGGTCGGCAAGCAACATGCTCGTGTGCGGCGACAACGTCACTTGCCTGTACGACTTCGACACCGCTTATCCCGGCAACCGATTGACGTTCCTCGGCGACATCCTGTCTAGCGCATCGATCCGCCTCGACTGGCCGGCGGTACGCGCCGGATTGACATCCCGAGGCGTCGCGATGCCAGCGCCCGAGAGCCTGGCGGCAGCCGCGCACTTCAGTCGCTGGCAGGTCCAGCTTGCGCGTGCGTCCGACCACGACCTGGGCTGGCCCGGCGCAGAACGGTTTGGCGCCCACCTTGAGCGTCTGACGGCACTCGCACAGTCGTAGCGCCACATCCGCCGAGCGACAGCCTGGTGTCGCACGCATGGGCGATCTCTTACAAAACGTGAGGGCAGATTGCCGTTTCGCCCCGACGGGGGAACACCGAGAATGCGGGTCTGACAGTCAACCCGCGCACGCGCCTTGAAGGGAGCCGGGCCCGTGGACTACGATGATAAACGCAAGGAAACGGAGCTTGAGAAGCTGAAGGTCGAGATCCGCAAGATGGAGCACGACATGACCATGGATGCTTGGAAAGTGGCCATCGCCGCAGTCGGCGTAGTCGCGGCGCTCGGCACTGCAGTCAAGGCGCTCGGCTGGCTTTAGCGGGTTGGATACTGCTGCCTACCCCAAACAGTCGTGTCAAGCACGGACCAAGCTGAGGGAACAAGCCATGAAACGGCATAGGGTGATTCTAGGCGACCTCAAGCTCGACAGAGCGTGGTGGGCCCACACCAAGCTCGCCATCTTGTACGGCACGATTGCAGTGGTCATCTTGGCTATCTACGCGTTCGTCCTCTAGCTCAAGGCCCGACCGCCTTGTCCCAGCGGGCTACAATCTCATCGAACTAAAAACGCGGAGAGCCCCCCGCATGTCGCACGAACTCGTGATCCGAGGCGGCCATGTCGTCGACGGCCTAGGCAGTGAACCGGTACCGGCCGACGTCGCCATCGACGACGGCACGATAGCGGCCGTCGGCAAGGTGGACGCCAAGGGCCGGCGCGAACTCGACGCCGAAGGGTTGACCGTCACGCCCGGATTCATCGATCTGCACACCCACCTCGATGCGCAGATCTGCTGGGACCCGCACGTAAGCCCGGTCTCCTGCCACGGTGTCACGACGGCCCTGATCGGCAACTGCGGCGTCACCTTCGCACCCTGCCGACCCGAAGACCGCGAACTCCTCGCCGGCATGATGGAGACCGTCGAGGACATCCCACGCCAGTCGATCCTCACCGGGCTGCCGTGGGACTGGGTGGACTACGGCGGCTACCTGGACTCCGTCGAGCGGCTCCGGCCCGGCATCAACATCGCCGGCATGATTGGCCACGGCGCGCTGCGCTACTTCGTGATGGGCGAGCGCGGCGTCGAAGACGACGCGACGGCCGACGAGAAGCGCGAGATGGCGCGACTGGTGGGCGAGGCGATCGACCGCGGCGCCGTCGGGTTCTCGTCCAACCGCTACAGCGGCCATCGCATCCCCGACGGCCGTGCGGTACCCGGCACTCTCGCCGAACTCGACGAACTGGTGCTGATCGGCAACGAGATCGCAAGCCGCGACGCGCTCTACCAGCACGTCGGCATGCGCTTCGACCACGTCGACCACGTCGCCGGTGCGACTGGCGCGCGCATGCTCTTCAACTCCACGCTGCAGGGCTTCGACGACGACGCCGGGAACAAGCGCCTAGCGGCGATCCGCAAGATCGCAACCGGACGCGACATCTCCGGCGTGGCGCAGGTGCGGGGAAGCGGCGCGCTGATCGGCGTGCAGGCGCTCATGCCCGGCAGCATCGAGCGATGGGCCAAGCTCCGCGCCATGGGCGTCGACGAGCGGCTTGCCGCGATCCGCGACCCCGCCTTGCGCGCAAACCTCATCGAGGAAGCGCGGGGCTGGGAAAAGGGCTGGACCCGGCCTGAGTGGATGTACTACCTCGGCGACGGTGTCTCGCCGGACCACACGCTCGGGAGCTACAACAACCTCGCGTCCATGGCGGATGCCGCAGGCGAGCACTGGACCGAGACCTTGCTGCGTATCTCGGACGAGACCGACGGCCGGGCGCTCTTCAACCACGTCGGCGAGAACCAGAACCTGAAGGCGCTCCGCGACCTCTTCGCCGGGGGCGTCTTCTTCGGCGTCGGCGACGCCGGCGCCCACGTCGGCATGGTGATGGACGCCGGCTGGGCGACGTTCGTGCTGTCGCACTGGATCCGCGAGGACGGCCTCTTCACCATGGGCGAGGGCATCCGTCGACTCACCAGCGGCGCAGCCCGCATCCTCGGCTTACCGGACCGCGGCGCGCTGTCACCAGGCATGCGCGCCGACATCAACGTCTTCGATGCGGACACCGTCGCGGAGACGCACCCCTACCGCGTCATGGACTTCCCTGCGGGCGCGTCGCGCCTGACGCAGGGCAGCATCGGCTACAAGGCGACCCTGGTGAACGGCGAGATCCATGTGCTCGACGGGGAGCTGACGGAGGCCCGGGCCGGGCAGGTGCTCCGACACCGCGCATAGACGGTGCGCGGACGTCCGCGCGCCGTGCACCTCACCGCGTAGGCCAACGCCACGGTGGCACGTCCAACGGATCGAGGTCCTGGACGAAGGTCTCGCCGAAGTCCTTGTCGAGCTCCAGGTGGTTGCACACACCGTCCGCGGTCAGCGCCTCGATGAGGCTCGGCGCGTGGGTCGTCACCCACAGTTGGGTGTCTTCCGCGCACCGCTTCATCAACCGCCCCAACGGGGGCAGCAGGTCCGGATGCAGGCTGGTCTCGGGTTCGTTGAGCACCATCAGGCTCGGCGGCCTTGGCGTGAGCAGGGCCGCGATCCAGAGCAGGTAGCGCAGGGTCCCGTCGGACAGTTCCGCCTGGGACAACGGGCGCAGCAAGCCGTGCTGTGAAAAGCGCAGGGCGAAGCGGCCGCCCGGGTTCTCGACATCCACCTCCGCCCCGGGGAAAGCATCGGCGACAGCCGTGTCCAAGGCCTCCCGGTCGCCGATTTCCATGATGGTGCGCCAGGCGGCGGCCAAGTCGTGGCCGTCGTTGCTGAGCACGGGCGTTCGCGCGCCGATTTGCGGCACGCGGGCCGGCGAGGCGACATCCGTGCGGAAATGGTCGTAGAAGCGCCATGAGCGGATCTGTTCCCGGAGCATGAGCACTTCTGGCGCGCGGACCGGGTCGGCAACGCTCGACAGCATGCTGTCGAAGGTCGGCAAGTGCTGGGCGACGACCTGCCAGGCGCCGCTGTCGTCGCGGCTGCGCACAACCCCGGCGCGCCGGTCCGCGACGGCCCGCCGATCGTGCCACATCTCGCCGTGCCAGATCGCTTCGCGCTTGATCTCCGGGTCCTTCCCGAACATGGTCTGCGGCACCGGCGTCGGCAAGCCGAAGTCGATGGCGTAGCCGAAGTCGTCGCCCACAAAGCCGAAACGGAGGTTGATCCGGTCCTTGCGCGGCCCGCCCTGCACCGGATGGTGGCCCTTCTTGACGAGGCGTGAGAACTGCTCCGGCCCGGCCCACAGCACGGATTCGACGCCGCCTTCCGCTGCGATGGACTCGACGGCCGTTCCGAAGGCGGTCTCCGAGAGCAGCCTCAAGCCCCGGTAGAGGTTCGACTTGCCGCTGCCGTTGGCGCCGGTGACGACGTTCAACGACTTGAGCGGCAGGACCATGTCGCGGAGCGAACGGTAGTTCGCGACCGCGAGCGTGTGCAGCACAGCCGCGGCCTAGAACGCCAATGCGGCCTCGTGCGCGTCGAGCTTGGCGTTGCGGAAGGCTGCAAGCGGCTGTGGATCGGCGTCCAGTTCGAACGTGAGATCGTCGTCCCCGTAGACCGGCCACGTCGGGAGCCCGTCGCCGTTCGGATCCCAGCCCCGCGCGAAATTCACCCAGTAGGCCTGCATCGTCGCCGAGAGTTCTCGGTCCGTGTCGCCCCACAGGTCGCTGCCGTTGCCGAAGATGTAGGCGATCTCGGATCCGTGGAATGCGCCGAGCGACTGGCCGTACTCCTCGACCTCCGGCGCGTGGTTGAACACGTACAGGTAGGCGCGGCTGCCGGCCGCGGTCGCCAGGCGCGCCCAGGTGCGCATCTCCCAGGTGAACAAGGCGTCCCCCATGATGTTCTGCGTCGCCCTTGACGGGGAAGCGTCTGCGTCGTCCGCGTAGGCCGCGAGAAACAACTCCGCGTGCTCGCCCTGGGCTTCGCGAATCCCCGACTGCCAGTCTTCGAGCGACGTTTCAGGCAGCCCCATGAACAGCGCCGTGCCCTCGTCGGCGGTCGATCCCAGGATGTAGGCGACGCCCTTCTTGCCTTCCATGAGACGCCGCATCTGGTCCGGGAACATATGGCCGTCGACGAAGATCGAGCGCCATGGCGCCACGACCTCCGCGTCCTGGAGCGTCCCGATCATCGTCGCGGCATCCAGTTCCCGCAATGCGGCGATGGCCTCGGCCCCCTCGCCTTGTGCACCCAGCGCGGCGGCGAGCTGAAGCCCGATCTCGTGGCCCGAGCCGGCGAGCTGGTTGGGCACCGCGCCGTCCACCACGACACCTTCAGTGCTGGTCAGCGAAGCGTGCCTCGCGAAACAGCCACCGGATTGGCCGATCGCCTTCTGGAAGAGGCCGTCCGCGAGCGGCGTCGCGGCCAGGTAGCAGACGCTAATCGATCCAGCCGACTCGCCGAAGATGGTCACGTTCGAGGGATCGCCGCCGAACGCGGCGATGTTGTCGCGCACCCATTGGAGCGCGGCCACCTGGTCGTAGAGGCCCTGGTTGCCGGATGCGCCGTTCGGCGACTCGGCGCTCAGAGCGGGATGGGCGAAGAAGCCGAGCAGTCCCAGACGGTAGTTGACGGTCACAACCACGACGCCGGCGCGCGCCAGCGCCTCGCCGTCGTAAAGCGGCAGGCTCGAGGAACCGACCATGAAACCGCCGCCGTAGATCCAGACCATCACCGGGAACCCAGCATCGACGTGGCCTTCCGGCGCCCAGACGTTCAGGAAGAGGCAGTCCTCGCTCTCGGTGAGATCGGGCTGGGCGTAGAAACCCTCGTCAGCGGCGGGCGCCTGGTGGCATGACGCACCGAACTCGGTGGCGTCCCGCTCTCCTTCCCATGGCGCTGGCGGTGCCGGCGGTTTCCAGCGCAAGTCGCCGACCGGCGGCGCGGCGAACGGGATTCCCTTGTACGCCAAGACCGCGCCATCCTGCGTGCCGTCCGTGAACGCGCCGCGAACCTTGCCGTAGGCGGTTTCGACCACCTCGTCAAGCGGCGGTGCCATCGGGTCAAGGCGCACGAAATACCGCGGCGGGAACCCGGTGAGGATGCGGAACACGGGGCCCGTGGGATTGTCCGCCGCCACCTGGTCGTGCTCTTCGCCGTCGACGACCACCGCGGTGTATTCCCCCGTCTCGCCGTCCCGCGTGACGCGCACCATCTGAACGTCCCGCAGGCGCCGATACCAGGCGCGCGGCCAATGGTTCACCGCGACATACATCTTGCCGTCGCTCTCCAGTTCCGAGACCACGCGATCGTGCGCCCCGCCGTCGGTATCGAACGTCGTGATGACCACCGTCCCCGGTGCCTGCGGCTGGAAGTAGCCGAGCAACGACTCGAAGAGCGCGACGACCAGGACGTACGCCAGCACCAGAATCACAAGGATCTTCAAGGCTTTCATTCGATAACCCTCTTACGCGACGGACCACTGCCACAAGCCTAACGCACTTCCCCGGCCCGACCAGCGCGTTGCGCTACACTCGCGCGCTCAACCAATTCCTCAATCCACCGGAGGCCGCAATGGCATTCTCTCTCTACGACGCAACCGTCGGCACCTTTCAGCAAATCCTCCCCGCGGTCGAAGGCGTACTCGACAAGGGCCGCGCCCACTGCGAGGCCAACGGCATCGACCTCGACAGCGTGGTCGAGATGCGCCTCATCGACGACATGCTGCCATTCCGGTTCCAGGTGATTTCCGTCACGCACCACTCGCTCGGTGCGCTCAAGGGCGTCGAGGCCGGCGTTTTCGGACCGCCGAGCATGAACGACTTCGACTATGCAGGGTTGCGCGGCATGGTGACGGAGGCGCGCGAAGGGCTCGCGGCCTACGACGCGGACACGGTGAACGGCTTTGCGGGCAAGGCCATGGAGTTCCGGATGGGACAGATGGTGATGCCCTTCAACGCCGAGGACTTCCTGCTGACCTTCTCGCTGCCGAACTTCTACTTCCACGCCACCACGACCTACGACATGCTGCGCATGAAGGGCACGCCCATCGGCAAGGGCGACTTCATGGGCCGGCCTCGACTGAAGCGGTGAACTTGCGACCGTGGCGCGCGGTCGAAACCGGCACAGTCTTGAAGCCGTCCAGGAAGATCATGCCTATCCGAGTTGTCGTCTCGACGGTGTTGGCGGTGCTCGCCGCCTCGGTCCCCGCCTCCGCCGAGGACCTCAAGACAGCGGTCTTCGCGGGCGGCTGCTTCTGGTGCATGGAGCCGCCGTTCGACGAGCTCGAGGGCGTCGTCGCCACCACGTCCGGCTACACCGGCGGCCATGCGGAGAATCCCACCTACGAGCAGGTCACCTACGGCGACACCGGGCACCTCGAGGCGGTTGAGGTCACGTACGACGCGGAGAAAATCGACTACGCCACGTTGCTCGACGTGTACTGGCGGAACATCGATCCGTTCGACAATCTGGGCCAGTTCTGCGACAAGGGCTCAAGCTATCGGGCCGCGATCTTCGTCGGGGACGACGAGGAGATGGCACTCGCCGAACGGACCAAGCGCGAACTCGAGGAGAAGCTTGGCGCCCGCTTCGTGACCCGCATCCTGCCGCGGTCCGCGTTCTACGACGCCGAGGACTACCACCAGGACTACTACCTGGAGAATCCCATTCGCTACAAGTACTACCGATTCCGGTGCCGGCGGGACGCCCGGCTCGACGAGGTGTGGGGCACCGGGTAGCCGCTTTAGGGCATCAGGACGCCGTAGTCACCGTCGACGATCAAGCGGATCGAGACGTAGACCCCGACCATCGACGCCAGGATCCAGGGCGCGTTGGTCGCCCACACGTAGGCGATCACCTCGCCGCGACTGATGGGCCTGTGGCTCCCCGATCCGAAGAAGCTCAGCCAATACACCGACGCCGAGTACACCCAATGCCCGAACAGCATCGCACCGAGGATTCCGACTGCCATCGCCGGTAGCCAGTGAACGGTGAGTGCGACGTAGAGGAACAACGCTGGCAGCGCCAGCAAAACGCCGTTGTAGAAGTCGACATTGAAGCCGTAGGACCGTCGATCCACGTACGCGCCGTCGTAGCTTGCATAGGCTGCCCAGACGTCGGCCCAGCAGTCGAGCGACAACATCTGCCGCCACGAGATCCTCGCCGTCAGGAACGCGAACGCCGGGGAGCGGCCGGTCTCGGCGCCGCGCTCGCGCCAATAGGCTGCGCGCCGGGCGATGACGTCCTGGCGTAGCCCCAGGCTGAACTCCCAATACGAGACCAAGAGGTTCAGCGACAGGAACACGCTGAGGACGCAGTACGCGACGCTGACGCCGCCGTGTAGGCCGTAGCTCAGGGCGATGCCCGACCCCGCGAGAACGGCCACGACGGCGACGGCAAACAACCAGACCGGCATGGGACTTCGGCGCAGCCTACCGCCCGGTGAAGTTCGGCTTCCTGCGTTCGAGGAACGCGCTCACGCCCTCCTGGAAATCGTCGCTCTGGAACATGCCGTTCAAGTGCACCATCAAGTGATCGACCGCGGTGTCGTAGGACTCCTCCAAGCCCATGCGCATCATGCGCTTGGTGGTCTGCACGGCCATCGGCGCGTTGTCGGCGATCTCTTCCGCCCATTGCATGGCGGTCGGCATCAGTTCTTCGTTCGGAACAACGGTGTTGACGATGCCGATCGCGAGGCACTCCTGGGCATCGATCGTGCGCGCCCGGTAGTAGAGTTCCGCAGCCTTGGCCCACCCGATCAGCCGCGGCAGCAGCCAGGTTCCGCCGCTTTCCGGCACGACGTTGCGCTTGGCGGTGACCGCCGCCATCTTGGCCGACTCACTGGCGATGCGGATGTCCGCGAGCAGCGTTAGGTCCATGCCGTATCCGGCCGCCGCGCCGTTGACGGCACAGATCACCGGCGTGTCGATATTCCACATGACGTTGATCGGCGCATCGCGCAGGTCGAACAGCGCGCGCGGTCGGTTGTCGCCCCGGCGTTGGGCTCGGCTGCCGATGCCGCCTTCGTTGACGGCGACGAGGTCGAGGCCGGCGCAGAAGCCACGGCCGGCGCCGGTGAGGACGATGCAACGCGTGTCCGGATCCTTGTTGGCTTCGATCAGCTTCGCCGACAACTCGCCGAGCATCGCGCCGCTGATGGCGTTCAGCCGCTCCGGACGATTGAGCGTGAGGACGACGATGCGGTCGCGCTGTTCGACCAGCAGTTCTTCGGTACTCGATGGGCTGACGGCCACGGGGTCTCCCTTGAAAGTGCAAAGGCGCGGAGTATCCCGTTAGTTGACGGTGCCCGGCAAGGCGTACACGCTGTGCGGCTTGGTTTCGTTGCTTGGGATCGTGCGTGTGGAACTCATACTCGTTCGCCACGGACTGCCGCTCAGGGTCGAACAGGAACAAGGCCGGGCCGATCCCGCCCTTTCCGAGTCGGGCATTCGCGAGGCCCGACAGGTTGGCGAATGGCTGGCCCGCGAGCGGATCGACGCGATCTACACGAGCCCCATGCGTCGTGCCGTCGAGACGGCAGCACCGCTGGCGCAGCGGCGAGCGATGCAACCGGTCACCCGCGATGATCTGGCCGAATACGACCGGGCGGCGTCCCACTACATCCCCATGGAGCAGCTCAAGGCCGAGGACTACCCCGCGTGGAAGGCCTTCGTCGACGGCGGCTACGGCGACGACTTCGACATCGAGGTGTTTCGCGGCCGGGTGGCCGCGGGCATGGAAGCGATCATCGATGCAGAGCGCGGTAAGCGCGTGGCCGTGTTCTGCCACGGCGGCGTGATTAACGTCTGGGCATCGACGGTTCTCGGTATGCCGCCACGCCTCTTCATCGACGTGCGCTACGCCAGCATCAGCCGCTTCCTGTGCGCCTCGACGGGAGAACGCAACGTCAAGAGCTTAAACGAGACGCAGCACCTCATCGCCCCCGAGCCCCAAGCACGCGAGTCGTGACGGAGCGCCTTCGATGAATGGCCGCGCTTGCGCGACGTTCCTGCTCCTGCTTCCACTACAGTCCGCAGGCGGGCAGTCCGCGTGCGAGGATTGGAACACCCCCGCGTTCTTCCAATCGGCATCGCTCGAAACGCTACAGCGATGCCTGGCCGCTGGTGCAGACCCCGCGTCCCCCGACGAGGATGGCTGGGCCCCGCTCCACCACGCGGCGCAGTTCGCCGACGCGCTCGACGTGTTCGCGATGCTCGTTGCGGCGGGGGCGGACCCGGATGCCGTCGGGGATGATGTGGCATCCCCGCTCAGCATCGCGGCTGGCAACGATCGCCCTGCGCAAGTCATCGCCGCGCTGGCCGAGGCTGGCGCGGATCCCAACGCTGCGGACGACGACGGGTGGACAGCGTTTCACTACGCCGCAAGCCAAGCCGACTCCTCCCACGTGGTCGCCGCTCTCGCCGCGGCAGGCGCAGACCCCAACGCCGCCGACGACAGCGGATGGACACCGCTCCACGTCGCCACCCGAGACAACTCCCCGGCGATGGTGCGTGCCCTCGTCGAAGTCGGTGCCGACCCCCGCAGACGGACCTCGCACGGCTGGCCAGCGTTGACAACCGCGACCATGTGGGGCAGCGCCCCGGGCGTCGCCGGCGAGATCCTGCGCCTCCACCTGCCGGACGGGTCTCTAACCGATGACCTCCAATGGACGCGCACGGGATTGCATCAGGTCGCGTGCTGGTTCGAGCACGAACGGGCCTGGCCTCCGAAGGCGTGCTACTACTTCGTCGTCAACGAGAATCCCGACGACGGCGCGAGTCCCCTCGTAGGCTTTCCCGTGGTCCGCTTCCGCGCGCGTGGCGCAGCGCCGCAGGACAACCCTATTCTCCACCTCGGTGCAGGCGGCCCCGGTCGCGCCATGGACTTCGATCGGGACCCTTACTGGATCTGGTCCACCTACCGTGCCCTCGCCCAGGGTTCCGGCCGCGACCTCTACGTTATCGACCCGCGCGGCACCGGCATGTCATACCCCAGACTGCACTGCCGGCATGACGTCGATCGCTTGCGCGAAGGGCTGTCCAAAAGGCTCCCTGCGCGCGAGGACGCCATGGTGCGGAGCACCGCCTACCGCGCGTGCAAGACGCGGCTCGACACCGAGGGACGGAACCTCGAGAACTACAACAGCGGCACCATCGCCGCGGACGTCGAAGCCCTGCGGCGCGCGCTCGGAGTCAAGCAGTGGGTGCTCTTGGGCCACTCGTACGCCGCTCGGTACGCGCTGACCGTCGGGCGCGACTTTCCGGTGAGCGTCGAAGCCATGGTGCTGGCCGCAGCGGCCTTCCCCGGTCTGCCCGGCGCCGAAACGCACGCCGGGGACATGCATCGAGCCTTGGAACGGGCCTTCGACCACTGCTCGCGCATCGGTGTGTGCGACGCGGACTCCCTTCGGCCCCGTTTCTGGGAGCTCGTTCGCCGTTTCGATGAGGATCCGCTCGTCCTGACCGGTCTGGAGATTCTCTCCTACCACTACGTCGAGCGCCTTGAACTCACCGGTGCGCGCCTCCTACGGGCCGTGTTCGCTGCCTTGTACGACCCCGAGTTCTTCGAGGTGTTCCCGTTCCTGGTTCAGCAACTGGAGTACGGCCGAACCAGCATCCTCGAGAGGCACGTGCTGCGCATCTGGTTTCACACCCTGCTCGATGAAACCTACAGCGCTCCGGTCCGGGCCGGCCACTACTGCGCCGAGGAAGAGCCGTTCGTCGATTCCGAAGCCGCGGCCCGCGATGCGCGGACGGCCAATGTCCACATCCGGCGTCTTGCCGAAATAGGCTTCGAGCCGGAGTGACTAGGCCGGTGCCCTACTCGTCCTCAACGGCGTAGAAGCGATCCATGATGTCGAGCTTGGCCTTGCGCAACCCCGCGATCTCGCGCGGGGTCGCCGAGATCTCCAGCGTGAGGTCGGTGTCCGCCGCGTACCGCGGCCACGGCGGCAGACCTTCGCCGTTGGGGTCGCCCGTTTTCGCGAAGTTGGTCCAGTAACCCGTCATCAGGCGGGTCACCTCGAGATCGCTGGCCCGGGTCGACAACTCGTCCCCGCCGTCGCCGAAACCCAGTGTCGGATTGCCGAACGCGTACGGAATCTCGGCCGCGTGGAACGCGCCCATCGAGGTTCCGTACTCGCCGCCAAGGTCCGGTACGTGGGAGAAGTAGTACAGCCATGCCGGGTCGCCCTGCGCGGTCTGGGCACGCGCCCACGCTCGCATCTGCCAGGCGAAGTACTGGTCGGAGAGGATCCGGCGTTGCGCGGTGTCGGGGCTGACCGCAGCGTCTTCGGCGTAGGCGTCGAGAATCTCGCCGGCGAGATCGCCCCAGGCCTGCTCGACGCCCGCCTGGTACGTCGCTTCGTCAACTTCGCCCATGCCTGCGAACAGCGTCGTCCCCTCGTGGGCATTGGAGCCGACCATCACCGGGATCCGATTGTTCCGTCCTGCCTCGACCAGAGCCCGGGGTTCCGCCGGGAGCAGGTGACCGTCCACGAAAACCAGGCCGCTGGCGGTCCACTCGGCCTCGGCGATCTTCTCGTACAGCGCCGCCGCCTCGATGGCCCGCAGCCCCGCCAGGTCCTCGACGGACAGGGCTTCGGCAAGCGATGCGCCAACGGCATGGCCCGACGGTCCGGCCGGCGTGTCGGCCGCAAGTGCCGGATACGGCGCGAAGCAGCCTCCCGACTGACCGATCGCACGATGCACGAGGCCGCCCGCGAGCGGCGACGCGTAGAGCAAGCAGACGCTCCAGGAGCCCGCCGACTCGCCGAACACGGTGACGTTGCCGGGATCCCCGCCGAACGCCGCGATGTTGTCGCGGACCCAGGAGAGTGCCGCGATCTGATCGAGGATGCCGTAGTTCCCGGACGCGCCTTCCGGAGATTCGGCGGACAACTCCTCGTGGGCGAGGAAGCCCATCACGCCAAGTCGGTAGTTGATGCTGACCAGCACGACGCCCTTTTCGGTGAGCGCCCCGCCGTCGTACATCGGCAGGTGACCGTGGCCGATCTGCAGGGCGCCGCCGTGAATCCACACCATCACCGGCAGCGCGTCGCCTGCGGCGGCCCGCGTCCAGACGTTGAGGTACAGGCAATCCTCGGATCGATCGATTGGGCCCCGGCTGTAGAAGCCTTCGAGCCGCGGCTGCCAACAGGGCGTCCCGAAATCCAGTGCGTCGCGCGGCTCGCTCCAGGCGGTCGTCGGAGCGGGCGGTTTCCAGCGCAAGTCCCCGACCGGCGGCGACGCATAGGGGATGCCGCGGAAGACGCGTACGCCGTCGACGGTTTCACCGCGCACCGGCCCGGACGTGGTCGCCGCGACATTCGGATCCGCCGCCTCGGGCTGCACCTCCGGCTGGGCCTCCTCCGCCCGGCACGCGACCAACAGCACAAGAAGCAACACAGGCACGGCACGTCGCATTGGCTCGACTCCCCTTAGGTTCGCGACCATCATACACAGCGTACTTTTGCGGACGGGCTTGATGGACGCACTGTTTGAGGGACTCAAAGTGGTCGACGCAGGAACCTGGATCGCCGGACCCGTGTCGTCCACGATCCTCGCCGACTACGGCGCCGACGTGACGAAGATCGAAATGCCCGGCGAAGGCGACGCCTACCGGCGCCTTGCCCACGGCCCCGGGACGCCGAACGCCGACATCAACTATGCCTGGGCCCAAGATGCCCGCAATAAGCGCTCGATTACCATTAACCTCAAGACCGAGGCGGGCCAGGCGATCTTGCGCAAACTCGTCGCGCGGTGCGACGTCTACGTCACGAACTATCCGCTCCACATGCGTCGGCGGCTCGGGCTCACGTACGAGGATTTGAAGCCCCTCAATCCACGCATGGTCTACGCGTCGCTGACGGCCTACGGCGAATACGGGCCGGAAAAGGACCGGGAAGGCTTCGACCTGGTCGCATACTGGTCCCGCTCGGGACTGATGGACGTGGTCCGCGCGCCGGGCGCGAAGCCGGCGCACTCCCTGCCGGGCATGGGCGACCATCCCACGGCGATCTCGATGTATGCGTCCATCGTCACGGCGCTCCTGCATCGGGAACGCACCGGGGAAGGCAGCATGGTGCACACGTCGTTGATCGCCAACGGTGTTTGGGCCGCGTCGTGCATCGCTGGTGCCAAGTTCGCTCGCGGCAGCGACTTCTCGAACTATCCGAACCGCGCGCCGCGCTATTTCACGCGGGAGATGTACGAGACCGCGGACGGGCGTTGGCTGCAATTCACGTTCGTGCGGAGCGAGTCGGAGATACGGCGCTTCTTCGAAGTCCTGGGCGTCGCCGAACTGCTCGACGACCCGGCGTTCTCGACCCGCGAGGCGCGTATCCAGTCGGGTACAGCCCTTGCCGACCGCCTTCGCCCGGTGCTGGCGAGCAGAACAACCGCGGATTGGCTAGCCACCTTCGAGGCCGAGGGCGTCCCGGTGTCGCTGGTCGGGAGCGTCCACGACCTTCCCGGGGATCACCAACTCAAGGCCAACGGCATCATCACCAAACCCGTGGACGACATCGGGGCCGACTACGTCATCAACCACCCGGTCAACGTCGACGCTATCCACCGCGTCGGTGTCAAGAAGGCGCCAGAAGTCGGTGAACACACCGATGCGGTTCTCAAGGAACTCGGCTACGACACGCGGGCGATCAACGCCCTTCGGGAGAGCGGCGTCGTCTGAGCGCCCCACGGCTCGCCCTGCGCTTCGCTCCGCTGTGCGCTTACTCGGCCTTCGGCCCAGCCCCGCCGTCGATCATGGAACATCCGCCGACGGGAACTGCGTTTCCTCTGGCGGATGTTCCATGCGAGACGCGACCGCTTCGCGGTCGCCCCGAGAATTCGCTGCGCGAATTCTCCCGGCGGCGAGGCGGCGCCGACCGCCAGGCAACAAGACTTGGGCTTGTTTCATGGAAGCGCCCCATAGCCGTGTCCGGTACCTCGCGTTCGCTCGGCACCGGCTTCGCCTCCGGCCCAAGGCCACGCCGACCAGCCCGGGAACGCCGGCACTCACCGACTGCCGACAATCCGGCGGAGCGTTGGCGCGAAACGCTCGCCCATGCGCTCGTAGCCGGCCGGATTCGGATGCAGGTCGTCCGGCAAGTCGTCGGCGTCGGCCTCACCGAAGAGATCCAACCCGTCCACGTAGTGGAGGTTGGCATCGCCCGCGACGCGCCGCGCATCCACGGCACTCTCAAGGATCTCGCGGATCCGCGTCAAGGAAAGGCAACCGACCCGGTGAGGTTCGAAGCCGTCGATGGTGACGAACTTGCCCTCCTCGTTCGGCACGGTCGGCCCCGGACGGGTCTCCGCGCTGGGACAGTAGATGGGCGAGATAGCGACGATGGGCACGTCGGGCTTGGCCTCGCGGATCGTGTCCAGGAAGCCGTGGAATGCCGGAGCGAACACCCGCTCGCGCATCGAGTCCATGTTCACCACGTTGATGCCGGTCTTGATGCTGACGATGTCCGCTTCGGCGTCGCGGATCGTGCGCGCGACGAACTGGTCGAGGTGGCATTGGCCGCCGAAGCCCAGGTTCTGCAACGCCACGCCGGCGCGCCGGGCGGCCACAGCGGGCCAGGTCTTGGCGGGCTCGAGAGCCTCCATGCAGTGACTGATGGAGCTGCCGTAGTGGATCCACCGGGGTCGCGCCTCGGCGGGTGGCGGCGAGACGGTGGCACCGTCGTCGATCGTGAGGGCGCGCAACTCGACGAAGGCGTTGTGCGGCAGCCAGATCTCGCAGACCGGCGCCCCCGTGGGAACATCGAAAACGACGGTGTCGGCTTCGCCACGGACGAGTTCGAATCCGCCGGGAGCTTCGGGGTTGAAGACAATCGCGTTGCCTTCGGTCGACGCGCCATCCTGCAGTCGATCGGCCGCTTCGCAGTTGAATACGACAGGACGCCTCGACCGCGGCGGGGTGACCATGTTGGTCGCCAGGAAGTGCACGCCAACGCGACGTGAATCCGTGGCGAAGCACAAGCGCACGCCGGACGGCATCCGCACCATGGCATCCATGACCGCCGGCAATTGCAGACGCGTCCATGCGGGTAGCCGCCGTGGCGCAAGACCGGAGCCACGCTTGTCGAAGTCGAGTGCGCCGTGCACGGCGACCGTGTCCGGCAACAGTTCTGCGATGGGGATCGTCTGCATGCCCTTGCTCCGCAGTCAACGCCTGTGCGCGCATCTTAGCCCGCGTCCGACATGTGCGTTTCGCCTTGAGATCGGACGCTACAAGCAGTAGTCCACGGGAATTCCACTATTCCTTGCACAGCCATTCACAATCCGACCGTAAAGTACTGCCTCGCGACGAGTTCTCCATTGCTCTCCCCTTGAACCAGGGGGACGCGTCGCCCCCCTGGAATGCCCCGGCTTCGGCCGGGGCATCTTTCTTTGTGCGAGGGGCAAGCCCCTCGCGCTCCCCGGCTGAGGGCTCCTGCGAGGGGCAAGCCCCTCGCGCTCCCCGGCCGAGGGCTCTCTCTTGTAGCCACCGCCAAGGCCGCAGCTTGGATGCCGCCGGTGCCTTCGCCTCGCTGCTGTCCGATCGGCTATTCTTGTAGGCCACATCCGCCTGATCGACTCACCATGAAATACCTCCACACCATGGTTCGCGTTGCCGACCTCGACGCGTCTCTCGACTTCTACTGCAACAAACTCGGCCTCGAGGAACTGCGACGCATCGACAACGAAGGAGGGCGGTTCTCGCTCGTCTTCCTCGCCGCACCCGGCGACAGCGAGGCACAGGTCGAGCTGACCTACAACTGGGACCCGGAAACGCTCGCCGGGGGCCGCAATTTCGGCCACCTGGCCTATCGCGTGGACGACATCTACGCGCTCTGCGAGCGCCTGATGGCCGGCGGCGTGACCATCAACCGACCGCCGCGCGACGGCTACATGGCGTTCGTCCGGTCGCCCGACAACATCTCGGTTGAGTTGCTGCAGGACGGCGCGCCGCTGCCGCAGAAGGAGCCTTGGGCCTCCATGCCCAATACGGGCGAGTGGTAGCGATTGCCGCTGGCTGGCCGCTCTCGCGTGCGGCAGGCCTAATGTGTTACTTTTGGTAGCAATCCACTCCGCTGGACTTCCATGCGCGGCACTTACATCACCGCCCTCGTCATCACTGTTGCGGTCGCAATCTGGCTGCTGTCGGGTTTCCTGACCGCAGAAGAAGGTGTCTCGGAACACCCGTCGCTGGCCGAAGCCAATACACTGCTCGCCGGGAGCGCCGACGACAAGGCGCCGACGGCCGTCCGGGCAAAGGTCATCCACGCGCGCACGCGTCCCGAACAGATCTCCGTGCGCGGTCGCACGGAGAACAAGCGCACGGTTGCCGTGCAGGCGGAAACGCGGGGCCGGGTGGTCGCCCGCCCGGTCGAGCGCGGCGACCGGGTTGAGACCGGCGATCTCTTGTGCCAAATCGCCGTGGAAGACCGCCAGGCCCGTATCACCCAGGGCAAGGAGGGCGTCAACCAAGCGCGACTCGAGTACCTCGGCAGCCTGAAGCTCAAGGATCGGGGCTTTCAGTCGGCGACCGCAATCGCCCAGGCACGTGCACGGCTCGCGACGGCCCAGGCGCAGCTTGAAGCGGCGGCTCTCGACCTCGAGCGGACCTTCATCCGCGCACCCTTCGACGGCATCGTCGAGGATGTGGAGCTTGAAGTCGGCGACTATGCGCAATCCGGCACGGCCTGCGCGCGCATCGTCGATCTCGACCCGATGCTGCTGGTCGGCCAGATCGCCGAGCGGGACGTCTATCGCGTATCGGTCGGGTCTCCCACCACGGGGAGACTCGCGACCGGCGCAGGAGTGACCGGGCCGATCTCCTTCGTGGGCCAGCAGGCCGAGCCCGAGACACGGACGTACCGCATCGAGATCACCGTGCCGAACCCGGACTACGCGTTGCGCAGCGGCGTCACCACCGAAATCAATATCCGCGTCGGCGAGCTGCTCGCGCACAAGATCTCGCCGGCGCTGTTCGCCCTCGACGACGAGGGCCGTCTGGGCGTGCGAATCGTGGATGCCGACCAGCGGGTCCGCTTTCAGCACGTCAACGTGGTGGCCGACGAACACGATGGTGCCTGGGTCACCGGGCTGCCGTGGGAGACCACACTGATCACCGTCGGCCAAGAGTACGTCGTTGCGGGGCAACGGGTCGCTGTGGAGATGCAGGCACCCGGCGCCGACGGCAGTCCCGACGAGCTCCCCATACTCGCGCACGGAGAAGGCGCAGCCGCCGGTCCTTCATGACCAATCCCCTCATCGACGCCGCGGTTCAGCGCTCGCGGACCACCTTGCTGCTGATGATGATGGTGGTCTTCGCTGGCGTCGCCGCGCGGATCGCGATCCCCATCGAGTCGTCGCCGAACATCGAGGTGCCGGTGTTCATGGTCTCGGTGCCGCACGAGGGCATCTCTCCGGAGGATGCCGAACGCCTGCTCGTCAAACCGCTGGAAGTGGAGATGCGCACGGTCGAAGGCGTCGAGGAAGTGCGCGCCTACGCCTACCAGGGCATGGCGCGGATGTCGGTGGAGTTCGACGCCGACTACGACCTGGACGAAGCCCTGAACGACGTGCGTGCCGCCGTCGACCGCGCCAAGCCGTGGTTCCCGACCAGCGCCGAAGAGCCCTTCATCCTCGAGATGAGCGCCTCCGGCTTCGCCATCATCCAAGTCAACCTGGTCGGCGACGGCGTCCGCGAACGCGTGATCTACAACCTGGCGCAAGAGCTCCGCGATGACATCAAGGCCTTGCCCGACGTCTTGGAGGTCCAACTGCAGGGCGAGCGCGAGGAGCTTCTCGAAGTGGTCATCGACCCCGCCGCCATGGAGACCTACGAGGTCGGCAGCGAGCAGCTCTTCAACACCGTGGTCCGCAACAACCGGTTGATCGCCGCCGGTTCGCTCGACACGGGCGCGGGCCGCATGGCTGTCAAGGTGCCGAGCGTCATCGAGGATGCGGCCGACATCGTCGACTTGCCGGTGAAGGCGAACGGCGACTCCGTAGTGACCTTGAGCGACATCGCCGATATCCGCCGGACATTCAAGGACCGCAACCGTTTCGCGCGGGTGAACGGCAAGGACACGATCTCCCTCGACGTCGCCAAGCGCGCGAACGCGAACCTCGTCGACACGGTTGCCCAGGTGCGCGCCGTCGTCGAGAGCTACCGCGACCGACTGCCGAGCCGCGTCGAGTTGTTCTACACCCAGGACCAGGCGCCCTTCGCACGCGACCAAGTGAACGAACTGCAGGGCAACATCGTCACCGCGCTCGCCATGGTGATGGTGCTGGTGGTGGCGGCGCTCGGCCTGCGCAGCGGCCTGATCGTGGGCGCGGCGATCCCCGTATCGTTCCTTTTCGCGCTGGTCTTCGTGTGGCTCCTCGGCTACACGTTCAACTTCATGGTCATGTTCGGCATGCTGCTCGGCCTCGGCATGCTCATCGACGGCGCGATCGTGATCACCGAGTATGCCGACCGCAAGATGGCCGAGGGCATGTCGCCGCGCGAGGCCTACGCCAACTCGGCCACAAGGATGTTCTGGCCGGTTGCGGCGTCGGTGGCGACCACGCTGGCGGCGTTCCTGCCGCTGATGTTCTGGCCCGGTGTGTCCGGGAAGTTCATGCGCTACCTGCCCGTCACCGTGTTCTTCGTCTTGACGGGATCGCTGCTCTACGCGTTGGTCTTCGGCCCGACCGTCGGCGCCACCTTCGGCAAGCCGAGCCCGCACAACGACCGCTCCCGACGCACGCTCAGGTTGCTCGAGGACGGGGACCCAACCCAGCTCCAAGGCTTCACCGGGATCTACGCACGTCTACTGCGAACGACGTGCCGACACGCCGGGCTCACCGTGCTGGCCACGGTCGCCATCCTGGTTGCGTCCTTCGTCGCGTACGGCGAGTACGGGCGCGGCATGACCTTCTTCTCCGACACGGACCCGTCGTACGCTCGCGTGTCGGTTCGCGCCCGCGGCAACCTAGCGGCGGTCGAGACATTCGCACTCGTCCGGGAGGTGGAGCAACGCATCCTGGAGATCCCCGGCATCAAGAGCGTCAACACGTGGGTGCAAGCCGGTGGCGGCTCCGGCGGCACCGGGATCGGTGGTTCTAGCGACGCCTCCGACACCGTGGGCACGATGTTCATCGAGTTGCACGAGCAGTTCGAGCGCGAGCTCACCGGCCGCGAGATCCTCGAGGAGGTGCGGGTGCGGACGGCGAGCCTCGTCGGCATCGGCGTCGACGTTCAGAAGCAGGAGGACGGGCCGCCCGTCGGCAAGCCGGTCCAGATCCAGTTCACGGCGGACGACAAGACCCTGATCGGGCCCGTGGTGAAGCGCGTGCGGGACTACATGGACAGCGAGGTCGAGGGGTTGCGCGACATCGAGGATACGCGGTCCCTGCCCGGCGTCGAATGGCAGATCAGCGTCGACCGGGCGCAAGCGGCGCTCTACAACGCCGACGTCTCCCTCGTGGGTCGCGCTGTCGAACTCGTGACCAATGGCGTCCTCGTCGGCCAGTACCGGCCGGACACGGCCGACGACGCGGTGGACATCCGCGTGCGTTACCCGCCCAGTGCGCGGGGCTTGAGCGCCTTGGACGACTTGCGGATCACGACATCCAAGGGACTGGTGCCAATCTCCAACTTCGTTCGCCGCGAAGCGGTTCCCAACCTCGACAGCATCGAGCGCATCGACGGTCGCGTCGTCATGTTCATTCGCGCCAACGTCGCCCCGGGTGTACTCGCCGACGACAAGGTGAAGGAAATCCAGGCCTGGCTCGACCAGACGGACTTGGACTCGCGCGTCGATGTTGCCTTCCGTGGCGCCAACGAGGAGCAGGCCGAGTCCATCGCCTTCATCGTCGTGGCCATGACCATGTCCCTGCTGCTGATGTTCGTGCTGCTGGTGACCCAGTTCAACAGCCTCTACCAGAGCCTGTTGATCCTCATCGCGGTCGTCATGTCGACGGCCGGTGTGCTGATCGGCCTCCTGGTCACCCGCATGCCGTTCAGCGCGATCCTGACCGGTGTCGGTGTGGTTGCCTTGGCGGGGATCGTTGTGAACAACAACATCGTGCTGATCGACACCTATAACCACATCCGCAAACGCCACCCGGAACTCGACCAGATCTCGCTGATCGTGCGCACCGGCGCTCAGCGCTTCCGGCCCGTGCTTCTCACCACGGTGACCACGGTGTTCGGCCTGCTGCCGCTCGCCAGCCACCTGTCGATCGACTTCATCAATCGCACGATCATCTACGGTGGCCAGCTCTCCGGATTCTGGGTACCGCTGGCCCAGGCCATCGTCTCCGGGCTGACCTTCGCAACGCTCCTCACGCTGGTCGCGACCCCGGCCATGCTGGCGCTGCCGCATCAGCCCTACATGCAGGCCATCGCGCGGGCCCCGACGACCGTCAGGGAGTTAGCCAAGCGCCTGCTCTCCAGGCCCCGCCAACCCCTACCGCAATAGCGTGTGGTACGCGGACGTCCCCGTCCGCATCCTGCAGCTCAACAAGGCCGGAGAAGAAGCCCCGGCGATAGGCGTTGGGGAGGGAGGGGAGCGTTATCGCCGGGGCGGGATCGGCCTGTCAATTGGTGTGCTGCTCTCCAATTGCCCCGGAGGGGGTGTAGTCCGCATCCTGCCCATAGGACTACCGTGTTTGCGCTAAGTTCAACCTGCGGTCTGGCCACCTATTGAACCTATTCAACCTTCGTCCAGCGGATCGCGTCGGCGACCACCATTTCCCCTGGCGTGCGGGTCGACACCTCAAGGCGTGCATCGCGTGAATCGCCGATCTCGAACTCGCCGAGCTTGTTCCAGCCTGGTTCTGCCGCGCCGGCGTCGAAGTCGACCTGGGTTCCGGTGTCACCGAGCACGAGGCGCATTGCCATCGGCCCAAGCACGCCGAACACGCGCCAGGATCGGGCCGGGGCGCTTCCGAACGACATCGGGACTTCGGCCTCCGGTACGTGGAAATCGAGACGCCAGCGACCGGCCTCGGTCAACTCGGCCTCGAAGACCGCGACGGCACCCTGGTCGCCCGGCAGCGCACCAGCGGTCGTACGCCGGTACTTTCCCCAGGCGCCGGGTATGGCCGCGCGAATCCACGTTCCTGGGCGCACGGAGTACGGTGGCAAGTCCTGATCAGACGTCCCCGGCCGCTGCCGTGACCTCTCTCCGCCAAGCCGCGAGACGTCGCCGAGGACGACCGAGAAGCCAGAATCGAGGTCGTCAACGATGATCCCATCGGGAACCGGCGGCACCCAGTCGCTCGGTCGCGCGCCGACCAAGGGGGCGACGTCGCGAGCGCCCTCGGCATCGTCGTTCTGGAGTGCCACAGGGACGGGGAAACCGTTCAGCGACAGGTACGGCATCAGCCAGAAGTGCTCTGGCGCCTGGGCGACCACCAAGCCAAGCTCGGCACTGGTCCGCCCCGGGATGGGAACCGGATCCCCCCGACCGCCGGTTGCACCGGAAAAGTGCGGCGCCAGCGCCACGAGGCCTGGATAGGGCTCGTCGTTGCGCACGTGAAGGCGAATCTGGTAGCGCGGCTGACCGTCGGCATCATCCCTCAGGCGATAGACCGTCGCTGGCGACGCGAGGAAACCCGGCAGGCCGGCCTGGTTGAGCCAGTCTCCGAGCAGTGCGTCGAGGTCGGCATCGGCTTCCCGGGCGGCTGCGGCGAAGTCGGCCGCATCGTAGCCGTCGCCATGCCGTTGTCGCAGGATGGACAACAACGCGCCTGTCCGCTCCCGACCGATTCCGTCCCTGATCATCCTCGCCACCGCATCGCCTTTCACACCGAAGACCCGCAGGGCTTGCAACGGGCTATCGGAATCCACGAGGTTGGCGAGGGACTCGGTGCGCACAGCCTGCCAGGAAGGCTCCGGATACCACAGCGACTGAAACGCGCTCCGCGGTGGCTCGGAGGGCGTGAGTCCCCGGATCATGCCGGACACCGTCGCGCCGAAGCCGGCGTCAAGGTCGTTGCTGTGCGCGGTCGCAACCTCGCCCTCTGTGTCGCCAAGTAGCTTCAGCGCAAGCGTCTCGACGACGAAATCCAGCGCCGTGGCGCCCCGCCCACGGGCCGCGGCCTGGAACACCGACATGTTCCTCGCGATGCCGCGGACAACATTGTCATCCCGGATCGACACGGAGAGCATCGCGATCAGATACATGGCCGCCCTCTGGTCCGCCCCATCCGCCGACAACGGCCGGTAATACACCGGCAGTCGGGCTTGGGGGATGCCGTGCTCCCGGACCAGTACCATGCCCGGCAAACCCATCACCGTGTCCAGCGCCCAGCCGCCCCCGTATCCGCGCAGGTGACCCGGCACTTCGACGCCCACCAACGTCCGGTACGGGTACGGCACGCCGAGATCCTCCGCCTGCGTCAAGGCCTCGGCGAGATGGTCCTTGAGAGGGGCCGCAACCGGCGCCAAGTCATCGATGTTGTCTGTGTGGCCAGGGTGCAACAGCAGTTCCACCTCGACGCCGGCGACGGTAGCCGCGCGGCGGACGAACGGAGCGGCGAACACCGCGACCTGGGCGACCGGCGCCACCGGCTGGAACCGGAATGTCCCCGGGCTCAGTGTCTCCCGATGTCCCGGCGCCGCGACCAGCCACGCCTCCGGCACGCGCACCTCGAGGTCCAGCATGAACGGATCCCGGCCGGCGTTGTCCTCGAGATTGGCCCCTAGCGCGGGAAGCCAGTGCTGGCCCGGCATCAGCGCCACGTATCGGCGCTCGAAGATGCCCGACTGCGTCCCCAACCACAGGATGCCGTTGCGGCTCGACCGGCGACGCCAGTCGACGGCGCTGTCCAGGTAGGCGAAGTCGGCGTCAGGCAATCCCGCGGCGCGAATGGCCAGCACGCGTGCATCGCGTCCGGCAGGCGACGGCGGCATGGCAACGGTCAGAAGGCCATGCTCGAACGTGTAGGTCGCGGCAGCGCCGTCCACGGTGAGCTCCTCTATGGTCAAACCGGGATTCAGACTGAACGTCATGTCCGCCGAACCCGTGCCCGACCGGATGTGCAGCGTCGCATCGAGTTGCAGGGACTCGCCCGGGTCGAGGGACAACACCGCCCGTACGCGCTCCAAATTGGCCTCGGGCTCGCCCGTCTCGGCGGCGGCCTCGTGGGTCTGCAACCACTCCCCACGCTCGACCAGGTTCGCGTGCGCGCGGTAGGCGATCGTCGCGATGCCGCCGACTCCCAAGGCAACGGCGATCACGCCGACGCCGAACTGCCGACCGCGCGACGCCCCGTCCTTGCGCCGCGAAACGCTGGCCGCGAAGAGCACAAAGCCAACAGCCACTAGCACCTCCGACACGCGCTGCGAGTAGCTCTCGGCGGTCGGGAACCGCGGTGCCAAGTCGGATGCCCAGATGTCGTGAACCGTCATCGGCGACAGGGCCGGGAGCAGGTAGCTCGGGACGAGCGCGAACGCCCACATGTGCGCACCCAACAGCCCGAGGGCAACGCCGGCCACCGCCAGCCGGTTCTTGAGGCCTGCCGCAAGGAACAGCACGAAGGCCGACCAGAGGATCAGGGCGGGCAGCGCATCGACCAGGACGAACGTGGCGAGCGATACGCCCTGTACGGGTCCGAGCATGTCGAAGCCGCTCGCCTGGGCGACGAAGCCGACAGCCTGGATCAGGACCTGACCGGCCAGCAGCGGGACGAGCGCGACGAAAACGACCGCGACGAGCCGACCGGTCAACAAGCCCAGGTTCGGCACCGGTCGCGAATCGACAACCTCGGCAATCCCCTCCCTTTCGTCGCGGCCACGCCCGTCGAACGCAAGGAAGACCAATGCGGCCATGAAGAGCCACAACAGGTAGATCGTGAAATACGCGGACGTGTAACGGGGCGACATGAAGCCCGCGTTCGGGTTGAATGCGAAGGCGTCACGCAGGTAGCTGTAGTAGCCGTACGCCGTGAACGCAACGGCGATGCCGATGCCGAGGAAGACCCAGGTTCGGACGGAGCGGCGCAGCGACCGCAATTCCGCCAGCGCCACGCCGGCGAGGGGGGAATAGGCGAACACCATCAATCGACCCATGTAGGCGCCACGGCAACTCTAAGGCCGCCCCGCTGGGACGGCAACCAGTGCGCAGGAACCTTGGTTTCACAGACTTGGTTTGACAAGGTTGTATCCATGTGTATTATTTCATCCTAATACACATAGGAAGCCGCGTGTTCTTGCTGAATCCATCGTCCGGGGTGCCGATCTATCGGCAAATCGTCGACCAGACGAGGCGCCTGGTGGCCACCGGAGCGCTTGGTCCCGGCGACAAGCTGCCTTCCGTGCGGGCCATCGCAACGGACCTTGGAATCAACCCGATGACCGTCTCCAAGGCGTATTCCATGCTCGATCAAGCAGGAATCGTCGTTCGCCGAGCCGGCATCGGCATGGTCGTCGCCAAGTGCGGCGCGGATCGCGCCCTGGCCATGGAACCGGAGGTGCAGGCGCTCGTCGCCAACGCCAAGGAACTCGGCATGTCGCGCGCCGACGTGATCGCACAAATCGAGAGAATTTGGGAGGAAACATGACCGTATCGCCCCTCAACCTGGGTGGCGTACACCTGAAGTACGGCCGGGACACCGTGCTCAGGGGCGTCGATCTCGACCTCGAACCGGGAACCGTCACGGGGCTCCTCGGCCGCAACGGCAGCGGCAAGACGACGCTCATGCGCGTCGCGCTCGGGCTCATGAAAGCCGATGCCGGCACGGCCGAGGCATTCGGGGCACCGTCGTGGAATTCGCCATCGCGCGTTCGCAAACGCATCGGCTACGTGCCACAGCAGTTCGAGAGCTTCGGCTGGATGACCGTCGACGCCTGCGTCGACTTCGTGGCACGCCACTACAAGGACGGCTGGGACGGGGAACTGGTGTCCCGCTTGCGCCGCGAGTGGCGGCTCAGGAACCGCAAGATCGCCACCCTCTCGCCGGGCGATCAGCAGAAGGTCGCCATCCTCCTCGCCATCGGCCACCGGCCCGACCTCCTGATTCTCGACGAGCCGGTGGCGAGCCTCGACCCGGCAGCGCGCCGGGACTTCCTGAAGACCTTGATGGAGGTGAACGTCGACCAGGGCCAGACGACCCTGCTTTCCAGCCACATCACCAGCGACATCGAACGGGTCTCCTCCCACGTCGCGATCCTGCACAACGGCCGCGTCCTCTGCCACACCGCGCTCGACGAGATCAAAGAGCGGGTCCGGGCGGTGACAGTGCCCACTCCGCCGTACCCGCCCGAGCGCCACGTGCTCGGCCGACAGAGGGACCGCTTCTGGGTCTGGGATCCCGAAGCGTGCGGATTGGCGCCGAACAGTCGCGTCGAAGAGACGACCCTCGAGGATCTGTTCGTCGGGGTGACGGCATGACGGTACCCTCGATCTCGCTCCTGTTTCCGAGCGCGCGCTTCTTGGGCCTCTGGATCCTGGTGGCCATTGGGCTCATCTTCGCGCTCCTGCCCACGCCATCCGGCTTCCCTGCCGGAAACGGTGGCATTATCTGCACGACGGTCGCCGCCGTCCTTTGGGCAAGCGATTGCTTGCGTCGTGCCCGGCAATGGGACGCCACCACGCTGGTTCCGGGCTACGCAACGGCCGCGTGGGCGGTCGCCCTTGGCATCGTGTGGGGCGTCGTGGCCCTGGCGACCGCGATCTCCGGCTTGGCCGGTAATGTCGCGCCAGCCTTCGGCCTCGCGGCGCTAGGCGGGACGATCCTCGTCCTCTGCTTCACCTATTCTCGAAGGCGTAGCACTTGGCAGTTCGGCAAGATAACCCTCGTCTCCATCGCTTTCGTCACGCTCATCACGGACCATCGGGGCGTGATCCCATGGCATCCGGTGACCCTGCCGGCCGCACAGTCGGCTGCATTGGTACTGGCCATCGTGGCCGCTGCCTTGCTGAGAAAGCGGCTCGGCACGCCGACGCGACCGCACACCGACAACGCGTTGCGGTGGCGCTACTTCCACCCGCGCGTGGCGGGGCTAACCTTCTTGCTTGGCTTCGGGCAGCCTCCGATGCGGATTGCCGAGGCGATCCTGATCGGGATTACGGCGAGTACCGCCGTGGGAGCGTACATCCCGTTCGAAAGCTGGGCTGAGTTCGCCGCGGTGGCCGTCGGCATAATCACCTTTGTCGCTTCGTTGACGCCGCTCATGGTCCTCAAGGTGGCCGCGGCGTGGCTGCCTACGGCCTGGCAACTTGGCATCGGGGACTCAAGACGTGACCTCGGCAGGCTATTCGCGGCTCGAATGGTAATCGTGACGTTGGCAACATTCGGGTTGGCGGTCGCCCTCGTCGGCGTGCAAGCCCTGTTCGGGGCACAGTTGCCATCCAGGCCAGGGCTTGAAAACCAGTTCGACGAGACGCTGCTGCTCTGCGCCACGTGCCTGATCGTCTTCATCGTGGCCTGCAGCGTCCGCCCGACCCGCACTGCGAAGCGGCCATCACAGCTCGGTTCGCTGGCACTCGTCTGCGCGGCATTCCTGTTCGTCTCATTCAGTGCGCCATCGTTCGGCCCCGTGGGACGAATGGTCTTGCTGTCTGTCGTGGCCGGCAGTGCGGCGCTGGCTGTTTACGTCGGCGGGCGGTTGGTCGCCCGATTCGACTTCCTGCCAACGAACGAGGAGTGACGCCGCGCGTCATTCGAACGTCGCGAGTTCATCGAGCGTGTAGCGTTTCAGGTCAGGCACCCGCGCGTCCGAGGCAGGAAAGCCCGCCACGACCAGCACGTACGCCCGTTCGTCGCGTCCTCGCCCGAGGAGGTCGTTCAAGAACCCCATTGGGCTCGGCGTATGGGTCAAAGTCGCCAGCCCTGCGTTGTGCAGCGCGGCGATCAGGAGTCCGGTGGCGATGCCCACCGACTCCGCGGTGTAGTAGTTCTTGAGGCGCCGCGCCGGTTCGCCCGCCGTCTCCGGGACGAAGGTGAACCGGCGCAGGAACACCGCGATCAGCACGGGCGCGGTGGTGAGGAACGGCTTGTCCGGGTCGGTGCCGAGCGGTTCTAAGGCTTCCAGCCACTCCTTGGATGCCCGCTTGCCGTAGAAGGCGCGCTCCTCCTTCTCGGCCGCCTCGCGGATGGCGGCTTTCTTCGCCGGGTCGGTGACGGCCACGAAATGCCAGGGCTGCCGATGGGCGCCGCTCGGGGCGCTGCCGGCGGTTAGCAAAGCGTGCTCGATCACGCCGTCGGGAATAGGCCGGTCGCTGAAATCGCGCACGGTTCGCCGCCGCCGCATGAGCGTGTAGAACGCGGCCGCCCGGGTGGTCATCTCGTTCGGGGGCCGCTCGACGTAGTCAAGCGGCACGAATCGGTGGTTGATCTCGTCGGTGACTGTCATGGGTTGCTACGCCTATCCGGTTCAAGGGAGCTTGGGCTAAGGTTAGCGCCTGTCGGGCTATAAGGACTTGCACCCAATGACCGTTTCCCTAGGTGTTCACGTCGGCCAGCAGAACCTGTCCATGGCCGAACTGCGCGCCCTGTGGCGCCGCCTGGACTCTGCGGGCGTCGACTGGATCTCAGTCTGGGACCACTTCTACGAGGCGCCCTTCCAGGGCGGCACGCAGCCCCACTACGAGGCATTGGCCACGCTCGGCGCCCTGGCCGCCGACACCGAGCATGCCCGCATCGGCTGCCTAGTGTTCTACGTCGGCTATCGCAACCCCGCCCTGCTGGCCAAGGCCGCGAGCACGCTGGACCACCTTTCCGGCGGGCGCTTCGAGCTCGGCCTCGGCGCTGGCTGGCACGTGTGGGAAGCCTCAGCCTATGGCTATGCCTTCCCCGACATCGGCACAAGACTCGACATGCTCGACGAGGCCACGGAGATCATCCAGAGCCTGCTCAACCAGGAGCGGACCACTTATTCAGGCCGCCACTTCCAGGTCGACGACGCGTCATGCTGGCCGAAACCCGTGCAGGAACGCCTTCCGCTGTGGATCGGCGGCCGTGGGGAACGGCGCACGCTCGAGATCGTCGCGCGCCGCGCCGATGGCTGGAACGCCGCCTACACGAGCGCGGCCGAATTCGGTCGTCTGAACAGCGTTCTCGACCACTGGTGCGAGATCGACGATCGCGACCCCGCGACAATCCGCCGGGGCGCCAATGTCGCGTTCCATCTGTGCCTTGATCCGGCCGGCGTCGAGAGGGAGCGCGCGAAGATCGCGGCCGACTGGGGGTCGCAGGCCGACCGCATCGCCGAGGGATCGCTCCTGTGCACGCCCGCGAAAGCAGCGGAGCACATCATGGCCTACGTGGACAACGGCGCCGATGCGGTCAATGTCGCGTTGCGCGCGCCGTGGGACGCCGAGGCGTTGGATGCCTATCTCGACGAGGTCATGCCGGCCGTACGGGCGGCAGCAACCTCGGCCTGAATCGGCCGCGGGAGTGTTTGGAACGGATCAGGAGGCGGAGCTAGGGGGTTCGGAGGCTCGCAGGGCGTTCAGGAAAGGCTTGCGGTCCTCGAATTGGCGTCGACCGCGCTCGCATTGGGCGCTGGCTTTCATCCGACAACTGTATTCCGAGAGAACCGGGATCATTGCAAAGCCCGCGACCAGGAGCGTAAGCGCGGGAATGGCCTCCCCGGTAGCGAACCAGCCGGGTTCGAGGTCCCCGGCGAGGATGAAGAACTGGCCGAAGTACCAGTACAGCGTCAAGGCCGTGCCTATGGCCAGTACGCGTACCATCCAGACGCCGAGCCAGTGTTTGAACGCGATCGCTGCGAGCGCGGCGCCGATGACGTACATCGACGCTTGAGCCGGCGCGTCCAAGGAGGCGGCGGCAAATAGAACCAGCGCCCCCGCGATGACCGCGTTCACGTATTGCATAGTTCGCCCGGCCCCTCCGATTGCCGTCGCTAACCTTGCATGCGGCCGATACTCCGCCATCCGGAAACGTTAATCAACACCTTTTGGGGAGAAACAGCCCAGAATCCCCCAAAACTGTTACGTGAGGTGACGTCCCACCCCTGAGGCTCACCCGTCCCCAACAGCCCCGATTTCGCTCGAACGCCGGTCAGTCTTCGGATTCGGCCTCGTCCAACGAAGTCGCGGGCAGCCTGGCGTAGGCGCGCGCCAATTCCGGGTCCTTCACGGCCTGCGCCCGCAGCGCTGCCCACACCTGCGCGTGTACCGTCGGGCCGCGCGGCCCGAGCATGTAGTCCGACCACTCCTCGGGCGCAGGTTCGCCAGCCGCCGCGCGGCGAGCCACCACGGCCAGCAGTTCCTGCTCCGCCTCGGTCAATGGCGGCGCCACCGGGTCACTGCGACCGCCCGCAAGTGCAGTGGCGATGAACGCCATCATCTCGGCGAAGCGCGGCCGCATGGACGCCCCGATGTGATCCGCCCAGCGCACGAGGTGGTACTCGTGGCGGACGTCGTGGTCCCACAGGACCCGGTGCACAAACTCCGTGCCGTCGTGCAGGTTGAGGTAGTCCTCGTCCCCGACCTCGAGATAGATGGCGAGGCCACTTGCGCGGATCGCAGCGGCATTGTCATGCGCTAGGCGCGCCGGGTTGTCCACCACGCCGAGTGACGGCGACGGTCCACGTGTCCACGTGTTGCGCATCTGGTTGGGCAAGGTCGTCAGCGTCGGCTCGACCGACGGCTCCATGGCGCCAACTGCGAAAAACCGATCGGGTGATCGGAACGCGCTTTTCAGTGCACCGTAGCCACCCATGGAGATGCCGGCCACGGCAACCCCCTCGCGATCTACCCGGGTCCCATAGCGTTCGGCCATGGCCTGTGGCAACTCGTCGGCGATGAACTCTTCCCAGGGACCCAGGAAACCACTGAACGGCGATGTCGAGAACGATGCGAAGACCATGGGCGGAATCACGTCATCCGCGGTCAACTCGTCGAGCCACGGACGATACTGGGGCAGCTGCTCGCGATTCCCGCCACCACCGTGCAACCAAACCACCAGGGGCAGCATGGCGCCGCTCTCGCGGTCGAATCCCGGGGGCAGCAACGCCGACGTGGGAACATCGCTGCCCACCGCCGTCGAAGGCACGTCGAAACGGGCCACCGTGTAGCCTTCCGGCGCCCCACCCTCGGCGGCCGATGCCACCAACCCCAACACCAGCGCCATCGTCAAGCCCAACGAACGCATACGCCCTCCTCCGTCGTCATGTCCCCTCGCTGTCGCCGCATTGCGTTCCGCGACGGCATGCAAACACCGCTACCATACGCCCAAAGCGAGAGCCAAGGCGCGTCGCCTGACGGCGACGCGATCGAGAACGCTGGCGCGTTCTCCCGCCAGCGTCAGGAACGCAACCTGTCAGCTAGAATCGGACGCTCTCAAGGCATCTAGAGGAGTCACTGGTGCCCGTCGAAACCGAGAAGCACGGCGATCTGCTCGTCATCACCATCAACCGCCCCGAAGTCCGCAACGCCATCGACTTCGAGACCGCCAACGCGCTCAAGGACGCGTTCCGGTCCTTCGACTCGGACAAGCAGCGCTTGGCGTGCGTGCTGACCGGTGCCGATGGCAACTTCTGTGCCGGCGCCGATCTCAAGGCCGTCGCCGCCGGTCGCGGAAACCGGGTGACGTTGGACGGCGACGGCCCCTTGGGTCCGACGCGGATGACACTTTCCAAGCCCGTGGTCGCCGCCGTCGAGGGCTACGCGGTGGCCGGCGGCCTCGAACTCGCCCTGTGGTGCGACATGCGGGTCGCGGCCCGCTCGGCCGTGTTCGGGGTGTTTTGCCGGCGCTGGGGCGTACCCCTCGTCGACGGCGGAACGATCCGCCTGCCACGCCTCATCGGCCAAAGCCATGCCATGGACATGATCCTGACCGGCCGCGGTGTCGCCGGAGACGAGGCCTTGCGCATGGGGCTCGCCAACCGCCTAGTGGACGACGGCGAAGCGCTGCACGGCGCGGTCGCCCTCGCGGATTCGCTGACCAAGTTCCCGCAGCGGTGCCTCAAAAGCGACCGCCGATCCGTGATCATGCAGTGGGGCAAGCCGCTCCACGAAGCGATGCAGCAGGAGACCATGCTCGGCCGCGAGGTCATCAAGTCCGGCGAGACCGTCCACGGGGCCACACGATTCAACGAGGGCGCCGGCCGGCACGGCGACTTCTCGGACATCTAACGAAGCGCGAAGGAGCACCCATATGGCATTCCGTGGTCTAGAAAACGCCAAGTTCGGCGTGCACATGTTCCCGACCGACTACTCCATTGGTCCCGTCGAAGTCGCCAAGGCCGCCGAGGAGCGGGGCTTCGACAGCCTGTTCTTCCCGGAACACACCCACATCCCGGCCAGCCGCGCGACGCCATTCCCCGGCGGCGGCGACCTGCCGAAGGACTATTGGCATGCGCACGACCCGTTCGTCGCCCTCGCCGCCGCGGCAGCGGTCACGGAACGGCTGCTGCTCGGCACCGGGATCTGCCTCGTGATCGAGCGCGATCCGATCACCCTCGCCAAGGAAATCGCGTCCCTCGACACGATCTCGAACGGTCGCACGATCCTCGGCATCGGCGCGGGCTGGAACCGCGAGGAGATGGAGAACCACGGTGCCGACTACCGGCATCGCTGGGCGATCACGCGCGAGAAGGTCCTCGCCATGCGCGAGATCTGGAACAACGACACGGCGGAATTCCACGGTGACTGGGTGGACTTCGATCCCATCTGGTCCTATCCGAAGCCCGTCCAAGCGGGCGGTCCGCCGATCTGGATCGGGGCCAACTCGCGCTGGGTGTTCGACCGCATCGCGGAGTACGCCGACGGCTGGCTGCCCATCGGCGGCTTGGGCTCCGGGAACATGGAGCGTTTGAAGGCCGCTCTCGAGGCCAAAGGGCGCAAGGTCGAGGACCTCGACCTCGCCTTGTTCGGCGCGCCGCCGGACGCGGCGCAGGTGCGCGGCCGCATCGGTCAGGGGTTCGACCATGTGACGTTCGGCTTGCCCGCAAGCACGGCCGACGAGGTGTTGCCGGCACTAGATCGCTACGCTGCGGTAGTCGACGAGGTCAAGGCGGGATGAGCCGGACCCGGCTACGGGGCGTCAGCCGAGGCGCGCATCGTAGCCCGCGGCCCGCAATGAACTGAGCACCTCGTCGACCTGCTCCTCGCCGCGCATCTGCAGGACCAACTCGACAAGGGTGGCCCGCACCGTAGACACGCCGAACGCGCGCTGGTGGACAATGTCCACGATGTTGCTGTCGCGATCGCTCAAGATCCGCGTGATGCCTGCCAGGGAACCCGGCAGATCCGGTACTTCTACCGCCATGCGCACGAGGCGCCGCGTGCGCACCAGGCCGCGCTGGAGGACAGACGAGAGGATCATCATGTCGATGTTGCCGCCCGTGAGGACAAGCGCCGTCTTGCCCCGCGCCAGCGACGGCTCCGTGCGCACGGCGGCAAGGCCCGCCGCCCCTGCACCTTCGGTTACGGTCTTCTCGATCTCGAGGAGGGTGAACACGGCGTCCTCGATCGCCTCGTCGGACACGGTCACGAGTCGATCGACCATCTCGCGGATGATCGGCATGGTGAGCCGCCCCGGCCTCTCTACGGCGATCCCCTCCGCCACGGTCCCCGGCCGCGCGGGCTCCGGCTCCGTGCGGTTGAACAGCGCCGCCGCCGCGCCAAACCGGTCCGCTTGGACCCCCACCACGGTGATTGACGGACGCAGCGCCTTCGCGGCAAGGGCGGTACCGGCGATCAGGCCCCCGCCGCCGACCGGGATGACGAGCGTGTCGAGATCCGGGGCCTGTTCCAAGATCTCGAGTCCCAGCGTCCCCTGGCCGGCGATCACCGCCTCGTCGTCGAAGGGATGGATCAGCACGAGGTCGCGTTCGGCGGCCAGGCGCTGCGTGAACTCGAAGGTCTCCGCCAATCCGTTGCCGTGCAACAGCACGTCCGCCTCGAAGACGCGCGTCTGCCGGACCTTGGCGTTCGGCGTTGAGCGCGGCATCACGATGGTGACCGGCACGCCGAGCCGACGACCGTGATACGCCAAGGCCTGCGCGTGGTTGCCGGCCGACATGGCGACGACGCCGCGCTCGCGCGCGGCATCCGGCAACAGCAACAGCCGGTTCAGCGCGCCGCGTTCCTTGAACGAGGCCGTGAACTGCTGGTTCTCGAACTTGAGGTGGATGTCCGCTCGGAGTTGCGCAGAGAGCGTCTCGGATCTCGCGAGTGGCGTGCGCACCACTGCGTCGCCGAGTCGGTCCCGGGCCGCACGGATGTCGTCGAGCGTCACGGTCATGTCCACTCCAGTGCCACCATACTAGCGTCCCGACATGTGACGCCGGAAGCGGCGCACGAGGGCACGTGACCATGGGCGCCGGCAAGCACCTCCTCATCGTCTATCACACCCAAACGGGCCGCACCCGCGCGCTGGCCGAAGCCGCCTGCGCGGGCGCGACCGACGACTTGATCGACGGCGTGGAGACCCGTCTTGTCATGGCCAAGGACGCCGGCGCAGACGACCTGCTCTGGGCGAACGGCCTGCTGCTCGGCACGCCCGAGAACTTCGGCTACATGTCCGGAGGGATGAAGGACTTTCTCGACCGCACGTTCTACGCCGTCGAAGGCAAGATCCAGCCCCTGCCCTACGCGATCTTCGTCAGTGCTGGAAACGACGGCCGCGGCGCCTTGCGCGCCATCCGCCGGATTGCCGGCGGCTACCCGTTCCAGGAAGTGCAGGAACCGATCATCGCCCGCGGCGAAGTGTGCGATGCGGATCTCGAAGCCTGCCGCGAACTCGGTATGACCCTGGCCGCCGGTCTCGAAGCGGGCATCTTCTAGACCACTAGGTCGCCTCGTCTGGGCCGAACGCGGCGAGCGCTGATTCGCGGTTGTCGTGGACGTTGAGGACCTCCGCGAACCCCGTGCCTTCGAGCAGACCGTGGATGGGTTCGGACGGCGAACAAACCGCGAATCCCGCCGACCGACGCGTCAACGCACGCGACGCCATGAGCATGACCCGCAACCCGCCACTGCTGACGTAGGTGACGTCGGCAATGTCCAAGATCAGCCCGCGGATCTCCGCCACGTTGAGAAACGGGCGCAACCGCGCCTCGAACTCGGCCGCCACCGCGAAGTCGATTCGCCCCGATACAGCCACCACGACCACGCCGCGCTCCAGCGTGACGTCCGTTTCCATCGCTTCCCCCGCTCCGGACATCGCGGCCAGATGCTTGAAACTACCGCGACCGGCCAGCGTGGCTCGGCAGCCAAACAGGCTTCCAGCCAACCAACATACACCCGCCCAAGTATCACCGAAAAATGCCGGTTTGTTCTAAGCGGGCGCGTTCTTATAGCGATTGGTTCCTTCGCAAGCATAGCGCGACGGCGTTACGTTCGCCCTAACCAAGCCACCAGTCGAGGAGCCAACCCATGAGTGCATTCGAGCGCGTCGTGGTCGGTCTGGACATGCATCAGGGTGCCGCCAACGCCGTCCTGGCTAGGGCCTGCGAACTGGCGGATCCGGCGCACATCGAGGCGGTGCATGCCTGCAGCGTCTTCCACCACGAGCACCACGACTACACCCTCGGCACGTTCGAGACGACGGAAGCCCTCGATGCCGCGGTGCGCCGCCAGGCGGACGAGTACCTGGAGAGCATTTGCACGCCGCGCGGGATCACCAAGTGCCGCGTCCTGGACGGGCGGGCGGCAGGTGCGCTGCATGACTACGCACGCCAAAACGCGGATCTCGTCGTCGTCGGCAGCCATGGGCACCACGGCGCACGGGCGCTGTTCGCATCGACATCCAATGCCATGATCCACGGCACGCCATGCGACGTGCTCGCCGTGCACATCGAGGATGAGGTATCCGATCTGCCACCGGCCTACCGCAAGGTCCTCGCCGCCGTGGATCTGAGCGACGAGTCCTTCCAGGTCATGGAGGAGGCCAACCGGGTCGCGCTGCATTGCGGTGCCGACCTCGCGGTCTGCAACGTCAGCGCAAGTTCCTACGACCCGCTCCTGAACGAAGCGGCCGAGCGGCTCGGCCGCCTAGCCGACAACTTTGGCATCGACGAGGACGACGTCTTTGAACTCGCCGGTCACGTCGGGCCGCGGGTCCACGACCTGGCCCGCGAAATCGGCGCCGATCTAATCGTCGTGGGCACCCACGGCAAGCATGGTCTGCAGTTGCTCACCGGGTCGACGGCGAACGCGGTGCTCCACGGGTCGCTCTGCGACGTCTTGGCCGCCCGGGTCCACTGAGTGCGTCTTCCGGCCGCGGTGGGCGTCGCATCCTCGTCCGCAACGCCCGTAGCGGCGAGCAGTTGGCCTTGCGCGGACCGATGGCCGTCGTGCCGGCGACGATCATGGCGGGCGCCCCCCGACACCGCGCAGGCTTGGCCTGGTCCAGACCCTGAACTCCTTCGAGGAGGGTGGATCTTCCAGTTGGTCCGCCGGGCCGCGGAATACCGCAACTGCATCGACGAACGACGCGCCGCGAAGCGAGCCTTCGCCGAATCCTAGAACCGGCGTCTACTCGCCGCGCAAGGCAACCGTGATCGGCAATCGCGCCGCCCGGATCGCGGGGAACAGCCCGCCGACCGCGCCGAGCACCACGGCCCACGTCACTCCGTCCCGGATCAGCTCCGGCGTGACGGCGAAGTCGAATGCGACTTGCGAGAACGAGACGTTGTTCAGCGTCGAGGCCGTAAAGCCGTCGAAGACCAGGTAAGCCACCCCCGCGCCAAGCGCGCCGCCGAGCAACGCTAGCGCCAGCGACTCGATCATCACGGAGATCACCACCGGCAATCCTCCGAAGCCCAATGCGCGCAGCGTGGCGATCTCCACCGTGCGGGTGACCACGGCGGAGTACATGGTGTTGAGCGCCGCGAACACCGCGCCGATCGCCATGATGGTCGCCACGGCGGAGCCGAACGTCTCGATGGTGCTGGTGAGATCCGCTGACTGGGAGGCGAAGAACTCCTCCTCGGACTGCACGGTGAGGTCTAGGCGCGGGTCATCCTCAACCTGCTGGGCCAACTCCGGAATGCGCGCCGGGGAGTCCACGCGCAGACGCATGGAGCTGATGGCGCCCTCGGCCCGGAAGGATGATTGCGCGAAGATCAGGTCCATCCACAGTTCGGACTCGTACGCGGAACCGCCTGCCTCGAAGATGCCCACCACCGTCAGCTCGCTCTGGCGCAGGCGCACCGTGTTGCCTACGTCGATGCCGGCGAACTCGGTGTGCGCGCTGCGCCCGGCGATCAACTCGGCCTTGCCCGGTTCGAAATTGCGGCCCTCCACGATCTCGACTTCGTCGCGCAAATCGAAGGCGGCCTGGGCGACCCCGCGCAGGATCAGGTTGGCGTCCGTGCCCGTGGCACGCTTGGGGACGTCCGCCACGACGTAGAGTTCGGGGCTTGCGAGCACTACGCCTTCCATGCTGGCGATCACGCCGCGCTCCTCTACCGACACGCCGCTCGACAGTTCGCTGGTGGAGCCGCCGCGCAGAACCAAGGCGCGATCCGGCTCGCCGCCGCGTTCAAGCGTGCTCTTGAAGCCCGCGGCCATGGCAAGGATGGCGATCAGCACGCCCACCACGCCACCGATCCCCACCACGATCACCGACGAACTGCCGATCCGCGACGGCAGGTTGCGCAGATTCATCAAGGCGATTTCGAGTATCTGTCCGAACACAGGTCAACTCCTCCGCAACGCATCGGCTATCGAGAGCCGATTCGCCGACCAGGCCGGACTCGTGCCGACGGCGACGCCAAGCAGCACGGCGAGGCCGGCGGCGATGGCCGGGACTTCCCAGCCGATGATGAAGAGGCCTAGGCCAGTGCTTGCCATGGCCTGGTTGATCCCGGGCGCGGCGAGCACGGCCAGAGCAATCCCGAGAAGCCCGCCGAGCGCGCACAGCAGCACGGATTCGCCCAGCACGATCATGGCCACCTTCAGGTTGGAGAAGCCGACCGTCTTCAACACGGCGAGTTCCGGGATGCGCTCGCGCAACGCCTGGCTCATCGTATTGGCGGTCAGCAGCAGGATTGTGAAGAACACGGCCGAGAGGATGCCCGTGGTGATGAGGCCGATGTCGCCGATCTGCGCCGCGAATTGGCGCCCGAACTCGTCCTCGGTGGCGGACTTGACGGGATTGAGCGAATTCTCGAACAGCGTATCGATGGTGCTCGATATTTCCGGCGCGCGCTCCGGGTCGCCGATGCGCACCGTCCACCAGCCGACCGATCCTTGGCCGAACTGGCGCGCCTCGTCAAAGAAGTCGTAGTGGAAGAGGAATACCGGCGGCGGGCCACCCTCTGCCTCGGTGGTGTACGAGCCCACGAGGTCGAACTCCCAAAGCCGGCTGCCGTCGCTCATGGGATAGATGTCGGCCTCGATGGGGATCTTGTCGCCGACCTGCCAGCCGTATTGCTCGAGCATGCCGGCGGGCGCCACCGCCCCGGTGCGCGTATTGGCGAAAGCGTTGAGCTGGTCCGGATCGATGATGTACTCGGGGAACATCTCGAAGTAGCCGAGGGGTTCGACCGGGTACTTGGGAAAGAAATTGCGCGGATCCTGGTAGTTGCCCCCGAACCACGTCATGTGCGTGATGGCCTCGACGCCGTCTACGGCCAGGATCTCAGCCCGCTGGCTGATGGGCAGGCTTTCGATGATGGAGTACTTGGCCGTCACGACCAGCCGGTCCACGCCGCCGGTGTCGCCGATGCCCTGTTCGAACCACACGGCCACGGTGCGGAGCACCGTGAACAGCAGGAACGCGACGAGTAGCGAGAATATCGTCAGGTAGGTGCGAATCTTGCGGCGCTGCAGATTCGCCCAGATCAGACCTAGTGCGCTCATGCCGCCGCCTCCGTTACCAGTTGGCCCTTGTCGAGATGCAAAGTACGGCGGGCGTGGTCCGCCGCCTTCGGATCGTGCGTCACCATGATGATGGTCTTGCCGTGGTCGCGGTTCAGGATGCCGAGCAGGTCGAGAATCTCCTCGGCGGTTTCGCGGTCCAGGTCGCCTGTGGGTTCGTCGCACACGAGGATCGGCGGGTCCGCCACGATCGCTCGGGCAATGGCGACCCGCTGTTGCTGTCCGCCCGAGAGTTCGCCGGGCTTGTGCTTCGCCCGGTCCGAAAGGCCGACGATCTCCAACGCGGTGTCCGCGTTCCTCCGCCGCTGCTTGCCCGAAAGCTTGGTGAGAAGGAGCGGCAATTCCACGTTGCGGCGCGCGTTCAATACCGGCAGCAGGTTGTAGAACTGGAAGACGAAGCCGATCGTCGACGAACGCCAACGCGCGAGGTCGCGACCGCTCATCCGGTTGAGATTCGCCTCGGCGACGGTGACGTGGCCCTGGCTCGCGCTGTCGATGCCGCCCACGATGTTCAGCAGCGTCGTCTTGCCGCTACCGGACGGACCCATCAAGGCGAGGAAGTCGCCCTGGTCTATGGCGAGGTCGATCCCGAGCAGTACCTCCACCCGCTCGCGCCCCTTCGTGAAGCTCTTGTGCACGTCCTTCAGGTCGACGATTGCCATGCGGCTACCCCTTGTTGGTCAGTTGATCAGGTTGATCTCGTCGCCGTCGCGCAGCGTGGGCTCAAGCGCCGCGGCCACGATTCGCTCGCCATCCGAGAGCCCCGCGGTGACCTGGATGCGCGAACCCTCGCTGCGCCCCACGACGACGGTGCGGCGTGCCACGGTGCCCCGGCCGTCGCCCAAGTCGCTCACCACCCAGACGTAACGGGCGCCTTCCGCGCTTGCCACGGCAGCCCTCGGTACGAGGATCTTCGCGGTCGCCCTCTCCTCGGTCGGCTCGCCCTCCTCCAGGAAGGCGACCCGGACGCCCATGTCCGGCAGGACGCGCGGATCGCGGTCGCGAAACGCGATGCGCACCCGGACGGTCGCCTTGTTGCGATCCGCCGCCGGAATCGTCGCGATCACCGCGGCGGGAATCGGGAAGTCGGGGTAGGCGTTCAACGTCACGGTCACCGGCTGGTCGGGATAGACGCGGTTGATGTACGCCTCGTTGACGTCGACCTCGACCTCCAGGGAGTCCATGTCCACGATCGTGCAGATGCCCGTGCGCGTGAACCCGCCGCCGGCGGAAATCGGCGAGATCATCTCGCCCGGCTGCGCCGCCTTGGCGATCACCACGCCGCCGAACGGCGCACGGATTTGCATATCGTCGACTTCCCGACGCTGCACGGCCAAGGACCGCCCGGCCACCTCGATGTCCCTCTCGGTACGCTTCAGCCGCGCTTGCAGGCCCTGCAGTACGAGGCGGGCGCGGTCCAGCTCGGCTTGGCTCGCAAGGTCGCGTTCGGCGAGATCCTTGGTCCGCGAGTAGTCGAGCGCGGCCTGGCGAATGTCTACCCCGATCTCGTCGACGAGGGCTCGTGCGGACGCCAACTGCGACTCGAAGAGCGCAAGGCGCGCTTCGGGGATGCTGGCGTCCAACACGGCGAGAAGCTGGCCCTCCTCGACGGTCATGCCTTCTTCGATCAGCACTTCCATGACCTTGCCCGTGGTCTTCGCGCTCACCGTTGCTTGGCGGCGTGCCACCACGTAGCCGGTCGCATCCAGGACGCTCCCCCCGGGTGTCGCGGCCGATGATGTTCGCACCAGCAACGTGCGCACTTCGGCGGCCGCCGCATCCGTGCCGGCGAGGTACGGCCTGCCGAAGGCCCAGCCGACGAAGGCGATGCCGCCGACCACGGCGATAGCAACCAGCCATTTCAGCGGTTTGCGGCCGCCGGACGCATCGTCCCGGTCGATTTTCAGTTCGTTGAGAAGTGCCTTCTTGTCCATCACCTATTCGTCGGACTGACTGCGGCGCACAATCCATGACCACATCATGCCCATGGGCCGGTGCGCTGGTACCGGCAACCGTCACCGGTTGCCGTGACAGTTGTCAACCCGCCATGCTGTAGCCTGCGTCCGCGAGCGCGTTGAAGCCGGCGAGGACGCGAGCCCCGTCCTCCTGGGCCAGGATCTCGGCCTTGAGCACTTCGTGCTGGCGTTCAGCGGCGAGCCGCGGCTGCAGGACGGTGGCCCACTGCACCAGGCCGGTCCAGAACCGATCGACGATCTCGGCGCCGGCGATCGTGCCGCCGTCGACGCACTTCAACGTCAAGGAGCGCAATTCGCCCAAGTAGAGCCGCAGCGACTCGACGTGGATCCGCTCGTCGGTGCGGATGCGTTCGACGATCTCCGCTGCTTCGAGGGCCTCGCTGGACCGGCCGGCGAACAGCCCCGGCGAGCGGAAGGTCTCCTGCGAGGTCGCAAAGCCGATCTCGGCGCGGAACTCGATCAGCAGCAGGTTCATCAGGAAGCGCAGCGCCATCTCGTAGGGCACCTCCAGCTCGGGCATGTATCGCTCCTCGCCTTCGGGGCGGGCGATCCCGCCGGACGGTTCGATGTCCGGGTGCGCATCGGCGCCGAACGCGAGGTCGCGAGCCACGAACCACATGACGTCGTGACCGCCGACGCCCTTGTCCGGTTCACCGCCCTCGTCGATCCCGTGAGCCTTCAGGAGGCCCTTCTTGAGATGCCCGAGGGCCATGCCGCTGATGTCCTCGACGATGATCCGCTGCATGTCCGGAAACGGCATCTCCGCGATCATGCGTCCCCGGCCCTCGATCTTGCCCGTGACCGTCAATCCGTTCCAGAACGGCCGCGTGATGCCGCATTCGATCAGGTAGCGCTGCTGCTTGGGATTGGGGACCCGCGGCCCGGTGAGCAGCGACGAGTCCGCGTCGAGCAGGTCGCCGCCCCGTTCCCGGAGCGCCGCAGTCCAGTTGTCGATGGCGACCCGGCGCCCCTTCGAGCGCGGCGGCACGTAGCTACCGGCCCCGTCGAAGCCGCCGTGCAGCCTGCGCCCGTCGATGACGTGCGCCGCGGCGTAGTCGTGGTCGGAGAGCAGCTCGGACTCCGTGAACATCAACTGTCGCTCGGTCATCGCTCGGTGCTTGCGGTCCTTGGACACGGCAATTGAACCAGAAAACCGACTCGGTGTACGTTGTATGCCGTACCTGCCGCCGAAAGAGGGGTGGTCGCCATGCGCAACGCGTTCGTGGCCCTAGTCGCGGGGATGCTCGCCGCTTCAACCTACGGCGCCGACCTCTCCTTGACCAACGCCCGCGTGCTCACCATGGACTCGGGTCCGACGTACGAAGTGCTCGACATCGTGGTCCACGACGGCACCTTCGCGTCGGGACCTGCGGCCCCCGACGCCGAAACCATCGATCTCGACGGCATGTACGTCATCCCCGGCCTCACGGAAATGCACGCGCACGTCCCCGTGCCGCGCATGGACAACCCGGGCTATCGCGAGGACGTGCTGTTCCTGTGGGTGGCCAACGGCGTCACGCGGGCCCGCGGGATGATGGGCCACCCGACCCATCTCGAACTTCGCGACGCCATCGCCGCCCACGACGTCCTCGGCCCTGCGCTGATGATCTCGGGGCCGTCGTTCAGCGGGGGCAGCGTGCGCGATGTGGCCACCGCGGAACAGCGCGTACGCGACCAGCTTGCAGCCGGCTACGACTTCCTGAAGATCCATCCGGGTCTGTCCGAAGCCGCCTTCCACGCCGTCGCGCAGACGGCGAACGAGGCCGGCATCGCCTTTGCCGGGCATGTCACCGGTGCCGTCGGCTTGCTCGACAGCCTCGCGGCCAAGCAACAGACCATCGACCACCTCGACGGCTTCGTGGAGACGCTCGTGGCACCGGCGCGCCTAGCCGACCGGCAGGGGTCCTGGTTCGGCGCGGACCTCGTGCCCGACGTCGAGAGTGGTCGGATTCCGGCCCTGATCGACGCGCTGACCGCTTCCGGGGCCGCCGTGGTGCCCACTGAGACGTTGCTGGAGAACGTCGCCGGGGACCTAGCCGCGCAGCAGGCCCGCGAGGACTACGCCTACCTGCCAGAGAACCTGCGCCAGAGCTACTCGCGCGCGGTCGCCGGCTCGGCGCGCGGGTTCACGCCGGAATCCGCGGCGCGTTTCTTGAGCCTGCGCAAGCGCCTCATCGGCGCCGCGCACGACGCCGGCGTGCCGATCCTACTCGGCTCGGACTCGCCGCAGATCTTCAACACGCCGGGTTTCTCGATCCACCGCGAACTGGCCGCGATGGTCGCGTCGGGGATGAGCCCCTTCGAAGCCATCGCGTCCGGCTCGACCGTGCCCGCCGAGTTCTACGGGATGGGTGAGACGTGGGGCAGCATCCTGCCCGGACGCGACGCCGACCTGGTCGTGCTGCGCAACGACCCGCTGGCCGACATCGACAACAGTCGTTCCATCGAGGCGGTGATGGTGCGAGGGCGGTACCTGGCCAGGGACGAACTCGACGCGGGACTTGCCGATATACGCCAGCGCTACGAGTAGCGCGTCGACCCGGGTGAAGTGCCTTGAGGTCGAAGGGCCTATGTCCTACATGTAAACGAGCGCCCCATAGCCGTGTCCGGTACCTCGCGTTCGCTCGGCACCGGCGCGCGCCGCTTGCGGCGCGCCGACTCCGGCCCAAGGCCACGCCGACCTCCCATGCAACAACCACCGACGGTCGCTACGCTCCCTTTGGTGTTTGTTGCATGGAAGAGATCGGCCATCGCGCCCGTCCATCCTGGAGCGGCAGGATGGAGCCGTCATCATCTCGTGAGCGGCCCCGATGCGCGCCCGGCATCTCGACGCCGCCGCTGTGGTACGGTCGCCTCGTCACGCTGCGGGCGAGCGGCCTTGCTCGCGGCGGAACACCACGGAGTATGGCTATGGCCGAACCCGCCATCCGCGACTTCCCGCGCTTGCCGCGCATCGACCCGGCGTGGCGTCTTCCCACCGAGGCCGAACTGCCCTACGAGGACGACGAGCTTTTGGCTGAGACCGACTATCAGCTCGAGCCGCTCGGCTACGCCTTCTACGGCCTGCGAGGTCACTACGCGCAACGTGCGGACGTCGCCGTGCAGGCCGGCATGTTCGTGCACTACCTGCGGGTGGACGAGCATGGCGAGGTGCTGCTCGACGCGCACGGCAAACCGATCGTGGACAGGCTCGCACCAGACGTGTTCGTGGTCTTCGACGTATCGAATCGGAAACGGAACTCGTACGTCACCTACGACGAGGAGGCCGTGGCCCGCCAGCAAGCGGAGGCTCAACTCCAACGAACAGAAGCCGCACGCCACGAGGCGGAGAGTGCACGTGCAAAGGCTGAGGCCAGCCGTTTGGAAGCAGAGGCCGGCCGCAGCAACGAACGCCGTGCGCGCATGGCCGCCGAGGCGGCGGCGCAACAGGCCGCGGAACGCATCGCGGAACTGGAGGCGCGGCTGCAACGACATAACCGGTGAACGCTTACCGACATTCACATCGACCGCGGCGCGGGCATCGGCGCTCCGCCGTCCGCCTCAACGTCGATGGCCTTTCTTGCGAGGGGCAGGCCCCTCGCGCTCCCCGGCTGAGGGCTCTTTCTTGCGAGGGGCAGGCCCCTCGCGCTCCCCGGCTGAGGGCTCTTTCTTGCGAGGGGCAGGCCCCTCGCGCTCCCCGGCTGAGGGCTCTTTCTTGCGAGGGGCGGGCCCCTCGCGCT
>JAPOVK010000049.1 GCA_026708185.1 Gammaproteobacteria bacterium | reverse complement strand
CAACCCGTTGAGCGCGTGGACCGGTACGGATGTCTGGGACTACATCCGACGGCGCGCCGTCCCGTACAACCCGCTCCACGACCAAGGCTTCCGCTCGATCGGCTGCGAGCCCTGCACACGTCCGGTCGGTCCCCACCAGCACGAGCGCGAGGGGCGCTGGTGGTGGGAGAACCCCGCCGACAAGGAATGCGGTCTGCACGCGCAAAACGTCGCACCGATCCGAATCGTCAACGGCTAGCGAAAGCGCCGTCCGCCCGTGCGCATCACCTTCGTGAAGAAGATCCTCGCCAATGGCGAGCCCTGCGCCAAGTGCGCCGACGTACAGCAGCGCCTGGAGTCAAGCGGCGAGATCGACGCCATCCATCGCGTGGTGGTCGCCGACGAACGCGACCCGCAATCCGAGGGCATGCGCCTCGCCCAGCGCCACGGCGTGCAGGTCGCACCGTTCTTCGTGGTTGAGGATGGCGACCGTACGACGGTGCACACCGTGTACCTGCGTTTCTCGAGGGAGGTACTGGGCGGCCGGCCGAAGCGCGTCGAGGAAGCCCAAGAGGTGCTGCGCGCCAATCCGGACCTGGACTTCCTTTAGCCGGCTCGACCGTGGCGTATCCCTGGCGCGCTATCCTCTCGCCGATAGCCCGCCGTCAACCGGCAGGCAGATGCCCGTGATGTATCTCGCGTCGTCGGATGCGAGGAACAACGCCGCGTTGGCAACATCCCAGCCCGTGCCCTGCTCGCCCAAGAGCGGCACTTGGCGCGCCCGTTCGGCGCGGATCTCTTCGCGCGACCGGTTCTGCTCGCGGGCACGCCGCTCGATGGCCATGGGCGTGTCCATCAAGCCCGGCATGATGGCGTTGACGCGGATGCCGTACGGCGCATTGTGGATTGCCAGGGACTTGGTCAGCGAGTTCATGCCCGCCTTCGAGACCCCGTAGGTCATGTTCATGTGGGCACCGTGTGCCGCCATGGACGAAATGCCGATGATCACGCCCGACCGCTGCGCCCGCATGGTCGGCAGAACGTGCTTGCACGTCAGGTAGTAGCCGGTGAGGTTGAGCGTCATGATCCCGGCCCAGTTCTCAAGCGCCAGTTCCGAAGCCTCGCCGTCGCCTTGGCTCTTACCGACGTTGTAGTGCAGCACGTCGATGCGCCCGAAACGCTCGTTAGCGTGGTCGCTGATCGACTTGCACCCGGGCTCCACCGTCACGTCCGCCACCAGCGTTTCCGCCGCGAAACCCTCGTCGGCGACCATCCGTTGCGTCTCGTCGACGCGCTCTGCCATGTGGTCCACCAACAGCAACCGCGCGCCAGCGCGAGCGTAGGTGATCGCCGCCGCGCGACCGTTGCCGATGGTCTCTCCCGGCGTCTGCCCGGCGCCGACCACGACGCATACGCGATTCCCAAGCTTCATCATCGTCTCCGCGACGGCAACGGATAGGCCGTACGCAAGAAGCTACCGTTCGGGCAGCTCCATGTCCTCGAACAGCGCCGCCCGCTGAACGACATTGGGTTCCGCCAAGGCCTGGCGGATGACCTCGGCGGTCAGGTGCGGTGCGAACAGGCCTACGAAGTCGAGCATGAACTGGCGCATGAACGTGCCCTTGCGGCAACCGATGTAGGTTGTGCTGGGTCGGAACAGGTTGCTGGCGTCGATGGCCACCAAGTCCCTGTCCATGTCCTGGTCGTAGGCCATCCGCGCGATAACGCCGATGCCGAACCCCAGGCGGACGTACGTCTTGATGACGTCGGTGTCGACCGCCGAGAGCGCGATATTGAACGTGCTCTCGTCCTCGTCGATGTCATCGCGCGCGAGCGGGAGTCGCTCGCGGAAACCCGCATCGTAGGTCACGATCGGATGCGCTTCCAGATCCTCGAAACGCAGCGTCCTTCGATCCGCCAAGGGGTGGTCGCGGGGAACGACGACGCACCGGTTCCACCGGTAGCACGGCATCATCACCAAGTCCCCGTAGCGGTCCATCACCTCGGGCGCGATGGCGAAATCCACGACGCCGGAGGACGCCAATTCGCCGATCTGCTCGGTGTTCCCCTGGCGCATGTTCAAGCTGACTTCCGGGTAGCGCTCGCGCAGCGCCGGCAGGATGTCCGGCAGTGCATAGCGCGCCTGCGTATGCGTCGTCGCGATGGACAGCGTGCCGCGGGTCTCGTTACGGTACTCCTCGGCGACGGCCTTGATGCTGTCCACCTCGCGCAAGATGTGACCGACCTTGTCGAGGATGATCTGCCCGGCGGCGGTCACGCGCGTCAGGTGTTTGCCGCTTCGGGCGAAGATCTCGACGCCGAGTTCGTCTTCGAGAAGGCGAATCTGCCGACTGATCCCCGGCTGCGACGTGTACAGGTCGGTTGCCGCCGCCGTGACGTTGAGGTCGTGGTGCGCGACCTCCCAGATGTAGCGAAGCTGATGCAGTTTCATGGCTGGCGTACCTGACCAGGGCTCATCTTGACAGTTGAACAGGGTTTCGGAAACCGCACGACCGGCACCTAGTCGGCCTCGTTGCGCACGCCGTGCGGAACATGGCCGGTGGCTACGTGCTCGCCAGCGGCGTGACAGTTCCCGGCCTGGTCGTCGAAGAACACATCCGCCTCGTAGGCCCGCAGGAACTCTCCCTTGTCCAGGCCGCCGAGGAACAGGCTCTCGTCGAGGCGGATGTCCCACGCGCGCAACGTCTTGATGACGCGCTTGTGGGCCGGTGCACCCCGCGCCGTGACGAGTGCCGTGCGGATCGGGCAGTCGCGGCCGTCGAACTCCTGCTGCAGTCGATGCAGCCCTTCGAGGAACGGCTTGAACGGACCGCCGCCCAAAGGCTCATCGGCCGCTGCGGCCTCCGCGGACGCGAAGGCCTCAAGCCCTTCGTCGCGGAAAATGCGGTCCGCCGCGTCCGAGAACAGCACGGCGTCGCCATCGAACGCGATCTTCAGCGTGCTGCGGCGCACGTCCGGGCGCGTTTCGTTGGCCCGCCCCCGCGCGAGCAGGGTCGCCGCGGCCATCCCGCTGTCCAGGGCGTGCTGCACGTCGCCCGCTTCCGTGGACAGGAACAGGTCGCACCCGAATGCCCGGGCGTAGCGGTAGGGGCTCGCCCCAGAGGAAAAAGCCGCGCGCACGATGTCGAGTTCATGGGCATGGATGGAATTGAAGACGCGCAAGCCGGTGTCCGCGGAGTTGCGCGACAACAGGATCACGTCGACGCGGCGTCGACCCAACTCTTCGTTGAGGCCTAAGAGCTTCGTCACGAAAGTGAATCCCTCCCCCGGGGCCAATGTCTCGTCCTCGTGCACGATCTGATAGCGCCGGTATGCCTCGAGCCCTTGTTGCCGATAGACGGCGTCGGACGCGTCGAGGTCGAACAAAGCCCGCGACGACACGGCGACCGTCAAGTAGGTCTCCGCGTCAGGCATCGAGGTCCGGAATGAGTTGGCTCTCAAGCCGGGAGATCGTGTCCTTGAGCTTCAGCTTGCGCTTTTTCATGCGGCGAACCTTCATTCGGTCCGGATGGCCGGTCTGTTCGAGATACTCGATGACCTCGTCGAGGTCGCGATGCTCGATGCGCAATTCCGCGAGCCACCGAGTGATGTCCTCGCGTCCCTTGTCGTCGTCTGTCGCCAAGCGGCGTTCTCCAGTCGGCCTATTGGCATCACCTTGCGCTCCGCGCCTGCCGCGGAGCAGTCGCGTTGTTGCCGGTGGCGACGGCCATGACGCATCATAGGCGGGTAGCCGTCATAAGCAACCTTGTGGCCGATCCCCCCGCATTGCGCTCGGACGTGAAGAGCTTCCTCGCCGAGGCCCGTCGCTCCGCGCCGCCAACCGTCGGTCTGGGCACGAACCAGCGCATCCTGTTCGCCCTCGATGCCACTGCGAGCCGCGAGCCCACGTGGGACCTAGCGACGCATCTGCACGCCGAGTTGTTTCAGGCCGCCGCCGAGACCATGCCAGCGGCCACGGTGCAATTGGCTTACTACCGCGGATTCCAGGAGTTCCATGTCTCACCCTGGCTCACCGCGGCCCCGCAACTGCTGCGCGAGATGACCGGCGTCCGCTGTCACGGGGGTTTGACCCAGATCGCGCGCGTCTTGCGCCACGCCCTCAACGAGGCCAGGACCGAACCGATCAAGGCGGCAGTATTCATCGGCGACGCGTGCGAAGAGCCGCACGCGGTTCTTGTCGCAGAAGCTGGCAAGCTGGCGCTGTTCAATCTGCCGTTCTTCATCTTCCACGAGGGATACGATCGCCAGGCCGGCGAGACCTTCCGGGCCATCGCACGGATCACGGGCGGCGCCTATGCACCGTTCGCCCCCGGTAGCGCCAGCGAGTTGCGTGGCTTGTTCGGTGCCGTCGCGCGCTATGCCACCCAGGGTCGGCGTGGTCTGACCGAACTCGGCAGCGCGGCCGCGCGCGGACTGCTCGCGCAATTGCCGCCGTGATGCTCCTGCTCGCCGCCATCGTCGGCGTGGCGGCCTTCCTGTTCCTTTGGCGCGCGTTCGGCGCCGCGAACCGCTCGCAACGGTTCAAGCAACTCGCTGTCGGCGCGGCGGTCGTGCTGGTCACCGTGCTCCTGCTGCTCACCGCCACCGGGCGGCTGCATTGGCTGGCGGCCCTGGCCGCCGGTGCGTTGCCGTTTCTCCGCGGATTGGCCGGCTTGATAGCCGGGCCGCTGATCAGCAACTTCCTGCGCAACAAGCTGTTCGCCCGCGGCACTGCGCCACCGGGAGCGGATCCCGGCCCGGCACCCAAGGATTCCACCGTCGCAACCAACGAACTGCGCATGACGCTCGATCACGAAACCGGCGCCATGGACGGTGAAATCCTGGCTGGCGGGGCCGCTGGTCGACGGCTTTCGGAACTGGACCTCCACGCCTTGGAGACGGTCTTCGGCGAACTCTCGGACCAAGACTCGCGCCAACTGCTCGGTGCGTACCTCGACCGGCGGTTTCCGGGGTGGTCCGAGGCGGCTGACCACCGCGGCAGGACGTCCGCCGACACATCCGACGAGATGGACGCCGAGCAGGCACTCGCGGTCCTTGGCCTCGATGCGGGAGCGTCCAAGACCGATATCGTCGAGGCGCATCGCCGGCTCATGCAGAAGCTGCATCCGGATCGGGGTGGCACGGACTACCTCGCCGCAACACTCAATCGCGCGAAGAAGGTCTTGATCAACGGCGACTGAGCGCTACGCTGCGCGTGGGTCCGCTTGCGGGTTAAGCTGCCTTGCTGGACGGCGCATCCATCAGTCGCCGGGCGTCCTGCTCCAACGAGACGAGCTGCCTGACCCAGTCGTCCATGCGCATGAATTCCTCGTCATCGATGCCGAATACGCGGGCCACTTCCTTCAGCAAGCACTCTTCCTCGATCTCAAAGGCACCGTCCACGTAGGACAGGCGCAGCAGGTTAAGAATGGCGATCGTCTGCGCCCGCCGGGTATCGAAGATCGCGCCGATGCCGTCCAGTTCCAAGTAGTCGGAATCGACATCGGGCTTTAGCGCCATTTCGCGCTTGAAGTCCACCAGCATGTCCTCCTCGTTGGGGTCGAGGAGACCATCGGAGACCACGACGTTGTGCGCAAGGCCCAGGAGCGCGTCGCGTTGAGTCTCCGTTAGCGATTTAAGCCACACGGCAGGCGCATCCGACTACGGGAGCAGGGAATCCACGAGACTCGCGACCATGATCAAGACCGCGAGCCAGCCCACGCCGATGAACAGCTTGGCGATCAAGCCCTGCTCGAAAAAATCCTCGATGAGGTACCACATAATTGCCCGTCTACCCAGCCCAAAATGACGTGGGCGGCGAGCGTAACACACCCGCCCGTCGAGGGAGCCGACAGACCTGGCCGGGCCTGAACCGATGGCCGTGTCGGCCAACAGTGCAAGGCCGTGTGATATGCTCCCGGCCATGCAGTAGACGTCCTTGGGTAACGATATTCTGACCGCGGGAGCAAGGTGATACCCGTAGTGCGGTAAACGACCGACAACACGGAGGAATCCTATGCGTCATAGACTCACATTGAGCGCACTGGCCGCCACGCTGGCTGTGTTCGCGACCGCTACCGCCGGTGCCCAGGAGGAGGGTGAGGCCCAGATCGCCCAAGCCACCGGCGAAGTCGAGGAAGTGATCGTCGTCGGCTCTCGGCGCCGGGACCGGTCCGCAGCCGACTCACCCGTCCCCGTGGACGTTGTTCAAGGGGACGACTTCCTCGCGCACGGCAATTCGAACTTGGACGACTTGATCGCGAGCCTGGTGCCGTCCTACAACGTCAGCCAGGAGCCGATCAGCGACGCCGCCACCTTCATCCGCCCGGCCACCTTGCGCGGCATGGCCCCGGACGCGACGCTGGTGCTCGTCAACGGCAAGCGTCGCCATCGAGCGGCGGTCATCGCCTTGCTGGGCTCGGGTATTTCAGGGGGTTCGCAAGGCCCGGACGTATCCGCCATCCCCGCGATCGCCCTCGACCGCCTCGAGGTGCTGCGCGATGGCGCATCGGCGCAGTATGGATCCGACGCCATCGCAGGAATCATGAACTTCGTGCTCAAGGAAGATCGCGACGGCGCGTCGATCGACGCCAAGTGGGGCACCCACTACGAGGGCGACGGCGACGCCGTGACGGTCTCGGGCAACGTGGGGCTGCCGGTGTCGGACTACGGTTTCGCCAACTTGAGCTTCGAGTGGAAGGAGTCCGACCCGACGAGTCGTAGCCGGCAGCGTGCCGACGCCCAAGGGCTGATCAACGCCGGCAACACCTACGTCCGGGAGCCTGCTGCACAGATCTGGGGCGCACCCGAGTATTCCGACGACTTCAAGCTGTTTGGCAACTTCGGCGTGGACCTCGGCGGCGGCGCCGAGGCGTACGCGTTCGGCAACTGGGCGGAACGGCAAGTCGAGGGCGGATTCTATTTCCGGAACCCGCACACGCGCGGCGGCGTCTTCCGCGGCCCCGTCGTCGACGGTCTCAACACCGTGAAAGTCGCCGACCTCGATCCGTCGGACAACATGCCCGGCGAGGTCAACAGTTGCCCTGTCATCCGTATCCAGGGCAACAGCCCGAACTCGTCCGACCTCAACGCCGTGTCCAGGGATCCGGGCTGCTACTCGCTGATCGAGAGGTTCCCCGGTGGCTTCACGCCCCAGTTCGGCGCCTTCATCCACGACTTGAGCATTGCGGGCGGCGTGCGCGGCGAGCACGACTCCGGGTGGTACTACGACATGAGCGTCACCACCGGGCGCAGCAATGCCCAGTTCTACATCTACAACACCATCAACCCGCAGCTCCTGGGTACGCGCAACGACATCGACGTGTACTACAACGCCGGGGCGTACACCGAAACCGATCGCGTCGTGAACTTCGACCTTTCGAAGCCGATCGACATGGGCCTCTACGGCCCCGTGAACGTGGCGCTCGGGCTGGAGTACAGGGACGAGACGTTCAAGATCGAGAACGGCGAGCCGAACTCGTTCTACATCGACACGGAATACAACCTCGCCGCCCAGGGTTTCGGGATCGGTTCCAACGGCTTCCCCGGCTTCCAGCCGGGCGACGCGGGCGAGAACAGCGTGCGCGCGATGGCGGGTTACATCGACCTCGAGTCCAACGTCAGCGACCGCCTGCTGATCGGCGGCGCGCTGCGTTTCGAGCGCTACGACGAATTCGGCAACACCCTGGACGGCAAGTTCGCGGCTCGCGTGCAGGTCGCGGACGATTTCGCGTTGCGCGGGGCCGTCAGCACGGGCTTCCGGGTGCCGACTGCGGGACAGGCCAACCTGCGCAACGTCACGACGGAGTTCAATATGGGCTTCCTGGCGGACATCGCCACCTTGCCCCCGACGAACCCCGTCGCCGTACAGAAGGGCGCGCTGCCGCTCACCCCGGAGGAATCGGTAAACGTCACCTTGGGCGCCGTGTTCACGGTGGGTGCCCTCGACGTCACGATCGACTACTACAACATCGAGATCGAAGACCGCATCGCGTTCACCAGCCGGTTCAACCTCACCGAGAGCGACATCGCAAGCCTCCTCGCCGCAGGGGTGACCGACGCGACCAGCTTCACGTCGGTGCGCTACCTGTCGAACCAGCAGACCGTCCAGACCTCGGGGATCGACGTCGTCGCCACCTGGCCATTCGACCTGGCAGGCGGTGCGTCGAGCATCACGTTCGTCGGCAACTGGTCCGACGTCGAACTCACCAAGTACAGTTCCCAGTACACCAGTGAGAACCGACGCCTGCAGATCGAAGAGGGCCGTCCGGACTCGCGCTACATCATCACGTGGACGCACCTCGCCGGCGACTGGCGCTTGATGGCCCGGACACGCTACTACGGCGAGTACTACGACGCGCCGACCAACGACGGCAGCGTCTCGTTCTACCCCGAACGGGACTGGGTATTCGACGCCGAAGTGTCAGTGCAGGCCACGCCATCGCTGATGCTGCTTTACGGTGTCCAGAACGCCACCAACAACTACCCGTCGGAAAACCCGCACGGTGAAGTCGCCGGCCTCATCTACCCCGAGACCTCGCCGTTCGGCTTCAACGGCGGATTCCACTACCTGCGGGCCCGTTGGGATATGTAAACAGCCATCCACGGGGCAGGCACTCAAGGGAGCGTAGCGACCGGCGGTGTCTGTCCCTTGGGCGGTGCGTGTGGACCAGCCGGGCTTCCGAGCCGCATCACGATCACAAGCTGCACTGCAGGGTCGCACTCGTTGCCGGATTGCTTTTCGGCGCCGCGCACGGCCTTGCCAACGCGCCCTTGGACGGCCGCAGCGACATTGACTACCGGCATGCCTACGCCTTCCTAGCCGAGCCCAAGTATCCGGCGGACTTCGAGCATTTCGACTACGTCAATCCCGACGCCCCCAAGGGCGGCATGCTGCGCCGCCATGGGACCGGAAGCTGGGACTCGTTCAACCCGGCCGCCCTGCGTGCAGCCCAGGTCGTCGCCGGCTTAAGCACCTCCGCGCCGCACGCGAACTTCCTCTACGACGCGTTGCTGGCCGAAGCCGCCGACGAACCATCCGCCTGGTACGGTCGTCTTGCCGAAGGGATCGCCGTGGCTCCGGACGGCGCCTGGATCGCGTTCAAGCTCCGCGCCGGGGCACGCTGGCATGACGGCATGCCGGTCACCATCGAGGACGTCGCCTACACGTACCGGACCTACCGGGACGACGCGACATCGACCATCAGCGCGCCGCTCAAGCCCATCACCGACATCGAGGTCTTGAGCCCCCGGGAGATTCTCTTCCGCATCGCGCCCGAAGCCCACGATGACGCGCTACTTCCAATCCGCGTCGGCCAAGTCCCGATCCTGCCTGCGCATTACTGGGAGACCCGCGACATCACCAAGACGACCGTCGAGCCGCCGCTCGGTTCCGGCCCTTACCGAATCAAGGATTTCCGCGTTGGGCGCTGGATCCGCTGGGAGCGTGTGCCCGACTACTGGGGACAGGACCTGCCCGTCATGCGCGGCCGGTTCAACTTCGACGTCATGAAGTTCGACTACTTCAGCGACGATCGCGTGAAGACGGAGGCCGTGAAGGGCGACGTGATCGACTTCCACGTCGAAAACGTGCCGTCGTACTGGGAGAACGACTACGATTTCCCGCCGTTTCGCGCCGGCGTGTTCAAGCGGGAGTGGCTGCCGGTGAAGCAGCCTTGGGGGCTATGGTGGCCGGTCTTCTGGAATCTGGACCAGCCACGCTTTCAGGACATTCGCGTGCGCGAGGCGCTCTGGCTGCTCTACGACTTCGAGTGGCTGAACCGCAGGAACTACAACTTCTTCGGCCTCGCCACGAGCTTTTTCCACGGCTCCGAACTGGCCGCGAGCGGATTGCCGGGGATTCGTGAGCTCGAGTACCTCGAACCGGTGCGCGACCTGGTGCCACCACGCGTCTTCACGGAGTCCTACCGGCCACCGCCCAACGGCGGCAACGGGTGGCATCGCGAGAACCTGGTTCGCGCTGCCGCCTTGTTGAAGGAGGCGGGATGGGTGGTTCGCGACGACCGGCTCGTCCATGTTGAGACGGGCGAGCCGTTCCACGTCCGGTTCATCGCCGTGTCGCCCGCTCTGGGCAACTCGTTCATTCCGTTTACGCGAAACCTCGAAAGGCTCGGCATCACGTCGTCGATCAAGGCACCGGAGATCTCGAACTGGCTGTACCGGTCGCGTTCCGGCGACTACGACGCCGGTGCTCTCTGGTTCCGCCCGAGCTATACCCCTACTCTCCTGATCTTCCAGAGCTTCGCAAGCGTCATGGCCGATCAGGACTACAGCTCCAACTGGCCGAATATGCGCGACCCCGCGGTCGACCACCTGATCCAAGCGATGACGGCGGCCACGACCTACGACGACTACGTCGCCGCAATCCGTGCCCTCGACCGGGTGCTGCTGTGGAACTTCTACTACATCCCCGGCATGACCAAGACGCAGATCGGTGCCGTGTTCTGGGACCGCTTCGGCCGGCCCGAGGTCGATCCGTTGAAGCGCGAGGTGTTCTGGGACACCTGGTGGTACGACGAGGAACGAGCAGCCGCAGTCGCACGCTTCCGAGGTCAGGCGGACTGATGGCGCGCTACCTGCTGCGCCGGGTGCTGCTCATCGTTCCGACCCTGTTCGGGATCATGGTGATCAACTTCGTCATCGTGCAGTTCGCGCCGGGTGGTCCTGTCGAGCAGGCGATCGTTGCGGCGTCCGGGCTCGGTGGCATGTCGACCACCGCATCGGTGTCCTCGGCGAGCATGGGACCCGCGGTGCAAACCGGCTACACGGGCAACGAGGGCCTCGACCCGGAGTTCGTGGCGCGGCTCGAGAAGGAGTTCGGCTTCGACAAGCCGGCGCCCGAACGGTTCGCTCGGATGATCTGGAACTACGTTCGCCTCGACTTCGGTCACAGCTACTTCCAGGACCGACCGGTGATGGCGCTGGTCGTCGAAGCGTTGCCGGTATCGGTGTCCCTTGGACTGTGGACGCTGCTCATGATCTACAGCATCTCCATCCCGCTCGGTGTCGCCAAGGCCGTGCGCGACGGGGAGCGCTTCGACGTCTGGACCAGCGCGGTCGTGTTCACGGCCTACGCGATCCCGGGGTTCCTGTTCGCCGTGCTGCTGATCGTTTTCTTCGCCGGGGGCTCGTACGTCGACTGGTTCCCCATGCGGGGCCTCGTGTCCGAGAACTTCGCGGACCTGTCCTTCTTCGGCAAGATCAAGGACTACTTCTGGCATCTGGCACTGCCGCTGACGGCAATGACGATCGGCGGCTTCGCCACGCTCACCATGCTGACCAAGAACAGCTTCCTCGAGGAGATCAATAAGCAGTTCGTGCTCACGGCCCGGGCCAAGGGCCTGACCGAGCCTCGGGTACTCTTCGGCCACGTATTCCGCAACGCGATGCTGATCGTGATCGCCGGATTCCCCGCAGCGTTCGTGAGCCTGCTGTTCACCGCTGCGTTGCTGATTGAGGTGATCTTCTCACTCGACGGCATCGGCCGGCTTGGTTACGAGGCCGTCGTCAAGCGCGACTATCCGATCTTCTTCGGCACCCTGTTCTGCTTCACCCTCATTGGGCTTTCCATGCAACTGGTGGGCGACATCGTCTATACATTCGTCGATCCCCGCATCGACTTCGAGGCCCGGTAGTTGACGTGCGTCTGAGCCCCGTCAACAGGCGCCGGATCGAGCTCTTTCGAGCGAACCGCCGCGGCTACTACTCGTTCTGGGTTTTCAGCGCCCTGTTCGTCTTGTCGCTGGGCGCCGAATTCATCGCTAACGACAAGCCGATCATGTTCTCCTATGCGGGCGAACTCCATTTCCCGGTGATGTTCTCGTACCCGGAAACGGAACTCGGCGGCGTGCTGGAGACGGAAGCGGAGTACCGCGACCCGTACGTGCTGGGACTCATCGAAGCCGACGGCTGGGCTCTCTGGCCGCCGTTGCGCTTCGCCCACGACACCATCGACTACACCTATACCGTGACCCCGTCGTCCCCCGACGCCAAGCACATCCTCGGCACGGACGGACTGGGCACCGACGTCTTCGCGAAGCTCCTCTACGCCTTCCGGCTGTCCGTGCTTTTCGGCATCGGCATGACGGTGATCACCTCCGCGATCGGTGTGACAGTGGGTGCCGTGCAGGGCTACTTCGGCGGGCTCATCGACCTCATCGGGCAGCGCCTCGTGGAGATCCAGACAGGTCTGCCGATCCTGTTCATGCTCATCATCCTCGCGAGCATCGTCGAGCCCAACGTCTACTGGCTGCTGATCATCCTCGCTCTGTTCAGTTGGATGGCCCTAGTGGGCGTCGTTCGCGCCGAGTTCCTGCGCGCCCGCAACTTCGAGTTCGTGCGGGCAGCGCAAGGGCTCGGGGTCTCCGATCTCAAGATCCTGCGCAGGCACGTGCTGCCGAACGCGATGGTCGCCACGCTCACGTACTTGCCGTTCATCCTGAACGGGTCCATCACGTCGCTGACGGCGCTCGACTTCCTCGGCTTCGGGTTGCCGCTCGACGCGCCGTCGTTCGGTCGCCTGCTGTCCTCGGCGAAAGCCAACCTGCATGCACCGTGGCTCGGCATTTCGGTGTTCGTGACGCTGGCCCTGCTGCTGACGCTCTTGATCTTCGTCGGCGAGGCGGTGCGCGATGCCCTCGATCCGCGGCGTGCACTGGCCAAGGCAGGTGACGAAGACGGAGCGGGCAACGAACTGGTCAACCTGCAGACCGCGTGACCGGCGCGGGCGTACGGGGAGCAACCAGCGGGCGCGCACCGCTTGTTCCTCTTCACGACAGCCTCGATGACGCTATCCGGCGTGGCACGGTCATCACGCCCAACCGCCGCCTGGCGCGGGAACTGACCTACGCCGTCGACTGCGACCGGCGTCTAACGAGCGCCACCTGGTCCACGCCGGACATCCTGGCAATTGATCCGTTTCTCGAACGCTGCTACCGCGAATGCCAGGACGCTGGGCTACCAGGCGCGGATGCACTGCTGCTGCCGGAGCGCATCCTGCCCTTCGCGCTCGCGCGCGCCGTGCCCGATCCCGCGTGGCTGCGCCATGTCGACACGTTCGCCGACGCCTGGCGGATCGCCAAGCTGTACGGCCTGGCGAGTGCCGACCCACGCCTTCGCGACACGGAGAACGGTCGTGCCTACGCACGCTGGGCGGGAGCCTTCGAAGGCCTGCTCGAGGCCGAAGGGTGGATGACCAACGCCCAGCTTCCCGATCGCTTGGTGCGCCTCATGGACGGGCCGTCGGGTTGGCGACCACCCGTCGGGGCAGCGCTGGGCTTCGACGAGCCGGCCACCGCCATCCGGCGTTTTCTCACCGCGTCGAAAACACCAAGCCTCGCGCTGAGCCGCGGGACCGCGGCGCGTTCGCTCAAGCTAGTCGCCACGACAAGCCAGCGCCAGGACGACCGGCCGACGGGCGATGCCGGCGTGGAGGAACTCGCGCTGGCCGCACAATGGGCGCGCGAACGACTCGCCGAAGACCCCGGTGCCCGGATTGGCGTCGTTGTCGCCGGTCTGGGCCCCGCATTCGCCGCCATCGAACGACGCTTCCATGCCGCCTGGCCCGATGTCGCGGCCCCCCAGGCGTACGTCAACGTGAGCGGCGGCCTCGCGCTCGGGCAGGAACCGATATGCCGCGACGCCCTGGAAGTCCTGGCTTTCGCGGCAGACGGACTTGACCACCTCGGCCTGACAGCGCTCGCGGCGTCGCCCTATCTCGACCTACGGCTGCCGAGCCGCTCGCTCCGCCGGGCACGCCTCGACGACCTGGCCGACATCCCGGTGCTGCGCCGCCTGCGCACGGCGGTCGACACGGCGCAGAGGTCCCGGGCCTGGGCGGCGGCCGTGCGCCGAATCCTCGAATCCGTGGGCTGGCCGGCAACGGCATTGTCGAGCCGCGAGACCCTCGCCGTGCAGGAGTTCGAAGACTGTCTTCGGGACTTCGACCGCGGCGTGGAAGTGGGGGCGGTCCCGACCTGGGCGACGGCCGTGGACGCCTTGCGACGGCTCGTCAACACCCGGTTGTTCGCACCCCTCGCCACCGGTCAGGCGCCGATCCAGGTGCTGGGGCGCGCCGAGTCCATCGGCCTCGCGTTCGACCACCTTTGGCTTGCCGGCATGCATCAAGACGGCTGGCCACCGGTGCCGGAGCCCAATCCCTGGCTGCCGCTTGCCGTGCAACGCGCAGCGGGTGTCCCAGGCCTTTCGTTGGACCAGGAAGGCGTGCGGGCCGAGCACATGACCACGCACTGGCGACAGGCCGCACGTCACGTGGTCGCGAGCTTCACGGCGGAATCGGACAAGCGGGGTGCACGACTCCCGTCCGGGCTGGTTCGGGACTTCGAGCCCGTCGCGGTCTCCGAAATCCTGCGCCAACCCGACCGTGCCGCCCACGGCCATCCGTGGGCAAAGGCACGCGAAGTCGAGCTCGTCGACTACGTCGATGCCGCCGCGTCGCGTCTGCAGCACGGGGGCGGCGAGACGCAACCCGGGGGTGCCGCCGTGCTCCAGGACCAGTCCCTGTGTCCGTTTCGCGCGTGGGCGCGGCACCGCGTCGGCTTGCGCGAAGACACCGTCCGGGATCGCTTCCCAACTGAGGGAGAACGCGGCGCATTGGTGCACCGCGTGCTCGCCGAACTATGCCGTCGCCATCCCGCGCGCGAGGATCTCACTGCGGTCGGTGAAGGCGAGATCGCTGGCGTGGTCGAAACGACTCTGCCCAGCGACGACTGGCCGGCTGCCTACCGGCAGCGGGAATGCGCAAGACTGACCGCCCTCGTCTTCGAATGGCTAACCGCGGAAGTCCGGCGCGCGCAGTTCGTCGTGGCGTCCGTGGAAGAGGCCGCAGAGGTCGACATCGGCGGCTTGAAGCTCAATCTTCGCATCGATCGCCTGGACCAGGTGCTTGCCGGCCCACAGGCCGGTGGGCAAACCACGGGTGGCAACCTGTTGATCGACTTCAAGACGGGCCCGGTGAGCATCAACCACTGGCGAGGTCCGCGACCCGAAGACCCGCAACTGCCCTTGTACGCGATGGCCGCTAGGACTCCCGTCCATGGCGTGGCATTCGCCCGCGTGCGGCCGCAGGAGTGCCGGTTGAGCGGCGTCGCGGACCGAACGGCGGTGGCCGGGCGGTTTGTTTCGGTCGACGACTTCGACGCCACGTCGTTCGAAGACTTGCTCGGCCAGTGGCGCGAGACGCTCGCCGGATTGGCAGAGCGGTTCAAAGCAGGCGACGCCACGGTCGATCCGTTGAAGCCCACGGTATGTAGACGTTGCCACCTGCACGCGCTGTGCCGAGTTTTCGCGTGACCGTCGCAACCGGGCAGGCATCCGACGCGCGGGCGCGCCAGCAGGCCGTTGACCCCGCCAGTTCGGTGGTCCTGGTAGCGCCGGCGGGATCCGGGAAGACCCGCTTGCTGGTGACGCGCTACCTGAACCTGCTTGGGCGGGTAACGCGTCCCGAGGAGATCCTTGCGATCACCTTCACCAACAAGGCGGCGACCGAGATGCGCGAGCGCGTGCTCGCTGAACTCGCCGGTGACAGTCCTGCGGCCCGTGCAATCCGCCGACTGGACGAGGAGCGTGACTGGGACCTCGCAAACAGACCGGACCGGCTGAAGATCCAGACGATCGACAGTTTCGCGTACATGTTGGCGCGACGCCAACCCGTGGCCTGCGAATTCGTCGCCGCGGCACCCGTCGAGGACGCGTCCTCCCTCTACGAGGACGCGGCGCAGCGCTTGCTCGACCGCATGGTGGGAAGCGATCCGCTAGCGGCGGAGGTCGCCGACTTCGTCGCCCTCCTCGACAACGACGCCGAGCGTGCCAGGACCTTCCTTGCCGCCGCGCTCGGCAAGCGCGACCAGTGGATCGATGCTGTCCGGCAAACGGCTCGCGATCCGGACGAGATCGCCCGCCGGATCGGGAGCGGCATCGAGCGGTTGCGCACGGCCGTCGCGACCAGTCTGTACGCCGCCTTCGACGACGAGTTGCGCGCGGACATGGCGAATGTCTGCAGCCATGTCGCGAGCGTCCTAGGCACGACCTGGGGCGGCTGGGAGGATCCACAAAGCTGGTCACTAGCGGCCGCCACCTTGCTGACGGCCAAGGGTACTCCGCGGCGCCAGTTCAGGCGTCCGGAGGGATTTGAACCCCGGCATGCGGACGAAAAGCGCCTGGCTCTGGAAACAGCCGCCAAGATCGCCGCCGTGGGACTGGCGCCACAGTTGGCATTGGCGCGCCGGCTGCCGCAATCGCCGGTCGATGCCGAGACACGAGCACCCTTAAGAGCCATCACCACGGCCCTCGCGCTCGCGGTCACCAACCTGAACGAGACCTTCGCGGCGAACGAGGCCATGGACTTCACCGAACTCGCGCTCGCCGCGAACAGGGCCTTGGCGCTCGACGACCTGCCAACCGAACTCGCCCAGGCTCTCGACTACCGCATCCGACATGTGCTCGTCGACGAGTTCCAGGATACGTCCCTAAGCCAGCATCGCCTGCTCGCCGCCTTGGTGGACGGCTGGGAAGCCGGCAGCGGCAACTCCTTCTTCGCGGTCGGCGACCCGATGCAGTCGATCTACCGATTCCGCGACGCCAACTTGCGCCAGTTCCTCACCACGGCCGCCCACGGCTTCGGACAGTGGCCGTTGCGCCGCTTGCGCCTCAACACCAACTTCCGCTCCGACACGCGCCTGATCGGATGGTGCAACACGGTGTTCGCCCACCTGTTCGGCGAACGGACGGATCCCATACACGGTGCCGTCGCGTTCCACGAGGCCGTGCCGGGGTTGGATCCGGTCCCCGACCCGTCACAGGCCGGTGTGCACGTCGAGCTGCGCATCGCCGATCCGGACTCACACGGCCAAGCACAAGGTGAGGTCGTCGCGGATCGCATCGAGGCATTGCTCGCCACGGACCCCGAGGCGTCAATCGCGGTCCTCGTCCGAGCGCGCGCCGTGCTCGACGACATGCTGCCGGCCTGGCGGCGGCGCGGCATCGCCTGGCGGGGCACCGACATCGAACCGCTGGTGAACGAACCGGTCGTGCGCGACCTCGCGACCCTCACCGAAGTGCTGTTCGTGCCGGGCCAGAAGCTGTCCTGGCTTGCGCTGCTACGTTCGCCACTCGTAGGCCTTGAGCTTCCCGACCTGGAACGCGTCGCGCAGTCGGCCGTGTCGAGCGACGGCGAAGGTCTGTCGGCTCCGGGTCGCACGCGCTGGCAGCGGCTCGCCGACGTGCTTGCCTTGGACGTGCGAGCGCTGCAACCACGTGCCCGCGTGGAACAGATCTGGCTTAGACTCGGCGGCGCGGACGCATACATTGACGCGGTCTCGGACGGCGATTGCCTCGCTAACGCGGAGCAGTTCTTCGAACTGCTGGACTCACGCCCAGCGCTGGCCCGGCGTCCTCAGGATCTGCGCCGTCAACTCGCCCGGCTATACGCCGCCACCGGCAACGACGCGGGCCAAGGTCGACCGACCAACGACCGACGCTCGATCGAAGTGATGACGATCCACAAAGCCAAGGGCCTCGAGTTCGACCACGTCATCGTCCCAGGCCTCGAGCATGTGCCCGCCCGCGGGCCAAGCCCCCTGCTCCTATGGCGGCCCGAGGGCGACGACGTGCTCATCGCCTCACGAGCCCATCGCGGACAGCACACGCTCTACGACTGGCTCGAGACCGAGGAAAAGGCGCAGGATGAGAACGAACTCAAACGCCTGTTCTATGTCGCCGCTACGCGCGCCGCGCGCTCCCTCAGCCTCATCGGCGCCGTGGAGTCCCGGGACCAAACCGCACGCCCCCCGAAGGACTCGATGCTCGAGTTGCTCTGGGACGTCGCCTACGACGACATCGCGTTCAAGAGTGACGTCGGACCGAGCGCGCAGCGAGGTCCGCGAACCTTGTCCCGCCTACCGGACGACTACCAGTGGTCGCCGCCCGTCGAGTTGCCGTCGGTCGGTCAGGTTGCCTCCCCGCCGACCCGCAACCAGGTCGCGCGCCTAGACGACCATCGCCATGTCGTCCTGGGTGATCTGCTGCACCGCGAGATGAAACTGATCGCCGACCGCGGTCACCCGGACGCCTACGACGTTGCGCCTCGCCTGCCCGTCTGGGAGCGATGGCTCCGACGCACCGGCCTAACCGCCGCCGACCGCAGTTGGGTGGCGACCCAATTGCGCTCGCAGATCCTCGCCGTCGTCGCGGACGCAACAGGCCGTTGGCTACTCACGCACCACGAGCGCGATGGCCGAGAAGCCCCTTTCACATCGGTAGTCGACGGCGACTTGCAGCACATCGTCGTCGACCGCACCTTCGTCACGGACGGGACCCGCTGGGTCGTCGACTACAAGTCCACCGTGCTGGCCGGCGACGACGACGAGATTGCGGCCCAATGCCAGAAGCATCGCCCGCAACTCCGCCGCTACGCGAAGGTGCTCGGGGAACTCGATGACCTGCCCATCCGCACGGCGCTGTTCTTTACCGCGATACCGCGGCTGATAGAGGTCTAACCAGGGCACGTGGACCGGCGCTGTTCTTTACCGCCATACCGGGGCTGGCAGAGGTCTAGCCAGGCACGTGGACCGGCGACGTCATCGCCGTGGACCGCAAGCGGCGCCAAGCTTCCGTCTCACGCTCGTGATCAGCATTGCTCAGATGTTGGCCAAACCCACCCGTCCCGGAGTGACCGGTGTCACCCGCGAACCCAACTTCGCTACCTGTCCAATCAGCGGGCATGTTGCTTTCGCACTCGTCCTCCCTCCACAGAACATCGCCCTTTTCATGCGCGGTCAGGCCTCCGACGACCGCGGCGAGCCTACCAAGCGCCGCCGGCGGCGGGCTCTATCCCAGTGAGCGAATTGTGCGAGGGTCCGGCGAACCGCGTCTCGTACCAGCAAACATCGCCCTTTCTTTCGGCGTCGGGCGGCAAGCTCGACGTGACGGCGCCAAGCTCGACGATGGCCCGGTCGGGCAACGCCGGGCTGAGAGGGGTGATCCACCCAGTCCACAGCACCTTGGGTCAGCTAGGAAGCGGCACTTTGGACAAGGCGTGAATAATCCCACCTACGCCGTGCGGTCGCCCGGGCCAATGACGATGCTCGAGTCGGCGTCCCGGAATGTGGAGTTCCAGTTGCCGGCAGTGTGCAGTGTTGATTGCCAGCGGTGTGCAGTCTTCGGTTGCCATTCCCGCGGCAATCGCCGCGGCGCCCCGCGAAGGTCAGCTCCCGGGCACCTCGGACGGATCCACCAGCCCGATGCGCCGCCAGCCCTTCGACAGCAGCCACGTCCGCGGCGACGCCACCTCCGGCTCGCGGTCCGCGTCCGCGTAGCGGCCCGGCGGCGGACCCCGGCCCCGCCAGCCGTCGAACCACAGACCGGAACTCGCGCCGTCCAGCACCACCGGCGGAATCCGCCGGCGGCGCTGACGGTAGTGCTTGCGCGCGTTCAGGAGGACGTACGCCAACGCCCGGCGAACCTCCGTCGGCGTGCGCTTCAGCACGTGGTGGAAGCGTCCCGCGAGAACGCGCCCCTTGCGGCCGAAGACCAACCGGCGGCAACGCCGGCGTTCACGCAGCGCGCGAATCGCGCCGCCAGGCTCTTCATGCCGTTCGCCAGCCGCCGCGCCCCCGCCGCCTCGATCAGGAAGTGCGCGTGGTCGTCCTGCACCGAGT
>JAPOVK010000027.1 GCA_026708185.1 Gammaproteobacteria bacterium | reverse complement strand
GCCTACGCCTTCGCGGCCTCGGACTTCGGCTTCGCCGACCCGGACGCCGGCGATGGGCTGGCGAGCGTGACGATCACCGCCCTCGAGAGCGCGGGGGACCTGGAGCTCGACGGCACGGACGTGACCCTGAACCAGGTGATCGCGACAGCGGACATCGACGCGGGCAAGCTGACGTTCACGCCCGCGGCGAACGCGAACGGGACTGCGTACGCAACGTTCCGGTTCACGGTGAGCGACGGCACCGACGACAGCGCATCGTCCTACACCATGACCTTCGACGTGACGGCGGTCAACGATGCCCCGACGGCCGCGGACAGCACGGTGACGACCGACGAGGACACGGCCTACACCTTCGCGGTCTCGGACTTCGGCTTCGCCGACACGGACGCCGGCGATGCGCTGGCCAGCGTGACGATCGCGGCCCTGGAGAGCGCGGGGGACCTGGAGCTCGACGGCGCGGACGTGACCCCGAACCAGGTGATCGCGACAGCGGACATCGACGCGGGCAAGCTGACGTTCACGCCCGCGGCGAACGCGAACGGGACTGCGTACGCAACGTTCCGGTTCACGGTGAGCGACGGCACCGACGACAGCGCGTCGTCCTACGCCATGACCGTCGACGTGACGGCGGTCAACGATCCCCCGACGGTCGCGAACGCGATCCCGGACCAGACCGCGACGGAGCGCGCCGCCTTCAGCTTCCAGTTCGTCGCGAACACGTTCGACGACGTGGACGACAACACGCTGGCCTACGCGGCGGTCGAGGACGGAGAAAGCGCATTGCCGTCGTGGCTGGGCTTCGACGCCGGCACGCGCACCTTCTCGGGCACGCCTGCATCAACGGACGTGGGCACGGTCACGGTGAAGGTGACGGCGAGCGACGACGACGGCGCCTCGGCGAGCGACGCCTTCGACATCACCGTGAATGCGGCAGCCAACAACCCCCCGACGGCCGCGGACGGCACGGTGACGACCGACGAGGACACGGCCTACACCTTCGCGGCCTCGGACTTCAACTTCGCCGACACGGACGCCGGCGATGCGCTGGCCAGCGTGACGATCACCGCCCTGGAGAGCGCGGGGGACCTGGAGCTCGACGGCACGGACGTGACCCCGAACCAGGTGATCGCGACAGCGGACATCGACGCGGGCAAGCTGACGTTCACGCCCGCGGCGAACGCGAACGGGACCGCCTACGCGACGTTCCGGTTCACGGTGAGCGACGGCGCCGACGACAGCGCGTCGTCCTACGCCATGACCGTCGACGTGACGGCGGTCAACGATCCCCCGACGGTCGCGAACGCGATCCCGGACCAGAGCGCGACGGAGGGCGCCGCCTTCAGCTTCCAGTTCGCTGCGAACACGTTCGACGACGTGGACGACAACACGCTGACCTACACGGCGGTCGAGGACGAAGAAAGCGCATTGCCGTCGTGGCTGAGCTTCGACGCCGGCACGCGCACCTTCTCGGGCACGCCTGCATCGACGGACGTGGGCACGGTCACGGTGAAGGTGACGGCGAGCGACGACGACGGCGCCTCGGCGAGCGACACCTTCGACATCGCCGTAGGCGCGGCGGCCAACAACCCGGCCACCGGCCAGCCCGGTATTGCGGGCACGCCGCAGGTGGGGCAGACGCTGACCGCGACGGTCGGCAACATCAACGACACCGACGGGCTGCCGACCTTCCCCGGCGACTACAGGTTCCAGTGGGTGCAGGTGGACGGCGGAACCGAAACCGACGTCGGCACGGATTCCCACGAGTACGCCCCCCCTACCGCCGCCATCGGGAAAGCCATCAAGGTCAAGGTCACCTTCAACGACACCGACGGCAACGGCGAGGGACCGCTTGAGAGCGACGAGACCACCGCCGTGGTCGCAATGCAGGAGGACTGCGCCACCGACCGTCCGGGCAACGACTGGTGCGCGACGATGACAGTGGGAGTTGGCGGTGCTCCTTCCGTCACAACCTACGGATTCAGATCCGGTCAAGGTGCGCTCAGCGACACCACCATCAACTATGGCGGAACCTTGTACACGTTGGGGGAGATTATTTTTGCCGACTTCAGAGCTGCTAGCGCTGCGGACGGTTTTGACATCAGTGTTAGCGACTACCTGCCGAGGGGCTCGGAGTTTGACATCGGTGGCGCGACACTCTCCGCCGACGCCAGCTCCGAAAAGATAACTATCAACGGAGGCAGCGGGTACAGTTGGGACGCCGCCAACCCTGGCTGGATCGACGGCCAGAAGGTGACGGTGAGCGCCAACCTGGCGCCGGTGGTGACCGCCGCCGAAGTGAACGGCCACCAGCTCGTGCTGACCTTCGCCGAGGACCTCGATGCGAACTCGAAGCCCGTCGCGAGCGCGTTCACGGTGTACGTGAACGGCGGCGCGGGCACAAACCCCTCCAGCGTCGACACCATCCGCGGCAAGACCGTGACGGTGACACTGGCCACCGCGGTCACCAGCGGCCAGACCGTGACCCTGGACTACGCCGTGCCGGAGACGAACCCACTGCGGGACGAGTCCCAACTCAACGCCCCGGCCTTCACCGGCCGGACGGTGACGAACAACACCCCAGCCGCCACGAACAACGCCCCGACGGCCGCGGACAACACGGTCACGACCGACGAGGACACGGCCTACACCTTTGCGGCCTCGGACTTCAGCTTCGCCGACCCGGACGCCGGCGATGCGCTGGCCAGCGTGACGATCACCGCCCTGGAGAGCGCGGGGGACCTGGAGCTCGACGGCACGGACGTGACCCCGAACCAGGTGATCACGACAGCGGACATCGACGCGGGCAAGCTGACGTTCACGCCCGCGGAGAACGCGAACGGGACGGCCTACGCGACGTTCCGGTTCACGGTGAGCGACGGCGCCGACGACAGCGCATCGTCCTACGCCATGACCGTCGACGTGACGGCGGTCAACGATCCCCCGACGGTCGCGAACGCGATCCCGGACCAGAGCGCGACGGAGGGCGCCGCCTTCAGCTTCCAGTTCGCTGCGAACACGTTCGACGACGTGGACGACAACACGCTGACCTACACGGCGGTCGAGGACGAAGAAAGCGCATTGCCGTCGTGGCTGAGCTTCGACGCCGGCACGCGCACCTTCTCGGGCACGCCCGCAGCGGCGGATGCGGGAACGGTCTCGGTGAAGGTGACGGCGAGCGATGATGACGGCGCCTCGGTGAGCGATGCCTTCGTCATCACCGTAAGTGCGGCAGCCAACAACCCCGCCACGGGCAAGCCGGGGATCGACGGCACGCCGCAGGTGGGGCAGACCTTGACGACCACCGCTGGCAACATGGCCGACGATGACAGCCTGCCGGCCACCACCTTCCCCGCGGGCTACTCCTTCCAATGGGTGCAGGTGGACGGGGCGACCGAGACCGAGATAGGCGGGGCGACGTCGCAGACCTACGTCCCCGTGGCGGGCGATGTCGGCAGGACGCTCAAGGTCAAGGTCACCTTCACCGACGGCGGCGGCGCCGAGGAGATGCTCACAAGCGACGAGACCGATGCCGTGATCGCCCTCCCCGCCGTCATCCCGACGCTGGACTCCCCCGAAGCCTTCTTCGCCAACGGCGCACTGCGTTACCGGTTCGACCTCAGGCTGTCCGAAGGCGTGAGCATCCCGCACGAGGAGATGCGGGACCATGCCTTCAGCGTGACGAACGGGCACATGGACAAGGCGCAGCGCATCCACAAGCAGCGCACCGGGGGAGTCCTCTACAGCAATCACTGGCGCATGCGGGTGGCGCCGGACGACGAGACGAAGCACGTCACCGTCGCCTTGCGGCAACCGGCCCTGCGGCGAGGAGGGCGCCCTGTGCAGCAGCAGCGGGGGCCGGCTCGACGGCTCGCCGACGCTGACCCTGAGCACGGAGACGACCCCGCCCGACCTCGGCAGCCTGCCGAGCCTGTCGATCGCCGACACCAGCGGCACGGAGGACTCCGCCAACCTCGCCTTCGACGTCAGCGTGTCGAAGGCGGTGAGCGCGACCATCGCGGTCGACTTCCGCACCGTTTCGGGCGGCACGGCCACCACGAACGCGGACTACCGGGAGGCGAGCCACCGGATCGTCTTCTCGGCAGGGGAGACGGTGCGGCCGGGTTCGGTTGCGCTGATCGAAGATGCCGACGACGACGCCGGCGAGACGGTGATGGTCGAGATCACCAATGCGCGGGTGACCACGCCCCGCGGGGCCGAGTTCGGTCCGCTGTCGATCACCAGGGGGCAGGCGACGGGGACGATCGACGCGCCCGCGAGCAGCAAGACCCCGTTGCCGAACGTGAACATGCGGATCGAGAACACGAGCGGGAGCGAGAGAGGCGGCTGGCTGCACTTCACCATCGCGCTCTCGCGGGCGCTGGACGAGTATGTCTGCTACGACTTCGAGACCCTCGGCACCGGCACCGCGAGCGAAGGGGCCGACTACTTGCTGCGTCCGAAGTCGACGCTGTGGCAGCCGCCCGGGGTCACCGAGTGGACCGACTTCGTCCGCATCCTAGACGACTCGATCGACGACGGCGGGGAGACGGTGCAGGTCAGGATCAGTGATGCGGAACTGTGCGACGACGCGTCGAAGACCATCGCCATCAGCCAGGCGGACGCGACGGGCACCATCACCAACTCGGACCCGATACCGGCGGCGTGGCTCGCGCGCTTCGGGCGCACGGTTGCGGACCAGGTGATCGATGCGGTCGAGGGCCGGATGGAGGCGGCACAGGCTCCCGGCAGGGAGGTGCACCTCGCCGGTCAACGGGTCGGCGCATCCGGGGCGGGCCTGTCGCTGTGGCCGGGCGCAGGCTACGGCACGGGTGCTGACGTGACGCGTCTGCGTCCCAGATTTGGGCGAGCGGATCTCGGCCCTCGAGCCGAGGATGCAGAGGGGACGAACTGGCACGCGCCGCAGGGCCGGGGCATGGCGGCGCGCGAGCTGCTGCTCGGGAGCTCCTTCTCGTTCGCGGCGGACGATGCGCGAACCGGCAGCTACGCGCTGTGGGGCCGGGGGTCGGTGTCGCGTTTCGACGGCCGCGACGGCGACGTCGCGGTCGACGGCGCGGTGGCGAGCGCGTTCCTCGGCGCCGACTGGAGCCGGGAGCGGACCACGGCAGGGGTGATCCTCGGGCACAGCATCGGCGATGGCGGCTACCGCTCGGAGTCCGGGCGCGGCACGGTGTCGTCGACCCTGACCGGGCTCTATCCGTGGATGCGCCAGGCGCTGGGGGCGCGCATCTCGCTGTGGGGCGTTGCAGGCTACGGCGAGGGCACGCTGACGGTGACGCCGGCGAAACTGGACGGCCCATCCCAGGCGGCGATCCGGACCGACCTGGGGCTTGACATGGGCGCGGTGGGCCTGCGCGGCACGCTGGCGCAAGCGCCGGACGAGGGCGGCTTCGAGCTTGCGGTCAAGACCGACGCGATGGGTGTGCGCACGCACTCGGCGGCCGTGCCGGGGCTGGCGGGCACGGGCACCGAGGTGGCGCGGCTCCGGCTGGGCCTGGAGGGCTCGCGGCCGTTCCGTTTCGCGGGCGGAGCGCAACTGAGACCGAGCGTCGAGGTCGCGGTGCGCCGGGACGGCGGCGACGCCGAGACCGGCTTCGGGATGGATGTCGGCGGCGGCATCGCATGGACGGACCCGCGGCGGGGTCTCGCCGTCGATCTCCGGGGCCGGGGACTGGTGACCCACGACTCGAAGGGCTTCCGCGAGGCCGGGCTGTCGGGCTCGCTCGTCTGGGAGCCGCGGGCCGACAACGGCCGGGGTCCGAGCCTGACGCTGACGCAGACGATGGGCGGGCCGGACTCGGGCGGCGCGCATGCGCTGCTGGAACGGGGCACGCTCGCCGGTCTCGCGGCGCACGACAGCGGCGCGGAGGACGGCGGGCTGCTGGCACGGCGCCGCCTGGAGATGCGGTTCGGCTACGGCCTTGCGGCGTTCGGCGACCGCTTCACCTCGACGCCTGAACTCGGCGTCGGGCTGTCGGACGCGTGGCGCGACTACCGGCTCGGCTGGCGGCTCTCGCACGGCACGGGCGCCGGCTCCCTCGACCTGTCGCTTTTGGCGACGCGGCGCGAGGCCGTCAACGGCAGCGGGGCAGGCTACGGCGCGGGCGGGAAGGCCCAGCACGCGCTCGGGCTACGCATCGACGCGCGGCTCTAGTCGTTTGCAGTGAAGTACGATGCGGTTGGCGGCGATGACCCGCGGGTACGACCGCGAAACGGGCCGCTCGAGCGCATGACCTATTCCTGTCGGTGGCCGCTCAACTGCTCCGACTGGGCGTCGAAGTCGTCGAACTCCCATGTTTGAACAAGAGAAGGTAGTTTCGCTTTCCGGACAGTCGTCCTGGCTGGAGGCCTGTAGCTCTTTCCCCGGCGTTCCGGCGCGGGTGTCGGATGTCGTCGCACCTTTCCCTGGTGCCGAGTCATCGAGCAACGTTTCGATCGGATGTGCCCGTCTGGATGCGCTGTACGTGTTCTCCCTGGTTCCTGGGCACATCGTTGGTCTCATAAGCGAACGGGAGTTGCCGCCGCTGCGATGGCGAAACGGCCGTAGCACGGGCCGCTCCCGAGCAGGATTGTCTCAAAAGCGAAACGGGCATCCACGCACCGCAGGTGCTGCCGTGTGTTCAGATCCCGTGTGGGAGTGCGCCCACCGGCCCTGCCTCGCCGCGCGCCGGGCTCCTTTCCTGGTCACCTCGGGCGCGCCGGAACAGCCGCCGCAACGGCCCGGACCGACGCCACGATCGAGTTTGTTGCAGGACGATCGCCGCAACTCGGCGCCCTTTCGCTTACGAGACTAACGATGTGCCCCCGGGATGGGGGAAAGTGGCCGGCGCCTTGAGCCATCCCGACCGGCTCGAAGAGGCCGGCGCCGCGCATATGTACCTCGAACCGCCGTTGAGCGTATTCCGGTCGGGTCTCCGCGAAGGTGGCGGCCGGCCGCAGGCATCCCCGGCGGCGGCACACGGGACCTTTGGCTTCGGCACGGCGCCTCCCGGCGCTGGACTCGCGCGCGCCCTGCTGGTCGTTTCGGTGCTGCTCCTCACGGCCGCCGCCGCACAGGCCCAGACCGAAACCAACCTGGTTAGCAACCTTGACAATTCTCGCTTTACCGGCCCGTTCGTCGGCCCCCTTTCCACTGGCGAGGTGAGCATCCGGGCCCAACGGTTCTGGACCGGGAGCAACGAATACGGCTACACCCTTTCGAGTGTGGAACTGAACCTGGAAGGCGTTAGCCCGGGGGCGGTGCCGTCAGTCAGCATCCACAGGAGCGAGGGAGAAAACCCGGCCGCGAATGCCCTGTACGTGCTGACCAATCCGAGCACGATCGCCGACGGAACGGGAAGATTCAACGCGCCCGAAAATGCGACACTGGAGAAGCTCGCTGGTTACTTCGTCGTGATCGGGAGTTCGGGCGCGCGTTACGGAATCGAGACCACGACCGACGGCAGCCAGAGGGGCGTCGGTAGGTGGTCAATCCAAGACAGTCACCGAATCCGATACGACACGGATCCGTGGGGTGACGCGCCAAGTTACAGCGTCAAGCTGAGAGTAAATGGGACTATCGACGGCCCGCCCAACACGGCTGCCACGGGCAAGCCGGGGATCGACGGCACCCCGCGGGTAGGCCAGACCCTGACCGCGACCGCGGGCAACATGGCCGACGACAACAACCTGCCCGCGACCGCTTTCCCCGCGGGCTATTCCTTCCAGTGGGTGCAGGTGGACGGGCCGACCGAGACCGAGATAGGCGGGGCGACGTCTCAGACCTACGTCCCCGTGGCGGGCGATGTCGGCAGGACGCTCAAGGTCAAGGTCACCTTCACTGACGGCGACGGCTACGAAGAGACCCTCACAAGCGACGAGACCGGTGCCGTGGCCCCCGACGCGCCCCCCGTCATCCCAACGCTGGTCTCCGCCGAAGCCTTGTTCGTCAATGGCGCCCTGCGATATCGGCTCGACCTCAGGCTGTCCGAAGGCGTGAGCATTCCGCACGAGGAGATGCGGGACCATGCCTTCGGCGTGACGAACGGGCACATGGACAAGGCGCAGCGCATCCACAGGCAGCGTACCGGGGGAGTCCTCTACAGCAATCACTGGCGCATGACGGTGGCGCCGGACGACGAGACGAAGCCCGTCGCGGTCACCTTGCGCGGCAACCGGCCCTGCGGCGAGGAGGGCGCTCTATGCAGCAGCAGCGGGGGTTGGCTCGACGGCTCGCCGACGCTGAACCTGAGCACGGACACGGAGCCGCCGGACCTCGGCAGCCTGCCGAGCCTGTCGATCGCCGACACCAGCGGCACCGAGGACTCCGCCAACCTCGCCTTCGACGTCAGCCTGTCGAAGGCCGTGAGCGCGAGCATCGCGGTCGACTTCCGGACCGTTCCGGGCGGCACCGCCACCGCGAACGCCGACTACCGGGAGGCGAGCCACCGGATCGTCTTCGCGGCCGGGGAGACGGTGCAGCCGGGTTCGGTCGCGCTGATCGAGGATTCCGACGACGATGCCGGCGAGACGGTGGTCGTCGAGATCGCCAATGCGCGGGTGACCACGCCCCGGGGGGCCGAGTTCGGTCCGCTGTCGATCACCCGGGCGCAGGCGACGGGGACGATCGACGCGCCCGCGGGCACCAAGACCCCGTTGCCGGACGTGGACATGCGGATCGAGAACACGAGCGGGAGCGAGAGAGGCGGCTGGCTGCACTTCGCCGTTAGGCTCTCGCGGGCGCTCGACGAGCACGTCTGCTACGACTTCGAGACCCTCGGCACCGGGACTGCGACCGAGGGGGTCGACTTCGCGCAGCGTCCGCGATCGACGCTGTGGCAGCCGCCCGGGGTCACGGAGTGGACCGACTTCGTGCGCATCCTCGACGACGCGATCGACGACGGCGGGGAGACGGTGCAGGTCAGGATCAGCGACGCGGAACTGTGCGACGACGCGTCGAGGACCATCGCCATCAGCCGGGCGGACGCGACGGGCACCATCGCCAACTCGGATCCGATACCGGCGGCGTGGCTCGCACGCTTCGGGCGCACGGTTGCGGACCAGGTGATCGATGCGGTGGAGGTCCGGATGGAGGCGGCACGGCTTCCCGGCACGGAGGTGAACCTCGCTGGCCACCGGGTCGGCGCACCACGGGCGCGGCAGGACTGGGGGCGCCACGCGCCGAGCGAGCACCTGTCGCCGTGGGGGCGCGGCTACGACGCGGGAGCCGACGCGATGCGTCTGCATCCCGGATCGTGGGGGCAGGGTCCAGGCCTTCGAGGCGAGGGTGCGGTAGACCCGGAGGGGCCGAACTGGCGCGCGCCGCGGGGCCACGGCATGACGGCGCGCGGGCTGCTGTTCGGCAGCTCCTTCTCGCTCGCGGCGGGCGATGCGCGGATCGGCAGCTACGGGCTGTGGGGCCGGCGGTCGGTGACGCGCTTCGACGGCCGCGACGGCGACGTCGCGGTCGACGGCGAGGTGGCGAGCGCGTTGCTGGGCGCCGACTGGAGCCGGGAGCGGACCACGATGGGGCTGATCCTCGGGCACAGCATCGGCGACGGCGGCTACCGCGCGGAGTCCGGGCGCGGCACGGTGTCCTCGACCATGACCGGGCTCTATCCGTGGATGCGCCGGGCGCTGGGCGAGCGGGTCTCGGTCTGGGGCGTTGCGGGCTACGGCGAAGGCACGCTGACGGTGACGTCGGCGAAACTGGACGGCGTGTCCCAGGCGGCGATCCGTACCGACCTGGGACTTGGCATGGGGGCGGTGGGCCTGCGCGGCACGCTGGCGCAAGCGCCGGACGAGGGCGGCTTCGAGCTTGCGGTCAAGACCGACGCGATGGGTGTGCGCACGCACTCGGCGGCCGTGCCGGGGCTGGCGGGCACGGGCACCGAGGTGGCGCGGCTCCGGCTGGGCCTGGAGGGCTCGCGGCCGTTCCGTTTCGCGGGCGGAGCGCAACTGAGACCGAGCGTCGAGGTCGCGGTGCGCCGGGACGGCGGCGACGCCGAGACCGGCTTCGGGATGGATGTCGGCGGCGGCATCGCATGGACGGACCCGCGGCGGGGTCTCGCCGTCGATCTCCGGGGCCGGGGACTGGTGACCCACGACTCGAAGGGCTTCCGCGAGGCCGGGCTGTCGGGCTCGCTCGTCTGGGAGCCGCGGGCCGACAACGGCCGGGGTCCGAGCCTGACGCTGACGCAGACGATGGGCGGGCCGGACTCGGGCGGCGCGCATGCGCTGCTGGAACGGGGCACGCTCGCCGGTCTCGCGGCGCACGACAGCGGCGCGGAGGACGGCGGGCTGCTGGCACGGCGCCGCCTGGAGATGCGGTTCGGCTACGGCCTTGCGGCGTTCGGCGACCGCTTCACCTCGACGCCTGAACTCGGCGTCGGGCTGTCGGACGCGTGGCGCGACTACCGGCTCGGCTGGCGGCTCTCGCACGGCACGGGCGCCGGCTCCCTCGACCTGTCGCTTTTGGCGACGCGGCGCGAGGCCGTCAACGGCTACGGCGCGGTCGTGGAACCCGAGCGCGCGGTCGGGCTACAAATCGAAGCGCGGCTCTAGGCCCCGCCGAGCTAGGCATGGCGCGTGGCAGAAGCGGGACGGAAGCGGCCGCACCGGGCGAAACGACAGGCGGCGGACGCCGTTGGGAAGGCCGCGAGTCGGGCCGCTCGAGAGCTTGACGTACTCCTGGCGGTGGCCGCTCAACTGCTCGGACTGGGCGTCGAAGTCGTCCAATACCATGTTTGTGTAGGAGACGGCGGTTTTCGTTTTTCCGCATAGTCGTCGCGGCTGGACGCCCGAAGTTCTTCCTCCGGCGTTCCAGCGCCGCTTCTAGATCTGGTCGCAGGTTTCCCTGGCGCCGAGTAACCCTTCATCGAGCAACCTTTCGATCGGACGCACCCGTAGCGACGCGCCACGCGCGTAATTCTCCCCGCTTCGGAGGGCACATCGATAGTCTGGTAAGCGAAAGGGAGTTGCCCCGAGCCCAAGGCGGTACGACCGCAAGGCGGGACACTCCCCGGCTTGATTGTCTCAAAAGCGAAACGCGGGTCCATGTACGGTCAGCGTTGCCGTATGCGCACAGCCGGCATGGCTTACGCCCACCGGCCCTGCTGCACTGCGCGCCTCCCGCCCGTTCTGCTCTGGCTCGGGACCACGGGGTCAGCCGCCCTAAACGGCACAGACCAAGGCCGGGATCGGATTGGCAGAGAACACCCGGCGCAACTCGACGCGCTTTCGTTTACCGGACTAACGTTGTGCCCTGGAATCGCGCCACAGTGCGGGTCTGAGTCATCCGGACGGGCGCGAAGCGGCCGGCGCGCATGTATCTCAAACCCCCTTTCGAGGACTTTCGGTCAGATCCCCGCGAAGGCGACGGCCAGCCACGGGCATTCGCGCTCGCGGCGGCACTCAGGACGCCTGGTTTCGGCGCCGCGCGCCCCGGCGGTGGCCTCGCGCCCGCGCGGATCGCCGCCCTGGTCCTGCTGTTCGCTGCGGCCGCCGGCGCACAAGCCCAAACGACGCTTGTCAGCAATGCGGGTGAGGGTCGCGACAACTCTATAAACGTGGGGAACTCCGCATTCGGCAGAATAGCGCAACGATTTACTACCGGTAGCAATGCTACGGGTTACGAACTGAGTTCCGTTGGAATCTACATCCACACGGACAACTCCGCGACCGGTGAGACCATTACGGTCTCGGTTCACAGATTCGACAGCAGCGAGACCAACAATCTGGGAGAGCTGGTGGTCAGCCTAAGCACTCCGTCCACGCTGAATGAAGGAGCCGTGAATGACTTCACGGCACCTCCAAATGCCGTGTTGCTTCCGGATACCAGGTACTTGGTGAGTATCTTTACCGAAGGCAACCATACGCATGATTTCCAACTAGGCGTGACGAACAGCGATGCCGAGACGGGGGCCGCAGGATGGCTTATCGAAAATGCCTTCAGGCTCAATGGAATCCTGGTTACCTCGTCCATCATGATGAACGTCAAAGGCAGCAACTGGATACCGCCGCTCATCCCGACGCTTGAGTCCGCGGAGGCCTTCTTCGCCAACGGCGCCCTGCGGTACCGGTTCGACCTCAGGCTGTCCGAGGGCGTGAGCATTCCGCACCGGGAGATGCGCGACCATGCCTTCAGCGTGACCAACGGGCACATGGACCGGGCCCTGCGCATCCACAAGGAGCGCACGGAGGGCAAGCTGTACAGCAACCACTGGCGCATGACGGTGGTGCCGGACGACGAGACGAAGCCCGTCGCCGTCACCCTGCGCGGAGACCGGCCCTGCAGCGACAGGGGCGCTCTGTGCACCAGCAGCGGGGGCCGGCTCCTCGGCTCGCCGACGCTGACCCTGAACACGGACACGGAGCCGCCCGATCTCGGCAGTCTGCCGAGCCTGTCGATCGCCGACACCAGCGGCACCGAGGACTCCGCCAACCTCGCCTTCGACGTCAGCCTGTCGAAGGCGGTGAGCGCGACCGTCGCGGTGGACTTCCGGACCGTTCCGGGGGGCACCGCCACCGCGAACGCCGACTACCAGGAGGCGGACTACCGGATCGTCTTCTCCGCGGGGGAAACGGCGCAGCCGGGTTCGGTCGCGCTGATCGAGGACGCCGCCGCCGACGCCGGCGAGACGGTGATCGTCGAGATCGCCAACGCGCGGGTGATCACGCCCCGGGGGGCCGAGTTCGGCCCGTTGTCGATCACCAGGGCGCAGGCGACGGGGACGATCGGGGCGCCCGCGGGCAGCAGGACCCCCTTGCCGAACGTGGACATGCGGATCGAGAACACGAGCGGGAGCGAGCGCGGCGGCTGGCTGCACTTCACCATCAGGCTCTCGCGGGCGCTGGACGAGCATGTCTGCTACGACTTCGAGACCCTCGGCAGCGGCACCGCGGTCGAGGGGGTCGACTACCTGCGGCGACCGAGATCGACGCTGTGGCAGCCGCCCGGGGTCACCGAGTGGACGGAGTTCGTCCGCATCCTCGACGACGCGATCGACGACGGCGGGGAGACGGTGGAGGTACGGATCAGCGACGCGGAACTGTGCGACGACGCGTCGAAGACCATCGCCATCAGCCGCGGGGAGGCGACGGGCACCATCGCCAACTCGGACCCGATACCGGCTGCGTGGCTCGGGCGCTTCGGGCGCACGGTTGCGGACCAGGTGATCGACGCGGTGGAGGTCCGGATGGGGGCGGCAGGAGTTGGCGCGTCCGGAGCGCCGGAGGACGGGGGCCACCACGCGGTCGACGGGCGCCTGTCGCTGTGGGGCGACGTCGGCTACGGCGCGGGGACCGACGCGACGCGTCTGCGTGCCGGGCAGGGAGCGGGTGCCGGCCTTCAAGCCGCAGGTGCAGGAGACCCGGAGGGGCCGAACTGGCACGCGCCGCAGGGCCGGGGCATGACGGCGCGCGAACTGCTGCTCGGGAGCTCCTTCTCGTTCGCGGCGGGCGATGCGCGAACCGGCAGCTACGGGCTGTGGGGCCGGCGGTCGGTGACGCGCTTCGACGGGCACGACGGCGACCTCGCCCTCGACGGCGAGGTGGCGAGCACGCTCCTGGGCGTCGACTGGAGCCGGGAGAGGACCGCGGCGGGCCTGATCCTGGGGCACAGCATCGGCGACGGCGGCTACCGCGCGGAGTCCGGGCGCGGCACGGTGTCCTCGACCATGACCGGGCTCTATCCGTGGATGCGCCAGGCGCTGGGCGAGCGGGTCTCGGTCTGGGGCGTTGCGGGCTACGGCGAGGGCGCGCTGACGGTGGTGCCGGCGTCCGCGGACGGGGCGTCCGTGCACGGTGCGCCCCGGGCGGCTTCGAGCTAGCGTTCGAGACCGATGCGATGGGGGTGCGCACGCGCTCGGCGGCGGCGCCGGGGCTTGCGGGTACGAGCACCGAGGCGACGCGGCTCCGGCTGGGTCTTGCAGCCTCGCGGCCGTTCCGCTTCGAGGGCGGGGCGCAACTGAAACCGAGCGTGGAGGTCGCTGTGCGCCGGGACGGGGGCGACGCCGAGACCGGCCTCGGGGTGGACGTCGGCGGCGGCATCGCCTGGGCGGACCCGCGGCGGGGTCTCGCCTTCGATCTCAAGGGCCGGGGACTGGTGGGCCACGACGCGAAGGGCTTCCGCGAGGCTGGGCTCACGGGCTCGCTCTTCTGGGAGCCGCGGGCCGGCAACGGCCGGGGTCCGCGCCTGACGCTGACGCAGACGATGGGCGCCCCGGCCTCGGGCGGCGCGGACGCGCTGTTGGAACGGGGCACGCTCGCCGGTCTCGCGGCGAACGACGACGGCGCGGAGGACGGCGGACTGCTGGCATCGCGCCGCCTGGGGCTACGGTTCGGCTACGGCCTAGCGGCGTTCGGCGGCCGCTTCACTTCGACGCCCGGGCTTGGCTTCGGGCAGTCGGCGGCGGGGCGCGACTACCGGCTCGGCTGGCGGCTCTCGCGCGGCGCCGGCGCCGGCCGGCTCGACCTGTCGCTGGAGGCGATGCGGCGCGAGGCTGTCAACGGCAGCGGGGCCGGTCGCGTGGGCGTGGAGCCCGACCACGCGGTGGGGCTGCGCATCGAGGCGCGGTTCTAGGTCACGCCGAGCGCCTCCCCAACGCCTGTTGTTGCGGCCCGAACCTGCGGGCGAGTGAACCGCCTGATCGCCCTGCCCATTCATTTGCTCGCACGCCGGGTTGTTCGATAATGTGCCAGCCGTCCCGCCTCGAGGAATCCCGTGCCAAGACCACTGATCGTCGTAGCGGCTTGTCTTCTGGCGACTGCCTGCAACGAGACCGTTACCAAACAGCCCCCAGTCGAACCCCAACACGAACAAGACACCTTGGATCCTGCGATGGCCACAGCTCGCGAGTTGCCTCACGGGAGTCCGGAAGAGGTCGGCATGTCTGCTGAAGAACTGCAGAAGATCGATGACCTTGTCCAGGACTACATCGATGCCGGTCGCATTCCGGGAGCCGTGGTCGGCGTCACTCGACGTAGCAAGGTGGTCTACATGGAGGCCCACGGCGTCCTTGATGGAAAGACCCAGGAGCCCATGCGCAAGGACGCGATGTTCCATATGGCCTCCTCGACCAAGCCCGTCCTCGGTGTGGCGGCAATGATGGTGATCGAGGAAGGTCTGATGAGCCCGTCTGACCCCGTCGAGAAGTACATTCCCGAGTTCAAGGGTATTCAGGTTGCCGTCGCCAACGAGTCGGCCGCCAAGAAGATCGCCAAGTCCAAGTCCAAGGACCAGTTTAGGAAGCAGGAGGTCCTCGACCACGAGCTGGTGGACGCCAACCGGCATGTGACCGTTCACGATCTTTTGACCCACACCGCCGGACTGCACACGGGCGGGATCGGGACAGCGGTATCGAAACTGGACAGACCCGGAGCGTCGGACACCCTCGCTTCGTGGATCCCAAGGGTGGCCGCCGGTCCGCTGGACTTCCAGCCAGGGACCCGATGGGCCTACAGCGGCACTGTCGGTCTCGATGTCGTCGCGCGGATCGTCGAGATCGTCTCGGGCACGCCCTTCAACGAGTTCGTCCAGACACGCATCTTCGATCCGCTTGACATGAAGGATACCCACTGGATTGTCCCGGAAGACAAGCGGAGTCGGATGCCGGTCATTCCGAACGACAAGGGCCCCTGGATCAAATCGGCCGACTACTTCTCGGGTTCCATCGGTCTCGTCAGCACCGCGCGAGACTACATGCACTTTGAACAGATGCTGGCCAACAAGGGGACCTTGTTCGGCCATCGACTCCTCGAGCCGGAATCGGTTGCGTTGATGTCGACCAACCATGTGGGGAATCTGTTCAACGAGACAGAGAAGGGCGGATCCGGACGCGGCTTCGGCTATACGGTCGGCATCACCGTTGATCCCGACCAAGCCAAAGACGGTCGAACAGCCGGGGCATTCGGCTGGGGTGGGGTGGTCGGTACCATGTCTTGGACGGCACCGGCGGAGGAACTGACGGTTGTGTACATGGTCCAGGGGCCGACGGATTTGCCCTGGAAGATTGCAGAAGTGGTCAGAGGTGCGATTGTCGACTGACCTGGGACGCCTTCCGATCCATTCCTAGCCCATTGCGGCGGAGACCGGATAATGTGGTGCAGACTGAAGTCGCGCGTTCCCGCTGGGATCGTCGACAATCTTCTTGGACGCGCGGGTTCAGTTGTTTCCTCATCTGGCAGCAAGGAGTCGCTGCATTGGGTTGGCAAGGATTTCTTTGGAGGTAGTGCGCTAGAGCCCGACAAGCTTGACTTGCTGAGACTGTTCCACTTGGAGATTTGGCCCGAGATTTCCAGCACGTTGGCGTTTGGAATTCCTGTCATTGATCATGCCAGCCTGTTGATCAAGGGTGCTGGTGCGGCGGGAACGGCGCTGCATCAAGACCGTCCCTATTGGTTCGGAAAGGAGGCATCGCCGTCGATTGTCTCGGTGTGGATTGCTCTTGAGGACATGTCGAGAGACCGAGGTGGTCTGATGCTTTCCCTTGAGAACGAGGTCGGCGTGAGCGACATGCCGTCATTCAATACGGGATCAGTCCTGGAACATGAGCAATGCGCAGAGCCAGAAGGGGGATTCCCGATCTCGATTCCGGATCAGATTGCATCTCGAGTGGCGGAGCCCATGGCGTTCATTAGCATGTCGAGGGGTGAAGCTGTTGCGTTCGACAGTTTCGAGCCCCATATGTCGGGCCCCAACAGTTCGCCTACCCCGCGGCTCGCGATGAAAATCGCCTATGCTGAAGGAAGGCAGAAGGCGCAATACCTGGCACGAACGGACGCGCTCGAGTGAAAACGTGAGAAGAGCCGGACCCTGAGCCTGCGTGCGGACGCCACCTAAATTGGCAAAACCCTCTTATTTTCGCCTATAATCTAGCTTTATCCCCAAAACCGGGCCAGCCGACATCGCTGTAAAGGCAAAACCCTCGCCCTCGGCCGTGGTGGACGCCATGCCGGAGGTATTCGTGTCGCGCGCTCGCATCAGCACGGAGGTGTCGCGTCGCGTCGCCCAGGGACGCCTACGCAAGCTCGCCTCTCGTCTCTATACGCGGGATTTGCGTACCGACGCGGAGACTCTGGTCCGTCGCAACCTCTGGGACGTCGTCGCCGGCTATTTCCCCGGTGCGTTGGTCGCGGACCGTACCGCGCTGGAACTCGAGCCTGCGCCCGACGGCTCGGTGTGCCTGGTGACGCCGCGCGGTGCCGACATTGAACTGCCCGGCATCGTACTGCGGCCTAGGCGCGGTGCCCCGCCGACACCGGACGACCAGCCGTTCCTCGGCGAGCTGTTCCTGAGTGCTCCCGCACGCGCCTACCTGGACAACCTGCGCCCGTCGCGGGGCCGGCGCGGCCGCTTGCCGCGTACACTGCGGCGACCGGAGATCGAGGCCCGCCTCGAACAGTTGGTCGCGGCAGCCGGCCAGGATGCTGCCAACCGCCTTCGCGACGACGCTCGGCGCATGGCTCCCCACATCGATCGAGTTGCCGAGCGTGCGGATCTGGACGCGATCCTCGGCGCGCTCACGGGCACTCGCGAAGTGCGGCTCTCGGCGCCTGCGGCGCGAGCCCGGGCGGCGGGGCACGCCTACGATCCGGCCCGCGTCGCGCTGCTCGCTGGGCTTGTCGGCGAGCTGCTGCGCACGCCACACGCGTCGGTTAGGCCGCAGCCGCGCGACGGCATCGGCCAAGCCACGCTGGCGTTCTTCGAAGCGTACTTCTCGAACTACATCGAGGGGACCGAATTCACTCCGGAGGAGGCCGAACAGATCGTCTTCCACGGCCGCATACCGGCAGAGCGTCCGGCGGATGCACACGACGTGCTGGGCGTCTGGCGCATCGTCTCCGACCCCACCGGAATGCGTCGTGTTCCGCACTCCGCCCACGATTTCATCGACCTCCTGCGTGAACGCCACGCGGCTATGCTCGCCAATCGGCCCGACGCCGCGCCCGGCCGGTTCAAGACGGCGGCGAACTGGGTCGGCGCGATAGAATTCGTGCGACCCGACGCCGTCGTCGGCACACTCGAGCGCGGCTTCGAGATGTACAGGACGCTCGATTCGCCGTTCCGTCGCGCAGCCTTCATCCACTTCCTCGTCTCCGAAGTGCATCCGTTCGCCGACGGCAACGGTCGTGTCGCGCGGATGATGATGAATGCCGAACTCGTTGCCGGCGACCAGGAGCGCATCGTCATTCCCACCGTCTATCGCGACAACTACATCGCGGGACAACGGGCCTTGACGGCCGGGCACGGGGCACACGCGATGTTGCGCATGCTCGACTTCGCCTGGGGTTGGACGGCCGCAGTACCGTGGCGTGGCTTCGAGGCGACCATGGCGACGCTTCGCACGTGCCACGCCTTCGATACGGCCGAACAGGCTGAACGCCTGGGCACCCGGCTCACGATGCCGTCCGACCCTACTGGCGGCACGACCGCCTGACCGCCGCTCGCAGATTCAAGCCTCGGCTTTTCGGCGCCATGACTGCACTGGGGCACAATACGCGCGCGCATGTTTTCGAGGCGCTCAGGAGCGATCAATGAGCTACAAGCACCCATCGGGTGAGCCGTTCGAGGGTCGGATTGGTCGAACGGTCTACGAGTCCGAGCCCTGGTGGCCGACGCCGACGACAGGGAGCGGCAAGCCGAACGTCGTGGTCGTCGTGTTGGACGATACCGGTTTCTCGCACTTCGGGTGCTACGGCTCGACGATTGAGACGCCGAACATCGACGCCTTGGCCGGCAACGGCCTGCGCTACGTGAACTTCCACACGACGGCGCTCTGCTCGCCGACGCGGGCGTGTCTCTTGACCGGGCGCAACCATCACGCCGTGGGCATGCGGGGCGTGTCCAACATGGACACGGGGTATCCGAACATGCGCGGCCTCCTGCCGCGATCTGCGGCGACTGTGGCGGACGTGCTGCGCGGGGCCGGCTATGGAACGTACGCCGCCGGCAAATGGCACCTGACGCCGATGGCCGAGTGCTCCGCCGCAGGTCCGTTCCACAACTGGCCCCTGCAGCGGGGATTCGACCGCTTCTACGGCTTCATGCAGGGTGAGACAGACCAGTTCTATCCCGAACTCACGAGCGACAACCACCACATCGAGGCGCCGGCGCTGCCCGAAGACGGCTACCACGTCTCGGAGGATGTGGTCGACAGGTCCATCGCGATGCTGCGCGACCAGGTCTCGCTCACTCCCGAGCGCCCCTTCTTCCTATACGTCGCGTTCGGCGCCACCCACTCGCCCCACCAGTCGCCAAAGGCCTACCGCGACAAGTACCGGGGCCGTTTCGATGCGGGCTGGGACGCGATCCGGGCCGACTGGTTCGAGCGGCAGAAGGCACTTGGCATCATCCCGGAGAGCACCGGTCTAGCTCCCTTGAATCCAGGGGTTAGGCCGTGGGCCGAACTCACCCCGAACGAACGCCAGTTCGCCGCGCGTCTGCAGGAAGCGTTCGCCGCCCAACTCGACCACACGGACGCGCAGATCGGTCGACTGGTGGCATTTCTGAAGGAAATCGACCGCCTCGACGATACGCTCCTCATCGTCATGTCGGACAACGGCGCCAGCCAGGAGGGCGGTCCGACCGGCGTCTTCGACGAGATGCGGTGGTTCAACGGCATGGTCGAAGATGTCGACGAGGCGGTGAAGCGCCTCGATGACATCGGCGGTCCCGAGAGCCACTCCAATATCCCTTGGGGCTGGTCGCAGGTCGGCAATACGCCGCTCAAGTGGTACAAGCAGAACACCCACGGCGGTGGCGTGCGCGACCCGCTGGTAGTGCATTGGCCGGGATCCATCGAAGGAGACGGTGCGATCCGCCGGTCCTTCTGTCACGCGATCGACATCATGCCGACGATCCTCGAGCTCACGGGCACCGAGGCGCCCACGGAGCACAACGGCGTGACGCAGATGCCGCTGCACGGCGCTTCGCTCGCCCCGACGCTGGCCTCGGCCGAGGCAACGCCAGCGCGAAGCGTCCAGTATTTCGAGATGCTCGGACACCGCGGCATCTGGCAGGACGGCTGGAAGGCCGTGGTGCGGCATGTGTCGGGTACGTCCTGGGACGATGACGACAAGTGGGAGCTCTACCACCTCGACGAGGATTTCTCCGAAACCAACGACCTCGCCAACGAGCAGCCGGAGCGCTTGCGGGCGATGATCGAGCTCTGGTGGCAGCAGGCTGAGACGCACGGCGTCCTGCCGCTGGACGACCGCCCTGCCGCGCAGACGTTCCGGGCGTCGCGGCGGCCGGGGCGGCCGACCGCGCGGGACCTGTTCGTCTACTACCCGCCGGTCTCCCACATCGTGTCGGACGCGTGTCCCTCGGCCGCACGGGGCTGGACGACGCAAGTCGAGCTCCTGCATCCGCAGTCGGGCGGCGACGGCGCGCTGGTCAACCGGGGAACGATCAACTCCGGATTCGCCTTCTACATCCTCGGTGGCAGATTGCAATTCGACTACAACTGCTTCCATGCACACACGAAAGTCTCGGCCCCGACCGCGCTCGCCGCCGGCGGGCACGCGGTTGGGTTTCAGGTCGAACGGCTGCAGGCGCGACGTGCGGCAGTGCGACTGCTCATCGACGGCGATGTGGTTGCGGACGGCGAGATCCCGCTCCTGCTGGGCATGCTGTCGAGTACCGGCATGGACTTGGGAAGGGCGATCGCGCCGGTCAACCGGGACTACCAGCCGCCCTTCGCATACCCCGGCGAGATCAGGAGAGTAACGTTCGAACTCCCCAAGCGGCAGACCGATCGGGACAAACGCGACGAGTCACAACGCCAGGCACGCGCGGCCATGGCTCGCCAATAGGACTCCGAACATGCCAAAGCGGCCCGTCAACTCGCACGAGCGCTACCACGCGCACGTCTACTTCGACGAGGCCACCGAGGAGGCGGCGCGGACCTTGTGCATCAACGCCTGGCGGCATTGCCATGTCGGGCTTGGCCGCTTTCATCGCCGCTTCGTCGGCCCCCACCCCAGATGGAGTTGCCAGCTCACCTTCGACGCCGACGAGTTCGACCGACTGATTCCATGGCTCGACGAACATCGCGGCGTCCTCGACATCCTGGTCCACCCGCTGACGGACGACGCACTGGAGGAGCACACGTTGCTTGCGACATGGCTAGGCCAGGAGGTCGCGCTGGCCGTCCACGTCTTCAAGCGCGAAGACTGATGATGACGTCTGCGGCGGCCCGGTCGGAGCGAGGGTCCAATCGGAACCCATTCCGACCGTTCGGCTGTGTCGCCTGAGCGGGGAAAAGCAGCTAGTCCGACATCAGCGCCGGATGCGCTTGTTCCCGGGATCGTACAACGGCCGCGACGACACCTCCGCCGGTATGCGTTCCCCGGCCACCTCGATGCTGAAGCCCCCCTCCGCCGGGTCCGGCGCCTTGGCCGTGTCGACGTAGCCGAGGCCGATGGCGCCGCCGAGGGTGTGGCCGTAGGCGCCGGAGGTGATGTGGCCGACGAGGGTGTCCTCGTGCCAGATCGGTTCGTTGTGGTAGAGCAGCGCCTCCGGGTCCGTCAGCCGGAACTGTAACAGGCGCTTGGTCGGCCCGGCCTCCTTGTCCCTGAGCAGCGCCTCGCGGCCGATGAAGCCGCCCGGCTTGTCGAACTTCACCGCGAAGTCGAGGCCCGCTTCCAGCGCGGTGTCCTCGTCGGTGATGTCGTGGCCCCAGTGGCGGTAGGCCTTCTCGATGCGCAGCGAATCGAGTGCGTGGTAGCCGGCGTGGGCCAGGCCGAAAGGTTCGCCCGCGGCGACGATGGTGTCGTAGACGCCAACCGTGAACTCGGTGGGGATGTAGAGTTCCCAGCCGAGTTCGCCGACGTAGGTGATCCGGGAGGCGCGCACCATCGCGTAGCCGAGCTGGATCTCGCGGCTACGGGCGAAGCGGAAAGCCTCATGCGAGAGGTCGTCCGGGGTCAGCGATTGCAGCAGCGCCCGCGCGTTGGGCCCCATGATGGAGATCACGCCCATGGCCGACGTCACGTTGGTGAGCACGCACCTGGCGTCGTCCGGAATGTGCGTTTGCAGCCAGTGGAAGTCCCGCACTTCCGTGGCGGCGGCGGTGACGATCAGGTAGTCGTCTTCGGCGAGCCGGGTGACGGTGAGATCCGCTTCGATGCCGCCCCGGTCGTTCAGCCACTGGGTGTAGACGATGCGTCCGGGGCGGACGTCCACGTCGTTGCCGCAGACGGTGTTCAGCACCTGGGCCGCGTCGGGGCCCTGGAACCGGAATTTGCCGAACGAGGACAGGTCGAACAGCCCCACCCGCTCGCGCACGGCGCGATGTTCCTCGGCGGAATGCTCGAACCAGTTCTGTTGTCCATAGCTGTACTCGTAACGGGCTTGGCTCGGTTCCGGTGCATACCAGTTGGGGCGCTCCCAGCCGGCGACCTCGCCGTGGCACGCGCCGATGGCCTGCAGGCGGTCGTGGAGCGGCGATTTGCGAACTCCCCTGGCGGTTTCGTATTGCCGATAGGGATAGTGCGTGGCGTAAAGCAGCCCGAGGCTCTCCGAGACCCGTTCGTGCAGGTACTTGCGGTTGCGCTGGAAGGGGTGGTTGCGGCGCACATCCACTTCCCACAGGTCCGACGGCGGATGTCCGAGGCGAATCCACTCCGTGATCACCCGGCCGATGCCGCCGGCGGATTGCAGGCCGATCGAGTTGAGCCCCGCCGCCACGAAACAGTTGTCGAGTTCCGGCGCCTGGCCGAGGTGGTACCGCACATCCGGCGTGAAACTCTCCGGCCCGCAGAAGAACGTCGAGAGGCCCGCCGATTCCAGCGCCGGGAGGCGCACCATGGCCTGCTCGAGGACGGGTTCAAAGTGCTCGAAGTTGCCGGCGATCTCGTCGAAACTGAAGTCCTCGGGGATGCCGTCCATGCCCCACGGGCGGGCGTGCGGTTCGAACGCGCCGACGAGGAGCCGCCCCGCGTCGTGCTTGTAGTAGGTGTACGCGTCGTAGTCGCGCACGACCGGGAAGCTTGCATCGAGGCCCGCGACCGACTCGAACAGGGCGTAGTAGTGCTCGCAGGCATGGAGCGGTACGTTCACACCGATCGTTGCTGCGAGCGCCCGGGTCCACATGCCGGTGCACAACACCACGCAGTCGGCGTCGATGTCGCCGCGTTCCGTGGTCACGCCGGTTGCGCGCCCTCCCGCCCTGCGGATTTCCGTGACGGGGAGGTTCTCGAAGATCCGCGCACCAGCCGTGCGGGCGCCGCGGGCGAGCGCGTTGGTGACGTCCACCGCGTTGGCGTAGCCATCGGACGGAATGTGGATGCCGCCGAGCACGTCGGCGGTGTGCAACAGCGGAACGCGGGCCGCGATGTCTCCCGGTGTGACCACGTTCACCTCGAGGCCGAAGACCTTCGCCATCGAGGCGCTGCGCTTGAGTTCCTCGAGGCGTTCCTCGGTGGTGGCGATGGAGATCGAGCCGCAACGCCGGTAGCCGGTCGCCTGGCCGGTTTCGGCCTCCAGGCGCAGGTAGAGCTCGCTGGTATAGCGCGCCAGCTCCGTCATGTTGATGGACGTGCGAAGCTGGCCCACCAGTCCCGCCGCATGCCAGGTGGTGCCCGACGTGAGCTGCTTGCGCTCCAGCAGCACCACGTCCGTGACCCCGGCCCGTGCGAGGTGATAGGCGACCGAGCAACCGATCACGCCGCCGCCGATCACGAGGACGCTGGCGCGACGCGGCAGGTCGTCAGGGCGCTCGGTCGCCATGAATCGTCACGCGCGCAATCGGAGGTTGGCCGGATCGTAGACCGGATCGTGGTGCAGCGTCATGGACCGTCGCTGGCCGAGGACGTCGACCGTCAACGCCGTGCCCGGTTCCGCAAGCGACGGCGGAACGTAGCCGAAGCCGAGACTCTGACCAACGACGTGGCCGTAGCCGCCGGTCGTGGTCACGCCCACGCACTCATCGCCCGCGAAGATCGGCTCGCCGCCCGCAACGTCGGCATCGCCTGCGTCGAGGCTGAAGTAGATGAGCTGCAGCGTGCGGTCCCGCTGTTCCAGGGTCGCATCCCGACCGACGAAGTCGCCCTTGTCGAACTTGATGAAGCGGTCCATGGCGGCGTCGATGAGGGTGACTTCGTTGGTCAGCTCCGCACCCCAACTGCGGTAGGCCTTTTCCATCCGCAGGCTGTTGACCGCGTAGAGGCCGAAATCGCGGATGCCGGATTCCGCGCCGGCTTCCTTGAGGGCATCGTAGAGCGCCTCCATGTGCTCCATGGCCGGGTGCAGTTCCCAGCCGAGTTCGCCGACGTAGTTCACCCGAAGCGCCCGCACCGGCAAGCCGGCGATGTCGATTTCCTTGGCCGTTAGCCAGCGAAAGGCGCTGTTGTCCAAGGGCGCATCCGTGAGCCGACCCAGCACATCCCTGGCCCGGGGTCCGGCCAAGACCAGCACGCCACGGCGGTCCGTCACGTTGTCGATGCGCACCTCGTCGCCCGGGTGTCGGCCCTGCTCGAGGTGGTCGAGGTCGCGCAATTCGGCGCCGGCGGCCGAGAGCACGTAGAACGTCTCGTCGTCGATGTTCGTGATGGTCATCTCCGCGCCGATGCGCCCGCCCTCGGACAGCACATGGGTCAGGGCGATCCGCCCGCGTCTTGGTACCCGGTTGGCGCACAGCCGATCGAGCATGGCCCGCGCGTCGTGTCCCGTCACGTCGTACTTTGCGAACCCGGAGAGGTCAAGGACGCCGACCCGCTCACGCACGGCGAGGCACTCGTCGCGGACCAGCTCGAAGACGTTGTTGTGGCGGAAGCTGTACTGCTCCTCGCGGCCGTCCGGCGAGAACCACTTGGGGCGCTCCCAGCCAAAAGCCTCGGTATAGACGCAGCCTTGCGCCTTCAGCTTGTCGTACAAGGGGCTGCTCCGGCATCGACGGGCGGCTGGCAGTTCTTCGCCGGGGAACGGCGTGGCGTAGGTTCTGCTGTAATCCTGGCGACCCCTGGCCCCCATGTAGTCCGCGTCGGCGAAGATGCCGAAGCGGCGGGGATCGAAGCCGGTCATGTTGATTTCGGAATCGCCGTGCAGCATCCACTGGGCCAGGTACTTGCCGCTGCCGGCGCCCTGGGCGATGCCGAATGACGAGCCGCAGCAGAGCCAGAAGTTCCTGAGCCCGGCCACCGGGCCGAGCATGGGCAGTCCGTCGGGGCTGTGCGAGATGGCCCCGTTGACGATGCGCCGGATGCCGGCCGGTTCGAAGATCGGCATGCGCGCCATGGCGCGGCCGAGCCAGGGCATCAGGCGTTCGAGGTCGTCGGAGAAGAGTTCGCTGTCGGACTCCCACGGCGGCAGGCCGCTCGGCGGCCAGGCTTCGGCGAGCCTTTCGCCCTCGTAGATGCCGATCAGGCCCGACTTCTGCTCCTGCCTCAGGTAGGCCGAGGCATAGGGGTCGCGCATCACCGGGAGCTCTTCGCTTCTCTCCTCGAGTTCGGGCACTGGTCCCGAAACCATGTAGTGGTGCTGAATGTTGCAGATGGGCAGGTCTGTTCCCACCATCTGCGCCACCTGCCGGGCATAGCAGCCCGCCGCGTTGACCACCGTTTCGGCAACGACCTGGCCCTGTTCGGTGGCCAGTTCCCATTCGCCGCCCGGCAGCGCCTTGATGTCGGTCACCAGGTTGTGCCGCACGATCCGGGCGCCTAGGTCGCGGGCGCCCCGGGCCATCGCGTTGCAGAGCCCGGACGGGTCGGCGTGACCGTCGTTCCGGGTCCAGGCACCGGCCCGCACGCCTTCGGTGGAGACGAACGGGTTGAGCTTGGCGATCTTCTGGGCGTCGATGATCTCCATGTGGTAGCCCACGTTAGCGGCGATTCCGCGCAGGTAGCGGAACCAGTCCAGGTCCCGCTCGGTGAGGGCGAAGCGGACGCTGCCGCAGCCATGCCAGCCGACGGCCTGACCGGTCAGTCGCTCTAGTTCCCGGTAAAGAGAGATGCTGTAGTCGTGGATCTTGGCGAGGTTGTAGTTGCCGACGAGGTTCGGGCATTGACCGGCCGCGTGCCAGGTCGAGCCGGACGTCAACTCGCCCTTCTCGATCAAGAGGACGTCTTCGCAGCCCTCCGCAGCCAAGTGGTAGAGCAGGCCAACACCCATGATGCCGCCGCCGACGATGACGATGCGCGCCTGGTTGTCCATGCCGTAATCCAACTGCGGATGGCCACGGGCGATTCTCACGGCATTCGGGGGTGACTGGCAATACGGATCGCGGTGCTTGGGGACGGTCCGACGGCGCGCTCTGGCGGCCGATCGAGGTCGCGCCAAGGGGTGTTGCGTGTCGCAAAACCGCTCGCCACGGATAGGCCCCTCAACCTATACTCGCCGGCGGACGACCGGGCTTCCGGCCAGAACGACAAGCTTTCGCACCAGGGAAAAAGACCTGGTGATTGGAGGCAGTTGCATGAGTGACGGCAAAGGCGAGCAGGAAGACGATCTCGTCCTCTCCGAACTCGACGATCAGGAACTCGTCGAGCAGATGCATGACGATCTGTACGACGGCCTGAAGGATGAAATCGTCGAAGGCACTGAGATCCTGCTGGACAGAGGCTGGCCAGCGGACAAGGTTCTGAACGACGCCCTGGTGGGCGGCATGACGATCGTCGGCATCGACTTCCGCGACGGCATCCTGTTCGTGCCCGAGGTGCTGCTGGCCGCCAACGCCATGAAAGCCGGCATGGCCGTGCTCCGGCCGCTGCTCGCAGAGACGGGTGCCAAGCCGGTGGGAAAGATGGTGATCGGCACCGTCAAGGGCGACATTCACGACATCGGCAAGAACCTGGTCGGCATGATGATGGAAGGCGCAGGTTTCGAAGTCGTCGACATCGGCGTCAACAACAGCGTCGAGGAGTTCATGGCGGCGCTTGACGAGCACAACCCGGACATTCTCGGCATGTCCGCGCTGCTGACCACGACCATGCCTTACATGAAAGTGGTCATCGACGAGTTGGTGGCCCAATCCATCCGCGACGACTACATCGTCTTGGTGGGCGGTGCGCCGCTGAACGAGGAGTTCGGCGCCGCGGTGGGCGCGGACGCCTATTGCCGGGATGCCGCCACCGCCGTGGAGACGGCCACGGACCTGATGCGCAAGAGGCACAACTACCCATGAGCGGGACGGAGCATCCGCGGACGGAACCCGTGCTGGTCATCGCCTGCGGCGCGCTTGGGCGCGAGCTGCACGCGCTCCGCCAGGCCAACGGCTGGGACCACCTGCGCATTCGTTGCTTGGACCCAGCCCTGCACCTGCGTCCGCAAGAGATCGCGCCCCGATTGCGCGCCGAACTCGAACGCGCGCGAGGGCAGTACGCCCGCATCTTCATCGGTTATGCCGATTGTGGCAGCTACGGCGGGATCGACCGCGTGCTCGCGGACTTTCCGGGCGTGGAGCGGCTGCCGGGGCTGCATTGCTACGACGTGTTCGCCAGTGCCGAGCGCATCGAACGCATGGCCGAGGACGAGCCGGGTACGTTCTACCTGACCGACTTCTTGGTGCGATTCTTCGACCGCCTCGTCGTGGAGACGCTTGACCTCGAGCGCCATCCGGAGCTCTTGGAGGCCTTCTTCGGCAACTACCGGCGCGTGGTCTATCTGTCGCAGACCCGAGACGCCGGGCTACTCGCCGAGGCTAGGGAGGCCGCGACTCGGTTGGGGCTTGAGTTCACCCACGTCCATACCGGCTACGGGGCCTTGGACGCCCAGGTCGCCCGGGTCGCCGCAGGCTGACGGTGGACGCCTTGTTGATTCGATGGCGCGACATTCCGTCGCAGATCATCGTCAAGCAGGGCAGAAGGCGGGCCAAGGTGTTGCTGGGCGCGCGCTTTCAGAACGCCATCGACCGCGCCGCTATGCGCGCGAAGAAACGCACGGCCGATGCCTACATCAGCGAATGGGAGCGTGACCCGATCACCGTGGAGCCTGTCGATGGCGCGACGGACCTGCAGGCGGTCGCCGTCCGGTTGGCTGAGCGGGTCGAGACAGGATATGCCGACGCTCAGTTGCTGGCGCTCATCCGCAATCACGGTTTCAAGTCGTGACGGACACCGTTGTCACATCCGCGAGCCGGGAAGTGGTGATCGGCTTCGACCGGCCCTTCGTGGTCATCGGCGAGCGCATCAACCCCACCGGCCGCAAGGTTCTGGCGGCGGAAATGAGGGCGGGCGACTACCACCGCGTGGTCGACGACGCCGTCGCCCAGGTTGCGGCCGGCGCCCACATGCTGGACGTCAACGCCGGCATCCCGCTGGCGGACGAGCCGGGGATCCTCGCCGAAGCCGTCAAGCTCGTGCAATCGGTGACCGACGTCCCCCTGTCCATCGACTCCTCCATCGTCGCCGCGCTGGAAGCGGGGCTCGCGGTCTACCAGGGCAAGGCGCTCGTCAACTCGGTGACCGGAGAAGAGGATCGGCTCGAGTCGGTACTGCCGCTGGTCGCCCGGCACCGTGCCGCGGTAGTGGCCATCTCCAACGACGAAACCGGAATCTCCGAGGATCCGGACGTGCGCTTCGCGGTGGCCCGGAAGATCGTCGAACGGGCGCAGGACCACGGCATCCCCGCGAGCGACGTGGTGGTCGATCCGCTGGTGATGCCCATCGGCGCGATCAACTCCGCGGGCAAGCAGGTCATGCGCTTGGTCAGCCGCTTGCGCACCGAACTGAAGGTCAACACCACCTGCGGCGCGTCCAACGTGAGTTTCGGGTTGCCCAACCGCAACGGCATAAACAGCGCCTTTCTCACCATGGCCATCGGTGCCGGCTTGACGTCCGCGATCACCAACCCGCTGCACGACTCGGTCATGCAGGCCGTGTCCGGCGCGGACGTCATGATGGGCAATGATCCCGACTGCGTGCGCTGGATCGGCAAGTACCGTGAAACCGGCGCGCGCGCGGCCGCGCAAGGGAGCCGGCGGGACCGCCCGCGGCGTCGCCGCCGCGGCTGATCCAATAGCCGCTTACGCGGGTATGGAACTTAAGCCCGAACGGCAGGCGAGGGTGGTCTTCACCCCGTCCGGACGCCGCGGCGAGTTCCCATTCGGTACGCCCTTGCTTGAAGCGGCGTGGGAACTCGGCGTGGACGTCGCCTCCATCTGCGGAGGCCGAGGGCTCTGCGGGCGTTGCCGGGTCGTCTGCAGCGCCGGCAACTTTCCCAAGCACGGCATCGTTTCCAGCCCGGAGCACCTGTCGCCCGCTGGCGTCGTCGAGACTCGTTACGGCGAGCGCGGCCAGCCGCTCAGCGCAGGCCACCGGCTGAGTTGCCAAGCCGCCATCCAGGGCGATCTCGTGATCGACGTGCCGCCGGAGAGCCAAGTGCACCGGCAGGTCGTTCGCAAGGACGCCGACTCGCGGCCGATCCGCTTGGATCCGGTGGTCCGCCTCCACCTGGTGGACGTGCCCGCTGCGGATCTCGGCGCAGGAAGCGACCTGACGCGTCTGCTCGATGCGTTGGAGTCGCAGTGGGGTCTGCGACCGGTGTTTCCGGCGGCGTTGCTGCCGAACCTGCAAGGCCTGTTGCGCGCCGGCGAGTGGTCGGTGACGGTCGCAGTGCATCAGGAAGCGGAAATCCTCGCCGTCTGGCCGGGCTTCAAGGAGGCCATCTACGGCGTGGCAATCGACGTGGGTTCAACCACCATAGCCGCTCATCTGTGCGACTTGGGCAGCGGCGACGTGCTCTGCTCGAACGGCATGATGAACCCGCAGATACGCTTCGGCGAGGATCTGATGAGCCGGGTTTCCTACGTCATGATGCACCCGGAAGGCAGCGCGGAACTGACGCGGGAGGTGCGCCGGGCGGTCAACGAACTCGTGGCCGGCACGGCAGCCGACGCGGGCATCGAGGCACAGGACATCGTCAGCCTGACGTTCGTTTGCAACCCGATCATGCATCACCTGTTGCTCGGTATCAGCCCCGTGGAACTCGGCGGCGCGCCCTTCGCGCTGGCGGCGGAACAGTCCGTCCACCTTCCGGCCCGGGATTTGGGCGTCGAGGTCAATCCGGGTGCTGTCGCCTATGCGCTTCCTTGTATCGCAGGTCATGTGGGTGCCGACACCGCCGGGGTGGTCCTTTGCGAGCAACCCCACCGGAGCGATGCCGTGAGCTTGCTGGTTGACATCGGCACCAACGCGGAAATCGTGCTCGGCAACGCTGCACGGTTGCTGGCCTGCTCCAGCCCGACCGGCCCGGCCTTTGAAGGCGCCCAGGTCAGCGCCGGCCAGCGTGCTGCACCCGGGGCGATCGAACGGGTACGGATCGACCCGGACACCTTGGACACCCGGATTCGAGTGATCGGCTCGGACCTGTGGTCCGACGAGCCTGGATTCAACGACACCCTGCCGGCGCAGGGCGTCACCGGTGTTTGCGGCTCAGGGATCATCGAAGCGGTGGTCGAGATGTGGCTGGCGGGAATCCTCACCAGCGATGGGGTGATCGACGGCGGTCAGGCGAGCCGCACGGTGCGCTTGGTTCCCGACGGCCGCACCTTCTCCTTTGCCATCCATGGCGACCAGGTCACCGTCACGCAAAACGACGTGCGTCAGATCCAACTCGCCAAGGCTGCGCTGTATGCGGGCATCCGGCTGCTCATGGACCGCCTCGAGGTGACCTCGGTGGACCGGATACGCTTGGCCGGGGCATTCGGCAGCCACATCGATGTCCGCTACGCCATGGCGCTGGGCATGATTCCGGACTGTTCCCTGGATGCGGTCGCGGCGGTCGGCAACGCGGCCGGCCACGGTGCCAGGATCGCCCTCTTGAACCAGGCCTCGCGCAGCGAGATCGAGTCCGTGGTCAAGAGCGTGGAGAAGGTGGAGACGGCCATCGAGCCGAGGTTCCAGGCGTATTTCGTCGATGCCATGGCGATACCGCACGGACCTGCCGAATTGGCCCGCCTGGGCGGCCTCTTCCCCGGCCGCGCCACGCGACCCGCGTCGACCGTCGCCGGGCGGGCAACGCGGGGGCAGGGCAGGCGCGCGAGGCGAACGATATCGGCCCCACGGCCATCTAAATCAAGCTAAGCTGACGGAGCGCACGTGCAAGGGAGGAACTGCCATGGCTAGACGATCAGGCGGCAGACGGGCGCGCAAGGCCGAGCGCGCCGCACCCTTGGCCGAAGCGGTCAAGCCGGTTCGTCCGGGGCAGACCGGCGGACAATTCCAACCCCTCTCCGCTGACGGCGTTCTTGCCATCGCGGACAACGCCTTCAATATCCTGGAGAACGTCGGTTTCGCCGACGCCACGCCACACTGCATCGAGACCTGTACGACGGTGGGCGCCGTGCTCGGCGACGACGGGCGGCTGCGCATGCCGCGAAGCCTGGTCGAACGCACGTTGCAGCAGGCCCGGCGGAACCTGGTGCTGCACGGCCAGGATCCCCGTTGGGACCTGGACCTCTCCGGCACGCGCGTGCATTTCTCGACGGCCGGCGCGGCGGTCATGCTCGCCGACTCGGAGAACCGCGTCTACCGGGACTCCGAGTCGCAGGACCTCTACGACATGGCGCGGATCACCGACACCTGCGAACACATTCACATGTTCCAGCGCACCTGCGTGCCCCGGGACACTCCCGACAACTACGCGCTGGACATCAACACCCTCTACTGCTCGGTGATGGGCACGAGCAAGCACGTCGGTTCGAGCTGGACGGTGTACCAGCACCTCGAGAAGAGCTTCGAGATGCTGCACATGATCGCCGGCGGCGAGGCGGAGTGGCGCGCGCGGCCCTTCGTCAGCCAGTCCAACTGCTTCGTCGTGCCGCCGCTCAAGTTCGCTACCGATGCCATGGAATGCCTCCGGGTCGCGGTACAGGGGGGGATGCCCGTGTTGCTCTTGTCGGCAGCCCAGGCCGGTGCAACGGCGCCCGCCTATTTGGCCGGGACGGTCTCCCAAGCGTGGGCGGAGTGCCTCGGCGGCCTGGTCTACGTGAACGCGATCGAGCCCGGCGCACCCGCGATTCTCGGCGCCTGGCCGTTCGTCTCGGACCTGCGCACCGGGGCGATGAGCGGCGGCTCGCCGGAGCAGGGCCTGCTGTCCGCCGCCTGCGCCCAGGTCGGCAACCACTTCGACCTGCCCTTCGGCACCGCTTGCGGCATGAGCGACGCCAAGTTCCCCGACTTTCAGGCGGGCGCCGAACGCGCGGCCACGGTGCTTGCCGCGGCCTTGTCCGGCGCGAACATCGTCTATGAGTCCGCCGGCATGTACGCGAGCCTTCTGGGCACATGCCCGGAGAGCCTGTTGCTGGACAACGACATCTTAGGGGCAGTCGGCCGCGCTGTCCGTGGCATCGAAGTCAACACCGACACCTTGAGTTTCGAGGAGATCGAACGGATCTGCTGCAGCGGGGAAGGCCACTACCTGGGTTCCGGCAACACCCTGCAGGTCATGCAAAGCGAGTACATCTATCCGGACTACAGCGACCGCACCAGCCCGACGGTCTGGGAGGAACTCGGCAAGCCGGTTCTGCTGGATCTGGCCATCGAGAGGACCCGGGAGCTCCTCGGCCGCCACGTGCCGCGCCATGTCAGCGACGAAATCGACGCAAGGATCAGGGCCGAGTTTCCGATCGCTCTCTCCCGGGAAGCGATGGGGAGATGACCGAGCAAGGCGCTCACCGATGACCTGACCTAAGGGTGGTCCGTCGTAGCCCTGTCTGGCGATTTCGACTACTCTAGCGGCTCATGTCCCCCCACTTCCCCCATCGCGCCGCGTGCGGCGTACTGATGGTCGCTTTGTCCGTGTCCGCCGTGGCTTCCGGTTCGTCCGGCGCGGTGGTCTTCGGCAGTTGGATCACGCCGCACTATGCTGATGCGGCTTGCGAGGAGGTCAGCGCCCGGCTCGAGATCGCCTGCTCCGTCCGTGCGGTGACCATCGGCGGCAGCCGCTACCACCGTGCAGTGTCCACGGAGATGGACGAGGGGGCCGCGCGTGCGCTTGGCGCTCGCGCTCGGGCGAGTGGGTTCTCGGCCTGGTACCTGGCTTCCGAACCGGTGCCGACCGTCGTCATTGCCGAGCCCGGGCCGCCGCCGACCGCCGCCGTGGACGCCCCGACGGTCGCCGCAGCGGCTGCCGAGGAGACTGGCGATTGGCGCTTGCATCTCCGCGCCGGTGGCGACGACGGCGGGACGATCGATGTCCCCTACGTCGCCGACGCGGCGATTCGGCTCGACGGTCAGATCGACGAGCCGGCGTGGCGCGATGTGGCCGGCTTCGACAACCTGCGCGTGACGGAGCCGGATACGCTCGCCGACACGGCCTATGCCACGGTCACCCGGTTCTTCTACACCGACCGTGGCCTCTATGTAGGCGCGGCCATGGAGCAGCCACCGGAGACCCTGGTTTCGCGCCTCTCCGCCCGCGACCAGTACATCAACCGCGACCAGTTCGGCGTGGCCTTGGACTCGAGCGGCAACGGCCTGTACGGGTATTGGTTCTCCGTCAACCTCGGCGGATCCGTGCAGGACGGCAAGGTGCTGCCGGAATACACGCTCACCGAGCAGTGGGACGGGCCGTGGGAGGCGGCGACGGCGAAGACGGCGACGGGCTGGAGCGCGGAGATGTTCCTGCCCTGGTCGATGATGGCGATGCCGCCGGGGAACGGCGACCGCGCCATGGGCGTATGGGTCAAGCGCCAGGTCGCGCACTTGGACGAGACCTGGAGTTGGCCCGCGCTCCCGCGCACGGGCGGCCGATTCATCTCGGCGTTGCAGCCGGTCAACGTGCCAGGTGTCGAGCCCAAGCAACACTACGGCATATTCCCCTACGTCTCGGGGACCGTCGACAACATGGCCGACGACCAGCGTGGGCGCGCTGGCGTGGACTTCTCGTACCGTCCGTCGCCCAATCTCCAACTCACCGCGACGCTGAACCCGGACTTCGGCGCGGTCGAGTCGGACGACGTCGTGGTGAACCTGACGGCGGTGGAGACCTTCTTCCCCGAAAAGCGCCAGTTCTTCCTCGAGGGCAACGAGGTCTTCTTCACGTCGCCGCGCGCGGACGTGAACCGTTACCGCGGGCCCCAGGGAACGGGCGCCCGGGCGACGCCCCGGACCTACACCCCGGAACCGACCACGCTGATCAACACCCGGCGCATCGGCGGCGCAGCGCGGCAATTGGTCAACGACGTGCCGGACGATGTCGAGATTGCCGCCGTCGAGAAGAGCAAGCCGACCGATCTGCTCGGGGCAGCCAAGCTGGTCGGCCAAGCGGGGGGCCTGCGCTTCGGCGTGCTCGGCGCGATGGAGGACGATGTCGTGCTGCGCGGGACCGACGCCGCCGGCGACGACGTCGAGTGGACTGGCGAAGGCCGCGACTTCGGCGTCGTGCGCCTGCTCTACGAGCAGACCGGCAAGGGTCGCCGCTCGCTCGGCTACATGGGTACTTTCGTGGACCTGCCGGGCGAGCGGGATTCCGCTATGGTGCACGGCATCGATGCCCACGCCTTGGCGGCGGGCGGCGCCTTTCAGTGGGACGGCCAGTACGTGTACAGCGATGCGCCGCCCAACGACAAGGATCCTGGGGCCGTCACAGGCCACGGCATCTACAACGACTTCAGCTTCTTCCAACGCCGCGGGCTGATCCATCAAGGAGCACTCGACTACATCGACAGCAACCTGTCGATGTCGGCTCTCGGCTTCATCGGTCGCAACGACGTGGTCGTCGCTCGCTACGGGCTCGTTCGCTTCCAGAACCTCGAGCGCTTCCGGCAACTGCGCAATTCGCTGTTCCTGAACTTCCAGGCCAGCACCGAGGGCTTTGCCAACCGCGTCGGCATCTTCTCGAGCCACACGCTGATGTTCAACAACAGCTCCGAGGTGAAGGCCTACCTCAACTACTTCCCGTCGCGCTGGGACGACCTGTCGAGCCGCGGCAACGGCATGTTCAGAATCAAGGGCCGCCTGTTCACGCAGATCGGTTTCGGCACCGACACCGCCAAGCCGTTCTCGTGGAGCGGCACCGTCACCCGTGACGGGGAGGAACTCGGCGGCGAGTCGTTCGGCGCCGACTTCGGCATCACCTACAAGCCGACCGACCGCCTGTCGCTCGATGTCGACCTGCGCTACATGCGCCGCGATGGCTGGCTGCTGCACACGGGGGACCGCAACTTCGCGACCTTCTCCGCCACCGACCTGCAGCCGGTCCTGAAGGCGGATTTCTTCTTCAACGCGCGGCACCAGATGCGCCTGACCCTGCAGTGGGCCGGCATCGATGCGGCGGACCTGACCTACCTGCGGGTCCCGCTGAGTGACGGGTGGCTCGAGACGCGCGACGAGGTGCCGGTGGACGGGGACGAGGACTTCACCATTTCGCGCCTGACCGGGCAGTTCCGCTACCGCTGGGAAATCGGCCCGCTGTCCGACCTTTTCGTCGTCTACACGCGCGGATCCAACTTGGTCCGGGGTTCGGGTTTCGAGTACGACGAACTGTTCCTCGATGCGCTGCGCGAGCCCATCGTCGACTACTTCATCGTCAAGCTCCGCTACCGGTTCGGTTCCTGAGCCCGAGCGCTCCCGAGGAATCGATGCGGCGGCTGCTGACGATCTCGATGCTCGCGCTCGCCGCAGGGTGCTACACCGGCGAGGGCTCGGGCGAGGTCGCACTGAAGAGCTACGACGTCGCGGCGTTCTCCGGCATTGCGCTGAGCAGCGACGGGACGGTTACCGTGCTGCCCGGCGACTTCGCCGTCACCGCGTCCGCGGAGGACAACATCCTGCCGACGCTTAAGGTCCAGGTACGCGACGACACGCTCGTCGTGTGGCGAGACGTCGATTGGATCGACGGCATTCGGCCCACCGTGCCGATCCGGCTCACCGTGACCGTCCCGCAGCTCGCCACGGTGGCCGTGTCCGGGAGCGGCCGCGTCGTGGTTCGGGGCGTGGGCTCGCCGGTGGTCGGCTACGCCGTGTCTGGGGCGGGTGCCTTGGACTTGGTCGACGTACCGGCGACACGTGTCCGCATCGACGTTGCCGGTTCCGGAGCCGTGTCGGCATCCGGTATCCGAGCCACGGAGTTCGCGGCCGAACTGCGTGGCGCCGCCCGCGCCGTCGTGGCCGGCACGGCGGATGCGGCGACGGTGAACGTCTCTGGATCCGTGCTCTACCGGGGCGCCCACCTCAAGGCCCGGCACGTTGCCGCGGAAGTCGATGGCGCGGCGCAGGCGTTCGTTTGGGCAGACGAAGCGCTCAAGGGACGCGTCGGCGGAATCGCACGGCTTGGCTATCGGGGCAATCCCGCCCTCGAAGTGGCGATCCAGCGCGATGGACGGTTGTTCGCCGTCGGCGTGCCGCTGTCGCCGGCCGGCGCGGACTGACGCCATGCAGCGCGCGGACTTCCGCTTCGAGCTGCCCAGCGAGTTGATTGCCCAGCGGCCAGTGGCGAACCGTTCCAGCAGCCGTCTACTCGAGCTGCGCGGCGACGCGGTCCGTCATCGCGGTTTCGACGCGGTCGTGGACCTGCTCGACGCCCACGATCTCCTGGTGGTCAACGACACGCGGGTCATCAAGGCCCGCCTGATAGGCCGCAAGGACACCGGCGGCCAAGCGGAGATCGTCGTCGAACGCCTCGACGGAGAGTGCCGGGCGCTCTGCCAGGTGCGTGCCAGCAAGCCGCTGAAGCCCGGGCGACAGGTGTTCGTCGGTGATACCACCATCACGGTGATCCAGCGCGAGGGCGAGTTCTACCTGCTCGACTTCGGCCAGCCCGTAGCGCCGTTTCTCGAGCGCTTCGGTCGCGTGCCATTGCCGCCCTACATCGACCGTGAGGCCGATGCGACGGACGAGGATCGCTACCAGACGGTCTACGCCAGTGTCCCGGGCGCCGTCGCGGCGCCAACCGCCGGGCTGCACTTCGACCAGGCGATCCTCGACGTTCTCCAGGCGAAGGGAGTCCGCGTGGCCCGCGTCACGCTGCACGTGGGTGCCGGAACGTTCCAGCCGGTGCGGGTGGAGGACTTGAGCCGCCACCGCATGCACGCCGAACGCTACGTCGTCCCGCCGTCCACGCGTCGTGCGCTCGACGACTGCCAGGGCCGCGTCGTCGCGGTCGGAACCACCGTTGTGCGCGCCCTGGAGGCCGCCGCCGCGACCGGCGTCGATTGCGGCGAGACGCGGCTGTTCATCACGCCGGGCTTTAGCTTTCGGGCGGTCGACGCGCTGATCACGAACTTCCACCTGCCGGAGTCTACGCTGCTGATGCTGGTATCGGCGTTCGCCGGGGTCGAGCGCATCCGCCGGGCCTACGCGGTCGCGGTGGCAGAAGGGTACCGGTTCTTCAGCTACGGCGACGCTATGTTCTGCGAGCGCGCGTGAGGGGCGTGTGCGACCAACCCCTCAATGAGCCGACAACCACGTTGGATCGAGCGTGCGCGGGCCTCTGGCCCGCACTGCAATCAACAGTGCCTATGCGGGCGAGGACGCCGGCGCACACGTCCTTCCGATGAAACGTGGGTCGTCGAGGCTTCGTTTCTGCCCCGTCGGATCGGGGGCCTCAATCGGCCAAATGCTTGGCCTCGTACGCTTCGACCGAGGTGACGAGGATCTCGAGGTTTTCGCCGTCGCGTGAGTCGGGCGGGCTTCCCATCAAGCGGTCGACCTCCGCCAAGGCGGCGTCGTAGTCGTCCTCGGTCTTGATCTGCACAGTGTTCATCGGTTTAGTCTACACGCCCATGGCCTTTGACCTTCTCGCCACCGACGGCACGGCCAGGCGCGGGTGCCTGACGACGGCGCATGGCACGGTCGAGACCCCGGTGTTCATGCCGTGCGGTACGTACGGCACCGTCAAAGGCATGACGCCGCGGATGCTGACGGAGGTCGGTACCCAGATCCTGCTTGGCAACACGTTCCACCTGATGTTGCGGCCCGGCGATCAGGCCGTGCGCGCACTGGGTGGGCTGCACGAGTTCATGCAGTGGCCGGGGCCGATCCTGACCGACTCGGGCGGCTACCAGGTATTCAGTCTGCGGGATTTGCGCGACGTCTCTGAGCGCGGCGTCGCGTTCCGCTCGCCGATCAACGGCGACGCAGTGGAACTGACGCCGGAGCGCTCGATCGAGGTCCAGCACAACCTCGGCAGCGACATCGTGATGTCCTTCGACGAGTGCACGCCCTATCCGGCCACTGCGGCGAAGGCCGAGGCATCGATGCGCCTGTCGATGGCTTGGGCGCGCCGCGGCCGCGAACGCCACATCGACGGCAAAGGCCATGGCGAACGTACAGGCCTGTTGTTCGGCATCGTTCAAGGCGGCATGTATCCCCATTTGCGCAGCGAGAGTCTTGCCGAACTCGTGGCGATCGGCTTCGACGGCTATGCCATCGGCGGGCTGTCGGTGGGCGAGCCCAAGGCGGAGATGAACGCGGTGCTCGACCACGTCGCCCCGTCCATGCCGGCGGACGCGCCGCGGTACCTTATGGGAGTCGGTACGCCAGCGGATCTGCTGCGCGGTGTGACCCTGGGCATCGACATGTTCGACTGCGTGCTGCCGACGCGCAATGCGCGCAACGGGTATCTCTTCACGTCCCGCGGCGTTGTGAAGATCCGCAACGCCGTACACAGGTCGGATCGTGCGCCAGTCGATGACGCCTGCCCCTGCTACACGTGCGCCAACTTCTCGCGGGCCTACCTGCACCATCTCGACCGCTGCGGGGAGATGCTCGGCCCAATGCTCATGACGATCCACAACCTGCACTACTACCACGACCTGATGCGCCGATTGCGCGAGGCCATTGAAGCCGGTACATTGGCGAGCCTTGCTCGTACCCTCACCAGCGGTTGGGAGTCCCATTGAACGATTCGCTCCCCGAACTCGTACATGCCGCGGCACCGGCGGGTGGCAGCCCGTGGACGATGTTCCTGTTCCTCGGCGGCTTTGCGCTGATCTTCTACTTCATGATCTTTCGGCCGCAGAGCAAGCGGCGCAAGGAGCACGCGGCGTTGGTATCCGGGTTGGCCAAGGGCGACGAGGTGGTCACCGTCGGCGGCATGACCGGTTTGATCACCCGGGTCGAGGACGACTTCGTGAAAGTCCGCATAGCCAACAACGTCGAGGTGCGCATGCAGAAGGGCTCCGTGCAAGCGTCCTTGCCGAAGGGCACGCTGAAAACACTGGATGACAAGTAACCGCCGAAGCGGCGACACCGGCCGGGGGACGGGCGTCGGCCTCGCCGGCTTCGGTTTCGGCGGGTCGCGCGCGGGCCCGCGGCCTCGCGTCTCGCCATGGCGGATCATCGTACTCGCCATGGTGGTCGTGATCGGCGGGATCTACGCGGCCCCCAACCTGTTTCCGCCCGACTTCGCCCTGCAGGTCACCGTCGACAACTCGCCGCGCACGTTCGACAACTACCTGCTCGAGGAACTCGCGGAAGTCTTGGATGAAGGCGGCGTGCCCGTCATCGCCAAGGATCGGATTCCGGAGGGTGGCCTGCTGCGCGTCGCCGACGCCGAGGCGCAGTTGCGCGGCAGCGCGTTGCTCCGCGACTACCTGAACCCCCCAGGCGAGGAGCGCCAGTTCGTCGTGGCGCTCAACCTGGCCTCGACCACGCCGGAATGGCTCAAGGGCATCGGCGGCGAGCCCATGGCGCTGGGGCTCGACCTCAAGGGCGGGGCGCACTTCGTGTTGCAGGTGGACATGGAGGAGGCGCTGGCCAAGCGCCTGACCGACGAGGTCGAGAAGATCAAGGACATGCTGCGCGAGGAGCGCGTGCGCTACCGGAGCACGGCCAACGCGGTGCAGGGCGAGACGATCCGCATGGGGTTCGTCACGGGACAGCTCCGCGACCGCGCCTATGCCGTCATCGAGGACGAGTTCCGCGAGCCCGACTACCTCTTGGCGGAGGCGGACGTGGACGGTCGCCCGGGCTTCGAGATCACCGTGCAGGAAGCCAAGATCGACGAGATCGAGTCCAACGCCATCGAGCAGAACCTCACCGGTTTGCGCAACCGGATTAACCAGTTGGGCGTGGCCGAGCCGCTGGTACAGAAGCTCGGCGGGTCGCGGATCGTCATCGACCTACCCGGCGTCCAGGACGCTGCGGATGCGAAGCGCAAGATCAACAAGTTCGCGAATCTCGAGTTCCGCTTGGAGGCCGCGGCGGACGACCGGCCCTCCGAGATCGACGACTGGGTCTACGAGGGTCGCCCGGTGCAGCTCAACCGTCGCGTGATCCTGACCGGGGACCGGGTCGTGCATGCCGCTCAAGGGCGGGACCCGGAGAACGGCCTGCCCCAGGTCGACATCAAGCTCGACAGCCAGGGCGGCGACATGTTCCACGACGCCACGTCACCGAACATCGGCCGCCGCATGGCGGTGATCTTCATCGAGCACAAGCCGATCGTGACCGTCGAGGAGGTGGACGGCGAGCGCGTAGAGCGACACTCCAGCCGTGCCGACAAGCGCGTCATCAGCCTGGCAACGATCCGCGCAGCCTTGGGTTATACCTTCCGCATCACCGGCCTCACTGTTCGCGAGGCGCAGGAACTGGCCTTCCTGCTGCGCGCCGGGGCGCTCGCGGCGCCCATGTACATCGTCGAGGAGCGCACCGTGGGCGCCACGCTCGGCGAGGAGAACATCGAGCGCGGCATGCTGGCCGTGGGTGCCGGCCTCGTCCTCGTGCTCATCTTCATGGCTTTCTACTACAAGGTGTTCGGTCTGGTGGCCGATGTCGCGCTGACGCTGAACCTGGTGATCCTGGTGGCGGTGATGTCGCTGCTCGGCGCCACGCTGACGCTGCCCGGCATCGCGGGCATCGTGCTCACGGTGGGCATGGCCGTGGACGCCAACGTGCTCATCTTCTCCAGGATCCGCGAGGAGTTGAAGACGCGCCCGCCCGCCCAGGCGATCCAGGCCGGCTACGACCGGGCGTTCCTCACCATCATGGACGCGAACGTGACGACGCTGTTCGTGGCGCTCATCCTCCTGACCATCGGCAGCGGCCCGGTCGCGGGCTTCGCCATCACCCTGTCGATCGGCATCGTGACGTCCATGTTCACCGCGATCTTCGGTTCCCGCGTGGTGGTGGACCTCATCTACGGCGGCCGTCGCGTTGAGCGGGTCCTGATATGACGACCCGTGGCGCTGCGATGACGGGTCGTCCTTTGACGACGTTCGACTTTATGGGCAAGCGGCTGATCGCCGCCGGCGTCTCGGTCGTGCTGGTGGTCGCTTCCGTCGTCGCGGTGGTCTTCGTCGGCATCAACCGGGGCCTCGACTTCACGGGCGGCGCGCTGGTGGAATTCGGCTTCGCGCAAGCGGTGGATCCGGAAGTGGTCCGCGGGATTCTCGTCGCGGAGGGCTTCGAGAACGGCGTGGTCCAGATCTACGGTGCCGAGACCGACATCCTCGTGCGCATGCCACCCGTCGAAGGCGTCGACCAGTCCGACTTGGGCGCGCAGATCGCAGGCGTGCTGCAGGGCAGCTTCGACGATGTCGAGCTGCGACGCTCGGAGTTCGTCGGCCCTACCGTGGGCGAGGAACTGACCGAGAAGGGCGGCCTCGCGCTCCTCGTGGCGCTCGGCGCGGTGATGCTCTACATCATGTGGCGGTTCACCGGGAAGTTCGGCGTGGGCGCAGTGACCGCCCTGATCCACGACGTGCTGCTGGTGGTGGGCGCCTTCGCGATCTTCCAGTGGACCTTCAACCTGCCGGAACTAGCGGCGCTCCTGGCGGTGATCGGCTACTCGCTGAACGACACTATCGTGGTCTCCGACCGCATCCGCGAGAACTTCCGGAGCGTGCGCCGCGGTACGCCCGTGGAGATCATCAACTACTCGCTGAACCAGACCTTGGGTCGGACGTTGGTGACGTCGTTGACGACGTTGCTGGTCCTGGGGGCGCTCCTGTTCGCGGGCGGCGAGCAGGTGTCCGGATTCGCCACCGCTCTCGCCATCGGCGTCGTCGTGGGGACCTACTCGTCGATCTACGTCGCGGCCAACGTCCTGCTCGCGATGGGGATCAGCAAGCAGGACCTGGCGCTGCCGGACAAGGAAGATGCGAACCCGTAGGGGTTCGGCGGAACCCGTAAGGTAAGTACCGGATGCCAAGGAATCGCCGCCGGGGCGACACCGGAAGTGGTCTCACCGGCCTCGGCCTCGGGAGTTCGCGCCAGCCGCCGGGTCCGCGAGCGCGTTTCTCGCTGTGGCGAGCCATCGTGCTCGCCGTGGTGGTCGTGATCGGCGGCATCTACGCGGCCCCCAACCTGTTCCCGCCCGACTTCGCCCTGCAAGTCACGGTGGACAACTCGCCCCGCACCTTCGACGACGGCCTGCTCGACGAGCTCGCCGAAGTCCTTGAGACGGGCGGCGTGCCAGTGATCGCGAAGGAGCGGATGCCGGACGGCGGCCTGCTGCGCGTCGGCGACGCCGATCAGCAGTTGCGCGGCAGCGCCCTGCTTCGCGAGTACCTCAACCCGCCCGGGGAGGAACGCCAGTTCGTGGTGGCGCTCAACCTCGCCTCGACTACGCCGGAGTGGCTCAAGGGCATCGGCGGCGAGCCCATGGCGCTGGGGCTCGACCTCAAGGGCGGGGCGCACTTCGTGTTGCAGGTGGACATGGAGGAGGCGCTGGCCAAGCGCCTGACCGACGAGGTCGAGAAGATCAAGGACATGCTGCGCGAGGAGCGCGTGCGCTACCGGAGCACAGCCAACGCCGTGCAAGGGGAGACCATCCGCATGGGATTCGTCACCGGCCAGCTTCGCGACCGCGCCGTGGGGATCGTCGAGGACGAGTTCCGCGAGCCCGACTACCTCCTGGAAGCGGCGGACGTGGCCGGTCAACCGGGTTTCGTGATCACGGTTCAGCAAACCAGGATCGACGAGATCGAGAGCAACGCCGTCGAGCAGAACCTCACCGGACTGCGCAACCGAATCAACCAGTTGGGTGTTGCGGAACCCCTGGTGCAGAAGCTCGGCGGGTCGCGCATCGTCGTCGATCTGCCGGGCGTCCAGGACGCTGCGGAGGCGAAGCGCAAACTCAACCAGTTCGCGAACCTTGAGTTCCGCCTCGAGGCGGCGGCCACCGACCGGCCGTCGGAGATCGAGGCGTGGCCGTACGCCGGCGGCACCGTGCAGCTCAATCGGCGTGTGATCCTAACCGGCGACCACGTGACCCACGCGGTCCAGGCTCGGGACGGGGAGAGTGGGTTGCCGGTGGTCCGGATCACCCTCGACAGCGAGGGCGGCGACATGTTCCACGACGCCACGGCGCCCAACATCGGGCGGCGCATGGCAATCATCTTCATCGAGCATAGGCCGGTGGTAACCGTCGACAGCGTGGACGGCGAGCGCGTCGAGCGGCTCAGCAGCCGTGCCGAAAGACGCGTCATCACGGTGCCGGTCATCCAGGAGGCGCTGGGCTTCAAGTTCGACATCACCGGCGTCACGATGCTTGAGGCTCAGGATCTCGCCTTCCTTCTGCGCGCGGGCGCCTTGGCGGCGCCCATGTACATCGTCGAGGAGCGCACGGTCGGTGCCACGCTGGGCGAGGAGAACATCGAGCGCGGCATGCTGGCGGTCGGTGCCGGTCTGGTCCTCGTGCTTATCTTCATGGCCGTCTACTACAGGGTGTTCGGCCTCGTGGCCAATGTTGCCCTGACGCTGAACCTGGTGATCCTGGTGGCCGTGATGTCGCTGCTCGGCGCCACGCTGACGCTGCCCGGCATCGCGGGCATCGTGCTCACGGTGGGCATGGCCGTGGACGCCAACGTGCTCATCTTCTCCAGGATCCGCGAGGAGTTGAAGACGCGCCCGCCCGCCCAGGCGATCCAGGCCGGCTACGACCGGGCGTTCCTCACCATCATGGACGCGAACGTGACGACGCTGTTCGTGGCGCTCATCCTCCTGACCATCGGCAGCGGCCCGGTCGCGGGCTTCGCCATCACCCTGTCGATCGGCATCGTGACGTCCATGTTCACCGCGATCTTCGGTTCCCGGGTAGCGGTGGACCTCATCTACGGCGGTCGTCGCGTCTAGGGGATCGAAGCCGTAGCCCGGCGGTCAGTCGGGCACTTCGGTCGCGATCATGTAGCCGATGTCGGGTTTGGGCTCGACCAGGGCCGCACCCACGTCCTGCTGGCTGGTGGGTAGCGTTGCCACGCTGCTCGGCGTCGGACAGGTGCCGTTGCTTCGGTATTGCAGGGCGGCGGCCACGCGGGCCTCGGCCGGATCGCCGAATGCGTGCTCGAAATCGTCGGGGACGACACAGCCGGGTACGGGAATGCCCTCGACGGTTCGGGTGTTCTCGGGCGAGAAACCGTCCGGGTAGTCGCCGAAGTTCTTGGCGTTGACGGCGCGGATCTGTACCGTGGAGTAGGTAGTCCCGCAGTTGTCCGTGGAGTAGAAGCCGTAGGGCTTTCCACAGGTCGTCTCGCCGACGAGGATCACCTCGACGTCGATGCCGCGCAAGGCGTTCACCACCAACTCGCTCGCCGAGCAGGTCCATGAACTGCTGAGCACGAATACGCGCTCGAGGTCCAGCGTCGGCAATGGGATGCCGGCCTGGGGCGTGGACCAGCCAATCGTCGTGGTGCGGAAGGTGTCCGGCTCCACGCGGGCGCCGGTGATGGGGTTGAAGACCCGGTACTTGTCGTTGTACTGCGACTGGTTGAAGACGCGCCCGCGCGCGTGGTCGCCCGCGATCATGTAGGACAGTTGGTTGGCGATGATGATGAACCCGCCGCTGTTGTAGCGCAGGTCGAGGACGAGGTCGTTGATGCCCGCGTTTTCAAAACGCGTGAAAGCGTCGACCAACTGCTGCTCGGCGGCCCGAACGATGAACGTGTTGAAAAGCACGTACCCGACGGGACCTTGGGCCGTCGCGATGATCTGATCATGCTGCACGGGCGTGGTCGTGATGCTCGCCGATGTCATGGTGATCGAGCGTTCGGTGCCATCGAGGTCGCGAACCCGGAACTGGTGGGTCTCGTCCAGATTGCGCGGCCACAACGCGGCGTTGATGATGTCGACGTCGGCCTGGGTCGGGCCGTTGACGATGTCCACTCCATCGACTTCGAGCATCTCGGCACCGCGGGCCAAGTCCACGCCGGGTTGCGTTGCGGGCGAGTTCGGCTCCGTGTAGCGGACGCGGATTTCCCGCGGGGGCGCCGCGGCGAGCACCGCGAAACTCGTGCCGTAGCCGGCGCCGACCGCGCCGGTGGACACCCGCGCACGGTACTCGGCCGTGTTCTGCGTGAAGTGGAACCGATCCTTGAACTCCCCAGACGGCGTTCTCTCGAACGTCCGGAGCAGTTCGAAGTACGCCGGCGTGTCGCAGCACCCCGGATCGACGTCCTCGATCTCGTCGTACCAGAGATAGGTGTCGTGGCTCCACGACCGTAGCCAGTTGTTCTCGTCCCATGTGCTGCCCTGCTTGTCCGGAAAGGGGTCGCCGTCGGCGTCGACTCCGGTTCGCGGTACCGCGCAGTAATCCTTGAAGCGCTCGTTGTATTCGCGTTGAGCATACGGAAGGTAGGTGTCGCCGACGTAGAACTCGCCCGGTTCCCAGCCCGTGGCGAGGTCGGCCATGTTCCAACGCCGCTGCCTGGTCACGTTGCTCGTACCGCGCCCGGCGATGAAGTCCCGGCCGGCCATCGGGTAGTAGTACCAGTAGCCTGTGCTTCGCCGCAGCAGCACATCGTCATTGCCGTCGCCGTTGAGATCGCCGATGCCGGCGAAGGCGAAGTCCGCGTTGCGGGTGATCCGCGCGGGGCCTTGGTCATCGGCAATCGGCATCCGACCGTCCATGCCGTAGTGCTGCCAGCGCCCGTCGGTGTGCCGGAGCAGGATCTCTTCGCCCCCCACACCGTCGAAGTCGCCGATCCCGGCAATCTGCCAGTCGGCGTCCGTCTCGATCGGGACGATCCCGCGCGCGGCCGCGATATTGCGCCGGCCGTTCATTGGGAAGTACCACCAGCGACCGTCGACGTGGCGCAGGAGGACATCGTCTTTGCCGTCGTCGTTGAGGTCGCCAACACCCTGCAGTTGCCATTCCAAGTGGCGATAGAGGGCGGCGTAGCCGCGGCCGTTGGCCACCGCGCCGTCCCGGATCGGATAGTAGTACCAGCGCCCACTGCTGCGGTGTCGCAGCAAAACATCGTCCGTGGCGTCGCCGTTGAGATCGCCTATCGCCGCCAGTTGCCAATCGAGGCTGGCGTACATCCGCAACCGCACGCCTTCGTCCAGCGCGTCGCGGCCATCAATGGCACGAAAGTACCAGCGTCCGTTGTCATGGCGCAGCAGCACGTCATCGTCGCCGTCGCCATCGAAGTCCCCCATGCCCTCGTAACGCCAGGACCAGTCGCTCGGCAGGTCGGCGGAACCGCTTAAGTTGGCGATCCGCTTGCGCCCGTCCATGGCGTTGTACAGCCAGCGCCCGTCGTTGCTGCGCAGCAGGATGTCGTCGTTGCCATCGCCATTGAGGTCACCGATGCTGGCCGACCACGCCGCGGGCGTCATCAGCGCGGCGATCAGACCCAGCGCTACCGACGCATGACAGACGCTTTCGAAAGACAAGCGGGGGTACTGCATGTCGCGATTCTCGAGGTTGGACCCGACGGGGATTGAATGCCTGCGGCGAAGCCCTGTCAAACGTTTCGCGGTTGGACGTTCAGCCTTCGGAAAGGTTCACATCCGCATGCTCCGTGGCACTCTTGCGAATGACGCGCAGCATGTCCCGGAACACCTTGGGATTGGCGGCGACGACGTTGCCGGTGGCCATGAACCGGTCGCCCCCAGCCGCATCGCCCACGAAGCCGCCGGCTTCGCGCACGATGACGGCCCCGGCGGCCATGTCCCAAGGCCTCAGCCCGATCTCGAAGAAACCATCGAGGCGCCCCGCCGCGACGTAGGCCAGGTCGAGGGCGGCGGCGCCTTGCCGGCGCAAGGTCCGGCATCGGCCCATGAAGTCGCGGAGGACGTCGGTGTAGGCGTCGAGGTGCGCCGCGACGCTGGCAAACGGCAAGCCGCCTGCGACGATGGCGTCGTCGAGGCGGTCCCGGCGCCCAACGCGAATGCGGCGTCCGTTGAGCAGCGCCCCGGCTCCGCGGCTCGCGCTGAACTGCTCGTTGCGGACGTGGTCGACCACCACGCCGTGCAGCAGGGCGGCACCCCGGGTGACTGCGATGGACGTACAGAAATGGGGGATGCCGTGCAGGAAGTTGGTGGTCCCGTCCAGGGGATCGATCAACCAGGTGTACTCGGCATCGTTTGATCTGCTTGCGAGGGGTGCCCCCTCGCGCTCCCCGGCTAAGGGCTTTCTCTCGCCGCGCTCCTCGCCGAGCACGCCGTGGTCGGGAAAGGTGCGCAGGATGGTCTCGACGATCACGTCCTCCGCCTGGCGGTCGATCTCCGAGACCAGGTCGTTGCGGCCCTTCTCCTCGATGGTGAGCGTATCGACCCGGTCCATCGCACGAAGGATGATGCGCCCGGCGTTGCGCGCGGCGCGCAGGGCGATGTTCACCATCGGTTCCACGAGGACCTTGCTCGTCTTTTCGCTTAGAGATGCGTGGTTAGGCCGCCGTCGGCGGTGAAGATCTGGCCCGTGACGAAGCCGGCACCGCTGCCGGAGAGCCAGACGGCCAGCGCCCCTAGGTCGTCCGCCGTGCCGGCCCGTTTGAGGATCGTGAAGCGTACGGCGCGTGCCGCTTCGGGGTCCGCGGGATCGAGACGGTCGTGCATCCAGTCCATCCAGCCGAGCGCAATGCCGTTGACGGAGATGTCCGCCGGAGCGAGTTCCTGGGCCACCGCGCGGATGAGATTGTGCACGGCGCCGTGAGCAGCCGCGTACGCGGAGCAGTTCGGCAGTCCGCGCTCGCCGAGCACGCTGGTCACGACGACGATTCGCCCCGGGCGACGGATCGCACCCTGGGCGGCCCGCAGAGCAGCGAAAACCCCGCCCAGATTGGCGGCCAGAACGCGCTCGAATTCGTCATCGCCGATCTCGGCAATGGGCTTGGCGAGAAATGCGTCCTGGGCGACTGCGACGATGTCGAACGGCGTTTCGAGGTTCTCGAGGCGCGTCACCGGCACGACCTCGGCGCCGGCTTCCCGATAGGCGGCGGCGATGGCATCCGCCGCGGGGCTCCCCGCCCCAACCAGGGCTGCCGTCTTTCCGGCCAGTTCGAAGTGGTCCATCAGTCGCTTTCCGGATGCCGCGGCACGAACCCCGTCGGCCCGATGCCGCCGGCGAGCCCGCCGCCGTCGATGATGAACAGTTGTCCGGTCACATACCGTGACGCGTCCGACGCCAGGTACACGGCCAACGGGCCGAGTTCCCACCACTCGCCGATCCGCCGAACGGGGATGCGTTCGCCGCGCTGGCGTCGGGTCTCGGCCTCGCGCTCGTCGTTGGCTGGCCGTTGTGCGACGAAGCCCGGCACGATCACGTTCACGCGGATGTCCTGGGGGCCCAGCATGGTGGCCATGCTCTTGGTCAAGCTGATCTGGCCGCCTTTCGCAGTCGGGTAGGCGAACGACCGGTTGCCGCGCAACGCGGTGCCCGAGGACGTGTTGATGATGACGCCGCCCTGGCCGCGACCGACCATGTGCCGGGCGGCTGCCCGCCCGCAATAGAAGTTGCTCTTGAGGTTCGTGGCGAGGACCGTCTCGAACGCGTCGTCGGGATACTCCCAGAACTCCCAGGCACCTTGCACACCGCCGCCGCCCGCGTTGGCGATCATCACGTCGATTGCGCCGAAGGCATCGACGCAAGCGTCCACCATCGCGTCCACCTGTGCAGAGTCGGTCACGTCGGCGACCCAAGCCACCGCACGGCCGCCCTCGGCGTTTATCTCCGCCACGGCGTCGTCGACTTGGGCCCGCGTCCGCGCCGCTACCAGCACATTGGCCCCGGCCTTGGCCAGCGCTTTCGCCATGGCGCGGCCAAGGCCGCGCCCGCCGCCGGTCACCACGGCGCTGCGGCCGGTCAGCGTCAGATCCTCAAGCATCGCATTCCCGCCGCGGCAACGCGCGGGCTACCTCCTGGCTGTTCGCGCGCCATCGTAACGCGAATCGCGGACGTCGTCGTGATGGCGTTTCAGCGCTACCAACGGCGTAAGGGGCGCGGAGCCCCTGTGGTAGGTTGCATCGATGCCAACCGAGACCGCAGCAGGCCCTGGATTCAAGGTGCGTATCGTGCTCGTCGAGCCCAGCCATCCAGGCAACATCGGCGGTGCCGCGCGCGCCATGAAGACCATGGGTTTCGGTGACCTCGCCCTGGTGCGGCCCAAACGTTTCCCGGATCCGCAAGCCGAGTGGCGTGCTGCCGGTGCCATGGACGTCTTGCGGGTGGCGCGGGTATTCGAAAGCGTGGACGAGGCGGTCGCGGATTGCGCGCTTGTGGTGGGCACCAGCGCACGACGACGTCGCATCCCGCTGCCGGTCGACAGTGCCGCCGAGTTCGCCGCGCGGGTGGCTTCGACCGGGCCTACCGGGGCGCCGCTTGCGGTGCTGTTTGGCCGGGAGGACAGCGGCCTCACGAACGACGAGTTGGAGCGCTGCACGCGGCACGTCGTGATCCCGGCGCATCCGGGCTACGCTTCGTTGAACCTCGCGATGGCGGTCCAAGTGGTGTGCTACGAGCTCTTCAAGGTTCAGCGCGTGCCATCCGCGGCACGCGAGCCGATGTGGGACCGTCCCTTAGCCAGCGCCGCCGAGTTGGCGGGTCTCTATGCGCACCTCGAGGAAGTCCTGGTAGCCATTGAATTCGAGGATCCGAAAGCGCCGCGGCGGACGATGACGCGCCTCAAACGCCTGTTCGGGCGGGTGGAACTCGACGAGACCGAGGTGGCGATCCTGCGCGGAGTCCTGACCCACGTCCAACGCGCGATGGGCAAAAGGCGCTAAACTAGGGCGGAGAACGCTTCGTGGCGCCGGTCAGCGAGACCGCCGACCGTCAACGCGACGCCCCAGGGATGCTTGATTTCGCCCGACACACGCCATGCGCCTGACGACCAAAGGCCGTTACGCCGTCACCGCGATGCTCGATGTCGCGCTCCATGCCGACACCGAGCCGACGCCGCTCGCCGAGATCGCGGCACGCCAGGGGATCTCGCAAGCCTACTTGGAGCAGTTGTTCGTGCGGTTGAAGCGTGCCGGGCTCGTGGACAGCGTGCGCGGTCCGGGCGGCGGCTACCTGCTGCGTGGAGATCCGGCGACGGTGAGCGTCGCGGACGTGGTGAGTGCGGTTGGCGAAGGCGTTGACGCGACCCGCTGCGGCGGCACCGGCGACTGCCAGGACGGCGACACCTGTCTCACCCACGAGCTTTGGGCCGATCTCAGCATGCAGATCCACCTCTTCCTTACGCGGGTGACGCTCGCAAGCCTCGTGCGTCGCGGGGACGTGCGCTCAGTTGCGCGCCGACAGGACAGCGCGGACTTGATCGCGGCGCGTCACGTCTAAGCGCGTCGCTGGCGCGACGCGATCGAGAACGCTCCGCGTTCTCCCGCCAGGGCGTCACAGAACTTGACTCATTCGATAACATCAGACGCTCTCAAGGCATCTAAGCGCATCCGGAGAATGCAACCCGGTCGGGCTGTTTACCTGGACTACTCGGCAACCACGCCCGTGGACCCGCGCGTGGCCGAGAAGATGCGCGACTGCCTCCTGGTGGACGGCACGTTCGGCAATCCCGCGTCGACGTCGCATGCCTTCGGCTGGGATGCCGCCGAACTCGTGGAAGAGGCGCGGACGCACGTCGCCGCGCTGATCCATGCCGACCCGCGCGAGATCGTCTGGACGTCGGGCGCAACGGAATCCGACAACCTCGCGCTCAAGGGCGTCCTCGAGGCCCGCGCCGGCGGTCACCTCGTCACCACCTCCTATGAGCACAAGGCCGTGCTCGACACGGCGGCGTACTTGGCCGAGCAGGGGGCCGACGTCACCTTCGTGGATCCGGATGCCGACGGCATCGTCAGCCCCAGCAGCGTGGCGGCCGCCATGCGACCGGACACCGTTCTCGTCTCGGTCATGCACGTCAACAACGAAGTCGGCACCGTGAACGACGTCGGCGCCATCGGCGCCGCCTGCCGCGCGCGGGATGTCGTTTTCCATACCGACGCCGCGCAGAGCACGGGCAAGGTCGACATCGACGTGCAGCGGGATTGCATCGACCTTTTGAGCATCTCCGGGCACAAGATCTACGCGCCGAAGGGGATCGGTGCGCTGTACGTGCGCCGCGAACCACCCGTCAAGCTCGTCGCCCAGATCCACGGTGGCGGTCACGAGCGCGGCATGCGCTCGGGGACGCTCGCGACCCACCAGATCGTCGGCCTGGGGGAAGCGTGCCGGCTGTGCGCCGACAGCCTGGTCGAGGAAAACGCGCGCGTTGGGCGTCTGCGGGACCGGCTCTGGTCGCACCTCGGGCAGATTCCGGGGTCTCGGCTGAACGGGACCCTCGACACCCGGTTGCCGGGCAACCTCAACGTCGGCTTTGCCGGCGTCGACGGCGAGACCTTGCTGATGGCGCTCGACGATGTGGCCGTGTCTTCCGGTTCGGCGTGCACCTCCGCGACGGTCGAGCCGTCGCACGTCCTGCGGGCCATGGGCGTGCCGGACGACCTGGCAGGGAGTTCGCTGCGCTTCACCGTGGGTCGGTTCACCACCGTCGAGGACGTGGACTTCGCAGGCCGCCGGGTCGCCGAGATCGTTTCCTCGCTAGCGGGGCTGCAACCCGGCGAGAAGCACCTAAACCGAGCCGGGTAACAGGGATGCAGCCCGACTGCGGAGCTTAACCGCGGGCACAGCCAAGCGAACCTCGGCGGCGTATAATGCGCGCCGCGACGCGCCACCGGCTTGAGGGGCGCTGCCGGTGAGTTCGTGGAGGTGCGGAAAATGGCTCTCGAAAGGACGCTGTCGATTGTCAAACCCGACGCCGTGGCCAGGAACCTCATCGGCGAGATCTACGCGCGTTTCGAGAAGGGCGGCTTGCGCATCGTCGCGACCAAGATGATGCGGCTCTCGCCTGAAGTGGCCGGCGGCTTCTACGCCGAGCACGAAGGCAAGCCGTTCTATGCGCCGCTGATCGGCTACATGTGCTCGGGGCCGATCGTCGTGCAGGTGCTTGAAGGTGAGAACGCCATCCACGTCAACCGCCAACTCATGGGTGCAACCGACCCCAAGGAGGCGGCTCCCGGCACGATTCGAGCCGACTTCGCCGAGTCGATCGATGCCAATGCTGTTCACGGCTCCGACAGTCCTGCGTCGGCGAAAAGGGAGATCGACTACTTCTTCTCGGCGGATGAAATCTGCTCTCGTTAGGGACGCTTAAGCGAACAGTAAAGCCCATGGCGGATGTACGCCCCGACAGGGCCAACCTACTCGGCATGCCGCGTCGCGAACTGGCCGGCTTCTTCACGGACCTCGGCGAAAAGCCGTACCGGGCGACCCAGGTGATGAAGTGGCTGTATCGCGCCGGTACCGCCGACTTCGACGCCATGACCGACATCGGCAAGGCGCTGCGGGCCCGGCTCAAGGAAGTCGCCGAGATACGTGCGCCGGAACTCAACCTGGTGGACCGCGCCGGCGATGGTGTCGTCAAGTGGCTCGCCTCCGTTGGCCAGTCACGCGCCGTCGAGACCGTGTTGATCCCGGAGAGCCCTCAGCCGGGGAGCGCGAGGGGACACCCCTCGCAAGAAGAGAGCCCTCAGCCGGGGAGCGCGAGGGGACACCCCTCGCAAGAAGAGAGCCCTCAGCCGGGGAGCGCGAGGGGGCACCCCTCGCAAAACGAGTACCCGGCCAAGCGCAATACCTTGTGCATCTCGGTCCAGGTGGGCTGCTCCCTAGACTGCTCCTTCTGTGCGACGGGCAAGCAAGGATTCAGCGGCAACCTCACGCGGGCAGAGATCGTCGGCCAGGTGTGGCGGGCCGCGGCCGAGTCGAGCACCGAGGGGCGCAGGATCACCAACGTCGTCTTCATGGGCATGGGCGAACCGCTGCTCAACTTCGACGCGACGATGGATGCTGCGGACGTGTTCATGGATGACCTGGGCTTTGGGATTTCCAAGCGTCGGGTGACCATTAGCACCGCCGGGGTCGTACCGGGCATCTACGACCTCGCGGATCGCAGCGACGTCTCGTTGGCGGTGTCGTTGCACGCCGCCCGGGACGAGTTGCGCAACCGGCTGGTTCCGATCAACCGCAAGTACCCGATCGCCGAGTTGCTCGCCGCGTGCCGCTACTACCTTGCACGCGTCGGCGACCGACGACCGATTACCTTCGAGTACACCTTGATCGAGGGTGTCAACGACACCTTGGCAGACGCCCGCGACCTCGTTGCCTTGTTGCGGGACTGGCGCTGCATGGTCAATCTCATTCCATTCAACCCGTTCCCCGTGACCGGCGGGCTTCCGACGTACAGGCGGCCGAGTGCGGCTCGCGTTGCCGCCTTCCAACGGGCACTCCTCGACGGCGGTCTTGTGGCCATGTTACGTACGACGCGGGGCGATGACATCGCAGCGGCCTGTGGCCAGTTGACCGGCGATTTCGACGATCGGACTCGACGGCGTGCCCGCTACGGTTTGCCCGAGGCAGTGCGGTTCGTCGATAGAGGTGCGGCATGACGGAGCCAGCCGCGAGCGGTGAGTCGCCGACCGAGGAGTTCGGCTTGGTGTTCCGCGCGGCACGCGAGGACGCTGGCATGACCCCCGACCAGGTGGCCGATGCGCTGCACTTGGATGTCGCCGTCGTCTCCGCAATCGAGGGTGGCCGCTTCGCGGATCTGCCGATGCGGCCCTATGCGCGGGGTTACGTGCGCAACTACGCCCGGCTTCTCGGCCTCGATGCCGATGAACTGGCGCGTCGCTTCGACGCGGCCGATGCGCACCGTCCCGAACCGAGCGTCGTCGTTCCACGGCATCGTTTGACGCCCAAGGCGGAACTGGCGTTGCGACCGATCGCCTTGGGATACGCCGCCATCGTGGCGGTTCTGCTCATTGCGCTGGGCGCGGTGTTGTGGACGGCGTGGCGCGTGCAGGACTGGCAGTTCCCGTTCCTCGCCGACGAGTCGGTCGAGCCACCGACCGCTGAGCCTGCGACGGAATCGGCGGCAGGCCCGCCGAACGTGTCACCGTGGCCGGTCGTGGTGGACAGCGCGGCCGAGGACGGGGTGGCTGACGAAGGTGTGACGGCGGCATCCGCAGAGCCCTCAGCGGGGGAGCGCGAGGGGGCGCCCCTCGCAAGGGAAGAGCCCTCAGCGGGGGAGCGCGAGGGGGCACCCCTCGCAAGGGAAGAGCCCTCAGCGGGGGAGCGCGAGGGGGCACCCCAGACGGCGGAGGACGCCGCTGCCCCGGCACTCGACGGGGCCGTTCAAGAGCCGGACCGCACGCCAGAAGGGATTGCCGATGCGGGGCCGGTGCCTGGCGCCGGCCCGGCGGTCGTGAGCGGCGTGGTCGGTGAATTGACGGTGGTCTTCGACGACGAGTCTTGGGTCAGCGTCGACGACGCAACAGGAAGACAGCTCTTCGGCGACTTGGGCCAAGACGGCCGCACGATCACCGTGGCGGGGCCGGTGCCCCTCAGCGTACTGGTGGGTAACGCGCCGGGCGTGCGCGTGGAGTTCGAGGGCGAGTCCGTCGACCTCGAACCGTTTACGAGCGACACCAACGTGGCGCGTTTCGAACTCGGCGGTTGAGACGATGGCCGGAACCTATCGACTGGTGCGCGGCATGCGCGACATCCTCCCGGGCGTCACCGGGCGCTGGCGCGAGGTCGAGGCGGTGGTCGTCGACGTGCTCGACCGTTATGGCTATACGGAGATCCGTCTGCCGCTCATCGAGGCGACGGAGCTGTTCAGCCGTGGGGTGGGCGAGGCCACCGACCTCGTCGAGAAGGAGATGTTCACGTTCGCCGACCGCAAGGGCAAGTCCCTGTCCCTGCGACCGGAGGGGACGGCGGGTTGCGCCCGGGCCTGCATCGAGAATGGGCTACTGCACAACCAGACGCCGAAGCTGTGGTATCGAGGTTCGATGTTCCGCTATGAGCGCCCGCAGAAAGGTCGCAGCCGGGAGCATACGCAGATCGGCGCGGAGGTTTTCGGCTTGCCGGGCCCCGATATCGATGCGGAAATGCTCACCATGCTCGGACGCATGTTCCGGGAGCTCGGGATCGCCGACCGCGTGACGCTTGAGCTCAACACCATCGGCTCGCAGGAGTCCCGCCTTCGCTACCGCAAGGCGCTCCTCGACTACCTCACGCCGCACGCCGCGAACCTCGACCCGGACAGCCGCCGTCGTCTCGACACCAATCCCTTGCGGATTCTCGACAGCAAGGTGGCGACCACGCGGGGTATCGTCGCCGGGGCACCGCGCATGGATGCCTATCTCGACCGGGCGAGCCGCGAGCACTTCGATGGACTGCGGCGTGCCTTGGATGCCGCCCACGTCGGCTACGCGGTCAATCCCTTCCTAGTGCGCGGCCTCGACTACTACACGCACACCGTCTTCGAATGGGTCACCGAAGCCTTGGGCGCGCAGAACGCGGTGTCGTCCGGCGGTCGCTACGACGGCTTGGTGGAGCGACTCGGCGGGCGGCCGACGCCCGGGCTCGGCTTCGGGATGGGGCTCGACCGGGTCGTCTTGCTGCACGCGGAGAACGTGCAACGGTGCCATGCGCGGGCGGACGTGTTCGTGGCAGTGGCAGAGCCCGAGCATGCCCACTACGGGGCTGCCGTGGCCGAGCACGTTCGCGACCGCACGACCCTGCGCGTCCTCCAGCACGCTGTCGGCGGCCTGCGCAGTCAGATCCGGGAGGCCGACCGCAGCGGTGCGCGTTGGGCCGTGATTGTCGGCGACGACGAAGTGGCGGAGAATCGCGTCTCGCTCAAGTGGCTGCGCGCGGACCGTCCCCAGTCGACGATGGACTTGGACGCGCTCATCAAGGAGCTTAACGCTTAGCCCTTAGGGCCAGATGAACGGAGGCGCCGATGGCGGACTACCTCACAGACGAGGAGCAGGCCGAGCGGCTGAAGGCTTGGTGGGACAAGAACGGCACGTCGCTGGTCGTGTCACTGGTGGTTGCGGTCGCGGCGGTCGTGGGCTGGCGCTACTACCAGGCCTACAGCACGGATCAGGCCAACTCGGCCTCCGAGGCCTTTCGCAGCTATCTCGAAGCGCGCGCGGCCGCCGAGCCCGTCGACGAATACCTGGCCGTGATCGACGGCGACCACGAAGGCTCGACCTATCACGTCTTCACTTTGCTCTACCGGGCCGCCGATCAGGTCCAGGAGGAGGACTGGGAGGAGGCGCTCGCCCTGCTCGAACGCGCCGTGGAACTGGCCGACGAGCGCAACGTGCGCGACAACGCCCGCTACCGGGCAGCGAAGCTGCTCTACCAGCTCGACAGGCTCGATGCCTGCGACGAGCAGTTGGCGGCGATCAGGAGTCCCGGGTTGGCAGCCCAGGTGGCGGAGCTCTCGGGGGACGTGGCCTACGCCCGCGGCGATGTCGAAGCGGCCCGCGAGGCATACCAAACGGCGGTGGAAGCGGGGCGCCAGGAGCCGGGCCAGGTGTTTCCGGGACTCGGCTTGACGGAACTCAAGCTCGCGAGCCTAGTCCAAGCCGAAGGGATTGACGAACCAAGCGAGGCCGACCCGCCGCCCCCGGCGGAAGACGCGGCCTTGAGCGAGGCGGCGCCGGCGTCCGCCGAAGGCATCGAAGTGGAGCCATGAGAGCGAAAAGCGCAATGTGTCGCCGTCTTGCCGGCGATGGCGGTCGTACCGTCGCCCTCCTCGTTGTTGCCGCGTTGCTGAGCGGCTGCAGCTTCTTTTCCTTCCTGCCCTGGATCGAAGCCGAGCCGGAGAAACAGGAGGAGGAAGGCGAGCCCGCGAAGCTGGTCGATTTCGAGCCGGAAGCCGACATCGATCGGCTGTGGCGCGCAAAGGTCGGTCGCGGGCTCGGACGCAAGTACGTGCGCTTGGCGCCAGTGGTGGTCGCAGACCGGGTTTTCGCCGCTGACGGCTACGGACGGGTCGTCGCGGTCAACCGCTTCGACGGCAAGCCGGTCTGGTCAACGACCGTCGGCGAACCGGACGAGGGTCCTTTCTACGAGTTCTGGGACCGTCGAGATCCGTCTTTTGTCTCCGGCGGCCTCGGCGCGGGCGACGGCCGCATTCTCCTCGGAACCACGCGTGGCGAGGTGATTGCCCTCGATGCCGGCGACGGGTCCGAGCTGTGGCGCGCAACCGTATCGAGCGAAGTGCTGGCCCGCCCGGCCAGCGCCGAGGACCTGGTGCTCGCACAGACCGCCGATGGCCGCCTGTTCGCGCTCGAGGCGGACGACGGACGCCAGCGCTGGGCCTACGACAGCCAAGTCCCGTTGCTCACGCTCCGCGGCACCAGCGCCCCGGTACCGATCGGCGGCTTCGTGTTCGCCGGCTTCGGCGACGGTAGCGTCAGCGCGGTCGCGCAGACCAACGGCGCTCCCATCTGGAAGCACCGCGTCATGCTGCCGCAGGGACGCACGGAAATGGACCGTCTCGTGGACGTCGACGCCACCCCCCTGTTCGCGAACGGTCGTCTCTACGCGGTGAGCTTCCAAGGCCGGCTGAAGGCGCTCGGCGCCCAGGACGGCAGCTTGGTGTGGGAGATGGAAGCGTCGAGCCACCTCGATCTCGCCGAGGGCTACGGCCAGATCTACGTCATCGGCAGCGACGATGTCGTCACCGCGGTCGGCCAGACCTCGGCCGCCGTGGTCTGGGAGCAGGACGCGTTGCGCAACCGGAACCTGACGAGTCCCATCGCCTTCGGCAACTACCTTCTCGTGGGTGACGCCGACGGCTACCTGCACGTTCTGGCGCAGAGCGACGGGCGTTTCATCGCGCGACGCAAACTCCCCGGCGGCCTGCGCTCGCCGATGGTCGAGATGGAAGGCGCCGTGTTCGTCCTGACCAACAGCGGTCGCCTGGAGGCGCTGAGAATCAACCGGCGCGGCTGACATGCTGTCGCGCGTCGTTACGCTAATCGGCCGGCCGAACGTCGGCAAGTCCACCCTGTTCAACCGGCTATGCCGTACGCGCGACGCGCTGGTGGCGGACTACGCGGGACTCACCCGCGACCGTCACTACGGAACGGCGACGCTGGCAGGTATGCGCGTGACGTTGATCGATACCGGCGGGCTCGCGGACCCCGACGTGCACCCCGACAACGCCGCAGTGTTCGAGGCGGTGGACGCGCAGGTGGAGTCTGCCCTCGACGAAACCGATGTCGTGGTATTCGTCGTCGATGCCTGCGATGGCGTGGCGACCGCGGACGAGGACATCGCGCGGCGATTGCGTCGGCGCGGCGCCACCGTGGTGGTGGCGGTGAACAAGGTCGACCGCGCCGGCACCGATGCGGTGCACGAGTTCGCGAGCCTCGGCTTCGAGGCGCTGGTGCCGTTGGCGGCCTTGAGCGGCCGCGGGTGCCCGGCCCTCATCGATGCTGTCGCATCGCACCTGCCGGGTCTTGCGGCCGCGCAGGCGGACCAGACCTTTGCCGACGACGCCGTGCGCGTCGCCGTGGCAGGCCGTCCGAATGTCGGAAAGTCGACGCTGATCAATCGCTTGCTTGGCGAAGACCGCCAGGTCGTCCACGACATGCCCGGGACGACGCGAGATGCCATCGACATCCCGTTCGGCCGCTACCTGTTGATCGACACCGCGGGCGTGCGTCGCAAGGGCCGGACAGCGTCGGCAAGCGGCGGCACGGCGATGGTGGAGAAGTTCTCGATCGTCAAGACGCTCGAGGCGCTCGATCGAGCGCACGTCGCGATCCTCGTCGCCGATGCCCACGAAGGCATCGTCGATCAGGACCTGCACGTGCTCGACTATGCGGTGCAGGCGGGCGCCGGAATCGTCGTGGCGGTCAACAAGTGCGACGGTCTGTCACCGGCCGACCGTGAGCGCGTGCGGGCGTCGGTGGACCGGCGGCTGGCATTCGCCCCCTGGATCGCCGCGCGTTACATATCGGCCCTCCGGGGTCGTGGCGTCCGGGCGCTGATCGCCGACATCGACGCCATCCACCAGGCTGGGGCCTTCGAGGTGACGACGCCGGAACTGAACCGGGTGCTCGCGCAGGCGGTTCGGGAGCACGCGCCGCCCGCCGTGCGCTCGCGGCCGGTGAAGCTACGCTATGCGCACAAGGCCGGCGCCTATCCGCCGCGAATCGTGATCCACGGCAACCAGACCAAGGCGCTACCGGCGAGTTACCGCCGTTACCTGGCCAGCCGATTTCGCGCCGAACTCGGGCTGGTCGGCGTGCCCGTGGTGATCGAGACGAAGACGGCCGACAATCCGTATGCGGGTCGTCCGAATCCGCTGAACCGGCGACAACTGAAACGGCGCGCGCGACTCATTCGCCACCGGCGAGGCCGTTGAGCGTCGCCATTGCGGCCTTCGGATCGACGCGTACGCCGCGCAGGCTGACGGTCCAATGCAGGTGCGGGCCCGTGACGCGTCCCGTCGCGCCGACCGCGCCGAGTAACTGACCCCGACGGACTTGGTCGCCCTCACGTACGTCGATGCGGCTCAGGTGGCAGTACATCGTTACTAGGCCGCCGCCGTGGTCGATTTGCACGGTCTTGCCGTTGAAGAAGAAATCGCCGGTTACGGCCACGGTGCCCGGCGCAGGCACCACGACCGGCGTACCGGTGTTGGCAGCGATGTCGAGGCCGGAGTGGCGGGCGCGTGGCTGGCCGTTGAGTACCCGACGATAGCCGAATTCGCTGGAGATGCGCCCCTCGAGAGGCATGGCGAACGGCAGCAGGTCGTCCCTTAGTGCCGTGCGTAGGGCATAGGCGTCCAATTGGATTCTGCGCTCGCGCGCGTAGCGTTCGAGGTCCGCAGGTTCCGGATTCACATGGCGGCGGTTGGTGATGGTCAGCCGTTCCTCGGGGAACTCCCGATCGACCACGACGAAGTCGATCGTTTGCTCGGCGCCGGCGCCGGTCCGGATCCGCACCTCCCGTTTGCCCGGCTCGGCGTCGGCATCGATGCCGATGAGGACGTGGCCGGCAAGGACCAGGGCGGCGTCGCCCTGGTACTCGACGCTGACCGAATCCGCTGGCAAGGGTAGGGCCGCGATGCCGCCCACGGTGACCGTTGTTGCGGTGGCGAGCAGGATCGCTGCACTCATGGGTTTGCCTCCGTGACTTGTACGCGCAGCCGGCCCTCCTTGAGGTGGGCGACCAGTTCTTCACCGGCAACCGCCTGCTGCGCCGAAACCACCGGCGTGCCCCACCTGCTGCCGTCGGGCTTGGCGACGATGGCGTAGCCACGGTCGAGCGTGGCCAATGGACTCACCGCCTGCAACGCTCGCGCGAGTCCACCTAGCCGTGCCCCCGCGGTCGCACGACCGGACTTGTCCGCCGCGCGCAAACGGGCACCGGTGCGTTCGACCTGGTCGCGGGCGCCGTCGATGCGCTGCTGGGGGCTCAAGGCGACGATCAGGCCGCGCCGCTGGTCCAGGGTCCTTTGCGCGCGGTCGAGCAGGGCTCGCGCAGCGCGGTTAAGCCGATCAGCCATTTCGTCGGCTCGTTGCATGCGTTGCTCAAGCGCTCGGCCCGGGTGAACGAGCCGGTTGCGCACGGCGTCGAGAAGCCGACGGTCGGTGCGCAAGCGCGTGTTGCCAAGATTGGCGATCGCGGCGGCGTAGCGGCCCACGCGGTGCAGGAGTTCTGCACCATCTGGCGTGGCCAACTCCGCGGCAGCGGACGGTGTCGGCGCCCGGCGGTCGGCGGCGAAGTCGGCGATCGTGACATCGGTCTCGTGACCGATCGCTGCAATCACCGGAATCCGTGCCGCAGCGATGCGCCGGGCCACCGACTCGCGGTTGAAGGCAGCCAGATCCTCAAGCGAGCCGCCGCCGCGGGTGACGATGATGACGTCCGGTCGCGACCGCATGCGTTCGGCGCGGTCGAACGCGCCGAGGATCTGGCCTTCGGCCTCATATCCCTGCACGGCGACGAAGAAGCAGGTGACGCGGACGCACGGGAACCGCCGGCCGAGCACGGCGAGGACGTCCTTGAGGGCCGCGGCGCTCTCGGAACTGATGACCGCGACATGCCGCGGGTAGGCGGGGATCGGCAGCTTCCTTGCGGGGTCGAACAGCCCCTCCCTGCCGAGTCGTCCCTTGAGCTCGTCGTAGGCCGCCTGCAGTGCGCCTTCGCCGGCGGGTTCGAGGTGGTCGACGACCGCTTGGAAAGTGCCGCGCTCCGTGTAGATCGACAGCCGCCCGCGCACCACCACCGCCTGGCCGTCCTGGACCCGGCTGCGGACGAACCGGTTGCGGCTCGCGAACATCACGCAGTTGAGTTGCGCGCGGTCGTCCTTCAGGCTGAAGTACCAGTGACCCGAGGCGTAGCGCCGGAAGTTCGAGATCTCTCCTTCGACCCAGACCAGGCGGAAGCGCTCCTCGACGAGCATCCTGGCTTCATGGTTGACTTCGCTGACCGTACGCACCCGGTCGGCGTTCACGAGCGGCATTCTCGAGGGCATTCGGGCAGTTTAGCTGCTTGGGCTCGGATCGTGGAGTGCCGCAGTGCCGCGCGCGACGCTTCCAATCCCGTAGAATCCCGGCGCTACCCGTTCTGGGTCGGAGCGTTTTGGCAGACGGCATGTTGATACTGGGCATCGAAACGTCCTGCGATGAGACCGGCGTCGCCCTTTACGACACGGACGCCGGCCTGGTCGCCGAGTCCCTTTACAGCCAGGTGGACCTACACGCCCGTTACGGCGGCGTCGTCCCCGAACTCGCCTCGCGCGACCACATCCAGAAGATTTCACCCCTCCTGACCGAACTCCTCGACCGCGCCGAACGTCGCTTGGCGGACTTGGACGGCGTGGCATTCACTGCGGGCCCCGGCCTTGTCGGTGCCTTGCTGGTCGGGGCGACGGTGGGCCGCTCTCTCGCCTACGGGCTCGGGATCCCCGCCATCGGCGTACACCACATGGAGGCACACCTGCTGGCACCGCTGATCGGCGTGGACGACCTCGAACCACCGTTCGCGGCGCTCTTGGTGTCCGGTGGGCACAGCCAGATCGTGCGCGTGGACGGCGTCGGCCGCTACACCATGCTGGGCGAGAGCCTCGACGACGCCGCCGGGGAAGCATTCGACAAGACCGCGAAGATGCTGGGCTTAAGCTATCCGGGTGGGCCGGCAATCGCTCGCGCCGCCGAGTCCGGCAACCCAGGACGGTTTCGCTTTCCGCGGCCGATGACCGATCGGCCCGGATTGGACATGAGCTTCTCCGGGCTCAAGACCTCCACCCTGAACACGGTGCGCGAGCACAGTCCGCTCGACGAACAGGACACCGCCGACATTGCGCGCGCATTCGAGGACGCCGTCGTGGAGACCCTGGTCATCAAGTGCAAGCGCACCGTCGCGGCCACCGGCTTGGAGGACTTCGTCATCGCCGGCGGGGTCGCCGCGAATCGACGCCTCCGCGCACGCCTCGCCGAAGAACTGCCGCGCACGATCTACGCACCGCCTGCGCTCTGCACCGACAACGGGGCGATGATCGCCTACGCGGGCGCGCTGCGGCTCGCGGCCGGCGAGCGCGACGACCTCGCGATCAAGACCCGTGCACGCTGGCCCATGGACGAGCTTGACGGCCTGGTCGGGTAGGCGGGTGTGGCTGAACTCCCGATCTGGCGGTCGATCGAGGTCGGCGAGCCGGTATAACGCTGCTCACAGCTGGACGTCGCGTCCCGGCGTGGAGGCCCGCACACCGTCGAAGGGTGCGTCAGGATCCAGCCGAACTTCGGTGAGGTCGACGCATTGGGCGAACTCCCGATAGGCGTCGGCGAAGCTGCGCCGGCCTGCGGTGAGCCGCGCGAACATGCGGTGGCCAACCAGCACGGCCACGGGTTCGCCACGCCGTGTGAGCTCCACAGCCTTGCCGCGCTCGGCTCCTCGGATCAAGCTCGGTAGATTGCGCCGCGCCTCGGCGATCGACACCTTTTCAGACAATGAGGTGATCCTCTGAGTGCTCATCTCCATGTACATTTCACCACAGCCTGCGAGGAATGCTCGAGGACGACTGAAGGGCGTGGCGTCCGTGCAGTGTCCGGGTAGTGCTAAACCGCGCCCCCAACCCGCGGGGTCTACACTCCTAGCCATGGCTTTCGATAGCGACCAGACACGCAAGTTCATCGACCTTGGCGACCGGGACATCGCACCGTTCTTCGCTGGCCGAGCCGACGAAATCCGGCATTTCGAGAGTTCGTTCAACACGTTGGACTGGGAAAACAAGAGGACCGCCGCGTTCCGGATCTTCCAGGGTGCACCGGGATGCGGAAAAACGTCCTTGGTCGAACACCTCCGGCAACGCTATTCGGATGAAACGCTCTTCGTCGACATCCGCCGGGGACACCTCGTCAGCGAAGAGACACTGGTCGACCAGATCAGGCGGACCGCGGTTTCCGTGGCGTCGGCGACAGGGGGGACGATCGCCGCGTTCGGTCAAGCCGTCGGGGCCTATCTCCGGGTCGCCAAACCCGGCGGCGACGAGGCACGCAACTTCGTCGCCGACCAAGCGACCAAGAACGCCAAGCTCGTGCTGTTCTTCGACGAAGCGCAGTTGGTCGGCGAGGACCAGCAGCCGGGATTGGGATTGCTCCACATGTCGGGACTGGGGTTCCCGACGGTCGTCGTGTTCGCAGGCCTGAGCCACACTTCCGGCAGACTGAGAAGCATCGGCGGCCTTGAGCGACTGCCCGACAACGCCATCATCAACATGGGTGCCATGGACGAGGGCGAATGCGTCGAGTCAACGGCGCAGCTCCTCGACGCCTACGGCGTTTCGGGCGACGATGCGGAGAAGGCAAGTGCGTGCGCGACGGTGGCACGGCTTTCGCGCGGCTGGCCCCAGCATCTGCACGGCGCGCAACGGGCATTGTGCCGGGAACTCCTGCGTACGGACGGGGGGTTGGCCGGCGTGGACTTCGACGCCGTGCGCTTGGACTCCGACCAAGCCCGCCGGGCCTACTACGGCGCCCGTTTGGCGGACACGGTGCTCGACAAGGTACCCGCCGCTACTGTCCAGGTCGTTTCCGGAGCACGCGCAACGCGTCCGCGCGGCATGTACGACTTGGAGGGTTTGTGCGAGGAAGTGATTCTGCGGTTGGGCCTAGACCGAGACCGCTGGTTCCGCACAAGCCCCGCGGAGTTCGCGAACGCGCTGGTCGAACGGGGCGTTTTGGCGATCAGCCCGGACGGTTGGTACGACATCGCGATCCCGTCGATGTCGGAGTGGCTGGAAACCCTCCCGCCGGCCAAATGCCCAGGATCCTGACTCGCGCACCGTCGACAAGAGCCATCAGACCTCGCTCCACGATCCTGTCACCGGGCTCAGCCCTCCGAGGATCTGCACGCGCCGGTCATCTGTCAGGTCCACCTGTGCGGCTTGCCTCGAGACGCGCTGTCCCCCCGCATGAAGACGACCTTGCAGGGCTTGCGGGGAAACCGGACGCGGAGCGTGTGTCCCAACCGCGCAATCTCTGGCGTGGTGTGCCATGGGCAAGTTGATGCCCCATTGGCACGTTCATCGGGTTCCCCGCACGGATTGCGGGCAGACGTAGCCCGGCCCGGTTGCACACCGGACCGGGTCAACGCGCGCACGCCCGTCTAGGGTGTAAGCCGGGCCTCTGACCCGGCCGCTTGGTCCTCAGCAAAGCGCAAGAGACGCTCAACAGCATCCCTTTCCGTACCCTCAGGCATGAGTTCCAGGGTCCGCGGCACAAGACGACGCAGTTCATCGGCGTAGCGGGCGAGTTGCCCGTCCGTATAGCCAGCCACCGCTACTCGTACGGCGTCGAGAGCCGCCGGGTGCTCTGCACCTGCGGCGATCAGCACCGGCAGCGCATACTCGGGACGCGATAGTGCCAGGCCCTCGGCGGCGAGACTCACCCCCACGTGACCTGCATCCGACCTGACGAGTTCCCGCACCCGAAACGAGTTCGCCTGCTCGGACGTGAACTTCCCGTCGTTCAACAGTGCCAGCGTAGTCAGCGTGATGTGTGGCGATCCATCCGAATCCAGCATCTCGTACAGGAACTGCTCGACCGCAAGGTCGCCGGGCCAGTTCACTGCCAAGATCAACGGAATCGAGGTCCATGCCGGCGTCCGCTCGCGTACTTCCTTTCCGATCCTTTCCCAGACACCCTCGGTTAGGCTGTCAGGGCCCTCCGGGGTCGTCTCGTCGAGTTCTAGGTTGCCGATGTCGCTCGTTTCCCGCTCTATCACGTCGGATGTGTTGTGCCCGGATTCACGGTTGCGCACGCGCCAGTGTTCGATCAAGAACTCCCTGAGACCCGGCACCTGCGCGAACTCGCGGTTTGGAATCACGACGTGCCGGCTCAGGAAGTCATTGGCGACATACGCCGCATGCTCCCCCATCGCCCTCACCGTCATTTCCACGACCACGCCGTGCCCACTGAATATTCCCTCCCCGACGAGCTCATTCGCTGTCGCAGCCGGCATGCTTGGATCCATGACGCCTTCCTCCATGAAGTGGCGGAAGCGTTCCACGTCCTCGCCGGCAGACACAGCCATGCCGACCCACAGAGCAAGTAGGACCAGTGTCCGAGTCCTCATGTGTTCCCCGTCTCCGCGTACTTACCAAGCCTGTGGAGTGTTGAAGGTAGCCAGTCGATGCGCTTCACCTCGGCGGTGACGTACGCTAGCCGAGCGTTTTGCCGGGTGGATTGGCGCCGACACCCCATCCTTTTCTTAACCCCCGCGACTACCCGTGCCCCGCAGGTGCTCCACGCGGCGGATCCGTGCGCCCCGCAGCGCGTTCCCGTGTTCGGGTCCGGGCCCGACATTGACACGTATGCGCCGCAGTTCGCCCACGAGCGCGTGTAGCGGTTCGCGGGACTTGCCCGCGCACGTCGCGACGGCATCCAAGACGAGTCCGGCGATCCGGCCAGTGCGGAACGCCTCGATGGCCGCGAAGCCGTCGACGACGTCAGCGGCGGAAGCGCTTCCATCGGTGAGCGTGCGCCCGTACCTGGCCAGTAGCGTGCTCGCACGTCGGACCAGGCGTGGCGCGCGCAGCCGCTTGTACGTGGCCTCCACCGCGTCCGGCGACGTGACCCAGCCGAGGGCGATGAGGGCGACTTCGCCGTCGGAGAAATGACGCTCCCAATAGAGCGCCACGGTCTTGTCGAGATCCAGGCCGGCGAACCAGTCGGCGCCATCGAGGGTGCGCAGCACCTCGTAGAAACGCGCCGGCGCGGTTCCTGCCATCGCCTTCGCCAACTCCTGCCAGACCCGTTCACCGGGCAGCGCCCTGAGTTCGGGGACCATGTCGGCCATGAGCGCCGTGGTCTCTGCGCAAACCGTGAACCCAGGCAGTTGGGCCGCGAAACGGGCGACGCGGAATACGCGCAGCGGATCGTCGCGGAAAGCGGGCGAGACATGGCGCAGCAGCCGCGCCTCGATGTCGCGCCGTCCGCCGTAGGGATCGACAAGGTCCGGCCCGTCGGAGGCGATGGCATTGATGGTGAGGTCGCGACGCTTGAGATCCTCTTCCAGCGTGACGCCCGGATCGGCTCGGCACACGAAATCCGTATGGCCGGGTCCTGTGCGGCGCTCGGTGCGCGCCAGCGCGTACTCCTCGCCCGTGTCCGGATGCAGGAAGACGGGGAAGTCCCGGCCGACCTGGCAGTAGCCGCGTTTCAGCAGATCCGCGGGGGTTGCACCGACGACCACCCAGTCGTTCTCGGCGGGCTTGCGGCCGAGGAGCCGGTCTCGCACGGCGCCGCCGACCAGGTACGTCTTCACGCGACGTCCGTCGGTACGGCGTCCACGGCGAACAGCCTCCGATCGTCGAGACGGACCGCCGTCAGTTGGCGTCCCCAGACACAGCCGGTATCGAGGCCAACCAGTTGGGCATGGCCGGTTTCGCCGTCGAGCGCCGCCCAGTGGCCGAAGTACAGGATTCCGTCGATGCGTGGCGGGTAGGCGAACCACGGCTGATAGCCAGCCGGCAGGTCCAGGAGATCGCCCTTGTGAGCGAAGTCCATACGCCCGTGCGCGTCGACCAGGCGCATGCGCGTGAGGTAGTTCGTGATCGCTCGATGCCGCGGCATGCCGGCCAGGTCCGGATCCCACAGCGGTGGCTCGTTGCCGTACATGGCCTCGAAGAACGCACCGTGTCCGGGACCGCGGATGACCGCCTCGACCTCTCGGGCGTTTCCGATGGCGGTGCTCTTGTCCCAGATGTGCGGGATCCCGGCGTGGACGATCAGGAAGTCGTCACCGTCGATCAGGAGCGGCTGTCGGCGCAGCCACTCGGCCAACTCGACACAATCGGGCGCGTCGAGCAGCGCCTCCATCGTGTCGCTGGCGCGATGCGGATGGCCGCCGTAGACCATGGCCATGAAATGCAGGTCGTGGTTGCCGAGGACCGTTCGGAAGCGCGGCCCGAGCGCGCGCGTGAATCGCAGCGTATCCAAGGATCCGGGTCCGCGGTTGACCAGGTCGCCGACGCACCACAGGCTGTCCTCGGCCGCGAAGTCGATGTGCTCGAGCAGCCGTTCGAGGCTGCGGAAGCACCCCTGGATGTCGCCGACGATGTAGGTGGCCATATCGCGTCAATGCACGATGACGTTCGGGGCGGCCAGGGTGAAGGCGTCGATGGGCACGTCGAAGGCATCGCCGTCGGCGCCCTGGAACTCGTAGTGGCCCTGCATGACACCGACTTCGGTTTCGAGGACGCAGGCGCTCGTGTAGCGGAACGCTTCCCCGGGTGCTATCCGCGGCTGGTTGCCGACCACGCCGGGGCCGCGAACTTCCTTCTGATGGCCGTCGCCGTCGGTGATCAGCCAGTAGCGGTTCAGTAGCTGGGCGGCTTCGCTGCCGTGATTGGCGATGGTGATCGTGTAGGCGAAGACGTAGCGCGGCTCGGCGGGGTCGGACTCGGTGGCCACGAACCTCGTCTCCACGCTGACCTGGAAGTTCCTGCGAGGGGCAGGCCCCTCGCGCTCCCCGGCTGAGGGTTCTGTCATGGCGGCTCCTTATCCGGACCGTCTGGCCGCAACCGCATTGGCGATGGCAACGAAGTCCTCGACGTGCAGGTTCTCGGCTCGTGCGCCAGCATCGAGTGCGAGCACCTGCCAGTCCAGCGCGAACGATTTTAGGGCATTGCCCAGGGTTTTTCGGCGCTGGCCGAAGGCGGCGCGCAAGACCGTAGCGAGGGCGGTCGTGTCGCACGGTTCGCACTCTCGGGCGCGCAGTCGGACAAAGCCCGAGCGCACCTTGGGCGCGGGCGTGAAGCTTGTGGCCTCGACGTCGAACAGGCGCTCGATTCGACAGTGGTACTGGGCGGTCACCGAGAGGCGGCCATAGCTCTTGGTGCCCGGGAGGGCGGCCAACCGGTCTGCCACTTCCGCCTGCAGCATGACGTGGGCGTCGCTGATGCGGTCGATCACATCGAAGAGTCGGCCGAGCAGCGGCGTGGCGACGTTGTAGGGGAGGTTGCCAACGACGCGCAGGGCACCATCCGCGTCGAGATATGCCCCCAGGTCCGTGGCGAGGACATCGTCGCAGACGACGCGCAAAGCCGGCAGCCGCGCATGCAGACCAGCCGCTAGGTCGCGGTCGACTTCGATGGCCGTCACCGTTCCCGCCTCGCGGCATAGCCGCTCGGTGAGCAGGCCCGTGCCGGGGCCGATCTCGAGGATGCGGTCTGTCGGCTGGCAGCGCAGCGCGCCGAAGATGCGTTCAACGACCGCGGGGTCGGTCAGGAAATGTTGGCCAAAACGCTTGCGCGGACGTCGCGGCAGGACGGCGCGGGCACGTGAGCTCGACATGGCAAGGACCGCGCCGCGCCGATCAGTTTCCCGACTCGTCCTCCGGCGTGATGGCGAGACGTTGGTCGACGAATGCCTCGTCGCGGATCTCGGTCAGCCACTCCTCCAAGCGTTCGTCGAAGCGCTGCGCGTGGAGAACGCGCGTCGCGTAGTCGCGTCGCGCTTCCTCGCTGGCGTCCTGCTCGCGCCGGTCGAGAACCTCGAGCACGTGCCAGCCGAACTCGGATTGGAAAGGTTCCGACAGCTCACCGGTCGCCGTGGCGGCCATCGCCTGGCGGAACTCGGGCACGAACTCGGCCCCGGTCGTCCAGCCGAGGTCGCCCCCGGCGAGCGCCGAACCCGGATCGTCGGAGTACTCCATCGCCAGGTCGCCGAAGTCCTCGCCTGCACCGATGCGGCTGCGAAGGTCCGCCACCAGCGCCTCCGCCTCGGCATCGGAAAGGATTGCCGACGGCTCGACGAGAATGTGGCGCAGCAACGTCTCGTTGGCGGTCTGCTGCGACGCGCCGCGGCGGTCCAGGACCTTCGCGATATGGAAGCCGGAGGCGTTCTGCATGGGATCGAGAACGGTGCCAGGGGCTAGATCGAGGACGGCTTCGGCGAACAGGCTCGGCAGTCGGTTAGCGCGGCGCCAGCCCAGGTCGCCGCCTTCCAAGGCCGTGGAGGCCGACGAATGCTCCACGGCCGCGGCGGCGAAGTCGGCGCCGCCGCGCAACTCGGCCACGAGGGCCTCGGCTTGGCGGCGGACGGCGTCCATCTGGCTCTGGGTCGCGCCGCTCGCAACCGGCAGGAGGATGTGACCGAGACGGTACTCGTCGGAAAGCTGTTCGGCGAAGAAAGGCGAAGCGAGCAGTTCGGTGAGATCCTGCTCGGTGATGTAGACCCGCCGGTTGACCACCTCGCGCTGTACCCGGTCGAGGGTCAGTTGGCGCCGCACCGTGTCGCGGAACCCCCGGTAGGACAGGCCCTCGCCGTCGAGGGCCGCAATGAACTGGTCGATGGTCATTCCGCCCTGCTGCGCGTACTCGGTGACCGCGCGGGTCAAGGTCTCGTCGTCGACCACGACGCCGCGGGTTTCGGCCTCCTGCAGTTGGATGCTCTCGAGGATCAACCGTTCGACGATCTGCTCGATAAGCGCCTCCTTGGGTATGAGGTCCGGCTGACCCTCCTCGCGCAGGCGTTGCATGGCGCCCTCGTAGCGCTCGACGACTTCGCTCGCGAGTACCACGTCGTCGTTGACGATCGCGACGATGCGATCCACGGGCTCCGGGCTCGCCAGCGCGGCGGTGCCCAACGCCATGGCGCCGAACGCCGCCAGGCGAAAAACTAGGCTCAACGGTGGAGATGAGCCGCGGTCAACAAAGCTTCTCACCGGTACGTTCCCTCCTGCGGATAGCCCTTTATGCCACGCTCCAGCCTGGAATCAACCCTCGTGCCGAAGCCGCCTAGGCCCCGGAAGGCGATCTGCAGAAGCACGCCCGTGTCGAAATCCGCGTCGGCCGTCAACCGGTTGCGCGGTATGTCGATCGTCTGGTGCCAGGCGAGTTTCACCGCCAGGCAACACCCGGCGTACTCAACGCCTGCGAATCGCTCGATGTTTTGACCAAAATGCCAATCATGGTTCCATCGGCCGAACGCACGCCAGCGGTTGGTCAACGGCCAGTAGAAGGAGACATCCGTCTGCTCGACGTCGTAGCGCGTACGGCGCCGGTACCCGACATTGACGATCCGCGTGCTGTCGCGCTTGAAGAGCAGGCTCAATCCGGTTTCGTCGAGTTGCCCGTCCCGTTGGTCCCAGGCAAGGGTCGAGATCAGCGATACGGGCCCGAGCGTCGTCTGCACCTCGCCGGCCACGGGTGATGTGCGCCGGGTCTCGTCCGGGCTCGGACGACCGGCGAACGTCACCCGCCGATCCCGGAAGTGACGCACCACGCCGAGGCGCGCGGTGAGTCGCTCTGCGCCCGTGGTCGTGGACAGTAGACGCGACGTTAGACCGATGGCAACGCGGTTGGCGTCGCCGATCCGATCGAGGCCGGCGAAGCGGTTGTCGCGGAACAGTTGCCGGTACGAAATCGCGGGCACCGTCGTATCGAAACGGGGCAGGTGGTCTTGGTCGGCGTAGGACTGCACTAGGTAGTTCAGCCGTGGTTCCAGGGTCTGGATCCAGCCCCCGGGCAGGTCTCGCTCCAGGAAGAGACCCGCGTCGGCGATGCCGAGGTGCACGGTGCGCGAATCGTTGCTCGCTGCTGCGCTAGCAGCGACCGCTGCGCCAGCAGCGACCGCTGCGACAGCAGCGACGTTGTCAAGCGTGTAGTCGGTCAGGCGCAAGCCGGCCGAGAGGTTCAGGAAGCCCCACGAGCGAGAAAGCGGCAGCCGGATGCGGGGCTCGACGTGCAGCCGCTCGCCGGTGATGGCGAGGAGACCGCGCGCCATGCCGCTGCGCCGAAACGCCGACCACGCGGCACCGATCGACCAAGCGGCCGGCCCGGGAAGGCCGCCGTCGTAGGTCAGATTGGCCTCGGGCAGTCGCCGATAGGGCTCGAGGCCGGGTTCGAGGCGTTGGAAGCCCTGTGCCCACAGCCGCGCGAACAGGCCGCCGCCCGCGTACTGGATCCCCGCACGTCGCTCGAGGGAAACCCGGCTCGCGACGGCGACCTCCGAGCCGAGGTCGATGAAGTAGTCGTTGTCGCTGACCGCCGTGTAGTCGAGGAAGGTGCGCCACGGTCCATAGCGTCCCTGGTGGCTGGTTGAGAGCAGCCAGCGGTCGGCGGGTTCGAAGTGGGCATCGGGGCTTTGCGCCACGAAATCCTCGCGCGGCAGTTGGCCATCGTAGAGGTCGTCGCTGGCCAGCAAGGCCATGCCCATTTCGTTCCGGGAGCGACGATCGAGATGGCGAACTTCGGCCTCGACACCGGTGCCGCGGCGGGCGATCCAACGCGGCGTCAGCGTGGCGTCGTAGTTCGCGGCGAGGTTGAGGTAGTAAGGCAGGGAGACGTCGACGCCGTCGTCGTTGTGGCCCACGTTGGGGAATAGGAACCCGCTGGCGCGCTCGCCGCGTACGGGCAGGCGCAGGTAGGGCGCGTAGAAGATCGGCACGTTGCCGAGTTCGAGCCGTGCATGCCGCGCACGCGCGAAGGGCTCGCCGTCGGCGATCGCCAGCTCGGCGACGTGCATGGTCCAGGCCCGGTTGCGGGGCGGGCAGCGGGTAAGGGACGTGCCCTGGAGCGTCAGTTTGCCGCCCTCGCGGGCCATCCGGGAGCTCATCCCCCTGAAACCTACATCTGTGAGCACGAACGCGGCGTCGACCACGTCCGCCTCGTCGTCGGCAAGGGAAACCGTGCCGGTCGTCGCCACGATGTCCAGACCCGGCTGGCGCAGGCGTACGCCGTCGGGTGCTGTGACCCGTGACGTGAAGTCGTCGACCTGCAGGCGATCCGCGGTCAGCAGACGATTGCCCTGTTGGATCGCCACGGCGCCGACGATCTCGCCGCGAGCGCCTAAGTTAGCCAGCACGCGGTGGGCACTCACTTCGACGGGTTGGCTGGCGTTGTCCGTGCTGCGTGGCAACTGCCAGGTCGGCTCGGCATACGTGCCGCAGCTTGAGTCTCGAGAATCGCCCGCTTGCCACAGCGACTCTGCGAGATCGGAAGCGTCCGCCCGCCACGACAGCAGCGCCAGCGCCGCCCAAACCGTAGCTGTCCTTGCGGGCACGCTCGTTGCCTTGTGGTCGACTCCTCCGCCACGATGGTGCATGTCCGCGCGCTGTGCAAGCCCAGCCGATGCGGCGGTGATTTGGCGGTCATCATGTAGCCAGACAATATCCCGATACGCGAGAATCGGCCCATGCGAGACGCGACCGCTTCGCGGTCGCCGGGAGAATTCGCTCCGCGAATTCTCCCGGCGGCGAAGTGGCGCCGACCGCTAGACATCAAGATACCGGTTTGTTTCATGCGGGAAGTCCATGCATTGGCCGAATGGGTGGCCGCGTCTGTGGCGGTCGAGGGACCGTTGCTGCCGTTGCCTGCAGAAGCCAGTACCCGGCGCTTCTTCCGCGTCCGGACCGATGGTGGCACTGCGTCCTACATTGCGATGCATGCGCCGCCAGCCACCGAGGACAATCCGCGTTTCCTGCGCCTCGCCCGGCAGTTCCGCTGCCATGGCTTGGCGACGCCGGAGATCCACGCCTTCGACGCCGACCGCGGTTTCGTGCTCATGGAGGATCTCGGCGAGACCGATTTCGCTTCGGCCTACGAGACGCATGACGTCGACGCCCTCGTGAACGCGGCCATCGACACGTTGGCGGTTGTGCAGACGCTGCCGACGGACGGGATTCCGCCCTACGAGACGACCCGATTCTCGGACGAACTGGACATCTTCACCGAGTGGCTGATCGAGCGCTACCTCGATCTCTCCGCCCCTCGCGACTTCGCCGTGATTCGCACCGCGCTGATCGACGCCACGCAGACCGTGCCGGCGTGCGTGGTGCATCGCGACTACCACTGCCGCAACCTGATCTGGCGCGAAGACGGCACGGTCGGCATCGTCGACTTCCAGGATGCGCTCATTGGGCCGGGGTGCTACGACATCGCATCGCTCTTGCGCGACTGCTACGTTGAGTTTGCCGAGGAGGACGTGAGGCGCTGGCGACGCCGATTTCTGCGGGTGGCCGCGCTCAACTGCCCGGTCGCGGTCTTCGAGCGCGCGTTCGACTTGACCGCGATGCAGCGCCAACTCAAGGCCGTCGGGATCTTTGCGCGCCTCTACCTTTCCCGCAGCCGGCCCAGCCACCTCGGCGACATCGTGCCCGTGTTGCGCCGGATCGCAGCGCTCGCCGCGACCTATTCCGAGACGAAGGCACTGAGCGGCTGGCTGGATGAGGACGTCGTCCCGGCCGCGATCCGACGACTGGGAACGGCGCCTTGAAAGCGATGATCCTGGCAGCCGGTCGCGGCGAGCGTCTGCGGCCACTGACCGAGCGGATCCCGAAGCCCTTGATCCCGATCGGCAGCGAGCCGCTTATCGTGCATCAACTGCGCTGGTTGCACCGCGCCGGGATTCGCGAGGTGGTCATCAACCTGCACCACCTGGGCGGCGAAATCGAGCGCGCGCTGGGCGCGGGCAGCGACCTCGGGGTGCGCATCCGCTACAGCGTCGAGGAACGTCTGCTCGATACCGGCGGCGGGATCAAGAACGCGCTCCCCATTCTCGGCGACGAACCCTTCGTGCTCCTGAACGGGGACATTTGGACGAGCTATCGGTTCGCCAACCTGGTCGGGTTGCGTCCCCGGCTCGCCCACCTGGTGCTGACGCCGACACCGCCGGAGAAAACCCGCGCCGACTTCCACATGGCGGGAGGCCGGGTGCACCGCGGGGCCGCCGACGACCTGACCTACTGCGGCATCGCGGTGATCAGCAAGGCGCTGTTCGCCCACTCGCCCGATGGCCCGTTCTCGTTGACGCAGCCACTATTCAAAGCGGCGGCCAACGGCGACCTCGAGGGGGAGGTCTTCGACGGCGCGTGGATCGACATCGGCACGCCCGACCAGTTGAAACGCGTGCGGCGCTTGACGCTGTAGAATGCGCGGCCTTGAGCGCGCCTACCACGTCAACCCATGAATAGCTGGATCGCGCCGTCCATTCTCGCGGCGGACTTCGCCAGGCTCGGCGCCGAGGTCGACGATGTCGTTGCCGCAGGCGCCGACCTCGTCCACTTCGACGTCATGGACAACCACTACGTGCCGAACTTGAGCGTCGGTCCGCTCGTGCTCGAGTCCCTGCGCCGATACGGCGTCGGGGTGCCGGTTGACGTGCACCTGATGGTCGAACCCGTGGACCGGCTCATCGCCGATTTCCTAACCGCCGGCGCCGACTACATCTCCGTCCACCCGGAGGCGACGGCGCATCCGCATCGATCCCTGTCGCTGATCCGCGAAGGCGGCGCAAAGGCCGGCCTGGTGCTCAACCCGGGCACCGCCGTGGCCGTGATCGAACCGTTGCTCGACGTCGTCGACCTCGTGCTCGTGATGTCCGTCAACCCGGGTTTCGGCGGCCAGGCCTTCATTCCGTCGAGCCTCGACAAGGTGGCGGCGGTGCGGCGCTTGATCGATTCAAGCACTCGCGCCATTCGCCTGGAGATCGACGGTGGCATCAAGGTGGACAACATCGGTGCGGCGGCGCGCGCAGGTGCGGACACCTTTGTGGCCGGATCGGCCGTGTTCGGCGTGCCGGATACCCATGCCAGCCGCGCCGACGACTACCGCGCCGTGCTGGACGCCATGCGCGCGGAAATCCAATAGTGGCCACTCCCGCGCGGGGGTACGCGGCCTACCTTTTCGACCTCGACGGCACGCTGGTCGACACCGCCCCCGACCTCATGCGCGCGCTGAACCACGTCCTCGCGGACGCCGGATTGCCGCTCGTGGACGAGGCCATGACCCGGCACTGGGTCGGGCACGGCGTGCGCGCGATGCTCAACGCGGCGTTCAAGCACCATGGCGCGGACGTCTCGAGCGCGCGCGTGGACGCCCTGTTCGACTCCTGCCTGGCCTACTACGGCGAGCACATCGCCGACCATTCGGTTCCCTATCCCGCGGTGGTCGACACCCTGGATGACTTGGCGCGGCGCGTCCCGCTCGCGGTCGTGACCAACAAGCCTGCCGACCTCTCGGAACGTCTCCTCGAAGCCTTGGACCTACGGCGCTTCTTCGCCTCGGTGGTCGGTCGCGGTTCGACGCGCAACCACAAGCCGCATGCGGAACCGGCTCTCTACGCCTGCGAGCAGCTTGGGGTCAAGCCGCACGAGGCGCTGTTCGTCGGGGACTCGGCGACCGACGTCAAGTGCGCGCGCGCGGCGGGCTGCACCGTCGTGCTGTACCGGTTCGGCTACAACCACGGTCAGGACCCGGACACGCTCGACGCCGATGCGGTCGTTGATTCGCTCGCGGCGCTTCTGTAAGTTGCGCTGCGCGATGGACACCAACCGACAGTCATCCGACCCTCGGGAAAGGGCTTTGGGAGAGCAGCACCTGCGCTGGCGATGAACGTGCCGAGCCCGCATCGGGCGAGCTACGTTTGAGGGCCCAAAAGCGGCCCGTCACTCCTGACACACAGGCCGACTGTCCATGAACCAGCAAGAATTCGACGCCCTCGCGAGTCGTGGCTATTCGCACATTCCCGTCGTCCACGAGATCTTGGCCGACCTCGACACGCCGCTGTCCGCGTACCTGAAGGTCGCGGACGCCCCATACTCCTACCTGCTCGAGTCGGCTGGCCAGGGCGGCGAGATGTGGGGCCGGTACTCGATCATCGGGCTGCCCGCGCGAACGGTGCTGCGCGTGCGCGGCCGGACGGTCACCGTGGAGGAGGACGGCGCGGTAGTGGAGGAGACCGCGACCGACGACCCGCTGGCCTTCATCGAGGCATTCAGCCAACGCTTCCATGTCCCCGATCTGCCGGACCTGCCACGCTTCTTCGGCGGGCTGGTCGGCTACTTCGGCTACGACACGATCCGCTATGTCGAGAAGCGCCTCGCGCATTCAACCCCGCCCGACGACCTCGGTACGCCCGACATGCTGCTCATGGTGTCGAGCGACGTCATCGTGTTTGACAACGTTGCCGCGCGCATGAAGCTCATCTCGCTGGTCGAGCCGTCCCGTCCGGACGCCTGGCAGACGGCAACGGAGATGCTGGAGGCACGGGCCCGGCAACTCGACGTCGCCGTGCCGCGCGTCGCGGAATCGACGGCGAACCAGCCGGTGGAGGAAAGCGACTTCGAGTCCGCCTACGGGCGTGAGAACTTCATGGACGCGGTCGAGCGCATCCGCGAGTACATCAAGGCGGGCGACGTGATGCAGGTCGTGCTATCGCAGCGCATGTCCATTCCGTTCGCGAGCCCGCCGATCAACCTCTACCGCGCGCTGCGCGGCCTGAACCCGTCGCCGTACATGGTCTTCATGAACCTCGACGAGTTCCACATCGTGAGTTCATCGCCGGAGATTCTCGCCCGCGTCGAGCACGGGACAATTGTCAATCGTCCGCTCGCCGGCACCCGTCGGCGTGGTCACACGGATGCCGAGGACCGCGCGATGGAGGAGGAACTCCTCAACGATCCCAAGGAGATCGCCGAACACCTGATGCTGATCGACTTGGGCCGCAACGACGTTGGCCGCGTCTCCAAGGTCGGCAGCGTCAAGGTCACCGAGCAGTTCGTCGTCGAGCGCTATTCCCATGTCATGCACCTGTCGTCCAACGTGGTCGGCGAGCTTACCGAAGGGAAGACGGCAATCGACGTCTTGCGGGCGACGCTACCGGTTGGGACCCTGTCCGGCGCGCCGAAGATCCGCGCCATGGAGATCATCGACGAACTCGAACCAGTCAAGCGCGGCGTCTACGGGGGCGCGGTCGGCTACCTCGCGTGGAACGGCAACATGGACACCGCCATCGCGATCCGCACGGCGCTGGTGAAGGACGGCACACTCTACATCCAAGCCGGCGGCGGCGTCGTCGCGGATTCCATTGCTCGCCTGGAGTGGAAGGAGAGCATGAACAAGGGACGGGCGATCTTCCGCGCCGCGCGGATGGCTGAGATGCGGTTTCGAGAATTGGATTGACCGGCGGATGCCTAACCGCCCGCCTGTTCCCGGCCTCGACGCTGCACCGCGGCGCGTCGTTCGGCGATCTGGCCCGGTTTGGAACGGCGTCCACTATTGACTTGCGCCTCCAAGGCCATCGCCTGGCCGAGCGGAAGCGCGAATCCATCCTCGATCAGCCGCTTGCAGGCGCGTACGGTGTCCTGGTCGCATTCCACCATGTCCCTGGCCAAGGCCTGGGCCGCGGACAGCAGGTCGTCGGCGGGCACGACGCGGTTCAAGAGACCCCATTCGTAGGCCTGCTCGGCGGACAGGTAGTTGCCGGTGAACGCCATTTCCTTGGCGCGGTTGATGCCTATCAGCCGCGGCAGCCGCTGTGAGAGGCCCCAGCCGGCGATCAGGCCGAGGCGTGCATGCGTGTCGGCGAAGCGGGCCCGGTCGCTGCCGATCAGGACGTCGCACGAGGTGGCGAGTTCGAAGCCGCCGGTGACCGCGACGCCGTTCACGGCCCCGATCACCGGTTGCGGGAGCGCACGCATCTGCGCTGGCGGGTCGAGCAACGGGCCGCCGCTCTCCGGATTGGCCATCTCGGTGAGGTCGAGGCCTGCGCAGAACGCCCGTCCCGCCCCGGTCAGGACGACGGCGCCGATCTCGGCATCGCCGGCGATCGCGTCGAGCGCGTCGCTTAAGCGCCGGCGCAGCGCGTAGTTCAACGCGTTCATCTTCTCGGGGCGGTTGAGTGTCAGCGTGGCGACCCCGTCAAGCTTGTCGAAGAGGAGAACGGTGTCGTTGTTCATCGGTGTTCCCGCCATGTCAGTGCAAAAGGTTTTCGCATGGTCCGCCCGGGAGTTCAACGCCGCGTGCCGTAACAAGAGCGTAATATCGGACGCTTGCTGACCGCGTGAGACGCTTAAACGATGAGCGACGGCGAGGGCTTGTCCCGGGCGCACCTGCGGATCGCCGGCCGGGTCCAGGGCGTGGGCTTCCGGTATGCGACGATGCTCGAGGCCGAAGCCCGGAACGTGAGCGGCTGGGTGCGCAACCTGGCCGATGGGCGCGTGGAGGTCGTCGCAGAGGGGACGGCCTCGGCGGTTCAAAGCCTGGTCGCGTGGTGCCGGTCGGGGCCACGGCATGCACGCGTCTACGACGTCGACATCGCCTGGGAGTCACCGTGCGACGAACCCCCCGGGTTCCACGTGGCATGACGATGCTCGTCGAATTGGCCAGCACGTCAACGCCGGAGTTGGCCGTGGTCGGCGGCAAGGGCCGTGCACTGATCGAACTGACCCGAGCGGGGTTCACCGTGCCGCCGGGAACGATCCTCACCACGGCATTCTTCGCGCCTTGGATTTCTGCCGTGCACGCGGGTGGCGCGTGGCAGGCGTTCGCGCGTGACTACGCGGCGTCGCTGCGCGACCCGGCCGGTCGCGATCGCCTTGTCGAACTCGCCGCGGGTCTCAAGGCGCAAGCGTCCGCGCTCGGGCTGAACGGCGACCAGCGGGATGCGCTCGCGACCGTGCGCGACGGATTCGCCGACGCGGCCTTGGCCGTGCGCTCCTCGTCGCCGGAGGAGGATCTCGCGGGGGCCTCGTTCGCGGGCTTGTACGAAACCGTCCTGGACGTCGGTGCGGTCGATCTCGAGGAGGCGGTCCGGCGCTGTTTCCTGTCCTGTCTCGACGGACGCGTCTTCGCATACAAGCTGAACATGGGGTTCACCGACCCGGCAACGTCGATCGCCGTCGTGGTGCAGCGCATGGTGCCAAGCGAGACGTCGGGCGTTGCGTTCTCCCTCAACCCGCTCACCAACGATTTCGACGAGATGCTGGTGAACGCGCACCGCGGTTTGGGAGAAGCCCTGGTCGCTGGAGAGATCACGCCGGATGCCTTCGTTCTCGACAAGGTCTCCGGGGCCGTGATCGACGAGCGCCCATCGTCGGCCGCAGACGGCGTCTGCCTCGGCCGCGCGGAACTCGGCGAGCTGTTGACCGCGGTCGCGCGCATCGAGTCCCACTACGGGCGTCCGATGGATGTGGAATGGGCGTTTGGGCCCGTTTCCGACGGGCAACGCCTGCACATCCTCCAAGCCCGCCCGATCACCGCCTACGTGCCGCTGGCAGCGGAACTGCAGACCGCGCCGGGCGAACAGCGATGTCTATACATCGACCGCGCACTGACCGACGGCCTGACCATGAGCGGGCCCATTTCGCCGCTCACCAACGACTACGTCGAGCACGCGGTGATGCTCATGCTCAAATACCTGGTGGACATTCCCGAGGGCGCCGACCTTCTTGCCGGGGGCATGTGCCTCAAGGGTTCGCGCATCTACTTCAACATCTCGCCGTATATGCACCTGCTTGGCAGCCGAGAGGCGCTGGCGCGCCAACTCAGCCAGATGAACATGCTGCTTGCGGACATGCTCGGCTCCGTGGACATGGACCGGTACCGCCCAGCCGAACCGCCGGACTTCCTGCGCTGGTCCCGCTTGCTGCGAATGGCACCGAAGCTGCTGTGGCGACTGCGCGCCGTGCTCGGAGCCCTGATGAAGCCGCTCTTCGGCTACGAGCGATTCCGGCGCCGATACGACAGCGCACAGGCCGAGTACGACCGTTGGCTTGCCACGCCGGTCGATCACGAGCAGCCGCTCGATGATTTCCTGTTCGAACTGTTCGTCGCGATCGGCCGCGTGACCCTGGCGGCGACTGCGCCGTCCGTAGCCGTCTTCTACTACGGCGGCACGGACGTCGTGAACAAGCTGATCGACCTGGACGACCCGGCCGAGGTCGCACTGGCCGATGCGATTCGCCGCGGCTATCCGGACGACCTCGTCGTGCAGATGGGCATCGCGATGTTCGACCTCGCCCGGCAATTGCCGCCCGAGCTCGCGGAGGACCTCGATGAACTCGTCGTGCGCCTGGAGCAACGCCGCCTACCGGAGGCGTTCCTGGCCGATTGGGATGCGTTCATCGCCCGATTCGGCTGCCGAGGGCCCTTGGAGATGGAGTTCGCCAATCCCAAGTACGGCGATGACCCGCGCGTCGCTCTCGCACAGATCGCGCCGATGGCCGCGTCCCGGGACAGCTTCGATCCGCGCGCCGTCCAAGAGCGGCTGGTGGCCGAACGGCAGGCGGCGTTCGCCGAGTTGCGCTCGAAGCTTCCGCGCCGCAAGCGCCGCCGCCTCGACCGCGCCTACCGCACCATCGAGAACCACTACGACGCACGGGAGATGATCAAGCACCACGTGACGCAGGCCAATGCGCGCCTTCGCGAACGCGTGGTGCGCATCGCGGAAGAACTCGTTGAGGCGGGTCGACTGGACGGGCGCGACGACGTCTTCGAACTGACCTTCGCCGACCTGCAAGAGGCCATCGACGACGCCGACTTCGATGTCCGCACCAGGGCCGCGACGAACGGCGCTTTCTATCGCGAACTCAAGCGGCAGGGCCGCCACTTCCCCCACGCGATCGATTCGCGCGGGCGGATTCCGCGTCCCGATCGCCGTAAGGACGACGCATCGACCTTGCACGGCGCTGCCATGTCGCCCGGCACGGCGCGTGGTCCGGCCAAGGTGCTGAACGATCCGTTCGGGCAGTCCGTCGAGCCGGGCGACGTGCTCGTGGCCGTCACCACCGACCCGGGCTGGACGCCGCTGTTCGTCAACGCCGCGGCGGTCGTGCTCGAGATCGGCGGCGAACTGCAGCACGGTGCCTTGGTGGCGCGAGAGTTCGGCAAGCCGTGCGTGGCGGGGATCGCCGATGTCATGACCCGGATCGAGAATGGCCAGACTGTCGAAGTCGACGGTGCGGCGGGGACGGTGCGGATCATTCGCTGACGCTCGCCGGCTGCGCACGGTGGCAAGGCGTGGCCCGGGGGCTTGACCATTGACGGGGATGTCGCACGGGTGCTATACACATTGGAGTACACAGTCAGTGGTGCAATATCGTGCGTACCAACGTTGAGCTCGATCCGGGACTCGTCAAAGAAGCTCAGGAACTGGGCGGGATCAAGACGAAAAGGGCCGTGATTCATCAGGCCCTACTGGAATTCGTCGCCCACCGGAAGCGGCTTGACCTGAGGGAACTCGAGGGCTCCGACCTTCTCGATCCGGACTACGATCACAAGGCGTCTCGCCTACCTGCAACCTGACCGCCATGTACTTGGTGGATACGTCCGTTTGGGTTGACTTCGTCCGTGGCCGGGATTTGGCCCACGTGGCTTTCCTGCGCGACTTGCTGTCCAACCCCTTGGCCGTCAGCATCACCCACCTCGTCTATTTGGAGATCCTGCAAGGCGCACGCAACCGGCGCGGGTATGATCGTCTGAAGGACTACTTCGGCGGACAACGGTTCGTCGCGTTCGACGAGCCGCTTGCCAGTCACGCGGCGGCGGCGCGGATGTATCTTGACTGCCGACGGCGTGGCGTGACGATTCGCTCTGGCGTCGACTGTCTCATCGCGCAGTGCGCGATTGAGTCCAACCTGACGCTGCTTCACCATGACCGAGATTTCACACGTATCGCGACCGTCGAGCCTGCGTTCCAGCAGAAAAGCTTTCTCCATGTCGCGTAGCAGACCGCTCCTGATGCGGACCCGTCGGAGCCCGGACTGTTGTTGCAGGAGTACCCCTTGATACGCAGCCTGTTGATCGCCAACCGCGGCGAAATCGCCATCCGCATCGCCCGCACGGCCGCTGATCTGGGAATCGAGACGGTCTGCGTCTTCGCCGAAGACGATAGCCAATCGCTGCACACCCGCCATGGGGACCAGGCCCTGGACCTCGGTGCCAGCGGCGTCGCTGCCTATCTCGACGGCGAGCGACTCGTTGCGCTGGCTCAGGGGGCCGGCTGCGAGGCCGTCCATCCCGGCTACGGATTCTTGAGCGAAGCGGCGGAATTCGCCGAAGCCTGCGAGCGTGCCGGTCTCGTCTTCGTCGGACCGACACCGCAGACCCTGCGCCGCTTCGGCGACAAGGCGCAGGCGCGCGCCCTGGCGGAAGAGTGCGGGGTGCCGGTGCTCCCGGGTATCAGCCGCGCCGTCACGCTCGATGACGCGCATGCGTTCCTGGCGTCCCTAGGACCGGACGGCGCGGTGATGCTGAAGGCGGTCGGCGGCGGCGGGGGACGCGGCATGCGCCCGGTCGTCGAGGCCGGCGACCTCAACGAGGCGTTTGCTCGGGCAAGCTCGGAGGCCGAACAAGCCTTCGGCTCGGCAGAACTCTACGTCGAGGAACTGCTCCCCCGCGCGCGCCATGTCGAGGTGCAGATTGTCGGCGACGGTTCCGGGGCCGTGGCCCACCTTTGGGACCGCGAGTGCAGCCTGCAGAGGCAACGCCAGAAGCTCATCGAGGTCGCGCCCGCGTTCGGCCTTTCGTCGTCCATGCGGGACGCGATGCTCGCCGCCGCCACGCAGATCGCCGCCGCCGCTGCCTACCGCGGCGTCGGCACGATCGAGTTCCTGGTCGACGAACGAGCGGCAGATCGCTTCGTGTTCATGGAAGCCAATGCGCGTCTGCAGGTCGAGCACACGGTCACGGAAGCCGTCACCGGCTTGGATCTGGTGGCCATTCAATTGCACATCGCCGCCGGCGCAACGCTTGGTGATCTCGACCTCGTGCAGCGGTCCGTTCCCGCGCCCAACGGTGTGGCGGTGCAGGTGCGCGTCAATCTCGAGACCATGACCGCGGACGGCCTGTCGCGGCCGGGCGGCGGCGTGCTCACCGCCTACGAACCGCCGTCCGGCCCGGGTATCCGGGTGGATGGATTCGGTTACACGGGCTACGCCACGAGCCCCTACTACGACTCCCTGCTCGCCAAGGTCATCGGCCACGCGGACGACTTGCCGACGGCGATCCGGAGAACCCGCCGTGCCCTGGACGAGTTCAAGATCGAAGGCGCGCGCAGCAACTTGAGCTTTCTCGCGGCCCTGCTGGGGACCGCGCCGTTTGCCGACGCCGGAATCCACACGCGCTACGTCGAAGAGCACGCCGCCAAGCTGCTCGCCGCCGATGGTGGCCGAGCGCGTTACTTCTCGCCGGAGGCGGACGTCCGCAAGGCCGGCACGCAAGTCGATCCGGACGACCCGTTGGCTGTGCTGGCGCTTAAAGGGCCCGCGGTGGCGCCGACGCCGGCCCCGCCCGTACCCCATGCCATCGGTCCCGCTGGCACCACGCCGGTAACAGCCCCGCTGCAGGGCATGGTGGTCGAACTCAAGGTCGATGTCGGCGACGCTGTGCAGAAACGCCAGCCGGTCGCGGTGTTGGAGGCCCTCAAGATGGAGCACGTCGTGCTCGCTGAAGAACCGGGCGTCGTCCGGGAAGTCCCCTTGCAGATCGGCGATACGATCTTCGAGGACACGCCGATACTCTTCATCGAGCCGCAGGACATCGCCGGCGAGTACGACACCGGTGAGACGGTGGACCTCGATGCGATCCGTCCGGATGTCGCCGAGGTCCAGCATTTCCACCGACTCACCACCGACGAGGCCCGGGTCGAAGCCACCGCCAAGCGCCACGACGCCGGCAAGCGTACGGCACGCGAGAACATCGCGGATCTCTGTGACGACGGCTCGTTCTTCGAGTACAGCCCGCTGGTTACCGCGACACGATACCGAACCGATACGCACGAGGAGCTCGAGGAACGCGTCATCAAGACCGCGGCGGATGCGATGGTGATGGGCGTCGGGCGGGTCAACGGCGACCTCGTCGGCGACGAGAACGCCCGCTGCGTCGCCATGTCCTACGACTACACGGTCCTCGCCGGAACCCAGGGCGGCAAGAACCACCAGAAGCAGGACCGCATGTTCGGCATCGCGCGCAAGTACCGTCTGCCGGTGGTGCTCTACACCGAAGGCGGGGGTGGTCGAACGCACGGTGGCGTGCGCAGTGCGGGCGGGCCGCAGGCCGGGTCGGTGGGTGGCCTGCACGTTCGCACCTGGCGGGAACTCGGCAAGCTGTCGGGCCTCGTGCCGATCGTCGGCGTGAACTCGGGCTACTGCTTCGCGGGAAACGTCGTCCTCCTAGGCGCCTGCGACGTCATCATCGCGACCAAGGACTCGAGCCTCGGCATCGGCGGTCCCGCGGTGATCGAAGGCGGCGGGCTCGGTGCTTACGCGCCGAGTGAGGTCGGCCCCGTCGAGATCCAGCAGCCGAACGGCGTGATCGACGTCCTCGTCGAGGACGAGGCTGAGGCGACGGCCGTCGCCAAGCACTACCTGTCGTTCTTCCAGGGACGCGTGCGGGAGTGGCGCGCGCACGATCAACGGGTCCTCCGCCACGTGGTGCCGGAGAACCGGCGGGCCGTCTACAACATCCGGACCGTTATCGAAACCATCGGCGACGTGGACTCGATGCTCGAACTGCGCCCGAAGTTCGGACTGTCCATGGTCACCGCCTTCATCCGCATCGAAGGCCGCCCCGTCGGCGTCATCGCCAACAACTCGAACTCGCCCACCGGCGGCGCTGTCGACTCGGAGGGCGCCGACAAGGCCGCGCGCTTCATGCAGCTCTGCGATGCCTTCGACATCCCGATCCTGTCGCTCGTCGACACGCCCGGCAACATGGTCGGACCGGAGGCCGAGAAGACCGCCTTGATTCGCCACTGCGGGCGCATGTACGTCGCCGGCGCCAACATCACCGTGCCCTACTTCGTCGTCGTGCTGCGCAAGTCCTACGGGCTCGGTGCGCTCGCCATGTCCACGGGCAGCTTCGACGAGACCTTCTTCTCGATCTCCTGGCCGACGGGCGAGTTCGCCGGGATGGGCCTCGAGGGATCGGTCAAGCTCGGTCGCCGCCGCGAACTCGAGGCGATCACCGACATCGTCGAACGCAAGGCGCGCTACGAGAAGTACGTGGCCGAGGCGTATGCGTGGTCGCGCGCGTTGAATGCCGCGACCGTATCGGAGGTCGACGAGGTCATCGACCCCGCGGATACCCGCAAGTGGATGGTGATGGGGCTCGAGGCGCTACCCCCGGTCGTGCCGCGGGACGGCAAGAAGCGGGGGTGGGTGGATACCTGGTGACGAGCCTGCCGGGAGGCGGCGGGCTCGCTTGGTCGCCGCCGGCACGCCTGAAGGCTTCTTCGTACGTCCGTGGTGCTACTGGGCAGGCTGCGTTCCTAAGGATGTGGGCGCGCGTCCTTCGGTGACGACTGTCACGCGGGCATTGACCGCCGCCATTGTCTGCTCCACGACACGTAGACGGGCATCGAGACCCTTGATCTGTGCGCGGACGCCCGCGATGTCGCCGCGGAGTTCCTCACGGAGACCTTCGATGTCGGCGCTGAGCTCCTCGCGCATGTCCTTCATGTTGGCGTCGACCCGTTGGATCTCCGCGCGCAACTCCGTGCGGATGGCCGATGTGGACGCGAAGATCATGGCGCCGATGGCGACGGCGACCGTGAGAGTCGTGCCGATGATGGCGACGGTCTGGCCATTGTTGAGGCACTGAGGCATGCCCGGCCCGGTTTCTTGTCTCGCTGTCGTTGCATTCATGATGGCACCGTCGTCTTCGTATGGTCCATCCCGCGACCGCGGATGAAGTAGGGTCAGATTAGCTGTGTCGCGGCAGCGCTGTAAACACCTTTACCATGATTTTTTCAATGAAAACAGAGAGTTCGTACGATACTGTGCGAGATCGGTGGTTGCTCGACATGCGTGACAGGTACGCGACCCCACCGTGTTGAACGCCGCACGGAGACCTTGCGGCCACTCGTCGTTGTAAGGGACACTCCGCCGCTTGTTCCACGGGAGGGGAATGCCGTGACGCTGGTTACGTGGTCGTGGCTGTTCATGATCCTCTACATCGGCGCGATGCTCGCCATCGGCATCCTCGGCCAGCGTCGGGTCAAGCACGCGGACGACTTCGCCACCGCGCGGGGCTCGTACGGCCCGGTGTTCCTCGCCTTCGCGTTCGCGGCGACCACGGCGAGCGGCGCCACGTTCCTGGGCGGGCCCGGACTCGCGTATTCCTACGGTTTTGCGACCGTTTGGGGCAACTTCCTCTACCCCATCGGCGTCTACTTCGGCGTGCTGATCTCCATGCGGCTGATCGCGACGTCGGGCAACAAATTCGGCAACCGGTCCATCCCGGAGTACCTCGGCGACCGCTACCAGGCCGACGGCATCCGCGTGATCGTGTCGATCTTCTCGCTCGTCCTCTTCTTCTACCTGGCCGGCCAGCTCGTGTCCGGGCTTGTGATGTTCGAAGTCATGCTCGGCATGCCGCCGATCTGGGCGTTGATCGTGACCTCGACCGTGCTCGGCATCTACGTGGCCTTCGGCGGCGCCCACGCCGACATCCTCACCGACGGCGCCCAGGGCGTCATGATGCTGGTGCTGGCCATCGTGGTGATCGCGCTGTTCGTGCTGGGCGTGGGCGTCGACGGCGGCCTATCGGGGCTCGTCGACAATCTCGGCAAGCAGGACGAGCACCTCACGAAGCCGCTCAACGTGACGACGCCCCTCTACCACTCGTGGTGGTCCATCGGCTGCGTGGTGCTCGCCCACCTGCCGCTGGGGCTCCTCCCGCACCTCGGCAACAAGCTGTGGGCGCTCAAGGGCACGGATCAGCAGAAATCGTTCATCAAGCTCGCGTTCACCTTCGGCATCACCCTCGGCATGCTCGGCCTCGCCGGCCTCCTGGCGCGGGGCGTGCTGGGCGATGCGCTCCTCCAGGAAGGCGCGACGGCGAACGCGTCGCTGCCGATGCTCTTCATCGAGCTGTTCCCCACTTGGCTCGCGGCGTTGATCGGCGTCGGGATCCTGGCTGCGATCATGTCCACGGCGGACGGCCTGGTGGTGTCGTCGTCGCAGATCATCGCCAACGACCTCTACCGGCGGACGCTCGCCAAGCACCTGACGCCGAACAAGACCGAGGAGGAGCAGGACCGCATCGAACTGATGATCGGCCGGGTGGCGACGGTGGCGACGCTGGTGATCTGTACGGTGATGGCGTGGTCGCTGATCGACATGAACATCGCCATCATCGTCTGGATCGGCATCGGCGGCATGATGGCGGCGTTCGCCGGGCCCCTGGTGCTCGGCGCGCTGTGGAAAGGGGTCACCAAGGCGGGCGCGTATTCCGGACTGATCGCGGGTTTCGGCACGTTCGTGATCCTGCACACGCAGCAGATCGACCCGGCCTGGGTCGAAGGCACGGGCATCCTGCACGTGGTGGTGTCGTGGCTGTACGGCGAGGGCCCGAACCCGACCTCGTGCGCAGCCATCGGCGAGGGCGTCGGCGTACTGACGACGTACTTCGTGTCCAAGGCGACCGCGCCGTTGCCGGACGAGCATGTCGATGCGATGTTCGGCGACACCGCCGAAGCGCCGGGCGGTTAGGATGAACGCCTTCTACGAACATCTCTTCGGGGTACGCGGCAAGGTCGCGCTGGTCACTGGCGGTTCGCGTGGCATCGGGCTGATGATCGCCGAGGGCCTGGTCCGGGCCGGCGCGCGCGTCTACATCACATCGCGCAAGGTCGACGCCTGTGCCGAGGCGGAGCGGGCCTTGCGCGAGCACGGGGAGTGCACGGCGATACCGGGCGACATCCGCGACATCGCGGGTTGCGAGGCGCTCGCGGACGCCTTTCGCGAGCGCCAGGACGCCCTGCACATCCTGGTCAACAACGCCGGACTCACCTGGAGTCTGCCGATCGACGACTTCACCGAGAAGGCGTGGGACCGGGTGGTCGACCTCGACGTCAAGAGCCCGTTCTTCCTGATCCAGAAGCTGCTGCCGGAGATCCGCGCGGCGGCGAGCGCCGACGAACGGGCGTCGATCGTCAACATCACGTCGGTCAACGGCCTCAAGCCCAGCGGCCTCATGAACTATTCCTACGTCGCGGCGAAGGCGGGCCTTGGCCAACTGTCCGCGCAACTCGCGCGGGATCTCATGGCCGAGCACATCAACGTCAACGTCATCGCGCCCGGGCCCTTCAAGTCGAAGATGACGGCGCCGCTCTTCGCCACCGAGGAGCAGGACCGTCAGATCACCGCCAGTTTCCCCATGAAGCGGTGGGGACGGATGGAGGACGCGGCCGGGTTGACCATCTTCCTGTCGTCGCGCGCGGGCTCGTACCTGACCGGACAGACCATTCCCTGCGACGGCGGCGCGACCACCATTGGTTGACGTCGGGAGGGGCCGCGCAATCGCGTTGTGGCCCGACGGCGCGCCGGGTGCGCTAGGCGGTCTCGACATCGACTGTCCGCAGCTCACGGTCCACCTGCCGCCGGGCGATGCGGCCACCGGTGCGGGAGTCATCGTCAACCCCGGCGGCGGCTACCGCATCCTCGCCTCCGACCACGAGGGACTGCAGGTCGCGCGCTGGTTGAATCGACGCGGCATCGCCGCGTTCGTGCTCCGCTACCGCGTCGGCGAGCGCTACCACTCGTCGGTTTCGCTGCTGGACGGTCTGCGGGCGGTGCGCCTGGTACGCCGCCACGCGGCCGAATTCGGCATCGCGAAGGATCGTATCGGCATGCTCGGGTTCTCGGCCGGAGGCCATCTCGCGGTCGCCGTAGGAACGCAATGGGACCGAGGCGACAGTCAAGCGGCCGATCCAGTGGAGCGCGAATCGAGCCGACCGGACTTCCTGGTGCCCGTGTACGCCGTGACCAACGGCATCCTGCGCGGTCGCAAGGCGGACGAGTACACGCCCGCAGACGTCAACGTGAATGCCGAAACGCCCCCCACCTTCCTAGTCCATACGCACGAGGACGCGATCGTGCCTGCGCACCAATCGACGCTCTTCTACGACGCGCTCAGAACGGCCGGCGTGCAGGCCGAACTGCACATCTACGGCTACGGCGAGCACGGCACCGGAATCGCGCCGGGCGATCCCGATTTCAGCGACTGGCCGGTGCTGCTCGTCAACTGGTTGCGCCGCTCCGGCTTCCTGACGGCGGGGGTACGCCAAGGCGTCAGCGGTCGGGTCACCTTGGACGGCGTGCCGATGGGGATGGCGTGGGTCACCCTCGAGCCGCTCGACGGCAATGCACCGCCCGCGCGGACGCGAACGTCGAAGGGCGAGGACGGGAAGTTCCTGGTTCCGCCATCCCACGGGATCGTTCCGGGCCCCCACCGGATCACGGTGCATCACGTGAGCGAGCAGTATCCGCACGTCAATACCGGAGCCTACACGCTCGACGACGCGGTGCGCTACGACGTCGGCACGCGCGACGTTGGCGACGAAGCGTTGGTCATCGAGCTTAGATCTCACGCCTGAGCGGACACGACGCGCTTGAGCCTGCGCTACCTGATCGCACTGCTGCTCGCTTGCCCGGTCGCGGCCGGATCGATCCCGGACCCCCGCCCGCTCGAAATCGTGGTGACCACGGCAACCAAGAAGGGCGAAGCACAGGCGGCGCAGGACGTCGCCACCGCGGTCAGCGTACTCACCACCGAGGACCTCGTGGCGCGACGGGTGACGGACGTCGAGGATCTGAGCTACGCGTTGCCCAACGTGGCTCTCGACGGTATCGGCACGGGCAAGGGCATCGCGAACTTCTCGATTCGGGGCTTAGGCGTCGCGGGCTCGATCCCGTCCATCGATCCGACCGTGGGCGTCTTCGTCGACGGCGTCTACCTGGGCATGAACTACGGCGTCATCGTGGACATGCTGGACCTCGATGCGGTGGAGGTGCTGCGCGGACCCCAAGGGCTCCTGTTCGGGCGCAACGTCACCGGCGGTGCCGTGCTGCTGCGTTCCCGGCGGCCGAGCGGTCCTTCTCGGGGGTGTGCGCGTTGCGCGTGGAGACCGGCTTGGACAAGCGCTTGACGGGAAGTATCGAGACCGCCTCCGCCGATGGTCGGATCGCGGCGCGTTTGTCGCTCAGTGCCCGCGACGACGCCGGCTGGTTCCGCAATGCCGCGCCACGGGGCGGCCGCGTGGGCGCCGAGCGCGCACGGGTGCTGCGACCGGTCCTGACCTGGACACCGTCGGATGCACTCGACGTGACCGTCATCTACAAGCGCGGCACGTCCGACGGCGACGGTCCCGCGACGCAGAACCGACGGCGATTCGCGGGCTTCGACTTCGCCATCGACGAACCCGGCTTCTCGGTCGTGGACTGGCAGCACGTCATCGTCGAGGCCAATCGGCGCGCGATGCCGGGCGGTGGCCAGGTGACCAACGTATTCGGCTGGCGCACGGTCGGCCACGAGTCGCGGGCCGACATCGATTCCACGGCCGAGCCGATCTTCCACCTGCTCGCGTTCACCGAGCAGGAACAGGTCAGCAACGAACTGCGCTACACGGGATGGTTCCGTGGTCGGTGGCAGACGACGCTCGGCGTCTATGTCTTCGCGCAGGACATCCGCTACCGGGAGCAGCGCGCCCTCCTTGGCACCTGGGGAGCGCCGTTCGGCGGGGACCAGGAGCACTGGACCGCCGGCGCGTTCTGGAGCAACGAGTTCGAGTTCGCGGATGGCTGGATCCTCAACGTGGGCGGGCGCTACACCGTGGAACGCAAGGATGTCGAAGTGGCGACGGCCAGCAACGCGGCCTGCGTCGTCACGGCCGGCACGGGTATCGCGGACACGCGGTGCCGATTCGACTTCCGCGATGGCGACTCGTGGCGCAATTTCACGCCGAAGATCGGCTTGCAGCGCTGGCTGCGCCCCGGTGTGCAGTTCTACGGCCACTACACGCGGGGCTTCCGCAGTGGCGGCTACAACCTGCGCAACACGTCGCCCGCGGCCGCGCCCGGGCCGTTCGACGAAGAGGAGCAGGATGCCGTCGAGGTGGGCTTCAAGGCGGAGGTCGCCGACGGCCGCGGCCGATTGAACGTCTCGGCCTTTCACACAACCGTCAATGGCCTGCAGCGTCAAGTCACGAGCGCGGACGCCACCGCCGGCGCTTTCCAGGTCACCGCGAACACCGCCGATGCCACGATTCGCGGGCTCGAAGCGGAGATCGTCCTGGCCTTAAGCGAGTCGGTGCGCCTGGACGCGTTTCTCGGGCTTGCCGACGGCCGCTACGACCGCGTCCGGCACGACCTCGACGGCGATGGCTCGACGGTCGGCGACGACCGACTCGCGTTGCCACGCCTTGCCCCGCTCACGTACGGACTCGGCGTTGGCTACGGACGCGATCTGGGCCGTCTGGGCCGACTGACGGCGCGACTCGACCTGGCGCATCGCGACGATTCCGAGATCACCGACGACAACCGCGGCACGCTCGACGGCGGGGAGTTGGTGGCGGCGAGCCTCGAGTTGGCGCCGTCCTCGGCGTTCTCGTTGACGTTGTACGCGCGCAACCTGTTCGATACGGTGTTCCGGCGCAGTGATTTCGACCTCACGGGCTTGGTCGATTCCACCTACTCGCCGCTGAAGGAGGGCCGCGTTGTTGGCCTCGCGATCACGGGTCGCTTTGACGGCGTCTCGACCGCACCCAATCCGCGACCTTGAACGGGGCGAGTAGCGCGCCGAAGAACACGAACCCCACGGCCGCCAGAACCGGTATGTAGTACGGCCACGGTGCGAAGAAGAACGGCGATGCGGACTGCGGCGGCTCGTTGAGGAACATGTAGTTGCTGCCGAGCAGCGGATTGACCACGAGCAGCACCGCGAACAGCGCCGCCAGCCATCCATAGGCGCGCAGCAAGGACGCGAACGTGGGGCGCATGCGCAACCCCCAGGTCGCGAACAGGACCCCTGCGACGATGCCGCCGTGGCCGATGAAGAAGTGAAAGAACCGATACTCGGGGAAGCCGACCTCCAGTTGTGGCGTGAGCAGCGCGTTCAGAGTTCCCGCGAGTCCCCAGAAGAAGGCGACCTCGTAGGCCCGTTCACTGCGGAAGACGAGGGCCGCAGCAAGCACGAAAACGGTCATCCCGCAGATGTGCAAGGGCAGGTGCCGGGTGATGAACTCGTCGACGCCGGCCGTGGCGACCTGGTAGATCCAGTGCCCGGCCATGTTGCCGACGAGCATGATCGCGAAGGCTAGGCAAATGGCCTTGGTGACGGGTGCCGAGCATCGTTGGGCCAATACGCTGAGCACGATAGGCGTGGCGATCACCAAACCGATCACGACCAGATGGGCGGCACCCCACTGGACGAAAGTGCTTTCCGTCGCGTCCATCACGATGTCGGAACCGCCAGCGGCCCGAAGCGGCGGGCATCGCCGAGCCCGTGCCCGGCGCGCAGCCCTAACCCGATCGCCACCGGGAGCCAGAACAGGAGCCACGTCCAGCCGATCTTGTCGACCAGTTCATGGCCGTCGATGAGATAGCCGGGCAGGCCGATCGACCAGATCGCGAGGCCGAGCTTGGCCTCCGCGGCGGCGAAGTGACGCAGCAAGGTCTTAAGCGTTGCGCCGATGACGACGAACATGAGCGCCAGGCCCACCAGGCCGCCCTGCCACGCGACCGCCAGGAACAGGCTGTGCGGATGCAGAACCGGCAACCCGTCGACTTCGGTGAGGTCGTCGGTCAGGATGCCCAGGCCGAACCAAGGACTTTCGCCTATGCGTTGCGCGTAGTACGACCAGATCCCCAGCCGGAGGCTGTCCCCGCGCGGCAGGATGAGGGTGTCCGCGCCGGGTACGAAGACATAGGCGGCGACCAAGACAGCGCCGAGGGCCGCGGCGAGGCCAACCACCCGGGCGACGCACTGCCGGGCGCTCGGTGCGCGGCGAGCGATGAGCACCACCCCGATGCCAAGCAATCCGCACGCCATGGCGTTGCGGGAACCGGTCAGGGCCACGCCCACGACAAGCACGGCGACAGCTACGATCACAGCGACCCTGGCCTTGGCCGACCGCGAGGACCTGTTGTCCAACAGCCAGCTCAACCCGCAGATGGCGGCCACGGCGAACACCATGCCGGCGGCAACGTGGGTATCGAGTTGCCCGAGACCGTTCAGCCGCCCGTCCTCGGGCGTCGTCGCGAAGAAGACCCACATCGCCGCGGTCGAGGCGGCGGCACCGACGATGCTGACGACCCAGGTCATGCGCTGGCGAAACCAGTCCACCTGCATGCACTCGGCGAGGGACACCACGAAGGCGAACACCAGCACCGCCCGGGTGGCTTGGCTGAGTGCGCCGCGCAGATCCCAGGGCGTCGACCACAGGCTGGTCAGCGGGAGATAGACGAGCAGGCCGACGAGCGCGAGGAAGCCCCAATCCAGGAACAGTGATCGCCATCGCGGAGCCGCTGCCAGCACGTAGAGAGCCAGCAGGTAGGTGGCGAAACTCGACGCGCTCTGCGAGCCGAGCACGAACATCGACGCCAGCGCTGCAACCATGATCGTCGCCGAGATCGGCACCCTGTAGTCGACCAGACCGCGGCGTACGTAGTCGGCGAGATCGTTACGCGTCATGCGCCGTGACTGTAAACCCTAACCGCCGTCGCGCAAACTCAGTGCTATAGTCGCCGCCGACAAGCGGGTAACACGATGGCCAAGGACTCGAAGGTGCGCAGCATCGATCCGGATGGCGAACTCAAGCGGCGCCGTGGCGTCTACCTCCTGCCCAACCTGATCACCACGGCCGCGCTTTTCGCCGCCTTCTACGCGATTGTCGCCGCCGCCAATGGACACTTCATCAAGGCCGCATTGGCGATCTATGCGGCGTTCATTCTCGACACGCTGGACGGCAGGGTGGCACGCTGGACCCGCTCGGAGAGCGAGTTCGGCGCACAGTACGATAGCCTTTCGGACATGGTCGCCTTCGGCGTCGCGCCGGCCTTGGTGGCGTTCTTCTGGGCGCTCAAGGGCCTAGGGCAGTTCGGCTGGGTCGTGGCTTTCATCTACGTCGCCTGCGCCGGGCTGCGATTGGCGCGCTTCAACACCAGCGGCGACAACGCGATTTTCACGGGGCTCGCCAGTCCTTCCGCGGCGGCTATCGTGGCGAGTACGGTGTGGATCTGGAGCGAGACCGCCGGGCCGGACCCGTCAATCATGCGGGCCATCGCGACGGCCCTCATGACGGCGGCCGTCAGCCTGCTGATGGTCTCGCCGTTCACCTACTTCTCGCCGAAGGAGATGCACCTCAAGGGCCGGAGGCCGTTTTTCGCCCTGGTGGCGGCGGTCTTGATCTTCGCCGTCATCCTCGTCAACCCGCCGCTGGTTCTGCTGATTTGCTTCGGCCTGTACGCGTTGTCCGGACCGGCGGCTTTCGTTTGGCAGCGCTACCGACCAGAGCGGTCGAAAGGCGAGCCCACCGAACACGCCGATACGGGTAGTTAGATCCATGCTCATCAGAACCGCCGACGACATCAAGCCTTCGGAAATCACGCCCGAGCACGTCTACCGCTCGCGCCGACGTTTCATGCGTGAAGCGTTGGCTCTGACCGGGGCGGGAGTCGCGCTTCCCGCGGCCGCGCTCCCCGGCGCTTGGCTGGACGAACGCAGCGTCTTACCCGGTGCGCCTCTTGACGAGACGATGACTTCGGAGAGCGACGCGACCAGCTACAACAACTTCTACGAGTTCGGCACGGACAAGGGTGATCCAGCCGCCCATGCGCACGAAATGACCATCGACCCATGGACCGTCGAAGTCTCCGGCGAGGTGGCCAAGCCCGGCAAGATCGGCCTCGAGGACATGCTCGTGGGCATTGACCTCGAGGAGCGCATCTACCGGCTGCGCTGCGTGGAAGCGTGGTCGATGGTGATCCCGTGGATCGGGTTTCCGGTGAAGAAGATCCTCGACAAGTTCGAGCCGACCGGGAACGCCAAGTACGTCATGTTCGAGACCTTGCATCGACCGTCGGAAATGCGCGGCCAGCGATCGCTGTTCTCGAGCATCGACTGGCCGTACGTCGAAGGCCTGCGCCTGGATGAGGCCAACCATCCCCTCGCCATCTTCGCCGTTGGCATGTATGGCAATCTGCTGCCAAAGCAGAACGGCGCACCGATCCGCCTCGTGGTGCCGTGGAAGTACGGCTTCAAAAGCATCAAGTCCATCGTCTCGATCCGCCTGACCGAGACCCGACCGGTCAATACCTGGAACGACTTGCAGCCGCGGGAGTACGGCTTCTACGCTAACGTCAACCCAACCGTCGACCACCCCCGCTGGAGCCAGGCGCGGGAGCGTCGCTTCCCGACGACGCTGTTCCGGCCGAACTGGATCCCCACGCGGATGTTCAACGGCTACGACGAGGTGGCCGAGCTCTACACGGGGATGGACCTCAGCCGCTATTACTGACCGCGCCGTCCGAGTCGTCCTCTTCATCCTGCTGGCGGTGCCGCTGGCGCTGTTGGCGGTCGATGTCTGGCGGGAGTTCCAAGTGCCCGGCAGCGGGCTCGGCCCGGATCCGGCGGACGAGTTGGTGCGGACGCTTGGGACGTGGGGCTTGCGCATCCTGCTGATCACCTTGGCGGTATCGCCCACGTCCCGGGTCCTGCGCCAACCGCGCCTGGTTCGCTTCCGACGGATGTTCGGCCTGTGGGCATTCGCGTACATCGTCCTGCACTTCATCGCCTACTTGGCCGTGCTGGCGGGTTTCGAACTGGCCACCATCGCCGGGGACGTCGTCAAGCGACCGTACATCACGGTGGGGTTCTCAGCGCTTTTGATGCTGATTCCCCTCGCTGCGACCTCGACGCGGGGTTGGCAACGTCGCTTGGGGCGACGCTGGCGGATGCTTCATCGGCTGGTCTATCCCGCTGCCGTCGCCGCGTGGACACACCTGATGTGGCTGTCCAAGGGAGGTTTCATGGACCCGTTCGTGTACGGCGCGATCCTGGTGCTGCTCTTCGGCGAGCGCGTGGTCGCCCGGTTCAGGCGAGCGAGGCGTTCACCCGGTTGATGGCCGCCCCAAGTGCACGGGCGTCGAGGATTTGCATATGATCAGGATCCCGCGCAAACGGCCCCAAGAAGGAGCGGCATGACGGCACGATCCTCGGTGCAGCAGGAGCTTGACACGCTGGCAGTTTTTGGAGATTCCGCCGTCGGTTGGGATCCATACACGCCGGTCAACGAGACCGTGGACGCCGAGGGCAATCCGTTCCCCGGCCAACCGGGTTTCGGCGTGCCGGATCCGCGTGCGCCTCGCGAGCGTGTATATGACCATCCGGACGTGGCGCGGCTGCGCAGCCGCCTGAAACGGCACAACGGCATCCCGGGGCTCGAGATCTTGGATCCGAACGAAGTCGAGCGTGCCGCCCGGATTTTCCGCCGTGACGGCTTCGTGGTGGTTCGCGACCTCCTCGACGAGGAGCACCTCGCGCAGTTCCGCCGCGGCAGCGCCCGGGCACTGCGCCAGATCCTCGAAGTTCCCGGGCGGGATCAGCGCAAGTACGTCACCGAGAGCGGCCGGCTGCCGCATCGCTACAGCTACGGCACGGCGTCCGCCTCGCGCCAGATGCTGCACGAGGAGGAGTGGGCGGCCATGGTGGACCTGCCCACTACCACGCCCATCCTCACCGAGATATTCGGCTCGACGGACTACATGGTCCTCGGTGCCGGTGGCGATCTTTGCCTGCCGGGCGCTGTCGAGTACCAGCACCTGCACGCCGACGTCCGGGAATCCAACCAAATCTCCGCGGGGCGTCTGCAGACGGCCAGGGACATTGGCATCGAGATCGAGACCGAGGAAGTGTCGGATGGCCCGGACCTCGCCACTCGGCGGCGCATCATCGATTTCTGCCCGGCGGTGGTCACCATCAACTTCGCGATGTGCGATCTTACCTGGGAGAACGGACCGATCCGCCAGATTCTCGGCTCGCACACTTGGCAGATGCCGCCACCGCCGCCCGCCGACGAGCCCGAGTGGATGCGCATGTCGACCCTGGTGGGTGCCCCGGCGGGCGCCGGCGTCATTCGCGACAATCGCGCCTGGCACGGTGCGACACCGAACCTAAGCCGAGAGATTCGCTCCCTGCCGAACGTGGAATACGGCGCTCCTTGGCTGGGGCCGAAGCACGCGAAGACCATGCCCCACCACATCTGGGAGACGCTCACGCACCATGGCAAGCACCTGTGTCGCCACATCAAGGCGGAACCCGGCGTCTGGCCGCCCGGTGCTGGCGTCATGCACCCCTTGGGTAGCGAGCGCCGCGCGGCGGCGAAACGGATGGGTGGAAGCGGAGAACGGCGCCCGGGGAGTCCGGGCGGCTAGAGGCTTAAGTCCCACGTTAGGGTCGAGTTTCCGTGCTGCTTGACCAATCCAGGCGGATGTCCCAGTCGTAGACGAACTCTTCCGGCAGCGTTGGCGCGGTCGTGTTGTCGATGTGCGTGAAGACATTGGCCGGCGGCTCCGGCATCGCGTCGCGACCGTAGATGTAGTCCTGTTCGAGCACTATGGCCCGATAAGCCTTGTTGAGGGCCAGCGCTCGCGCCACCGACGGCACGACCAGCGCGTAGACATCCGCCGCAGCCGCCACCCGTTCCCGAGCCACGCTTCCGTCCGCGTTGAACCAGCGCGCAAACATCTCCGGGTTGCTGCGGAACTCTCCACCACCGCCGACCCGCTCGAGGTAGACGGCGATCTCGCCTCGGGTCTCGCCGAAGCTCGGCGCATCGGGCATGCCCTTGAGGTCGATGTAGCCCCAACCCGGGGCGCCGTCGACCTTGCGCGGGAAGCCGAAGGTCTTGTCGACGGTGACGCCGACCGAGGTGTGGCAACCCATGCAGAACAGGGTCTCCTCGTACGTGGCGGCGCGTAGTTCGCCACGGCGGCCCTCGATGAAGCCCTGCACCGACCAGCCGAACTTGTTGTCGAGGCCCTTATCGCCGAGATAGGCGTACTGGGGCATGTTGCCGAGTTCCTTCTCGAACGCCTCGAGCTGGTACTGGCGCGCGTAGACCTGCTTGCTGTAGGGGACCCACTTGCGCATGTAGCGGACCTCCTTCATGCGCCGCGACGATCCGATCTCGCCGTCTTCGGCGATCCCGAGGTAGCGAACCGTGTGCAGAAACTCGGTGCCCGCCGGGTAGAGGTACGTATCGTGGAACTCGTCAACGGCTGCGCCGACGTAACTCGTCGGCTCAACGACGCGTCGGGCAACGCCGAGCCGGCCGTCGCCATCGAGGTCGGCGCCCAGGCGCCGCTCGTCCACGGGCGGCACGGTGATCGAGTCGAGTCCCTTGATGCCTGCCTCGAGGATCGCTAGGTTGGCGAGGTACACGTCCCGGGTGTAGCTGCCGCCGGTGTCTGTCCGGAACTGCACGGGCAGGCGGATCATGACGTCGTCGGTAGAGCCGTTGGTCGGCCAGAACGTGCTCGGGAACGGCTTGTAGTTGAAAGCCACCCAGTGACTGCCGTCGAGCGCGAAACCTTGATCGTCGAACGCCCCGGCGCCCCGCTCGAGACCGTCGAGGTCGGGAATCCAGCCCCTGAAACCGGCTTGCCGCAGACGCGGGGCAAGGGCGCTGTAGTTGTCGCCGTCCACCCATGCGCGGATCTCGTCGTCGGAAACGTACCCGATTTCTGCGGACCGGTCCTCGAACAGGTTTCGCCAGTGGTTGGTCATGCCGACGTCGCTGAAGCTGTAGGCGACCTGCAGGTCGTCGTCGTTCATGACGTTCTCCCGGCCCGGGATCTCGCGCTGGTGGCACACGTAGCAGGGGTTGAAGCGACCCTCGGTGCGCGTGTAGCACTGCGGCGGAATGATCGCCTCGGGGTTGAAGGCGGTCCGCACGGGATGGACATCCGGAAGCGGACGTGGCACCACGGCGTCGCTGTCGCCGAGATACGCGAGGACCTGCTCGTGGAAGGGGGCAGGCGGTACGTCCACGGGGTCTGCTGGCACGGCGTCGACCGGCGGTACGTCCACGGGGTCTGCTAGCACGGGGTCGACAGGCGCTCGTCCGGGCTGCGGCAGACAGCCGCACATGAGTGCCAACGCCAGTGCGAGGACCGCGGGCTTCTGGGCCCGCAGTAGAGCTTGTGTCGGGCCGGCACGACGAACGCGAACGGGAGTACCCGTTCGCGGTCCGCACACCGTCAATACGTGTCGAGTACGACACGCGCGTCGCGCACGACGCGTTGGCCACTCGCCATGTGGCCGTGCCCCGGTACTTCGCATGGGTGGTAAAGACCCGGGCCGACTATGGTCGTCGGCCCGGGTCTTTGTGCGGTGGCGCTACCAAACGGCGTTCAGCGGCGCACCGATTCCAATGCCGCGCTCGGCGGCGGCGCGTAGATCCGACGCGAACGGGTTGCCGACCCGGGGCGTGCAGTTCGTGTAGCGGCTGCCACCATCGCCGCACGGTGGCGGTACGACACTACTCACGTCGAACTCCCAGACCGCATCGCCCATGCCATCCGGGACTTCCTCGAGGTCGGTGCTGCTCGGGTGCTGCACGGCGACCACGAACTTCTCGGGATTTAACGGGTGGAAGATCATGCCCGTGTGCTCGGAGCCGTTGACCTGGATGCTCATGAAGTGGTCGAGCGATTCGGCGACGCCGCTGCCGTCAGCGTCTCGGGCGAACCAGATGTCGCCGCCGACGTCACCCGAGTTGGGGGAGTCTTCGATGATGTAGATATTGCCGAGTGCATCCTGGGCTAGGTTGTCGGGTGAGTTCAGGGTGCCGGTGGTCGCAGCGAAGCCGACGTTCTTGGCCGACTCGGCCGTCGCGAACTCGCGCACGATCGCTTTGCGACTGCCCAGCATCTCGATGGAGATCACGGAATGTTCCGAGGTTATGGCTACGTAGAGCACTTCGTTGCGATTAGCCAGCATGCCAACCTCCATATCCTCGGGCCGGCCGTAAGGTGTGCCACCCACGTCGTCCGCCGCCGCACGTCCGCCGCGCACATCGGAGCGCGTCCTCGGATCCACGGTCGGTCCGTCCATAAAGGGATCGCGGACGCCGGGCAGCGGCTTGCCGTCGGCATCGGTGATTGGAACCCACGTGGCCCAGCCGAAGCGTTGTGCGTTCTTGTTCACCCCTTCGTTCCAATAGGCCGTGGGATCGCCGCCGGTTTCCATGAAGGCGTCCACCGACAGCACGAAGGTCTGTCCGCCTCCGGTGTAGTCTCCCGGCGTCTTGAGCAACAGCGCGTAGATCGAACCGGAGTTCCACTCGTCGATGTAGTAGATGAGCCGGTCGGGGAAGCGGCGGCTGAAGTTGATGCCCTCGTGGGCCACCTTGGCGATCGAGTCGAGGATTCGGTAGTCCTCTCCCTCCACCAAGGAGCTGACGATGGGGTCTTCGGGCGCATCGCCGAGGGGATCCAGGATCTCGACTATCCGCCCGAGCCCGGACCACTCCTCTCCGAGGAGGACGGTGCCGTTGGGTGTCCAGCGTGCCGGGTCGAAGGCCGCGAAGTCCGCTGCCCAAGCCGGGCACGCCTGGCCCCAACACGCGCCGAAGTCGGACGCCGTGGAGTCTCCGGCAAACAGCAATTCGGTGCGGTCTTCGACCGTGTCGTACCGGGACAGGCCGGCACCGAACGGCGTCTCGTGCGGAATGAAGATGTAACGGCCTGACGGGTCGTAGGCAAGCATGTCGAACATCGATGAGATGCCGCCGAATGGGACGCGCTGCACGGACTGCGTGGCGTCGGCCTCCACCTCTTTGAGGCTCATCAGGTTCCGCTGCGAAAGGCCCGGCGGAATCTGCCACGGTGAGTTGAGCTCGTTGACGTGGTTGGGGGACGCGACCGCGGTGGATTGGGTCAGCGGGTTGAAGTACGGATCGGTTCCGGCCCACGCAGCGGTGCCGCTGAACGCGGCGATGACTATCGAGGTGACGGTGGCCAGGCGACGGTGGCCAGGCGAACGTAACGGTTGGCGCATAGTTTGACTCCCCAGTCTTGATTTCCCGAGCGTAGGAACCTAACACGATGTCGCTGGCGAGGTCGAGTACGGTGATGCCGCCATGCCCCTACGCGGCGAATCACCGCGGAAAGTGTGGGAGATCGGTGTGTGCCGGCCGGGAGGCCCGCCTACCACCGAACGTCAGAAGCTCACCCCGACGTTGACGAACATGTAGCGCCCCAGGGCGTCGAAGAAGGCCGGGAACGTGTTGCCGTTCCCCGGCGCGGTGCCTGCGTCGGAGCTGACCTGCGGGTCGGTGTCGAACAGGTTGCTTACCCCCGCGGTGGCCAGGAGGTGGTCGGTCGCCCGCCACTCGGCGGTCAGGTCCCAGTACGTCTCCGCCTCGAAGTCGATCTCGTTGGAGCCTAGGTCCTCGGTCTCGCCGAGGTAGCGCAGCCCGACCGATATCCGCAGGTCGCGGGGGGCTTGCAGGGTCGCCTTGTAGTTCCCGCTCCACTTCGGTTGCGGATTCTTGCCGCAGTAGGCGCCCCAGTGGCCGGCGCAGCCGAGCGGCGCCTCGCCGACCAGTTCGATCAGGTCCGCGGTCCACAGGTTCGTGGTCACGCCTTCCACGGTCACGAAGCCGAATCGCGTGCCGAACGTGTAGTCGAAGATGATGTCGAGGCCTTCGACCGTCTCCTCGCTCAAGTTGGTCGTCTGGGCCGAGATGTAGCCGCCGGCAAGCCACAGCGACCCGTTGACCGGGTTGCGGTTGATCAGGTCGCAGAAGGTCGCGATGCCGGTGTCCAGGCACTTCTCGAGGGCGGTGGCCGCGGGAATGGTGCCGATCCCCTTCTCCACGTTGATCTGGAAGTAGTCGAGGGTCACCGTCAGGCCGTCGATGAACGTGGGCGTCGCGACCAGGCCGGCGGTGAACGACGACGCCTCCTCGGGTTCCACGTCGGGGCGGCCGCCTTGGAGGATGTTGTACTGGTCCGCCGGCGACTTCAGGTCCGTGCCGTACAGCGCGTCGGGCAGCCCGGTGTTGGCACAGGCCGCCCGGCTGGCGCTCATGGAAAGGCCACACGGGTCGTCCGCCAGGTCGACGAGGTTGAAGCCTTGCGCGCGGAACAGCTCGTATAGGCTCGCGTGGCGGATGGCGGACTGGTAGGAGCCGCGCAACGCGATCGAGTTGGCGATCTGCCAGAACGCCCCCAGCTTGAAGGTGTCCGTGGTATTGCCTGTCGAGTAGTCCGCGTAGCGATAGCCTGCATCCAGGCTCAGGTTGTCACGCACGGGAATGCCGAGTTCGACGAAATACTCCGTGACGTCGTAGCCGCCGGCGAGCGGCAAGGTGGCGCCGCCGGAGCCGGACCGGTCGCCCGTGCGGCTCGGCCGGTCTGGACGGAAGTCGGTGCTGAGGTCCTTGGTCTCGATGCCGATTGCGGTCGAGATCCCGCTCGGCGCGCCAGGCAAGGCGAAGGCGGTCTCACCGGACACCACCGCCTGCAAGATGCGCTGCCGGCCGGTGCCGAGCACGAAAGTCGAGTTGGCGATGTAGCGCTGCAATTCCGGACCGCCGTCGATCACGCCTTGGATTCCGCCGTCGCCGGGCAGGCCGCCCTGGAAGAGGTTATACGGCAGGCAGGCCGGGTCGCTGCCGTTCAGGGCCGCAACGCACGTCGGCGTGCCGTTGACGCTGATTACGTCGATCGCGCGGTTGATGGCCATCACCGACAGGTCGTTGCGGTACTCGCTGGTGTACTCGACGTCCGAGGCCTGGTAGGAGATATCGAAGGACCAGCGCTCGCCGATGTCGCCGCGCGCGCCGTAGATCGACACCGTGTTCTCGTAGGTGGTGATGTTCTGGCGTGGTCCGCCTTCCACATTGCGCTTGAGCGAGTACAGGGGTGCCCGGTAGCCGATGATGTCGCCGTCGCCGACCGCCTGGGCGAGCGTGGAGAGGTACGCCAGGGCCGTCGCGGCGCTCTGGAAGTCCGGCGCGTGGTCACCGCCCATGCCGGCCCAGTTGCCGCATACGGTGTCGTACTGCTGCTTCGAGAGCAGGGGGTTGTAGCAAGGCAGCGACGTGATGTTGCCGAAGGTCCCGGAGTAGGCGATCTGCGCATTGGACTCGGACCGCATCGATCGTACGCTCGCGTACGCCTCGATGGTGTCGGTCACTTGGTAGTCGCCGAAGAAGCCGACGTTCAGCCGCTCATCCGGGCGCTGGAAGAAGTTGGTCGGGTTGTAGTTGAAGGTCTGCCCGGCCCGGGGCACGAACTCGTCTCCGAGGACCTTGAGATCGAGTCCGGTGACGGACGGATCGACCGTGTTGGCGTAGCCCAGCGCAGAGTAGCCGCCGAAGTCGGCCCAGCGACCCGGTGGAATGGTGGAGGAGCCGCCGCAGGCGCTCTTGCCGCGCGTCAGCGCACAGGCGGAGATGTCGTAGTCGCCTTGCAGGATGGGCGACGTGTCCGTCTTTTCGATGAAGCCCGTCACATGGCCGCGCCCATCCAGTACGCGGCCACCGAAGGCGAGCGCGAGCTTGTCGGTCTCGCCCGTGGTCACGTCCCCGTCAGCCACCTGGTAGTCGTAGGAGCGCACCAGGTCTCGGAACTCGTCGTTGTCGTTCGTATGCTGGTAGCGGCTGTGCATGTAGCTCGCCCGGAAGCCCTCGAAATCGTCGTCGAGGATGAAGTTGACGACGCCGGCCACCGCATCCGAGCCGTAGACGGACGATGCCCCGCCGGTCAGCACTTCCACCCGTTCGAGCAGCAAGGTGGGTATGGAGTTGAGGTCCGCGCAGTTGCCGCCACCGGTGGTGCCTGGAGCCAGGCGCTGGCCGTTGATCAGCACCAGGGTCCGCGCGCAGCCGAGATTGCGGACATTCACCGTCGCCGTGCCCGACGAGCCGTTCGAAGCGGTGATGGCCTGGCCCGGCGAGACCTGCGGCAGGTCGTTGAGGTAGTCCTCGACGCGCGTGATACCGCGATCCGCGATGTCCTCGGCTTGGACAGTGGTGATCTGGGACGAACTGATGACGTTGGGATCGCGGATCCGCGTGCCCGTGACCACGATCTCCTCGATTTCGACGGCCTGCTGGCCCTGGGCCAGGGCGGTTTGCATGCCGCCCGGCACGACGATGAGTGCCAGCGCACCCCAGAGCGGCGCACCGCGATTGACCAATAGCATGTGTGTTCCTCGATCGGTTTGGCGTGTTGTTGTTAGCGTGCTTCCGAGAGCACGCCTATTGTCGCACGCTACAGGGCGTAGCAGCGCGATTGCGGAAGCTCGCGGACACGGGCATGGACAGTCGTTTACGTTGTAGGCGCGCGCGGTCCGTCGCCCGGATCGCGTTAGAATCCGCCGCCTGCTGCCGTCGAACCGAGGCGCCATGAAGAAATCGAGCCACTGGGGCGACAACCTGCGCTTGGTCGCGATCTGCCTGGTGGTGTGGTTCGCCGTCTCGTTCGGTTGCGGCATCCTATTCGTGGACTTCCTCAATCAGTTCTCCATCGGCGGCTTCGAGCTCGGCTTCTGGTTCGCCCAGCAGGGCAGCATCATCGTCTTCCTGCTGGTCATCGTGGCCTACGTGCTGGGCATGGCGAGGATCGATCGTAGGCACGACGTGGCGGAGTCCGACGCAGACGAAACACAGGGCTCGGAACCTGGTGATCCAGGATGAGCCTGACGGTCCTGACCTACCTGGTCGTCGGCGCCTCGTTCGCCCTCTACATCGGCATCGCTTTCGCGTCGAAGGCGCGCAGTACAGGCGACTTCTACGTCGCCGGCAAGCACGTCCACCCGGTCGCCAACGGCATGGCGACGGCGGCGGACTGGATGTCGGCGGCGTCGTTCATCTCCATGGCGGGGCTGATCGCCTTCCTCGGCTACGACGGCTCGGTCTACCTGATGGGCTGGACGGGCGGATACGTCCTCCTCGCGCTCCTGCTTGCCCCGTACCTGCGCCGTTTCGGCAAGTTCACCGTGCCCGAGTTCATCGGCGAACGCTACTACTCGGATGTGGCGCGGGTGGTCGCCGTCATCTGCCTGATCGTGATCTCGTTCACCTATGTCGCCGGCCAGATGCGCGGCGTCGGGATCGTGTTCTCGCGCTTCCTCAACATCGACATCGGCTATGGACTGCTGGTCGGCATGGGCGTCGTCTTTCTCTACGCGGTGCTCGGGGGTATGAAGGGGATCACCTACACCCAGGTCGCGCAGTACTGCGTGCTGATCTTCGCCTACACGGTCCCGGCCGTGTTCATCTCCCTGCAGGTAACGGGCGTCATGGTGCCGCAGGTCGCCTTCGGCAGCGAAGTCGCCGGGGGCGGCTACCTGCTCGCGAAGCTCGACGCCATCGTTACGGACCTCGGCTTTGCCGCCTACACGTCGGGCACCAAGAGCCGCATCGACGTCTTTTTCATCACCTTGGCGCTGATGGTCGGGACGGCGGGTCTGCCGCACGTCATCGTCCGTTTCTTCACGGTGCCTAAGGTCCGCGACGCACGGGCGTCGGCGGGCTGGGCGCTGCTCTTCATCGCCATCCTGTACACCACGGCGCCGGCGGTCGGCGCGCTGGCGCGGCTCAACCTGACGACCACGATCCAGACGGGACCGGTGGGGGAGGAGACCGGCAACCTGCCCTACGAGGAACGCCCGGAGTGGTTCAGGACGTGGGAGGAGACGGGGCTGCTGACCGTCGAGGACAAGAACGGCGACGGTCGCATCCAGTACTACAACGACGCCAACGCCGATTTCGCGAACCAAGCCGAGAGCTTCGGCTGGGAGGGCAACGAACTGACGGTGGACCGCGACATCATCGTGCTCGCCAATCCGGAGATCGCAGGCCTGCCGGACTGGGTCGTGGCGTTGGTGGCGGCGGGGGGCATCGCGGCGGCCCTGTCCACCGCCGCCGGCCTGCTGCTGGTCATCTCCGCGGCCGTCTCGCACGACCTATGCAAGGGCGTCTTCTGGCGAAGCATCTCGGAGCGCAGGGAACTGATGGCGGGGCGCATCAGCGCGGCCGTCGCCATCCTGCTGGCCGGCTACCTCGGCTTCAATCCGCCGGGTTTCGTCGCGCAGGTCGTGGCGCTGGCTTTCGGTCTCGCCGCGGCGTCGCTGTTCCCGGCGATCCTGCTCGGTATCTTCTCGGTGCGCGTCAACAAGCCGGGTGCCGTCGCCGGCATGCTCGCCGGGCTCTTGTTCACGGTGGGCTATATCATCTATTTCAAGGGTGTGGTGGTCGAACCGTTCGCGGCGGACGTGGCCGAGAACTGGCTGTTCGGCATCTCGCCCGAAGGGATCGGCGGCATCGGCATGCTGATCAACTTTGCGGTAGCGTTCTCGGTGAGCGCATTGACCCGCGAGCCGCCGGAGGAGGTCAAGGCGATGGTGCGACGGATTCGGGTACCACGATGAGTGCAACGACGGAGTCGTTGGCGGCGGAGGCCTGCCAGGCGTGCCGCCCGGGCAGTCCGCGGATATCGGCAGCCGAAGCGGCCGACCTGCTTGGCGCGTTGCCGGGGTGGGAGGTCGTCGAGGCCGGCGGCATGGACGTGCTGACGGCCACGTTCACGTTCGACACGTTCCGCGCCGCCCTCGAGTTCGCCAACCGGGTGGGCGATCTGGCGGATGCGGCGGACCATCACCCGGAACTCGTCGTCGAGTGGGGCCGGGCGCGGGTTCGCTGGTGGACGCACACCATCGGTGGCCTGCACCGCAACGACTTCATCATGGCGGCGCGCACGTCTGCGGCGGCGGTCGCATGACCGAACGCCAACCGCCCGTCGACTACATCGCGCGCACCCGTGCCGTGTACTCGTCCCTCGGCTACCCGCCGTACCGCTGGGTCGCCAACGAGCCCCTCGCGGCTCTTGCCCGCACGAGCAAGCCACGGAGCGAGTGGCGGATCGGTCTGATCGCGTCCGGCGGAATCTACGCCGTGGGCCAGATTGCCTTTCATCACCGAGACGACTACAGCTATCGGGAGATCGCCCGCGACACCCCGGTCGAGGACCTGCGCACGACACACTTCGCCTACGACCAGGCCGACGCGCGCCAGGATCCGAACGTGGTGTTTCCCCTTGAGACCCTTCGCGGCCTGGCGGCCGAAGGCGTCATCGGCGAGGTGGGGGCGAACGCCTATACGTTCATGGGCGGCATCTACTCGGCCAGCAAGGTGCGCGACGTGCTGGCCCCGGCCCTCGCCGACCGCCTTGTCGCGGACGCCGTCGACGTCGCCCTCATGGTGCCTGTCTGACCGGTCTGCCACCAGTCCGTGGGACTGATTGGAAGGGAGGTCGAGGCGCGCGGGATTCCGTCGGTCAGCCTGTCGAGCGCGCTCTCGATCACCCGGTCCGCTGGCGCGCCTCGCGCAGTCTTCCTCGACTTCCCGTTGGGGCGCACCGCCGGTCGGGCGTTCGACAAGGCCATGCAGCGGGATGTCGTCCGCCACGCGCTCGATCTCGTGCGCGACGCCACGGTGCCTGGGACGGTGACGGAACTCGACTACCGCTGGGCGGCGGACGACACTTGGAAGGACGGCGTCATGCGCAGCGACAGCCGGCAAGAACGCTTCGACACGCCGCAGTACCAGTGCGCCGCGGATGCCTCGCTTGCTGATCCCGAATGCCCCACGTGCGTTTGGCTAGCACCCGCCTGACGGCGTGGCGGAGGCTAGGCAGGCGTACGTGAGTCGGTCTTTCCTCGAGGAAATCGACCAAACGCAGAAAGGCGGCCGGGTCGTGATCCTACTGGTCAACTCGTCCGGTGTGTCTGCCATAAGCCCTTGGATTTGAACGCTCTTACGCCCGATTCGCCGGTCTTGACCCGGACGCCGCCACCTGTCATGGTGGAACCCGACTCCTCGCGAGGGTGCCGAAGCTGAACAGCAGCGCGGAATCTCTAGCGTATCAGGCCGAAGCGCTGCCCGGCGTTTCACGGACTTTCGCGCTCACCATTCCGCAACTGCCGGAGCCGCTGTGCCACGTCGTCGGCAACGCCTACCTGCTGTGTCGGATCGCCGACACGATCGAGGACGAACCCGCCCTGCCCGTGGACGAGAAGAGCGTCTACCTGGATAGATTCGTCAGCGTTGTCAACGGTAGGTCTTCGGCGCGCGAATTCGGCCGGGATCTCCACCCGATGCTGTCCGACGCCACCATTGAGGCCGAGCGGAATCTCGTCGCCAATGTAGACACGGTCGTCGGGATCACGCGTGGATTCCGGCGCTCGCAGCGCCAACTGATCGAGCGCTGCATCGGCATCATGGCCCCGGGGATGGCCGAGTTCCAGGCCACGATGACCCCGCGCGGCCTCGAGGGCATGCGCGACCTGGATCGATACTGCTACTGCGTGGCAGGCGTCGTTGGCGAGACCCTGACGGAGTTGTTCTGCGACTATTCGCCTGGCCTCAAGAGTCGGCGCGAACGACTGCTCGGCTTGTCCGTGAGTTTCGGACAAGGGCTCCAGATGGTGAACATCCTCAAGGACTTCTGGGAGGACCGGGAACGCGGAGTCTGCTGGCTGCCGCGGGACGTGTTCGCGGACGTCGGCCTCGACCTGTCATCCCTCGTTCCCGGCAAAGGGCAGGCCGGCAGCAAGTTTGCCCTGGCGATGTTGCGGCTGATCTACGTGGCCGCAGGTCACTTGGCGGGCGCGTTCAGGTACACGATGCTGATTCCAGCGAAGGAAGCCGGCATGCGACGGTTCCTGCTCTGGGCGCTCGGCATGGCCGTGCAGACCCTGCTGCGCCTGGCCGAGAACCCGGCGTTCGTCAATGGGGCCCAAGTCAAGATCTCGCGCAACGAGGTACGCGCCATCGTCTTGGCGACCAGCGCGCTCGTGCGCTGGGATCGGGGCCTGCGCTGGATGTTCGACCGCGCGGTGGAGCGGATATCCCGTGCGGGCGGCGGGAGGAGCCCTCAGCGCGGGAGCGCGAGGGGCCTGCCCCTCGCAAGAAGGTGATTGGGACCGACGTCGTACGGTTGGTCGCGCCGGTCTTGTTCGCCTCGGTGGCGTTCGCGACGGATGCCCCCATATCCGCGCCGCAATCGGCCTTTGACGAAGGTCGTTACCTTGAGGCAGCGGAGTTGGCGGAGGCGCTCGGTACATCGGACGGCCTTGCCCTTGCGGCCGAGGCCTTGGCCGTCTACGGGCATTTCGTGGCACCTGAGGGCGAGAAGGTGCCGATCCTCGAACGCGCCAACCAGCTCGCTGGCCGAGCCGTGGCGCTCGACGAGACGAATGCGGAAGCCCGGTTCCAACTGTCCCACGCGATGGCTCGTTACGCGCAGAGCATCGGTCCGGCGAAGGCTTTGCGGCAAGGCTACGTGGGGCGGTCGCGCGAGTCGATCGAGGCCGTTCTCGAACTCGACCCGGACATGGCGGCGGCGTGCCTCAGCCTCGCGTCCTGGCATGCCGACGTGGTCGCCGGTGTCGGCCGCCTCCTGGGCCGAACGGTCTACGGTGCCACCGTAGGTGCGGCGATCGAAAACTACGAGCGCACGCTGGAACTTGCGCCCGACGAGAAGGTGGCGCACTACGAGTTCGGACGCGGTCTATTGGCCATCGGCGGTCGGAAACACCGGGACCGTGCCCGCAGTTTGCTGACTCGAGCCGTGGAACTGCCGGCTGGGAATCATTTCGACGGCCTCATCCATGAACTCGCCCTGGCCGAGTTGGCCACCCTCGATCGGCGCTAGATTCTCCGCGTTCCGCTAGAAGCTGTACGTCAGACCCACTTCGACGAAACTATCGCGGCGCGTCTCGTAGAGGACATCCCACGGGTCGAGTTCGAGCAGGGCGACCGCTTCGAGTCGTACCGACCATCGATCCGTCAGGCGCCCGCTGAGTTCGGCCGTGAGCACGCGCGAGTCGTGGTCAGTTCCGAGCAATGCGCTGACCAGCAGTTCCGTACCCTGAACGTCGTTGAGCGACAGTCTCGTCGCCAGGAAGAGGTCGTTGTCGAATTTCGTGGTCGCCCGGATCCCGCGCTCGTCGTAGCACCACTCCGCGAGAACGGTGACGTCCGCGGCTGTCTCGAGTAGGCCGTGGAAAGTGTATTCGCCGCCGAGGACGAACGAAGCGTAGTCCTCCTCCTCGCCGAGGCGATTGGACATCCCGCTCCGATAGATGGCTTCGACCTTCAAGAGCCACGTATCGAGGGTGACTTGGCCGTCGAGACCGGCTTGCTGAATCTGCTCGTAGTGGGGTGCCAGGGCGATTTCGCCCCCTGCGCGAATCCTAGGGGCCAGGAAGGGTTCCCTGCTCGTCCCCTGGAATGCACTGATGCCGATGTCCAAGAGCCCGAAGGTGTGGCTGTAGCGCGCGGCCACGTCGACGTGCCGTTCCTCCTTATCGCTCTCGAAGGTGACGATCTCGTCGTCCACGAGCCATGGGAACCTCAGCCGGCCAGGGTACCCGGGGAACGTCCTCTGGCGGTGATACGGCAAGCCGAAGAGCTCCATCGTCCCCCAGTTTCCAATGTAGGCGAAATAGGCCATCGGCTGGCCGAGCTTGGACTTTTCGTCCGGGTGTTCGACCAGGTCGACCTGGTTGACGATGTCGACGAGGTTGTTGGACTCGACGACGCCCCAGAATGCGCGGTCGACGCCTAGGCGTGTCTCCCACTGCCCTTCGCCCAGCGAACCGTAGAACAGGGCGTAGGCCTCGTGGAGGTCGGCGTGCGTACGCTCGGGATCGTCGCTGTCGAAACGGTAGAACGGCGACAGCGTGAAGCTCCAGCCGGTCCGGTCCTCCACGTACAGTTGCGGCATCGCCACCAAGCCGCTAGGGCGGGACCTCTGTCCGGCGTGGCCGATGCGGCGGTAGAACAGCCTTGTCTGGGCGCTCAAGCTTCCGGTCAGATCGATGCGGCTGAAGCGGTCCGTCCAGGCCGTGTCGGGGACATCGATGGAAACGGCGATGTCGTCGACTGCCGTCGCAGCAGGCTCGTCGACCACCACTCTCGGCGTGGGCGCGGGCACTGCCACAGGCTCTGGGGGTGGCTTTTCGGGCGAGTCGGGCACGACGTTCACGACCTCGTCGAGGGGTGCCCGCGCGACGGCGAACCATGCGTCGTGGCCGCGCTGTGCGGCGCGCTCGATCATCTGCCGGGCCGAACCCTCGAGGAGGTGGTCGGAAACGACGCGGTGGTAGACCGTGTCGCCGATTCGGGCTTCCACCACGGCAAGCGCAATGCCAAGCCGCTCGGCCACGATCTCGGCCTGACGTTCCGCTGCGCGCGCATCCAGGTAGCTCCCGAACACGACCACGCCGGACGAGGCCGTGTCCGCCGCCGTGTCGTAAGCTGGCCCGGTGAGCGCGAGAGCGAGGAAGACGAGGGCTGCGAGCTTGCGGGCGTGCAACCCGGTAGGTCGCCGACCGTGGAGCATCTTAACGCGCGCGCCTCAAACCGGCCTGCGTGAAGTCTCCGGCGTCTAGTTCGGTCTGGAAAAGGTAGTCGGTCCAGGTGAGCGTGGTGGACTTCCCGGTCAGGTGATTGACCATGTCCATCTGGCCGGCCTGCCAGAAGCGATCCAGGTGACGTTCGTAGCCGTCGAGGTTAAGCGTCTTCAAATGGGCGTCCTTGCGATCGAAGTACTCGACTTTCCAGATCCGAAGCTCCTCGGTGTCCCGCCAGACGGTTTGGCGGCTGTACCCCGACCGTTCGTCCGTGGGACTCCGTTCCACCACGGTGCAGGTCAACTCGCCACAGGGTTCGTCGCGCAGGTGCCGGTAGGTGAATTTCTCCACCTCGGGCGGGGTCATGTCCTCGTAGGCGAACTCGCTGCCCATGAACGAGCCGGAGCGGTTGCCGGAGCTGATGCGCTTCACGCGCTTCAGCGCCGGCAGATAGAGCCATTGGTCGTCGCCCTTGTCCTTGTGGGCGTGGATCAGGAAGGCCGTGCCCTGGACATCGCGCGGTTCGTCGAAGACGAACAGGCTCATGTCGCCGTCGCCGTCGACTTCCATCACCTTGACGCGCAGCTCGCGCTGGCTCTCCTGGCCGCGCTTGTTGCGCAGCAGCATGTTCTGGCGGGCGGTGAAGTTCCCGAAACCGAGCCGCCTCTCCCGCGCCTCGAGCGCGATGTCGAGCCCCTTCTGTTCAGCCTCGGAGAGATCCTGGGCGACCGCTTCCGAACCGGGGAGCGTCGTCGCGACGACGATTGCGATGATGCACGAGCGAGTCATGTCTTTCTCCGATCGAGGGTCATGAGCAAGGGCGGAAGTAGCAGGAAGTCGGCAACCAGCGCCAAGGCAAGTGTGATGGCCACCAGCACGCCAAGCGTCCAGCTCACCTCGAAGCCCGATGACGCGAAAACGAGGAAGCCCGCCACCAGAATTGCCGTTGTCGTCCAGAGCGCACGACCCGTCTCGGCGAACGTAGCACGCACAGCGTCAGGGGCGGATTGCCCCGCGCGTCGAACGCGCTGGTACTTGGTGAGGAAGTGCGTCGTGTCGTCCACGACGATGCCGAACGCGACGGCGGTCATGACCGAGCCCGCCAGGCCGACTTGGCCGACCAGGTATCCCCACACGCCGAAACTCATGGCCGCGGGGATGTAGTTCGGCACCAGGCTGATGAGCCCGAGCCGCCAGCTCTTCAGCACCAGGAGCAGGATGATGGAGATGCCGCCCATGGCGAGGATGGTGGCTTGGAGCATGCTCTCGATGTTGCGTTGCGACAGGTGCGCGAAGGTGATCGTGAAGCCGGTGGCGGGGGATGCGAGGTCGGGTGCATTGGCCAGCAGCCAATCCTGCGCCCGGACGTCGAATTCCCGCTGCTGGCTCGCGGTAAGACCACCCCGCGCCATCGCGGTCAGCCGCGTCGCCGACTTGGCGACGTCGAGTCGATCGTTGAGGTCGTTGCCGAACGGGAGCGACAGTTCGTAAAGCAGCAGGTATTGCGCGGCAAGTTCGCCGTTATCGGGGAGTCGGTAGTACGCGGGATCGTCGCCGTGCATGTTCTTGTTCAAACGTTTCATGACGTCCGTGAACGCCTGCACATGGCTGACCTCGGGCTGTTCGCGCAACCACTCGGCGAAGCCATCGACCGCCTTGAGGTAGTCCGGGTCGGTGATGCCGCCTTCGCTGCCTGAGTCCAGGGAATACTCCCAAGACTCGAGCCCCGTCAGGTTTTCGACGACGAAGTCCGTGTCGCGCCTGAACTCGTAGCGGTCGTCGAAGTACGTGGTCCAGTTGTCTGTGAAGTCGAGCCTCAAAGCCCCGGCGATCACGCCCACGGTGAGGAGGCTCATCGTCCAGATGAGCGTGACGCGGCGCGCGATGACGAAGCTCGCCAGGCGGTCGAGGAAACGCCAGTCCGCGCGTTCGCGACCGCGCAGCGGCAGCAAGGCGAGCACGGCGGGCAACAGGGTCATGGAAAACACGAAGGCGCAAATGACGCCGAATGCGACCAGGTTGCCGAGTACCCGGAACGGCGGCGCTTCGGACGCATTGAGAGTAAGGAACGCCAAGGCGGTGGTAACCGACGTGAGGAGCACCGGGTAGGCGTTGTCGCGGATCGAGCGGATGATCGCCTCGTGTCTCGTCAACCCGCGGGCGAGCCCGGTCATCGTGCTCGAGACGATGTGGATGGAGTCCGCCACGGCGATGGTCAGCACGATCAACGGTACGCCGGCGTTGACCGGATTGAACACCGTGCCCACCCAGCCTGCGAAACCCATGGTGGTGTTGATCGTGAACATGAGGGTGACCACGACCGCCACCGTTGCCAGCAGCGAGCGCAGGATGGCAATGGTGACGAGCACGATGACGACAAAGACGATGGGCGTCAGCTTCTCTAGATCGTCCCGCGTTGCGTCCGCGAAAGCGCGGTTCATCAGCACGTCGCCGGTGACGTGCAGGCCGATCTGGGGATACGCGCTGCGATACTCGTCGAGGACGCCGTGCAAGTGGTCGGTGATTTCGATCACTGCCGCATCGGGATCCTCCGGCAAGGCGAAGGTGATCGCCAGTGCCCCCACGCGTCCATCGGCGGACACCAGTCGGCCGACGGTCTCGGGCGTGTTGAGGGCGATCTGCTCGACGCGGGCCACGGCGGCGTCGTCGAGAGCTGCCGCGTCTTGAACGAGCGGTCCGACGATGAGGTCATCGCCCGACGACTCGCTGTGGTTGTAGTTGGTCAGCGAGTCGACGCGAATCGAGTAGGGCGTCTGCCAGGCCGACTCGGTCAACGCTTCGATGAGGCCAAGCGCCTCGCGGGTGAACACGGCCCCCTCGTCTGGGGCGACAGCGATCAAGGCGGTGTCTGACTCGGTGTACGTGGCCTCGAGGGCCTGGTAGGCGAGCAACTGCGGATTGCGCTCGTCGAAGAGCACGCGGTGGTCGTTGGTGACGCCGATGGAAACGGCCCCGGCGCCTAGGATCAGCATCGCCAACGCCGTGGTCGCCACGACCAGCCAAGGGCGGGCCAGCAGCGCTTCGGTGTAGCGCACCAAGGCTGCCGACCCCCGTTCCGCGGCGCCGTGCTCGTCCGCTTGTGGGCTATCCGTCATGTGCAGAGCGTACCCGACTACCAGGGTCGAGAGCGGGACGACAGGTAGTGGTCGGGCATTCGGTAGCGTTCGTCGGGCGCGTCGTAGACGGAAATGTCCAGCAATTGCGAGAAGTTGCTCGACCTCACCGTCTGCCGGCCCTGCAACAGCCGCTGCACCTTTTGTCGGGTCCGAAAGGCCAACAGCGAGCCTGTGGTCATCATCCTCGGGAACTGCAGCTGATCGGCGAGTTTGCCGCCGATCAGGGCGCGAGATAGTCGGTAGGCGAGCCGGACCACCTCGCGTTGCCGGCGCGCATCATCGATCCCGGCGGTCAGCGGAATAGCCCCGATCAGGGCGTTCGCCATCGTTGCCGCGTCGGCATCCGGTGTCGGCTCGCAAAGGTGGGCGATCCGGAAGATCTGTCTGGCGTGGTCACGATCATCGTACAGAATGTCGGTGGGCACGCCCATGATGCATCCGGCATAGCGCCAGACATGCATGACGCTGGCCTGTTCGTCGTCGTTGAAAGCCGCCCCCACCCGGGCGGCGTGGTCCAGCAATCGCATGGAGAAGACCGTCAGGGCGAGTCCCATGTGCGCGGCGCTGATTGGGGTTCCGACCTCCGGTGTGGCCCAGGCACCGGATTCCGCCAGAAGATGGCGGACTCGCGCGTGCACGAACCGGACACGCGTCGAGAGTTTCCATCCATCCCCATGCCTCTCGAGGCCTCCGGGATAGAACACTTCCATGAGATGGCGGTTGTTCTGCATCAGGCGGCGCCGGCCCGACTCGGGTGTCAGAACGCGGCCGGTGGTCGCGAACGACTTCGAGATGAGCGTGGAGAAGCCCTCGATGAGGACGCCGCAGACAAACGCGACGAGCATATTGGCGGCGTTGAGGTTGAACGCACGCACGGCGGGGGCGTGGGCCTCGAAGTCCACCCATGAAGGCCGGCCGACCTTATCGTCGAAGAAATGTCGGAGCGACTGCGGCGCGCGTTTGAACTCCGCCTCATCCGCCTCGATGCCGGCGCGAATGAAGCGGTTCAGCAATCCGCCATCGAGGTCGGCGACATCCGCCATCACGGGATCGAGATCCGGATCGCCAATACGCGTGTGCCGAATGTAGTTTGCGGCCAGTTCGGAGTCGACGGCGCAAGCCTTGGCGTAACCCGCAGCATACGCGCCGGGAGGCTGCGACATGCTCGACTCGTTCCTCTCAGGTTCGCGAACTGTAATTGGAGGTACGTACCCGATCAAGACTGCGCCTGGCCCGCCCAATCATGGCGGCCGAATGCGCGCGGAGAATTCACTCGTCAAGCGTTGCCACTCGATCTTGAACCACGGCGTGAACACCGCCGGCCACGCGTCGATCTCCCGGTCGAGGTCCTCGGGCGAGATCCAACGCCAATCGGCGATCTCCGCCGTGTTGATCCGGGGCTGCCACGAGCCGTGGCTGACGAAGACGGAGCACAGCTCGAACTCGCTCCCGACATCCGCGAAGGCAGCCTGGTACTGGAACTTAAAAAGGAATTCGGGCACGACCGCGAGCCCGAGTTCCTCGTCGGCGCGGCGAACCACCGCCTGGGGCAGCGCCTCGCCGCGCCGCGGATGGGAACAGCAGGCGTTGGACCAGAACCCCGGCCACAGCCGCTTGTCCGGATGCCGCTGCTGCAGGAGCGTGTCGCCGTCGGCATTGAACACGAACAGCGAGAACGCCCGGTGAAGCCGGCCATCCCCGTCGTGGCACGAAGCCTTGTCGAGCGTTCCGATCTGGCGATCCTCGCCGTCGACCAGGATCAGCGGTTCGTCGTCGTGGGATACGACCTCGAATCGGGTTGCCTTGGGCATGGGGGGAGTTTAGCCGCCCCACCGTGGGACCGCACTCGTGCCCGGCGCCGCGGACTCCTGTCCGGTACCTCGCTTATGGTTGGCCCCGCCTCGCTGCCGGCGACCGCGAAGCAGTTGCGGCGCCCTTGCTGCCGTACAAGAAGCCAACTAAGGTGGCGTTCGGGCAACCCCGAGGCCGGGGTCGCCGTCGGGGACGTTCCCGGACACCGGTATGGAGCTTAAGGCATTGACATGCTGAATCGCGCGGTTTTGATCGTCGGGTTGGGGGCGTTGGCCTTGCTGCCGCTTGGAGCGCTCGGCACTCGGTTCGGCTTCTGGGACGTCGGCCGCGGGTTCCAGCTCATGTACACCGGCGTCTTCGTCGCGGCCGCCGTCCTCGTCCTCGGCATCGCGGTCCTGGTGTTCGCGTTGCGTGCGGGACGCAAGAACGCCGTCCTGCCCATCGGCATCGGGCTTCTCGCGAGCGTCGTCGCGCTCGCCACCATGGGCCAGCAGTATCGGCTGACGACGACGTTGCCGCCGATCAACGACATCACCACCGACCTCGACGATCCCCCGGCGTTCGGGGCATTGGACCTCCGCGGCGGAGGCGTGCTGGACTACGACCCGGACAAGGGCGTGGCGCAGCGCCGGAGCTACTCCCATATCGAGACACAGCGGTCCGATCTCGCGCCGGACGACGCTTCCCGCAAGGCGCTAGCCGTCGCGCACGAACTCGGCTGGGACGTGCTGGCCGACACCGATGCCGACGGCGAACTGACACTCGAGGCCACGGCGACGACGTTCTGGTTCGGATTCGTCGACGACGTCGTCGTTCGCGTTCGCCCCGATGGCAGCGGATCGCTGGTCGACATCCGTTCCGCCTCGCGAATTGGCTCCAGCGACCTCGGGGCGAATGCGCGACGGATTGACGCCTTCCTGGCACGCTTCCGCGGCGAATGATCTAGGCGTGCGCTCCCGTCCTCCGAATGCGGGCGTGGACGCGGCGGACCTACTGGTCCGCGCGCACCGGCACATGGCGGTGTGTGGTAGGTTTCCGCCTCCCGGTTGAGAAGCCGACGGCGCCGACCCCATGTCGACTGCCACCACCGCCCGGGCGCGTTTCGAGACCGCGCTCGACAGCCTGATCAACGATGTCCGGCAGGACGACCACATCCTGGCGGCGATCCTTTGCGGCAGCCTGTCCCACGACGAGGTATGGGACAAGTCGGACATCGACCTGTACCTCGTCTGCACGGACGACAAGAAGACCAAGTCGCACGGCGTCGCGCTCGTGGCCGATGATGTCAACATCCATACCGTGGTGCAGCCGCGCGCGGAGTTCCGCCGCCTGCTCGAAGCCTCGGTGCGCAACACCTTCGGTCACTCCATGTTCGCGAAGGGCAAGCTCCTGTTCAGCCGCGACCCGTCCATCGACGCCATATTTGAGGGTCTGCACGAGATCGGCGCGAGGGACAGCGTGGTGCAGGCGATGCACGCGGCCCAGCACGCGCTGGCGACCCTGTACAAGGCGCGCAAGTGGTATGAGATCAAGGACGACGTCAACTACACCGCACTGTGGATTCTGATGACGGCGCGCTCGCTCGCCGAGGTCGTCGTCGGCCTCGCCGGGGAGATCGTCGACCGCGAGGCCCTGGTGGATGCCAGGCGCATCGATCCGGCGCTCTTCCGGCTGATCTACACGGACCTGATGGAGGGCGAAGTCACGCGAGACGCCCTGACCGCAGCCCTCGACGCCATCGACGACTACCTCGAGCCGCGCGCCGAGGAACTCTTCCGTCCGGTGCTCGACTACCTCGACGAGGCCGGCGGCGAACCGCGGTCGACCACGGACTTGAGCCACTACTTCCGGCGCCACTACGACATGGAGCACATCCTCTTGGCGTGCGAGTGGCTCTCGGACATTGGCATCATCGAGAAGGCGTCGGCGCCCGTTAAACTCACGACGCGCAGCCAGACGGAAGTCGACGAACTGGCTTTTTTCCATGTCGAGTAACTCGACACGTCGCGCTGGTGAAGCCCAGCAGACGGACGGCGTCGCCCGTCCGCCCGTGCGTACGTCCATCGCCGTGCAGGGCGCGCGCGTCCACAACTTGAAGAACGTATCCGTGGAGATCCCCCGCGACCAGCTCACGGTGGTCACGGGGCTGTCCGGCTCCGGCAAGTCGTCGCTGGCCTTCGATACCGTCTACGCGGAGGGCCAGCGGCGCTACATGGAGTCGCTTTCATCGTACGCCAAGCGCTTCATCGCCCAGGTGGAGAAGCCGGACGTGGACTTCGTCTACGGACTATCGCCGGTGGTGTCCATCGAGCAGAAGACCATCGGCCGCAACCCCCGGTCCACGGTCGGAACGCTCACCGACATCGCAAGCTACCTGAACCTCCTCTTCGCCACCATCGGCGAAGGCTACTGCCCATATACGGACGAACCCGTGCCGGTGAAGACGGCCTCGCAGATCCTCGAGTCGGTCCTCAAGCTGCCCGAGGGCGCCGAAGTCGAACTGCGCGCGCCGATCTTCCAAGTCTACGGCGAGGATCCGGAGTTCATCTTCAACGAGATCCGCAAGCTCGGCTGCCGCTACGTGGACATCCACCATGCGGACAGCAAACAGCCGGTGCGGATCGACCTCGCCGAAAACGTCCCCGATGCGTTGCCGGGCGATCCCAAGCTGTCGGCCGTAGTGGATCGCTTCGTCCTCGTCCCGGGCGTCGAGAAGCAACTCAAGGCCGGCATCGAGCACGCTCTGCGCGTCGGCGACTCGCTGATGTCGGCTGCCGTCGTCGGCGGCACCAACGACCGCGAGGCACGACGGTTCGCGCAGGCCTTCGGCAGCGTACAGCACGCGCTCGTCTACGGCGACATCGTGCCGGACTTCTTCATGTTCAATAACCCGGAGAGCGCTTGCCGGACCTGCGGCGGCATCGGCACCGACAAGCGCACGCATCCGGACCTCCTGATCACCAACCCGGAGCGCAGCCTCCGGGACGGCTGCTTCCTGCGCGACGCGTTCAACTACCGCCCCGACAATCACCGCGGCTACACGCTCTATTCGATGTCCCAGAAGTACGGCTTCGATATCGACGCGCCGTGGCAGAGCTTGAGCGACGAGGCGCGCGACCTGATCCTCTACGGCACCCGCGGCGAGCCACTTCAGCTCGAGATCCCCCCGGATGCCAAGGTCCGCAAGGAAGGCTGGCTGCGCCGACCCTACCCCTTCCAGGGAATTGCGGGCGGCATCGAGCGCCACTACCGCTGGTACCGGCAGCGCGACGTGGCCAACTCGGGCATGGAGGCCTGGCTCGACCGCGTGATGGTGGAGCACATCTGCCCGGACTGCGACGGTTCGCGCCTGCGCGCGACCCGGCTCAAGTTCCTGGTGAACGGCAAGACGATCGACGAGTTCGGGCAGATGAACTTCGACGAACTGCGCCCCTTCCTCGACACCGTGCAACCGACCGGCGACCGCGCCGCAGCCGGCGCGCAGATCGTGCGCGAGGTGTCCCGGCGCCTCGACCTCCTGCTCGGCATCGGCCTCGACTACCTCAACTTCAACCGCGCCTCCGGGACGCTGTCCGGCGGCGAGGCCCAGCGCATCCGCCTGTCGACGCAGATCGGCTCCGGGCTGATGGGCATGCTCTACGTGCTCGACGAGCCGTCGATCGGCCTGCACCCGAAGGACAACGTGAAGATGATCGACACCCTGAGATCACTGCGCGACCTCGGCAACACGGTGATCGTCGTCGAGCACGACGAGGACACGATCCGCGCGGCCGACCACGTCCTCGAGTTGGGTCCGGGACCGGGCATCCACGGCGGCGAGGTGGTCGCCTCCGGCACCTTGGCGGATATCCTCGAGTGTTCGGCGTCGCCGACCGGTCAGTACCTCTCGGGGCGCCGCCGCATCGAGACACCGAGTTCGCGGCGCGAGACCAATGGCAAGGCGCTGACGATCCTGGGTGCCTCGGCCAACAACCTCAAGGCCGTCGACGTGGACATCCCGCTCGGGCAGTTCGTCTGCGTCAGCGGCGCATCCGGCTCCGGCAAGTCGACGTTGATCAACGAGATCCTCTACAAGGAGCTGTGGAAGCGCCTCGTGGACTCGCGGTCGCTGTCGGGCGCACACGACGATCTCAAGGGCGTCGAACACCTAACGCGCGTCATCAACATCGACCAGTCGCCAATCGGCCGCAACAGCCGGTCCAACCCGTCCACGTACGTCGGCTTCTACGACCAGATCCGCACGCTCTTCGCGAAGACCGACACCGCCCAGGACCGGGGCTACAAGCCCGGCCGGTTCAGCTTCAACGTCAAGGGCGGGCGCTGCGAGGAATGCCAGGGCGAGGGCGTGATCGCCACGAAGCTCTACTTCATGCCGGACGTGGAAGTGGTGTGCGGCGCCTGCAAGGGCCAGCGCTTCAACGCCGAGACGCTGGAGGTCACGCACAAGGACAAGAACATCGCCGACGTGCTCGACATGTCCATCGAGGAGGGCGTCGAGTTCTTCGCCGACCTGCCGAACATCGGCCGCAAGATCAAGGTCTTGAACGACTTAGGGCTCGGCTATCTCACCCTGGGCCAATCGGCGACGACGCTGTCCGGCGGCGAGGCGCAGCGCATCAAGCTGGCGACGGAACTGGCCAAGCTCCAGCGTCGCGGCCACATCCTCTACATCCTCGACGAGCCGACCACGGGCCTGCACCTCGCGGACATCAGGAGGCTCCTCGACTGCCTGCACCGGCTGGTGGACGCCGGCCACACGGTGCTGGTCATCGAGCACCACCTGGACGTCATCAAGACCGCCGACCACGTCATCGACTTGGGACCCGAGGGCGGGCGCGGCGGCGGCGAGGTCGTCGCCAAGGGCACGCCGGAGGACATCGCCGCCAGTCCGCGGTCCTACACGGGGCAGTACCTGCGCGCGCATCTCTAGCCGATTCGTTGAATCGACCGATTCATAGAACAGACCCGGGTCTTGTTGCCTGGCGCCCGCGTCTCGCAGCTTGGAGGATTTCGCGTAGCGAATTCTCGGGGCGACCGCGAAGCGGTCGCGTCGTCGTTCGCAACTCCGTAGGTGCATAATGCAGCCCATGAAGCGCATGTCGTGGATTGTCGCCGCAGCCGTGGCGGGAGTCGCGGTCGTCGTGGTCGCCTACCTGCTGTGGGACGGTGACGCGACGGAACCCAAAGCCACGCCGCCTGAGCCTGAAGCAGCAGTGCCCGAGCCGGAGCCGATTGTGAGTGTTCCGGCCAGTGACGTGTCCACGGCCGAGGAGGTCGTGTCCGCCGAGCCCGCGCCCGAACCGCGAGCTACCGAACCGCCAGCCACCGAACCGGTGCAGCCGGCTCTCGCCGTGCCCGACCCGGCGCCGGTCGTCCTGCCGGTGCTTGCTGCGAGTGACGCCTTTGTGCGGGAGCACCTCGCGCCAGAATTGGGGGCGGTAGGCGCCGCCTGGCTCGACGAGCCCGACCTCGTCCTCCGCGCCGCCGCAGTGATCGCCAATGGGCGCGACGGCAATGTCCCGAGACGTCTCCTTGGCTTCATGACGGTGCCGGGCAAGTTCGCAGTGGACCGCACCGACGACATCGCCGTGATCGCCCCGGAGACGCATGCCCGTTTCGACGCCATCGTGCAGACCGCAACTGCCATACCGCCTGCACGAGCAGCCGCGTTGGTGGTGCTCTTCGAGCCGCTACTCGGGGACGCGCTTCGCGCCCTCGCAAGCGGAGAGTCGCCACGTCGGCTCTTGCTCGCGACGCTCGACGAGGTTCTCCGCACGCCTGTAACCGAAGGCCCGATAGCCGTCGAGCAGCCGAAAGTGCTCTACCGTTTCGCCGACCCGGCCTTGGAAGGGCGCTCGCCGCTCCAGAAACAGCTCCTGCGCATGGGCCCGGCCAATGTCCGTGCACTCCAGGCGTACTCTCGCGAACTGAGGCGGGAACTGGCCGCGCGCTGACGGACCCACTGGCGTCCTGGACCGATAGGGGAAGCGAACCTTTCTTCCGTCCCGCCCGCCTTGTGGGTTGCCATGACCGAATCGACGAAAGCGCCGAATGACCACCTCCTCGCGCGACGGATCCATGTCGGCGATCAGCACGCCTTCGCCACGCTGATCGGTCGCTACGAGCGGTCGCTCTTGGCCTTGATCCGTGGCCGTCTAGGTCCCGTGGATGCCGTGGAGGACGTGCTGCAGGAGACGCTCGTGCAGGCTTGGAAAGGCTTGCGCCTCCAAGAGCCCCGGGAGCCGCGGGCCTGGCTCTACCAGGTCGCTCGCAACCGCTGTGGGGACTATCTGCGCGGCGCGGAACATCGAGAGAGGCCCGTAGACGAACACACGCTCACCATGATGGTCGACCGTCGGGGTTCGGCCGAGACCAGCCGGCGGCGGATGATCGACGAGGTCGTTGACACCTTCGCAACGTTGCCGGCCAAGGAGCGGCAAGCCCTCGAGTCGTTCTATGTCGAGGGCTTCAGCATTGAAGAGATATCCGCGCGGCATCGCAGTCCGCCGGGAACCATCAAGCGCCGGCTGTCACACGGTCGCGACCGAGTGCGCGAGGCGTTTGGCGTATCGACAGACAGGAGAAACAGCGACATGAGCAAGGACAAGGCAGTGCGGACCCGGCCGTTTCCCGCCGAGCGGCCGAGGATCGCCATCGAACGGCTCGAGGCCGTAGCCTCGGGCGTGGACATGCGCGAACTCACATGGTGGTTCGTGTGCCCGAAACTCCACGACGAGGTGCATTGGGCGGAATACCAGCCCCTCGACGGGGCGGTGTCGTGGCAGCTCACCAAGGTCAGCGCCATGCGGGCAGCCCGTCGGGCCGTGATCCACGATCGCGAATGCGTCGAGATCGACGTGGATGAGCGACAGCTCGCCGTTGCCGGTGTACCGGTGCCGCCCGCGCAAGACCGCGACACCAGGGTCTGGGGACGGCTCACCGATGCCGAAGTGCAATGGGTCGGCGTCGAGCGCGAATCTCCGGAGGGCGTGAGGAAGCTCTACACCTTCCTCGACGAAAATTTCGCCGAAGACTTCGGTGCCTGCCCGCGCCGCTTCGTAGCGGGTGACTATTTCATGGCGAAACCCGACGGGCGGCTCGAGCGCGTCGATGGCACGCCGGAACAGTTCGCCGATGGCGTATTCAACGTCCGTGTTGGCGGGACGACCTTTCGGTGTACGCGAGTCTTTGAAATGCCACTGTCACCGGCGGAATGGGACGTCGTGATCGTCGCCTACGTCGACGGATCGGGCCGGACCGTCCTGTTCCGTCGCTACGACGACGACCGCCGCAAGGTGCCGGGCGAGTCGCGTCCGCGCGGCGAGATCCTGGCCCATGCCGAGCGTCTGGTCATCGACGGCAACACGTACGTGCACAGCTACGACTACTTGACCTCGGCGGCGTGCGGGGCGGGCGGCTGAAGTCTCGGTGGGAGTCGCTGGTCCGCCGCCAGGACGGCGTCCCCCTCGCGCACCGTGATGGTCAGTGCCTCTTGAACATGGCCTGTGCGGATTGCCGTGGGAACAAGCGACTCCTCGAGCGCCTGGTCCGTCTCGCCCGAGGATCCGATGACGACACCGGGGCGGTCGGCCACGGCGGCAATTGCGACTGTGGCAAGGACGGAAAGCACCGAAATGGCGGGCCGTGACCGTGCGAGGAGGTAAACCCAGGATGCGGCGTGTTTTGAGTCCATGGGAATGCCTGCTCCGTTGTCTACCTTTCCGGTAGACCCGACCCGTGACAGACACTCACCCCTGCTGCCGGCGGCATGTCGCACACCGCCTACAATCCGTCGCAAATTGCGTCCAGGTGTTTGACAACGCGTCATGCGCCGCTACCATGTGCGGCCACTTGCTGAATCGGGTGTTTAGCTCAGCTGGGAGAGCGACGGCCTTACAAGCCGTAGGTCGCAGGTTCGATCCCTGCAACACCCACCAGAACCCTTGACCTGACCGGTCGGGTTCGCACCATCGGAGCGGTAGTTCAGCTGGTTAGAATACCGGCCTGTCACGCCGGGGGTCGCGGGTTCAAGTCCCGTCCGCTCCGCCAAAAACTATCCATAAGATACTGAAAATAATAAAAAAACACTCTTAGGACCAGTCGGTATCACTCCGAGTGTCACGGATCCTAGCTGCGTTGAAGCGAACAATACAGTTCGGGTGATTACACGCAGCTGAGGGAAGGAACATGACGACACCAGTAGCGACACTCGAGCAGGCCATGGCCGACTTCAGCGCCTGCATGAGTCGACGCACTGTGCCGGCACGGGACATTGCGCCTGAGCTGGCGCCGAGCATTGAGGAGTTTGGCTTGGCTGAGAACTGTCGCCAGCTGGCCGATGAGGGCTATACGGTGGTGCGGGACGCGGCGTCGCCGGAATTCTTCGCGCACCTGCGGAAAGTCATTCTGGAGAAGGCCAATCCTTACGGTACGTTGCTGGCGGACAAAGACCCGGTGTTCGCCGAGACGGCGCTCAATCCTAAGATTCGGACGCTGGCGGACTTTTCTGTAGGCCCCGGCTCACTGCTCAGCAACCTTGCCTCGACCGTGCGCGGGCAGAACGATCCGTCAATGGACCTCTCCCTGCATGCGGACCAGGCCTGGGTGCCAGCGCCATTTCCGGAGCACAATCTCATGCTCACCTGTGGCTGGGTGACAGATGAGTTCACCCGCGAAGGCGGCGCGACCATGGTGGTACCCCGATCGCACGAACACCGACGCAGCCCTAGCAGCGACGAGGTTGCGGCCAGGGAAGGCGCCATCGCCATCGAATGCTCGCCCGGTTCGGTAGTGGTATGGGACGGCTCGATCTGGCATGGCAACTGGCCGCGCACACTGCCTGGTGAGCGCGTGCTGCTGCATGTCACCTACTGCCGGCTTTTTGCGCGGCCCATGGAAAGCTACCCGCCGGAAATCGAAGAACAGCTTGTGGCGGAGTTCGGCGATGGCATGGCGGAAATGATGGGACGTCACGACTTTCTCAACAAAGGCAAAGACCCGGTTCGGTTCTATCAGGCGGTGCGCAACAGTCGGCTTTGAGGGCATCACGTTGACGGCGACCCGGGGCGACCGCCGTGGGGCGGATCATCGGGGAATACCGTGTCCTAGAGCGCGATGACACTGCATATCAGGCGTAAGGGTCCGTGCCCGTGGCCATGAACGGCGCGATCGTCTCGGGCCGGTCGACGTTCTCCCGGAACGGATAGGTGTGTTCGCCGAGGACGCGCTTGAGTTCGGGAAACTTCTCGACGAGTTGGGGCGAGACGTCATCCCACATGTGGATCGGGCGCATGTGCATGCGCATGTACACCTGTACAAGCGTAACCCGCAGGCCCGGATTGGTCCGGGGCGTCGTGCCGTGCCAGGTGGCCCCGTGCCAGAGCGCGAGGGATCCGGCCTCGCCGATGAGCGGGAACACCTTGAACGGGGAGTCGTCGCTTAAGCCCATGGACGACTCGTGGGGTAGCGTCGCGCGCCCGTAGTGGTGGCTGCCGGGCACGAAGACGGTGGGACCGTCCTCGGCGCCCTCGTAGTCGGTGCAAAGCCACGACGCGTTGCACATGTGGGCGATGTGGCCGCCGCCCGGGGGGATGCCGTGGGCATCGCTGTGCAGGCCGACGCTGGCGCCGGGGTCGACCTTCTCCTGCGTCGGCGGCTTGATGATCCAGGTCTGCGCCGTGAGGCAGACGCTCTGGCCGCACAACCATCGCACCAACGTCAGCACGCGCGGGTTCGTGGCGGCCTCGACGAAGGCTTCGTCCTCCTGCAGGAGGTACCACGAGTTCTTGCCGATCTGCTTGGGGTCGGGTTCGTCCGCGGTGTGATCATTGATCTCGACGCCGTTGCGCTTCTCGCACGCGCGGAGAATGGCGCCGCGCAGGCGCTCGACGAAGTCGTCGTCGACGCCCATCTTCTCCTTCGGCACGACGGTCATGCCGTAGGCCTGGAGTTCCACCGCGTGTTTCAGGAGGTCGTACTTGACGAGGTCTCGGACGATGGGGTCGGCATTGGGGGAAACCCCGTATTCGCTGATGTCCACGGTGCGCTCCTGCCCTGTTCGGGTGCAGCCTAGAGTCGTATGCGAACATAGCATGACGCACGGGCAGACACGGTGACGGGGGGATCGGAACAGTGCAGCTGCACCCGATGACCGCGGTTCCGACGAGTCTCGGTGGCGGCTACGATAGGGGACGTGTCCTCGTGGCGAGGCAAGCCTGATGAACCTGCACATCACCGCGCTTGCGATCCTGCTCGCGCTGCCGTTCGGAGTCTCCGCCGGTGCCGGGGAACTCGATCCGGCGACGCGGAACTGGCTTGAGGCGGCGGTTGCCGGCGAGCATCGGGATCCGGCGAAACGCGCCCGCGATCAGTACCGGCATCCCCGCGACGTCCTCGCCTTCTTCGGGCTGACGCCCGACTCGAGCGTTGCCGAGATCTGGCCGAGCGATGGCTGGTGGACGGAGATCCTCGCGCCTGCGCTCCGCGACAATGGGGCCTACTACGCGGCGGGCTTCGCCATGACCGCCGATCGCACGCCCGAGTGGCGCAAGAGCGCGCAGAAGCGGTTCGCCGAGAAGCTCGAGGCGCAGCCAGAACTGTACGACGCGGTGGTCACGACGGAGCTGAGCGTGCCGGAGCGGACGACGATCGCGCCGCCGGGATCCTTGGATTTGGTGGTGACGTTCCGCAACGTCCACAACTGGATCCGTGGCGACTACGCGCCCGCGATGTTCCGCGTGATGGCCCGTGCGCTGCGCCCCGGCGGGGTACTCGGGCTGGTCACGCACCGCGCCCCGCCGGGCTGGACCGCGGACGAGGCCGGGCGGACTGGTTACGTTGCCGAGGCGCTCGTGATCGAGATGGCGGAGGCGGCCGGACTGGTGCTCGAAGCGTCATCGGAGATCAATGCCAATCCTCGGGATACACACGACCACGAGGCGGGGGTCTGGACGCTGCCGCCCTCGTTCGCCCTGTGCGGCGAGGCGGAGGACGCGGACGAGCGTGTGGCCTGCGAGGGCCGCTACCGTTCCATCGGCGAATCCGACCGCATGACGCTCAGGTTCCGCAAGAGGGCGCCTGGCGCCGAGGCGAACTGAGGGAGGTGGCGCGAGCCTCGTCCGGGACGCCTCTGTCCAAGTCCCTTAGATTGCGTTTAACCCATTGTTTTGTGGTGGCGCCGGAGCTCTTCTTCGGCGTATTCGCGAACATCCTCGTGCTGATTCCGGTGCAGCTAGGCTGGCTCTACTACCTGGCCAAGAAGCGGCGCAACCGGGGGTGGTCTCTTGAAGGCGTCGTCGTGTACGACCGACCAGTCGATTGGTCTCGCTATCTCATATGGTTCCCGTGATCCTGGTGCCGACCGCCATCATTTTTTGGCCCTTGAACCGATCACCCATTGGCTTGAAACCACCCTCGTTGGTGTCAGCGTCCTCTCGAAGTACCAGGCGACAGGGGACCCGGAGGCCGTAGGAATCGTCCTCTTTGCACACATCCTGCTGACCGGCATCCTCGTTCCCATAACCGAGGAACTCTATTTTCGCGGATATCTCTTGCCGAGAATGCCCGGCCAGTTCGGGCGGCTGAGGCCCGCGGCACACAGCCTGCTTTTCTCGGTGTACCACTTTGACACCCCTTGGATGATTCCGGTGCGCACGTTGGGGCTCCTTCCCCTGATCTATACGACCATGTACACCCGTAGCGTTCGCCCGAGCATCGTGGCGCACTGCTTGGTGAATCTGGCGAACTTCGCCGAATCCGTGTCGAGGCGGTTGGGCACCGAGTAGTCTGCGCGTCGGGTGGTCCGGAGGACCGTCGCCGCCGACGCCGTGCGGGCGGGATATCCGCTAGGCGCTCTCCTCCGCGACCACGTCGGCCATGCCGTCCCACTCGTGCCACATGTTGCACATGGCGTACTTGGACCGCTCCCAGGGATCGTTGCCTTCCTCGAAGTCGAGCCACTCGCCCATCTGGCCTCGGTCGGGGTGGTCCGTGACGCCGCTCACCACCACGTTCGGCTGGCGCTTCTTGTTGCGGATGCGGAAGATGATGTTCTTGCGGGACTCCGTCCCGTTCTCGTTGCGCGTGCCCGAGTGCGGGATGTGGTAGGACGTGATGCACGCGTCGCCCGGCTCCATGAGGATCTGCGTCGGCCGCGGCCACTTCCTGCCATCGGGCGTGGACTCGGAGGTCTCGTCGACGAACTTGTCCTGGACGGCCGGCGGCATGTACACCATCCCGCAGCGGTTCGGTGCCGCGTAATTCAGCCGGGGCCAGCCGGGCCCCTCGGGACCGAGACGGCCGTTGGTGGCGTACTGCCACTGGAAGAACTGCTCCATGTCGTGGTGGGCGCCGCGGAGTAGCGCGGTCTGGCCGCAGCCTTCCGTGGTCTGATCGTTGAGGCACACGAACACGAACGCGGTGAAGCTGCCTAGGCCCAGCGTCATCGCCGGATCCTCGAACAGCGGCACCATGTTGTGTCCCATCACCTCGGGGCTGCGGCCGAGGTCGCCCTTCGGCCCGGAGGCGAAGTGGCGCCGGTAGATCTCCTCGGGCGAGCCCTCCTGGACCTCCTGGGGCGCCGCGATCGTGATGCTGCCGTCCATGTGGGTCTGCGCGCCGTAGTAGGGCATGTCGCGGTCGCGGTAGCCGACGTTGTTGAACCGGTCGCTTGGCTGACTGGGCTTGATGACCCCCACTTGGCACGCGGTCGGGGGATCGAATTGCCCCATCACGTCATGCAGGATCGGCGTGATGCTCGACGCGTTGACGAGATCGGTCATGACTGTCTCGCCCCCGAGCCTCTCGCCCTTCTTGGCGGCCTTGATGCGGGCTTTCGCTGCATCGACCAGATCGTCGGACACGGCCTTCCTGAGCACGATGTAGCCGTCTAGATACAGGTTTCGCTTCTCTTCCAGGGTCAAGGTTCGCACCGCGAGATCACACCCTATAGCTTGGAACGGATCGTCGCTTCCGTGAACTTGCCCATGTCGACCATGCTGCCGGCGTGGGCAGTGCCGAAGAACAGCCGCTCGCCCAGCAGTCCCCGCATGGCTTCCGGCGCGGACGCCATGTAGTCCTCGTCCTTCAACAGGTACGTGTAGTCGTCGATGGGCTGCGTATAGAGCCGTTGATAGGTCGCGTGGAGCACCGTGCGCACGCCGTCGACGCGTCGCCAACCGGTGCCGTGCCAGACGGATCCGTCCCAGACGGCCACGCCGCCTTTCTCGACCTCGATGGGGACCGTCTCCGACTTGGCCTCTTCGGGTGTCGGGTGTCGGCGCTTCAGGTGCGATCCGGGGACGACGCGCGTCGCACCTTCTTCGTCGGTCATGCCGTCGCAGGGGATGCAGAAGGTGATGACGCAGTTGTGTTCCGGAAACGGCGCTGGCAGCCAGTTCTGGTCGGCGTGTATGCCGCCGGCGAACGGCTTTTCCACCTTGCCCATGATGGACGCGGCGAACTGGCTGGCGCGCAGCCCGTTGCCGACGCTGACCTCCGCGAATGCGAGGATCTTGGGGTTGGTGGCGATCCGGTCTATGGCGGGATGGCGACCGAGTAGATATGAGGCGCCGCGGGTGGGGTTGCCGACGGTGATCTCGCCGGACAGGCCGTGGATCGCCTCGCGAAGCTCGTCCATCTCCTCGGGCGGGGCAACGTCGGGGATCGCGGCGTAGCCGTGCGCCTCGAAGTGCGCGATGGAATCGGCAAGATCGAGTTCCTCGATCCTGGCCTGCAGGTGGTCGGCAACATCGTAGGGCCCGAGCAGGCCGTTGCTCTTCTGCACGCTGTTCATGAGCGGCTGCAGTACCTTGGCCCTTTCGCCCAGCAAGGCCATTCTCGGGTTTTCTTCCACGGCGGTCTCCGCCTGTTCGCTCATGGCGACCCTCCCTAGGAACTCCGTGGAATATACATCACGTGGATCAGTGCTCGACGCTTTGCGGACCCGCGCTCGCCGCCACGCCCCGCGGTGCATATCGGGACCGGTCCCGGTCGCTCCACTTCTTGTGCCAGTCGTCCTGGTTGTCGTTCCAGCCGCTGATGGTGTCCATACCCATTAGCGTCGCGAACCGCGGCGAGTTCCGCTCGAGCACCGCGTCCGGCACGGTCTCCCGGTAGAGTTCATATGGCTGCAGATGGGGCCTGGCATAGAGCACGGCCAAGGTCACGCGCAACCCGGGTGACGGCGACTCCCAAGAGCCATGCCAAGTGTGCGACGGCCAGATGATCGCCGAACCGGCCGGCGCCACGAGCGGCACCGCCTCGTCGTTGGCACCGTCCCCTGCCAGCACACGCTCCTTCGGCGCCGGTTGCCGCGCCAACTTGTGGCTGCCGGGGACGAACGCCAGGCATCCCGACTCCTCGGTCACGTCGGTCAGGCAGATGTTCACGGTCACGGAGTTGTTGAACCCCGCGTGCGGATGCGGATCGTCGCCGTGCAACGGCAGGTAGCCGGTTGGTAAGTCCTTGCTGCGGCCCTCGCCCCGGATGTGGCAGGTCAGCGTGCTGAGGATGCAGTCATCGCCCACGAGGTAGTCGACCAGCGCCAGCACCTTCTCCGCCATCACGATCTCTTCGAACGCCGCGTCCTTCAAGAGCATGTACCGCCACACCCAGTAGCCGCCGAAGCCCGCATCGGACTCGATGTTGGGGCGTCTGCCCGTGCGCTCGTCGATGCTGTTCAAGGCCGCTTCGAGGCCGCGCGCGGTTAGATCGGGATCGAGCGCATCCTCCACCACGGTGTAGCCGTTCGCCTCCAGCTCCAACGCATTGCGCTCGATCTTGAGTCGCGCGAGTTCGTCCAGGCGCTTCACGTTGGCAGTCGCTGCTTCCATGGGATCCTCCTCGGATCAGTCGCGGAAGTTGCCGTTGTAGCCCACTTCGATGCCCACCTGGCGTGGCGGGTACCAGTAGAAGACCTGCTGCTGGGTTCGGCCGCTTAGGATGGCGTTGTTGCTGAGATTGGTGGCGTATGCGGCGACGCGCCACTTGTCGTCGGCACTGCGTAGCGTGACCCGGGCGTTCGACTTCTGGTAGCTCGGGATGACGAGCGTGTTCTCGGTATTGGCGAACTGTTCGGCCACGTACGCGCGGTCGGCGTGCAGCACCATGCTCCAGCCATCGCTCAGCGGGATGGTGTAGTCCACCGCCAACGAGCCGCTCTTGCCCGGCGCGTGGAGCAGCTCGGCCCCTTCGGGACTGTCCGTAGACTGCGCCGGCCCCTGCGTCACTTCCGTCTCCACGACGTCACCGGCGAGGCGAACCGCCAAGCGCTCCGTCACGAACGCGGTCAGTTCCATCTCGAAGCCCTGGATTTCGGCGCCGCCGCTGTTCGTGTTGTAGACGCTCGTCCCGGGGGTCAGGGCGCGAAGCGCAGGGACGTCTTCGACCAGGATCATCTCCTCCCAGTCGACATAGTAGGCCGAGGCAAGCACGGCCATTCGGCCGTCCAGAAGCGTGCTCTTGAAACCCACTTCGTAGCTGGATACATGGTCGCCATCGAAGAATCGGTGGGCTCGGGAGAGTTCCTGGCCCTGGCGCAGCAGGGGCACGCCCTCCGTGTTCCCGGCCGCCATCGCCTGCTCGATCTGGATTTCGAGCTGGCGGACATTGAACTCCATGTGGTTGTTGACGTTGCCCGGCCGGAACCCGGTGGCGTAGTTGAAGTACAGCAGCATGTCGTCCAGCGGCCGCCACGACACCACGAACTTGGGCGACACCGGGGTGTCGTCGGTGCCCGAGTCCGTGTTCGAGAAGTACTGTTGCAGGTCGGACACCCTTAAGCCCGCGGTGACCTCGAGCTGCTCGGTGAGGTCGTAGCTGACCTCGCCAAACACCGCGTACTCTTCGAGCAAGTCGGTGTGGGTGTTGGCGGGGACGCTCAGCAGGGGGTCGAAGAATGTGCCGAAGCCCTCGCGGCCGGGGTGGTACAAGCTGATCTGCTGGTTCTGGCTGTGGTCCTCGCTGTCCTTCCAGAAGGCGCCGGCCGTCCAGCGCAGCCGCTGATCGCCGGGCGAGACCAGGCGGAACTCCTGGACCATGCGTTCGCTGTAGTTGTTGCCCAAGGCCACGAATGCCGAGATGTTCTGACCGTCCGGAATCACGGAGCCTGGCACGGCAAGATTGAAGAACCCGGGCCATCCGGGGCAGAACCCGAACGAGAGCGCGGGGGTGCAGCCCGGGTGGCCTGCGGCCAATGTCGACCCGCCGTAGACGAAGTCGAGGACCCAGAAACCCGAGTATTCGACGTTGATGACCGACGGGCTTGTCCGGTCCGTGAAGGACGTCATCGACTGGAAGTTCGCCCAGTCGAAGTCGACTTCCACGACGAGACTGTAGATGTCGATGTCGTCCGTGGAAATGTTCGCGTAGCCTTCGACGCTGGGCGTAGGAGGGGCCTCGTATGCGCGTACGGTCCTCAGGGTTCCGTCGGTCTCCTGCGTGCTGCTGTAGACCGTGCCCGCGACAGCGAACCGGTCGCCCTCGTAGCGCAGAGCCGCCCGGAAGCCTTCGCGCCCCGCCGAGTTGGTGTCCTCTCCGACTAGCTCGCCGTCGGTCCCGAGTTCATCGACGTAACCGGCCGTCTCGGCTTCCCACCCGGTGAGGCGTAGCGCGAAGCCGTCGCCGAAGGGAATGTTGACCATGCCGTCGATGCGCCTGGAGTTCTTATTGGAATAGCCCATGTTGGAGTAGCTCGCGTTGACCGCGGCGTCGAATCCGGTGGGGTCTGGCTGCTTGTAGAGGTAGCGGATCGTGCCGCCTTGGGAGCCCTCGCCGAAGAGCGTCCCCTGGGGTCCTTTGAGTACCTCCACGCGCTCGATGTCGAACAGCGTGCCGCTGACCTGGTTGTCAGGACCGAGTGCCGCGGTGACCGGGGTGCCGTCCAGGTAGACCCCGATGGTGGCGCCGGTCAGGAAATAGCCGGTGCTGCCGGTCTGCGATGTCACCCCGCGCACGGTATAGCGGTTTTCGCCGTTGATGCCTCCCTGCATGCTTAAGCCCGGCACCATGGTGAAGATATCGCCCATGCTCTGCCCGCCGAGGTCCTCCACGAGGCTGTCGGTCACGGCACTGATCGACTGTGCCGTGTCCATCAGGTCGGTTTCGCGGTATGTGGCGGTGACGATCACTTCCTCGATCATCGGCTCTTGCTCCTCTGCCATCGACTGGGCCCGGGCGAAGGATGCCGGAAGGAGGAGAAGCAGGGCTGGAACGAGGAGGGAATTGCGCGCGAGACGCTTGTTGCTGAATCGGTTCATGCTAGGGCCCTAGCCTTTTTCGGTTTGGACACATCTTGACACACTTAGCGGGGTTTCCGAAGGCGCACGCCGGGCAAGCCAGCCGTTCGCAACCACGTTGCGGTTCGCACCGGAATCCCCGCTAGAATCTTCCACGCTGCACTCAAGGGAGGTGAAATGAGCGAACAAGCGGCAACCGCCAAGGTCGATTTCGCGGGCGCGGCGTGGGTCGACGCGGCGCGGAGCGTTCTGGAGGAACTCGTGGCCGAGCATTGCGACGACGACACCCGGCTCAGCGTGTGTGAGGTTTTCACGGACGTGCCGGAGAGGGTCGCGCCGTCGGGCACGGCCGCCTGGTACTTCTACATCAAGGGCAGGAGCGTCACGGTGGGTGCCGGCGAAGTGGACGACACGGATGTCAAGATTCGCGCGGACTACGAGACCGCGCTCCCGGGCGCGCGCACGGTCTATACCCCGGAAATCGTCGCGGAACTGTCCTCCCGCCCGCCACCGGAGCCGCCGCCGGACATCCAGGGGGATACGAGCATCTTCCCCGCATGGCTGGTCGAGCTGCACAACAAGATGGCGCTCATCACGGCCTAGTTGCTGGTGCGGGCGTCCACGGCCGCACACCAAACGGGGTGCTAGTATCCTCAAGCTCACCGCCAAGGGGATACCACGATGGCCGAAGCCGAGACTCTTGAGCGACCGGAGGAAGCGAAACCGGTCGGACCGTTCGAAGTGTCGGACGAATTGCGCCCGCGCATCGACGAATTCGACCTCTGGGACGTCATCGCCAGTCTCCGCGAGCACGGCTACGGCGTGATCCGGCAAGCCGGACCGCCGTCTCTCTGGGACGACCTCCGGGAAGCCATTCACACGCTGTCGACGCCCACGGAGGACGCGAGCGCCACGGGCATCGTGGGCTCGGCGCCGCTGCTCCTGGGTCGGCACCCCGCGATCGACCGCATCGCGACCTTGCCCAAGGTGATGGCGATCGCGGAGTTCAGTTGCGGCAAGGCGATGCGCGGCGGCCGCTTCGTCGGCAGCATCAAGCACCAGTTCAAGGGCGAGGGCGACGGGGCCTTGGGCCTGCACGCGGACCAGAACTGGATGCCGGTGCCGTTCCCCGAACACAACCTGGTGATGACCTTCTGTTTCGCCTGCGAGGGGATGACCCACGCTGGGGGCGCCACGTGCGTGGTGCCGGGCTCGCACCGATTGCGCCGGCCGCCCACGGCGAAGGACCTCGAGACCGCCGAGCCGGTGGCCATCGAGACGGAGAAGGGCGACGTCGCCGTCTGGGACGGCGCCGTCTGGCACGGTTCCCTGCCACGCAAGATTCCCGGCACGCGCACCGTGCTGCACGCCACCTATCAGCGTCTCTACACCCAGCCCATCGACGACTTCACGTACCTGTTGAAGGACGAGGCCTACATGGCGAGTGCGCCGGAGGGCATGCGGCAATTGCTGGGTGCGGAGCTCTTCTTCCACACCGCGACGCCGGAGAACGATGTGGACATGAAGAAGTTCATGTACGCCGCGGCCGCTGCGAAGCTATAGGGCTCCGGCGCGCCACAAGCTCTTGGGCGCCATGCCCGCCCTGATTGCCTTTGCGGGGGCGCTCCTGATCGCGGCGAGCGGCCACGCCGAGCCGCGATTCAGCCACGGTGTGTCGAATTTCGCGGCGTTGAAGTACCACCAAGGGTTCGCGCACTTCGACTACGTGAACCCCGACGCCCCCAAGGGCGGCACCTTGGTCCTCGCCACGGCTCAAAAATTCAACAGCTTCACGCCGAACATCGGCAAGGGGATCAACCCGCCCGGCCTTCACGTGATCGAGTTGGCCATGGTCTACGACCCCTTGTTCTGGCCGTCCGACGACGAACCCGGCAGCTTCTACGGCAACCTCGTGGAAAGCGTCGCGCTCGCCGAGGACTTCAGTTGGACGATCCTGCGTCTGCGAGAAGAGGCACGCTGGCACGACGGCGTGCCGGTCACCGCCCGGGACGTCAAGTTCACTTTCGATTGGATCGCCGAGCACGGCATGGGCGGTGTCAAGCAGGCCTTCGGCTTCATCGACGCCATCGAGATCCTTGGCGAGCGCGAAGTCCGCTTCCGCTTTCGGAATGTCAGCGGCTTGGGCCCCAACAACGTGATGGTCATGGGCAAGTGGCCGATCGTTCCCGAGCACTGTTGGCGCGGCCGGGATCTGACGCAAACGACACTGGAACCTCCGTTGGGGAGCGGCCCGTACCGGATCGCCGACTTCCAGCCCGGTCGCTACATCCGCTACGAGCGTGTTCGCGACTACTGGGGACGTCACCTCGGGATTCACCGCGGTCGGCACAACTTCGACGCGATCCGATACGAGGTGTACCACGACGCCACCGTCGAGCGCGAAGCGTTGCGCAAGGGCCTGGTGGACTACCGCGTCGAAGCCGAGCCGCGCTACTGGGCGACCGGCTACGACATCCCCGCCAAGGACAAGGGCTGGCTGGTCATGCGTCGCCACAACTACATGTCGTACGTGGGCTTCCGGAGTGGCATCGCCTTCAACACCCGACAGGAGAAGCTTGCCGACCGGCGTGTTCGGCAAGCGCTGTCCATGGCCTTCGACTACGAGTGGGGCAACCGCGCGCTCAATCACGGCCTGTACGACAGGCCCATGAGCTACTTCCCCGGCTCCTATCTGGCCGCGACGGGTCCGCCCTCGGCGGCGGAGCGCCGCCTCCTTGCGCCGTTCCGCGAATCGTTGCCTGCCGCGCTCTTCACCGAGGCGTTCGATTTGCCGCGATCGAGCGGTTTCGGTGACAACCGGCGGGCGTTGATCGAGGCCTTGAACCTCCTCGCCGAGGCGGGTTGGCACATGTCCGCGGGCGAACTCCGGGACCAGGACGGTCGTCAGTTTCGTTGCGTTTCGTGATCCGGACAGCGAATGAGCGCCGCACGCTGCTGCCGTACGTCAGCCTGCTGGCCCGCCTCGGCATCCGGTCGACGATTCGCATGGTTGAGACCGCCCAGTTCGTGAACATCCTGACCGAAGGGGCCTTCGACGTTGTCTTCGGCAACTTCGGTGCTGGCATCACACCCGAGTCCGGCCTGCGTGGCCGCGTGCACTCCTCGTCGGCGTCGTCGGCGCTGACGAATTGGCCGGGGATCGATCATCCGGCGGTCGACAAGATGCTCGAGGAAACCCTCGGCGCACGCTCGATGGACGAACTCGTCGCGGCGGCGCGCGCCTTGGACCGCGTCCTGTTGTGGAACTACTACTACGTCCCGCTGGTCGCCATCTCCGGTCCGCGCGTCGTCTACTGGGACAAGTTCGGCAGGCCGGACGAGGATCCGCCGTTCCGCACGGGGTTTCCGGACGCCTGGTGGTGGGACGAGAGCAAGGCCCAGCGCATCCGGGACGGCGTAGCGGGCGAGGACCGGTAGGTCCGCACGTCCGCATTCCGGCGTGGTGCAAGCTTCAATGGGGGCCGGGAGGCCCGCGTACCTCGACGGAGGGAAGCCCCGCTGGTTTCAATGGCGCAGGCTGCGAGATGAGGATGAGCGAAAAGCAGGGGCACCGTCCGGTCTAAGCTACATCGCGTCGGTGGCGTCCAGCTGGTCGATCAGTCAGCGAAGGACGATGCCATTGTGCGCCCCGCGATAGCCCGCGGTAGAGGGAGGCGTATGCTGGTCGAGGCTTAGCCCAAACCCCTCAACAACGTCCGCAAAGCCGGTCCGGCCGCTTCGTCGGTTGAGAGTTCGCCTGTCGACACCGCGGTCCATGCGGTCCCAATGACCTGATCCACCTGTGTAACGGCCCACGAAGTTGGCACGTCCTCTGCAATGGCACGCTCCGCCTTGAGCTGCCCGATCAGCGACCTGACCCACTCCAACTGAGTCTTGTGGCCCTTTTGGAGGCTTTCGTCCTGCGACCCTTCCAGACGCAGCAGGAACGCGTAACGATCGCCAAGCGGTATGACGCTCCTTAGCATGCGCCCCAGTCTGTCCACGGCCGGTGTGTCCGGTCATCCGTCGCAAGCACGGCGGCGTTCGTCTCCTCGATACACCGGGCGGTAATTGTCCTGAGGAGGTCCGCCTTGCCCTTGAAATGACGATGTAGCGTCGCCCGGCCCACGCCTGCGCCGCGGGCCACCTCGCCCATCGTGACGCCGGGGTCGACGCTCAGCATTCGGACGGCTGCCTCGATGATCGCCGCTAGTGTCCGCGGCCGGATCGCATGACCCGAGACCTTCGTCATCGGCCCCGAACTCCCGCACACACAAGCACAACGCGCCACCGCTTCGGACAAGCAATGAGACTTTCGTGTATCATTTGGATTCTTGTGGCGCCGGTTGTATCGACGCTCCCCGTGAACAGTACTGCATTGTCCCTCAATGCCGCCCGTCAAGGCGTGTCCGGCTCGTCGCGGCAAGGTTGCGCAGGCGCATCCGGGACTGCCGTGCCCGAGCGAACCGGGTGCCTCCCCGGGATGTGCCGACACCGGATCCCCGCCTTGCTCGCGACGTTGGTCGCCGCTGTGGGCGGCTCATCGGCACTGGCTGCGGATGGTTGGCCGCACTACGGCGGTTCGCTCGGAGGCGACCGCCATGCCGTACCTTCGTCGATCGGGCCCGGGAACATAGACGGACTGTCAATCGTGTGGACGTACCGAACAGGCGACGCTACGGATGGCAAGGAGTTCGAGGGGAATCCGTCGAGGTTCCGCGCCACACCCATTCTGGTCGGTGGCCGATTGGTCTTTTCCAGCGGCTTCAACCGCGTCTTTGCCCTCGATCCGGGTACGGGCGAGGAGATCTGGACCTACGACCCCGAGGTGGATTTCGCGGAACCCTACAGCGAGATGTTCACGTCCCGAGGCGTAGCGGCCTGGTACGGTTCCGCGTCCGGCCAGGAGCATTGCCCGGCGCGCGTCTTTCTTGGCACGCTGGATGCGCGCCTCATTGCCGTCGATGCGGAAACCGGCACGCTTTGCACGGACTTTGGTAGACGTGGGCAGGTGCATCTGTCCGCCGGAGTTCGCCGTTACCGAGAGCGCGAATACTCTGTGACTTCGCCACCTACGGTGGTCGGCGACCTTGTCATCGTCGGATCCTCCATCGGCGACAACGGCGCCGCACGTCTCGAGTCCGGGATGGTGCGGGCATATGACGCCCGGGACGGGTCGCTCGCTTGGTCGTGGGATCCGGTTGCTCGCTCAGAGGACCATCCCGGTGCCGGTGGCTGGGCGAACGTCCGCAGGAACCGTACGGGCGGTGCGAATGTTTGGAGTGTGATGTCCGCCGATCCCGACCGGGACCTGGTGTTTCTGCCCACGTCGTCGCCGTCTCCGGATTTCTACGGTGGCAGGCGCCCCGGCAACAACGCCTTTGCCAACTCGGTGGTTGCTCTACGGGCATCGACAGGCGAGTTCAAGTGGGGCTACCAGACCGTGCGGCATGACCTGTGGGACTACGACCTTGCGGCGCAGCCACTGCTCTTCGACCACCTGTCCGCGGACGGGACGAGGCGGCCGGCACTGGCGCAAGCGACGAAAACAGGCTTCGTGTTCGTCCTTGATCGGGAGACGGGCGAGCCGCTGCATCCGGTCGAGGAGCGGGCCGTGCCCGTGAGTTACGTTCCCGGCGAAGAGGCCGCGCCGACTCAGCCGTTCCCGAAACTTCGGCTACACGCCACCGATGCGCGACCGCTAGCTCTCTGGGACTTCGACCCGGAGCACCGTGCCGCATGCAAGAGACTCTCCGCCGGGATTCGGTACGACGGGATATTCACGCCGCCCAGTCACGAAGGAACCTTGGTCTATCCCGGCAACCCCGGGGGTACGAACTGGGGGTCGATGGCTTACGACCGCGACTCACGCATCGGCTACCTGACCGTGAGCCGATGGCCTACGGTCGTCAGGCTTGTCCCTCGTCGCCAGTTCCGCGCGGCCGAGCGTGAAGGTACGGTCAATGGGGCGGTAGCACAGTTCACCGAGCAGAACGGCACGCCCTACGGAATGGCGCGCGTCGACTTGGCCCATGAGTTTCTGCCGTGCCTCGGAGGTCCCTGGGCCACTCTCGTCGCGGTGGATCTGGACGCCGCCGAGATACTGTGGGAACGTCCTGTGGGCACGACGCCATGGGTCGACGTCGGCCGGGAGGCTGCCGGCTGGGGCTACCTGACAAAAGGTGGGCCTATGGTCACTGATGGCGGCGTTGTGTTTCTGGCCACGACCTACGACAACACGTTGCGTGCGTTCGATGGCACGTACGGTAACGAGTTGTGGAGTCACGAACTTCCGGCAGGAGCGCATTCCACGCCGATGGCATACCGGGACAGGGGTGTGGACTATGTGGTCATCACTGCCGGCGGTGACCTCTCTGAGGGTGAAGGCCGGGGCGATTTCGTGGTCGCCTTCGGACTGGACGCCGGCTCTAGATGATGGGACCGGGGGATGCAGCGAGTGGGACGCGGCAATGGCCGGTTCGGACAGTTCTGGCAAACGCGGCCTAGGCCCCAACAACGTGATGGTGATGGGCAAGTGGCCGATCGCGCCCGTACACTACTACTACGTCCCGCTGGTCGCCATCTCCGGTCCGCGCGTCGTCTACTGGGGCAAGTTCGGCAGGCCGGGCGAGGATCCGCCGTTCCGCACGGGGTTTCCGGACGCCTGGTGGTGGGACGAGAGCAAGGCCCAGCGCATCCGGGACGGCGTAGCGGGCGAGGGCGGCTAAGCGCGCCGAGCCGATCTCTTACAGCAGGTCGAGAGATCGTCCATTTTCGGGACGTTCGCGAGGTGGTCCAATCGCCTCTTGACGCGCTTGCGCGACGGATGGAAATCCTGTGGTACGGTTTCGACATGGCACAACTCGAAGAAGTGGTCAAGGCCGACGGCCCGGCAAACCGGCGGTCGCCCATACCCACGACGCCGCCCCACCCGATCCCGGGCGGCGAGTATGACCGGGACGGCTTCCTATACCGTCTTCATGTCGTGGAGAACCTCCGTCACGACCGCGTCCGCCTGGCGACGGCAGCCTTGCTGATGCCGTACCTGAGGCGCATCCATGGCGACCGTGCCCTCGTGACCGGCGACTGCGGGCTCTATGCGCGGCGTTCGGACCGGTTCCGGAAACCGGTCGCGCCCGACATACTGGTGTCGCTGACGGCCGGAGACGTCGATGCGCCGGGCACGCCACCGGATGAGGACCGCAAGTCCTACAAGCTCTGGCAGGAGCCCGTACCCGATCTGATCCTGGAGATCATCTCGTCGAGTTCGGTGACGCGTGACACGGTGGAAAAGCCAAGGCTTTACGAAAGCCTCGGCATCCCGGAGTTCTGGCTCTTCGATCCCCACCGGCATACCGACGCCCCGGATGGATTGCGCGGCTGGGTACTAGAGGATGGGCGCTACCGACAAGTGCCGCCCCGAGCTCTCGGGCCGGATCAAGCACCCGTCCCGGCGGGTGTGACAGCCCACTGGAGCGCTGTTCTCGGCCTCTACCTCTACTCACGGGGGCCGGACCTGGTACTTCACCACCCCGAAACGGGGCGACTGCGAGACTTGCTCGAGGAAACCGATGCCCGTGTCTCTGCCGAGGATGCCGCGGTGGCGGCGGAGGCCGCGCGCTGGGAGGCGGAGGCCGCGCGCCAGGAGGCGGAGGCCGCGCGACGAGACGCCGAGGCCCGTCTGGCGGCCCTAGAAGCCGAACTCCAAGCGCTGGAGCGTGAACCCTAGCGCATCGCTTTTGCCGCGGTTGCGCGCTTGCCCTGTCATAGAACATCCGCCAAAGGGAGCACAGCGCCCGTCGGCGGGGCTGGGCCGAAGGCCGAGTAAGCGCTAGCGGAGCGAAGCGCAGGGCCAGCCGTGGGCGCTCAGACCACCTACCAACACCAGCGTGCGTTGCCGTTCGTCGAGGGGCTACGCCATAATGCCGGATCGCCCTCAAACAGGCATGCCTCCATGCGACGGCTCCTCTCCTCTCTCATGCTCGTGGCGCTCTGCGCGTCGATGGCGCACGCGGACGACCTGACCCTCTCCAAGTCGGACTACGCGGAAAAGCTGCATGGCTTCTGGCTGGGTCAATGCATCGCCAATTGGACGGGCATCATCACGGAGATGGACAAGATCGGCGGCGAAGGCGATGCCGGCGTGTTCTATACCCGGGAGGACTGGGGCGGGGAGGACCAGCCGAACGCCTGGGGCGGCCGGTCGGGACTGTCGCGCAACATCGATTGGATTCGTCGGGCGCCGAACGAGATCTGGGGGGCCGACGACGACACGGACATCGAGTACATGTACCAGCACCTGCTGGCGGCGAACGCGACCACCCGGTTGACGGGCGAGCAGATCAGGGCCGGCTGGCTTGCCCACATCTACGACGAGAACGAACGCGAGAACTTCCTTTGGGTGTCCAACCAGCGCGCCCACGACCTGATGCTCGACGGCATGGTCCCGCCCGCGACAAGCGATCCGGCCAACAACGAGTTCTACGAGATGATCGATGCGCAACTGACCACGGAGATCTTCGGGCTCTACGCGCCGGGTCGGCCGGACATCGCGCTCGCCATGGCCAAGCTGCCCATCGCGACCACCGCGAGCGGCGAAGCGGCGCTGGCATCCGAGTTCTACGTGGTGATGTACGCCCTCGCGGCTAGCGCTGATCCGGCGAGCTCAAGGAAAGACCAGGTCCAGTCGATGGCTGCCGCGGCACGGGCGCATCTGCCGGATGGATCGACCACCGCGAAGATGTACGACTTCGTCAAGGGTCGCTACGAGGCGGGCGTGCCCTGGGAGCAGGCCCGCGACGAGGTGTACCAGCGCTACCAGGTGGACCAGGCCGATGGCTACGACATGACGTCGCGCAACGTCTTCTGCAACGGTTGCTTCGCCTCCGGGATCAACTTCGCCGCAAGCGTCGTCAGCCTGCTCTACGGCGAGGGCGACTACCAGGAAACGGTCAAGATCGCCGTGCTCGCCGGCTGGGATTCGGACAACCCGGCGGCGACCTGGGGTGGCCTGCTTGGCTTCATGGACGGCAAGGCGGGGATCGAAGAGGTGTTCGGCCAGCAGTTCTCGGACCGCTACAACATCCACCGCACGCGCAAGGGTTTCCCGGTTGCCAATGGCGTCGACAACTTCGATGCGATGGCGGCGACCGGGATCGCGATCGTCGACCGGGTGGTCGCGGACGAGATCGGCGGCAAGGTCGGCAGCGACGGGTGGGTCATCCCCCGGGCCGCACCATGAGGGTCACCGTACGCGGACGTCCACGAATGGCTTGCCGTTCGCGTCCGCATTCCGGCGTCGGACAGGGTCCATTGCGGGCCGGGAGGCCCGCGTACCTGGGTTACGCAAAACGCCTCGGCGGTGCCGCGCTCCTGTCGATCCTGGTCGCCCTCGGGGCCTGCAGTCCCGCCACCGAGGAGCCCGCCAAACCCACGGTGGCGCTCATCATGAAGTCGCTCGCCAACGAGTTCTTCGTGACGATGGCCGCGGCGGCGGAACGCCACCAGGACGAGCGTCCCGACACCTATGAACTCATCGTCAACGGCATCAAGAACGAGAGCGACCTGGCGCAGCAGGTGGCGCTGGTGGACCAGATGATCGCCCTGGGCGTCGATGCCATCGTCATCGCCCCGGCTGACTCGAAAGCGCTGGTGCCGGCCTTGGCGCGAGCCCGGTCGGGCGGAATCGAGGTGGTGAATATCGACAACCAGCTCGATCGCGACGTGCTCGCCGAGTACGATTTGGCGATTCCCTTCATCGGCCCGGACAACCGCAAGGGCGCCAAGGCGGCAGCCCTGGTTGCGCTGGAACGGTATCCCGAGGGCGCGAACGTCGTCGTCCTAGAAGGTGTGACGAGCGCCCACAACGCGATCGAGCGCAGGCTCGGGTTCACCGAGGCGATCGCCGACGCAGGTGCGACGTTGCTGACCATGCAGAGCGCGCAGTGGGACCAGACCAAGGCGGCGGAAGTGACCGCGGCGATTCTCGTCCGCCACCCGGAGGTACAGGTCGTCCTTGCAGCGAACGACAACATGGCCTTGGGCGCTGCGTCCGCGGTGTCCTTCGCCGAACTGGACCACGAGGTCACCATCGTCGGCTTCGACAACATCTCGGCCGTCCACCCGCTGCTCACAGATGGGCGGATACTCGCCACGGTCGAGCAGTACGGCGACCGATTCGCGGTCAACGGGATCGAGTTGGCCCTCGACATGATTGCGGGCGATACGGTTGTCGCGGACCGCGAGACGCCGACCGTTGTGATCACCCGGGCCGACCTCCCATCCGAGAGCGAACCCCCGGCGGGTTAAGTGACGCCGAGGATTGCCGCGAGGCGGATCGGCAAGTCGTTCGCGACCCCCGTCCTGCGGGACGTGGACCTCGAGATTCCCGCTGGCAACATCCACGGGCTGGTGGGCGAGAACGGCGCCGGCAAGTCGACGCTCGCCAAAATCATCGTCGGGCTCGAGCGCGCGGACTCCGGAGACCTGTTGCTGGACGGCCGACCGTACCGGCCCGGCGCACCGGCGGAGTCCCTCCAGGCCGGTGTTGCGATCTGTGCCCAGGAACTGAGTCTCGTCGACGACCTGTCCATCGCCGAGAACATCCTGCTGCACACGGCGACCTCGGGTCTCGCGCGGATCAGGCGGAAGGCGGCGCACGAGCAGGCGGCGCGTGTTCTGCGGACCGTCGGCCTCGATGCGAGCCCCGAGGTGCGCGTGGGGCGCTTGAGCCTTGCTGAGAAACAGCTTGTCGAGATCGCGAGGGCGCTGGCAACCGACCCGAAACTGCTGATCCTGGACGAACCGACCTCGGCCTTGACCGCGCCGCAGTCGGATCGGCTGCACGCAATCCTGCGCGAGGAGGCGCAACGCGGGGTCGCGGTGATCTACATCTCGCACCGCCTGCGCGATGTCCTGGCCGTGTGCGACCGCGTGTCGGTGCTCCGCGACGGCGAGGTCCGCCTGACGGAGTTAAGCCATGCACTCCGCGAGCAGACGCTGATCCGCGAGATGGCCGGTGCCGATGCGGACTTCGACGCCCGGCCGCGATCGATCGAGGACGCGCGCCCGGTGCGTTTGAGCGTCAAGGATCTGCGTTCAGCGGCGCTCCCCCGTCCGATCAGCTTCGACTGTCGGCGGGGTGAAATCCTCGGCATCGCCGGCCTCGCCGGGTCGGGCAGGACGGAACTGCTGAACGCGGTGTTCGGCATCGACCGGCGACTCGGCGGGTCGGTAACGATCCAGGGGCCAGGCGAGGCGACTGAGATCCGAAACGCGCGCCAGGCCATCCGCTGCGGCGTCGGATACGTGGCCGAGGACCGGGCCAGGGACGGGATCTTCCGGGACCGCGACCTTGCATTCAACGTGACCATCGCGGGGCTTAAGCGCGTGGCGGACCGGGCGGGGCGCGTCGTCCGCGCGCGGGAGACGCCGGCGGTATCCAAGCTGATTGCGAACCTGCGGGTGGCGAGCACGGGCATCGGACAGAGGATTCGGGAACTCAGCGGCGGCAATCAGCAACGGTTGATGTTGGCCCGCTGGCTGCACTGCGAGTCGCGCTTGCTGCTGCTCGACGAGCCGACGCGCGGTGTCGATGTCGCCGCCAAGCTCGCCATCCACGAGGAGCTTGTGAGCCTGCGCGACTCCGGGGTTGCCATCGTCGCAGTCTCCAGCGAACTGGAGGAGCTGTGCAGTCTTTGCGATCGGATCCTGGTGCTGTCGAACCGCAAGCTCGTCGCCGAGTTCCACCGCAGCACGTGGCGCCAGGAGGACATCCTGGCGGCTGCGTTCAGCGCGTACGACTCGGGTGCAACGCGCCTGGCGGACATCCGCAAGTGAGGCACTGCCGTGGCTAGATCGGCGCGCCTGTACCGCTTCTTCGGGGAGAACCTGATCCTGCTGTCCCTGGTCGCGATCGTGGCCTTCTTCGGCTTCGCGTCCGAGCGGTTCTTCTCTGTCACGACGCTGTCGACGTTGCTCAACCAGTTGCCCGCGCTGACGGTCGTCGCCATCGGCATGACGCTGGTGCTGATCTCCGGGGCGATCGACCTCTCTGTCGGTTCCGTCCTTGCGCTCAGCGCCGGGGTGATCGGCGCTTGTGTCGTGTTGTTCGGGTTGCCGGTGCCCCTCGCCGCCCTCGTGGGCATCTTGACCGGGGCGCTCGCCGGTTTTGCCAACGGGTCGTTGGGCGCGTACCTGCGGCTGCCGATCTTCATTGTCACCCTCGGCATGCTGGAGGTCGCGCGCGGCCTCGCGTACCTGGTGACCGATTCGCAGACCGTCTACATGGGCGCGAAGATCCAGGCCTTCGCGCTGCCGATCGACGGCCTGGGCATGTCGGCGTCGTTCATGGCGGCGTTGCTGCTCGTGATCGCGTTCGAGTTCCTGCTGAAGTCGACGGTCTTCGGCCGCCAGATCGTCGCCGTGGGCAGCAACGAGAGCGCGGCGGCCGTCTCGGGAATCGATCCGAGACAGGTCCGCTGCACGGTACTGGTCATCTCCGGAGCCCTCGCCGGACTCGGTGGGCTCATGAGTTCGTCCTACCTCGGGTCCGCGGATCCCAATGCCGGCATCGGCCTGGAACTCTCGGCCATCGCCGCGGCGGTGATCGGCGGCACCAGCTTGATGGGCGGGCGGGGGTCGGTCATGGGGGCGTTCGTCGGCGTCCTGATCGTCTCCGTGCTGCAGATCGGCCTCGCCCAGATCGGGATCACGGAACCCACGAAGCGGGTGACGACCGGAGCGGTGATCATCCTGGCGGTGATCCTGGATCGCTGGCGTGCGACTTAGGCGCGCCGCGACGGCCGGCTCAGTTCGCGGCTAGCCAGGCGAGGACGACGAGCGCTACGGCGGTGGCCGCGAAGAAGCGCTGGGCGCGGGCCCCGGCGAGTTGCAGCCGCGTCTTCGCGACGCCGAGGCCGAGACAGAAGCCGGCGACGAGACCGGTGATGTGGGCGACGACGTCCGTGCGTTCGTTGCCGATCCCGGTGTAGGCGAAGAACGCGATGGCGGCGAAGACCGGCGCGAACCCGCGCTGCCAGGTCAGGTGTCGGAAGTAGCCCGTGCGCCAGGCGAAGGCGGCCGTGAGACCGACGGCTGCGAAGGTGGCCGTGGACGCGCCGATGGAACTGAAATCCTCGTGGCGGACGATGACGTTGAGCGCGTTGCCGAGGATGCCGCCGAGGAGGATGCACAGCCAGCCTAGGCCCGAGCCGAAGTAGCGCCCGACGAGAACGCCGAACAGGCCCCCGAACAGGGAGTTGGCGGCGATGTGTCCAATGTCGGCGTGCAGCGTCAGCGCGGTCGCTAGGCGCCAGACCTCGCCGGAGGCGACCGCGCCCGCCTGGAGGCGGCCGTTTCCGTGCCAGTCCCAGCCGAAAGCGGCATTCGCGTCACAGAACATCACCAGCCAGATGGCAGCCAGGTAGGCGGCCACGCCCACGTAGCCGTTGTCGATCACGGCAGGCATGGCGACCGGCGGCGCAGGGACGTTCTCGCGGTCGTAGGCGACGAGCTCGCGATTGGCGTCGAGGAGGTCGTCGGCGCCCACGAGCAGGTGCCAGACGCCAGCGTCGTAGGTGACCCGGCTCTCGATCCCGCGCGCGCTCAGCACCAACTCGAGCGTGCGCAGGTCGCGCCGCTCCCGGGCCTTGCGCAGCACCAGCCAAGCCTCGTCGTCGAGCATCGCGTCATGGTACTCGGTGCTTGGGGTGGAGGGACGAACGGAGCCGGCAACGGATCGAGTACCATTCGGCGCTTTGTGCCTCAACCGGAGCCGCCCGATGAACAGCGTTGAATACGTCGCCCGCATCCTCAAGGACGAGGGCGTGACGTGGATGTCCTGCTACCCGTCCAACCCGCTCATCGAGGCGGTCGCCAAGGAAGGGATCCGCCCAGTGGCTTTCCGCCACGAGCGCGGTGCGGTGATGGCTGCGGACGGCTACTCCAGGCTCTCGGACCGCAAGCGCTTCGGCGTCGTCGCCGTGCAGTCGCAGGCCGGGGCGGAAAACTCTCTCGGTGGCCTCGCGCAGGCGAATGCCGACAACGTGCCGATCCTGGCGCTGCCGGGCGGCAATTCCCTAGACATGCTATTCGTGCGGCCGAACTTCTTCGCCGGCAAGACGTGGGAACCAGTACTCAAGCGCGTCGAGGTCATCACGCGCCCGGATCAGACGGGCAATGTCATGCGCCGAGCCTTCCACGCGCTGCGCACCGGCCGTCCGGGCCCCGTCCTGGTGGAGATGCCGGGAGACGTCTGCGCGGCGCCCATTCCCGACAACGCCCCGAAGTATGTTTCGCCGACGGCGGCCGAGTACGCGCCCTCGGCAGGTGCGGTCGCCGACGCCGCCAAGCACCTTGTCGATGCCACCGAGCCGTTGATCTGGGCCGGGGCGGGCGTCATGTCCGCGGACGCCTGCGAGGAGTTGCGGACCCTCGCCGAACTGCTCGACGTCCCGGTCTACACGTCGATGCCCGGCAAGTCCGCGTTCGATGAACGGCATCCACTGTCGGTGGGTGCCGGGGGATCGACGGTGGCCGGTCCGGCGCGGCAGTGGCTCGACGACTGCGACGTCCTGCTCGCCGTGGGGACCTCGCTGACCGCGACCCCTTACGGCCAGCGCTTCTCGCACGACAAGTTCCTCATTCACGCGGTCATCGCCGACGAGGAGGTCAACAAGGACACCGCCGCGGACATCGGCCTCGTGGGCGACGCCAAGCTGACGCTTAGCGCCTTGATCGACGCCGTCAAGGGCCTCATCGGCGAGGACGGTCGCGACACCGGCGTCCAGGCCCGCGTCAAGGAGGCCCGGGACACCTGGCTCGCCCGTTGGCGTCCGTACCTGACGAACGACGACGGACCGCTTTCGCCGTATCGGGTCATCCACGAAATGAACGAGGTCCTCGACAACGAGAACAGCGTCGTCACCCACGACGCGGGCGCGCCCCGGGACCAGATCGTGCCGTTCTATCGCGCGACGACACCGCACAGCTACGTTGGCTGGGGCAAGACCACGCACCTGGGCTTCTCCATCCCGCTGATGATCGGGGCGAAGATGGCGGCCCCGGAGCGCATGTGCGTCAACCTGATGGGCGACGGTGCCTTCGGGATGTCCGGTCTCGACATCGAGACCTCCGCCCGCGCCGGGATCCCGATCACCACCATCGTGCTCAACAACGGCATCATGGCGACCTATCCGGGCGGTTTCCCCACGGCTCGCGAGCAGTTCGGCGTCTCGCACATGCAGGGCGACTACGCGGGCCTCGCCAAGGCCATGGGCGCGGAGGGCATCCACGTGACCCAGGCGGCCGAGATGGCACCGGCGCTCGCCTCGGCGATGCGCCAGAACGCCGAGGGCAAGACGGTGCTGATCGACGTCAAGACCCGCGCGGAGAACTCGCGCGCGCCGGCTCGCTTCGCCGAGTAGCCAGTCCTCGTTGCGTCTCGGCCGCCGAGGGCGCGGATCAGGCGCAGGCAGTTCGGTTCGGGGAGGATGCCCACATCGCGCGTTCGGCGGCGGACTCCTCGCTGAGACGCTCGCGCATCTTGGCGCTCTTGAGGTGCTTGTGGCGCTGCCGGGGCATACGGGAGAACGTCCTTGCGTCTCGATGTGGTTCTCGCAGCCGGGTCTCGAACACTTGGCCCTGCCCACGGGGACAACCAGGCGGCGAGGTCGGCACACGGGTCTGCATGGACCAACCCGGGATCGGAACCTGCCGAGTACGCACCGACGGTAAGCACGGAACATCGCCCTTTTCAACGTCGGCGAGGGGCGCTTCGGCGCACGACCGCTGCGTGGTCTTCGGCCTGGGAACGTCCGTTTGGCCACGCCAGGTCACGGTGCGCTGGCCCGACCGCGGAGAGCTGCGGTACGAGCCGCTGCCGGTCAACGCCACCACCTCATCCGCAGACCGCGGTGAAACGGCTCCGTGAGAGGGACGGGCAACAACACTGACCGGGGTACGAAACATCGCCCTTTTCAACGTCGGCGAGGGGTTGCCCACCCTTTGCCCACCGCGTCAGGGTTGCGGAGGACCGGCGCGATGGACAAAGCGTGGACAGCCCTTTCGGCGGCGTGCCACGCGCGGACGCCGGTGCCGATCAACGACGCGGGCCGGAGGAGGCGGCATCTGCCTGCGTCCGAGCGTCGCTTGACGTCGTCGCGCGGGCCCACGCGGCGCAATACCCGCACTGGAAGGAACATCGCCCATTTCGTCGCCAGTCGGACGGATCGGCCACGATCAGAACATCGCCCTTTTCGAAAACGGCCGGCGGTCCAATGGCGCAGGACCGAGTGGCATCGGCACGCCGTGCCCCGGCTGGACCCGCTTGAATAGGGCGATGTTTGAACTGGGGGCCGGAGCCGTGGATGTCGCCGAAGGCAAAATACTGTTGACATATACAGTAGTTCGGCGTAGGCTGTTTCCCCGAGTGCAGGACCACAACGGTGACGCCCGTGCAAGGGAAACGTCGTCCTCGGTACACAAGCAAGCGGCAGGCCCGACGGCGC
>JAPOVK010000033.1 GCA_026708185.1 Gammaproteobacteria bacterium | reverse complement strand
CGCTGGCGTACGTTCTCCTGAACGCGCGCAAGCACTACCGGCAGCGCCGCCGCCGAATCCCGCCGGTGGTGCTGGACGGCGCGAGTTCCGGTCTGTGGTTCGACGGCTGGAGGGGGCGGGGTCCGCCGCCGGGCCGGTACGCGGACGAGGACCGTTCTCCCGAGGTGGCGCCGCCGCGGACGTGGCTGCTGTCGAGGGGCTGGCGGCGGATCGGGCTGGTGGATCCGGCGGAGGTGCCCGGGAGCTGACCTTCGCGGATCTCTGCGCCGGTTGCCGTGCCGAATGGCAACCGAGACTGCACGCTCTGGCAACTCAAAGCTGCGCCCTCCTGGCAACCAAAGACTAGACACTGCCGGCAACCCATAGCTGCGCTCTGCTGACAGTTGAAAGCTGCGCACTGCTGGCAACTGAAACTGCACACGCCGGGACGCCTGAGCAGTGTCGTCCGGCTTGGCGATCCGCACGGCGTAGGCCGGGATATCCGCGCCTTGTCCACAGTGCCGTTCCCCATTCTGATCCAAGGCGCTGTTGACAAGGGGTGGATAACCCCTTCGACGACGCCAGCCACTAGCCTCCCGCAGTTTCGTCGCCCCACCAACTAGCCTCCCTGCGGCATCGACGTTGCCAGGCACCAGCCTCCCGCGCGCGGCTCGGTCGCTGCCCTGTTGCCTGCAAGCGCATATCCGCCGCAGAGGTCCCTGCCTACCCTCTGGGCAACAGCAGTTAGAGCCCGCGCACTGCAGCCAGACGCCGGCGGCGAACATCGCCCTATTCGATCCCGAGCGGCTCCTCCCCGACCTGTCAGGGCGTAGACAACTGGCTGGCAGCCGTACGGCCGACATGCGCGATCTGAAATGGGCGATGTTCCGTTTGAGGGCCGGGCGCGAGGCGGAACCACCGTTCACGGATCTCGGGGGTCGTCCACAGTTGTCCGCGGCGCTGCGTGCTGCGTTCCCGGACACGTAACCGGCGGACCGCCGCCGTTGCCCATGCTGACACGACCGCCGTTGCCCATCCCGAGACCGACCGCCGTTGCCCATCCCGAGACCGGCCGCCGTCGCCCATGCCGACGCCGACCGCCGTCGCCCATGCCGACACCGACCGCGGGGGGAAGCCTGCGCGGACGCGGCTGTCGGCGAAGGCCCGCGCTGGGTTGGCTGATCTATAGCAGCTTCCGGATGTGAGCCGCGACCAGGTCTGGGCGCTGCATCGGGATGAAGTGCGTCAACTCGGGTAGGTACACGTCCCGGCCGTTCGGCAGCGCCGCCGCGAGCCCTGGCCAGGTCGGTGATTGCGTGAAGTCCATCTCGCCGTCGCGCTCTGACTTGCGGTGCCCGCGCAGCACGACCGTGGGATGTGGCAGCGTGGCGATGATGCGGCTGATGTCCCGTCCGGCACTGCCCATGTAGATCGACGCCTCGACCGACGGCGGGCACGCAAGCACGAAGCCATCGCCGTCCGCGACAAGGCCGTGGCGGCAGTAGTCCATCAGCACGTCGCGCCGCCAGAGGCGGAACGGCAGGCGGTCCTCGAATCGCGCGAACATCGCGTCTGCCGATGTCCAGGCGTTGCGGCGGCGCGCGACAGGATGCTCCGTAGCGGAGGCGGCCGTGAACCGCGAGTTGCCGCCGGCGTATTGATCCGGGTCCATGATGACCGGGTCGACGAGCAGCAGCTTGCGGAAGCGGTCCGGCTGTCGGCCAGCCGCCTGCACGATGGAATGGCCGCCCATCGAGTGCCCGGCAGCGACCAAGGCGGTGAGTTCTAGAGCTTCCACGAAGGCCGTCACGTCCGCGCCGAACTCGCGCCAGTCGTAGGGCCCGCGCTTCGTGGTCCGCCCGTGACCGCGCAGGTCGGGCGCGAGCACCCGCACGCCGTCGCCCAGTTCACGGACAACGCCGTCCCAGCAACGCCCGTGGAAGCCCGTAGCGTGGGCGAGCAGCACCGTGGTTGCGTGCTCACCACCCCATTCCGCGTAGGCCATGTCGATCCCGCGAACGGCGACGCTGCGCTGCTCCACCTTCATCGGACGGCCATGGGTTGGAACCGCCCGTACGTCAGTGACCGCCAGAGCCACTCCAACGGCCCGAACCGGAAGCGGCGCAGCCACCAGGTGCTGAACTCGATCATCACCGCCCACTGCGCGAGCACGATGATGTAGAGCTCGCTGCGCGCCAGCTCGTTCCACAGACCAAGCCCGATGTCGTGGAACAGCAGCAGGCCGAATATGCTCTGCAGGATGTAGTTGCTGAGCGCCATGCGTCCCGCTGCCGCGAGACCGTAGCGGACGCGTGCGAGCCAGCCGCGCGCGCAGATGATCATCACCAGCGACGCGTAGCCCAAGCCCATGCTGACGCGGCCGAGGTCGTTGGTGGGGACGGATGCGCCCGACACCCACTTGAGATCGAACCCGCTCGTGACCTTCATGGTGACCTCGAAGGCGTTGACGGCCAGTCCGATGCCGAAGCCGCAGATGGCGAGGACGACGTAGAAGCGCACCGAGCGTTGTCCCTGCAGGACGCCAGTCTTGTACAACGCCATGCCGAGCAGCATGCAGGCCAGCGCGTCCCAGAAGATGAACAGCGGCAGGCCTTGGGCGTAGGTTGCCAGCACGGCTTGGGCGTTCGCCGCGAAGGCTTCCGGGTAGGCGCCTTCGAACCGAATCCGTTCCGTGGCGAGAGCGGCCTCGGTTGGCGTGAACGCGGCCTTGGTCTGACGCCACGCCTCGAGCGCGCCGGGGTCGTCGGTGAATGCCGGGATGGAGAGGATGAGCCACATGCCCCCGCAGGCCGTGGCGAGATAGAGGAACACCACGACGGCGCTCGCCACGAGCGCCCGAGGCTGCCAGTTCCGGCACAGGTACAGCACCAGCCCCGCGAGGGCGTAAGGGACGAGGATGTCCCCGACCCAAAGCAGCACGAACGCGTCGAACAGTCCGATTGCCAGCAGCAGGAGTTGGCGGCGGTAGTAGATGCCGGGCCCCTTGGCGCGCGCGCCGGTGGCGAGAATGGCGACGCCCGCTCCGAAAAGCATCGAGAACAGGGCACGCATTGCGCCCTCGGCGAAGAGCTCGACGCCGACATAGACCCCGAAGTCGATGCCGGCCACGGCACCGTCCACCGAGGGGTCGAAGTAGGCGCGAAACGGCAATCCGAAGCCGAGGATGTTGAGCAGCAGGATGCCGAGTAGCGCGAAGCCGCGTACGACATCGATCGACTCGATGCGCACCGACGGCGCGACGGGGGCCGGCCCAGTCAATGACGCATCAGTCATCCGCCGACCATAGCGACATCACCGGTCACCCGCCCTGCAGAGCCACGAATCGCCGGTACGGCCCGCCGGTCTTTTCCATCAGGCTGTCGTGGTCGCCGATGTCGCGAATGCGGCCGTCCTCCAGGAATACGATCCGGTCGGCGTTGCGTATCGTGGACAGCCGGTGCGCGATCACGATGATGAGCCGGTCCTTCGCGCCGCTTCGCAGGGCCTCCAGAAGTTCGTTCTCGGTCTTCGGGTCCAACGCGGCGGTCGGTTCGTCGAGGATCAGGACACGCGTGTCCCGGATCAGCCCGCGCGCGATGCACAGCCGCTGCTGTTGGCCGACGGAGAGCGTGTCGCCCGACTGCCCGAGCACGGTATCGATGCCGTCCGGCAGTTCGCGGACGAAGTCCATGCACGCAGCACCTTCGAGCGCGCGAAGAACCTCGTCGTCGCTGGCGTCGGGCTTTCCGAGCAGCAGGTTGTCGCGGATCGACGTCGAAAGCAGGACGTGTTCCTGGAAGACATAGGCGACTTGGCTGCGTAGCGAGTCGAGGTCGACCTCGGCCACGTCGCGGCCGTCGACAAGCACGCGGCCGGCCGTGGCTTGCAGGAACGCGGGCACCAGGTAGGCGAGGCTGGTCTTCCCGGAGCCGGTGGGTCCGACGATGGCGACGACCTCGCCCATCCTGAGTTCCAGGTTGACCGCCGACAACGCTTGACGGCCGTCGGGATAGCTGAACTCCACGTTCTGAAACTCGACGCCCTGGCGGATCGGACCGAGCCTCGGTCCGTGCACCCGGTCCTCGTCCACCGGGTAGTCCATGAAGAAGAACACCCGCCGCACGGCGGCAACCGGGCCTTGCAGCTTGATCCAGAACGAGCCGATGTCGGTGGCCGTCTCCAGGATGCCCCAGATGAGGCCGAAGATCACGACGAAGTCGCCAGGCGACATCACGCCCTCGATGATCTGGTCGGTGACCAGGAGGGTGATGTAGATCGCTGCGACGATCATCAGTCCGAGCACCACGACCAGGAGCGCGATGCCCACCGCGAGTGCGAATCGCTCGCGCAGGAAGGACTCGCGGCTGCGCTCGGCGAAGCGCTCCGCGTCGCGCCGCATACCGCCCAAGCTCTGCACGGCGTAGACGTTGTCCATGGTCTCTTCGATGGCGTTGGTCGTCGCCGCGCCCGCCGCGCGCTTGGCCTGGTTGGTGCGCCGCACCAGGGCGGATGCCGGGAAGGTAATGATGAAAGCGAGCGGAAAGGCCGACCAAGCGATCCACACGAGTTCCGGCGCGACGTCGCTGTAGGTGTACCCGATCAGGTAGAGATTGACCGCGCCCCAGATCAGAGTCAGCGCCGGTTCCAAGGTCAACTGATAGCAGATCCCCGGCACTTGCGGGGTGTCGTAGAGCACGCGGTAGATCGAGTCGCCGATGCGCTGGTCGTCGAGCGTCGTCATCGGCAGGTGCGTCAGCCGAGCGAAGAGGCGCGTGCGCAGCGTATTCGCGAGGCGCTGCGTCAAGCGGACGTGGACCATGTATTCCGCGACGCCCCAAAGGCCGCCAGCGCCGCTGCCGCCGGCGCTGATCGCGTTCTCGCCCTGCGTGGCGGCGTCGGCGCCCTCGAACAGTCCCACCTCCTCGAAACTGCCGCTGCGCGTGCCGAACACCACCAGCATCAGCATGAGTAGGACAGCGACCACGAGCATGATCTCCATCGGGGCCATGCCGTCGACGAAGGCGACGAGGGGCTGCACGAACGGCGGGTAGGGGACGTCGGTCTCGCCGAACGGTTTCTGGAGCAGCACGTTGTCCGTGATGATCTTGCCGATCCACGGCAACAGCAGTGCGCTCGCCATGAATCCGAAGCTGAACGCGAACTTGGCGGCGAACAGTCCGCGCGCCTCGGCGAGGAGCTTGAGCGACCGGCCCATGAGGACGGCGGCTTGGCCCGACGACACCTTGGTGTCGAGATCGATGCGGTCGTCGTAGCGGAGGCGCTCGGCCCGTGCTTCGCGCCGGGACGCGCGGCCGGGTGCGTCGAGCGGCGTGGTTTCGCTCATCCTGCGGCCTGCAGTCCGATGGTCTCGGCTTCTACGAAACCGCGGTAGCGCCCGTTCTGGCGCGCCATCAGTTCGTCGTGGGGCCCGCTCTCGACGATCCGGCCGTCCTCGAGGAAGGCGATCTGGTCGGCATCGCGAATTGTCGACAGCCGGTGCGTGATGAGGAACACGACCTTGTCCTTGCCCCACTCACCGAGGTTCGCGAGCAGTTGGCGCTCGGTCTCGGCGTCTAGCGAGGCGGTCGGTTCGTCGAGGATCAGGATCGGTGTATCACGCAGCACGGCGCGGGCGATGGAAAGTCGCTGCCGCTGTCCAGTGGAAAGCTTGCCGCCGCGCTCGCCGAGTTCGGTCTTGTAGCCCTTGTCCAGGCCCAAGATGAACTCGTCGGCGCAGGCTACCTTGGCGGCGGCCTCGACGTCGGCAAGCGTCTTGCCGTCCGCCGCGTAGCCGATGTTGTCGGCGACGCTGCCGGCAAACAGCACGTTCTTCTGCAGCGCGATGGCGGTGTTGGCGCGAATGTCGTCCACGCGCAGGTCGCGGATGTCGATGTCGTTGAAGGCGACGGCGCCTCGCTCCGGGTCGTATAGCCGAAGGATCATCGACATCAGTGTCGACTTGCCGGAACCGGTCGCGCCGACGATCGCGGTGACGCTGCCCGCTCGGGCCACGAGGTCGACGCCTTGCAACACGGGGAGCGTTGAGGCATCCGGGAGCTCATAGGAGAAGTGCACGTCGCGGCAGGCGACACTGTGAAGCGGCACGGGGAACGCTGACGGGTCGTCGCCATCGACGATGTCCGGCTTGAGATCGAGCAGGAAGAACGCGCGCTCAAGCCCGATGAAGAGATCCTGCACCATGCACCACAGGCGAATGAGCCAGAAGCCGTTGCCGCGGACCTCCTCGACCTGGTCCCTCGCGTAGTTGAAGGCGCCAAGGTTCCAGACGGTGTAGCCGATCAGCGCCGCCACCGCCGCGCCGAGGTAGGTCTCGCGATCTTCGATGACCCAGCCCGCGAGCACGTATTCCGCGGCGATCGCCACGGCGCCGCCGCAGGTCATCGCGATCGCGCTCAAGAGCACGATTTCGAGGCGCAGGTAGAAGGCGGCGTTCAGCGCGCGGTGCGAGTCGGCGTCGAAGCGTTCCAGGATGCGCGCCTCGGCGCGGTTGGCCTTGACCACCTTGATCGCGGCGAACGACTCCTGCAGACGGGATGTCAGGTCGCTGTTCGCCATGCGGTTCTCGCGCGCCCGCCGGCGGATGCGTGGCGTGTACTTCACCGTCAACCAGACGATCGGGACGCCAACGGCGACAACCGCGACGGCCACCTCGGGGCTTAGGAAGAACAGGAGGAAGACCGCGAGCGCCGTCCAGAACAAGATGGTGACCGGCCCGACTAGGGCCTCCTCCAGAAGGTTCACGATCATCGCGCTGTCCTGGTAGACCCGGAACACGGCATCGCCCACCCGCGCGTGGCTGTGGTACTTGAGTGACAGGTGCTCGGCGCGCTCGATCATCGCCACGCGCAGGTTCTGATTGATGTTGTGGCGGATCCACGTCCCGTAGTAGGGCAACGCCGCGAGGCCACCGAGGAACACCAAGCCACCGATGCCGAACCAGACGAGCAACCGGTCGCGGACGATCTTGCGCTGCTCGTCCGTCATCGGGTCTTCGTCGGCGACCTCGGCGGTGACGTATTCCTCGCCGACGCCAAGCAGCGTAGCTTGCAGCGGCTGCAACCGATCGCCGACGAGGACCTTGTTCATCAAGAGGTCGTTGGCGACTGCCCACAACACCACCATGAATACAGCCGACGCCGCGCTGATCGCCAGCAGCGTCACGATGTGCTTGAGCATCGGCCGAATGAACGGCCAGGCGCGCAGGATGAGTTCGACGAACCGCCGCGCGCTCATCGACGGCGCGTCGGCGCTGTCCGCCTTGGCGATGGCGGCTAGGAAGTCCTCGGCGAGCATGTGCCTGCGCCTTGTGCCCCGGCACTACGGCAAGCGCGCAAGCATTCCACAGATCAGATGTCCGCGCGACCGGTTCGAGACCGGGGCTGGGTGCTAACGCTTCAAGCGAGCTTCGAGTTCCGCGATCCGGGCGAGGGCTTCTTGACGTGCCTTACGTTCTTCGTCGCGTTGGCGCAGCGCCTCGTCGCGCATCAGCAAGACTTCGTAGAGCGGCGGGATACGCTCGCGCGTGGCCAGGTTGCGGATGCTCATCTCCACCCGGTCGTAAGAGAGTTCGGCGTTGAGCACATCGCTTGGATAGGCGCCAGCCGCGGTCGGTGGGATCGGCTGATAGACCCCACGGTGGAGGCGGTATCCGGTGACTGGTTCCGGGTAGTCGTCCCAAGGGGTCGATCTGCCAGAACTCACGAATCCCCAGATCGCCATAGAGCGCGGGCTTGATATCGACGTCCCGGCGCCAGGTCTTCTGCGACAACCCTTCGACCACCAGGTCCGGCGGCTGTCCTTCGATCCAGATCTTGTAGGAGTTCCGATGGTGTCGGCCAACCCCGAGCGCGATGGTGATGTCCGGTTCGACTGCCGCCCTGGGGTTGCCTTGTTCGAAGAGGATCAGCAGGCGCTCCTGCACCATGGCGTCGTCCTTATCGGCGAGCAAGGCAAAGGCGCTGTTCCTGAAGTAGTTCAGGACGTCGTCATGCGTGGAGCTCTCCGTCAGGTTGCGGCTTTCGCAGGGGTACCCTTCGTCGTCATAGCCGACGGGGGGCAGCGGACGCCAAAGGGCCTCGGCATGGATGACGGACAACGGAATGCCCGCAGCCTGCCCGCGTGCCCGGTTTCGAGTGCGTGTCGGGGTGTCCTGCATACGTAAAACCTACCATAACGTCTCTCGGATCGTGTCGTGAGCGACGAGCATCTACCACGGCAGACCGAGGGCGTTAGAGACATCCGCCCGGCCGCTCGTAGGAGATCCGCGCGACGTTGTGTAAGCCTGTTACGCGACTTTCCGCGCGTGATGTGCCACGATGCCGCGGAGTCTTGATGGGGTAGGGGAGACCCACATGAAAAACACGATGACCCGCATCGGCGGCGCCCTCGCGCTGTCGGCCTACGTCGCCGTCGGCGCGGCCGCCGACGAAGACTGCCAACCCTCCCGCTGGGGGGCCGAGGACGAGGTCGGCTCCGCCAACCTGATCTCTGCGGCCTCCGTCCTGGCCGCATCGAAGCTCGTCACCCAGGGCAAGGTCTACAGCCTCGGCATCACCATCGACAGCACCACGCCCGCCTTCCCGCCGCGGGGCTTGAGCCTGCAGGTCGTGCAGCCGAACCAGCAGGAGTCGGCGCGACCGTTCCCGAACGCGGTGTACAACGACGACGTGTTCCAAGGCTGGTTCGGCATCGGTCCGCAGATCGACGGGCTCGGCCACATCGGCGGTCCCGACGGCATGTACTACAACTGCAACCACGCCGTGGACTTCGCTGGCATCACCGGGCTCACCAAGCTCGGCATCGAAAAGATCCCGCCGCTGGTCGCCCGCGGCATCGTGCTCGACATGGCCGGCCACTTCGGCGTCGAGAGCATGGAAGCCGGCCAGTTCTTCACCGTCGAGGACGTCCAGGCGGTTGAAGCCAAGCAAGGCACGCCTGTCGAGGCCGGCAGCGTCGTCCTCTTCCACACCGGCTGGACCGACGCCAAGCTCCTCGCCGCCCCGGACGAGTGGGTGGCCGCGGAGCCGGGCCAGCACGAGGACGTCGCCAAGTATCTCGCCGGCAAGGACATCCTCGCCGCGGGCGCCGACACCTGGGGCCTGGACGTCGTCCCGCCACCGGATCCGACGAGGCCGTTCCAGGGCCACGTCACGCTGTTGAAGGAAAACGGCATCTACATCCTGGAGACGATGAACACCGGCCCGCTGGTGCGTGACGGGGCGTTCGAGTTCCTGTTCGTGCTCGGCCACGCCAAGGTCCGGGGCGCGGTGCAGATGATCATCAACCCGATCGCGATCCTCTAGGAAACCGCGCCGACGTGTTCTCCACTCGCGCGACGATCCTCCTCGGCGCGGTCGCCTTCGTCGCGGGTGCCGTCGTCACCCTGGCGATCCGCCCGCCCGGCTCGGCGTCGCCGCAAGTCGAGGCCGCGCTGTCCGAATCCGGCGTCGCGGAACGCATCCGCTGGCGCGTCCCGTTGAGCGCGCCGCGCAACCTGCCGGGAAGCGGCGAGACGCCTGTCTGGATGGCCGAGGCGATGCTGGACGCCACCGGCGGCGGCATCCGCTTCGACCTCTACGACCCCGGCGAATTGGCGCCGGCATTCGCCATCGGCGATGCGGTACGCGACCGCAAGGTCCAGGCCGGCTACACCTGGCTCGGCTACGACCAGGGCAAGATCCCGTCGTCCCCCCTTTTCGGCGCCACCCCCTTCGGCCTCGACCCGTGGGCGTACATCGGCTGGTGGTTCTTCGGCGACGGCGAGACGACGGGCCAACAGCTCGCCGAGGCGATCTACGCCGGGCACAACACCATGCCGGTGTTCTGCGGGATCTCCGGCCCCGAGACGGCGGGCTGGTTCCGCGAACCCTTGACCTCGAGCGATGACCTGAACGGGCTCAAGATCCGCTTCGCGGGCTTGGGCGGCCGGGTGATGGAGCGCGTCGGCGCCTCGATCACCATGCTGCCCGCCGGCGAGATCTTCCAGGCGCTCGAGACCGGCGTGATCGACGCCACCGAGTTCGCGCAGCCGATCACCGACCAGGCGCTCGGCTTCAACCGCATCGCCAAGTACAACTACTTCCCGGGCTGGCACCAGCCGTTCAGCGCCACCCACCTGATCGTCAACCTGGAACTCTGGAACGACCTCGCGGATGTGGACCAGGAGCTGATCCGGTCCGTCTGCATGGCCTCCGTCGCGCGAAGCCTCGGTCTTTCCGAGTACCTGCAGGGACCGGTGGTGGCCAGCTTCGACGACATCGGCGTCACCGCGAGCTACATGTCCGACGACCTTCTGCAGACGCTCAAGGAAGCCGCCATCGCCGTCCTCGACGAAGAGGCCGCGAAGGACGCGGACTTCAAGACCGTCCTCGACTCCCAACGGGCGTTCCAGGCGTTGAACCGCGAGTGGCGGCGCCTCGCGTATCTCCCGAAGGATTTCAAGTGACCGAACCTGGGGATGCGAAGGATGCGGACGAGGTAGCTCACGCGCTCTCCTCTGCCGAAGGCATGCCCACCACGGGCCTCGCCCTCCCGGAGACCCGCTTCTCCCGCGCCGTCGACGGCGTCCTCTCGACCATCGGCAAGGCCGCAAGCTGGCTCTGGGTCGTGCTCCTCGTCGTCATCGTCTTCAACGTGATGCTGCGCTACGTCTTCGGCGAGGGCCGGATCGAGTTCGAGGAGCTGCAGTGGCACATCAACGCGCTCGCCTTCATGCTCGCCATCGCCTACGCCTACCGCGTGGACGCGCACATCCGGATCGATCTGGTGTCCACCAAGCTTCGCCCCCGCCTGCAGGTGTGGATCGAGTTCTACGGCACGCTGCTGCTCCTCCTCCCGTTCATCGCCGTCGTGGTCTGGTTCGGCTGGCCCTTCGTCGCGCACAGCTTCGCGGTTTCCGAGATCTCGCCGTCGCCCGGCGGCCTGCCGTTCCGCTGGCTGCTGAAGGCCGTGCTGCCGATCGCCTTCGTCCTGCTGCTGATCGCGGTGGTGTCGCGCTTGAGCCGCATGTGGGCGTTCTTGACTGGTAAGACCGAGTGACCGGCGCCGAAGCCCTGGCGCTGACGATGATCGTCGGCTTCATCGTGCTGGTGTTCACCGGCTACCCCATCGCGTGGATCCTGGGCGGGCTGGCCATCGTCTTCACCGCGCTCGCCATCATCTTCGAGGTGGACTTCGCGATCCCGACGAGCGTCGACTGGTTCTACACGTCGATGACCGTCGATCGCATCTGGGACGTCATGGAGAACTGGGTGATGGTGGCGTTGCCCATGTTCATCTTCATGGGCGTGCTGCTCGACCGCTCCGGCATAGCCCGCAGCCTGCTGACCGGCTTCGCGCGCCTGCTGGGTCCGGTGCGCGGCGGTCTCGCGATCACCGTGACCATCATCGGCGTCCTGCTCGCCGCGTCCACCGGCATCATCGGTGCATCCGTCGTCCTGCTCGGCCTGCTCGGTCTGCCGGTGATGCTGGAGAACCGCTACGACAAGCACTTGGCTTCGGGCACCGTGTGCGCGGTCGGCACCCTCGGCATCCTCATCCCGCCGAGCATCATGCTGGTCGTCATGGCGGACCGCATGGCCATGAGCGTGGGCGATTTGTTCCTCGGCGCACTGTTCCCGGGCATGCTGCTCGGCGGCCTCTACATCGTCTACCTGCTCGGTGTCGGCTGGCTGAAGCCGGACAACGCGCCCGCCGTGCCCTCGGAACCGATGGACCTACGCGCGGCCTGGGAGCTGTTCCTCGCCGTGGTGCCGGCGGCACTTTTGATCCTCGCCGTCCTCGGCAGCATCTTCTTCGGCCTGGCAACACCCACGGAAGCCGCCGGGGTCGGTGCCGCGGGCGCCTTGCTGCTCGCCGCCGTCAAGGGCTCGCTGAACCGCAAGGTGATGGCGGAAGTGGTGGAGGAGACCTCGCGCACGACCGCTTTCATCTTCGCGGCGATCCTCGGCGCCGTCTGCTTCACCCTCGTCCTGCGCGGCTTGGGCGGCGACGAACTGATCGAGCGCGCCTTGCTCGGTCTGCCGTTCGGCCCGACGGGCATCGTGATCTGCATCCTGATCGCCACCTTCCTGCTCGGCTTCTTCCTCGACTGGCTGGAACTCACGCTCATCATCCTGCCGCTCGTCGGCCCCGTGGTGGCGGCACTGGAGTTCGACCCGGTGTGGTTCACGGTTATGTTCGCCGTGTGCCTGCAGACGAGCTTTCTGACCCCGCCGGTGGGCGGCGCGCTCTTCTATCTGCGCGGCATTGCGCCGCCGGGCGTCGACCTCGAGGTGATCTACAAGGGCGTGGTGCCTTTCATCGTCATCCAACTCGTGGGACTCGCCATCATCTTCAACTGGGAGGCGCTCGCCACCTGGCTGCCGGCCCAGGCGTACGGGTTCCGTTGAGCGAGGCGAGCGCAACCGCAGCCCCACAGGCGGGGCCAGGGACACTGGAGCGCCTGCCGCGCACCACCGTCTTCGCGTACGGGCTGCCCGGCATCGGCGCGGGGTACATGTACCTGCTGATCGGCCTGTACGTGATGAAGTTCTCCACGGACGTGCTCTTGATCTCGCCGCTGGTCATGGGGCTCATCTTCAGCGCGTCGCGCATCTGGGACGCCGTCTCGGACCCGCTGGTCGGCTATCTCTCGGACCGCACGCGATCCCGCTTCGGACGCCGCCGGACGTGGATGGCAGCGAGCGTCGTGCCCATCGCCGGCGTCTTCCTGATGATCTTCGCACCGCCGACCGGCCTCGAAGGCACCGGCCTCGTCATCTGGATGGCCGTCGCCATCATCGGCTGGTACTCGGTGATGACCGCGTTCTTCGTACCGCACCTGTCGCTCGGCGCCGAACTCTCCACCAACTACCACGAGCGCAGCCGGCTCTTCGGCTACCGGCACGGCTTCTACACGGCGGGCTCGATCCTCTGTCTCGTGACCATGCAACTCCTGATCGGCGCCGAGGCCGAAGGGCCGGCCGCCGCCCGGGAGCGGGCATTGGAGCTGTCGCTGCCGGCCGCGGTCTTGATGGGCGCGATGATCCTGTTCGCCGTGGTTCGCCTGCGCGAGCGCCCTGAGTTCCAGGGCCGCGTGACCGACAACCCCTTGCGGGCCTTCGCCGACGTCTGGCGCAACGAGCACGCTCGCCTGCTCATCATCGTCACGCTGATCGAGAACATCGGCTCCGCGGCCATCGGCGTCCTGACCCTGTACGTCGCCCAGTACGTGGTCGGCGCACCGGCCATGGCGCCGCTCGTGATCCTCGCCTACATGATCCCTTCGGCCACGTCCGTGCCGCTCTGGCTGCCGCTGTCGCGCCGGCTCGGCAAGGTGCGCCTGTGGATGTTCTCCATGCTGTTGACCGGGTTCTCCTTCGGCGGCATGTTCGCGCTCGCTTTCATAGACCCGGACTACCGGCTTCCGCTGATGTTCATCCTGGCGGTGTTCGCCGGTCTCGCGGCGGGTTGCGGCGGCACCATCGGTCCGTCCGTGCAGGGCGACGTCATCGACTACGACGAGCACCGCACGGGCGAGCGCAAGGAAGGCTCGTACTTCGCCGCCTGGAACTTCGTCTACAAGAGCGCCTTCGGGATCATGCTGGCGCTGACCGGCTTCGTGCTCGATCTATCCGGGTTCGTGCCGAACCAGGAGCAGACGATGACGACACAAGTGTGGATGGTAGGGCTCTACGGGATGTTCCCGCTGATCTGCTACACGATCGGCGCGGCGTTGTTCTCGCGGTTCAAGCTGGACGAGGCGGCCTATCGGGAGATTCGCAAGGGGCTGGACGGGGGGTAGTCATGCCGGGTGGTCGTGGCCCCGCAGTAGGCACTCAACGGTACACTCGATCTCGTCGGCCGACGCGTACAACCAAGACGCGCAACGAGGACTGTTCGATCGCGCAGACAACCCGGCAGTCCCCGACACGGTAACGCCAGAGCCCGCCCATCGGACCGGAGAGCGCTCTTCCTAGCTCTCTGGGGTTCTCAAGCCTCGCGACGCGAACATCCATGTATTCCAAAACGCGCTGCGCCGTCTGCCTGTCAAGGCGACTTAGTTGATCCTTCGCGGTTTCGGCGTACTCAATCGTCCAACTCAAGTGCGGCCCTCATCTCGGCACCAGAGTACACCTGCTCGGTGCCGCTTCGGACGCGCTCCAATACTTCTGCCCCAAGGTAGTAATCCTCCAGGTCCTCGAGGCCACGCTCGACGATCTCCACAAGGCAGAGTTCCTTGTTGCGACCAGATTGAGCAACGACGAAATCTAGCCTGCGCTCCGCATCCGGATCTAGCTGGAAAGAGGTTGTCACTGAGCCCGGCTCCTCGACTGCGGTGGATGAGCATACATGAGCAGACCATTCCGTGGGCTTGCTCGCCATGGTCTTTGTCGGTGTGTGGGTGATTGGGACATCGCACTTCCCGCCTCGTGCCGCTCGGCCTGGGCGGCGACGAACTGATCGAGCGCGCCTTGCTCTGCCTACCGTTCGGCCCCGCGGGCATGATCTGCATCACGATCAACCCCTACCGGAAAATCGCCTGTATCGTCAGATGCATTGGAAATCCATCCGCCGGCGCAACGTCGTTGAGCCGCCAGTTCAGGTAGTGGCCGAAGTCGGCGACGACGCGTTCCATCGGGACGAGCCGGCCAGGGACGAAGTCGCCGCTCATGCCGCGTTGGACGCGCTCGCAGATCGCCTTGTCCTCGGCGAGGAAGTCTGGCAGCGAATACGCAGCGCCGATCCCGATGGTCCGGCTCATCCAATCGCGGAAACGGCCAAGGCGACCGGTGGGGCGGTGGGCAGGAACACCGGCGAATGCGCCGCCGGTACGCACGGTGCACCGGTGCGTGTCGATGGGATGCACGGCTTGCCAAACGAAGCTGCCCCGGGAGAGGACGCCGACGAACCCGGGTGGCAGGCTGATCAGCAGGTAGTCGTCGTGCCCCTTGGTTGACCCGCCCGTGGCCGTGGCCCGGGCGGAGCCGGCGATGTAGTAGGCGCCCTTCGTGGGCGAGTAGGGCTCGAGGGTCGTGGGGTGGACCTTGAAGAGGTGATAACTCTCCATGGCGTTCAGGATGGCGACCTTCCAGTTGCACTCCCAAACCTCCGTCGTCTGCAGGTTGGCTTGGTGGTGTAGGGTGTCGATTCCTCGTCCGGCGACGAGGGGCTCGACTGCCTTGAAGCGTTCGACGAGCGGTTCGACGTCGGGATCGAGGCTCACGAAGACGAGGCCGTGCCAGCACTCGACCCGATACGCGGGGAGACTGTGCGACACCTTGTCGACGGCTCCCTTTGGGGCATAGGGCACGGCGAGCAGCCGCCCCGCGTCGTCGTAGGTCCAGGCGTGGTAGGGACACTGGATGCGCTGGCCGTTGGCGGGTGTCTCGACCAGTAGCGTGCCCCGGTGAGCGCACAGGTTCGACAGCGCCCGGAGTTCGCCGGCTTGATTGCGCAATAGCAGCACAGGCTGATCGCCGATCGTGACCGGAAGCTGGTCGCCCGGTAGGGGTAGGGCATCCTCCGTGGTCACGAAGACCCAGTCGCCGTGCCAGATTCTCTCCTTCTCGGCCTGGAGCCACGACTGGTCCCGGTAGGCGGAGGCTGGCAGCGCGCGGTCGGGATCCAAGGCGTGTCGCATGCTATCCATGGCTCAGCTCCTTGTGTCGGTGCGGGGAGCAGGCATTCGGGACACCATCACCATCGCTGTCCGCCTGGTCGTTGGCAACGGTAGGACAATTGTCCAGGCCGTCGAGCACCGCGTCCCGGTCCCGGTCGATGCCCATGCGCATGCCGGAGCCGGGTGGTGCACAGGTATACGTCAGGGGTCCTTCCTCCGCGGCCAGGCTCCTGAGCGCGGCATCCGTGTAGACCTCGCCCCGGTCATCCTTGAAGCTGCCGTCCTGAAGCCGCATCCAGCCCCGTGCCTTTCCGCTCACCAGACCCTTGACGACGACATCGCATTCGGTCGCGCCGGCCCCCAGGACGAACGAGTCGAACGGGGTGTCTGCGCGCTGCAGCAGCAAGTCGACGCGCGGGGTGGCCGCGGCCGCGTTGCCGGCATGCAAGGTGACCTGCTGGCCGACGATCGGCGCCAAGTCCGTGTCGAACTCCATCAGGTAGTCCACCAGGCCTTGGCGGGTCTTGTCGTCCGGAATGCCGACGTCCATGCCGTCGTTGAAGTCGCAGCCGAAGACGCTTCCGAAACGGCCGCCCGACGGCAGGCCGAGATCTGCGCAGTTCGTGGAACCGTCGTCGAAGACGGCCCCCTGGAGGAAATGGAATAACTGGTCGGTGGCGCCGTCGTGCAGGAACCCGAAGCCCCGGACCTGTTCGCCCTGGTGGGCATCGGTGGTGGAGGGCAGGAAGTTCTCCCGGTTGGGCAATCCGAACATCCCGACCTTTTGGTAGAGGTTGCGCAGATGCGGCACCTTGAGGATGAGAACCTCGCCGCCGTGCGAAGCAGCACCCCCGGTTCCGAACAGACCCCGCGCCGGATCGAGGGTATGGCAACCTTGGCAATTGCGGCCATCGGGGGCCGCGCCGTTTCCATTGCTCATGAGGTCGTAAGCCGGTCCCATGCCATCGGCGCGCCGGGCGCCGCCGAAGAACGCGTGTCCGAGTTGGGCCGAAGCGCTGTGGACGTTGTCGAGCGGCTTGATCGGGTTGGGCGGCAACTGGACCGCCAGCATGAACGTCGCGAAATCGTCGATTTCCTTCTCGAGCTCAACCACCCGGGCCGACTTGTCGGGGTCGTCTGCGCTCGTGAGCGATACATCGAGCCCGAGGAGACTCTCGAAGGCCACGATGAAGTTCTTGAACGAGAGTCTCTCGTCCAGGGTGCGGTCCTGGTCGGTGCCGAAATAGCCGGTCGCCCGATCACCGCGCCAGTGCATGTGGCCGTGGGTCGACAGTCCTCGCATGGTTTGGGTCGCCATCGGGCCCTTCATGGCGGAGAACGCCAGTTGGTCGCCGTTGCCGTTCACGTACGGCACTACCTCGCACCCGGGGTAGTGGCCGAAATAATCGCAGGCGAGCCAGAAGTCGGAGAACGTGGGGAAGGGTTGCGGATTGCGCGTATTCGCCGCGTCCGGGTTGCCGAGATTCCAGCTCAGATGGTCGGTGTCTCCGAACACGTGACAGCTCGCGCAGGACGACTCGCCGTTGGAGGAGGTCGAAGACGCGTCGTATAGCATCCGGCGGCCCGCGGCGAAACCGGCGGGTTCGGGATGGTGGAGCGCGACGGATTGAAGCAACGTGCCGTTCGCCGCGTCCACGACTTTGACGCGACGGTCGATGTGGGTGAAGACGTACAGGCGGCCGTTCGGTGCGTTGCGGGTTTCGTCTAGGAGGAGACCCGCCGGTCCGCCGTCGACGGTGAAGTACGCATCGCTTGAGGTTCTCGGGTCGAACTCCGTGCCGCTCCCATCCCAAAGCGGGTCGTTCTCCAGCTCCGCGGTGTTGAACACGCCGATGCGATCCGAGCCCAAGGCGGCCACGTACAGCTTCGTCCCGTCGGCACTGAACGCCATTCCCAGGGGCGTGGAAAGGGTGTGGCGACGGATGGACTCCGGCGCCTTCAAGACCGAGTAGTCGATGTGCCGGTTCAGGTGGCGCTTGCGGACGGCGCCGGTGGCGGGGTCGATGATGGTGATCTGCGCTTGGGCGATGTTGCCCTGCACCGTCGACCGGCCCCGGATACCCGGCCCTTCGAAGCGAATGTGGTTCTGCGCGTCTGTATTGGTGACGTAGACCCGCCCGCTCACCGGGTTTGTGGCCATGTTGTATAGGGTCGTTCCGACATGCCGAAACTCCCCGGCCGGTCGAAGCGTTGCGGCGTCGATGGCGAAGACGTCCTTGTCCGGGAGGTAGAAGCGGATGCCGTTGGAGTAGTTGAGCCCCCGCGAGTCCTGCCACTCGCCGGACTCTTCGTCCCATTTGACGATCATCGCCGTGAACGGCGCATGCTCACCGTCGACGCCGGTGCTGGGCAACGCCCGTCCCATTGGCAGCGTTTTGTCGGCAGGCCCGTTGGGGGACGAGGACGCGTAGCGGCGGGGCATCTGACCGGCGATGCACGGCTGATTTCCCCGACGCGATGCCCAGGTCGCGCCCAGCCGATAGCCACGCGGCGTGTCCTCGAAGCCGCGACACATGACGCCCTCGTGGACGACGCTGGTCTGGTTGCCCGAGTGGAATACCGCCGCATAGACCGTCCCACCGTCGGGACTCACGGCCAGCGCGCGTGGCGTGTCGCCGAACAGCTCGACGATCTTCAGGGGTCGACCGCCGACGCCGTCGCCCGGCTCTTCGAGATCGAATAACCACACGTCCGCACGACCGATCCCGGCCGTGTGCAGCCGGGGGTCGCCAGCACCCGGAACGCCGCGAAGCGATTGATGCGTCCGATGTTGTCCCCGATGCGCAGTCGTGATGAACGCCCGTCCCTCGGCGAATACGATGTCGCGCGGTTCGTCGCCCACGAGGAGGGTGCGTGCGACGTGTGGCGCGTGATCGGCCGAAGGATCCGCAGACAGCTTGCCGAGGTCCACGACGCTGACAGAGTCCGAAAGATGGTTGATGACCCACGCCTCGCCGCGGTTCGGCACCGCCACGGCAACCGGTTCCATCCCCACGGGAACAGAAGCCTCATGGGTGAGCATTCCTTTGTCGTCTACGGCGTAGATCTCCAAGTGGTTGTCGGGCGTGTTGACCACGAAGAGCATCTCCCCGCCCGGGAGAACGCCATCGGCCGGACCGGCCCGGACTCGAACGCCACGAAGTCGGCGGTGCGTGCGGTTACGGTGATCGTCGCGAGCGCCAGGAGTAGACTGGCGAACAGGCAACTCGATCGGCTCCTCCCAACGGTCTTCGCATGCCATCGCAACGTCATCGCGGATCCAGCCCAACGAAATGAGACACAAATGTCTCATACTTGTGGATGTGTTGTCCAGTCGCCTCGGTCGGCCTAGGCGGTGACGCGCGCGCCCGGCCATGCGATTCGCCCCAAGACCTTCCACGCGATCGTGGAGGCTGCCATCCGCCTGCTGAACTCGAACGTCGACGCCACCATGAGCGAGGTGGCTCGTGCCGCGGGGGTGGGGAGGGCGACGCTGCACCGCCACTTCCGCACCAAGGCCGACCTCCTGCGAGCGGTCGGTGCGTGCTGCATCGAGGAGATGAACGCCGCCGTGCGTGCAGTCGATGATGCCGGGATGCCGGCTTCCGACAGGCTCTACGCCATGTTGCGAACCGTCATACCCCTCGGCGACCGATACGCGTTCCTGCAATTCGACACGTCGGGGGACGAGATCCTTCGCGCGGGCTACCAGGCACAGCTCGATTGGACAACAGCACTTGTCGAGGAACTCAAAACCGAGGGGGCGATCGGACAGGATGTGCCGACCCGCTGGGCTGTCGCGGAGATCGATCAGCTCATCTGGGTCGCCTGGACCGCCGTTTCCGAATGGGGGCTGTCGCCCGACGACACGGCGACGCTGGCACAGCGGACGTTGCTGAGGGGCCTCGGCACCTTTCCGCTCGACACCGGGCAGTCGGCCTGAGTGATGCCTGAAACAGGACGCTACCGTACGAAGCTTGGTAGTCAGGGTGTGTACATCCTGCTGGGTCAGATCGGGCTGGTACTAGCCACGGCTGCCTTCTGGCGGGTCGGCGCTTGGCCGATGGTCGCGCTCGGCGGGCTCGTGCTGTGCCTGGCCGTCTGGATCCTGCTCGGCACGCGGTATGTCATCGGGGACGCCGTTCTCGACGCCCGACGTGGACCGTTGCGTATGCGGATACCGTTGCGCGACATCACGGCGGTGCATCGACACGCGTTGGATCGAGGCGTGACACTGGGGTTTGGCCCCGACTTCATCGGGATCGAATACGGCGCCAACGCTATTAACGTCTCGCCCCGCGACGCTGACGATTTCATCAGAGCTCTGCAAGCAGCGATCCCAGCTCGCCTCCCGCCGCGCACAATCGGTCGGGACAGGACACCGCCACGAAACCCTTAGCCCGCAGGACGACGTCGTGGACTCGAAGTGGACGCTGACGGTCGTCGCGGCGCTGCTCCGGCAAGCCGGATGCTCGGCGGTGTGGCCGTTCGTGCTCGCCAGCGCGAGTGCAGGAGACTGACATGTACGTAAGCCGCCAGGCCGAGGCGGTCATGCTGCTCACCGTCTCGTTCGGCAAATCCGACGCCGACGCGCCGCGACCTCTGACACCGACGGAGTGGGGCGCGTTCGCGAGTTGGCTGAAGGACAACGCGCTTGCCCCGGACGACCTGCTGAAACCGGATCTCTCCCGTTTGCTGGAACGCTGGGAACACCCCAAGGTGACGCCCGAGCGCGTCCAGGCCCTGCTGAACCGGGGTGCCGCGCTCGGATTCGCCCTGGAAAAGTGGGAGAGGGCGGGTTTGTGGCTTCTGACACGGTCCGACCCCGATTACCCGAAGCGGCTGAAGCAACGTCTCGGCCGTACGACACCGGCGATCCTGTTCGGGTCAGGGAACGCAGGCCTGCTCAACGGAGACAGCGTCGCGGTCGTGGGCGGAAGACATGCCGACGATGCCGACCTCGCCTTCGCCGAGCGCCTCGGTCGGCATGTTGCGGGGTGCGGCAGGCAGATCGTGTCCGGAGGCGCGGCTGGAATCGATCGGGCGGCGATGGTGGGTGCGCTCGAGGCCGAAGGCACGGCCGTCGGTGTTCTGGCGGACAACCTCCTGCGATCCGCGACATCGACCGTCTACCGCAAGCATCTCATGTCCGGGGATCTGGCGTTGGTCTCGCCCTTCAACCCGGCAACGCGTTTCCACGTCGGCAACGCCATGGCGCGCAACAAGTACATCTATTGCTTGGCACAGGACGCAATCGTCGTCAGCAGTACCCCCGAAAAGGGCGGAACCTGGAATGGGGCCGTCGAGAACTTGCGTCAAGGGTGGGTGCCACTAGCGGTGAAGCGCACCAAAGCGCCGGACTCCGGCAACCCCAAGCTCGTCGAGCTGGGCGGACGGTGGTTGGAAGACCTTGGCGACGTCGCATTTACCCTGGAAAGTCCACGGCGACGATGAGCAGATCCCAAGACCAAGTGATGCGATCGGGGAATCGGCGGGCGGTGGTCGAATGGGGTTGGCGAGTGCCACTACAGAGCACGCGGACGACTCATCTCGCAACCCTGTGCGATACGTCACTCGAGAAAAGGACCTCCTCGGGTGATCGGGTCTCGCTGGCAACGGCGACGTGTTGAGTGGCCGGATGCGCCACAAGGAGTTCTACGGCCGAGGATAACGGTCGTGATTGCTCCAAGTAGGAGTACTGATACGCCGTGCCCGGGATCTCACCCGAGGACGACGTAGACCTGTAGGACGAAGGAGCTGGCGACCGCCAGGGCGGTGGCTGAACCCACTGCCACGGTCCAGGCTTGCAGTCGGCGACTGAAGGCAGGAGTGTCAGGAATTACGTGTGCGGGCCACCATTGGCTGAGCCGTTGCCGTCCA
>JAPOVK010000042.1 GCA_026708185.1 Gammaproteobacteria bacterium | reverse complement strand
ACCACCATCGCCGTGTTCCTGCCGCTGGCCTTCGTCGTGGGCATCGCCGGCCAGTTGTTCAGGGACCAGGCGCTCACGGTCACCTTTGCGCTCCTGGCGTCGCTGGTCCTGGCGTTCACGCTGATTCCCATGCTCGCGGCGATCGAGCCGCGGACCGGCGTTGCGACCGCTCACGAGGCCGGCGCCCGGCGAGGTTGGCGCCGCTTGGCCATGGCACCCGTGCGCGCGACCGTGCGCGGCGGGGTGTTGCTCTTCCGCCTGGGTTCCCGCGCAGTCGCCATGCTGTTGCGCCCGGTGGAGTGGGTCTTCGACCAGGTCTACGAGCGGACCTTTGCGGCCTACGACGCGCTGCTCCGCGGCGCGCTGCGTTTTCGCAGTTTGACCTTGGTGATCGCATTCGCCGCCCTTGGCGGGGCCGCAGGCTTGGCACCGAGCTTGCCGCTGGAACTGATCCCGCCGCTGTCGCAAGGCGAGTTCCGCGTGGACATGGAACTCGAGCCGGGCACGCGGCTCGAGCTGACCGACGGCGTACTCGCGGACGTCCAGGAACAGTTGCTGGCCTATCCCATCGTCGAGCGGACCTATTCCGTGGCCGGAACCGGCGGCAAGCTGGACGCCAGCGCCACCCGGGGCGGCGAACAGGTGGGCGAGTTGAGCGTGGTGCTCTTCGACGGCACGAACCCCGCCGACGAGTCGCTCATCATGTCGCTTGCGCGCCAGGTCGTGGCCACCGTGCCCGGCGCGCAGTTCAAGGTCGACCGGCCGCAACTGTTCACCTTCGCCACACCTCTCGAAGTGGAGGTGACGGGCAACGACCTCGCGGCGATCGAGGCGGTGGCGACCCGGCTGGTGGCCGCCATGACGGCATCGCCTTCGTTCAGCGACGTGGAATCCAGCATCCGCCCGGGCTATCCGGAACTGCAGGTCGAGTTCGACCAGGAACGTACGGCCGCGGCGGGCCTTTTCGTCCCGGAAGTGGCCAACCGGGTGGTGAGCAAGATCCGCGGCGACGTGCCGACCAAGTTCACGTGGCGGGACAAGCGCGTAGACATCCGGGTGCGCTTGGCGGAGGCCGAACGCAACTCGTTGGCGGACGTGGAGAACCTGCTCGTGGACGCCGGCGATCGACAGATCCGCCTGGCGGCGCTGGCCGACATCGCCGTGGCCACGGGGCCGGCCGACATCCAGCGCATCGGCCAGAAGCGCGTCGCCGTGGTCAGTGCGCACGTCGAGCATGGCGACCTGGCCCTCGGAGGCGAAGAGGCGTTGCGACTGCTGACCGACATCGCGCACCCGCGCAACGTCTCCAGCCGGATCAGCGGGCAGGCGGAGGAGATGGACGCATCGTTTCAGTCGCTCCAGCTCGCGTTGCTGCTGGCGCTGATCCTCGTCTATCTAGTGATGGCCTCGTTGTTCGAGTCTCTCCTGCACCCGTTCGTCATCATGTTCACGGCGCCCCTGGCCGCCATTGGCGCCGTGCTCGCTATCTACCTCGCCGGAATCTCGGTCTCGGTCGTGGTCTTCATCGGCGCGATCCTCTTGATCGGCATCGTCGTCAACAACGCCATCGTGCTCGTCGACCGCGTCAACCGCCTGCGCTTAGGCGGGCTTGATCGGCGCACCGCGGTCATCACTGGTGCCCGGCAGCGCTTCAGACCGATCATCATGACAACGGCGACGACCGTGTTGGGCCTCCTGCCCATGGCGATCGGCCTGGGCGAGGCCGCGGAACTGCGCACGCCGATGGCGATCACCGTGATCGGCGGCCTGCTCGGCGCGACCTTGTTGACGCTGGTGGTGATCCCCGTGGTCTACGACCTGGTCGACCGAAAGACGATCCACGGGGACGTCTTCGAGGAAGGGCCGGCAGCCACGAGCGTTTAGGCCCAGCGAAATTGCGCTGGTTCCGGGGACGCCCTATGCTCGTTCGATGATCGTCTCCCGCGCAGCGATCCGCCGCCCCGTCACCGTCGCCATGGGTTTCATCGCGCTCGGCATCATCGGCGCGTTCGCGGGTTCGCGCATGTCGGTGGAGGAGTACCCCGACGAGGAGCGGCCCTACGTCGGCGTCGGCATCCCCTACGCCTCCACCGCGCCGCAGGAAATCGAGCGCAACGTGACCCGCCCGGTGGAGGAGATCCTGTCCACCATCGGCGGCATCGACCGCATGTTCTCCAACACCCGCACCGGGCGCGTCTGGGTGGGGATCTCGTTGGAGGAAGGTCAGAACATGACCGCCAAGGCCATCGAGGCCAAGGAACTGATCGAGAGCATCCGCCATCGGTTGCCGGACGACATCCGCCACATCCAACTGCGCGGCCAGGACGACGGCGACGAACCGATCCTGTCCTTCGTGATCTCGGCGCCCAATCTCGACGAGCAGGATGCCTGGCGGCTGCTGGACGCACGGGTGCGCATGGTCCTCGAACGCGTGCCGGGGGTGAACTCCGTGCAACTGTTCGGCGCCGACCAGCTCTACGTGCGCATCGCACTCGATCCGTCGCGCCTCGAGGCGCACGGTCTCGACGTCCTCGACGTGCAGCGCCGCCTGGCGGACGAGAACTTCTATCTGTCCGCCGGGAGCATCGAGCAAGCCCGCCTGGAGACCCAGGTCCGACCGTTGGGGCGGTTCGCCGACTTGCAGGACATCATCGATCTCCCGGTGCGCGCCGGTCTCACGCTAGGCGACATCGCGGAGGTGTCGTACGTGCCGCAGGAGGAGGCGGACCAGCATCGGCTGAACGGCGAGGACGCCTTGGGCGTTTCGGTCTACAAGAAGCCGGAGGCAAACCTGGTCGCTGTGGCAGCGGACGTGCAGGCCGCCATGGCGCAGGCGGCGAAGGACCCGGAACTGCTCGATGCCTCGTTTCTCACCGTCAGCAACCAGGCGGAGTCGGTGATCGAAGCCCTTGAGAACCTGATCCAGAACGGGGTCATCGGCGGCGTCCTGTCCGCGCTCGTGCTATTCGCCTTCATCCGCCGGGTGACGCCGTCGCTCTTGATCACGGCCACCGTGCCGCTCGCGCTGATCGCCACCCTCAGCGTGATGTACTTCGGCGGGCTCACGTTGAACGTCCTGTCGCTGGTCGGCCTCATGCTTGCGGTGGGCCTCCTGGTTGACAACTCCGTCGTGGTCTCCGAGTCGATCGCCTTGAAGCGCCGCGAGCATGGCTTGAGCCCGTACCAGGCGGCGGACCGCGGCGTCACCGAGGTCGGCATGGCGATCACCGCCGGCACGCTGACGACGATCGTCGTGTTCGTGCCGACGCTGTTCCTCGACGCGGTGGAGACATCAACGGCCATGCGCAACGTGGCGCTGCCGCTGTGCACGTCCATCGCCGCATCGCTGGTGATCGCCACGACCCTCGTCCCGGCACTGCTCTCGCGGATGCCGGAAGGCAAGCGCGAGCCGCGCCACCGCGTCTTCGAGCGGCTGGCCGATGTCTACGAACGGGTCGTCCTGTTCACGTTGCGCCACCGTTACTCCGCCCTCCTGGTCGCGCTGGTTCTTGCCGGGCTCGGCTACTACGCCTATACGCGCCTCGACGTCAACATGGCCCCGCAGGAGGACAGCCAGTCCCTGCAACTGCGTTTCTGGGTGCGCGGCACGATGTCGCTCGAGCGCATGGAAGCGATCGTCGACGAAGTCGAGGCGTCGATCATGGGCAATCGGGAGGAACTCGGCATCGGCGACATCTCGACGGAGTTCGACTACGACCGGGGCGACGTCTTCATGACCATGCGCGAGGACGGCAAGTATGCCGCCGCGGTGGTCCAGGAGCGCATTCTCGAGATGATGCCGGAGGTGCCGAACGTCAACTTCTATTTTCGGACGCAGAGACGCTGGCGTGGCTACCGCGACGGCGACGGCGGTCTCGGCGTGCGCCTGCTGGGCGACTCCACCGCGCAGCTCGTGGAGATCGCCGAGACAGTGATCGAGATCCTGAAGCCGCTTCCCTACCTCACCAACGTTCGTACGGAATCCGAATCCGGACGGCTCGACCTCGCAGTGGTTCTGAAACCCGAGCAAGCGGGCCAGCTCGGGGTCTCCGCGCAGAGCCTGGCCCGCAGCGTCTCGGTTGCCCTCGGTGGCCAGCAGCTCCGCCGCGGCCTCGACCAGGGCGGCTGGGAGGACGCCGTGCACGTCGAGATCGAGGACCGCGAGGACATCACCATCGAGGATCTGCGCCGCCTGCCGATCTTCCTCCCCGCCGGCGGCACGGTGGCGCTCGAAGCCCTCGCCGACCTCGAGTTCCGCCCGACCCTGCGGGGGATTCGGCGCGAGAACCGCGAGACCGCCGTCACCGTCGAGTTCGACCTGAAGGACGTGGCACCGATGGAGGCGCGCTCAAGGGTCGAAGCGGTGATGGCGAACTTCGAACTGCCGCCGGGCTACCGCTGGGAGATGGGCCGCGACTTCGATTTCGAGTCCGAGCAGTTCCGCGACATGCTGATCCTGATCGCAGCGGCGATCGTCCTCGTCTACATGCTGATGGCGGCGTTGTTCGAGTCCGCGTTGTTTCCGAGCGCGGTGCTCTTCTCCATCGCCTATTCCGCCGTCGGCGTCATGCTGTTTCTCTGGGCGACCGATACGCCGCTCACGCAGATGGCGATGACGGGCATGGTGCTGTTGGCGGGCATCGTCGTGAACAACGGCATCGTGCTGCTCAACCGCACCTTCCAACTCATGCGCGACGGCGTGCCCCGCGAAGCCGCCATCGTGCAAGCCGGGCGCGACCGTCTGCGGCCGATCATCATGACCGCCGGCACCACGGTCGCCGGGCTGATCCCGCTCGCGGTCGGCGATGTTCGCATCGGCGGCTCCGGCGAGAGCTACATGCCCATGGCGCGAGCCGTCATCGGCGGTCTCACCTTCGCATCCGCCGTGACACTATTGCTGACGCCGCTGTTGTTCGTACATTTCGACAACCTGAAGCGCGCCGCCGTGGGCTTCTGGCGCAACACGGTGCCCGCGTCGGGGTAGCGACCGCACCTCGGCCCCGCCATGTGGGTACGCCGTAGAATCGACATCCGCTGGTCGGACCTCGCGTTCGGCCTGTGGCGCTGCTTCGTTCCCGGGGAGAGTCGACGCGCCGCGATCGAGCGTGCGTGGTCGCGCGACGCGTCCGCGGTCGCCTGCCTGTCCGTGCGCACGGGCTTCGACCTCTGCTTGCAGGCCTTCGAGTTTCCCAAGGGCGGCGAGATCTTGATGAGTGCCGTCAACGTGCCGGCCATGTTCCGCTTGGTCGAAGAGCACGGCCTGGTTCCCGTGCCGCTCGATATCGATGCCGGAGGCCTGCGCCCGAGATTGGCCGACGTGCGCCGCGCCATCACGCCCCGAACGCGGGCCATCGTGGTCGCGCACTTGTTCGGCACGCGCGCCGACGTGGACGATATCGCGGCGCTTGTGCGCAAACGGGGCGTGGTCATGATCGAGGATCACGCGCAAGCGTTCAGCGGCGTTCCGGAAACAGCGCCGGCGAGCGCAGATGTTGCGTTCTGGAGCTTCGGCCCGATCAAGGCGGCCACGGCGTTCGGAGGCGCGATCGCGGTGGCGCGCGACCCGCGTCTCGTGGAGCGGATGCGCGCCATCGAGAGCGCCTATCCGGTGCAGCCGTGGAACCACTACGTCTTGCGTCTGCTGAAATACGCGACGCTCAAGGCGGCAAGCTACCGGTTCCCGTTCGGCGTTCTCGTCAGGGCGTTGTCGTGGGCCGGTGACTACGATGCCTGGCTCAATGCGCGGGTACGCAGCTTCGAGGATGCCGGGCTTGTGCGGGCCCTCCGCCATCGCCCGCGAGGCTCGCTCTTTGCGTTGTTGGAGCGCAGGCTGCGCGACTACGATGGGGCAGAGGCGGCTCGCCGGCGGCGACGGGGCTTGGATTTCGAGGAGATGATTCGAGGGTACGCGCGTGTGCCCGGCGCGGTCGCGGCATGGCGTGGCTTCGACCTGTTTCCCGTGCGCGTTGCCAACACGGCGCGGTTGCTGGCCGCGTTGCGGCGTCGCGGTTTCGACGCGGGCACCCGAGGGAACCTCGTGGTGTTGGACGCCGAGAACGGGGTCGACCCGGCAAGCGCTCGCGAACTGCTGGAAAACACGGTGTTCATACCGTTTTACGCGGCCATGCCGGACCGCGAACTGCGTCGTCTTGCGCATGTGATCAAGGCGAACCACGGCGGGCAAAACGACATTCCCTAGACCGTCAAACAAGTGTGTGACCGACGACTTGATCTGCGTTGTAGAGTACGCATCGACGACGACCTCATGGTCGAAATGAAAGCGAGCGCGGGAGCGGCAAGCGTGTCATTGACACGGATGCTCAACCGAAGGCTACGTCTGGGACTCGGAACGCCGGTCGAGCAGGCAGAGAGCCGCCGCACACACGCGGAGGTCCGTCGATGGTGGTACGCAGCGCTGACAACGACTTTGCCCGGTTCAACGGGCTCCGCTGGGAGCATCCGCGAGAGGCAGCTAAAGCGGGGCTGCGCCCCATCCACAACCCGCCAAGGCCGGACGGCCAGAAACTTCGCTCAAACTGCACAGATGAACCGCGGTCGAGGAAACTAGCGGGCTGCGCCTGGACCGCAAGCGGTCGATTCAAGACGCTCCCACGAACGTCGTAAACGAGGCCTTGACCCTCCCGCCACGTCAGGTCCTACGGTCGAACCACTGGCCCGCAGACGGGCCGCTTCTTGGGATCAGGAACATGTACAAGGTTAGCGAGGCAGCGTCACTGGCGGGAGTCACCGTTCGTGCGCTGCACCACTACGACGCGATCGGCCTGTTGCGGCCGTCGGCGCGCTCCCACGCGGATTATCGCCTCTACCGCGAGACAGACATCCGGGCGCTGCGGCGCATCCGCCGCTACCAGGCGTTGGGATTCTCCCTCGACGAGATCCAAGAGTTGCTGAACGCGTCCCGGAAGAACCGCCTCGATGCGCTGCGCAACCAGCGCGATGCCGTCCGCCAGCGGGCGACTGAGACGGCCGACGTCGTCCGCGCCATCAACCGCGAGATCACCGCGGAGAACGGCGACGGGACGCAGCCCCCCGACCGGCTCGGCCGGGCGGAGGCCTTGGTCAGCGAGTATCTGGAGCGGACCCAATCGGGAACCGTCCCGGGCAAGTCCCCGCTCCTGGCCGAGGCGCTCGACGTGCTGCGCCCGTTGACAACGGGGCCGACCATGGACGCCGCTGCGGTTCGGCTCGGGGCGTGGATCCACGGCTGCCGCTACGACTGGGCGAATGTCGCCGACCTGTGCCGGCGTTTCCTGGAACAGACACCGGACTGGGATCATCGGGCGTTCGCCGCGCTCGAGGTCGTCACGGCGTTGACGATACTCGAGCGGCACGAGGAGGCCGTCACGGCCCATCGCGCGCACATCCAGGAGGTCATGGCGGAACGCCCGGGCGAGGAGTGGGCTGACGCGATGCACAACTCGACGCACGGCGCCTGCTGGTTCGTCTCGGGCAAGCGCGACGCTTGGGTGGAACTGTTCCGCAAGGTCGATGCGGGGGTCAAAGCGACGCCGGACAACCGAGCGTCCCGCTACGAACTCCTCCACACCGCCGTGATGGCTATGGGTACCGATCAGGCGACCTACGGGCGCGACATTGACGCCTTGGTGCAGCGGATGGCGGACATCATCGCCGAGGATCCCGATTGGTCGGAGCGGCTATGGGCGGAGCAACGGTTCGAGCAGCAGAAAGTGGGCAACGCGGTCAGACGCGGCGACCCGGCAGCGTTGACGCAGGCCGTGGACGACTACCGGACATTCCTCGACGGCTGTACTTGGCCGACGAAGTGGATCGCGGCGGCCTACAGCAACCTCGGGGCGATACTGCACTGGGAAGGACGGCACGAACAGGCGGTCGAGTGCTTCATGCGCGCGCAGCAGGAGCATGAACTCGACGGCTATGGCTACGCCTGGTTCGCCGGAGCATCGCTGGCGGCGGGCGCGCCGCGAGCACGGGTCACGGAGCTGCTCGCCGAGGCGGGCAGGCGGCTGGAATCGGCCGACGCGATGCGGATCTTCAACGAGGACGCGGCGCTGTCGGCAGACGCCGACAAGGAGGCCTTGCTGGACGCGCTCCTGCAGCCGGCTTGAGCGCCCCAGAGCCTAGCCCGCTGTGTGGTCCCGGAACACCAGACGCCGTCCGGCTAGCGGCACCGTCTGGCGCGACCGGGATCGCGATCCTGCCAATACCGGTAGAGTCGCGCGGCCGCGTTCTCGCGCAGTTCGGGGTGGGTGAGAGTCCCGTAGAGTTCCTCCGCCAGGTCCGTGTCCAGGTGCAGCAAGGTCATGATCAGGGTCAGCGCCATGGCGTCGCGTTCGTCGACATTGCGCATTCGGCGGACGTGCGCCACGGCCCCTTTGGCATCGAACTGGGTCCAGCGCGTCAACACGTGGGTGGACAGTCGTTCACGCTGCTCGGCATCGGGCAGGCCTGCGACCCAGCGCAACGCTTGGTCGGGGTCGGCCTCGCCCCAGGCGGAAGCGACCGCGTCTTGGCCGCTTGTGCGGATGTCGTCCGCACGGATGCGTGCGACGGCCCGCGCCGCTTCACGGGGTGCGTCCCGTGCCCAAGCCTGGGCGACCGCGCTGATCGCCCGGCGTTGCACCCGGCGTGGCTGCGACAGGACCCAGTCCAGCGCCTCGCGGGGATCCCGATTCGCGTAGTGTCTCGCGACGGTCGCGACCGCGCCCGGAGACGACCCGTTGGCCTCGACCCAGGCCACGGCCGCGAGAGTGTCGTCCCGGGCCCAGGTCTGGAGCACGACCCCGAGTTGCTGGTCCCTTTGGCTTGCGTCGAGGCTCCTCGATGTGGCGACCCAGTTCGCCGCCCCGCGAACGTCGCGGCCGGCCCATGCGCGCAAAACGGTGCTCAGTGCCTCTCGCCGTTCCCGCCCGCGCAGCCTATTGGCCAGTAGGATCGCGTCTCGCGGCGCAGTGGCGGCCAAGCGCCGCAAGGGCTCGTCGAGCATCCTGGCGCGATCCGCCGTTGGTGGTTGGGTGACGACCCAATAGGCCGCCGCGCGTGGGTCCTGGCGTGCCCAGCCGTGCGTCAACTGCAGTCGCCAGAGTCCCTTCGCGGCACGGTCCCCGAGTTCGTCGAGTTCATCGAGCGCGGCCAGGGCAGCCCGCGGATCCTGTTCGGCCCAGGTATCCAGGACCGAGCCGAGCGCGCTTCGTCGGGCTTCCCCGGTTAGCGTGCCGGCGAAGGCGACCGCCTCGCGCGGGGAGTCCGCGGCGATGACGCGGGCGATGCTCGCCAGCATGCGCGTCCTTTCCGCCGACCAGGACTGGGCCAGCGCCCACGTGGTCGCCGCGTCCAGGTCGTTGTGGGCCCATCGGCCCGCGAGGGTGTCGAGCCACGTCCTTCGCCGAGTTGAAGAGGGTAGCGCCAGTACGGCGGCCAGCGCCTCTTGGGGGTCTGTGTCCGCCCACCGGTGGGCGATCTCCCAAAGCACTTGCGCGCCGTCGCCCTGGGCCTGCCCGCCATGGGTCGCGAGCGCATCGTTCCAAGCGGCTGCGGGATCCTGCCGGGCCGCCGCCCGTGCCTGCTCCCGTTCGAATGCCGGCAACACCGAGAACGCTCGCGCGGCGCTGCGCCTCTGCCCGTCGCTCAGCGCGTCGGCAACGGTGAGCACGGCCATCGCCGCGTGGCGACCGGTGAGTTCGGGCAGGTCGCGGGCGGAATCGAGCGCAGCCTCGTGGTCCATCTTGCCCCATGCCGCGAAGACGCTGCGCACCAGCACCGGGTCGCCGCCGTCGGCCATCACGGCCTGCACGGCGGCGCGAGGATCCAGTTCCGCGTAGCGGGCGACGATGATGGACTTGGCGGCGAATCCTTCCCGGGCTGGGCGGAGTTCGTCGGCTTCGGCAAGCAGCCGCTCGATGGTGGCGGCGTCGGTGTCGCGCAGGAGCTGGTAGAGCATGGCGGTCTGCTCGAAGTCGCTTGGCATGCGCATGATCGTGGCGAGCGTTGGGGCGCTGGCGCGGACTTTGGCTTCAGCCCGCTGGCCCGCCAGCTGGTCGACCGGCCCGGCCAAGACGTTGGCGAGTCCGAGGTCGTCGGCGCGGTAGCTGACCAGGGACATCACCGCCACCGCGCCGGCGAGGAAGCCGATGGCGACGGCGATACCCAGCTTGACCACGCGGTGTACCCCTAGTCGAACAGTCCCTGGAAACCCGGTGCCTCGTTGCTGGTCCTCGCCTCGCGCAGGCACTGGGCAAGGATCGGAATGCCGTCCTTGATGTCGTCGTCGGGGACGTGTCCGAACGCGAGGCGCAGGTAGGGAACCTCGTCGCCGTGGATGTGGAAGTTCGCGCCCGAGGCGTAGAAGAATCCACGCTCCGCGGCGAGCCGTGCCAGCTTCGCCTGGTCCACGTCCTCCGGGAAACGCACCCAGACGAATAGGCCGCCCGACGGGTTCGACGAGGCGCAGATGTCTCCCGCCGCATCGGCCAGCCCGTCCACGACCAGGTTCTTCTTCACCTTGAGCGACGTGTTCAACTCCTCGGTCAGCGACCAGACGCCGTCGCGGTAGAGCTCGGCGACGACGGCGGCCGCCAGGTAGTTGCCGCCGGCGTCGTGGCGGCGGGCGAGGATGGTCTCGAGCAGCCTGGGCTGGGCGTACAGGTACCCGAGGCGCATGCCCGGCGCGAGGATCTTCGACAGCGAACACATGTAGATGATGTTCTCGTAGTCGGTGAGTCCGTACAGCGCCGGCGGCTTCTCGCCGTCGTAGTGGACGTCGCCGTAGCAGTTGTCCTCGACGATCGGGATGTCGCGTGCCCGGGCGATCTCGATCAGCCGATGCCGGCGCTCCAGCGACAGGTTGGTTCCGGTGGGATTCTGGTAGGTGGTCAGCGCGTAGATGAACTTCGGCTTGCGCGCTTCACCGAGCCTGTCGAGCGTCTCCTCGAGGAATTCCACGCGCATGCCGTCCTCGTCCACGCCGACCCCCACCATGTCGATGCCGAGCGTGCGGTAGGCACCGATGGTGCCCGAGTAGGTGACCTCCTCGCAGATCACCGTATCGCCGGGCGCGGTGAGGGCTTCGGCGGTGAGCGTGACCGCCTGCATCGAGCCGTTCATGAGCGCGATGGCGTCCGGGTCGACCGCGGCGCCCTCGCGCTCGGCCTCCCGCTGCGCCATGGCGGCGCGCAACCCCGGATGGCCGAGCTTGCCCGGGTATTCCGTGAGTTGTGCGTATTCGTTGGCGATGGCGGTCTTCGCGGCGCGCTGCACGCGATCGACCGGGAAGGTCTCCGGGTTGGTCCGCCCAACGGCGAAATCGAATCTGCGCATCGCCTACGAGCCCCCGTTCCGGCCCGTGGCGAGACCATTGCCCACGAGATACCGGTAGCTGCGTTCCACCGCCGTCATCATGTCGGTGTCGCAGGCGTCGAGTTCGACGATCACCCACTCGAGGACGTTCGGGTCGGCGGCGTCGATGACGCCCGCGATGTCCATCTTGCCGTCGCCCACGGCGACGTGGGCCTGGTCGCGCACCAAGGGTCCGTCCTTGATGTGCAGGAGCGGTACCCGGTCCTTCACCTTGGCCACTTCCGCGTTGACGTCGACGGCCCCGAAGTTCGCGGCCCAGTAGGTGTCGATCTCGAATTGCACGCCCGGACAATGCTCGGCGATGTGCTCGTGGCCGAGCTTGCCGTCGATCGCGGTGAACTCCCACCAGTGGTTGTGCAGGAAGAGGTCGATGCCGTGTGCGGATAGCGCCTCGACCAAGCCGTTGATGGTCTCGGCGGTGCGGCTGACGGCATCCATGTCGGCGAAGTCGCCGGGGCCGAAGCCTCCCGCCGCGCGGGCGAGCCCCAAGCCGCCCACGGTGTCGACGACCTCGTTGACCGATGCCCGGTTCGCCCACGGGTGGTGGCTCGACGAGACGGTCATGCCGAGATCTTCCACCTGCGCCTTGAAGGCGGCCGGGCTCTTCCCGAACAGGTTGAACGGTTCGACGCCGGCGTAGCCGATCTCGGCAAGTCGTGCGAGCACGGCATCGAAGTCCTGCGCCGACTCTTCGCGCAGGGAATAGAGCTGGACGGAGATCGGCTTCATGGCGTCTCGGCTTAGCGAAGGAGGGCGCGACAATCCTACCGGGGCCAACCATCGCCCGCTATCCCAAGCCGTGCCCCGCGGTCGTTCTGCTCTAACCCGAGTTACGCACTCATGGTCGCGCACCCGAACGTCGCGTTGGCCGACCTACGCCGGGTGTACCCCAACATGCCCTTCGACCTCGACATGGGAGCGCATCGGGACGCCGTCGGCGAGTGGACCGCTGATGCGTGACTTCCTAGGATTGGCCGACGCGGTCATCGCGCGAGATCCGGGGTTGGCGCCGTGCCGCGCTACCGTGGAGAAGGAACTCCTGCACATGGAGATACTGGAGGCTCTGAGGGGGATCCGGGCGTTTCCGCGGTTGGCGTTCAAGGGCGGCACGTGTTTGCGGCTGTGCCGTCAAGGAAAACGGCTGATACCTTCGGCGTTAGCCCTCGACGGGTTCGACCCGGACGACTCGTGCATCGGGCCCGTCTTCCACCACGTACAGGTAGCCGTCGTGGCTGCGCACGTCGCGGATCCTGCGCCCGAGTTCGCCGAAGAGCGCCTCCTCGGCCACGATGGCGCCGTCCTCGATGTCTAGGCGTCGTACTTCTCGGTCGACGAGCGCGCCGACGAACAGGTCGCCGCGCCAGAACGGGAATCGGTCGCCCGCGTAGACGGCCAGGCCCGAGGGTGCGATCGACGGCGTCCAAACGTGGAGCGGCGGCGCCATTCCGGGCGCTTCCTGGAACGGCGAGATGAGGGAGCCGATGTAGTCGATGCCGTGGGTCACGGCGGGCCATCCGTAGTTGGCTCCCGGCGAAACCCGGTTCACCTCGTCCCCGCCGCGCGCCCCGTGTTCATGGAGATACAGGGTTCCGTCCGGCGCCAACGCCAGGCCCTGGGGATTGCGATGCCCGTAGGAGTAGATCTGCGGCAGTGCATCGTCATGGTCGATCAGCGGATTGTCGTCGGGAACGCCGCCGTCGATGTGGATGCGCACCGTCTTGCCCATCAGGCTGGTGAGATCCTGCGCCGCTTCACGGAAGTCGAAGCCGTCGCCAGTGGTGAGTACGAGCGTGCCGTCGGGAAGGAACGTCATCCGGCCGCCGTAGTGCACGGGCGTCGGCTTGCGCGGCGTGGCGGCGAAGATGACCTTGGCGTCGGTCAGCGCGCCATCGACGAGGCGGGCGCGCAGGATCTCCGTCGTGTTGTCCCCGGCCGGGAGGGCGGCGTAGGACAGGAACACGGTCCGGTTTTCGGCGAAGTCGGGGTGCGGCAAGACGTCGAAGAGACCTCCTTGGCCTAGGCGGTGCACGGCAGGGACGCCCGGAATCGGGTCGCCGACGTCGCCGTTCGGGGAGATGCGACGCATCGTTCCGCCGAGTTCCGTGACCAGCATGGCGCCATCGGGCAGGAAGGCGACGCACCACGGGAAGTCGAGCCCCTCGGCCACGGTGACGAGCTTGTAGGGTGAAGCAGTTGCCGTCGCGGAAAGCGTCAGCAGCACGCCCACCAAGGCGGCTTTCGTTCGCATGGGGCTTTTGGAGTATGTTCGCGGTACGACGCGAGGGATCGTACATGATCAGACGGATAGCAGCTTTTGTGGCCGCCGTATTGAGCGCTTACGTGCTCGGCGCATTCGCGTCGACGCAGATGGTCCTCAACGCGGTCGCGGCGCTCGGTGTGCCGGTGAGTGTCGCCACGCGCGCAAGCGCCGTGCTGCACGACTTGCCCGGCATGGCCCCCGTCTATGGCCCGCTGATCGCGATCGCATTCCTCATCGCAATCCCCTTTGCTGCGCTCGTCATGCGATTCGTACCCGGCCCGCGGACGCTCGGATACGTCCTCGCCGGCGCGGTCGCGCTCCTTGCCGTGCACCTCCTGATGCCGGCCTTGCTCGGTATGCACATGTTCCCGGCGACACGCTCGGTGGCGGGCGTGGCGTGGCAGGTCGCCGCCGGTGCCGTCGGCGGCTACGTCTTTGGGCGGTTTCGCGTCAGGCGCTCGGAAGCCGTGACTTAAGGATCGACGCCAATGACCTCGGCGACGATGCGAACGAGTCGGCGCGCGGTGACCGCGGCTCTCGCGGTTGCGTGTGTGACGACGACCGCGGCGCCGTCGGATCAGACGCCCTCGCCATCGTTGACTGTGGAGGAAGTGGTCACCGTGGGCACGCGCGGCAAGCCGCGGGCGGCGGTGGACACGGCGGTTCCCGTGGACGTGTTCAGCGCCGAGGAGATCGCGAGCGTCGGCTCGTCGGACCTGATCGACGCCGTGAGCACCGTTGTTCCGTCCTTCAACGTGCGCCGCTACGCCATCGCCGACGGCGCGACGTTCGTGCGCCCGACGGAGCTGCGGGGCCTCGATGCGCACCACACGCTGGTGCTGATCGAGGGCAAGAGACGTCACCGAGCGGCGCTGTTGCGCCTTGGCGGGTTCGGTGCCCACGGCCCCGACCTCGGCAGCTTGCCGTCCATCGCCATCGACCGGCTCGAAGTGCTCCGGGACGGCGCAGCGGCACAGTACGGCTCGGATGCCATCGCCGGCGTGATGGACCTCAAGCTTGCGGGCGAGAGCCGGGGCTTCGAGTTGCGGGCACGCGCCGGCGGCTACAGCGCCGGCGATGGCGAGGAAGTCGTGGTCGAAGCCAAGGCGGGTTTCCCGTTGGCCAGCGGGTCCCTCACCCTCAGCGCCCAGGTGGCGGAAGCGGCGCCGACCGACCGGTCCGAACCGTACGACATCCCAATCGGGTCATCGGGGCTCACGCCCGCGCAGGCGGTGGCGAGTCGGGCCACGGTCGCCGGCACGACGTACTACGGCCCGGATGCGTTCACCTATCGCTACGCCGCGACGGGAGACATTGTGCAGGTGCTGCCGGGCAGCGATGGCGTGCCGGACGACCTCGATACGCGCTATGCCGACAACTTCCACCGTGTCGGCGGCGATCGCGCCTTCTCTTACCCCGCGCAGATCTGGGGCAAACCGGAGCGTGAACAAAGGCTCGTCGTCGCCAACGCCGGCCTGCCGGTCGGTGCATCGGAACTCTACGCGTTCGCCAGCTACGCATGGAAGGACCAAACGGGCGGCTTCTTCTACCGCCGTCCCGGTGTCAGCCAACTCAAGCCGCTGCGCTTGGCCGACGGGTCCATCTACGACCCGCGGGCCGCCTTGTACCCGGCGGGCTTCACGCCGCAGTTCAGCGGCGAAGTCACGGACTACGCCGTCTACGGCGGGCTGCGCGGGGAGCTTGCCAACGGGCTCACCTACGACCTGTCGGCAAGCTACGGCAGCGACCGCATCGACTACCGGATCGCCAATACGCTCAATCCGTCCCTGGGCCCGGCGACGCCGACGCGTTTCCGAACCGGGAGCCTCGTGAACGACGAAGTGGCGTTGAACGCCGATTTCACGTATCCGGTGGAGATCGGCCTGGCAGACCCGGTCAACCTCGCCTTCGGCGTCGAACGTCGCGTCGAGGGCTACGCGATCGAACGCGGCGATGCGGCGTCCTTCGCGGTGGGGCCATTCGCACACCCGGATCCGTTCGACCTGGAAATCACGCAGGCCGAGGTGGACGCGGATCCGAACGACGCGTTGACGAGCGTGGCATGCCGCATACCCGGGTTCGAGACGACCGGATCGCTGTGTCCCGCTGGCGATCCGGTCAACAACACCGTGCCGATCGGAAGCAACGGCTTCCCGGGCTATCCGCCGGCGTTTGCCACCGACGTCGACCGGCGGAGCACTGCGGCCTATCTCGATCTCGAAGTGGACGCCACGGCGAACCTGCTCGCGAACGCCGCCGCGCGGTTCGAGCGCTTCTCGGATTTCGGGGATGTCGCGACCTGGAAGCTTGCCGGGCGCTACCGGATCAACGAGGCCACCAACCTGCGCGGCTCCGTCGGGACCGGCTTCCGTGCGCCGACGCCGGGACAGATCTCCACCACCAACGTATCGACGCGAATTGACCCCGCCGGTTTCCCGCGCGCCGAAGGCATCTTCCCGTCCCACCATGCGGCGGCCGGACTGTTCGGCGGTCGTCCGCTCGACGCGGAACGCGCGCGGTCGTTGACCTTCGGGGTGGCGACGCGGCCGACCGACGGCCTGACCGTCACCCTCGACGCGTATCGGATTCGCCTCGACGACCGGATCGTCCTGTCCTCTCAATTCGCCGTCGGCGCGCAGGAGGCCGCTCGCCTGGTCGCCCTGGGCGTGCCGGGCGCCAACGACATCGCCCAGGTCCGGTTCTTCACCAACGACGTGGCGACGCGGACACGCGGGGTCGATCTCGTTGCCGCGTGGACTTTCGACACCCGTAGCGGCACGACGTCACTGCAGGCCGCCGTCAACGCCAACGACACGCGCATCGTTGAACGCGGCCGGTTCGTCGATGCCGAGGGCGAATACGACCTGGAAAACGGCCTGCCGAGGTGGCGCGCAGTCGTCACCGGGCGGCATGCCTGGGGCAAGGTGGACGCCCTGCTGCGCCTTCGCTACTACGGCGAGTACAGCAATGCGGACACCGCGGCGCTTCTGCGCACGCAGACCTTCGCGCCCGAGGTCATGGTGGACGCCGAGGTCGCCTGGCTGCTGCACGACCGCTACACCTTGAAGGCGGGCGTCGAGAATCTGCTCGACAACTACCCGGACCCGGCCGCATTCGAGAATTGCTGCGGCCGGATCTACTGGCGGCGATCGGCGGTGTCCTGGCAGGGCGCGTTGTTCAAGCTGCAGGTGGCCGTTTCGTTCGACTGATCCTGCCGGTCCTGCCGCCTCATTGACCGCCTCGAAGGACGGGCGTAGAGTGCGCGCCCCCTCGGCCAGGGCCCGTACGGGTGTGAAGCCATGGCAGCGGTGATCGAGCGAGACGAAGACCGACAACAAGCGGCCCCGGATGGCCACCTGCACTTCGAAACGGAAGGCGTCCCAATCAAGGCATGGGTGGATGGCGTGCCCGTGGAGGAGCGCGCGATGCAGCAGGTCCGCAACGTGGCTTCGCTGCCCTTCGTGCACAGCCACGTGGCGCTGATGCCGGACGTTCACCTCGGCTGGGGTGCGACGGTCGGCTCGGTGATCCCCACGCACCGGGCCATCGTCCCGGCGGCAGTGGGCGTGGACATCGGCTGCGGGATGATGGCCGTGCGCACTTCGCTCACAGCGGAGGAACTGCCGGACAACCTGGCTGGGCTACGTGCATCGATCGAACGCGCGGTGCCGCATGGACGCACGAACGACGGCGGCAAGGGAGACCGCGGCGCCTGGCGCGACGTGCCGACCGACGTGGCGACCGCTTATGCGGCTCGCCGAAAGAGAGGCCGGTCGCTTGAAGAACGGCTGAAGGAGATCGTGGACCGTACGCCGAAACTGCGGCGTCAGCAGGCCAAGGCGCCGGTCCAGCTCGGCACGCTCGGCACCGGGAACCACTTCATCGAGGTGTGTCTCGACGAGGATGGTTTCGTCTGGTCGATGCTGCATTCCGGTTCGCGAGGTCCTGGGAACTCCATCGGCACTTGCTTCATCGAACTCGCGAAGAAGGACATGGAGCGGTACTTCATCCGGCTTCCCGACCAGGCGCTCGCCTACCTAGTCGAGGGCACGGACCACTTCAAGAGCTACGTCCGAGCCGTGGCATGGGCGCAGGACTACGCGGCTGTCAATCGCGCCGTGATGATGGAACGTGTGCTCAAGGCGTTGGAGCACGCCACGCACCGTTTCGAGCGCATCGACCAGGCGGTCAACTGTCACCACAACTACGTCGCGCGGGAAAGGCACTTCCACGCCGACGTCTGGGTAACCCGGAAGGGTGCGGTGCGGGCGCGTCGCGGCGACCTCGGCATCATCCCCGGATCGATGGGGGCGCGGTCCTACATCGTTCGAGGCAAGGGCAACGCCGACGCGTTCCATTCCTGCTCGCACGGCGCCGGGCGCATCATGTCTCGCGGCGAGGCACGCAAGACGTTCACGCTCGAGGATCACCGGCGCGCTACGGAAGGGGTCGAATGCCGGAAGGACACCGACGTGATCGACGAGACGCCTGCGGCCTACAAAGACATCGATGCCGTGATGGTCGCGCAGCGCGACCTCGTCGAGGTCGTACACACCCTCAAGCAGGTGGTCTGCGTCAAGGGTTGACCGGCCTCAGTCTAAGTCGGCTGCCAATGCGCCGGGCTGACGCACGTTCGACTCGGACGCATCCGAGGCACCCGCGATCGGGGCGGCGCGTTCCTCCTTCACGAACAGCATCAGCACGACGCCGAGGCCGAGCAGGATGAGCACCGAGGCGAAGCCGACGCGCTGGCTTGCGAAGTAGCCGGTGAAGGCCGCCACCATGATCGGCGCGATGAATGTCGTCACCTGGCCGGACAGCGCGTACAGGCCGAAGAACTTGGTCATCTCGTTCTCCGGCGCGATCCGGGCGAGCATGGTCCGGCTGTTGGCGTAGGCCGACGTGATGAACAACGCGAAGAGCACCGATACGCACAGGTAGGCGATCTCGGGAAGCGTGCGGAAGAACGCGAAGCCCCAGACGGGCTCGGACAAGCCCTCGAACTCGACGAAGAAGATGGTCGTCGGCGTGATCGACACGGCCGCCAAGAGGGCGACGAAGTTCCCCGTGATGGTGAATACGATGGCTTTCTTGGAGCCGACGATGTCGTCCAACCAGCCGCCGATGAAACCGGCGGCGATGGCGAAGACCGTGAGGAAGACGCCGACCAGCAGCCGTTCGGCACCGCCCCAGTCGAAGATGCCGGTGGCGTAGATCATGTAGAAGGTCATGATCGCCACCTTGCCGTCGTTGAAGAACATCCGCGCGAGCAGGTAGGTGGCGATGTTTCGGTAGGCCCTGAGCCGCTGCATGGTCCGCCACACGTCGCGAATACCCGCTTGGATCGCCTGTTTCGCCGTGACGCCCGTGTTGCTCTGATCCGGGGTGAAGAAAAAGAGTGGCAAGGCGAATAGCACGAGCCACACCGCCGTAATCGGCGCGGCGATGCGGTCGTGCTCGAACATCGCGGTGTCCATGCCGAACATCACCTGATCGGGCAGCCAGCCCCAGTCGAGCAGACCCGACGCGGGGAGCGCGAAGGCGTACAGCATGCCAACGAGGATGATCAGCGCGCCGCCGTTGCCGAGGGCGAGCCCCCAGCCGGAGACCGTGCCCAGACGCGTATACGGCACCACCGAAGGCAGCATGGCGTTGTGGAACACCTCCGTGAAGGCGAAGCCGGTACCCGCGACGGCCAGCGCAACCGCCAGGGTCACGATCCCCCAACCCGCCTGGCCGGGCACCGCCAGCCACAGCAGCAGGATGGCCGGCACCATCATGGCGATGAAGCAGCCGATCCACGGCTTGCGCCGCCCGACCTTGTCCGCCACCGCACCCAGGAACGGCGCGAGGCAGGCGGTCACGGCACCGGCGAAGCCGTTGATGTAACCCCAGATCTCCTGGCCGCGCACGGGGTCGCCGATGACGTGGGTCGAGAAATACGGCCCGAAGATGTAGATGACGATCAGGATGTAGTAGGGGTTGCGAGCCCACTCGAACAGCGCCCAACTGAACTGACCGAGGGTCGAGGCATGTTGCTGCTCGGTCATGGCGATGGCACGAGCAAAGCTCGGGCGACCGGAACACGGTCGCGCGGTTGAGAGCTTGGCATGGGAACTCCAACGGCGTCGCAGCGAAGCTTACCTTACGAGACGGCGTCGACTACTTGCGATACGCTGGTTCGATTCCGGGGAACATCGGATAGTGTCTTACGTTGAGCGTCTGGAGAGTGGCCTCGGCCGCATCGGCGGTTGCAGCGATGATTGCGTCCGCCAAGCCAACGCCATGAGATCCGGCGTAGTCCCGACGATAGATTCCGCCCGTCTTGGCGATGGTCGCAGTGACGGGAAGGATGGCGAACAGCTCGAGGAAATCCCGAAGCGTATGCTGCTCGGGCTCGTGGGCCTCGCCGCGGACGCCCGCGAAGAGTTCGGCGACAGACATGGCTGAAACGACGATGTCGTCGGCAGACTCGGTCACGAAGCGAACGGCCCTGGGGTGTCCGCGCAGATAGTCGATCAGGATGTCGGTGTCGACGAGGAGTTTGCCGGCCATCTTCAGTCCCGATCCCAGGTGCGACGCAAGGTGCCCAACGGAGTCAAGTCCGTCCGCCCCCCCCAGATTCCGGCCGCTTGGCGTAGTACGGCCTGGCGTCGATCACGGTTGTGTCGGCTGATGAAATCGTCGAGGGCTTCGCGAATGATCTCGCTCTGCTTCTTCCCGTCCGCCGTTGCGATCGCGGCCAACTGCAGACGCTGGTCGCTTGTGAGGTAGATCTGCGTTCTGATCATCACGCGCTCCAATGTATACATCAGTAGTATACATCAGACGCCGATTCCCGAACCGCAAAGCGGTCGCGTCTTGACACCCGCGGGCGCATCTACGTTCAATCGTCGTCGCGGGATCGGGAGGCGGCATGGCAAAGTTACAGATGGGCCTTGTAGGCGGGGGCGAGGGCGCCTTCATCGGCGCGGTTCACCGCATGGCCGCCGAACTCGACGGACGCGTAGCCCTCACCTGCGGCGCGTTCTCCAGCAACCCCGCGAAGAGCCGCCGCGCCGGTGTCGCGCTCTATGGGATCGATGCACAACGCAGCTACGGCACCTACGGCGAAATGATGGCGGCCGAAGCCGGCCGTCCCGACGACGACCGCATGGACTTCGTCGTCATCGCAACGCCGAACCACACCCACCATCCGATCGCCCGCGCCGCCTTGGACGCCGGTTTCCATGTGATGTCGGACAAGCCGGCCACGTTCGATCTCGCTGAGGCCAAGGAACTCGCTGCGTTGGCCGACGAGAAGGACCTGGTCTTCGGACTGACGCACAACTACACCGGCTACCCGATGGTGAAGGAGGCGCGGCACCTGGTGCGCTCCGGCGCCTTCGGTGACGTGCGCCGGGTCGTGGTCGAGTACATCCAGGGTTGGCTGGCGGAACGTGAAGAGGCGACGGGCAATAAGCAGGCGGAGTGGCGAACCGACCCGGCGCGGTCGGGCGCGGCCGGCTGCATGGGCGACATCGGCACCCATGGCGAAAACCTGGCCGAGTACGTGACCGGTCTCAAGATCGAGTCGCTTTGCGCCGATCTCACCACCTTCGTTCCGGGCAGGCGCTTGGAGGACGACGGCAACGTGCTGCTGCGTTTCGCGGGCGGCGCGAAGGGCGTGCTGTTCGCCAGCCAGATCGCCGTTGGCGAGGAGAACGGGCTGAAGCTGCGCGTCTACGGCGAGACGGGGGGCCTCGAGTGGTCGCAGATGGAGCCGAATTCGCTGATCGTGCGCTGGCCGGACCGCCCCTACGAGGTCCGGCGTACGGGCGGTCCCGGCGTCGGCGAGGCGGCCACCGGCGCGACGCGGCTGCCGGCCGGCCACCCGGAAGGCTTCCTCGAAGCGTTCGCCGTGCTCTATCGCAACTTCGCCGACACGCTCGATGCGAAGCGCGCGGGCAAGAAGCCCACCGAGGAGAACCTCGATTTCCCGACCATCGCCGACGGCGTGCGCGGCATGGCCTTCATCGAGACCGTGGTCGCCAGCGCCGAGGCCGGCGCGACCTGGCTCGATTTCCGCACTTAAGCTTCACGAGGACGACACGATGAAAACGCTCAAGGGACCTGCGATCTTCCTGGCCCAATTCATGGCCGACGAGGATCCGTTCGACAACATCGAGTCCATGGCCAAGTGGGCCGCGAACCT
>JAPOVK010000003.1 GCA_026708185.1 Gammaproteobacteria bacterium | reverse complement strand
GAGGGCTCTTTCTTGCGAGGGGCGGGCCCCTCGCGCTCCCCGGCTGAGGGCTCTTGCCGCCTCCGGGTGCAGCCCGCCATCGGCGAAGTTGCCCTGCACAGGTTGCGCCACGGCGGCTGCCTCCCATTCCGCCTCGGTGGCGAGCCGCCTGCCCGCCCAGCGCGCATACGCGTCGGCCTCGTAGTAGCTGATATGAGTGACCGGTACCGCGTCGACAAGCGGTCGTTCGCCATCGAGGCGGTACTCGTGCCAGACGTCGTCGCGCCGCCAATACATGGGCGCCGCCACGTTGTTTTCGCGGCGCCATGCCCAGCCTTCGGACAGCCAAAGGGACGGCGCCTCGTAGCCGCCGTCCGCGATGAAGGCCGCGTACTCCGCGTTGGTGACCAAGCGGTCGGCCAATGCAAAGTGATCGAGGTACACCTTGTGTCGTGGACACTCGTTGTCGAATCGAAACCCGTCACCGAAGTGAGCGCCCACTTCGTGCACACCGCCCGGGAATTCAACGAACGCGATGGGTTTCCCGGCGTCAGCGGCGGCTGCGATCCCGCCCTCGCGGTACGCTGGCTTCAGCGGGTTCAAACCGAGATTCGCCTTGAGGTCGGTCACCAGGAGTTCCTGGTGCTGCTGCTCGTGGTGGAGGCCGAGCTCGATTCGGTTCTGAACTTCGGGATCGTCCGCATCAAGCAGCCTGGCCATTTCCTGGTCGACGTGGGCGCGGTACTCCATGACCTCGCCAACGGTGGGTCGAGACAACGTTCCGCGGAGCGGTCGGGGAAACTGCTCGCCGACCCCCTCGTAGTAGGAGTTGAACAACACCTCGAAGTCCGGGTGGAATGGCTTGTACCCCGGGACAAACGCTTTCAGCAGGAATGTCTCGAAGAACCAGGTCGTATGGGCGAGGTGCCACTTAGGCGGACTCGCATCGAGGATCGGCTGCACGCCGTAGTCGTCGGACGCCAAGGGTCGACACAGCGCAGCCGACTGCGCCCGAACGGTCGAATAGCCGCCCAAGTCGCCGTTTCCGGCGGCGCTTTCCCCAAACTTCCCCATGGTCCGATCAGCCCGTGCGCGCATCCCAGCGTTGGACCAGGGCGCGCGTCAACGTCGCGAGCTGCTGCGCATCGTGGGGCGGCCGGATGAAGCCACAGTGCCGTCCGAGCGGATCGACGACGGCTATGTGGCTCGAATGGTCCATGAGGTACTCCAGCGCCGAGTCGGCAACCGGCACCTTGGCGAAGCCCGCATGCAAGCTCTTACCAAATGCCGCGATGGCCGGCGGCGAACCCGTCACGCCGACGAAATTGTCCGAGAAGGACGCCACGTAGTCGGCGAGTAGGTCCGGCGCATCACGCTCCGGATCGACGCTGACCAGGATTCCCTGGAACGTGGGGTCGCCGTCGGCCAGTAGTCGCGCCTCGGCCGCCCCCAAGACAGCCATGGTGGTCGGACAGATGTCCGGACAGTTCGCGTAGCCGAAGAAGACAAAAGACCACCGGGCGCGCAGCCGGTCGATGTCGAAGGACTGACCGGTGGCGTCCGCCAAGGCGAACGCGTCGATCGTGCGCGGCTCAGGGAATGCCGTGAAGCCGAAGGCCGCCAGCTCTTCGTCCGAGAGACCTCGCTCCGGAGCGAGACCCGTGAACGCCAAGCCGCCGCCCACCAAGCCCAAGGCCAACAACGCCGCCACGACCCACTTCATCGGCGCACTATACCTGCATCGCAAGACAAGCGAACCGCCACCAGCATGAGCATCAAGCCCGCCGCCCCGGCGTTGTGCAGGACCGCCACCGCCAAGGGCAGCGCGAACACGACGTTGGCGATGCCAAGGCCCAACTGCACACCAAGCACGGCTGTAAGGGACCAACCCAGGGCGCGGTTGCCCAGCCGCCAGGCCAAGACGCCAACGACCAGGAGCACCGCTATGGCACCAACGCGATGGGCGAAGTGGATGGCGACCCGGGCGTCGCTGGACAGCAATCCGCCAAGGTAGTTCGGGCCGACGGTCTGCGTGACGTCGAAGCCTGTTCCGAAATCCATCTCCGGCAGCCACTCGCCGTGGCATGTAGGGAACTCCGGGCAGGCCAGGGCGGCATAGTTCGACGTCAGCCAGCCGCCCAGGGCCACTTGCACCATGACGACCGCCAGCGCCAACGTCGCCAGCCGCTTGAGGGAACGATCGACCCGAAACAGCGGCGCCGGTCGCTCGGAAAGCGCCAGAACGCCGAGCAACGCCAACGTCGCGAACCCGCCGAGCAAGTGCGCCGTCACGACCTGCGGCCAGAGCTTGAGGGTGACCGTCCACGCGCCGAACGCTCCCTGGGCGATCACGAGGACGGCAAGGCCCGCGGGCAGTCGCCAACGTTGCCGGTTCTTCACGGCGAGGCCGAGCGTGACCAGGATCAGCGCGCCCAACGCCGTCGCCGCGTAGCGGTGGATCATCTCCACCCACGCCTTGTCGGCCTCCACCGGCGCATCGGGAAACGCCGCCTCGGCACGCGCGATCTCGTCTGCACCGGTCGGCACGCCAAGCTGGCCATAGCAGCCCGGCCAGTCAGGACACCCGAGTCCCGCATCGACAAGGCGCGTATAGGCACCGAGCACCACCACCACCGACGCCAGCGCGATGCCCGCCAACGCCATGCGGTAAACGCCCCTGTCAGCCGCCACTGCCCCGCCCCCTGCGCAAGCCGATGACGACGTACCCGCCAACGACGGCAGCGCCGATCAACAACCACTGCGCCGTGTAGCCCCAATGCATCCCCGGCGAGTAGTCCCACGCCAGCGAGGCTGGCATCGAAACCCCCGGGCTGCCCTGTTCGAGGCGGATCTCCCGAGGATAGGCGCCTGTCGCCGCCGCCATGCGCTGCGGGTCGGCCCAACGGACGTCTTTCGGCCAGCCGTCGGGCCAAGCCTGTTGCGACGCGTAGACCGTCACCGGCACGCTCGGCCAAAGCACGCCTATAGCGGACACCTGTCCGGTGGGCGGCGCCGCCGGGTTCGCCAGCCGGCCGCGGTTGACCAGAAATGCCCCCTCCGGCGTGTCGAGCACAGACCAGGCTTCGACACCGCCCGGTTGGCGAGCCGCGACGAAAAACTGCCGCTCTTGATCGTACTCCCCGACAAGCGCCACGCGGACGAAGTCCGGCGCGTCGGCACGTAGCGCAGCGGCGTTGACCGGTTCGGCACCGAGCCGCTCGGCGCGTTCGTTGGCCAAGGCCGTCTTGTCGAGACCCCGGCCGAATTGCCAAGCCGCCAGCGACAGCACGACGACGAGTGCAGCCCCGGCCTGCGCGGTCAACGCCTTGCCGGGGCGGAAGCCCTCAAGCCTGCTCACGACGGCACGCCGCCACGGATTGAGGCGAGGATCGGCGCCGTGTCAGGGCGAACGCCGCGCCACAAGTAGAACGCCTGCGCGGCTTGCTCAACCAGCATGCCGAGGCCGTCAGCTACGGCCCGCGCACCTTGCGCCTTCGCCCAAGTGCAGAAGGGGGTTGCCCCGTCCCGGCTGTAGAACATGTCGTAGCAGCGCCCGCCGACGACGGCATCGCCGGCAATCAGGCCGCCGGTCCCGGCGAGACCGGCCGACGTCCCATTGACGATCAAATCCCAGCCGTCGCCCACCTCGTCCAGGGAGCAGGCCTGCACGCCAAACCGGTCCGCCAGCGCTTGCGCCTTGGCCACCGTGCGGTTGGCTACCATCACCCCTTCGGCACCCGCCTCGCTGAGCGCGCCGACCACGCCCTGCACGGCGCCACCGGCACCGAGGATCAGCGTTCGCGCGCCGGCGACCTGCCAACGGAGATGCTCGGTCAAGTCGGCGACGAGGCCCAAGCCGTCCGTGTTGCACCCCAGCCAGCCGTCCGCGGCCGGAATGATCGTGTTCACCGCGCCGGACGCAGCGGCATGGGGATCATGGCGATCTACCCAGCGCCAGGCATCGAGCTTAAAAGGCACGGTCACGTTGAGGCCCTTGCCCGTGGCCAAGAAACGGTCTGCGGCCTGGGCGAACCCGTCGATGGGCGCCTCGAGCGTCCCGTAGGTCAAGTCCTCGCCGGTCGCCTGGGCGAACGCGGCATGAATCGCGGGCGACAGGCTGTGGCCCACCGGGTTTCCGACGACCGCGTAGTGATCCGTCATCGCAGCGTCTCGCCAGTCGCGGCGTCGATGATCGTACTGGGCCCAGTCCGGTCGCCGATGGCACCGGACAGCAGGTAGTCGATCTCGTCACCGAGCGCCTCCCGCACGCTCTCGGCGGTGAGACAAGGCGGGGCGCCGCTGCGGTTCGCCGACGTCGACACGATGGGTCCACCGAACGCCGAGCTAAGGGCGCGCGACTGGGCGTGGTCCGGCACGCGGGCGGCTACCGTGCCGCCCCCGCCCGTGATCCAGTCCGGAAACCGCTCGCAGGGCACGACCCAGGTGACCGGACCCGGCCAACTGGCCCTGATGCGCTCGGCGGTCGCGTTGTCCAAAGCCCCCAACTCCGCAGCGAACGCATCGGCGCCCGCGGCGATCACGATCAGACCCTTGGCGGCCGCACGGCCCTTGATGTCGAGCACGCGCCCGACGGCGGCTTCGTCGAAGGGATCGCAGGCCAAGCCCCAAACGCCCTCGCAAGCATGGGCGACCACGCCGCCCCGGCACAGTACCTGTGCAGCCTCGTGCAGCGCTTCGTCCACGGCAGGGCTTAAGCGTGTGTGCGGAGCAAAACTACCGAAGTGTTTCCTGGACGGACGCGTTCTGCGCCGCCACCTTGGCGGCATTGGCAGCTCGGTCCGCTTCCACCCGTGCGGCCAGGTCCTCGTCGGCAACGGCCAAGATTTGGGCGGCCAAGTAGCCAGCGTTGCGCGCCCCCGCCTTGCCGATGGCCACCGTGGCTACCGGCACGCCGCCGGGCATCATGACGGTGGACAACAGGGCATCCGCGCCGTTCAGAGGGCCGCCGTCCATGGGCACACCGATCACCGGGCGCGTGGTGTGCGCTGCGACCGCGCCCGCCAAGTGGGCCGCGAGCCCGGCTGCGCAGATGAACACGCCGCAGCCGCGCGACGACGCGTCCGACACGTATTGCGCGGTCGCCGCCGGCGTGCGGTGGGCCGACGTCACGCGCACTTCGAACTCTACGCCGAGCCCACCCAGCGCCTCCGTACAGGCCTGCATCGTCCCCCAGTCGGACTCCGAACCCATCAAGACGGCTACCCACGCCATCGAACGCCACCTCGTCAGCGAAAGGCGGGAAGTTTGCGGTTTTGCTCAACCCCCGGCAAGTCGAGAAGGACGAGGTCCTGCGCGGAGCGAGTTCACTTTCGGCGGTTCAATGACCGCCGGACCTTCCGCCCAGCTCTATGTGCAGGGGCGCGCCGTCCCATCGTTCGACGCGATGCGGCTCGTAGCCCGGGCTGCTGAAGGTCAGCTGGTGGCCCGCAAGCGCGTGCGGCAGCGCCGCCGCACCGTCCGGACCAATCCGCAGGGGTATGAGCATCCCCGCCAACTCGCCCCCGGCGACCTCGACCATCACCTCCCCAACCGGGCTCTTCGATACCCGGTCGACGACTTGGACGACCCGCCGCTCACCGGACCACGTCAGATAGAAATCGAACCCCTCGACGACCGACTCGAGATCCAGCACCCGCGAGACGCCATCGAAGTATGGCGTGCGCACCGTGAGCGTATAGATGCCCGGAGGCAGTCCATCGAACCGGTAGGTTCCCGTACTGCTCGCGGACGTCGCGTACTCTCTGCGATCCCCGGCCGACCCGGACACCGCCGTGATCCGCACGTCTCCGACGCGGCGGTCGGACCGCACAGTGCCCGAAACCACGGTCGGCGCCAGCGGGATGTCGAAAGCCGTGTCGCCCGAGACGCGAACGTCGAGCACGGCATACGCGCTTCGGCGCCGAGACGCGCGTACCAGGTAGTTTCCGTCCTCAAGCCCTAGGATTTCGTAGAAGCCGCTCTCGTCGGCGAAGCCCCAGGCGGTCGCGGCGTGCGGTTCCTCCGGGACCGCCTTCACACCCATGAAGGGTTGCGGACGACCGTCGGCGCTCACAATGCCGCTGAGCCTCGATCTACCGCCGAGCGAAAGTCCGCCCTGGCTGTGCCGTTCGCGACCTCCACCTCCCGCGTCACCTGGCGCCGCCCAGTCGATGCCGTCACCCTGGTCGGCCCGTCGGGGAGTCCGTGCAGCTCGTACGGTCCGTTCCCGTGCCCATCCGCCCCGCCCAATCGCCGCTGCGTGCGGTCCTGCCCTGCGACCGAGAACCGCGCCGTCTCGCCGTCCATCAGTCCGGAGATCGCCCCCGACAGCCGGTTTTCGAGGTCGACCACCACCGTGATCTCAAGCCGCTCGTTGCCGAGAATCCTTATCGACCGCGCTACCGCCGAACCGGCCTCCGGCCCGGGCCAGAGCATGTACCCACCGGGACCGAGACGATCGAATTCGAACCTTCCATACTCGTCGGTCGAATGATCCGCAGCGAACGACCACTGGGCCGGAGACGTCCCCGTAGGCCTCAGCAACACCTTCCCCTTCACCGGCATTCCGCGGGCGGTCTTCAGGACGCCGGCGATCGTCCCTCCCTTCCCCAACTCGATCAGCAGGGAACCTGCATCCCCCGCCACCTGGACCGCCAACGCTGCATACCCGTCGGCCGCAACACGGAGCAGCCCGCCGCGGCGGATCCCCGTGGCGAACCGAAACTCCCCGAACTCGTCCGTGGCCGTCCTTACACGTGCAGCTGGTCCATCGCCTGGCACCCTGGGTCGGAACGCCCCCCCGTACTCCACGACGGCGACGACGGCACCGGCGACCGGTTCTCCCGTCGCCTCGTCCACCACGCGCCCGGCAACAGCTATCTCTCTCGAGAGCGAGACGATTCCCAGATCGTAGTCCGCGTTCCCTCCGTCCCGATCGCTGAATTGCACCGGCCTCCACCAGCGCGAGTAGCCAGGCGCGCTGATTGCGATTTCGTCGGCCTGCCAGTCGACGCGAACACCGATCCCCCCCGATGTGCCGTCGACCGGATACGTCCTGAGCGTCTGTCCGTCATGCAACGCCGTCAGGCTGAAACCGTCGACCCGCTCCCCGGTATCGGCGTCGTGGACCGATCCCGTCACGGTGACGGCGCCATGGAGCACGAGCACCAGGTCGTCGCGTGGACCGTCGACTCTCGCCGGACGTGCCGTACCGCCGGCGTCGCTCCTGGCGAGCACGTCCACGACCCGGCCCGCGGCGAAGGGGCCGACGTGGAACCAGCCCACGCCGTCCGTCCGGACCGAGTCCAACAGGTTCGCTTCGCCGAAGACCCGCACCTCCGCTGCAGCGACGGGAAGCCCCGCCCGGTCGACGACCCATCCCCCGGCATGAAAGCCGGGCACCAAGCGGATCTCCAGGTCGACGCCCGCGTCGACCTGGAGATCCGACGACTCCGTCGGCACATAGCCATCCGCCTCGGCGCGCACGACGTACCGTCTCCCCGGCTCCAGTCCGCCGGCGTGGAACCTGCCTTCGTCGTCACTGATCCACCTCGGAAGCACGGGCTCCGGCAGCTCGAGCCCGCCACCGTCCACTGCGGTCACCCGTATCACCACGTCCTCAAGGGGCGTTCCGTCCGCATCGGAAACGGCCACCCCCGACAACATGGCGCCAGGCGAAAACTCCATCGACACCTCCGTGTGCCGATCCCCCGGGGAAACCCGCTTCAACACAGGAAGCGCATTCCTGGCCACGCCCACCAACGTCACGGCGCCGCTATGCGGCACCTCGACTTCGAACCGGTCTCCCTCCGCGCGTATCCAGCTGGTCGCCTCCACGCCAGGCGCAACAGGGTCGGAGAACACACCGATCCACGTTTCGTGCTCGGATCCAAGACCCGACACCACGCCATGCACCCGAGAGGGCGCATCGCCTCCGATCGCGGCGATGGGGAGGAAGGCCACCAGCAACAAGGCCAGACGGATCATCTCGGTTGCCGGGTGCGCCGCGCCCACAAACGCCAATGCGGTGCCAACCAGATACGACGTCGCGAGTCCGCCAAGCGAGTAGGCCATCGTGCAACGCAACCACAAAGGCCGCTCCACAGCGTGCAACGGCGCGATCATCCCGATGTGTGACATTCCGCATCGCCCGTTCGCCTCCGAGACACCGCAGAGCAAAGCCGCAACTACGATTCCGACCTCGTACTGGCCAAAAAGGACGGCGATGGTCGTGATTGGGACCGCTATTGTTACGCCGATCCAGCACATGGTCGCGAAGGAGGAATCGGTGTTCCGCTGTTCATCCCAAACCGCGGACGCTCGGTCTCTTTGCAGGTTCGTGATGTCCATGCCTCGCTCCGAATACCCACCCTGGTGCAGGCGCGTCTCTGACGCAGCTACCGATGCTTGAGGGATTTCAGCTACCGTGCCAAACGCTACCGCGGATGCGCAACCGGAATCGCTGACCGCCGGTCAGTTCCAGCCTTCCCGACGTCGCGGATTCCGCTGCGTACCACGCGTTTCGGCCCCCGCCAGCGGCTCGCCCACAGGCCGTAAGTCCCCCCTGCCTGCATGGCCGGGCGGTTCTCGACGAGGTCGCGCGCCCAGGCCACCGCCGCGCCAGCACTCAACCTCGACACCCGCCGCGCAACATACGCCTCGCGGCCCAATGCGCATTTGCCGGAGCCTTCCTTTTCAGCCACAGCGGATGTAGCCGCCCCCGTGCGTCGCGACTAGACCGTCGATCTCAAGCTCGGCGAGGCGTTCGAGAACCTCTTCGATGGCGAGCCCCGTCGCCGCCACGATCGCGTCGAGTGGCGTGACCGTCGCTTCGACCTGTTTGAGTACGATGTCGTCCTCCGCGACCTCCGTGGGGCTGGATGCGACGGGCTTGAACTCGAGACCCAGCGCTTCGAGGACATGCTCGGCGCTCTCCACCAGCGCCGCGCCTTGGCGAATCAGCCGGTGGCATCCGGCTGCCAAGGGGCTCGAGACCAAGGACGGCACGGCCATCACGTCCCGGCCCTGTTCGAGGGCAAGGCGCGCCGTTATGAGCGAGCCGCTGCGCTCGGAGGCCTCCACGATCACGACGCCCAAGCACAGTCCGCTGACGATCCGGTTGCGCGCCGGGAAGTGATGCTTGCGCGGGCCCGTGGCCGGCTCGTATTCCGACACCAGCGCGCCGCCGTGGTCGACGATCTCCGCCGCAAGCCGTTCATGCGACTGCGGATAGATCCGGTCGAGGCCGCTGCCGAGAACGGCCACGGTCGGCGCCCGGGCGCTTGCCAAGGCGCCGCGATGGGCCGCGGCATCGATGCCGTAGGCGAGCCCGCTGACGATGGTCAAGCCCCGCGCCGCCAAGTCGCGTGCCAAGGCGAAGGCGATGTCGCGACCCTGGCGCGTGCAGCGCCGGCTGCCCACCACGGCAACGGCCGGCGTATCCAAAGCATCCGGATGGCCGGCGCAGTACAACCGCGTTGGCGGATCGGGGATTTCCCGCAGCGGCAGCGGCAGTGCCGAGCGGGGCAACACGTTCTGCGTCCTGGTCATTCGCGCATGCTAGACCACGCATTCCTGGCGGGATGCTGGTCAACGCCGCGACGTTCTGTAGGATATTGACCCGACGTTGTGCCACCATTCGCAATGTACGATTGACCGAAGCGACGCATGGCCCTGCTGCCGATCCTCCACTACCCCGACCCCAGGCTGCGCACCCACGCGGAACCGGTCGCTACGGTCGATGCGCCCGTTCGGCAACTGATCGACGACCTGCTCGAGACCATGTACGCGGCGCCGGGAATCGGCCTGTCCGCCACCCAGGTCAACGTCCACAAGCGGGTCATCGTCGTCGACACCTCCGAGCAGCGCAACGAACCCCATGCCTTCGTCAACCCGGTCATAGAACGCGCCGACGGGTTCCAGGAGCGCGAGGAGGGCTGCCTCTCCGTGCCCGGCTTCTTCGAGACCGTCAAACGCGCCGACCACATTCGCGTGGCCGCACTCGGCCGCGACGGCAGGCCGTTCGAACTCGAGGCCGAAGGACTGCTCGCCGTGTGCATCCAGCACGAACGCGACCACCTAGACGGCAAGCTGTTCGTGGACTACCTGTCGCGTCTCAAGCGACAGCGCATCAAGAGCAAGCTTAAGAAACAAGGCGCGGCGCGATCCAACGGGCAACGCTGAGGAGGAGGCTTCTTGCGACTCGCCTTCGCCGGCACGGCACCGTTCGCGGCGACGATCCTTGAACGCCTGCTCGCGTCCGATCACGACCTCACCACCGTCTACACGCAGCCGGATCGGCGCGCCGGGCGCGGCCGCAAGCTGTCGCCGAGCCCGGTGCGGCGGCTGGCCGATGTGCGCGGCATCGATGTGCGCACGCCCACGAAACTCGAGCCGGAGGCCAACGCACTATCTGCGTTCGACGCCGTCGTGGTGGCCGCCTACGGGCTTTTGCTGCCGGACGCCGTCCTCGCCGCGCCGCGTCACGGCTGCCTGAACGTGCACGCCTCGCTGCTGCCGCAGTGGCGGGGCGCGGCGCCGGTGGAGCGGGCCATCATGGCCGGCGACCGCGAAACCGGCGTCACGATCATGCAGGTGGACGCGGGCTTGGACACCGGGCCGGTCTACTGCCGCCGGCATCTGCCGCTGGATGAGAAGAGCACCGGGGCGGAAGTAACGGACGCGCTGGCGCGCCTCGGCGCCGAAGCCATGCTCGACACCCTGGACCGGCTGGGAACCGATGCGCCGCGCCCGCAGGACCACGCCAAGGCGACCTACGCGCACAAGCTGTCCGCCGACGACGCCGTCATACACTGGAGCCGGGACGCCACCGCCCTGGACCGGCAGGTGCGCGCCCTCAGCGGTCGCTTGGCGGCGTATACGACCGCGGACGACGGCACGCGCATTCGCATCCTCGCCGCGCGTCCCGCCCAACACGACGCCCCGTGCGCGCCCGGCACCCTCGTGCGGGACGAGAACGCCTGGTCCGTGGCCTGCGGTGTTGGCCGGCTCGTGCTCGACACCGTGCAGCTCAATCGCGGCAAGGGCACGCCGCTGGCGATCGTGAGCGCCGCGAACGGCTACCCGCGCATCTTCTTCGAAGGCGCGCGTCTCGGCGCCCTCGAGTAGCGGACGCGCCCTCTGCCGGCACGCGCGGTCACCCCGAACGCGCGCGGATCAGTCCGAATGTCGACGAAACCCGCGGCCGCAAGCCGTCGGATCACCCCTCGAACCGCACGCCCGCCCGCGCCGCTTTTCGGATCGCCAACGTAGTGGAAGAGCCGGCCGCCGGGCTTGAGTATCCGCTTCAACTCGGCATAGAACGTCCCGGCGTAGAGTTCGCCGCCAAGCTGCACCGCGGGCGGGTCATGGAGCACGAGGGCGAACTCCCCCGCAGCGAACGCTTTCACGACCTCCGTCGCATCACCGACGATCAGCTCGATGTTCGGCGACTCGAAGAGCTCGACAGACCACGGGTTCCGTCGGGCCAGGGCGATGGCGGCAGGATCCCGTTCCACGGTAACCACCTCGGTGCACGTCCGGGCGAGTTCGATCGCCGTGTAGCCGAGGCCCGTGGCGGTGTCCAGACCCCGGCCTCGCGGCTTACCGAGCGCCCGGATCTTCGCCCGGGTGTCCGCGAGCGGGGTGGTGTCCACGACCCGGTGCATGGCGAAGCCCGCGACCAGTGTCGTCGGCGCGTCGCCGGTCGGCACGAGCGATCGCGACCAGCCCGTCTCGTCGGAGTGCACCGCGACGGGGCTCGCAACGCCATCGGCGACCTCGAAGCACTTGCCCGGAGCACGAGCGACGCTCAGCAAGGCGCTTTTCGTCACCAAGGCACCGCCGATCAAGGCGCCATCCTCGCGGAGCTCAACCTCGGATTCGGAGCGGCCAAGATCCAGGCTGACCAACGCCGCCCCAGCGCTGGCCTCGAGCGCCTCAAGCAGGCGTCGCGCCTGGTCGCTGGTCAGGATTGGCGCGATTGCCCTCGTAGCAGACCTCCCACCTCTTTCGCAGGGGCTGTGCCTCCTTGGCGGGGCGCAGCACCGCTAGAATATCGCCCATGAAGATCCTGATTCTCGGTGCTGGTCAGACCGGGGGTACGCTGGCCGAGAACCTCGCTAGCGAGGACTTCGACATCACGTTGGTGGACGAGGACGCCGGCCGCCTCAAGGAGCTCAAGGATCGCCTGGACATCCAGACGGTCCACGGCCACGCCTCGCGCCCGGACACGTTGCTCGCCGCCGGCGCCGACGACGTCGACCTGTTGATCGCCGTCACCAACAGCGACGAAGTCAACATGGTGGCCTGCCAGGTGTGCTACTCGCTGTTCAAGACGCCCCGCAAGATCGCCCGCATCCGTTCCAACGAATACATCACCGGGCCCAACGGGGACGATGCGGAGCCCTCAGCGGGGGTGCGCCCCCGCCGCGAAGCGGCGGGCGGGGGCATTGCCCCTCGCAAGGAAGGGTTCGAGTTCTTCAGCCGCGAGCACATGCCAATCGACGTGCTCATCAATCCAGAGCGGGCGGTCATGGAGCAGATCAAGGAATTGCTCCAGTACCCGGGCGCTCTGCAGGTGCTCGATTTCGCCGACGGCCGCGTCAAGCTGGTCGCGGTACGCACCTATCACGGCGGGCCCCTGGTTGGCCAGGAGCTGCGGTCCCTGCGGGAGCACATCCCCAACGTGGATACCAAGGTCGTGGCGATCTTCCGCCAAGGCCGCCCCATCATCCCAACGGCCGACACGGTCGTCGAGGTCGACGACGACGTGTTCTTCATCGCCGCCGCCGACGACATCAACGCGGTCATGGCGGAGATGCGCCATCTCGAGGGCCGATTCAAGCGCGTCATCATCGCCGGCGGCGGCAACATCGGCCTGCTCCTCGCGCGGGCAATCGAGAACCAGTTCCATGTCAAGGTGATCGAGTTCGCTGAGTCCCGCGCGCAGGTGGTCGCAGAACGCCTCTCATCGGGCGTCGCCATCCTCGGCGACGCTACCAATCGTGACCTGTTGATCGAGGAGAACATCGAGGACACGGACGCATTCTGCGCCGTCACCAACAACGACGAAGTGAACATCATGTCGGCGTTGCTGGCGAAACGGCTTGGCGTCCGCCAGGTGTTGTCGTTGATCACCAAGCCGGCCTACGTGGACGTCGTGCAGGGGAGCGACATCGACATCGCCGTGTCGCCGCAACTCGCCACCACCAGTTCGATCCTCTCGCATGTCCGCCGGGGTGACGTGGCTCGCGTCCATCGCCTGCGTCGCGGTGCTGCGGAAGCCCTCGAGGCGGTGGTGCATGGCGACGCCCGGACTTCTCGCGTGGTCGATCGCAGCGTCGGGCAGATCTCACTCCCCGCGGGGGTGACCATTGGCGCCATCGTCCGGGGCGACGAACCCATCATCGCAGCGGACGACGTGGTCATAAAGAACGGGGATCACGTCGTCCTGTTCATGATCGACAAGGGGCGCATCCGCGCGGTCGAGCGCCTGTTCCAAGTCGGCTTGAGCTTTTTCTAGCGTGCATCCGCGCTACCACCGCCGCGTTCCCGGATCTTGACCCATGCGGTTGCGGCCAATCCTGCGCATCACCGGCGGCTTACTTCTGCTGTTCAGCTCGGCACAGCTCATTCCGATGCTGGTCGCCTGGATCTACGACGAGCCGACGGTGAGCGTCTTTCTGATCGCGCTGCTCATCAACGCCAGCGCCGGTGTCGTATTCTGGCTGGCGGGTCGCGGCGGCCTCGAATTGCGCAGCCGCGATGGTTTCCTGATCACCGTCCTGTTCTACCTGGGCTTGGGCTTTACCGGCGCCGTGCCGTTGTTCATGGCACCCGACGTCACTAGTTCCTTCACCGACGCCGCATTCGAATCCCTTTCCGGGTTGACGACCACCGGAGCGACCGTGGTCACCGGGCTCGACGAACTGCCGCGGTCGATCCTGTTCTACCGCCAGTTGCTGCAGTGGCTCGGCGGCATGGGGATCATCGTTCTGGCCGTCGCCGTGTTGCCCATGCTCGGGGTCGGCGGCATGCAGTTGTACCGCACCGAGTCCCCCGGACCCGTGAAGGACGCCAAGTTGACGCCGCGAATCGCGGGGACGGCCAAGGCGCTCTGGCTCATCTACCTGGGGTTGACGGTCGCTTGCGGGGTCGCCTACTGGGTCGCCGGCATGGGTGTATTCGACGCGATCTGCCACGCCTTCTCGACCGTCGCCATCGGCGGTTTCTCGACGCACGACTCAAGCCTCGGCTTCTTCGATTCTCGCGCGGTCGAGTCCGTCGCGATCGCCTTCATGACCATCGCCGGCATCAGCTTCGCGCTGCACTTCGCGGTGCTGGTACGCAGGCGGTTCTCCATCTACGCCCGCGACTCCGAACTCAGGCTCTACCTCGGCGTTCTGGCCGTGGCCGCCGCGGTGGTCATCGCGACCCTCGCCCTGGCGCCCGAAGCGACCGACTCCCCGGTGCGCGACGGGCTCTTCCACGCCGTTTCGATCGCGACGACCACCGGCTTTACCACCACGGACCACGACGCCTGGCCTGTCGTTGCGACCGTGGTCATGGTGTTCACGGCTTTCGCCGGCGGCTGTGCCGGTTCCACCGCGGGCGGCTTGAAGATGTACCGCGTGCTTCTGATCTATCGCCAGGGGCTACGCGAGATACGCCGCCTGATCCACCCCAACGGCGTCTTCCTCATCAAGTTCGGCGACCGTCTCGTCCCGGACCGGGCCGTGGACGCCGTATGGGGCTTCTTCGCCATCTACCTGATCGCCTTCGTGGCAATGGTCTGCATCCTTCTCGCCATCTCCGATCTCGACTTCCTGTCGGCATTCTCGGCGGTCGCTGCGAACCTCAACAATCTCGGGCCCGGTCTCGGCGAGGTCGCCAGCAACTACCAGGACCTGCCAGCCGCCGCGAAGTGGGTGCTGATGCTGGCCATGCTCCTCGGACGACTCGAGATATTCACGCTTCTCATCGTGCTCACACCGGAATATTGGAGAACGTAAATAATTGATTACTCTAGGAGTACGGTCCGCAATCTTCTACCTTGGATACGTCTCGATGACGGTGTTCTGGGCGACCCTTTCGGTGCTGATCGGGTGGGCGTTGCCGTTGCGCCGCCGCTATGACTTCATCATCGGGGTGTGGACCCGCCTCGCGCTATGGTGGCTCAAGGTGACATGCGGGGTTCGCGTTCGCGCGGTCGGCTTGGAGCGCATTCCCAAGGAGCCGTGCATATTCCTGGTCCGCCACGAGAGCACTTGGGAGACGCTTTGGGTGCCAACCTTGACCAGTCCCCAAGCCCCGCTCGTGAAGCGCGAGCTGCTCCACATACCGCTGTGGGGTTGGGCGTTCGCCATGGTGCGACCGATCGCCATCGACAGGGCCAAGCCCAACACGGCGCTACGGCAGTTCATCGCGCGCGGCAAGGATCGCTTGAACCGCGGCATGTCCATCGCCCTCTTTCCGGAAGGTACGCGGCTCGCCTCCGGCGAACGCGGCAAGTTCTACCGTGGCGGGGCGGGCCTTGCCGCGGCCACCGGCACCCACGTCGTCGTCATCGCCCACAACGCGGGACGGGTTTGGCCGGCGCGGCGGTTCCTCAAACGGCCTGGGGAGATCGCCGTCACAATCTCCGAACCGTTCCAGACCAAAGGCAGGAAATCTTCTGAAATCAACCAGTTGTGCGAGAGCTGGCTGAACGATGAGATGAGTCGGCTGGATCGCGTCTAAACGTCGAGGTTCACCACCAGGAGCGCGTTCGTCTCGATGAATTCGCGCCGCGGCTCCACGTGCTCCCCCATCAGCGTCGCGAACATCTGGTCCGCTGCGATCACGTCGTCGACGCTAACGCGGAGCATCCGGCGAACTTCCGGATCCATCGTGGTCTCCCAGAGCTGGTCGGGGTTCATTTCACCCAAGCCCTTGTAGCGCTGAATGTCCACGCCGCGCCTGGCATCGTCGAGCATCCACGTCAACGCATCGGGGAACGACGCGACTTCGCGGCGCCGTTCGCCGCGCTCGACGTAAGCTCCCTCCTGGAGCAGGTCCGCCAACTCTCCCGCGACCTTCTTCAAGCCCTCGTACTCCGCCGACGTGAAGAAGTCGTAGCCGAGGACGGCCGACTGGGCGATACCGTGCGCAGCCCACGCGATCCGCGGTCGCTGGATCTGGTGTTCGCGATCCCGCTCCAGTGTCACGTCGTACTCGATGTCGGACGGCAGCGCTTGCGCGTACCGTACCAGCCACTGCCCCATGCGCTCGGCGTCGCGCAGGTCGTCGGGTTCAAGGGGCGGCGCGTCGAGCAACGCCTTGGTGAGCGGCGCCGGGTAGACCCGATCCAAGGCCGTGAGGCGTGCTTCCAGGTCCTGGTAATCCCGGGCCAGCCGTTCCAGCACCGCGGGGTCGATCGGCGGCGCGTCCGGGTTGACATAGAGCCTCGAGCCGTCCAGCGCCGCCTGCAGGAAGTACGCTTCGAGCTCGTCGTCGTCCTTGACGTAACGCTCTTGCCGACCCTTCTTGACCTTGTACAGCGGCGGCAGCGCGATGTACACGTGGCCAGCCTCGATCAACTCCGCCATGTGCCGGAAGAAGAAGGTCAAGAGGAGCGTGCGGATGTGAGACCCGTCGACGTCGGCATCGGTCATGATGATGACGCGGTGGTAGCGCAGCTTGTCCAGTTCGAATTCGCTGCGCCCGATCCCGCACCCGAGCGCGGTGACCAGGGTGCCTACCTCGGCCGATGACAACATCTTGTCGAAACGGGCCTTCTCGACGTTCAGGATCTTGCCGCGCAGCGGCAGGATGGCCTGCGTGCGCCGGTCCCGCCCCTGCTTGGCCGAGCCTCCCGCCGAGTCTCCTTCGACGATGAACACCTCCGACAGCGCGGGATCCTTTTCCTGGCAGTCGGCCAGCTTTCCCGGGAGGCCCGCGATGTCCAGCGCCCCCTTGCGCCGGGTCATCTCGCGCGCCTTGCGGGCGGCCTCGCGGGCGCGCGCCGCATCGATCATCTTGGTCACCACCTGCCTTGCATCCTGTGGCCGCTCTTCCAGGTACGCCCCGAAATGGCGCGCCAAGTCCTGCTCCACGGCCGGCTTCACTTCGCTCGAGACCAGCTTGTCCTTCGTCTGCGAGGAGAACTTGGGGTCGGGAACCTTGACGGAGACGACGGCCGTAAGGCCTTCGCGGGCGTCGTCGCCGGTCGTCGTCACTTGCGCCTTCTTGGCCATGCCCTCGCGTTCGATGTAGGCGTTCAAGGACCGGGTGAGCGCCGAGCGGAACCCGGCCAGATGCGTGCCACCATCGGACTGCGGGATGTTGTTCGTGTACGCGAACACCTGCTCCTGAAAGCCGTCGTTCCACTGCATCGCGACCTCGACCGTGATGCCGTCGTCGCGAGCGTGCTCGAAGTGGAACACCTCGTTGAGCGCGGTCTTGTTGCGGTTCAGGTAGTCGACGAACGCCCGCAAGCCGCCTTCGTAGAGGAACCGCTCCTGCTTGCCGCTACGCTCGTCGCGCAGGGCGATGGCAACGCCCGCATTCAGGAACGCGAGTTCACGCAGCTTCTTGGCCAGCAGATCGTATTGGAAGTCGATGTGCGAGAACGTCTCGCGGGACGGTTTGAATACGCACTCGGTACCCCGAGCCTCGGTTTCACCGACGACGTCAAGCGGCCCATCGGGCTCGCCGTGCCGGTAGGTCTGCTGATACACCTTGCCGTCCCGCCGCACGATCAGCCGGAACACCTCGGACAGGGCATTGACCACCGACGCGCCGACACCGTGCAGGCCTCCGGAGACCTTGTAGGAACTGGCGTCGAACTTGCCACCTGCGTGGAGCGTCGTCAGGATCACCTCCGCCGCGGAGACCCCCTCCTCGTCGTGGATGTCCACCGGCATTCCGCGGCCATTGTCGCGAACCGTGACCGACTCGCCGGGGTGGATGACCACCTCGATCTCGTCGCAGTAGCCGGCGAGCGCCTCGTCGATGGCGTTGTCGACCAGTTCCTGGACCATGTGGTGCAGTCCGGTGCCGTCATCGGTATCGCCGATGTACATTCCCGGACGCTTACGAACCGCGTCCAGACCTCGTAACACCTTGATATTGCGGGAGTCGTACGTCTCCCGTTCATTGTCCTGTCCCTGGTGCTCTGCCATCGCCAATCGTCCGCCCGACACCCCAACGGGGCTGTCGCGTCGCCGCTTGAGCGACGCGCCTAACTCTCAAGCGGCGGTGAGCCGCCCGTGTTCCACGTGAAACAGTCGACCGCCGCGGCTACCGCGCAACACATCTCCCGCACCGGGATTCGCCGAGGTGGCAACGATCTGACAATCCATGTCGTCAAGCACCGTGGCGAGTCGTTCGCTGTGAGCCTCGTCGAGCTCGGCGCCGACATCGTCGATGAGAAACAAAGATCGTCGGCCCGCCGTCGCCAGGTGTCTGGCCTGGGCGAGTCGCAACGCGCTAGCGACGACCTTGCCCTGCCCGCGGGACAACACTTCCGAAGCGTCGCCCTGCTCGCACTTGATTCCGATGTCCGCTCGATGCGGCCCCGCGTTGGTCAGGCCCGATTTTACATCGCGATCATGCTGTTCGCCTAGCGTTTCGGCCAAGTCTTCGCCACGCCAGCCGGGCCAGTAGTCGACTGTTACGGCAATCTCGGCCTGCAGGGCGAGCAAGGATTCTTCGATGTCCGGTTTCACCGTTTCGAAGTAGTCACGCCGATTCTGGGCGACCCGCTCCCCGAGTTCCGCGACCTGCTCCGTCCACACGCTGAGCGTCTGACGATCATCCACGCGCAACAGCGCGTTGCGGTGGCGCAGGACGCGCAGGTAGTCGCGCAGCGTCGCGGCGTGGCCGTGTTTCACGTGAAACGCGCCCCAATCCAGCCACTGGCGCCGCGTCGCAGGGGCCCCGAACACAAGGTCGGACAGATCCGGGAGAAGGAGTTGGATCGGCTGCAGCAGCGCGATGACCGACGACTGGCGCACCGTATGGCCGTCCCGGGCCAGTTCCACGCGCCCGCCATCGCGCACGTAAGACACGCGGATGCGCCCTTGGCCAGGATCCCGGCAACCGGCGCCGACCGCCAAGCGCGCCGCGCCATGACGGACCACGCGCTCGGTGCGGGTCGTGCGGAACGAACGACCGCGGAAGACTAGGTGCAGCGCCTCCAAAGCGGCCGTCTTGCCGGCCCCATTGGGACCCACGAGCAGGTTCAGACCCGCATCAAACTCCAAGTGCGCAGCTTCGATATTGCGGACGTTCTCGACATCGAGACGCTCTACGACCACCTGCAACCAACGCCCGGAGCAGGACGGGGCAACGTCACAGCCGCACGGGCATGACGATGTACAGGCAGTCCTCCGCCCCCGGCCCCTCGATTAGCGCAATGGCGTTGCCCTCCGGCATCGACACGCGGATCGACTCCGTGTCAAAGGCATTCAAAACGTCCTGAATGTAACGCGCATTGAAGCCGATCTCCGTGGTCTGGGCGCCGTCGTAGTCCACCGCGACCAACTCCTCGGCTTCTTCGTGTTCCGGGTTAGTCGCTCGGATCGTGAGCAGCTCCCCATCCATGGTCAGGCGGACTTCCGGTGCCCGGTCGTTGGACAGGATCGCCGCCCGATGCAGCGCCTGGCGCAAGGTCTCCCGATCTCCCGTGACCGAGTGGTCGGTGTTGCGTGGGATCAGCCGGTCAACATCGGGATACGGACCGTCGACGAGTTTCGTCGTAAGCGTATAGTCCCCTTGGGACGCACGGAGCCGCGTCTTGCCCACCGCCAGGTGCACATCCTCGTCGCTGTCGCCGATGAGTCGTTCGAGGTCTTGCACGCTTTTGCGTGGAATGATCGCCCGCTCCCGGTCCTGCAAGCCCGCAGCACCGCCGTCGAGCGTGCAGAGCGCCATGCGATGACCGTCCGACGCTGCCGCGCGAAGACTGTGATTGGTGAGCTCAAGCAGCAGTCCGTTCAGGAAGTACCGCGGATCGCCGTTGGCCATGGCGAACTTGGTGCGCTCCAACAGCTTGTGCATGTCGGCCCGGGGCAGCACGATGTCCACCTCCGACTCGTCCGCCACCGGGTCAGCCGACTCGTCCGCGGACGCGGAGTCCGCTAGATCACGTGTCGAACGCTCCGTCGGGAACTCCGCGGCGGGAATCGTGGCCAAAGCAAAACGGCTGCGCCCCGATCGGACAACGGCACGGTCCTGCTCCAACGCCACGCTGACATCTATTCCATCTGGCAGCGACTGCCAGATGTCTGTCAACTTGTGCGCTGGAATCGTCGTGGAACCCGCCTGTTCCACGTCTATGCCACTCGTCAAACGCGCGACGATCTCCACTTCGAGGTCGGTGCCGCGCAATGTCAGACCGTCGTCGTTGGCCTCGACGAGCAGATTGCCCAGCACCGGCAGGGTCTGGCGCCGCTCGACGACGCCGGTCGCCACCCGCAGGGGCCTCAGCAAGGTGTCACGGCTGGTCCTAAATCGCATGGCTCACTATCCTGATCATCGGGTCGCTTGTCTTCGCTAGTGGGTCTTCGAGATCAATTGTTTAAGAGCCGGTAGAGGTTCTTGTAGTCCTCGGCAATGTCCGTGTCGCTCGCGCGCAGGGCATCGATGCGTCGGCAGGCGTAGAGCACCGTCGTATGGTCCCGGCCGCCGAATCGATCGCCGATCTCCGGTAGCGAGTGGTTCGTCAGCTCCTTGGCGAGTGCCATCGCGATCTGGCGCGGCCGGGCGATTGTCCGAGGACGCCGATTGGAGATCATGTCCGACTGCTTGATGTTGAAGTACTCCGCGCACGTCTTCTGGATCTTCTCGATCGTGATCCGCCGCACCTGCACGGCGAACAGGTCACGCAAGGCGCTGTGCATGAGTTCGACGGTGACCTCCGACCGCGTCCACCGTGCGCGGTGGATGATGCGCTTCAGCGCGCCTTCGAGCTCCCGGACGCTCGAGCGGATGCGCTCGGCGATCTGGAAGGCTACTTCGTAGGGGACTTCGACGCCCTCGGCTTCGCCCTTCTTCTGCAGGATCGCGACCCTGGTCTCCAGCTCTGGCGGCACGACCTCGACTGTGAGCCCGCCGACAAATCGCGACTGCAGGCGTTCCTCGAGCCCCTCGACTTCGCGCGGATAGCGATCGCAGGTCAGGACGATCTGGTGATCGTTGGCGAGCGCCGCATTGAAGACATGGAAAAACTCCTCTTGTGCCTTGAGCTTGTCCGCAAAGAACTGGATGTCGTCGATCAGCAGCGCATCGACCGACCCGAAACGCTCCATGATCGTGTTGATCGTCCCTGTGCGGATTCCCCGCACCATTTCGTTGGTGAATCCCTGCGAAGTCACGTAGATCACCTTCGAGCCGCCGTTGGACCGCAACAGCTCGTTGCCCACCGCCTGCATCAGGTGCGTCTTGCCGAGGCCGACACCGCCGTAGAGCAGCAGGGGGTTGTAGGATCTACCCGGGTTCTCCGCGGCTTGCCACGCCGCGCCCTTGGCATAGTCGTTCGACTTGCCCTCCACGAAGGCTTCGAACACGAACCCAGGATTGAGGCCCTGCGGCTGCTCCTCCCGACGCTGCGCTGTCGAAGTCGCCGACGCCTTTCGGTCATTGGGTTGTGCGCCGGTGGCGTGGCCGTCAAGGCCGTGGGAGAACCCCTCGCTGTCTTGGCTTCGACGAGGAGCGGGCAAAGGCGTGCCGGGCTGGCGTTCGCGTGACCCGACCACGAGGTCGACGCCGTCGAGGCGACCGTCGTCGTCGATCTCCGCAACGAGTTCGGCGATGCGTAGCAGGTAGACGTCCTCGACGCGTTCGCGGACGTACCGGTTGGGGGCAAGCAGCTCGAGACGGCCATCCATGGAACGGGGCTGCAAAGGCCTGATCCAGGCGTGGAACTCTTCCGCGGCCAACTCCTCGTTCAGCCTGCGCAAGCAGGACCACCAAATAGAATCTACCGTCGACTCACCGTTCCACCACCCCTCGTCCGCCACTGCCTTTAACGCTCCCCCCGTGCCCACGTGCGTGGATGCCGTTCGCCTCAAGAAGCTTGTCAGAACGGGCGCCCCTAACCCCGCGCTGACGACCCTTTTTGTGGGAGTCATTCTAATGTCACGATCATGCGAATCGCCACCAACTTCGACCCCGTCAAGGCACTTCTGTGGCCCCGTCGAGCGTTTCCGTGACAATTCAAAAAGTTAGCCTTCGCACGCCCAATACAGGCCTGTTGATATAGCTGTCGATAACTTGTGTGCTTTCGGGAGACAACCTCCGCGACTCTCGCGATCGGCCACTTTCGCGGACACTCGCCCACAGACTCTCGGCCCGTTGCGAGACGCTCCGTCCCGGTCTTTCCCACAGCCCCAGAACGGACATTTCCATTGAATTATCAGTGTCTTAAGAAACATACCAAGGTCTGACCTAGGACCCTACGACGACGACAACATCATTTTCATGTGACCCCTTGAACTCATTGACACCCCACCGACCCACTCCTACAATCGCGCCCCTTCCAGCGCTTCGAACAAGCGCCCGGGGCACCAGTTAAGGGACATGAAAAGGACCTATCAGCCAAGCGTGATCAGGCGCAAGCGGCGACACGGTTTTCGATCGCGCATGGCGACGAAGAACGGTCGTAAGATCTTGAGCGCGCGTCGCGCCAAAGGCCGTAAGCGTCTCACCGTTTAACGCCCCCGTCACGAGGTGGCAAGCCATGTTTTCACGGCGACCACGGCTCTGGCCCCCAGGCCACGCTGGAGGTCTTGGCAACCCAGCCGTTCGCGTGTGCGCCGCATGAGTTCCGCAAGGGGTCCGATCGATCCCGGGTGGCGCCTTCGCAGCCATCAGAGACTGCGAAACAGGCGTGACTTCGATCGCGTTTTCCGGCAGCCCAGCGTGCGCTTGGCGCGGGGCCCCCTTCGTCTCGTCGCGCAACCGAACGCCCTCGGCGTGGCCCGCCTTGGGATCGTCGTCGCCAAACGCATGATCAGACACGCCGTGGGCCGCAATCGCGCGAAACGGGTCATCCGGGAGTCCTTCCGGCTCAGTTGCGGTCTGCCGGCGATGGACATCATTGTGCGCGTCGTACAGCCCGGGCCGGTTTGCGGCCCGGACGCCGATTGGCTGTTCTCGGCCCTGGCGAGACAAGGACCCTGACGATGCGGAGGCAAGGGTGAGACTCGCTGCGAAGGAGGTGGCCGAGGCGTCCGGCTACGCGCTACGCCGCCTAATCAGCGCGTATCGGGGGTATGTCAGCCCGCTTCTAGGGCGTCATTGCCGCTTCTATCCGTCCTGCTCCGCGTACGCTGCCCAAGCGATTGCGAGGCACGGCGTCGCTCGCGGCGGTTGGCTGGCCGTCAGGCGACTCTTGCGTTGTCACCCTTTTCATCCTGGGGGAGTGGACCATGTCCCGGACGTGACGCCGCGAATGGGCTCGTGCTTGCGAGGGGCAAGCCCCTCGCGCTCCCCGGCTGAGGGCTCTTGCCTGCGAGGGGCAGGCCCCTCGCGCTCCCCCGCTGAGGGCTCCTGAGATGCTCACCACCGAGATCCAGCGCATCGTTCTTCTGATTGCCCTGGGCGTGGTCGGCTATCTGTTGCTGCAGGCATGGACGCGGGATTACGGCCAGGCGTCGGAAGAGCCGCCACCGTTGGCTTCGCCCCTGCCGATCGCCGACGACCCTGTCGCGGGACCCTCGGACGACCTTCCGTCGTCGTCGGCGCCAGGGGACGTTCCGGGGGACGATCTGGCGGTGCCGGCCACCCGGGGGATCCCCGAGCCAACGGTCACGGTCGCGGATGAGCGCCTTGTGCGCGTCCATACGCCGACACTCGACCTCGCGATCGACCTCCTCGGTGGCGACATTGTCGAGTTGCGGCTGCCCAAGTACCCGGCCGTGATCGACGAGGATCGTCCCGTGCAGTTGCTTGAGCGGTCCCGGGGCCATACCTATATCGCGCAGAGCGGCCTGATCGGACGGGATGGCCGCGACAGACAGGACACGCGTCCGCTCTACAGCGCGGGTGCCCGCGACTACACCCTCGACGACGGCGGCGGCTCATTGACGGTGGCCCTCACGCACCACGCGGAGGGGGTCACGGTGGTGAAACGCTTCCTGTTCGAACCCGACGACTACCTCGTCACGGTGGAGTACGACATCGACAACGCCGGCACAACCGAGTATCGGGGCCAGCTCTTCGCGCAACTGAAGCGCGACAGCACGCGTCCCGACGCCTCGGGGACTTTCATGGGGCCGCGACCCTACGTAGGCGCCGCCTTTACCACGCCGGAGTCTCGCTACGAGAAGGTCGACTTCGAGGACTTGGACGACGGGCAATTTCGCATAGCTGTGGCCGGCGGCTGGGCTGCGGTTCTGCAGCACTATTTCCTCACAGCGTGGGTGGGGGCCGCTGAGGAAGTGAACGCTTACTACGGTCGTCGTTTGGGGGACGGCAACTACGCCGTGGGTTTCATAGCGCCGGAGATCGTCGTGCCGCCCGGCCGCAGCGAGACCGTCGCGGCCCGGTTCTATGCGGGGCCGAAGATCCAGAAGCGCCTCGAGGCGATCGCACCGAACCTGAACCTCACCGTCGACTACGGCTTCCTATGGTGGTTGTCGGTCCCGCTCTTCTACGTGCTCGATGCGATTCACTCGGTGGTGCTGAATTGGGGCATCGCCATCATCCTGCTCACCTTGGCCGTCAAGATCCTGCTTTTCCCCTTGGCATCCGTTGGCTTCCGCTCGATGGCGAAGATGAAACAGGTGATGCCGCAGATGAAGCGCCTGCAGGAACGCCACGCCGGGGACCGCCAGAAGCTGTCCCAGGAGATGATGGCATTGTATCGGAAGGAAGGCGCCAACCCCTTCGGCGGTTGTCTGCCGCTGTTGCTGCAGATGCCGGTGTTCTTCGCGCTGTACTGGGTGCTCTACGAGAGCGTCGAGCTTCGCCAAGCACCATTCATGTTGTGGATCAACGACTTGGCGGCGCCTGACCCGTGGTTCGTGCTGCCGATTCTCTACGGGGCGTCTTTCTTCCTGATGCAGCTCCTGAACCCTCCGCCCCCCGACCCCATGCAGGCCCGGGTCATGAAGACGATGCCCATCCTGTTCACGGTCCTGTTCGTGTTCTTTCCGGCGGGCTTGGTGCTCTACTGGTTGGTCAACAACATCCTGTCGCTTGCGCAGCAGTGGTACATCACCCGGAAAATCGAGGCTGCTTCCGCTACCAAGAGCAGCTAGCCGGTCTGATGAGGGATACCATCGCCGCGATCGCAACGCCGCCGGGGCGTGGCGGCATCGGCATCGTGCGCGTGTCGGGGCAGCATGCCCGTAGCATCGCTGAGGCCGTGGCGGGGCGCGTTCCCGATGTCCGCCAAGCCACGTACGCGTGCTTCCGCGATGGCGACGGCCGCGCGATCGATCGCGGCATCGTGCTGTTCTACGTCGCGCCGGCGTCTTTCACCGGGGAGGACGTCGTCGAGTTCCAAGGCCACGGCGGGCCGGTCGTCTTGGAGGCGCTACTCGAGCGCGTCTGCGACTCAGGCGCTCGGATCGCGCGCCCCGGCGAGTTCACGGAGCGTGCGTTCCTCAACGACAAGATGGATTTGGCGCAGGCCGAAGCAGTCGCTGACCTGATCGACAGCGCCTCGCGAAGGGCCGCGCGCTCGGCGATGAGATCGCTCGATGGCGCCTTCTCGCGGCGGGTGATGGCCATTGACCAAGCCGTCTTGCATGTGCGCGTATTTCTCGAAGCCGCGATCGACTTCGCCGAGGAGGAGGTTGATTTCCTGGCCGACCGCGACGTGGTCGATCGCCTCGTCGGCGTGACGACGGGGTTGCGCGAGCTGCTCGTAGAGTGTCGCCAAGGGCAAGTTCTGCGGGACGGCTTCGACGTCGTGATCGCGGGACCACCCAATGCCGGCAAGTCGAGCCTTTTGAATCGGCTGCTGGCGGAGAACCGCGCCATCGTAACCGACATCCCCGGTACGACCCGCGACCTGCTGTTCGCCGACGCCGAGTTGGACGGCATACCCGTGCGCTTGACGGACACGGCGGGCCTGCGGGAGGGCCGCGACGCCGTCGAGGAGATCGGCATCGAACGTGCACGGGGCGCTGCCGCCGCCGCGGACCTGGTGCTGTTCGTGGTGGACGACACGAGCGACGGCTGTCCATCGCCACCCGAGGTGTCCGGCGCGCGGATCGTTCACGTCCGCAACAAGGTGGACCTCAGTGGCGGACCGCCAGGCCTGACGCCGTCGGGGGATGTGCGGGTCTCAGCGCTGACCGGAGCGGGCCTCGACGCGCTGCGCGAGGTGATCGTGACTGCCGCGGGCGTCGCGCCCGGCGAGGGGACGTTCCTCGCTCGCAAACGCCATGTTCTAGCGCTCTCGGCGGCGGTGGAGCGCGTGGCCACAGCCCGTGGCCACGTCGAACAGGGCTACGGCGACCTCGCCGCCGAGGAGATGCGCGAGGCCCAGCACGCGCTCGGAACGATCGTCGGCGCCACTAGCGTCGATGATTTGCTGGGGGAGATCTTCTCGAGTTTCTGTATCGGCAAGTAAGGCGGTGCTTAGTGCCGGATGCGGAAGTCGTTGGCGCCGGAGCGGTCGGCGCCGCGCATGAGGTACAGCGTGCGCTCGGCCATCGACAACGGGCCGCCGCGGCGACTGTCCGCGAGTTCCCGGCAGTAGCGGGATGTAGTGGGCATGTAGCGCAGCGTCATCCCTCGCCGCGGCTTGGCGGAGCGATTCGGCTCGGAGCCGTGGATCAGGTAGATGTCGTGCAGCGACACCTGGCCGACGTCGAGGACGATGTCGCGTGCGGTGTCCTCGTCGAACTCGTGGGCCTGGATCTCGAGGGGCAGACTCAAACCGGCGGCATCGTTGAAGTCGTGCTTGCCGAGTTCACGGCGACGGTGCGAGCCGGGGATCACCCGTAGACAGCCGTTCTCGGGGGTCGCCGCGTCCACGGCGATCCAAACCGAACAGGTCGCGAGCGGCCGGATGGGCCAATACTCGCCATCTTGGTGCCAGGGCGTCTTCGTGCCGACGCGTGCGGGCTTTGCGAAGAAGCTGGAGTTCCACAACGCGAAGTCGGGCCCGATCAACTGTTCGACCATGTCGAGGATGGGAGGGATGCGGGCGATGTTCAGGAATCCGGTGTCGAAGGCGAGTACGGCAGGGCAGTAGTCGGTGAACTCCGGGTGCTTGGCGAGCAGTCGAGCGTGGCTGCCGCGGATGTCGGCAAGGCTCTCGTCGTCGAGTCGGAAGTCGGGGATGACGTAGCCGTGATCGTGGTAGTGGTGGATCTCGTCGTCGGTAAGCACGGTGGCCGCCCTCGGTCTCGTTGACCTCGGTGAGCTTAACAGTTGAACCGGACTCTCCACGAAGCCCGAATGTCGCTTGCAGTGGTCGTCGCGATTGCCCATGCTCCCGCGCCGAATGAGCTTGTCCGATATGGGGTGGCGGCCGTTCTTCGCCGAGCAGCTCGGCGACGAGGACGGTCGCCGACGGGTCCGGCGCGTGGTAGCAATCCACCGCAACGGCCACGTGCTGTCGGACGGCGTCAGCGAGTCCAGTCTCCACCTCGGTCGCTTCTGGTTCCGCAAGCCTGCCGAGGAACGGCCGACGGTCGGCGATTGGGTGCTCGTCGACGCCCAAGGCGGGAAAATCGAGCGCTGCCTGGCGCGCGCAAACGTGCTGCGCCGCATCGCCGCGGGAACGAAGGCCGACGTGCAGCTCATCGGTGCCAATGTCGACGCGTTGTTCATCGTCACCTCGTGCAACCTCGAGTTCAGCCCAAGCCGCCTGCAGCGGTTCCTGGCGTTGGCCCAGAGCACCGGCGTCGCGCCGCTGATCGTGCTGACCAAGGCCGACCTGGCTTCCGAACCGACGCGCTTCGCGGACCAGGCACGCGCGATCGCGCCGGATGTGCCGACGGAGGTCGTCAATGCACTGGACGCGCGCACGCTCACCGGTGTCCGGGCGTGGCTGCGACCCGCGTACACCGTCGCGTTGCTGGGTTCGTCGGGCGTGGGCAAGTCAACCTTGCTGAACACCTTGGCCGGGGAAGACGTCCAGGTCACGCGGCCGATCCGGGAGCAGGACGCCCGTGGGAGACATACGACGACGGGCCGGTCCCTGCTCCGCTTGCCCCAGGGCGCCCTCGTGCTCGATGGCCCCGGCGTACGGGAGTTGGGCATGGCCGTCGCCGACGAGGACATCGGCGAGATGTACGAGGACATCGAGGCATTGGCGCGGACCTGTCGATTCGCGGACTGCGGGCACCGCACCGAGCCCGGTTGCGCCGTCCGCGCGGCCCTGGAAGCCGGACAGGTGACGCGCGAACGCCTGGCGAGCTATGCCGAGCTGCTCAACGAACGTCGTCGCCACGCGGAATCCCTGACCGGGCGCGACCGGCGTGTCGAACGGCTGGAGCGGAGCCGGCGCCGCGAGCGGGGCCAGGAGGAGGACGACGCGGACGAATGACCGCGCCTAGGGGCGATAAGGAATACGCGGCTCCCCGGTTTGCGTGCGCAGCACGCGTTGCGCGTCCTCGACGAATTCGCAGAGCACGCTGCGAGTCTCCCGTGGATCGATGATGTCCTGACCGGTCGCCTCGGCGGTCCGAAACGGCGAAGCGATGGCGTTGAGCCTAGCCTCGATCTCCTCGCGCCGTGCTTGCGGGTCGGGCGCGTTGTCGATCTCGCGCCGGTAGGCCGCGGACGCGCCACCGGCGATGTGCATCGAGCCCCAGCTTGCCGACGGCCAGGCGTAGCGGCGGAACATGCCCGTGGGGCGGTGATGGCATTGCCCCGCGACGCCGAACAGCCGGCCGATGACGATGGTGATCCACGGCATGCGCGACTGGCAGGTGACGGCCACGAGCTGGGCTCCAGCCCGCTCGATGCCCTGTTTCTCGGACTCGAGGCCGACCATGAAACCGGGCTCGTCGGCCAGGCTGACGATGGGCAGGTGGAAGATGTCGCAAAGCTGCAGCAGGCGCATCACCTTGCTGCCGCCGGCGACGTCGGTGGAGCCACCGTGGTGCCGCGGGTTGTTGGCCATGATGCCTACCGGATAGCCGTTGAGACGGCCGAGGCCGGTCACGCGCGAGCGGCCGTAGCGCGGCGCAATCTCGAAGAAGGAACCGCGGTCGAGGACCGCCTCGATGAGGGTGTGGACCTTGTAGACCTGGCGCCGGTCGCGCGGCATCAGGTCGACCAACGATTCCTCGCGCCTTTCCGGGTCGTCGTCGGTCGCCTGCCGCGGCGCCATCTCCCAGACATTCGAGGGCAGGTAGCTGAGGAACCGCCGGATCATCGCGAACGCTTCGGTCTCGGTTTCGGCCAGGTTGTCGACACAGCCGCTGACGCGCGTGTGGATGTGCGGTCCGCCGAGGTCCTCCTTCGTGATGTCGTAGCCGAGTGCCGCCTTGACCACGGGCGGTCCGCCGGGAAAGAGCTGGCTCGAATCCTTCACCATGACATTGAAGTGCGCAAGACAGGCGTTGATGGCCGGCAGGCCCGCGACCGACCCCATCACCGCGGAGACGACCGGGATCTTCGAGAGCAGATCGACGTCGATCTGCGACCAGCCGTTGCCGTCAGGGAGGTAGGTGCGGCCGATGTCCTCGAAGCCGCGTACGCTGCCCCCCGCGGCATCGAGCAGGCGCACCAGCGGGAGCTTCCACTGCCGGGCGCGCTCGTTGGACGGCAGCTCGTTGCCGAGACCGCCCCCGCCGCCGCCCGAGCCGCCGCGAACGGTGAAATCGCCACCCGACAGAACGACCTTGCGGCCGCCGAGCCGAGCCATGCCCTCTACGGACCCCCTCGGCACGAAGGACTTGAGCTCGTTGCCCTCGTAAGTGCCGGACCCCGCAAGGGAGTGGAACTCCCGGAAGCTGCCCTCGTCGACCAATGCGTCGATGCGTTCGCGCACGGTGAGTTTGCCGCGCTTGTGCTGGCGCGCGATGCCTTCGGGGCCACCCATCCGGGCGCGCAGTTGGCGTCGGCGTTCGATCTCGGCGACCTCGGGACGCCACCCGGCTTCACTCATGCTTTTGCTCCATCGAGTCGTGGGGCTATGGTTACGCGGTCGCCAGGTAAAGATAAGGGAATTGTGTAGCAGAATCCGCAAAGGTGCAGTAACGTGGGCGCGTGAGCCGGTCGGGTAGCACCCCTTCCGACTCCAAACGGCTGAAAAGGAGCCGACCGCTTGGACGACTCTACCACCATCCGAACCGTCCGCTTCCGGGTACTGCCCGGCAACCGCGCCAAGGCCCGCGCACTCAACAGTCTCGCGGGCGCATGCCGGTACGTGTGGAACCAGACGCTCGCCGATCACGACGACCTCTACAGGATCAGCCGCATGGTCGGCGCACCGCCGCCGTCCGTCTCGTTCTTCACCCTCGGCAAGGGCTTCACGGACCTGCGTCGCGCCACGCCTTGGCTCCAGGACCACTCGTTCAGCGTTGTCCGCCACACGCTGAAACGGCAGGCGGACGCGTGGTCGGCGTTCTTCGCGGGCGACGCGGGCCGTCCTCGTTTCAAGTCGCATCATGCCGACAGGGACGGGTTCACCATCCCCGAAAACGTCCGGTTCGACGGCCAGCACATCTCGATCCCGAGGCTCGGCAAGGTCAGGCTGCGCAGGCGCGGCGGAAACCCCCATGCGGACGACGAACCTCGCACCGCGACCTTCGCGCGGCGCAACGGCAAGTGGTACTGCACCATCGCCTACCGGGTCGCCGAACCGGCCAAGTGCGCCAACGGCGCTGCCGTGGGCGTGGACATGAACGTCGGCCAGATCGCGACCAGCGACGGCCATATCCACCGGATGCCGGACCTCAGCAGGCTCGAGCCCCGCCGGCGGCGCTACCAGCGGATGGTGGCGCGGCGGCGAAAGGGCAGCGGCCGGCGCGAGCGTGCGAAGACTTTGCTCGCCAAAACCTCGGCCCGGATAGCGGCGATACGCAACGACTGGCAGCACCAGGCCAGCCGTAGGATTGCCGACAGCGCCGAAGTGGTCTGCATCGAGGACTTGCGCACGAACGCGATGACGGCGAAGGGCGGGGCGCGCAAGCGCGGACTGAACCGCGAAGCGTTGGCGACCGGATGGTCGGGGCTGCGGCGGAACCTCGAATACAAGGCGACCACCGTTCTGCCCGTGAACCCGGCCTACACGTCGCAGACGTGCGCGGAGTGCGGGCACGCGGCCAAGGCCAACCGCGTATCTCAAGCGGAGTTCCAGTGCGTCGAGTGCGGCCACCGGGACAACGCCGACGTGAACGCGGCACGGAACATCAGGCGTCAGGGATTGGCGCGACTGCACGGCGAGGGGCGTTCGGACTGCCGACCCCTGCGACCCGTGAAACGGGTGGCGTAGTCCGCACCTTTGCGGATTCTGCTACACAATTCCCATAAAGTACCGCTATGGCGGCGACGGTGGAACTCGGCGGCCTCGCGATCCCGGAGTCGGCGCTGGCATGGAAGTTCGTGCGCGCCTCGGGCCCCGGTGGACAGAACGTCAACAAGGTGTCGACGGCCGTGGAGTGCCGGCTGGATCTCGCGGTCGCCGAACTCGCGCCGTCGGTCCGGGCACGGCTTGAGAGAATCGCCGGCAGCCGGCTGAATACGCGCGGCGAGGTCGTTCTGTTCGCGGACGCCTACCGAACCCAGGCACGCAACCGGGCCGCGGCGCTTGAGCGGCTCGACGCGCTGTTGGCGGCGGCGCGCCACGTGCCGAAGCCGCGAGTGGCGACCAAGCCGTCGAAGGCGCAAAGGGCGCGGCGACGAGAGGACAAGAAACGGCGCGGCGAGGTGAAGCGGAGCCGTCGCCCGCCGGACGACTTTTGAGGGAGTAGCGACGCTATGGGCGATTTCACGGGTTTCGGCCCCACGACACTCGGCTTCCTGAGGGAGCTCGAGGCCAACAACAACCGCGACTGGTTCCAGGCGAACAAGGCGCGCTACGACGCGTGTGTGCTGGAGCCGTCCTTGGATTTCATCGTCGCCGTGGGCGACCACCTACCGGCGATCTCGAAACACCTGGTCGCCATTCCGAAGCGCATGGGCGGATCGCTCATGCGCGTCTACCGCGACACGCGCTTCTCCAAGGACAAGACGCCCTACAAGACCAATATCGGCATCCAGTTCCGCCACGAGCAGGCCAAGGATGTGCACGCGCCCGGTCTGTACTTCCACCTCGACAACAACGAGTGCTTCCTGGGTGTCGGCATGTGGCACCCCGATCGGGATGCGCTCGCGGCGATCCGCGGTGCGATTGCCGAGAACGGTGGACGCTGGAAGCGCGTCCGCGACGACAAGGCATTCCGTGCCGTGTACGACCTAAGTGGCGCGAGCCTGAAGCGCCCGCCGCAGGGATTCCCGGGGGACCATCGTTACGTCGAGGATCTGAAGCGCAAGGACTTCATCGGCATCAAGCGGATGCTGCCTGAGAGCGCGGCGAGCCCGGCGTTCGCGGAGGACGTGGCCGCCATGTTCGCTGCGGGCAGGGGTTTCATGCGCTTCCTCTGTCGGAGCTTGGAACTACCGTTCTGAGTCCGCAAGCGCCGCGGCCCCTTCGACACTGGCAATGCGCTCTAGGGTGGTCTGTCCATCGGGGTAGCGCTCCGCGAGCAGTTCACGGGCGAGAGCCTTGATGCGTCCAAGGGCGACCGGCCGATAGTCGAGTTGCTCGACCGACACGTTGATGTGCCGCGAGCGCCGAGGCGTCTCGTCGTGGGTATGGCCGTGGACGTTCACGACACCATCCGGAACCTCAGCCAACGGCATGTGGGTGAACGCCAGCGGCGGATTGCCGTCGACGTTGAGCGTCGAGCAGATGTCGTCGAAGCCGTCGACCCGGAGCACGCCGGAGCCCGTCAGATCGTGGTTGCCGACCACCAGGTGCTTCGCGCGCCCCTCGGCTTGCCGGATGTGCGCCCAGGTGTGTTCGCCGACAGCCTTGCGCATGGCGATGTCGCCGACGAACAGCAGCAGGTCGTCGTCTTCCACGGTTCGCGCCCAGTTGCGGTACAAGACGGCGTCCATCTCCGCGGCATCGTGAAACGGCCGGTTCGCGTAGCGAATGATGTTGTCGTGCCCCAGGTGCAGGTCCGACCACACCCAGACCGTCGCGAACGCATCCTCGTCGAGCTCCCGCGCCGGCAACTCGCGGCAGGCGCGCAACATGGCGCGAAACTCGCGACCCGAGTGCCGCGCGTCCCCGCCGCCTGGCTTCGCACGCGTCTCGAGCTGTGCGATATAGGCGCGCTTGATCGTATCGGCGTCGGCGGCCATCAGAAGTGGTCGGGTGTATGTGGCGCGTGGCGCGTGCGGAACAGCGCATCGGCCTTGGCGAGCGCGCGGCGATCACCGTCCAGGAGCCCCCAGTTGCTGAGTTCCGTGGCGGAGCGGAAGCCGGTGTAGAGCGAGGCCAAGGCCTTGCTCCTGAGTTCGATGTCGGGCGCTGCCTTCGACGGTCGCGCCCGTGCGCCGTCGGTACCGGCCTCGAGGTGCCAACGGCCGTCGTTCCACGGTGTCAGGGGATCGTCGGCCAGGCCGATGGTCAGCTCGCCCTCGAGGTCGTAGCCGCGTTCGGCCAGGGCGTTTGCGGCGTCGACGACCCGGAACCAGGCACCCTCGTGGTCTTCGGCGTTCAGCAGTCGCGGTTCTTCGAAGAACTCGGCGGCGGGGTCGTCCGCGGGCGCGCTGGCCCAGCGCACGCGGCCGACCAGATCGTGGCAGGCGAGGAATCGCCACAGCGAGCGGTAGGCATCGGCGTCGAGCCAGGCCAGGTCGCGGACCACGAGTTCCTGGTCGCGGGCTCGATGGCTCACCCGGCCGGACCGCAGCGTGTAGATGACGTAGCCCCGCGCGGTGTCGCACGATCCGTAGCACACGGCTACCCACACCGGCCCGGTGCCCTCCCTTTCCGTCAGGTAGTCGTTCACCCAGTCCTCCGCGATCCGGTGTAGGTAGCACATGCGCTTGGCGATGAACGCGGCGTAGACGGTTTTCACCACGTCCCTGGCCGTGTCCGCTTCCACGCGGGCGATGCGCCCGCTGCCGGCGTCGCCGTCGTGGAACCGGATGTCTTGCGTATCCACCGCGTACTCGCGCATGACGGTGGCCATGGCGTAGCCGAAGCGCTGGTAGATCGCTGCCTGCGACGCCCACAGCGCGGCGACATTCTGGCCGGCTTCGCGCATCTCGCCGAGCGCCTGCGTGTGGATGCGGCGCACCAGGCCTTGCCGCCGGTACTCCGGCTGCGTGGCGATGCTGCCGACGCCCGCGAGCTTCACGGACTTGCCGTTCGCGCCCATGGTGAACGGGACGTTCGCGAACGAGGACGCCAGCTTGCCGTCCACGAAGGCGCACAACGTCCAATCGGGCTTGTTGAATTTGCCGACAGCGCTTTGCGGTCCGTCGCCGAAGGCGCCGCCGTAGGCGTAGCCGCCGAGAATGCCCATCTCGCCCAACTCTTCGGGCGTGACGGAGCGGATTTCGACGCCCATTTGCGTGGTCAGAAGTGGTCGGGCGTATGCGGCGCGTGCCGGGTTCGGAAGACCGCGTTCGCCTTGGCGATCGCTTTGGGGTCGCCGGCGAGCAGACCCCAGTTGGCGAGTTCCGTGGCGGACCGGAAGCCCGTGTAAAGCGACGCAAGGGCCTTGCTCGACAGCTCGATCTCCGGTGCCTCGTTCGACGGCTGCATACGGGCGCCGTCCGCACCGGTCGTGAGGCGCCACGTGCCGTCGTTCCACGGCGTAAGCGGGTCGGCGGCGAGTCCGATGGTCAGTTCGACCTCCTCGTCGTAACCGCGCTCGGTCAGGGCGCCGACGGCGTCGACGATCCGGAACCAAGCGCCTTCGCGGTCCTCGGTGTTCAGCAGGCGTGGCTCCATGAAGTACTCGGAGGCCGGGTCGTCGGCGGGCGCGTTGTTCCAGCGCACGCGGCCGACGAGGTCGTGGCTGGCGATGAAGCGCCACAAGGACCGGTAGGCGTCCGGGGTGAGCCAGGCGAGGTCGCGGACGACGAGTTCCTGGCCGCGCGCGGCGTGGTCCACCTTGCCGGCCCGCAGGGTGTAGATGACGTAGCCCATGGGTTCGTCGTCCGCGTCGTAGCACACCGCCACCCAGATCGGGCCGTCCGCCTCGACGGGCTCTAGGGCGTTCTGCAGCCACAGCGCCTTGGCCCGGTGCAGGTAGCAGAAGCGATCTGCAATGAACTTGATGTAGACGCCCTTGACGACATCGTAGGCTTCGTCGAGGTCCACCCGGGCCACACGCCCGCTGCCTTCGTCGTCGTCGTGGAACCGGATGTCCACCGTGTCCACCGTGTAGCGCCTGAGGACGGTGGTCATGGCGTAGCCGTAGCGTTGGTAGATCGCGGCTTGGGATGCCCACAGGGCGGCGACGTTTTGCCCCGCTTCCCGCATCTCGCCGAAGGCCCGGGTGTGGATGCGGCGCACCAGCCCCTGGCGTCGGTGCTCCGGCTGCGTGCCGATGGTGGAGACGCCGGCGAGCTTCACCGCGTTGCCGTTGGCGCGCATGGTGAAGGGGATGTCCGAGAACATCGACGCAAGCTTGCCGTCGACGAAGGCGCACAGCGTCCAGTCCGGCAGGTTGGCCGTCGCGATGACGTTTTCGGGACCGTCGCCGAAGCTGCCGCCGTAGACGTAGCCGCCGAGGATGCCCATCTCGCCCATCTCCTCGGCCGTGGCGGGGCGGATTTCTACGCTCATGGGATGCTCCGGATGCTGGGACGGCGGCGCGGATTGTAACGTCCCTTGCGCCGCGGTCGCGCCGTCGGTGCTACTCGACGGTACCGGCAAGCCCGTTCGGCGGTACATGAGCGACACGGGGTGCTCTGGCCGCTCGCCGTGTTGCGCGATGCTCGGTGTTGGCCTATGAAGAGCGCCTGAGGACCCTTACCCGGAGGTGGGCTGTGCTCCAACGATGGATCGGACTCGTCGTCACGCTGGCCGGGGCAGGATTGCAGGCCCAACCGGACATTGCCGTGCCGGACGAACTGGAGGGCTGGCGTGACTGGGTGTTGCACGAGAAGGCGTACCGGCGCTGTCCCTTGCGCTTCGACAGCTCTGCGGCCGCGGCGGATGAATTCGTCTGCGCGTGGCCGGGCGAGCTTCGCCTCGAGGTCGACGAAGAAGGTGGCCGCTTCGAGCAGTCGTGGACCATCTACGGCGACAGCCAATGGATCCCGCTGCCCGGCGGTGCCGACGCCTGGCCGCAACAGGTCTCGGCGGGGGGCCGCGCGCTGGAGGTGGTACTGCGCGACGGCGCGCCCGGCGTCTCTCTGGCCGCGGGGGAGTACCGGATCGCCGGTCGCTTCGGTTGGGACGAACGTCCCGCGACGCTGGCTCTTCCGGCGACGTCCGGTCTGCTGTCGCTGATCGTGGACGGCGAGCAGATTCGCTTGCCCAGCGTCGACGCTCGGAACGTCTGGCTCGGTGACGTCGAGCCGACCGCGCGCGTGCCGGACAGCCTCGTGGTCGACGTCTTCCGCCGCGTCGTCGACCAGATTCCGACTCGGCTCGACACGCTGATCCGCCTGCACGTCTCCGGCACCCTGCGCGAAGAGGTGCTGCGCCCCGTCTTGCCAACCGAGTTCACGCCCTTGGCGCTCACCAGCGACCTGCCGGCGGTGATGCAGCCGGACGGCGGCCTGCGCCTTCAGGCGCGACCCGGGGACTGGGAAATCGTGCTGACCGCCCGCGCCGACCAGGTGCTCACCGAAGTTGGCCTGCCGCTAGGCGTGACCAACATGCCCGCCGAGGAGATCTGGAGTTTCCAACCCGTTCCGACGCTGCGCGCCGCCGTCGCGGAAGCCGATCGCCCCGTCGACCCCGCGCAGGTCGGTTCGCCGTGGACGGAACTGCCGGCGTTCCGGATCGATGCGGGCGGCCTGATGACCGTTGCGGAACGTCAACGCGGCTTGACCGACACCAACAACGAGCTTCGCCTGTCGCGCCGCCTCTGGCTCGACTTCGATGGCGGTGGGTTCGTATTCGCCGACCAGGTCACCGGCCGCATGCGCGCCGACTGGCGTCTCGACATGGCGCCGCCGTTTGCCCTGCTCGGCGCCACCGAGAACGGCACCGATCTGCAGGTCACCGCCAGCGAAGCGGGTGCCGGCATCGAGGTGCGCCAGGCCGGCTTGGACGTCGAAGCCCTGGGTCGGGTCGAGACCCGCGGCCCGATGCCGGTCCTCGGCTGGCGTTCGGACTTCCAGAGTGCCAGCGCGACCCTGCACGTCCCGCCCGGGCACAAATTGCTAGCCGCGACCGGCGTCGACGCGGCCCCGGCAAGCTGGATAGGCCGTTGGCGCGTACTCGACTTCTTCGTGCTCTTGATCGTCACCGTGGCGACCGTCCGCCTGTTCGGTCGTGGCGCCGGCGCGATAGCGCTCGTCGCGCTGGTGCTCAGCTACCACGAGCCGGGTGCGCCGGTCTGGACCTGGCTCAACCTGCTGGCGGCGGTGGCTCTCGTACGTGTCGCGCCCGAGGGGAGACTGCAGCGCCTGGCGCGGAGCTATCGGCTGGTGTCGCTCGCGGTGCTGATCGCTTGGCTAGTGCCGTTCACCATCGGCCAGATCCGCATCGCCGTCTATCCGCAACTGCAACCCGAGTCGCATCGAGCGGCGCCGACCGTCGGCCTTTTCGAGGCGTTGTCCGGGCAGATGGAACTCGCACCGAGTCCGGAACGGGTAGTCTTGGACAGCATTGCCACCGCCACCGAGACCGCGAAAGACGTGGGAGACGTCGTCGTCGCTAGCGCGTTCCAGCGGGGTGACAACGCGACGGCCGTGTACTCGCGCTATCCCGACGACGCCTTGGTACAAGCCGGCACGGCGAAGCCGGATTGGTCGTGGATCGCCTACGAACTCGCATGGAGCGGGCCGGTCGACAGCGAACGAAACATGCGACTCGTGATCGCGCCCAACTGGCTGGTCGCACTTTTGCGGTTCGCCACAATCGGGGCGTTGGGCGTGTTCACGGCCCTGTTCGCGCTGGAGCTCGTCGGCGGGCAACGTCCGGATTGGCGGCGCTGGCTGCGCGCCTTGCGCGGAACCCCGGCGGCGGCCGCGCTGCTGCTCGCCGTCATGGCATGGGACGCAGGCGACCGTGCTTACGCTGCCGAGACGCCGTCCCAGGAAATCCTCGAAGAACTCGAGCGCCGCCTGTTAGCCCCGCCGTCATGCGCGCCGCGCTGCGCGGAGATCGCCGATGCGGACCTAGCCGTCGACGAGGACACGGCGTCCATGCGCCTCACGGTCCACGCGCTGGCAACCGTGGCGGTCCCGCTCCCGGGCTCTGCCGAGGGCTGGCGACCGACACGAATCGCTAGTGACGGCTCGGCCCTCCCGGCGACGCGGGACGATAACGGCGTCCTCTGGGTCCGCTTGGATCCGGGTGTGCACGAGCTCTCGGTGTCGGGACCGATGCCGACGAGCGACGCCGTAGAGATTCCGTTCAGCTTGACGCCTCGGTCGATCCGTGCCGAGTCGACACACTGGGCCGTGGCGGGGATCGAGAACCGCACCCTGAGCGCCGGGTCTCTCAATCTCACACGCTTGGCCTCGGACGCCGATGTCGATGCCGCGGCCTGGGAGCCGAGCCGTCTGCCGACTTTCGTTGCGGTCGAACGCACGATCAGGCTCGACCTCGACTGGGAGGTCGGCACGCTCGTTCGCCGCATCGCCCCAGAAGTAGGCGCCATCAACATGGTGATCCCATTGATAGAAGGCGAATCAGTCGTAAGTGAACAGTCACTGACGGACGGTGGCGCAGTGGTTTCAATGGATCCTCTGCAGGACCGGGTATTCTGGTCGTCCACGCTGCCGCGAACCGCGACCGTTACGCTTGAGGCCCACGTCGATCCGCCGCGCCAAGAGATCTGGCGCGTGCGGATCGGTCACATGTGGCAGGTGGCCTTCGACGGCGTCCCCGAGAGCAATGTCCGCCAGGGGACGGCCGCGCGCTGGGCCGAGTTCCGCCCGCGTCCGGGCGAGTCGTTGGTCCTTCACATCACGCGCCCCGAGGCCGTGGAAGGACCCACGCTGGCCTTCGACCGCGTGCTCGCCAGCACCGACGTTGGGGGAGGCTTAAGGCGCACAACGCTGGAAGTCGACTACCGCAGCACGCGCGGTGGCACTCATCGCCTTGGCTTACCGGCGGACGCCCGCCTGCGCTCGGTTGCCATCGACGGCGAGGCCCAGCAGATCGCGCTGGACGAAGGCAACGTGGAACTGCCCATCCTGCCCGGCGAACATCGAGCGACACTGGACTGGGAACAGGCGGTGCCCGTCGCGGCGCGCGTCTCGACGCCGGTCATCGATCTCGACGCCCCGTCGAGCAACATCGTCGTGGGCCTCAAGATGCCGGAGAGCCGCTGGCTCCTGTTCGCTACCGGCCCCATCCTGGGGCCTGCGATCCTGTACTGGTCCGAACTCATCGCCCTAGCACTCGTGGCCCTAGTCCTCGGGCGGCTGAAGGTCACGCCTCTGCGCTGGTGGCACTGGCTGCTGCTGGGCTTGGGCTTCAGCACGTTCTCGTGGCCCGCGTTGGCCGTCGTTGCGCTCTGGCTGGTGGCCTTCGGCGCTCGCGAGGCCTGGGGCGCGGGCTTGTCCCGGTTTTTCTACAACGTCTCCCAGGTCGGCCTCGGCTTGCTGACTCTGTTCGCATTCGCAGCCATTCTGGTGGGCATCCCCGCTGGGCTCCTGGGCAATCCGGACATGCACGTCACCGGCTACCACTCGTCCGGGCACGACTTGACTTGGTTCGCCGACCAGTCGGCCACGACGACGCCGACCGCCGCCGTCTGGTCGCTGCCCATGTGGACCTACAAGGCACTGATCCTGGCGTGGGCCCTGTGGCTGAGCTTCGCCCTCGTGCGCTGGCTGCCGTGGGTGTGGGGGCGGTTCGCGGCACGGGGACTTTGGGTTGCGAAGCCGAAGGAGGAGGAACGGTCCGAATAGCCCAACCGACCTGCGACGGAGGCAGCGTTGTTTGTCATTGCGAGATAAGGGGCTCTGCTATTCCAACTTCGGCCGCAAGTGCTAATAAGCGCGTGCGTTGTTCGCACTTGCGACATAAAGGGGGGCCGTGTGCAGCGAGGGCTGACCGGGCGCTACGAGGTGACCGCCGCGGCCGGCGAGCTGGTCAGGCTTTCGTGCCAGCTCCTCTGCCGCCAGTGCCCGATCTGGATCTACGATCTCTTCAGGTCGCACTCGAGGCGTTTGTGAATGCCGCGCCGACGCCGTCCGATTTGCCAACGCTCATTCGTGCCGGGCTCGCTCATGCGCAGTTCGAGACCACCCGTCCGTTTCTTGACGGCAACGGCCGAGTCGGGCGATTGCTCATCACGTTGCATTTGTGTGCAGAGGATCTGCTCGCCGATCCGCTCCTCTACTTGAGTCTCTACTTCGAGGAACGACGCAGCGACTACTATGCGCTTCTCGATGCGGTGCGCCAGGATGGCGACTGGGAGGCGTGGCTCGCGTTCTACCTGGAGGGCGTGCGCTATACAGCGGAGGCGGCAGAGTCGACGGCGTGGCGCCAACTGGATCTCTTCGAGGCGGACCAGTCGCGAGTCCGCCTTAGCGGTCGCGCAGCGAGTTCCGCGCTACGTGTGCACGCGGTTCTGCGGGCACGCCCGGTCGTTTCGTTGCGCCAGGTGGCCGGCCATGCCCGCTTGTCATACACGGCCGCTGCGGCCGCGATGCGCGTGCTCGTCCACTTGGGCATAGCCGAAGAACTGAGCGGACGTCGGCGCGGGCGCTTGTTTGGCTATAGGGAATACATCGCAATATTGAGCGAAGGAACAGAGGTCTGACCGCTCGCGAGCAGAACGAGAGTCGCAACTTCCTGTTTAGCAGAAAAAACAAAGCACCCTTAGCCTTGCCTAGACAGAATCTCCGCATTCCAACGGCCATATTTGAGCGGACGCGAAAGTCAGTACGTCCACCAAAAAGCTCGGTTTCGCAACCAAGGCGCTCCGTGGGGCCGCTAAACTAAAGCTCCCTCAAATGCCAAGGTCTTTCAAATTGTAGTCTTTGATTACGCGATCAAACGTCTCAGGATTCCACCGGAACTCGTCCTCCAATCCTACAAATGGCGCGTACGTATACTGTTTTTCGTTCTTAAGGTGCTTTCGTCGCGCATCGATAGCTACGGCGATTACCGCGGACCGCTCGAATACGCGCTGTTCGTCGTAGATCGTGCCGTCGTTCACGCCGAGGACGCTCTTGGCGCCGAGGACAGAAGCGCGGCGATGGAACCCGAAGGTCATGGAAACGCGCAAATCCGGCGAGGTGTTCGCAAAGGAACAGTGCAAGGTCTGGCGGTTCACCATCGTCACGTCGCCCGGGTTGCAGGTGAGCGGGATGGCGCCGGGCAGGCGGTCGGAACCGCCGTTCGCTTCGACCATCGCCTTGATGTCGAGTTTGCCTTGCTTGTGGGTGCCGGGGACTACCCACAGGCAGTTCCCGGGCGTGGTCGGATAGAGTTGGACCTGGAAGTTGAAGCCGTGGATGCCTTCGTTCCAGTCGGGGCTGTTCCAATGCGTCAGGCCGTCCTGGTGCCAGGCGACTGAGCCGCCGAGGCCGGGCTGCTTGACGAAGATGGCGTCGTTGAAGGGCGTGAAATCGGGACCGTTGATGTTCTCGGCGATGGCCAACAACTGCGGGTGTCCATATAGCCGCAAGCCGGGCTCCATCATCTGGCACATGCCGAAGATCAGGTGCACGACCTCGTCGGGCGCATCTTCGCCCGGCTCCGGTTCGACCATCTTCGACGGATGCCGGCCGCCGACCTGCTTCGTGCCCCCGACGGGATCGCTCAGGGGCTTTACGTAGGTAAACGTCGCTCGCTTGAACTCGCGTCCCAGTGCTGGCCGCCCTTTCGCGTCGACCTCGGCGTCCTTAGAGACCGGAGCGCGGTCTAGGGCATCGGCCATGGCTTCGCGCAGCTCGTGGAGCTCCTGCTTGTCAATGACGTTCTCGAACACGTAGAAGCCGTGCCGCCAATAGGCGTCGAGGATGTCGTCGGCCAACACTGTGCCGGCCTTGAAACGGACGGGCCCCCGATTGCCGATCTCCCGGCCCAGGCGCTCGCCGTCGCGCATGTATTCGGCCATCTGGGCGGCGTGCTCGGCAGCGGATGGGGCCCGCACGGAAACGGTGGCGTCGGTCATCGTGGTCCCCTGATTAAGGACAGGCGCCAACCATATCACCGTTTCTCGCGTGACCGGGGCGGAAGCATATATCCCTTGATATATACCAACGCCGCGCCCCACAATGCGGGATCGGCGGAGAGTGACGACAGTGGCTGAAGACGCAGACTACGTGGGGACCGCGAAGGTGTTCTGGAGCGGTCGCAGCCAGGCGGTTCGGCTGCCGGCGGCGTGTCGCTTCGAGGTCGCCGAGGTCGAGATCGTCAAGCGCGGCGACACTGTCACCTTGCGCCCGCGCGGGAAGAACTGGGTCGAGTACTTCGCTTCTCGGGGGAGGGCCACCTTGCCGCCTCGGACACAGCCGCCCTTGGACGAGCGCGAGGACCTTGGGTGATGTTCATGCTGGACACGGACATCTGCGTCTACGTCATGAACGAACGGCATGAGGCGTTGACGGCGACGTTCGCCGAACATGCCCATGAGATCTGTATTTCGGCCGTCAGCCACGCCGAACTCTGGTTCGGTGCTGAACACTCTGCGCATGTCGGGCGCAACCGGAGCCAACTGGACGATTTCCTACGTGACCTCGACATCCGCCCGTTCGGCGTGGAGGCCGGCCAGCATTACGGACGCATTCGGGAGCTATTGACGCGACGCGGCACACCCATCGGCGCCAACGACCTGTTGATCGCGGCCCATGCAAGGAGCATGGGCGCGACGCTGGTCACCAACAGCAGCAGGGAGTTCGGGCGCGTGCCGGATCTTGAAACCGTCAGTTGGGTTTGATGTGCACCTTGATCGAGCGCGTCGACTTGTCGGCCGCCGTCTCGAAGGCGCTCTTGGCATCGTCGAGAGCGAACCGGTGGGTCACCAGCGATCGCGCGAGGCCGGCGTAGTCGGCGACGACGTCTAGGGCGATCGCGTAGTCGGCCCGGCCGTCGGTGGTGGCATAGGTCATCGAGCCGACCAGTTCGGTTTCCCGTAGAGCGAACAGCAGCGGATTGATGTTCGCGGTCGGGTTGGTGAAGACGCCGAGCAACACGATCCGGCCCTTTGGCCGGACCACGCGCTGCGCCGTGAGGAGCGTATCGCCTGTGCCCCCCACGGTCTCGACGGCGACGTCAATCGCCTGCAGCCGCGCGAGTTCCTTCATGCGCTCGAAGCCGGCTTCGTCGTCGCCGACGACTTCCGTAGCACCCAGACGGTGGGCAGCGTCCTGCTGGTGCGGGTGACGCGCCAGGACGATGACCTTCGCACCGCACGCCCGCGCCGCCAACACGCCGGTCAATCCGATCGTGCCGGCGCCGACGATGAAAACCGTCTCATGCCCGCGCAACTTGACCTTGTTGAAGGCGTGCACCGAACACGCCAACGGCTCGGCCAACGCGGCGGCTTCGGCGTCGAGCCCTCTCGGCGCCTTGAAGGCCGTCTCGGCTGGTACGGTCGCCAGTTCGCTCATGCCGCCGTCGGCGTTCTCGCCCACGAGGCCGCGTTCGCCGCAGACGTGGTAGTCGCCGGAGACGCAGAACGGGCAGAGGCCGCAACGCAGGAGCGGCTCGATCCCCACCAGGTCCCCTTCGCGGACGTGCTTGACGCCGGCACCAACGGCGGTGACGTTGCCGGCGAACTCGTGGCCGGGGGTGATGCCGGGGCGTGCGGGGAACTGTCCCCTATAGAAGTGCAGGTCGGAGCCGCAGATTCCGGCACTGCCCACCGCAAGCTGGACTTGCCCGGGTCCTGGGGCGGCGGGCGTCTTCGCCGTGATTTCGATGTCGAGATCGTCGCTCCAGCGTGCGGCGGTGACGGTTGCCGGCATGCGTGCCTCCTCGTCTTATTCCGGGTTTTCTGTGCGCTCGGTGGTGGCGTCTTCGATGGCGTAGAGCGGGTCCAAGCCCGCGAGTCCGGCCAGCGTTCGGTAGGTCGCCATGATCTCTGCACGGTCGGTGCCCGTCGTTCCTGTGCGCATGAACTGCCCGTACGCTGCCTGGATCGCGGTGACCGCCACCACCTGCGCCGTGAACGGATCGATCACCAAGCGCCAGCCGAGCGCTTGCCAGTCGGTCCGGCTGCGCAGGTCGAGGGAGGTGATCGAAGCCAGCGGCCCGCTGATGCGCTTGGGCGCATCGACCCACTGTTCCGCCGTTGTCGGCATCAGCATGAGCACGTCGGCACCAGCCTCGCGATAAAGGTTGGCACGCTCGACGGCCGCGTCGAAGGACTCGTTGCGGACGGCGCCGGTGCGGGCGATGACGAGGAAGTCGTCGTCGTGGCGCGCCTTGACCGTGTACTCCACCTTGGCGGCCATGTCGTCGGCCGGGATCAGGTGCTCGATGCCGCGGTGATGGCTGACGCGCTTCGGCGCGACCTGGTCCTCGATCTCGATGGCTGCCGCGCCCGTTGCCTCGATCTCCGTGATCGTCCGAGCGACGTGGACTGCGTCGCCGAAGCCGACGCCCCCGTCGGCGATGACTGCGGCATCGCATCCGGCGACGACGTGGCGGGTCGTGTCGGCTAGCTCGGACAGTGTAAGTAAGGCTTCACTTACGCCGTGAGCGTAGCCGAGTGCGCCTCCACTCACGTAGACGGCGTCGAACCCCGCACGCTCGGCGATGCGCGCGGTCAGCGCGTCCAAGGCCAGAGGCGCGAAGACGACCTCACCAGAGGCGATGGCGTCGCGTAATTTCCGTCGCGCTTGCATGGGCCGAAAGCGTACGACAAAGCGCGTCGGGGAGCGACGCGGCTGTCGCGGAGTAAGGGGGAAACGCGCCCATGACTCGACGGCAGAAGCAGCTGCGGTAGTTTGGGTGCATGCGGTGTACACATCAGGTGACGATCGTTCGCAGCAGTAGCTCCCTATTGCCTTTCGCATTGCGTCGTCCCGACAGCTGCCTTATATTCGCAACCGGAGAGGAACAGTTTTGTGGAAACCCCCGATCTCACGATCCGCGAGACCGCCGCGCTGTCCGGTGTCGCATCGACTGTTGTGGAGAAGACGGTCCAGTCCGGCATCATCGTCCCCCATGCCGCGCCGGCCCTTTTCCGGGGCGGCAGCACGCGCTATCTGCCCGCCCGCGCTGTCGTGTACTTCCACGCCCTCAAGGCGGCGGATCTCGCCGATCTGCCCCGGCGCCACAAACGGGCCATCTGGTCGCGAATCACTGGAATGGAACCGATGCGGCTGGGGCCGGTCGAGTTCGCGCCGGGCGCAACGCTCGATCTGAACCTCGCGCACATCCAATTCGGAATCGCCAACGGATACCGCGAGGCTCGTGACCGGTACATCAAGTCCAATCCCGAGATCCTCGGCGGCACGCCGGTGATCGACGGCACGCGAATCCCGGTCTACGCGGTTCTGGGGCGGCTCCGTCACGGCGACACGATCGAAGACCTGCACGACGACTATCCCCATGTCCCGCGGGACGCAATCCGAGCCGCTGAGATTTACGCCGCCGCCCATCCGTTGCGGGGGCGGCCCTCGGGACGGCCCTGGCACCGCATGGACTAGCTCGACCCGCTTCACATGCGCCTTTTCCTCGACGAGTGCGTGTCGCCGCGCATTGCGACGACGCTGAACGCCGAAGGTCTGCACGTCGTCGCGCACCCGCGGGACTTCGGCGGCCTCGGCGAACCCGACCACCGCGTGCTGGCCCGTTGCCTCGCCCGCGACATGGTCCTCGTAACGCACAATGCCCGCGACTTCCGCGCCCTTCTCCGGACCGCCGACATCCATCCTGGCCTCGTCATATTCCCGGCCGTCGATCACAAGCGTTCCGAGGCGCTGCTGCGCGCGGCCATCGCGTACCTTTCTTCCCTGCACGCAGATCCCATGGACACCATGGTCGACCACGTGCTCGAAGTCTCCGCCGACGCGGCGATGCGCCTTGCGCCCATGGCCGCCCGCTGAGCCGCGCGAGTATCGTCGGCTAGGAAGGTCTCGCCGAAACAGAAGCGGACAACCTGCCTGCTGCAAGGCGCGGACACTCATGTGCTACAGATGGGCGGTGTCGCCGGGCAATGCATGGGCAGGCCGGGAGTCGGGTATGCTCACCACGCAATAGAGGGAGAGACGATGGGTAACGGGTTTTCGGCTGATCGGCTGGCGCGCATCGGACGCCACATCGATCGCTACGTCGAAGAAGGCAAGTTCCCCGGCGCGATGTGCCTGGTTTCCCGGGGCGGCGAGGAAGCGTTCTTCCACGTCTGCGGGCTCCGCGACGTGGAACGCGAGCGCCCGTACGAGCGGGACACGGTCGTGCGCCTCTACTCGATGACCAAGCCCGTGGCGAGCGTCGCGCTCATGATGCTCTACGAGGAAGGCCGGTTTCAGCTCGACGACCCGGTGTCCAAGTACATCGAGAGCTGGGCGGACCTCGAGGTCTACGACCACACCGTCGAGGCACGCGGAGTCTCGGCGGCGGCGGGGGTCGAAGAGCGCTACGTCACGGTCAAGCCCGACTCGGCCATGACCATCAAGCACCTGCTCACCCACACGTCGGGCTTGAGCTACGGCTTTGCGGGCGACCATCCCGTCGAGGCCATGTACGCCCACGCCAAGGTGACCGGGACCGGAACACTCAACGACATGGTGGACAAGCTCGCTGGCATTCCGCTCAAGTTCTCCCCCGGTACCAAGTGGAACTACGGTGTATCGACGGACGTCTGCGGCTACCTGGTGGAGCAGTTCTCCGGCCAGGCGCTCGATGAGTTCGTGGCCGAGCGCATCACCGGCCCGCTGAACATGACGGACTCGGGCTTCCACGTGCGCGCCGAAGCCGCGGACCGATTCGCCGCCTGCTACAACTACGTCGCGCCGTCCACCTACCGCTTGCAGGACGACCCGGAGGGCTCGCGCTACCATCGGCGCCCGGCGTTCTTCTCCGGCGGTGGCGGCATGGTCGGCACGATCGACGACTACCACCGCTTTGCGCGCATGCTGGTGGCCAAGGGTGAACTGGATTCCGAGCGGCTCCTGGGTCGCAAGACGGTCGAGTACATGGCGAGCAACCACCTGCCCGGCAACTGCGATCTCGCCGCCATGGGGCAGGCGACGTTCACCGAGACGTCCTACGAAGGCATCGGCTTTGGCCTCGGGTTCTCGGTTGTCGTCGACCCGGCCGCCGCCAACGTCCTCGACTCGCCCGGCGAATTCGCCTGGGGCGGGGCCGCGAGCACCTATTTCTGGGTCGACCCACAAGAGGAGGTCATCGTCGTGTTCCTGACGCAATTGCTGCCATCGTCCACCTATCCCATCCGGCGTGAGTTGAAGACGCTGGTGTACCAGGCGCTAGTCTGATGGGCCGCATCAATGGCGCGATCGCCAAGCTCGAGAAGGGCAAACCCGTGTTCTACACAGGTGGGCACGGAGGCATGCCGCTCGACTTCGATGCCGGCGTGCAGATGGCCGACACCTGGGCGGACTACATCAACGTTGGCATGGAGCACGGGCCCCTGGATCTCGCGGGCTTGAGCCAGTTCATGAAAGGCATGGCGTCCGTGCGCACGCCAACGGTTCCCGTGCTCGTGGAGCTGCCGTTCGAAGGTCGGAGCCCCGAGATCGTCCAGTTCAACGCATGGCAGGTCCGCCAACTGCTCACCGCCGGCGTGCATGGCTTCCTGCTTTGTCATGCCGAGACGCCGGACGCGGTGGCGGCGGTGGTGGACGCGATGCGCTACACGTTTCGCGGCGGCACGCGCGGTTCCGGCGGCCAGGGTACAGCGGCGGCGATTTGGGGGGTCAGCGGTGCGGAATACCTGGACCGCGCCGATCCGTGGCCGCTCAATCCGGATGGCGAGTTGCTCTTGGGCTTGAAGATCGAGAATCGCCGAGCGTTGGACAACGCCGAGCGCACCGCGAAGGTGCCGGGTGTCGCTTTCGCCGAATGGGGTCCCGCGGACATGTCCATGTCGCACGGCTACCGTGGCGAGGGTGCCGACTTCGAGAGGCCCGAGCTCCAGGCGGCGAGGCAGCGCGTTTTCGACGCCTGCAAGGCCGCCGGCGTTCCGTTCCTGGACGGCTGCACCGAGGAGAACCTCGCGGAGAAGGTGGCTGCGGGCGTGCGCGTCATTCCCGGCACGCCGGAACTCAAGGCGTTCGCGGAGACGCTCGAAGGACCGCGATAGGTGCAGCTCGACAACCCCGCCTGGCTCGCCTTGAGCGGCGAGCAGCGCGATTTCGGCTTGGTAGGCGAACGCGCGGCCCGCTATCAGGTTGATGTCTCGCCGATTGCGGCAGTTGCCGACCAGAGCGTGGAGGCCTTGCGGGAGTTGGCGGGATTCGTCGAACCGGGCCAAGCCGTCGCGGTCGTCGATCCGGGGGAACCGCCCGAGGGCCTATGGCGCATCGCCACCGTGGTGCCGCTGACGCAGTGGTATTGCCCGGATCCCGTGCGCGAGCAAGAGACGGATCTGGATTGGGTGGAACTCGGCGACGCGGAAGCCTCTGAGATGTACCGACTGGTCAAGGAAACAGACCCGGGTCCGTTCGAGCGCAGGACACACCTCCTCGGCGACTATGTCGGCGTCATCCGCGACGGCAACTTGGTGGCGATGGCGGGTGAGCGTATTTGCCTGCCGGGGTACCGCGAGGTGAGCGCGGTTTGCACCGATCCCGAGTTCACGGGCCGGGGCTTTGCCCAGGTGCTGGTCCGCGAGATTGCCTTGCGCCAACAGCGCCTCGGCTGCGTACCGTTCCTGCATGTGCGGATCGGCAGCCCGGCGGAGAGGCAAGCGTCCCGCGTTTACGAGAAGGTCGGCTTCGTCCGCCGTAAGGACGTTGGGATGTCCATACTGGTGCGCCTATGAGCGACAACGCGACGCTCCGGGAGCCGCCGGCGCGCAAGTCGCCGTGGGCGCTGGCCTTCCGCGTCGCCACATGGATCCTCGCGGCGGGGTGTTTCTATCTCGTCTACACGCGCATGGAAGTGGCGGCTGCGCGCGACAGCCAGACCGTTTGGCAATACCTCGTGGCGTTCTTCGCGGGCGCGGACTGGGCGTTCTGGCTCGCCCACATGATTCCCTACTCCGTGTTCTTCTTCCTCGTGGACAGCCACGCCACCTGGCGTGTCATCCGCTGGTTCAACGCGCCGGATCTCAAGCTCGGCAACGTACTGCCGATCCGGGCGAGCGCCTACATCCTGTCCTTGGTGAACGAACAGGTCGGCAAGGGCGCGATGTCGCTCTATCTGCTCAAGACCTACGAAGTCCCTGGCTGGCGAGCCCTGTCGAGCATGATCTTCCTGGGCCTGATCGAGATCTACCAGCTCCTCCTCTTCTCCGCGATCGGCGTGGCCGCGAACTTCGACCTCGTGCGCGACGCATCGACCGTTCTGCCACTGGACGTCATCCTGCCGTCCATCATGATCGTCGCTGCGCTGTACCTGCCCGTGCACATCGCGTACTTCCGGACCGGTAGCGGCGGCTTGCGGGAGACGAACATCCTGACGGCGTTCCGACAGGCGCGGCCGATCCACTACTTGTTGGTGGTCCTCTTCAAGGCGCCGAACCTGATCGGCGCGGTCATCGTCTACACCTTCGCCTTGGAGCTGTTCCAGGTCGACGTGAGCCTGGGCCAGATGCTGGCCTTCCTGCCGGTGATCTTCCTTGCGGCCGCGTTGCCGCTGCCGTTCCACGCCGGCGCCCTACTGCTGTGGACCGTGCTGTTTCCGGACTACCCGGAAGTCGCCGCCTTCAGCTTCGTGATGCACACGTTCTTCGTCCTCTTCAACGCCAGCATTGGCGTCCTGTTCCTGCCGCGCGCCAACAAGGAGCTCTTCGGCTGATGGAAACGTTAAAAATCCCGCCTCTCAAGCAAGCCGACATGCCGGAACGGACGTCGAGCTTCTGGAAAATGACCGGCCCGGGCGCGGTGATGATCGGCATGGCGATCGGCTCGGGCGAGCTGATCCTGTGGCCGTGGATCACCGCCAAGTTCGGCACCGAGATGATGTGGGCGGCCGCGCTCGGCGTCTTCATGCAGTTGTGGATCAACATCGAGATCGGACGCTGGGCCGTCGCCACGGGCGAGAGCCCACTGACCGGCTTCGCGCGGCTCTCGAAGCTCTGGGTGTACTTCTTCCTTCTGCTCCTGTTCGTCGGCGCGTTCCTGCCCGGCTGGGGACGAGCAACCGGGACCGCGATCAAGATCCTCATCCTCGGCGAGGACGGCTGGGGGCCGGACTGGTTCTGGACGGCGGTGGTGTTCGCCATTGCGCTCGCCATCGTGTTCGGGCCGAAGCGCATATACCAGTCCATCGAGCGCTCGATCATCTTCATGGTGCTGGTGATCGTGATCGGCCTGCTGGTGGTCGCCTTCAGCATCGGCACGCTAGACGATGTCGCCAACATGCTGGGCGGCATCCTGAACTTCGGCCAGATCACGCTCGACGAAGAGTTCACCTTCCACCGTTTCTTCGGCGCCTTCGTGTTCGCGGGCGCCGGCGGCTTGGGCAACTTGTTCTATGCCTACTACCTGCGCGACAAGAACATCGGCATGGGCGCGCGCATTCCCGTGCTCCTGAACCCGTTGCGCGAGGCGCAGACCGGCGCGAGTGAGATCGGCTTCAAGTTCCCGGTGACGGACGAGAACGTGCAACGGTTCCGCGCATGGTTCCGCTTCGTCGTGCAGGACTCAACCATCTTCTTCTGGATCGCCAACACGTTCACGATGTTCCTGTTCATGTTCGGGGCGCTGGTCGTCCTGTACCCCGCGGGCATCGTCCCGCAGGAAGGCCAACTCGTCTGGGACCTTGCCAAGATCCTCGAAGGCACGATGGGCATCCAGGGGCGCTACCTGTTTCTCATCATCGGCATCGCGGCGCTGTTCAGCAGCGTTCTGGCGGGGCTCGACGGCGGCGTGCGAATCTGGGTCGACCTCCTGCACACCAACTTCAAGGCGGCGCATCGTTTCGCGGCGAACAAGATCTACTTCTGGCTGGCCGTGGGTCTGTCCGCCTTGGGCGTGCTCGCGACTTGGTTCTTCGAGTACTTCGACGTCACGGCACTCGATTTCTTCTTCATCAGCGCCATGCTGAGCGGGTTCGCGATGGCGGCCTACGTCCCGACCGTGCTCTACATGAACCTGAAGCACCTGCCGGAACCGGTGCGCCCGAAGCCGATCAACATCCTCATGGTGTCCATCGGCGCCGCGACGTACATCAGCTTCGCTGTCTACACGGTGGTGGCGAAGGTGATCGAGGTCATGGGCTGACGGACCGCCGAGTCTCACCACGTCGCGTCCATGGGCGAACAACGGCCGATGACGGGCCGGACTGGCGAGGCTGACGTTCCCGGGCGTGCCGCCGCGCACGCGTACATCTGTCTTGCCTTCACATCGGTCTGCTTCGGCGCGAACACGACGTTCGCCAAGCTGGTGGTGGGCGAGGTTTCGCCCATGATGGTGGTGGCGTTGCGCTGGCTGCTGGTCGTCGTGCTGCTGGTCGCTTTCAACAAGAGGTCCTTGGTCCGGGACTGGCCGAACCTGAAGCCCCACCTGGGATTCCTATTCGCCATGGGTGCCCTCGGGTTTGCCGCGTTCAACGGCCTGTTCTACATCGCCGCCCATTACACGACGGCCGTCAACATGGGCATCATCCAGGGCGTGCTGCCGGTATTGGTGCTGGCCGGGGCGTGGGTCGCGTTCCGGACACCGGCGCGCGCCCTGCAGTGGGTCGGTGCCGCGGTAACGTTGGCTGGCGTCGTCGTTGTGGCCTCCGCCGGAGACGTGGAGCGCCTGCTACGACTGCGCTTCAATGACGGGGACCTGCTGGTGTTGCTCGCGGCCCTGTTCTACGCCGGTTACACCGTGGGATTGCAGCGACGTCCAGCGTCGACCGCGCTTGGGCTGTTCACCGTGCTCGCGGCATCGGCCTTTCTGGCGTCGCTACCGATGGTGGCGGCGGAAGCCTGGCTCGGCAAGTTCCAGGCGCCGACCTCGCGCGGATGGGTCGTGGTCGCGCTGGTCGCTCTGTTTCCGTCGTTTCTCGCGCAGATACTGTTCATTCGGGGCGTCGAGATCATCGGGCCGGGCCGCGCGGGGATCTTCCTCAACCTCGTGCCGGTGTTTGCGGCGGCGATCGCGGTCGTGTACCTCGGCGAGCGGTTCCACGTATATCACGGGGTAGCGCTCGCCCTCGTGCTCGGCGGTATCTGGCTTGCCGAGCGCAACGCGGGCAAGACGCGAAAGCCGGAGGATCTTCCATGACCGTAGATGGGACGGTCGCGGCGTACCGGACGAACGCAACAGAGGGGACCAGTGCCGGTGCGATGCGGATGGCGTTGGGATTCGGCGACGTTGACACGAATCCCTCGCGCGTGGACACTCATCGGCAGGCGTGCTTCACGCCCGTCCTCGGTTGACCTTCCCCAGCAAGGCAATCACGAGGCAAGGGGGATCGATTCCTCGAAGCGAACAGTCAACGGTCAACCACCCCGGGTGCTGATCGCTGGGGGATCGCCATCCGGGCGGCGGAAGACCTATGACAGTTCGCAAGCGATTCAAGCGGCTCGTTCGAGCCCGTGCCGATATCACCGGCGAGTCCTACACGACGGCCCTGCGGTCCTTCCGCCGTGACGCGGAGGAATCCACAGTGTCCAATACGAAACAACCCGACTCCGGCAACGGCACATACCACCCCAGTCCAGCGCTGGACGTCACGCCACGGAGCGTGATGGCGGCGCTGCACGAGGTCGGTTCAACAGCCAGGGTGACGGCATGCAAGCCCGTTGATCCGCCATCGCAGAACTACCTCTACGAGATCGACCTTGACGGTTCGCCTGCCTTGCTGCGCGTGTGGTGGCAGGCCACGACGCCACAGGCCGAAGCGCAGCTCACGCTGGAACGGCGGCTGAACTCGTGCGGCCTTCCGGCGCCAGCCGTGATCGTGCCCGTCCAAGGCGTCGGCCTCGAAATCGCTGGTCGCCCTGCGGCGGTGGTGCAATGCCCCGAGGGCAGCCCGGGACCGAACTACGTGCCGAGGCGTGCGTCGGACACGTACGCGGCTCTAGCGGAAGACATCTCGCGTCTCGCGGCAATGATCCACGTCAGTGCGATGGGACTCGAAGGCCTCGACTACCGGGAAACGACCTGGCTTGAGAACTTGGAATCCTGGACGCGCGATCTCGACTTCTCGGAGGCGGGCAATCAGGGCAGAGACGTCGTCGCGACCGTCGAGGCCGCTGCCCGGCGATACAGGGCGTTTTGCGACCGGGAAAGGCTCCCGACCGGCGTTGTCCATGGCGGCCCCGGGCCTTGGAGCGTGCTGGTCGACGGTGATCGGATCACTGCACTCCTGGACCTGGACGCGGCTCATCGGGACCACTTGGCACTCGATGTTGCGCACATCGTCGAGCAGTGGGGCGTTGTCGCTCACGACGAACCGATGCGACGCTACGACCCCACGCTGGTCCGCCGCATCGTGCGGGGTTATTGCGGCATCCGGCCGCTGTCCGACAGCGAACGCGACGCCTTGGCCATGGCGGTGCCATTGCGCTACGCCATCGAGCGCGTGCGCATCTGGAATCTCGTTGGCACGGACAGGATGCCGCTGACGTGGGACGAGTACCTCGGCTGGTTCGCCCTACTCGACCTCACTGATTCCGAAGAGTGGCGTGCCTTGATCGCGGAAGCCTGAAAGCAGGAATCGGAGGGCGGGGCATGCCCCGCCCTCCCTGCACTTAGCGAGGCGCGGAAGCGCGCATGGCGTCGTATTCGTCCTCGAAGAAGAACCTTCGGTCCCCGAGGGCGGGCTTCAACTGGTTGAGCCAGGTTGCCTCTGGATCGAATTGGGCGAAGAACGGTCGGCCTACCCAATCGGGGTTGCGGCCTTGCAGGAAGCGCAGGACGAAGACCTTCTCGCCACCGATCTCCTGGGTGCCGACGACCTCGACCTTGCCGGGGCCGGCGCTCATGCTCGGGCCACGGACCGTCCGCGCGAGGCCGGAGACGTTGGAGATCGCGTCGGAGTAGATCTGCCGGGTACGCTCCAACGGGACCTCGAAGTAGCGACGTGCGCCGGTATCGCGCTCGACGAACATGTAGTACGGCACGATGCCGAGATGCACCTCGTCCTGCCACAACCGTTGCCACACTTCGGCTTCGTCGTTGATGTGGGCGAGAACCGGGGCTTGGGCCCGAATCACTGCGCCGGCGTCGCGCAAGCGTCGGATGGCCGTGCGAACGACCGGCGTGGAGAGTTCCCGCCAGTGGTTCAGGTGCGCCATGATCGCCAGGTGCTTGCCCGAGGCGACGACCTTCTCGAGCAGGCGGAGCAGGTCGTCGGCGTCGTCGTCGTTGACGAACCGGTGCGGCCAGAACGTGAGCGCCTTGGTGCCGATCCGGATACTCTCGAGGTGCGCTGTCTCGGGTGAGTCGAGGAGGGGCAGGAGGTAGCGCGAGAGGACGCTGGTTCGCATGATCATCGGATCGCCGCCGGTGATCAGGAGGTCCGTGACCTCCGGATGGGCGGCGAGATACCGGTGCAGCCCGTCGGTTTGCTTGGCGTAGATCTTCATGCTGTTGCCGACGAACTGGGCCCAGCGGAAACAGAACGTGCAGTAGGCGTGGCAGGTCTGGCCGCGGCTCGGGAAGAACAGCACGGTTTCCCTGTACTTGTGCTGGATGCCGGCGAGCGGGTCTCCACCCTCTTGCGGGATATTGAGTTCGCGTTGCCCGGCGGGGTGGGGGTTGAGCCCATCCCGAATCGCCTGGATGACCGGGGTCGCCTCGTCAAGTAACGCGTTGCGCGACACGAGATCGGCGACTCGGCGAAACTCGTTCTCGCCGAGCATGCCGGATTGCGGGAACGTCAGTTGATAAATGGGGTCATCGGGTACGCGCGACCAGTCGATGAGTTCGTCAATAACATACCTGTTGGTCCGAAACGGCAGGACGCGGCTCACCACGCGCATCGCGAACCGGTCGTCGCTTGGCAGCGACGCCAACTGCGGAATCCTGTCGAAGTGGCGTTCCGTGATCGCTCGGTAGCGCGGAACGGAGACCCGTTGCGTCGATTGGTGCCGCACATTGCTGCCCTTGGGTCCGCGAGCGATGCGGACTCCGCCAGGCTTGGCGCCCACCGGCTCATCGTGATCGAGTAGGCGGGCGTCGATGGTTTCCATGGGTCTCCCATGCCCAAGAGTCTCATTGAGCATAACAGACGGCGTGTTACGGGTAGCCGATGCGCTGGGAGGCGGGTTCCGGTTAGCCGACGGCGGCGGGATCAACGCCACCGCGAACGAAGGCTTCCCAGCTGTGGATCGGCAACTCGCCGAGCAATTCGTCGAGCCTGCTCGCGAGGTCGAGGGCGGAATCCGCATCCCGTGCGTTGGCGAGCCGGCCCAAGGCGTCGGCTGCCAAGCCAACACTGAAGACGTTCCTGTCGGTGCGTACGACGTGCGCGAGGGCCTCGACCGCGGCGCCGAGCGAAGAACCGAGGACGTCGACGCCGTGAGAGCACAGGATCACCGCTGACCAGAGCGCGTTTTCCCGGACGACCGAGCGCACCGGCTCGAAGCGGTCGACCCCGTAGTCGATGCCGATCCCCTCGCAGACGTCGCATTCGTCGGTCGGGCGCACCAACTTGATGCTGCGGTCTTGCGCGATGTTCATGCCGAGCCGGTTCCGTTCACGGCCTAGGCAGGCGACGAGCGCGTCCAAGCAAGTCGGGAGGAGCGTCTTGCCGACATTGGTTGCGACGGCGCGTCGTCCGAGACAGCCCAATGCGCCGGCAGCAACGGAGCGGACGTACACGGAGTCGTCGGTCGACAGGCGGCCCTCGACTGCGGCGAGCACTGCCGGCGTGAGGGGCGCCGCATCGCCGATAGCGCATAACGCCGCGCGCCGCACCCACCTGACAGGCGACTCCACGGCGTCGAGCAATAGCGGCGTGGCATCCGCGCCGGTGGCAACGAGACCGTACAACGCCGCGCGCCGCACGGTCTCGCGTTCGTCTCGCAGGCCGTTCCCTAGGACGGCGAGAGCCGCCTCGCGGTCCGCGCTGGCGGCAAGCTTGTAGGCGGCGCCGAGGCGCTGCGGCTCGTTGTGTTCGCCGGAAGCCTTCAGCTGCGCCTTGAGCGGCGTGACGTCGCCAGCGACGGCTGCGGGACGGCGTCCGTTGTGCATCCAGTGATAGTGATGCCGCCACACGGCGGTCGCGTCGTCGGGCGCCGCGGCGTAGTCGAGGCCGGTGACGGGATCGACGCCCAAGCCGCCCCAATCGAGCTCTTCGGGATCGCGTGAATCCGAGTCCGGGTCGGTGGTCCGATACAACCAGAAACGCCACATGAAGCGCGGCCGGGACTTCCAGGTGTGCCAGTCGTCGCGCCGGTGATTGGCCCGGTGGAACAGGTTGTGGGAATACAGCACCACGCTGCCGGCGGTGAGCGGCGCGACCTCGAACGGCGCGACCAACGGCCACCCCGTGTCATCGATCGCCTCGCGCATGCGAAGGTCGTGCGGCGTGCGCCGCATCACGACGTCTGCTTGCGGGTAAGGGCAGTCGGGACCGCTTGCGGGAACGCGCTGCATGCCGTCCAACTGGTAGCCGAAGTCGAGGTGGTCGGCGCCAGCGAAGTTGTCGTGGTTCTCCTCGTGGTTGAACGTCCAGTACTGCGAGTAGGGAACAACGGCGGTTGGCCCCATGTCGTGGGCGACCGCCTGCGGGTAGTACAGCATCTCGACCTGCACGGCATGGTGATGCCGGTGCTTGCGCATGTTGTAAGGCCCGTTGTCGTCCTTGTGCCAATGCTGGTCGTAGGCACCGCTCGCGAACGGCGTGTTGTGCGTGAACGGTACGATGGCCCAGTTCGGCCCCACCAGCCGGTCGCAGGCCGCCACGACGCCCGGTGCATTGACGACCTCGAGGATCTCGGGAATGGTCGTTGCGGTGACGCGGCGTTTGGCGCCGACCGCCGCCTTCTCCTTCTCGTAGATCGTGTCGTGGACGGCGGCGGGGATGCCGAGATCGTCGGGCCCCAGCACCACTAGGCCGCGGCTGACGAAGTCCTGGATCAAGCGCTCCGGCGCGAAGGCCAGGGTCTCGGGATCAGGGGGCATACTCGCCCTATCGCACCGTCACCGCCGTGCCACTGGCGGAGACCATGAGCATGCTGCCGCCCTGGCCGACCACCTCGTAATCGAGGTCGACGCCGACGACGGCGTTCGCACCATGGGCCGCCGCTTCGTCGGTCATCTCGCCCAAGGCGATCTCGCGAGCCTTGGCGAGTTCGGCTTCGTAGGCCTGCGACCGTCCGCCGACTATGTCGCGAATGCCTGCGAAGAAATCGCGGAAGATGTTCGCGCCCACGATGGCTTCACCCGTGACGATGCCGTGGTATTGGCGAATGCTCTTGTCTTCGATGGACGGCGTGGTGGTGACGATCATCAGGTCTTCCGTTACATGAGGTGCGAGCGAAGCATAAGCCTAAGCGAATCCTTCGATGCAACTCGGCTCATCACATCAGCGCGGCCATGTCCTCGAGCGCCGCCATGGTGCGTTCCTCGGTTTGCGGCATCAGCGCGATCAGCCGGTGGACGCCGAGGTCGGCGTACTGGCCAACTACGTCGGCGTCCAAGCGGACCGATGGCGTTACGCTGATCTCAAGGCCGTCGCCCCCGAAACCGCGAAGCCGTTCGAGGACTGCGGCGGTCTGCGCCACGTCGAGCGCGAACCCGTACCAGCCTTGGGCGTAGTCGACCGTGCGCTTGAGCGCGGCATCGCTTGCCCCACCCACGATGATCGGCGGACCGCCGTCCTGGACCGGTCGCGGCATGGTCTGGATGTTGTCGAAACTGACGAATCGGCCGCTGAATGACGGCTTGTCGTCGTTCCACAGCGCACGCATGGCGGCGACGTACTCGTCGGTGCGGGCGCCGCGTTCGCGGAAATTGACACCTAGGGCTGCGAACTCCTGGTGCAGGTAGCCAGCCCCGATGCCAAGCAGCAACCGGCCGCCGGAGACGACGTCCAGGCTGGCCATTTCCTTCGCGAGCACGACGGGGTTGCGTTGGGCGATCAAGGTGATCCCGGTGCCGAGCTTGACGCGTTCGGTCACGCCGGCGAGGTAGGCGAGCGAGGTGGATGGATGCAGCATCGCGAAGTCGGGCGGTGCTGGCGACGGGGCTTGGCGCGGATCCGGCAGGACCACGTGTTCGCCGGTCCACAGCGAGTCGAAGCCGAGTGCCTCCGCGCGCTGTGCGATGCGTCTGGCGACGCCGGGATCCGCGCAGATGCCGGAACCGATGCCGAATAAGCCGATCTTCATGAGTCGTTCTTCCCCCCTGACGTTGGCGTCTTCATCAATGTTCGCAGTCGGTCGAGCATCGAGATCAACGTCGACACCACCACGGCGAGACAAGACCAGTAGATCACCTCGTCGGCCAGCCAGCCGATTCCGAGGGCGTTGCGAATGACCACCACCCCGACCACGACGAAGTAGGCGATGCCGTTGACGCGGCCAAGGAAGCTCGTACGCAACGGCTGGCCGGCCAAGGCCTTGGAGTCGAGCAGGTACTGTAGGAAGGCCAAGGCGATGAACAGTGGCAGGATGCCTGGGACCACGTCGCTTCGAACCTGCGCCTCGCCATAGGCGATTGCCCACAACGTGAGCGTGACGAATACGGCGTCGGCGGTGTGGTCGAGAATGCCGCCGAGGGCCGATGCGGTGCCACGGCGGCGGGCGACAAAGCCATCGAGGAAGTCGCTGGCCACCGCCGCGACGAAGATCCCGCCGGCGACGAGCCATGCGCCGCCGAGCACTGCGGCCAACGAGAAAGGGGCTGCTACGAGGCGCGCCGCCGAGATGGCATTGGCCAGCGTCAGCAACGGATTGCGCGCGTCCGGCGGCAGGGAAGAGTCGTCCACGCGATCAAGGGGTCCTTAGGCGCTGTTCTTGCATTATGCTAACCGGTCTTTGTCTCAAGGGAGCGAACGCATGCAGTTCGCGGGCCTCGAACAGCCGCCGTACGACACCTCGCTCATGGGGGTGGTCAAGGGCGCACTCGACCATTACGGCTTGGACCACACCGCCGCGGAGGCCTTCGTGGTGTCGGGACATGCATTCGTCATCAACATCCACGAAGAACTGTGTCCGAGCGGCCCGTACGTCTGGAACTACGAGACGTTCATGCGTCTCGTCCGCAACCTGGGCCTCGACATGGAAACGCTCGGCACGCTGCTCGCGGCGACGAGCACCGCGGACGAGAAGGCTGACCTGGAAGGCAGGGTCAAGTGCGCCATGGACGAAGGCGCGGTGTGTTCGCTCTTGAACCTCGACAACCAGTTGCTGCTCGGCTACGACGATGAGGGCTTCATCGCCGCGCAACCCTGGAGTGCGGCCGTTGACAGCACGCCTAGTCGGTTGACTTTCGGCACTTGGCAGGAATACGCCGCCGGCCCACCGGTGACGTTCTTCAAGTTCACTGAAGCGCCCCCGCCGTCCAAGACGCCCGTCCACGAGGCGCTCGATTTCGCGGTGGAGGTGTGGGAGAACTCAGACCGCTATGTGGAAGAGCACTACGGCCTCGGTGCGGCGGCCTACGCCAACTGGCTCGGCGCGATCGACGCCGGGCATGGCGACGAACACGGCAATTGGTGGAATGCGGTGGTGTGGGCCGAGTGCCGCGAACGGGCCGGCGACTACTTCCAAAGCGTGGCCGCTGCGGAGTTCCCCGGCGCGATCGACCGGCAGCGCGCTCGTCTCTTGGCCGTCGATTACAGGGCGCTGTCTAGGCTCCTGTACCGTGCTTCCGACAAGACGGCGCCAGCCGAGCAGAAGCACCTGTTGGTGACCAAGGCACGCGACCTCGAGAGCCGGTGTGTAGAGCGGATCGCTGAATTGCGGGCTTGAAGCGCGGGGAAGCGCGTGCCCACGCTGCTTGTCACCGGTGCCAATGGGCACTTGGGCCGGCGTTTGCTTGCCGCCTCCGGCGAGGCGTCGTGGACAACCCGGGCCATTGTCCGCTCGGAGCGTGCGGCGGCTCAGGTCGCCGGTCACCCGGACGTCCGCATCGTGGACTACGGCGACATTGCCGGCCTGACCGACGCGTGCGCGAACTGCGATGCCATCGTCCACTTGGTGGGCATCATCAAGGAAGGCGGGGGCGCAACCTACCGGTCGGCCCATGTGGAGGCCACGCAGGCGTTGCTCGAAGCGGCGACCAATGCAGCCGTCAAACGCATCGTGTACCTGTCGATCCTCGGCGCTCAGGAAGGCTCGCGCAATCGGTGCCTGGCCACGAAGGCCTTGGCCGAGTCGCTCCTTGCACGGGGACCGATCCCGAGCTTGGTGCTGCGTGTACCCATGGTGCTCGGCGAAGGGGATTACGCGGCCGCGAGCCTGCTCGGGAACGCCCGCAAGCGCACCGCGCTCACGTTCCGTGGCGAGAGCATGGAACAGCCGATCTATGCGGGCGACGTCGTCGATGCGGTGCTCGCCGGCTTGGCCACGGATGCCCCTACGGGCGTCCTCGAACTCGCCGGGCCGCAAGCCTTGCCGCGCAGCGACCTGATTGCCGTCGCCTCGGCGGTGGGCACGCGAACCGTCTCGCTGCCACTGGCGTTAGGCTACGGCGTGGCGGCGCTGCTCGGGGCGCTCAGCCCCAACCCGCCGCTGACCGCCGACATGCTCGGCGTGCTTGACCACGACGACGACATCGACCCGGAGCCGGCTGCCAACGCGTTGGGTATCCGGCTGACCGGGCTGACCGAAACGTTGGCGCGGATCGCACTGCCGCTACCGCCGAAGGGCATGCACCGCTTGTAGGTCGCCTACAGCGTGATGTCCCGCTGCCAGTACTCGTCGCCTTCGCGACTGATCTCCGAGCGTGTGCGCTCGTTCCAGGTGGCGTCGCCGGTATAGGTGCCTTCGTACTCGTAGGCCTCCTCGTCGGGAAACTGCTGGCGTCGCGCATCGATGGCCAGCGGGATCATCCGCGCCCTCCGGAGTACGTAGTCGGTGGAGTACGTCACGGCTTTCTGAATGCCCGGCTTCTTGAACGCATGCACGTTGGTGGTCGATGTACCGATCGCGGAGTCGCGCTTGTGGAAGCCGAGGACCATGGTGATGCGCCGCTCCTCCGACCGGTTCGGATACGAGCCGTGCAGCGAGCTGCGGTTCACCATCACGCAGTCGCCCGGCTCCATGGTCGCGGGGACGGCCTCGGCTAGGCGCTCGGTGATGGGTGGAAACTGGCCGCCGTTGGCAAGCCGCCAGCGCCGGTGACTGCCGGGCACGACCCAGAGGCAGTTCTCGGGCGTGCAGCGCGACCAGGAGACGGAAAAGTTGAAGCCGTGCGTCTTGCCGGACCCGTCGGGCTGTTCCAACGCGACGCCTTCGTCCGTCCAGTGCGTGCGCCCGTCCTGGTGCCAGCGCGTCGGCGGACCTTCGCCCGCGCCCTTGTGGAAGATGCTCTCGTGGAACGGCACGAAGTCGGCGCCGTTGACGCTCGCGACCATGCGCAGGATCTTGGGATGGCCGTAAACGCGCAGCGCGGAGTCCATCATCATCAGCGGGTGCGAGACCAGGCCGACCACCGCGTGCTTGGGTTGGGTGTCGTCGCCGCCGTAGCCGTCGTCGTCGGTCGACATCGTGTAGTAGCCGGGGAATTCGACGGGCCGGCCGTGCTTGTCGAGTTTGCCGTCGGGTTCCACCGGGGCATTGTCCAGGATGGCGTCGAACTCACGCCTCAAGTCGTCGACCTCGTCCTGCGCCAAAACGCCCGTGAAGACATAAAAGCCGTTGCGGCGGTAGCCGTCGAGAATGTCCTGTTCCAATCGACCGCGGTCGTCGAAACGCATCGGACCGCGATTGCCCAGTTGCGCCGCCCGTTCGAGCGCAGCCGCGCGGTAGTCCTCCCATTCGGTTGTCACTTCCGATGCCATGCCCACTCCCGATGGTGCCTCTTTAGAACCTAGCTTACCGTAGGGCGGTGCGCGCGGACCGGTAGGTCCGCCACGTCCACGTCCGCATTCCCGCTCGATTGCGCGACGACACGGAGCGAGCGATCATCGTCGCAAGTGCGGATGTGGGTCGCCACCCGGCTTGAATGGCGAGAGAGCGTATGGCCAAGCTCGTGATCGCAGTCGCCGCAGGTTTTCTGGTCGGCCTCGTCGCCGCCATTGTTGTCCCGCGCGGTCCGGCTCTGGACGTGCCAACGGTCGAGACAGCCGCCAAGCTGTCGGCACCGAATGCTGAACAACCCGCAACGGCCACCCCGCGAACCCTCGCCCAGGTCACCCGGCTGGCGAGCGACTTCGAGCAGACTGCGGCGCTCTACCAGATGCTCCGCCGCGCCGACACGGCGACGCTGGACCGGCTGCTAGCGGAAGCCGACACGTTGGAAAGGCCACGCGACGCTAGAGAAACGAAGTCCGTCATTCTCGCGCGCTATGCCGAAATCGACCCGGCTGCCGCCGTGAACGCCGCCATGGCAACGACTGGTAGCGACGATGCGCTCGTGCGCGCCGCTTTCGCCGCATGGGGCGAGTACGACCCTGCGGCGGCGCTGGACCACGCCCGCACTTTGCCGGAACTCCAGAAGCGCTACGCGGCCATGGCGGTCCTAGGCACCGCCGACGCACTCGACCCTGACGAGAAACGGGAGATCGCGGAGTCGTTCGGAATCTTGCCCGCGTTCGCACGGATGCAGGCACAGGAGAGCGCCCTCGACGACCCTGTGGCGGCTTGGAGCGAGGCCGTCGCCACCCATGGGTCGCAGCCGGATGCGGCCGGCAGGGAAGCGCTTTGGCGAATCGCGCAGCGTTGGGCGGACTCGGATCCCCGGGCCGCGGTGGCCGCCGTGGCCCAGCTACCTCATTCCACGCAACGGCGATCCTGGCTCTCGACCCTGATCAAGCACTGGGCACGCCTCGACTTGGCGGCGGCGACCGCTTGGGCGGAGGCGCTGCCGGGGACGCCGGAACGCTCCGGTTTGCTTGCGGACGCGGCCGCCGTCATCGCTGAGGACACGCCTGTTGATGCCATTGCGTTCGCGGAGACGCTGACAGGCAATGCTCGCCAACGGGCGATCCGTGCCGCTTTGAACGCTTGGGCAGAGCAGGATCCGTCGGCCGCCATGGCCGCACTCGATGAACTCGGCGACCGCACGGCGCACGTGCGCTGGCAGCGGGAGATCGTGAGCGAATGGGCACGCCAGGATGTGGACGCGGCGTGGGAATGGGCCCTGTCCCAGCCGCCGTCGCGCGTCAGGTCCAATCTGCTCTCCATCCCTCTAGGATCGATCGCGCAAACCGACCCGCTCGAAGCGATGGCACTCGCCGACAGCCTACGGGGCCGCGAGCGTAGCGAAGCGATGATGATGGCACTGGGGACCTGGGCATCGAACGACGCCCGCGCCGCCGCGAACTGGACGGCTCGCGCCGACGACGTCGAGCCGGGCGAACGCGATGGCTATCTGCGGAACGTACTCGGCGTCTGGGCTCGCGAAGACCCGTTGGCGGCGCTGGCTTGGGTCGAGGCGTCGGACCTGTCCTCCGGTCCTGCCGTCTCGGCGGTCGCCGGACAGTACGCGAGGCGGAGCCCCCGCCAAGCCATGAACTGGGTGCTCTCGCAGCCTGTCGGAATTCAGCGTCAAGCGATTGCCGGCGTCGTCAGAGCGTGGGCCCGGGACGCCCCCCAGGCCGCGGCTCGGGCGGTGGGGCGCATCCGTAACGACGAGGTTCGCGCAGCTGGCCAGGAGACGCTCGCTTCCACGTGGGCCGAAACGGACCCGACCCGGGCACTGCGCTGGGTGGCGACCGTGTCCGACGCCGCCACGCGGACAGAACTGAGCACGCGCGTACTGCGGCGCTGGGTCAACTACGATGCGGCTGCGGCGGCGAGTCATGTCCGGCGCGAGCGCGACGCCCGACAACGCGATGCCATGGCGTGGACGCTGATCCGTTCCACGTCCGTGGCGTACAGCGACCCGGACGTGGCCGAGGAACTATACGAAGCCATCGACGATCCGGAGGTCCGGCGACAGGCCGCTTCTTTTCTTTCCGGGATCTTCGAGCACCGCGATCCCGAACGCGCCGAGCGCTACCGCGCCTCCGGCGCTAGTGTGCGCTCCTGACTGGCCCGCAACCCGGGGCGGGTCACCGGTTCATCAACGGATCCTGCATCGTGCGCCTCGGATCAAGCGCGTCCCGGGCGGCCTCGCCGACGAAGATCAAGAGCGTCAACAGGATCGCTAGCGTGAAGAATCCTGTGAGCCCGAGCCAGGGCGCGTGCAGGTTGTTCTTGCCCTGGGCCATCAGTTCACCCAGCGACGGCGAGCCGGCCGGCAGTCCGAAGCCTAGGAAGTCGAGCGCGGTCAGGGTGGTGACGGCACCGCTTAGGATGAACGGAACGTAGGTCAGCGTCGCGACCATCGCATTGGGAAGCACGTGGCGGCGCATGATCGTCGCGTTGGAAACACCGAGCGAACGCGCCGCACGCACGTAGTCGAAGTTTCGGGCGCGCAGGAACTCCGCGCGCACGACGGCCACCAGGGTCATCCAACTGAAGAAGAGGAGGATGATGAGCAGCCAGTAGACGCTCGGCTCCAGGATGCTCGACAGGATGATGAGCACCAATAGGGTCGGTAGGGAGGCCCAGATTTCCACGAGGCGCTGGCCGATCAGGTCCACGAGACCGCCGAAATACCCCTGCAGTGCCCCCGCGGCGACGCCGATCAGCGAACTGAAGAGCGTGAGCGTGATGCCGAATGCCACCGACAGGCGAAAGCCGTAGATGAGGCGCGCCAGCGTGTCCTTGGCGCCGTCGTCGGTGCCCAGCCAGTGTTTCCCGGAGGGCTGGGCCGGCGCTGCGCTGTCGATGTACAGGTCGATGGTGTCGTAGCTGTAGGGAATGAGGGGGTTGATGGTCCAGCCGTCGGCCTCCTCGATCAGGTTTTGCACGTACGGGTCGGCGTAGTCGGCCTCGATCGGCAACTCGCCGCCGATCTCCTCCTCCGTAACCAACTCGAACACGGGGAAATGGGTCTCGCCGTTCATGCGCAGGACGATGGGCTTGTCGTTGGCGATCAGCTCGGCGAACAGCGAGAACCCGAACAACGCGAGAAAGACCCAAAGCGAGTAGTAGCCGCGCTTGTTGGCCTTGAAGTTGTTGAGCCGGCGGCGGGCGAGCGGTGTCAGTGTCATCGTTGCTCTCCCTACCGCGTCTCGAAGTCGATGCGGGGATCGACCAGCACGTACGTCAGGTCGCCGATCAGGTGCATGACGAGGCCGATCAGCCCGAACACGAACAGCGTCCCGAAGAGGATTGGGAAGTCGCGCTTGATGAGCGCCTCGTAGGACAAGAGCCCCATGCCGTCGAGGGAGAAGATCACCTCGATCAAGAGGTTTCCGAAGAACAGGATGCCGACGAAGGCGGACGGGAAGCTCGCGATCACGATCAGCATCGCGTTGCGGAAGACGTGGCCGTACAGCACCCGCCGCTCGGTCAGGCCCTTGGCCCGGGCGGTCAGGACGAACTGCTTGCTGATCTCCTCGAGGAACGAGTTCTTGGTCAGCATCGTCAGCGTGGCGAAACCACCCACGGTCAGCGCGGCTACCGGCAGCACCATGTGCCACAGGTAGTCCCCGAGTTTCCCGAAGAAACTGAGTTCGTGCCAGTTCTCGGAGACGAGCCCCCGCAGCGGGAATACGTCGAAGTAGTTGCCGCCGGCGAACACCACGATCAGCAGGATCGCGAGGATGAACCCCGGGATCGCGTACCCCACGAAGATCACGGTACTCGTCCAGAAGTCGAACGGCGCGCCATCGCGCACGGCCTTGGCAACACCCAAGGGGATCGAAACGCTCCAGATGATGAGCAGCGACCAGCCGCCGAGGGAAAGGGACACCGGTATCCGCTCGATCACCAGTTCGACCACCGGTCGGTCCTGGAAGTAGCTCTCTCCGAAGTCGAACTGCAGGTAGTTCCACACCATGGTGAAGAAGCGCACGTGCACCGGCTTGTCGAACCCGAACTGCCTCTCGAGGTCGGCGATCAGTTCCGGATCGAGGCCGTAGGTCGCCGGATTCTGCCCGCTCGCCGCCTGCTCCATGGCCTGCGATGTCATCCCGGCGTCGCTGGCGCCGCTGATGCCGGCGGTGGTGGACATCTCGCCCATGGTCGCCCGGGCGATGATCTGCTCGATCGGCCCACCCGGCGCGAACTGCGCGACGATGAACGTGATGAGCAGCATGCCGAGCAGGGTCGGCACGATGAGGAGCAGGCGGCGCAGGATGTAGCGTCCCATTTATTTCTCCGCGGTGGCGAGCCAGCTCGCCACGGTGTTGGCTTTGTCCTCGTCCCACCACCACGCGTCGATGGCGGGAACCCGGGACAGCGGCCCGGCGTCCTTCACTTCGCCGAACTTGTCCCAATGTACTAGGCGGTAGCCGGGTTGTGCCATACCCGGGATGAAGTAGAACTTCCACAGCAGCACGCGGTCGATGGCGCGCGTCGCCGCGTAGAGTTCCCGGGCGGAACGCGCGCCGATCGCCTTGTCGATCAGGAAGTCCAGGACGGGATCGCGGATCCGCGCCCAGTTCTGGCTGTACGGTTGATCGGCCGCCGCGCTGCCGAAGCGGTTGCGCAGGGCGAGGCCGGGGGTGTTGTCCGGGATGTAGAGATAGGCGCCGCCGTCGAAGGACCCGGTGCGCATGCGGTGCTGCCAATGCGAGATCTCGGGTGAGCGTGCCGTGGTCTCGATGCCAACCCTGTTGAGGCGTTCGATGTAAGGCATCTCGGCCCGCAGGAGCATGGCGGAGACGAAAACGAAGTCCACCCGGAAGCGTTCGCCGGTCTCATGGTGGACGAGACGGCCATCGTCGAGAATCCAACCGGCTTCGCGAAACAACCTAAGCGCCTGGTCGACCCGTTCGCGCGGGAAACCGTATCCGGTGGAGGCGGGTTGCTGGTAGACCTCGGTGAACAGGCGCTCCGGGAGCTCGTCGCGCCACGGCTCCAGCAGTCGAAGCTCGTCGTCGCCCGGCAGGCCATGCTGCGCCATCGGCGAGTTGTGGAAGAACGACACGCCGGTGTCGTAGAAGTCGTACAGGATCACCCGGTTGATGTACGGGAAATCGTAGAGAAGCCAGAGCGCCTCGCGAACGCGGATGTCCTGGAAACGCTCGCGCTCCATGTTCCAGAACACGGGCCACCACAGCCCCCAGACACGGCTGATGTAGCGCAGATCGGCTTTGAATACGCCCGCTTCGACGGCCGGGAACCGGTACTGCGTCGTCCAGTTCTTGGACACAGTCTCCTCGCGCAGGTCGAATACGTTGCCCTTGTGGGCTTCGAGCATGATGTTCTCGTCGCGGAAGTAGTCGAACTTGACGGTATCGAAGTTGTACCGGCCGCGATTCACGGGAACGTCCGTGCCCCAGTAGTCCGGCACGCGCTCGTAGATCAGCCTGCGCCCGAAGTCCAACTCCTTGAGCCGGTAGGGTCCCGCGCCGAGCGCGGGTTCCGTGGTGGTCTTCGAGATGTCCCGCTCCGCCCAGTAGTGGCGGGCCTGGATGGGCATGCTGCCGTAGGCGAAGGGCATGATCGGGTTGATCTCGGCTCCGGGACGCGTCACGAAGCAGACTTCGCGCGCGCCGATGACCTCGACGCGGTCGAGGTCCGTCAGAGCCGTCTTGAGGGCGACGGAGCCGTGTTCCTTGAACGACTCGAAGGAGAAGACGATGTCGGCGACGGTGATGGGCTCCCCGTCGTGCCAGTGGGCATTGGCCCGGAGTTTGAACGCGACCCAGCGGTGGTCCTCGTCGACGTGGACGCCTTCGGCGAGGCGGCCGTAGGCGCTCGCCGGTTCGTCCGCCGCGGACTCGAGGAGTGTCTCGAAGACGAGGTTGCGTGATCCACCGAAGTCCACGCCGGCGGCGACGCGACCCTTCTCCAGGATGTTGTTGAAGCTGTCGAAGGTGCCCATGTCCGGCAGCCGCAGCGGTCCACCCTTCGGCGCATCGGGGTTCGCGTAGTCGAAGTGCTCGAAGTCGACGGCGTACTTGAGGGGCAGCACGTAGGAGATCCCGTGCCGATAGTCGGGGTTGAGACAGGGCTCCTCGGCGGCAACCGGGACCAGCAGAGTGCATGCCAGCATGGCGCTGGCCGCACCCGGGCACGTTGTGGCACCCCGAACCAACAAGACCCCTCCCCGGTGGTTCCAGCGGTGAGCCTCGCGATGCTACCGGTATTGTGGGCGCGGGCATAGCGGGGAACCGGTCTTGGCGGCGAGCGGGAGCGCATCGGGTATATTCACGCGATGATCGTCGATCTCCCCTATGGCCGGACGCACTTGACGGTTCGCCTTCCCGCGGACCTTGAGGTGACCGTCGTGTCCAAGCCGCCCATGCCGGTGATCGCAACGCCCCACGATGCGGTTCGCTCGGCCCTGGCGAACCCAACCGGCGGCGAGCCGCTGATCGAGGTGGCGAAGCGCAGCGGCACCGTCTGCATTCTCATCTGCGACGTGACGCGCCCGGTGCCGAACCACCTGCTTCTGCGCCCGATCATCGAGACGCTCTTGGCCGGCGGCGTGGCCGCCGGCGACATCACGGTACTCGTCGCGACCGGCTTGCATCGTCCGAACGAAGGCGACGAACTGGCCGCGCTGGTGGGAGATCCGTGGGTCCTAGACCACGTTGCCGTGGTGAACCACCACGCCCGGGACGATGACGCCCACGTCGACTTAGGTCCGACGGCCACACGGGGCACGCCCGTCAAGCTCGACCGTCGGTTCGTGGATGCGGACCTGCGGATCGCCGCCGGGCTCGTCGAACCGCACTTCATGGCCGGCTACTCGGGCGGGCGCAAGGTCGTTGCACCCGGTATAGCCCACGCCGATACGATCCGTACGTTTCATTCAGCGCGATTCATGGAAGACCCGCTCGCGGTGCAGTGCCAACTGGCCGGCAATCCGCTGCACGAGGAGCAGTTGCAGATCGTGCGCATGCTTGGGGACATCTACGCGGTCAACACGGTCATCGACGATGCTCGCCGTTTGTCGTTCGTGAACTTCGGCGAGGTCATCGAGAGCCACCTCGAGGCCGTGAATTTCGCGCACGACTTCCTCACGGTCCCGGTGCCGCGGAAGTTCCGGACCGTGGTCACGTCCGCCGCCGGCTTCCCCCTAGACCAGACCTACTACCAGACGGTCAAAGGCATGGTGACGCCGCTCGACATCCTCGACGACGGCGCCACGCTCATTTTGGCCGCCGACTGCGGCGAAGGGTTGGGCTCCGACGCCTTCCGGGCCTCCCAGCGGCGTCTGATCGACGATGGCCCCGACGCGTTCCTCGCCTCCCTCCTGGCCAAGCGGCTCGCCGACATCGACGAGTGGGAGAGCGAGATGCAGATGAAGGCGCAGCGTGCGGCCACGGTGCAGTTGTACTGCGGCCTCGAGGAGGGCGATCGGGAACTGACCGGCGTCGGACTCATCGACTCGGTCGAGGAGGCCCTCGTCGCAAGCGTGGCCGCCTCGGGGGACCGGGCGGTCGCCGTGATTCCCGAAGGACCCTACGTCGTCCCGTACTACGCGTCGGCCTGAGCCCTGACCCGGGGCTCGAGTCTGTGCCCGCCGCGGGCGGCACGCCGCTCTACTACAGCCTCGTTTACCTCCCCGCCAAGGATGCCTATTTCGACTGCTTGTACGGTTCCGGCTAACGACTTGGCCCAAAGACGACCCGCTGCGGCGTTTGTGTCGTCGTGCGTCGCGGGACTGCTCTGCATCTGCTCGTTCCACGGACATGCGACGCAACCCAACGTGGGGAGCATGCGCGTGTCGCCCGATGGCAACCGGGTACTTGGCATCGCCACGGACGGCCAGGAGCGCGTGCTGGCAGTATCCGATCTTGCGACCGGCGTCCGCAATCTGGCCCTCCGCAGCGGAAAGGGGCAGTCGCTCGATGCGTGCGACTGGATCTCTAACGAACGGATCGTGTGCGAAATGTTCGTGTTCGGCGGCCGCCCTGGGCCGCCGTACGACCGTCGGCGCGTCATCCGCCTCGTTGCCGTGGACCACGACGGTGGTGATCCGCTGCCGCTTCTCAAAAAGCCCGGTTCGCGCCCGCCGCGGCTGGGGGGCGCCACGCGCGGAGCGGGAATCCCTTTGGAGGATTTGGAACATGCACTCGTCAGCCCGCTGCCGAACGCGCCGGACCATGCACTCGTTAGTGCGTCTCGGGAAGCGAGCCCGTACACGACGGTGTACCGAGTCGATACGCGTACCGGGGCTTCGGAACGGGTCGTGGGCTGGCAGCAAGGTATCCTTTTCTGGCATGCGGACTGGGAAGGCGAAGTGCTCATCGGCAGTGGGCATTTTTCGTTCGGTCCGCGTGACTTCGGCCCCCGCATTGATGAACCTTGGCTAGGACCGACTGCCGTCGTACGCGATGCAGCGGGCCTCTGGCGCCGGATGGACGTGAGTGGACTGGCTACCCCCATTGGTCCGCGGCAGATGGCGAGCCCCCGCATTCTGGGTTTTTCCCGCGACGGAGGAGACGTCTACTATCAGGCGGTCGTAGGTGACGACGAGCGCGCGGCCCTCTGGGTCGGGAAGGCGGCCACACTCGAACCGTCTCGGAGGATCAAGGCGGATCCAGAACTGGACGTTCAAGCGACGCCGATCGGCGGACGTTCGTGCGGGGTTGTGGGCTTCGCGCACCCGCTGCCGGAAAGCCCGTTGACATGGCTCGATGGTGACCTAGGAAGTGCGGTGGACGCGGCGGCGCAGAAGCACGGCTTGGCGAAAGTCGTGGCCGTGCCTTCCATGTCGGACGACTGCCGTCGCATGGTCGTCGCATCCAGCGACGAGCGAACCTACCTGCGTTTCCATCTGTTGGACGTCGCGAAAGGCACCTTGCGGAACCTTGGTGGGCACGATGTCGGCGTTAACGACCGCGCGGCCACGGAGCGCCGCACGGTCAGGTTCCTCACGAGGGACGGCCTTTCGCTGCCTATGGCGCTGACACTCCCTAGGGCAGGCCCGGCTGTGCCGCCTGTGATCGTGCTGCTCGGTGATGGCAGCTCCGACGATCCCGAGTCCTTGGACACTTGGCCTCATTTCCTGGCGGCGCGCGGCTTCGCCGTTGCCCAGCCGGCGATCCGCGGCTATCGCGGCTACGGTGCGAAGTTTCGGATGGCCGGCCTTGAAATGCGCGGGCGCCGACTGCAGGAGGATGTAGCGGACGCGCTGGCGTGGCTCGCCGAGCACCAGCACGTCGACGGTTCGCGCGCCTGCATCGCTGGCCGCGGCAGGGGTGCGCATTTCGCGCTAGTCGCTGCAGTGGCGCGGAACGATGATACGCACGTCCTGCCGCGTTGCGCGGCCGTATACGCGGTTTTGGACACCCGCGCGACCAGGCGTCGGCACGGCGAGCCGCTGGACTCGCGGGTGTGCGGCTGGTTTCCGTGCGGCGACTGGGAGGAATGGGCTGCGCCGTGGGAAATGCGGCGCGCGATGCGCCGGATACGGCAGTACCTTCCCGACCGGCGACTGGTAGAAAACACGCTGTACCGCACGCCTTTGGCCGAGGCGGAGCACCCCGGCATTCCGATTCTGGTCAAGTCAGAAGGGCGTGCGACGGTACATGAGAGATCCACCCGACGCTTCCAAGCCGATGTCAAGAAAACCGGGTTCTTCTGGCACATCGCGCCGGAGGGAGACGCCTTCGAGGCGGAGTTTCTCGAGGAGGCGGTCAAGCTTTTCGAGGAGGTCTTGCGCGGCGCCGAGGATCGCAGTCGCGCAGCTGGGGAAAGCGTGGGCCCACCGGCTGGAGCGGATGCGATAGCGGGGCAGTGAGCCCGTCGTCCCGTATTACGCGTCAGCCTGAGCCCTGATCCGGGACTCGAGGCCGATCTCCGTTTGCGCGCCGTCTCCCCCCGCGTCCATCAGCTTGCCGAGGTACTTGAGCGGGTCTTCGCCCTCGCAGGAGCCGAGGCCGGTCATGCTGCGGTGGTAGCCGAGGTCCGTCTGCAGCTCGGGCGGCAACTTCAGCACTGTGTCCCGCGGTATGGACAGATACTGGTTGAACTGTGTGCGCAGCCAGCCGCGCGTGTAGTTCAGCGTCAGCGTGCGGCGGGTCGACGCAGAGGCGTTCCCACCACCGCCGTGGAATAGCGCACCGTCCCACAGCAGCATCGCCCCGGTGGGCATTTCCGCGTAAACCACCTCCTCCTCGGTTGGCTTTCGCTCCGCGGGCCAAAGCTGGCTGCCGGGGACGATCTGCGTGCCGCCGTTGGCGCGCTGGAAGTCGTCGAGCGCAACCGCAACGGTGAGCACCAGCGGCATGTGCGGGCGCGGCACCAGGCGAAAGAAGCCGTTCCCGGGGCTTTCGGCTGTCAATATACCGCGCCCGGGTAAGCCGGACAGCGGCGCACCGCGCTTGTAGTATGCGCACTCCCTCGCTGATCGCCGTCAAGTCCATGCCTCACGCCGATTCCGCCCCCGTACTGGTGGGCATTGCCCAACTCGAACAGCGCGATGCGGACCCGGTGGCCGGGCTCGGCAAGGAGCCTATCGACCTCATGATCGACGCGGTTCGCGAGGCGGCGGAGGACGCGGGCTCGGGAGCGCTGCTGGCGCGTGCGACGGCCGTGCGCGTGATTCGCGGCATGTGGCCCTATGAGAATCCCGCCCGTGCCGTCGCGGAAGCGATCGGCAGTCCGAGCGCTGAAACGGGCGTGTCGATGTGGGGCGGCAACTCCGTGCAGTCGGTGCTGACCGCGAGCGCCTTGGAGATCCAGCGCGACGCGGACAAGGTCATCGTGCTCGCCGGGGCCGAATGTGGACGCACACAGGCCAAGGCGCGCCGTGCCGGGGTCGAACTGCACTGGCGCGACGTCCCCGGCGATCCCGATCGGCGTTTCGGGGACGAGTTGAAGATGCGCCACCGCATCGAAGCCGAGCGTGGCATCGTTCAGCCGATCCAGATGTACCCCATTTTCGAGAACGCCATCCGGTTCGCACGTGGCGAGACGCTCGACGCGCACATCCGGCGCGTCTCCGAGCTTTGGGCCGGGTTCAGCCGCGTGGCTGCCGACAATCCACACGCGTGGATCCGCGAGGCCATGACCGCGGAGGAGATCCGCACGCCTAGCGCCTTCAACCGCCCCGTCTCCTTTCCCTATCCGAAGCTCATGAACTCGAACAGCAACGTGGACCAGGCGGCGGCCCTGATACTGTGCTCTACGGGCATGGCCCGAAGGCTCGGCATCGCCAGGGACAAGTGGGTCTACCCGTGGGCCGCGACCGAAGCCCATGACACCTACGCCGTGTCCAACCGCGACAACCTGCACAGCTCTCCGGCCATCCGCATCGCCGGCGGGCGCTGCCTGGAGCTGGCCGAGGTCGAGGTGGACGACATCGACCACGCTGATCTCTATAGCTGCTTCCCCTCCGCGGTGCAGGTCGCGGCGGCGGAGTTGGGTCTCGGCGAGGATCGCCCGCTCACGGTCACCGGCGGTCTCACGTTCGGCGGCGGGCCCTTGAACAACTACGTCATGCACGCCATTGCCCGAATGGCCGAGGTCCTGCGCGAGCATCCGGGCGAGATCGGCCTCGTCACGAGCAACGGCGGATTCATCACCAAGCACGCTTTCGGCATCTACGCCACGGAACCGCCCGCCGGGCGTTTTCGGCATGTCGAGCCGCAGGAGGAGATCGATGCCACGCCGACGCGCGACGTGGCCGTGGGTTTCGAAGGGGAAGTCGACATCGAGTCGTACACCGTGATGTACGGCGCCGATGGGCCGACGATCGGGCTGGCGGCGTGCCGTCTCGACGACGGGCGCCGGAGCTGGGGCAATACGGAAGATCCCGAGGTGCTTGCCGCCATGGCCAGCGAGGAGTTCTGCGGTCGTCGTGCGCGGCTTGCGCAAAGCGGCGCGCTGACGTTCTAACCTGTGGGCAGTCAATGATCGCGTTCCGGCTCGACGGGCGAGCCGCTCAGTTCAGCGAAGACCAGCGCGACACGCCGCTGATCTACGTCCTGCGCGATGATGGTCTGCGCGAGATGACACCCAAGTTCGGTTGCGGTCTGGAGCAGTGCGGCGCCTGTCGGGTTCTCGTGGACGGCTCCCCGGAGTACGCGTGCACCCTGCCGGCGGGTGCCGTTGCGAATCGCCACGTGGAGACCTCGGCGGGCATGGATGGCGCCGTGCGGCGCGCTCTCATCGACGCGAACGCCACGCAGTGCGGCTACTGCCTGCCGGGCATCGTCGTTGCCGCGGAGGCGCTGTTCCGGGTTGATCCGCATCCGACGCGCGACCAGATCGCCGAGGCCCTGGATGCGCAGCTATGCCGCTGCGGCAGCCAGCCGCGCGTGCTGCGGGCGCTAACGGCGTTGGCCGGCTGGTGACACCGCTGCCGCCCGGTTTGACGACGGTCCCGTCGCTGGGCCGCTGGATTCGGCTGACCGACGACGGTCGTGTGGTCGCCCTGACCGGCAAGGTGGAGATCGGCCAGGGCCTGCTCACAGCGCTGCGCACGGTCGTCGCGGAGGAACTCGACGTCGAGCCCGGACGCGTCGAGGTCGTGTCCGCGCACACCGGGCGAACGCCTGACGAAGGCACGACGGCCGGTTCGATGTCGATCGAGACCAGTGGCGCGAACCTGCGCCAGGCCAGTGCATGGGCGCGCCGCTTGCTGCTCGAGCGGGCATCGAATCGCCTGGGCGTGCCGGTGGCGCGTCTCGACGTGGCCGACGGCGAGATCAGGGCCCCGGGGGTCAACGAGCGTTTGGACTATTGGCAACTTATCGACGCGGCTTTTTTGGACTTCGAGATTCCGGAGCACACACCGGAGAAGCCGCCGGCCGAGTACCGTTGGGTGGGCCATGCGGGACAGCGTCGGGTGGACGTCGAGGCGAAGGCCACTGCCGCCGCGTTCGTCCACGACGCGCCCGCCGAGCTCCATGCGCGCCTCGTCCGGCCACCCTCGGTCAACCACCGCTTGGCCGAACTGGACATTCGCGTCGCATCGCCGGGGACATTGGTGGTGGATGGCAGCTTCGTTGCGGTTGCGCATCCGAGCGAATCCGAAGCCGTACGCTGGGCGGAACGTGTTGCCGACAAGGCGCGCTGGCGACTCGCGTTGAGGAGTCCGCGCGCCGAGATCGACGAACAACGCCGCGCTGCTGCCGCGGCATTCCCGATCCGCGATGGCCGACCGGTGCGGGGACCGCGGCGGGAGATCCCGACGACCTTTCGTGCGACCTACTCGCGCCCGTTCCTGATGCACGCCTCGCTGGGACCGTCGGCCGCTTCCGCCCTCTGGCACGCGGACGGGCTTGCGTCAGCGCCGCGCCTCGTCATCGAAAGCGCAAGCCAGGGGATCGAGTCGTTGCGCGGGGTGATCGCCCGCGCAACGGGGCTTGACGTGGATGGCATCGAGGTCCGTCACGTCGCTGGCGCGGGCTGCTACGGCCACAACGGCGCCGACGACGCGGCCTTCGATGCCGCCCTCGTGGCCCGTGCCGTGCCCGGGCGCAAGGTGCTGCTCAAGTGGTCGCGCGAAGACGAGCACGGGTTCGAGCCGCTGGGCCCGCCGATGCACATTGAAATGGGCGCGAAGCTCGATGCGCGGGGTCGGGTGGCGGCTTGGACGCACGACGTCTACGGTTTCACCCACGTCTCGCGGCCATCGCCGCGTGCCGCCGGGGTGGATCTGCTGTCGGCGAGGCTCCTCGGTGAACCCCTCGAACCGAGTCCGTCGCGCCCGGCCTTGGCTCCCGAAGTCGGCATCCACCGCAATGCGTTGCCCATCTATGCCTTCCCCGCCCAGGAAGTCACCAAGCACTTCATCGCCGGTGCGCCCGTGCGCACGTCCGCGCTACGCGGCTTGGGAGCGCAGGGCAACGTCTTCGCGATCGAGTCGTTCATGGACGAATTGGCCCATGAAGCGGATGTCAGCCCCGACGAGTTTCGCCGCCGCCACCTGGGCCAGGATGCCCGGGCCGTGGCGGTGCTCGATGCGGCGCTCGCCGCCAGCGGGGGATTGGCAGGCAACCGGGGGCTGGGACTCGCGCGCTACAAGAACCGGCAATGCTGCGCCGCCGTGGTCGCGGAGGTCGCCGTGGACGACTCAACGGCCGCAATCCGCGTGGCCAAACTCTGGATCGCCGCCGACGCCGGTCGCGTGATCGATCCGGACGGCTTGCGCAATCAGTTGGAGGGCGGCGCGATCCAGGCGCTGTCCTGGTGTCTCAAGGAGGCGGTGACCTTCGATTCCGAAGGCGCCGTAGCCAATCGCGACTGGGAAAGCTACCCGATCCTGCGTTTCAGCGAAGTGCCCACCGTCGAGACCGTGCTCGTCGACCACCCCGAACTCGACCCGGTGGGCGCTGGCGAAGCGACAGTGGGTCCGACGTCCGCAGCGTTGGCCAACGCCGTCTTCGCGGCGACCGGCTTGCGCGTCCGGGATCTGCCCATGACGCCGGAGCGGCTGCGGCAAGTCGCCGCCGGTTGACAGCTACAGCGCGCTCAATCCCTGCCAGAGCACCATGAGCCCGAGCGCGACTGTCACGAGAATCGTCCCCGCTGCGCCAAGTAGACGCATCGGCGTCTGCGCGCGGTCGTGGCGCAGCCCAAATGGGTGGGCGATGCGGCAGATCACCAGCGCGATGCCGACGATGTGCAGGAACACAGGGCTGCCGTCGTTGATCTCGATGATGGCCATCAGGATGAGCAGCAGCGGCACGTGCTCGATGAAGTTGCCATGCCGGCGCATGTCCACCAGAACCTGCTCGTTGCCGCCATCGAGCATGGAGATGCCGGTCCTGCCTCGCGCCAGCCCGATGCGCACGGTCAGGACGACGAACACCGCGACCAGCAGCGCGGCGTAAAGGGCGGTGATGGGTATGATCATGGCTCAAGAATCCGTGTGACGACTTTCGACAGGTTGTAACGCTCGATTGGTTGCACGGCAAGAGCCTTCAGCCGGGGAGCGCGAGGGGCGTGCCCCTCGCAGGACAGAGGAGTCTTTGAGCTTGGGTCGACAGGCTTCCCATGTTCTCGACCGCGTTGCCGAGATCGCGCCCATCCTGGACCGCACGGCGGCGGAATCCGAGCGATTGCGCACGCTGTGTCGGGAGGCGACGGAGGCGATGCACGCCGCGGGCCTATTCGGCATGTGGGTGCCGCGCGAGGCGGGTGGTTTCGACATCGACCTCGTCACCCAGGTCGACGCGATCGTCCAACTGGCCCGCGCCGACATGTCGGCCTGCTGGACGCTGATGATCGGCAACACGGTCATCGCCTCGATGGCTGCGAGCTTGCCGGACGAGGGCTTCGCGGAAGTGTTTGTCGGCGAGCGGCTGCCCGTTGCGGCCGGCTCGTTGAAACCCAGTGGGCGGGCCGAACGCGTAGCCGGGGGTTACCGCGCGACGGGGCGATGGGGCTTTGGCAGCGGCATCCTGCACGCGGAGTGGATAGTCGCCAACTGCCTGAACGAAGACCAAGGCGAGACGCGAGGCATCTCGCTTGCCGTGCCGATCGCCGAGGTCGAAGTGCTCGACGACTGGCACGTCGCCGGGTTGCGCGGCACCGGGAGTTGCACCTATGCCGTGACCGACGTGTTCGTCCCGGGACGCCGCGCGTTGTGCAGAGCGCAGCAGCGCGGGTCCTTCTTCAACGCCAACGCGGGCCTGCGCATCCCCGTGGAACACGCGGCAGTTTCCCTCGGCGGTGCCCGCCGGGCGCTGGACGAGACGATTCGCTCGAGTGCGACCAAACGCCGTCTCTGGGATTCGGCAACCGTCGCCGCAAGCCAAGCGTTCCGGGTCGAACTGGGCCGGTTGGAAGCGCATTGGACGACGTTGCTTGCCGGGGTAAGGGCGAGCGCGGCCGACCTCGAACATGCCGTGGAGCGAGACGGCGATGTTCGCGACGCGGCCGCGAACCTGAAAGCCGTAGCGGCCCTCACGGCGGAGCAGTGCCTAGCCATCGGCGGTCGAGCCCTCCGCTACGCAGGTGCCGCAGCTATTCAAGACGACGTCGTCCTGCAACGCGTGCATCGGGACCTGGTGGCGGCGGCGCAGCATGTCATGGTGGCGGACAGCGCGTACGAGGCGTATGGGGACAGCGTGCTGGAAACCGGTCGCCCGGCCCGGACAACGTAGACACCCGTCGGGTGGCTTTTGTTGAATATCGCTGTGCTGGTCTGTTGATATGCAACAATTATTGCCCGACCAATCGTCCCGCCGGAGTGACAAGACATGCCCAGATACGTGATCGAGAGAGACATCCCTGAGATCGGCACCGCCGAACGCGACGCGCTGCGCGAGGCATCCCAGAAGTCGAACAGCGTGCTCGCCGCCATGAAGGCGGAGAACAAGAACATCCAGTGGGAGCACTCCTACGTCGCGGGCGACAAGACCTTCTGCATCTACATTGCCGACAACCCGGGACTGATCGACGAACATGCGGAGCGCAGCGGCTTCCCGGCAAGCGAGGTCACGCTGGTCAAGCGCATGATCGATCCGGTGACGGCAGAGGCGGACTAAGGGATCGCGATGCTGCGACCCTTCCCGGTTTCCACCCACACCGAACGCGTTGACCAATCCTTGAATTGTGGACAAGAGACAACCACCATGGGTCGTGTTGTTCCCTAGGGGCGCGGGAAATGCACTATAAGCTGCCGCTCGTGTTAACGCCGCAGGTTGAGGGTGGATACCCCGTAACGTCCCCGCTGTTGCCGGAGTTGGTCACCGAAGGAGATTCTGTGGCCGATGCTCTCAACAACGTCAAGGATGCCCTCGCGGCCGTTGTGGAGCTTTACGAGGATCTGGGACGGCCACTCCCGCGCAGCACCTGTCTTCCGACATTGCAGGAGCCGATATGGCTTGAGACTGTCGTCTCCGCGCCGTGATCTACCGAGAGGTCGCCGCCGCCACGGGACAATGCGCCGCTGACTTGGCGCGAGACGATCCAGCGATGCCCGAAGCCTTTGCCGGACTACGCGTTATCGACCTGTCCACCCGGCTATCCGGTGCCTGGGCCGCTCGCCTGTTCGCGGATTTCGGGGCCGAGGTCACGATGTTGGAGCCACCGGACGGGCATCCGCTGCGGCACGAACCCCCGTTTCTCGGTGACGCGCCCGGTGCCGAAAGCTCGCTGCTCCATGCCTATGCGAACTGGAACAAGCGGTCCGCGATCGTCGACGGCGATGTCGCCACCGCCCTGGCCGGCGCGGACGTCGTGGTCACGACGGACCACGTCGTCCCCGACATGCCGCCGGGCGCTGTTCATCTCTCGATCACCCCGCATGGCCTGACCGGACCACTGGCCGAAGTCCCGGGCAACAACCTGACGAACTGTGCCCGGGTCGGTTGGGCGACGATCAACCGGCTCGAAGGTGAGCCGCCGCTCCAGCTTCCTGTTCGCCAAACGGGCTACATCGCCGGCGTCGCGGGCTTCATCGCGGCGGCGGCGGCACTGTATCGCGGTGGCGGCGAGCGCTTGGATGTCAGCGAAACGGAGGCCGCGGCGTTGACGTGTGTGCCGTGGGCGGTGATGGGCCTTTTCATCGGCGGTCGGGCCGCGGACTTCGGTCCCAACGGCAAGCGCGCTCGTGGTCGCCCGGGGCCGCTGTGGCGCGCCGCGGACGGACTGATCAACTACGGCTACGGCGATTGGCAGCAGTGGACGAACGCCATGCGCTTCCTGGGCTTGGACGACCTGGCCCTCGACGAGCGGTTCGTGAACGCTTGGGGTCGCCACCAGCAGGATACGCGCCCGGTCCGCAACGGCCTGGCCGCGTCATCGGCGATCCGGCTCAAGTGGGACCTGTTCCACGGCCTGGCCAAGCTCCGCTGCATCTCCGGCGTGGTCCAGGATGCCAAGGAGTTGCGTGAGAGCGAGCAGTTCGCGGCGCGGGGTTTTCTGGTCGAGACGCGCATCGACGGGCGCACGGCGCACGCGACCGGTGCGCCGGCGAAGTTGTCAGCGACGCCTTGGCGCCTCGCCAAGCCAGCCCCCGTCCTCGGGGAACGGGCCACGGACGACCTTCAGGCGGCCGAACCGCGCGGCGGTTCTCCGGGGAGCGGCCAGCCGTTGTCCGGCATCCGCGTGCTTTGCTTCACGCAGGCCTGGGCCGGCACGTTCTGCACGGAGCTGCTGGCCCTCCTCGGCGCGGACGTCGTCCAGATCGAGACCGTGAAACGGCCCGATGTCTGGCGCGGCGCGGGGGCGCCCGTGCCGCCGGCGGTGCGCAATCCGGACATTGAACAGGCCGGCATCAACACCAACGGCATGTACAACACGGTGAACCTGAACAAGCGGGCGATCAATCTCGACGTCACGCACCCGCGCGGCAAGGACATCTTCTGGCGGCTGATTCCGCGCTTCGACGTGCTGGTGGACAATTTCAGCCCCCACGTGATGACCAACTGGGGCGTCACCCTGGAGACGCTGCACGAGCACAATCCGGGCATGATCTTCGCCTCGGTTTCCGGCTACGGGCGGCAAGGGCCGCTGGCCGAGTACCCGGCCAACGGCGCGACCACGGAGCCCATGGCCGGGTTGGCGTCGATCCACGGCTACGCGGGCGGCGAGCCCATGAACACGGGCGGGTTGATCCCCGATCCGATCTCCGGCTACTACCTGGCCGCATCGATCATCGCGGCGCTCAATCACCGCAAGCACACCGGCGTTGGCCAGCGCATCGACGCGGGCATGATCGAAGCCGTCGCGGTGCAGGTTGGCGACGCGGTGCTGGAATACGACGCCAACGGGGTGGTGCGCGGCCCCGGCGGCAATCGCCACCCGCGTTTCGCGCCGCACGGCGTCTACGCCTGTGCCGGCGACGACGAGTGGATCGCCATGGCGGCGGAGTCGGACGCCGCATTCGCGAGCCTTGCGCGACACATCGGTCGTCCCGACCTCGCTGGTGACGAGCGTTTCGCCACGAACGCCGCGCGCAAGCGGAACGAAGACGCCCTCGACGACATCCTCGGCGCGTGGTTCGCCGGACGCGATACCGCGGCCGAGGCAGAGACGCTGGGCGCCCTCGGCATCTGCGCTGCGAAGTGCGAGCCGTTCAAGCCGATCTATGCCGAGTCCAATGCCCAGTTCGACGCCCGCGGTTTCCTCGTGCCGGTGTCGCATCCGGAATCGGGGACCCACTTGCTCCCGGTGCTGCCCTGGCTGATGGCTCACACGCCGGACATCGACGTCGCCTACTCGCCGCGGTTCGGCGAGCACAGCCGCGAGGTGTTCGCCGAGGAGCTCGGCATCGGCGACGCCGAGTACGAAGAACTCGTGCGCCTTGCGGTCACTGGCACCGAGCGTTTGACCTGAGTGCGCCGATGACGGATTCGATGCTCAAGGGCGGCCCGACGTCGCACATCTACTTCTCGCAGCGGCTGCGGCTGCACTACGTGGACTGGGGCAACGAAGGTGCCGCGGCCATGCTGCTCGTCCACGGCGGCCGAGACCATTGCCGGAACTGGGACTGGGTTGCCCAGGCGCTCAAGTCGGACTACCACGTGATCGCCCCGGACCTGCGCGGCCACGGTGACTCGCAGTGGCTGGTCGGCGGCGCGTACACGACGATCGACTACGTCTACGACATCGCCCAACTGGTCCGCCAGACCGGCCTTCGTGACATCGTGCTGGTCGGCCACTCCATGGGCGGTTCTGTCTCCCTGGCCTATGCGGGGCTGTATCCCGACACGGTGGTTAAGCTCGTGTCCATCGAAGGCATGGGCATGTCGGCCACAGGATCCGACGACTCGACGCCGGGCCACGAACGGCTGGTGGACTGGGTCCGCAACCTGCGCGAGCTTTCCGGTCGCATCCCCAAGCGCTACCCCACGTTGGAAGACGCATTCCAGCGCATGCAGCAGGCCAATCCGCACCTCACCGAAGCGCAAGCGCGGCACCTGACGATCCACGGCAGCAACCAGAACGAGGACGGGACCTTCAGTTGGAAGTTCGACAACTACATGCGCGCCTGGTCGCCGATCGGCCTGTCGGCGCGCCAGACCTACGGCCTCTACCGGCGCATCACCTGCCCGACGCTGCTCGTGCACGGCGCGGAGTCCTGGGCCTCGGATCCGGAGCAGGACGGCCGCGTGGACATCTTCCAGGACGCCCGGTCGGTCGGCATAGAGGACGCCGGCCACTGGGTGCACCACGACCAGCTTGATCGATTCCTCGACATCCTGACCGATTTCTTGAGCGAATGACCGACTCAACCGTCGTCGCGATCCACGAGGTAGCGCGCCAAGGCGTCTTCGTGGTCACCGGCGGCGGCTCCGGGCTGCTGTCGCGGCTGTTGTCCGTCCCCGGCGCGTCGGCCACCGTGCTCGAGGCCAGCGTGCCGTACGCGAGCGAGGCGCTGACCGACTACCTGGGTGCCGCGCCCGAGCAGTGGTGCAGCGCCGTCACCGCCCGGCGGCTCGCGATGCAGGCGTTTTCCCGGGCGCGGACCCTTGGCGGCGAGTTCGGCTTCGCGATCACGGCGTCGCTGGCAACGAATCGGCCGAAACGTGGGGATCACCGGGCGTATCTTGCACATCAGGATGCGGCGGCGACACGCGTTTGGACGTTGGCGCTCGAAAAGGGCACGCGTTCCCGCGCCGAGGAGGAGGACCTGGTGGCAGGCTATGCCTTGGCAGCGTTGGCCTTTGCGCTCGGCATCTCGCCGGCACCCGACCTGCCGTGCGAGGAAGCGCTCGGCGATAGCGGGCTCGCCGAACTCCTGCGGGGCGAGCGGCGGGTCGTCGCCGGACGTCGTTTCGATGCCGTGCTGCCGGGCGCCTTCAATCCGCTCCACGACGGCCACCGTGCGATGCGTGCCCACGCGACCGAGCGCCTTGGCCGCCCCGTGGCCTACGAGTTGTGCGTCGCCAACGTCGACAAGCCGCCCCTGGACTACCTGGACATCAACCCAAGGCTCGCGCAGTTCCAGCCCGACGAGGTTGCCGTCACCAACGCGCCGACCTTCGTCGAGAAGGCGCGTGCGCTCGGCGGCGCCGTCACGTTCGTGGTCGGTGCGGATACGATCACCCGGATTGCGGCGCCGCGCTACTACGGTGGCAGCGCCCATCGGGATGCGGCCTTGGCCGAGCTCAAGGACGCTGGCTGCGCATTCCTGGTCTATGGTCGGGTGGACGACGATGGCACCTTCAAGACGCTCGCCGACTTGAGCCTGCCGCCCGCACTGGCCGCGCTGTGCGAAGGTGTCGGCGCGGTCGAGTTCCGCAACGACGTGTCCTCCACGGCGTTGCGCATGGGTTGAGACCCGACCGTGGGCGTACAATCGACAGGGTCCGCCAACCGTACCGACGGATTGCCGTGGAACACCGCCACCTCAACCACCAGGACTACACCGCCGCAGCGGTCGACGACGTCATCTCGCGCGGGCGGTGGCAGGATTGGGCGGATTTGCGTCGCGCTGCGATGGACGATCCGAGCCTCTTGGACCGGATCGAGCGCGTCTGCGCGCGACACGTCCACGACCCGTATGCCCAGCGGCACCACTTCTGGATGAACCATGTCCGCTTCCGCCGAGCCGCTGCCTGACTGGGAGGGGTCCTCTCGGCCGCAGATAGGTTGCAGCGGGTTCTGCCCGACGCGGTGCGCCTCGGCGGGACGGCTGCGGCAATACATGCCGAGCATCGCCTCTCGCGCGACGCGGATCACGTCCTGACGGATCTCCGCGACCGGTTCGAAGCGGTGCTTCAGCAGCTCGAGGACGTGGCAGGCTGGCGAACGGCCCGAGTGCGCAAACCGGTGCTTATCCTCGGCAGCCTGGACGGCATCGAAACCGGGGTCCGGCAACTGATCCGCGACCGGCCGCTCGAGACGACGACGCTTGACCATCGAGGCGTGCCGCTGACCATTCCGACCAAGGCCGAGATCCTGCGCATCAAGGCCGTGTTGATACTCCGCCGCAACGCAACTCGGGACTATCTGGACTTTGTCGCGCTGGCCCACCTCCTTGGCGAAGAGGCGACCGGACAGGCGCTGGTGCCCTTTGACGAGTTCTACCCGCAGGAGAGCGGCGAATCGGCCCTGCAACAGCTACAGGCCCAGTTGGCGACTCCGCTGCCCTACGATCTCGACAGCACCGAGCTTTCGGAGTACCGGCACCTCGCACCGGAGTGGCACGACTGGGCTGCGGTGAAGTCGGCCTGTGCGCGTATTGCCGAGGCGACGTTCGCGTACGTATGTGAGCACAGACAGGTCGACGAGAACTGAGTTGCCCCCCTTAGGGTTGCGGGCCCAGGTGCTCTTCAAGAAAGCTCACGATCCGCGCATACGCTTCGCGTCTAGAAGCGTGGGTCAGCAGCCGGTTGGTGCGCGTGGTGGACACCTCGTGCACCTCGTGGGGAATGTCGGCGTTCTTCAGGGCACGGATCATCTCGCGGGCCTGGGTGGGCATGGTCCTCCCAAGCTGGACCGCTTCGACGATGAGCAGCGGCGTATCGATGCGCGCGGCGAGGTAGCGCGGCGAGATTTCCCGGAACGCGGCATCGTCCGCGCCAGCGCTGGCGACTTGGCCGGCGAAGCGTTCGCGGGCACCGCCTGCGGGCAGGAATTTACGGATCGCGGCGACATCGTAGGTGCCGCTGATGGTCACCGCGCAACGGTACTGCGCGGGGCGGCGCATCGAAGCAAGGAGCGCGGTGTAGGCGCCGAAGTGGCGGCCGACGATGCAGATTCGGTCGGGGTCGGCGGTGCCTTTGGCGACCACGGTCTCGACACCGGCGCCGAGGTCGGCGGGGCCACGAGTGGCGACATGGCCGACGCCAGCGCTGTGGCGTTCGCGGCCGAAGCCCAAGGCGCCGCGCGTATTGACTTCCAGCACGCCGAACCCGCGGCTGGCGAACAGTTGCGACTGGTCGTGGTAGCCCCAGGTCGTGGGCAGCGGGAACATGTCGTCGGCCGGTAGCACGACAAAGGGGGCCCGGTTGCCCTCGGTATGGCCGCTCGGCAGCGTGACGTAGCCCGTTAGCCGGGTACCGTCGGCCGCAGGGAACTCGATCGGATGGCGGGCTCCGAGATTCGCGGCACCGGGTGCGCGGCGGAACAGGCCCTTGACCTCGTTGCCGCCGAGTTCGGCTAGGTAGTACATCCCGGGCTCGCTGTCGCCGCGCACGTCGAGGATCGCTTGCGGGGCATCGCGGGCGAGGCTCGCGACCTCCACGTCCATGTTCCGGAAGCCGGCCATCGCGAAACGGTGCAAGGCGGCGGCGGGATGGTTCGGGTCGGGGTAGTGGAACTGCGGGAAGTGGTCGTCGTAACGCACCGCGTAGAGTTGCCGCTTCCCGTCGAGGTAGGTCCGAATGACATCAGTTCGTCCCGGTCGGAACACCGCCTCGATGGAGCCGTCGGTGAGATCGAGGACACTCAAGCCCAAGTAGGGGCCTGTGGCGTTTTCAAGGATGTAGACGCTGTCCTTGCGCGGACCGGTCGCCACGAGGTCCACGTCGAACTCGTCGATGTGACCTGCCAAGGCGGTCTTGAACTCGTCGTTGGCGCCGCGGCGGTACAGCAACTGCACTTGGTCCTTGTAGGTCCGGGACGCCGACGGTGGTTGACCCCAGGTGGCGAGTACGCGGCCTTGTTGGTCGGCGTAGACGTCGAAGATCTCGGAGGGGACGTCGGCGAGTCTGTCGTACCGGTCCCGCCGGGTGTCGTACCGACTGACCCAGGAGTCCCGGGTGTCCGGGAAGATCACCAGCACGTCGTTGGGGTCGTCGTCGAACGCGTGGCCGACGAAGTGGTCGGAAAACGCATAGAAGCGCGTCCTCCAGAGCAGGCGAGGGGCAGACAACGGTCGCCGCGGGGTGTTCTGGAAGAGCCGGTGGTTCTTCCCCGTCTCGATGTCGTAGCGCAGCCAGTTGCCGCGCGCGGGGCCGCTCGTCCAGAACTCGTCGCCGCGACGTACTTGGATCAGCAGCCTGCGGTTGTCCCCCCACAGGTGGTCGCCGATCCCGATGCCTTCTTCCATGATGAAGGTGCCGAGGGATTCGCTGGTGGCCACGTTGTAGATCTCGACGAAGGGCCGGTCCTGCGCCACCCGGCGGACGGCCACGTGCTTGCCGTCCGGCGACAGCCTGGGGTTGTCGAAACTCGGCGACAGGAAAGCGGAGAGGTCGGATTCTTGAGCGGCAGTCGCCGTCGACCCAACGAGGAGCGCGTAAAGCGCCAGGCCGATGACGGATGTCCGGGTCGCCCGGCCCATCACGGACCTGGTTCCAAGGCCTGAGTGGGAACAAGGGCGCCCGCGCACCGACAGAATCCGCATCGCTCCTCGGTCCAGATCGGACTCGCTCGAGGAACCTAGCGCAAATCACCCCCGCTGTCAGTAGCCAATGAGCACAGTGTTGAGGACAGGTTCTGGGTTCCCGTCTTGCTGCCCCCTCTTGCGAAGTGCGCCCCAGCGCCGCGTCCCGCGGCTGCTCGGCAGCCGCCTTCAACAGATCGTCGATCAGTGTACCCGCGTGGAACGATTCCGCGTGCCGAGCAGGAGCCCTTGCTCCTCCGCCGCATCTTGGCCGGCCAAGCGGGCTTGGCGAGGGGTCGGTTAGGCCGCACCTCCGAACCTCCGTCGGTGTGGTTGGTCCTCGTGGGTTACGCCGCGAGAGACGGCAAAGCGTCAGTCAATGTGAAAGTAGTGGATGGACATGACGGATGTGCACCCACCACATGGAATACACTCAATACTTCATAGAGTCAACGCTGTCGAAGCTCGATCTCCAAAGTTCCACCACCCCAACTCTCGACAGTCTGGGGAAGGTAGCCACCCGCCTCAAATCGAAGTCGCTGCCCCACCAAGCTTAAAGGCAGTTGCCTATTTGCCCCATTGTCGAGACTGTAGGCGATGACCTCCCCCGCCAGATCCCCGCTCTCAACAACCACCTCCAACATGGGCGGTCGATCGCCTGCGAGGTCCGGTGCAATCCAAATGGCCTGCGTCCCGCTCGGCGTCAAGGTGAAGTCAAATTCGGACACGACACCCTGGAGATCGACAGACTGTGTGATGCCATCGGCGAAAGGCTCCAGCACCGTGATGCGCCACCGGCCTGCCGCCAAGCCGTCGAAACGATATGACCCGCCGCTCTTGATTCGCGACACGATGGACATCATGCCTGCCTCAGTCAGTTTCGTAGCCCTGATACGTCCGTCGTACACGCTTCGGAATGACCGCACGACGCCGCTGATGGTCAACGGCGTTAGCGGCACGTCGAATACCGTGTCCCCGGCGACCGCCACGTCGAACCTGTCATGGAACGTGGCCGACCGTTGCTGCACCGTCAGAACGTAATCGCCCGCCGGCAACCCGCGCAGTTCGTAAAACCCGGCCCTGTCCGTGTTGGTCGAACTCGAAAAAGCTTCGCCTTCCTGCCGCACGACCGTCACCGCGATTGCGGACATTGGCGTGTCGCCCGCACGGACGACACCCCTCAAAACGGATCCGCCGCCGAACGCAAAGTCCACACCCGCGTAACCGGTTTCGTCATCGACCACCTTGGTCATCTTCCGTCCTATAGATGTCGCCGCGGTTACCTGCAACGGACCGCTTGGAACGCCTTCCACGACGAACCGTCCATTGCCGTGACGCCCTGATACGACATGCACGTGCTCACCGCCGCGCGAAAACAGAAACCTAGCGCGCTCACCGTCGCTCAGTCCGCTCAGTTCTCCGGTCATCCGCAGACCTGCATCTAGCGCCACATTGACCCGTGTCGGGCGCCCGTCGGTGACAGTGACCAAGCGGTTGCGCGGCACACTGCCTGTTGATCGCGCGAACAGCCGGTAGACGCCCGCTCGGACGTTCGTGAACTCGAAACGACCATCGCTCGCGGCACGCTCCCGAATGCCTTGGAGTCGCGTCTCACCACTTGGGCTGAGTGTCAGGATTCCCCCTATTGGAGTCCCATCGGTCGTGCTCAACGTCCCGATTACCGTTCCACCCCTCTCCAGTTCGATCGTGACGTGGTCGGCGGTTCCCCGGAAATCGATGGTCTTATGCGCGTACCCATCTACGGAAACACTCAGAGAGTACCCGTCGCTACTCGCGTTGGAGAGCTGGAAGGTGCCGGCGCCATCCGTGATCGTGGTTTCTCCGCCAAGGCGCTGCGTGTACGAAAGGTAAACACCGTGACGCGTGACCGTCGCACCGGCGATGGGCGTTCCCGTCGAGCCGTCGATGACGAGTCCGGACACCGGCCGGTGTGGTTCGACCAGGATCCGTCCTAGATCGAAGTGCTCGCCCGCAGTGAACTGGGCGCGGGCACTCCATGCTGAGTAGCCTGGCACCTCTACCGCCAGAGTATCAGTTCGCCAGTCCACCACGGCGTCGAGCTTGCCTCCGGTGTCACGGAAAGGAAACGACCCGAGCACATCGCCGTTGGCATAGGCGGTGAGTACGAATCCGGTCACGACCTTATTGTTCGTCCCGTCAGCGACGGCACCCGTGACCCTCACGCCTTCGTTAAGCCTCAGAACAAGCCTTTCCTGGGGCTTGGACAGGTGCACGGTGTCGCTGGACCGGCCATCGTTACTGTGCGCAGCTACACGGACCTCCTGCCCGACGGCGAAAGGCCCAACCCGGAATCGACCATGTGAGTCTGTTTCAACAATCCGAACGGGGCCGCTGGCATGTGCCTCCACCTCGGCTCCGACCACCGGTTGGTAGTCGATCGCACCGACCACACCGCCCTCAACGTGGAAGGCTGGCGCCATCGTTATCTCGACGCGGTCGGCTGCTTCAGGGATCTCAAGCTCGATGTCGTCGAGCATAACGTGACCTTCCGCGTTCGCCAGAGCCGTGTATCGACCGGCGGCCAAGCCAATTGCTTTGAAGACTCCATCCTTATCTGTCAGCCATTGAGGCCACACGAACCTTGGCAGGTCGAACTCAGTCCTTCCAGTCGCCGAGAGGACAACGTTGGCTTGAGCGATGGCGAGTCCGTGGATGTCGCGTACAGTGCCGGTGACGGAGAAGCCACGCTCGAACCGCAGGTACACCGGTCCACGCTCGTCCGTGGCGATGCGTCGCGTCGACACAATGCCATGTCGAACGGCCACAATCCTGGCAGCGCCCGTGTCTGGCACATCCACGCTGAGCGTGTCCGCTTCCGTGTGCGCCCAACTAAGCGCCACGGCGCTTGATCGAGTCGGCTCGCTTAAGACGCCAACCCAAGTGCCGTGCTGCGCGTCGGAGCCTGAGAGTTGGACCTCGACCACACGATCAGCCAACACTTGCGTGCCGACAATTGCGACCAATAACATCGTCGCGGCTCGCATTGGTGTAGCCGACAAGGTCAACATGGACTCGGATAAGGACCGCTCAAGAGCTGGTAACGCGAGCAAAGGGCATTGTCACACCCGACGTCGTCCCGGCAGTTGCCGGACTCGACGGTGGAATAGCACTCGAAGCATGCATATGTCACTTGGTATCCTTCACCGCCCCCGCCCCGGGGCCAAGAACACGTCCAGACTAGGCAGCTCTCACACTCGTCCTTCCAGTCCGCGAATGGAAACGGGCATTGGGCGGGCGTTCGACAAAGGTCGCAGCACCGGGTATGCCTGTTGGCGTGGGCCGGTTCCACACCGAGCACTCCGGCGACAAACGCGCCAACGACCAAAAAACTACGACGCAGGAAACCGCGCCTGCCGGAACCTTCCATCACTGTACTCTCCCTGCATTGAGCCTATCCGATCTTCTTCGCCGTCCTCGCTCTACCGATAAACCGCCAAGTCAACGAACTGAAGCACGGATGCACCCAACAGAACGACTACGGCGGCTGACACCAACTCGGCAAGGCCTGGAATCCGAAATCCGTCGATGGGAGAGATCAAGGCGGTCGCCATTATCCCGCCCGCCAACAGACCCAGCCGTACCACGCCGGCCGCCGAAGCCGTGTCGACGCCGTTTATCCCGAAACACAGACACTGTCGTCGATTTGGCGACCTGTTAGCCAGTACAACGCTGCCTGTTCCGAACACGACCACCACGAGAAGTGCCACTGGCGCGGCGACCAAGATTGCGAGCCCGGTAACGAAGCAGAGCCCCAAAACCACCTCGACGGCGACGACCAGAACCGCTAGCAAGGCTGGAACCGGTAGAGCAGTAGCCATCTCCGCGAGTTGGTCCTGAAAGGTAGACATATCGCGTGCCTTCGCGACGGCTGCTACGACAAAGCACAGCCCCGTCGCCAGTTGGGCGAGCGCAGCCAAATCAGCCCAAGCGACCATTCGGATTCGCTCTGGGCTCACGAGATGTCGCTTCCCCTTGGAGTAATGTGCCTACCTGATCCACGATCCCGCCTTTGTCGACATGTAAGGCCCACGGAGTCTGGTGTACGTTCAGCTCCGTGGAAAGGCTCACCTCTCGGCTTCTCGCGAGTACGATGTCATCGCGGTTCTCCAGCTCATCTAGGCGCAGGTGTCTAGATACTTCCGTTGCTCCATCGTCTACGTCGTCGTCAACGGCATCGACAAGAAAGACGTACACTTTGTCGTCCGACCGTAGCCAGCATTGATCCAGAAAACGACCCAAGACATGCCTGCTCAGCTCCGTCAGTTGTGATACACGGATGAATGCCAATGTCACGGACTTCCCAACAATCGACGCGGTGCCGAAGGTGCGGCCTGTGACGACCTCCGTCGCTTCGAACTCAGGAATCATCATCCCCAAACCAACGCTGAGTTCGCTGGTGGCTGGCTTCGACTGAAGTCCCGGATCTGGGAGCATCCGTGAAAGCCGTCTCATGGTGCGGATTGTCTCGACCATTGCCCGATGGACCAAGTAAACAGCCGCCGCGATGGCGATACAGGCAACGTACCACTTCACTCGGTGCTCCTTGCTTCCGAGACGGACCCCATGATCGAGTTGAGGTGTCTTCTGGTTGTCGGATACGAGTAGCCAACCAGATGCATGGCCGGATCGACCTCGACCAAGGCAGGAAAGGCCTGGATGCCGAGCAGCTCGGCGACATCCTGCTCGCGTTGCACCCAAAACGGTGAACTGTCCGGCTCTAAGCGATCCTTTACTCGGGCGCAGCCTCTTGGCGATCCTTGACAATACACGAGCATATGCGGGAACCGCGCACGATCTGCCTCGCCCTCAGCGATCTGGCGGATCAACTCGCGACAGTCGGCACAATCAGCCTCCACGGCCAAGATGAAATGCCTAGCTCCGATCAGGTCGTTGCTCGACACGATCTCTCCGGTGGCCCCGTTCGTCGCCTCGAAGCTCGGGATCTCCGCCCCGGGTGACCGCCGGCCTTGTCCGACGCTTGGCTGGGTAGCAAGGGCGTGCAGCTGCGAGTAACGGTAGAAGAGGAAGGCGATAGTCAGCCCTTGTACAGCGACGACCGCCCATAGAGCCAGATGAACTGTCAGGACATCCACGCTCATGCGCTCTCATGTCTGAGTGAGGTAGGACACAACATATACTCCTGCACCGGATGCGAGCATCGCGAGTCCGATGGCTGCGACGTGGCGGAATGTCGGTCGGGACTCCATGAGCGCGTCGACGTAGTCCGACCCGTTAGTGCTCCCTACCACGACTGGCGCCAACCACATGGCGGCTGTTCGGCCAAGCCAGAACACCACAGGCAGCCACTCCCCGTGACCGTTCGAGAGTCCTGCAGCCAGCAACAACACTGGATACAGGCCGCCGTATGCGATCACCGTAGTCACAGCGAGCCCGATGTGCGCTCCCCACATCCCAACCGCCGTGGGCATGCTGAACTGGCCAAGCCACCTCTTATGTGTCTGCCGGTCGCACTGCGGGACTTCGAATCGCACGAGCTGCATCGCCCGGAGCATCATGGCAAGCGCCGCAAGGCCTGACGTCCCAATGAGGACGTGAGCGCCGGCTTCCCCCACCGCCGATCCGACAGACACGAGAACCAACCCCAATCCGTATGAAGTCGCGCATCCTGCAATCGTGTATGCGGTAACACACTTCAACCAAAGAGCGCGATTGCGGGGAAAAAGTGGCGCGGTCATGCCGACGTGCGAGACTCCGCATCGCCCAACTGCTTCCGGGAATCCACAAAGGACCGCACCTACCAGAACGCAGGCGAAGGCATGGCCAGACAGTAGTGGGACTCCGGCGAACACCACCCCGGCAGCGATAGCTACGTGACCGCTTGTTCCAAAGGGTCCGGCAGAGCGCCGATCAAGCCGACGGATTACGCCCAGAGTTCCAGTTCGGCCAGCACCCAACAACTCGCTCACCTCCAAGTCCGCTATCGCAGACCTACTTCTGTGCCTTCGCGTCGCTGCTCTTGGACAACAGCACTCCCACCCTAGCGCAACCCCGCCGCTGTCAATAGCTGACGACGATGGCCTTCGTGCACGCCGTGGCGAACAGTTCGGGATAGCGTTGGGGGTATTCCGACTCGCAGAACGCGATCGCCGCCTTCGCCTCGTTGACGACGTAGGCGTGGACCGCTTCGGAATCCGATTCGCTGAGCACGTGGTCGAAACCCGGCATGCCCACCGTGGCGTAGACGCCTTGGCGCACGATGAGGTCCCACCGGGAGTGGGACGCCGCCGGCAGGTACTTGAGGTCCGGCACCGAACTGCCGGAGGTGACGCCGGCGCCGTGGCATGGCGTGCACCAGGTGTGGTAGAGCAGTTCGCCGCGGTCGATCTCCTCGGCGGTGGCCTCGATGGCCGGCGGCTCCGGGATGTTGACGTACGTGATCGCGGGTTCCGGGAGCTCGGCTTCGCCACCCAGCTTGAAGGCCAGGATGCGGCCCTGGCTGAGGATGTTGCCGCGGTGTCGCGGCACGCCGGAGAAGAGTGTGAACGACCCGCCCCAACTCGCCGCCACCGCGATGTACTGCTCGCCGTCGATGGCGTAGCTCACCGGTGCCGCCACGATCCCGGTGTGCACGGGCATCTCCCACTTGAGATCTCCCGTGTCTGCGGCGTAGGCCGCGAAGACGCCGTCGGAACGGCCCTGGAAGACGAGATTGCCAGCGGTCGACAACACGCCGCCGTTCCAGGTCGTCGCGTGCTGCACGCGCCACGCCTCCCGTTGGTTGACCGGATCCCAGGCCGCCAGGTGGCCCTTCATGGACTGCAGCATCGCGACGCGTTCATCGGGCGTCTTGGGCGGGAGCAACGCGCCGATGTCGATGCCCGGGTTCATTTCGCCCGGCTGGTAGACGAAATCGCCGTGTTGCCCGTAGGGGAATCCCATGTCCAGAGCAGGGACGTAGACGAATTCCGTGTCCGGGTTGTACGCCATCGGATGCCAATTGTGGCCACCGTGTGCGGAGGGAAACACGAACGCGGCGTCGTCGATGTAGCGTGCGCCCGGTTCCTCGACCGGCCGGCCGGTTTGCTGATCGATGCCGCTTGCCCAGTTCACGGCGACGTAGGGCTTGGCCGAGATGAACGTGCCGTCGGTCCGGTCGAGTACGTAGAAGAACCCGTTCTTCGGCGCCTGCATGATCACCTTGCGCAGGCTGCCTCCGATCTCGAGGTCGGCGAGGATCATGTGCTGCGTCGCCGTGTAGTCCCACGTCTCACCCGGCGTGGTCTGGTAGTGCCAGGCCAGCGCTCCGTCGTCCGGATCGAGCGCGACGATGGAGGCGAGGAAGAGGTTGTCGCCGCCGCCGGGGCTGCGGATTTCGCGGTTCCACGGCGAGCCGTTGCCGACGCCGACGTAGAGGAGGTCGAGTTCGGGATCGAAGGCCATGGAATCCCATACCGTGCCGCCGCCACCGACTTCCCACCAGTTGCCGCCGACCCATGTCTCGGCAGCCATCTCCATCGCGGGACTTTCGAACGGGGCGGAGGGGTCGCCTGGCACGGTGTAGAACCGCCACCGCTCGACACCCGTTTCCCAGTCGTAGGCGGTGACGTAGCCGCGCACGCCGTACTCGGCACCGCCGTTGCCGATCACCACCATGTCTTTCACCACCCGGGGTGCACCGGTGATCGTGTACGGCCGCTCCTGGTCGATGGTCAGCGTCTCCCAGGTCACCTCGCCTGTCCCGGCGTCCAACGCGATCAGCCGACCGTCCAGCGTGCCGACGAATACCCGCCCCTTCCACACGGCAACGCCGCGGTTGACCACGTCGCAGCACGCGTACTTGCCCCATTCGCGCGGCACCTGCGGGTCGTACTGCCAGATGAGTTCGCCGGTGCGCCCGTCGTTGGCGTAGACGCGGCTCCAAGTACCGGTTGTGAAGAGCACGCCGTCGACGACGATGGGTGTGGCTTCGAGGCCACGCACGTCGCCGGTGTCCCAGTACCAGGCGAGTCCGAGTTCGCCCACGTTCTCGGCGTCGACGGCGGTGAGCGGGCTGTGCCGCTGCTCGTCGTAGGTGCGGCCGTGGGAGAGCCAGTTTTGCGGTTCGTTGGCCGCGCCGATGCGCTCGCCGTCGACGGTGTCGGTGGCGGCGCGAATCTCGACGGCGCGGTCCGGGGCGGTGGCGTCGGATCCACGTTCCTGTCCGCAAGCGGCGAGAACCAGGAGGGCAAGCGGCGCGGCAGCGAGCGGTTTCACGGGCAGTAGCGGCTGCGTGTCGGGGACTCAGACCGGATGGGGCGACTTCACCCTTGCGCCGGCCTAGGCGTCGGCTTCACCCCGCGTTCCTCGCGCCAGGCCTCCCAGCGCTCGTAGGCGCCGGCCATGTCCTCGAAACGGGTGTCGCTCATGGCCTTCAGTTCCGGGTGCGTGAAGATGTAGAACTCGTTCTCGCGGATGGCGTGCAGCACCATGTCGCCGACGATCGCGGGGTCGAGGGCGCCTTCGCGGATCAGCCGCATCCGTTCCTCGCGCTCCGCATCGGTGGCGTTCTCCGGAAGGTCCCTGCCAACCAGCCCGATCTTCGAATCGCCCGGCAGCGACTCGGGGCGATTGCGCTCCGAGTTGAAGATGTTGGTGTTGACGACGCCGGGACAGAGCACGGAGACGCCGATGTCGAGCGGCGCCAAGTCGATGCGCATGGTCTCGGAGATGCCGACGACGGCGTACTTCGTCATGGCGTAGATGCCGAGCCCCGGCACCGGGATGTGTCCGGCCATCGACGCGGTGTTGACGAAGTGACCGCCCTCGCCGTGCCGCTTCATGCGCTCGGTGAAGATCTGGATGCCGTTCACCACGCCGTCGATGTTCACGCCGGTCACCCAGTCCCAGTCCTCCCAGGTGTTCTCGTCCACGGTCCCGCCGACGGCGACGCCGGCGTTGTTGCACACCACGTGGACCTTGCCGAACCGCTCCTCGGCGGCATCCGCGGCCTCGGCCATCGACTCGCGGTCGGTAACGTCCACCTTGAGGGTCAGGAACTCGGCGTTGCTGGCCTCGAACTCCCGCCGCACCGCGGCGAGTGCGGCCTCCTCGATGTCGGCGATGACCACTTTCATGCCGGCGCCGGAAAACGCCCGCGCCATGGCAAGCCCCATGCCGCTGGCACCCCCGGTGATAAACGCGACCTTCCCCGTGACGTCTTGCATGTTCCCTCTCGTGCTGTCGACGTCCTCGTTACCCGAGGACATAGTCCCTCGTTACCGAGGGTAACTTGGCGAGAATACAACGTCGCCAGACAACCCGGTATGCTCGGATGCATGGCGGTGACCAGTCATCTCCCGGCAGCCGGCGAGTGGGAACTCGAGCAGCAGGAGTGGATCGACGCGCTCTCGAGTGTCCTCGACGAGCACGGCGGCGAGATGGCCAAGTCGCTCCTCTCCCGCCTGCAGCACGAGCTTTCGCACAAGGGCATCGTGCTCACCGATGCGGCACTCAATACGCCCTACCGGAACTCGATCGCGCTCGGCGACCAGCCGCCCTATCCCGGCGACATCGAACTCGAAAGCCGTATCGAGAACATCCTGCGCTGGAACGCGGCGGCCATGGTGCTCAAGGCGTATGACGCCGGATCTGGGGTCGGCGGCCACATCGCCACCTACCTGTCCGCGTCCACCATGATGGAAGTCGGCCTCAACCACGTGTTCCGCAGCCAGGGCGAGACCTACGGCGGCGACCAGGTCCACTTCCAGGCGCACACGTCCCCCGGCATCTACGCGCGCGCCTTCCTCGAGGGACGCATCTCGGAGGCGGAGCTGAACAACTTCCGCCGCGAACTGGCCGACGGTGGCGGCCTGCCGTCCTATCCGCACCCGCGGCGCATGCCGTGGTTCTGGCAGATGCCCTGCGCCAGCATGGGCCTGTCCACGCCGTCGGCGATCTACCAGGCACGGTTCGCGAAGTACCTCGAGCACCGCGGGCTCAAGAAGGAGAACGGTGGCAAGATCTGGGCCTTTATCGGCGACGGCGAATCCGACGAGCCCGAGGTGCTCGGAACGATCGCCATCGCGGCCCGCGAGCAACTCGACAACATCGTGCTGGCGGTGAACTGCAACTTGCAGCGCCTGGACGGACCGGTACGAGGCAACGGCAAGATCATCCAGGAACTCGAACGCGCCTTTCGTGGCGCGGACTGGCACGTGATCAAGGTGATCTGGGGCGGCGGCTGGGACATCCTATTCGAGCGCGACACCGACGGCGTGCTGCAGGATCGCATGGAGCAGGCCGTCGACGGCGACTACCAGATGTACACCGTCTCCCCCGGCGACGTGCAACGCGAGCACTGGGTGGAGAACAACCCGGCACTCCGCGACCTCATGAGCGCGCTCACCGACGAGGAGGTGCGGGCGATCAAGCGCGGCGGCCACGACCACAAGAAGATCTACGCCGCCTTCAAGGAGGCCGAGGAGGTCGCCGGCAAACCGTGTGTGCTGCTCTTGAAGACGGTGAAGGGCGACGGCCTGGGCGCTGGCGCGGCCGGCAGCAATACCGTGCACCAGAAGAAGTACCTAAAGCCCGAGGAACGCTTGGAACTGGCGGCACGACTCGGCATCCCCTTGGCGCACGACGAGATCGAACGCGCCGAGTTCTACCGCCCGCCAGACGACAGCGAAGAGGTGCGCTATCTCAAGGCGCATCGCAACGCCTTGGGCGGTCCGATGCCGATCCGCGAAGTTCGCTGCCCGCCCCTCGAGCCACCGCCGCTGGACTTCTTCGCCGACATGCTCGCGGGTACGGGAGAACGCCAGATCTCCACGACCATGGCCATGGTGCGACTCCTGCAGAAGCTGCTGCACGATCCGAACCTCGGGCGCTACATCGTGCCGATCGTGCCCGACGAGGCACGCACCTTCGGCATGGACGGCCTATTTCCCTTGGCGGGCATCTACTCGCCGGCCGGCCAGCACTACAAGCCCGTGGATGCGGGCACGATCGCACCGTACCGGGAGGCGGAAGACGGCCAGATCCTGCAAGAAGGCATCTGCGAGACCGGGGCCATGGCGTCCTTCCTCGCCGCCGGCACGGCGTATGCGAACTACGGCCTGCCCATGGTTCCCTTCTACATCTTCTACTCGATGTTCGGTTTCCAGCGCGTCGGCGACATGATCTGGGCCTGCGGCGACATGATGTGCAAGGGGTTCCTGCTCGGCGGCACGTCGGGACGCACGACGCTGAACGGCGAAGGCGTGCAGCACCAGGACGGCCACTCGCACCTGATCGCCGCCACCGTACCCAATCTCGTGAGTTACGACCCGGCGTTCGCGTTCGAAGTGGCGGTGATCGTCCGCGACGGCATCCGGCGCATGTATGCCGAGCGCGAGGACGTCTTCTACTACTTGACGCTGACTAACCAGAACTACGCGATGCCGCCGATGCCCGACGGCGCGGAAGACGGCATCGTGCGCGGCATGTACGCCTTGCAGCGCCAGCCGGATGCGGACGTCAACCTGCTCGCCAGCGGTGCCATCGTGACCGAGGTCCTGGCCGCGGCGTCAGCGCTTAAGGAACTCGGCAAACGCGTCAACGTCTGGAGTGTCACCAGCTACACCGAGCTGGCGCGCCAAGGCACGGCCGCGGAACGGGCACAGATGCTCACGGCGGGCGGCTCCGACGAACGCCCCTACGTCGAGACGCTGCTGGAGGGCGAAGAGGGTGTCTTCGTTGCTGCGTCTGACTACATGAAGGCCTTGCCCCTATCCATAGCCCGGTGGTTTCCCGGTGCCTACACCGTCCTGGGCACGGATGGCTACGGCCTGTCGGAGTCGCGGGACTCTCTGCGTGGCTACTTCGAGGTCTCGCGCGACTGGGTGGTGTTCGCGGCGCTGTCGACCCTGGCGCAAGCCAACAAGGCCACGGTCGCCGACGCATTGGACTACGCGTCGGGCGCGGGGCTGGATCTGGACAAGACCGCACCGGCGTAGCCGTCCCGCCCGTTACTGGCGCGCGGAGGCACGTCCGCAGCGCTGCTGGTCGTCTCGGTGCAAAGGAGGATCCCGAGTGGGATCGCTTACGTCATTGCATGCCAAACAGCTCGTTTCAGCGACTCCGAGTCGTCGTTCCCGGGCTAGGTGCCGAGCACTTCGTCAAACAAGGCTTCGGCATCCGCTAGGAACGTCGTCCCGGCCTCGCCGCCGGCAAACGCGACATGTTCGAAAAAGCTGATCTTCTTCAAGTCCGATCGGAACCGGGTCGAGCCGCGCTCGTGGACGGTGCCTCGCCCACCGAAGTGGACGAGAACGGGGAAACCGGGGTGCGCGGCGCCGACTACCGGCGAACGCAAGGGAGTGTCTTTCGCTGGCTTGGCCGCGGAGACGCGCATCGCAGCGAGGCGCATCGCGTCGGGGGCGGCCCAGCGCATCCAGTCTCCGCACGGAAAATCACTGCACACCCGCGAGTCTAGCGCGTTGTGCGGCCCGCGCTTGGTGTGCCGCGCTTCGAGTGCGGCCAACACCGCCACGCAGCGCCGCGCCCGCGCGGGGTCAGGCGGTGCGTAGCCGAGCGCCGCAACCATTGCCATGTGGCCACCGCGGCCGCGGCCGGCGAAGCAAACACGCTGCGGGTCTCCCAGGCCCTGTGACGCGAGCCAAGCCACCGCGTCTGTCACGTCCTCCTGGATCTTTGATCCGCGCTGTCCCAGGCCGGCTAGGTGGAGCGCCGGGGCGTAGCCCTGCGCGCCGCGATACGCTGGCTGTGCGACGACGTACCCCCGGCTGGCGAAGACATGTGGCCAGTCGTCGAGCACGGCAGGGTCGGCGGTCCAGCTCCCGTCGTAGGCGAGTAGCACCACCACCGGCCGGGCACCCTCGGCACTGTCCGGCAGTGTCAGTGCGATCGGCAGTTGCAGACCGTCGCGCGTAGAAAACCGATCGGTGCGGCGTACTGTTCGAGCGTTCCCGCCGCCACGGGCGCGGTGGCCGCCAAGGTTGCGTAGAGCGCCGGTGTCGCGGTCGAGCAGGTGGTACCGGAGTTCCGTGGCGCGGTCCGTTGACGCCAGAACGAGACGGCGGCAGTTGGCAGACATCGACGGTACGTGCACGACTTCCACGCCGATTTCGCTGGCTGCGGTGGCGACCGAGCGCGCGACCGCGGGGTCCAGCCAAGAGATTCCGGTCCTGTGTGCGAAGCCCACCGCGCCGCAGCGCTCGCCGCCGATGGCGGTGGCGACCACGTCGCGGTCCGGGTCGGCCACCAGCTCCCGCACCGGTTCTAGCGTCCCGGCGTCCGCTAGCCAGACTGAAGCCCGATGAGCAGCGTTGACGCGTGCAACGTAGTAGACGCCGCGTCCGTCGAGCGCGAAGCCGAGCACACGCGGCCCCGCCGTTTCCGTTGGGCCGATCGGCGACGATAGCCGCGCGGTGTTTAGCCGTTGGATCTCGGTACCTTGCGTCGGCGGCCCCCCGCGCCGGACGACTGCGGTTGGCTCGCGCGGAGGTTCCTCGAAGTTCCACCACGGCACATCGCTGCCGAAGGCGTAAGCACCGGTGCCGATGCGCACCCGACCCTGCCAGTCGGCGTGCCAGAGCTGGATGCCGGCCTGCCAGCCGACTGCCAGCGTCGCGGTGCCGTTGCGGACATCGACGCGGTAGACGCTAGAGTAAGGTTTCGCCTGACGACAGGCGCTGACGAGCACAGACCCCGGTGCGCCCGGCAGACGGCTCACGAGCGAGTGTTCAAGATCGGCCCCCGGCGAAGTTATGCCGTTTGGCCCGACGCCGCCGGCCTTGGGCGGCGGGCGCAGCGGCGAGTCCAGGAGGGGGAGTGGATTCGCGCCATCGTGATCGACCGCGAATAGCCGGACGAGCCGCGACCGTTCTCCGCCGAAGATCCCCTTGCGTCCGAAAACGAATAGCGAGCAGACAAGGCGCTCGTTGCTGACCCAGTCGCAGGTGTCGAGTCGCGCGCGGGGTGTAAAGTTGCTGGCCGCGATAGCGCGGTGCCCCGACGCAAGATCGGCGACCACTGCCACGCTGGCGACAGCCGCACATCAGTGATTCGGGGGTCGGCGTTGGTGCCGACGGAGATCGCGGTGGCTAGGCCGAGCAGACACGCCCAGCGTGCCTGCCCCGTTTGACGCGAGCAGAAATGCAAGTGTTTGATTGGTTAATACTGATTTGCCTATTGTGAGAGTGAGCCCTGACCGTACCACATCCATATAAGGGTTTTCCCGTAGAAATACGCGTTTTTGCGTAAACGGTCCGGAGTTGCGAGAGACGCGGCCACGGGGCGGAGCGAAAGCCGGTGGCAGAAGACCATGCCCGGTCGGGCCCATCCGGGCGACCGTTGGCGATGAGGTGCGTTGCGCCATGAGTCGTATCATCGTGTAGATGGAGTATCCGCAAACAGCTATCGACGCCTTGAAGCAGGATTTCGATGCCGCACGCATGCCAGCTACAGACGAATCCGCCGGATCCACGACCTGATGGGGCAGCTGGCTGCGGCCTACGTGGAGATGGGCGATCTTGAGCGCGGCCAGGCTCTACGAGGAGATTTTCCTGGTCGGCCGCCGCTCAGCGCCCGAGTACACGGGCGCGGCGTTGAACCGGCTCATCGCCAGCCATTTCGAAACGCGGCGAATAGGAAACCGCCTTGATGTACGTCCGCGTCGGCATCGCGGTCCTCGACGATGTCGGCATCGGGCCGTACCGCGTCATGAACCGCATCATCGCCGAAATGTCGAATCCCAAGACGGCGGCCGGCGCTTGGGAGCAGTACTCGACGCGGCACTCGCGCGATTGGAGTCAGCGGCTGCCCCCAGCGTGGATCAGGGGCTGGTCGTCGAAGACCAGTGGTGGGCACCCGTCTATCGGGCCCGTCATGACCGGGAAGAGGCGATTCGCATCCTGCGGACCATGCTCGCGCCCATGCGCGACGACTCCGCGGACACTCTGCGCGAAGACACCGAGCGCGAAGAGTTGACGCCATGATGACGAGCCGCGCGACTCTCTCGGTCATCCTCGGGGCGGCGCTATTGCTAGCGGCCCCTGCGCTCGCACAGCCGGTCGACGGCCAGGATGATGAGGAGCCCGTGCGGGATGTGCCGAAGGTGGAGCCGCCCGACCCGATCACCGAGACAGAGGCCCAGTTCGGCTTGCTGACCAGAAGCGACCGCCGTTGGCGGAGAGAAAGGCCGACCGAACACAACGTCGATGCCTTTGACGAAGCCGGCCTGATCGAAACGCTTACGAACGACTTGTGGGCCGACCGTGGTTTTCGAGACCGGAAGAGCAGAGGCGGCGTTGGCCCGATCGACACTTCCATCGAAAGGGCGATGTACCAGTTCATGAAGGGCGACTACGACAGTGCGTTGAGGCGGCTGAAATACGCCGCTACGTGGGCGTCGGTCGCCACCGACCCGGCCACCCGGCGCCTCCATGGCCAGTTGGCCGGCTTGGCTGCCGAGTACGTTCGCTTGGGCGACCTCGACGGTGCGACACGCGCCTACAGGGAGATGCTCTTGCTGGGGCGGTACTTGCCGCCCGAGCACACCGCCGGCGCGCTCAACAAGCTGATCGCCACGCACTTCGACCTTGGCGACTACGAGACAGCGCTGATGTACGTCCGCATCGGCATCGCCGTGCTCGACGATGTCGGCATCGGCCCGTACCGCGCCATGAATCGCATCATCGCGGAGATGTCGAATCCCCAGACGGCGGTCGACGCGTTGGAGCAGGACTTCGATGCGGCGCTCGCCAGATTGCAGTCCGCCGTTGCCTCGGCCGAGGGTCATGGGCTGATCGTCGAGGGCCAATGGTGGGCACCCGTCTACTTGGCCCGCCATGATCGCGAGGAGGCAATTCGAATCCTCAGGACCATGCTCGCGCCGATCCGCGACGACGCCGGGGACATCCTGCGTGAAACCGCCGAGCTCGAAGAGTTGGTGCCTTGACGACGTGCTGTGGCACTCGTTTGGGGCTCCGAGTGGCTCTGCTCTTGCTAGTTCCGCCCTTCGCCGCGCAGGCGGAGAGCGGAGACCGGGATCCACGGGGACACTCGCTTCTCGAGTCGGAAGGGCATTTCGGCGTAAGAACGCGGGCCGAGCGTCGCTGGCTGTGGGAGACGGACTCCGCGCGCCGGGGGAGCATTTCCGAGGCGGAGTTGATCCATCGCCTGACGAGCAAGCCCGGGAAGCGGCGCATGGGCGGCCGCGGCCTCGGCCAGCGTGTATACATTTGGCTCAAACGCACGAGCCGATACATCGAGCAAGGCGACTACGGAACCGCCTATCGGAGCCTGGGACACGTCCCGAGTTTGGCGCGCACGTATCAACGGCAGACGCACCACATCCATACGCTCATGAGCGACTTGGCGGCGCGGTACGTCATTGCCGGCGACCTCGATCGTGCCGTTCGCATTTACGAGGAGATGCTCCTGCTGGGGCGCTACCTGCCGCCTCGATTCACCGGTGCGTCGCTCAACAAGCGGATCGCCATGCACTTCGACCTCGGCGACCGAGCCCGAGGAGTCGGCGCCATGACGACGTGCTTTGTCCTAGGTGATCGTCTCACCCAGCAAGGCTAGTCGGGGTCGCGCGTCGCGGCTGGCACCTGGACTCTCGCGACGTCCACGTGCGCCTTGCCCACCGGATCGCATTCCCATGCAAGCTGCTCGCCGGTAGGCAGCCCGAACATCGCGTAGCGGTACGGCTGGCGACAGACGGGTATCTCGTCCCAAAAAATGCAGCGCAGACGCTTGTTCAGTCGCAAGCTCGTGACCACGGAATTCGGGGACCCGGATACCGTGCGTCGACACGAGACGCGCCATCCACGACTGTTCCACCGCTTGCGGTACTCGTCCACGGTGGCCTCGGCGGTCTTGCGCATCCGATCCGGCAGCTCCGCCATCGCCTGGCGGAAGTAGCTGTCGATCTGCCACGATGTCCGCGGGGACGCAGCCACGCCAAGCCATCCGAGTCCGGATCGGAGATCTCGCGGAACGCCGCCTCGGCCATGCAGGTAGATGTCGCCGGCCATCGCCTGCGGCCACTTGAAGCCGCGCTCGGCCGCCACGAGCAGCAGCGGTAGCGCCTCCTCGTACCTGCCGAGCTCGTACAGGAGCATGCCGCGCTGACGGACGTTGTATGTCTGGGTGATGATCGTCCCGGTCGGCCATTCCCCTTTCTCGAGGCGCTCAGCGGTGACCACCATTTCCTCGACATAGGCTGCGTCAGCCTCGTCGTCAGCCGAGGACTCCGGCGTCGCAGCCGCCGCGACGCTACTGGCAAGTAGCACCAGAACGGACAGTCGTGCACTGTTGATTGGCGTAATGGTCATGCAAACCCCAACCCAGATCTTACCGCCCACTCGACTAGAGCTGGAGGCTTGGGTGCCCGGGCCTCTGGCCCGCACAGGGGATGCGCCCCGGTTCGATGTGGCGAGGACACCCGGCCACCGCCTTCCTGATAGTCTCAAAGCGCGGCCCATGAACACGTGGGAGGGGACCTTGGCCGAGCGGAATGCAGCACTGATGGACTCGAAGACCGGGGGCGGCCGGTGCCGAAAAGCGGTACTGGTCGCCTGCGTATCAATGGCGGTCGCCGGTGTCCACCTCGGCGAGCGACCATTGCCGTTGGCGGCAATGGCGGGCCCTGCGGTGGCTCCGCAACTGCCACCCTGGAGACCGACCGAACGCTCCGGCGAGGCTCCCGAGGAAGAGCCGGACATGCCGCCGCAACCCGCTGTAGAGGAGCAGAGCATCATCGAAGGCTTGTCCAGGCGCCTTTGGGAGGATCGCGGTTTGCGCAAGGCGCGCGTGCAGCGGGCGGGAAGTACGGCCGTGTTCCAGCGTGTCGAACGCGCCATGCGGGCGATGGCGGAAGGTGACGATCGCGAGGCTCTCGATTGGCTACGGGGTGCGGTGCGTCAAGCGCGGACTCACAATCACCAGCAAACGTTGATGACGCACCAGGTATTGGGCCAACTGGCGGACAGACACATCGCGAGGGGAGATTTCGCCAGTGCCGCGCTGGTGTATCGCGAGATGCTCCAGCTCGGCCGCTACCTGCCGACGGGCTATACGGCGACGACCCTCAACCAGTTGATCAATACGCACTTCGACCTGGGTGACTACGAGACCGCGCTCATGTACGTCCGCATCGGCATTGCCGTGCTCGACAACGTCGGCGTTGACCCGTACCTGGCGATGAACCGCATCATCCAGGAAATGTCGGCCTTGGAGGATCCGATCGCAGACCTCGAGTACGACTTCGACGCGGCCATGGCGCGGCTGGAAGCGGCGGCGGCGAAAGCACAAGCCCAGGGTCTTGTCATCGAGGACCAGTGGTGGGCGCCGGTGTACTTCGCTCGGCATGATCGTGAGCGTGCCATCACGCTGCTAAAGGACCTGTTGCGTCCCGAGCTCGGGGATGCCCTTCGCGAGGCGGCCGCGGAGTCGCCAGTACCGGCGCAGACTCTCTCGCCGTGATTTCCACGCGCGTGCTCGCCGCCCCGTAACCATAGCTCAACCCAATCCGGCCCCAACCGATGTGCCGCCGTTCGCGGTGGCCGACGCGCTAAAATTGCCTCACGCCACGCATGGCGCGAGGCAACGTGCCCAGTGAATCCAGTACATCCTGGCCCAAACCGGCGTATTCGCGTGCAGAGGTTAATGCCGCAGGCAATGCGCTGATCGCCTCATCCGCCTCGCTGGACGACCGGCGGCAGGCCAGAATGGTCCTCAACGATTGGCGCGCTGCGCACAGCCTCCCCTTGGAACGCGTGCGTAGAGAGTTGCAGGAACGTGTTCCCAAAGACGCTTGGGTGGCGCAACGTTTGAAGCGGCTACCCTCCACGGAAGCGAAGTTGCGCCGTTTCCGCGCCATGAAACTGGCGCGGATGCAGGACATCGGCGGGTGTCGCGCCGTGCTGCCGACGGCACGGGACGCTCTCGCCGCGGCCGAGGCCTACCGGAGCCGACCGCCGGTTCACGCGATTGCGCACATCGACGACTACATCGCACGGCCCAAGGCCAGCGGGTATCGAGGCGTCCACCTGGTGAGCCGGTTCCATGCCAGCGAAGAGGACGAATCCGTCTACGACGGGATGCGAGTTGAAATCCAATTGCGTTCCCGGCTCCAGCACATCTGGGCGACGACCGTGGAGACTGTGGCGATTTTCTCTGGACAGGCGCTGAAATCGAGCGTCGGCGACGCGCATTGGCTGCGCCTCTTCGCGCTGATGGGCACCGAGATCGCGTGTGCCGAGACACTGCCCACTGTCCCCGAAACGCCCGTCGAGACGAGAGCCCTGCAGGACGAACTAGCGACACTCGCCCACGCTGTCGACGCCTTGCCTCGGCTAGAACGGTACCGCGAGACCCTGCGTGTGCTGGAGGGCCATGTCCGCAACGGGCGCGCCGAATATTTCCATATCGTCGTCGAGTCGGTTCCCGACGGTACGGCCCGCGTGCGCTGGAACGAATACGCAGCCGACGAGCGCGAGGAGGCGGTGCGGGCATTCGAGGATGTCGAGGCTGCGACCGACCACTTCCCCGGAACCGACACCGTGCTCGTCCGAGTCGCGTCGGTGGACGCCCTGCGGGACGCCTATCCGAGCTATTTCGCCGACACCCGCGCATTCTCCGAGCGTCTCAGGAGAGTGGTTGGCATGCCCGGTCAGGGCCCTTAGCCGACAGCAACACTAAGCGACGAGCTGGTCAGTAAGGGCCGATCCACGGTTGAGCGCGCCCCCTTGCCCAACGACGGCTGCAATGCTAAAAACCTAGCACGCTTTTCTCGGGGTTGTTGCGTGTTGTTTGGCCGGGCCGGTTCGGTTTCGCGCTGGTGGCAGTCGGTGGTGTTGGTCGGACTGGTACCTTGCATCGCGCACGTGGCCGCAGCGGCGCCCACGGTGAAGGACGACTCCAACTGGTCGCCCAGAGAGATGATGGAAGGCAGCATGATCGACAGGCTGTCCAAGCGTCTCTGGGACGACCGTGGTTTGCGCAAGGCACGGCTCCAGCAGTTCGGTAGCCCTACGGTGTCCCACCGGATCATGCGAGCGGCGCGTAGGTTGGCGGTCGGGGACCACGAAGAAGCGCTCGAGTCGCTTCGCTACACGGTTCGGTTAGCCCGCAAGCACAGCCATTGGCAGACGAGGACGATCGTCCGCCTGCTCGAGGAACTGGCCGACAAGCGCATCGCCACCGGCGACTTTGCGACTGCAGCGGCCGCCTACAAGGAGACACTGCGGCTAGGTCCCTACCTGCCGATAGGCTATACGTCGGTCGCCCTCAACCGGCTCATCAGCGCGCACTTCGAGATCGGCGACTACGAGGCCGCGCTCATGTACGTGCGCATCGGCATCGCGGTCCTCGACGACGTCGGCGTAGGTCCCTACCTCGCGATGAACCGCATCATCGAGGAGATGGCGACGCTCGAGGATCCGATCGCGGACCTGGAGTACGATTTCGACGCGGCCTTGTCGCGTCTGGCGGCCGCAGCCGAAGAAGCCGCGAAACAGGGCCTCATCATCGAAGAGCAGTGGTGGGCCCCGGTATATTTCGCGCGCAACGACCGGGAGCGGGCGATTGGGTTGTTGAAGGATCTGGTGAGACCCGATCTTGCCGACACGCTGCGCCAAGCCGCGGGGGAGGAAGCGGTGCCGACCAGCGGAGTCTCGCCGTGAGAGGTGTTGTCGCGGCCTTGCTGGTGGGCGGCTGCGCGACCACCGCGCCGGTCGTGGAGCCGGAGCCCTCAGCCGGGGAGCGCGAGGGGCTTGCCCCTCGCAAACAAGAACCCGAGCCGTTCACGCGGTCGTCGGCGGAGCCGATACCGGAGCACCTCCTCTTGGACGTCGGCGTCGGCGTATTCGCAGCCAACATCGCGCCGGACTTCGACACCGAGAACGACCCGATCGCGCGTCCCGAAGTGCGCCGGGCCGAGGGCAACTACCAGGCCTACCTGTTGAAGGAGGAGTTGAACTCTCGCGGCGACTGGGCCGCGGTGCGGGTGACCCCGCACGGCGTGACGAGCGACGTGGTCGTCGAGGCGGCGATCGAGGATTCGGACGGGGAGGTGTTGGCACTAGGGGTGCGAGTGACCGATGCGCGCGGCGTGTTGTGGTTCGAGACGCGCTACGAGGTGTTGGCCAGTGCCGAAACCTACGCGGCCCTACGGCCCGAAGGGGATCCGTTCGAGGAGATCTACGGCCAGGTCGCTAGCGACATGCGCGACTGGCTGCACCGACTCCCGGACTCCGAACTGGCACAGATCCGCACGATCGCCGAGATGCGTTTCGCGCAGGGCCTTGCCCCGGATGCGTTCGCGGACTACGTGGTCGAGGAACCCGATGGCGCGTTCGACCTGCGACGCCTGCCTGCCGTGAATGACCCGCTGCTTGCCCGGGTGCGCCAGATACGTAGCCGCGAGCACCTCTTCCTGGACACGCTTGACGAGTATTTCGCCGACTTCAACAGGGCCATGTTCCTGCCGTATCGGCACTGGCGACGCGCCACGTACCAGACCAAGCTCACCCACCGTCGCCTGGCGCAGGAAGCCCGTGCCCGGACGCTGGCCGGTTCGGCGGCTTTGATTGATAGCATCACCGTGGGCTTGCAGGGTGAGGATCCGGAGCCGCAGGAACAGAGGCTGGCGGTCGGCGCGTCCCTCTTGATCGGGGCGATGCACGACGATGCTGCGGCAGAAGCCTATGCCGACGTCCTGCGTGAGTTGGGCGAGTCGGCGGAGGCGGAAATCGTGCCGCATACGCTCCGCCTGGAGAACCGCACGATCACGTTGAAAGGTGCGTTGGACACCCAGTACGTGACGCTCCGCGCGGCGCTCAAGGACCTCTGGCAGGAGACCGTAGGCCAGCCCGTAGCTATTGATTGAAGCGACCCAACTGCATAAGAAACCGCTTGCTTATGACGAAACGGTCTAAGAACGCGCTTCCACCCGGACTGACTTAAGTGCTAAATAACTAGCACCTAAGTGCTATGAAAACAGCAATTGCGATGACTCGGGACGATCACGTGCACCTGACGCGCCGGGAGCGTCAGATCATGGATGTACTTTACGAAAATGGCGAGGCGGCGGTCGGCGCGGTGCAGGATGCACTTCCGGACGCGCCGAGCTACTCCGCGGTGCGAGCCCTGCTCCGCAAGCTCCTCGACAAGGGCCACGTCGCCTACCGCGACGATCGCGGCCGTTACGTGTACCGCCCGGTGCTGGCCCGGGCCAAGGCGCGGCGAAGCGCGCTCAACCGGGTCGTGGAGACCTTCTACGGCGGGTCGACCGCTGCGGCGGTCGTCGGCCTCCTCGGTTCGAAGCGCGAGTTGTCAGACGGCGAGCTGGCGTCCATCGAGGCCGTGCTCGCCAAGTTCAAGGCGACCGACGCGCCGTGACGGACGTCCTGCACATCGAGGCGCGCTTCCTAGTGCAGCTTGCGCTGTGCTCGGCGCTGTTGACGTGCATCGCGCTTACTGCGTTTCGACGCAACGCGGTGACGCGTCGCGCCTACGCCTTGTTGGCCGGAGGACTGCTGATCGCCCTGCCACTTGTTCTTGCCGTCAGCAGCGGCTGGTACTGGACGGCGCCGTTCGGCAGCCTCGCGGCGTTGAGCCTGGCGGGCGCCGTGCCCGTGCCGCTCTGGCTGCTCGCCGCTTGGTCCGGCGTTGCGGTGGCACTCAACGCGCGTGCGATTGCGCGGGCGCGAGGCTCGCGCCAACGCTTGAAAGCGCTGCCGTTGATCGATGATGCGAGCATCGCACGCGAGGCGGCGACGGTGGCCCGGGAACTTGGGTTTTCGCGGCCGTTCCGCCTGCATTTCGGCGACGAAGCGTGCTCGTCCAGCCTCGCCGGCGACCGCATCGTCCTGCCGACGGAGGCGGAAACCTGGCGCATCGGCACGCTGCGCGCGGTGCTCGCGCACGAGTTCGTACATTTGAGCCGTCGCGACGACCTGGCCGTCTTGGCCTTGAGCCTCGTGCTGCACTGGTATTGGTTCGCCCCCTGGCTCGGTCTATTGCGCCGGCAGTTCATCGAGGCCATGGAGCAGAGCTGCGACGACCGGGCCGCTGAGTGTCTGCCGAGTTGCGCGCACTACCTCGACGGCGTCTTGTGCGCGGTGCGGGACGAACCCGAGCCTCCGGCCGTGGTCGCCCGCTTGAGCGGCTCGGCAGTGGTGACGCGCTTCCAGCGTTTCCTTGGCATCCGCGAGCATCAGCTCGACGTGGGTCGCGTGTATTGGGGACTCGTCACGGTGCTGGGGGCGACCTTGCTGTTGACGAGCGTGGAGTTCGAGGCAAGCGAACGGGCATCGGCTTGGTCGTCGATGCCCGCGAACGCACGACGCGTGGTGCTCGGGCCACCGGAGCTCAAGCTCCCCGAAGTGCGGGAACGTGCGCTGGCGGGTGGAGACCTGCGACCTAGGGAGGCGCGTCAGCCAATCTACCCCGGGCATGCCCTCGCCGACGCCATCGAAGGGTTCGTGGTCGTCGAATACCGGCTGACCGGGGACGGTCGCGTGGTGCGGCCGTCCGTCATTGCCAGCGAACCGGCGGGGGTCTTCGAGGACGTCGTGCTCCGAGCGGTCGCGCGGCGGGAGTACGCGCATGCAGCGCCTCGAGCGATCGCGGTGTCGAACGGCGGAACCCCGCCACGGCACCTGATCCGACGTTTCGATTTCGTGTTGCCGGACTCGGCGCCCTCTGACGGGGAGGAACACTGATGGATTTAGGACAGAAGATCGACACGGTGGCAGGGCTGGTGCGACCGGAGGCGCTCCGCCGCACACGCGCAGCCTTGCTCTCTTGCTTGTTTTCGGCGGTGATCACTGCGGGGCTGTTGCTCCTGATGCGCCATTTCGTCGCGACCACGGACGCCGCTTACCAGGAAGGCCCGGTAGCGCAGAAGCTGGTGTTCTCGCGGACCGTGGACGATCCGGAGCCACCGCCTCGCAAAAAGAGAGTGGAGCGGCCGCGTGTGCTGATCGAACCGCGGCGGCCAATCCCCGACCACATCGAGTTCGGGGAAGATGGCGACCCGACGACATTCGATCGCGTCGTACCGGTCGTCGAAAGAGTCGGCCGAGCCGTGAGCGATGCCCGGATGCCGATCCCATTCCTCACCCCGGCCCCCGAGTACCCGCAGCGCGCGTTGGCGCGTGGGGTCGAAGGTTGGGTGCTGGTGTCGTTCACGATCGCGGCGTCGGGGGTCGTGGCCGATCCCGTGGTGGTCGATGCGGATCCGCCGGGGGTCTTCGACGCAGCGGCGTTGCGCGCGGTCATGCGCTACCGATATCGCCCGCAGATCGTCGCTGGCGTGCCTACGGCGACGCCGGGCATGTTGCTGAGGATTCATTTCGAACTCGAGGATTGAAGGGGCGGCCTCCGGCACCCCGGTTGGCCTTTGGGCTCCGGGGTGCCGGCTTTTTTCGCTCCGCGGGCGGAGCGCTTTGCCCTGGAGATTACACCAAGGCGACGAAACCGCTGCGATACCCGTTGCGCGATACTGCGCGTCCTTCGGTTGCGTTCCGCCGTCACGAGCCGCCATGCGATGTCGACAAGCCGTACGCGCACTAATCTTGTCGGAGGACGAGGCGTGCGTGCTGCTCCTGCGTATGCAGCGCCCGGATCGCTCGGGCGACTTCTGGCTGCTACCCGGCGGCGGGATCAAGCCCGAGGAGGAGCGACTCGAGGCGCTCCGCCGCGAGGTGTGGGAGGAAACGGGCTTGAAGCTACCCGGCGAGCCCCGTTTGCTGTGGCGGCGTGTACACCGATTCGGTCGCGGCTTGGACGAGCATGTGGACGTCACCGAGCAGCACGAGGCCATCTACCTCGTGCGCGCTCGGCGATTCGAGCCGACGGCGCGTCACAACCCGGAACAGAGCGAAGTCGGCATCTTCCACGAATTCCGCTGGTGGACGTTGCCGGCTCTACAGGCTGCAACCGGCGACCAGTTCGCGCCGAGGGCTTTACCGCGCCTGGTCGCGCACCTCGTCGCCAGCGGACCGCCCGCGCAACCGATTTCGCTACGCGAATAGGGCGGGTCGCCTAGCCCCGCACCGATGCCAGGCCGCTCTCGATGCCCTCGGTCGCCCAGCCGGCCCACGGCAGCGTGAAGAAGCGGAAGCCCTTCGCCATCAACTCCCCCGGCGGGATCCCGGGCGGCACGAAGAACATGCCCGGTGCCACGCCGACGTCCTTGCACGCGGCTGCGATCTTGTCGAGTGCGGCGTGGTACTTCGGATTCGTGTAGTCGAGCGGCACGTCGATGTTGATCGACAGGTCGGACGGCCCGACCAGCAGCACGTCGATGCCGTCGACGCTCAAGATGTCCTCGATGCCGTCCAAGGCTTCCTGGGTCTCGATCATCGGAATGATCAGGAGCTGGTCATTGACGGCGTCCATGTACTCGCGGTAGTTCGAAAACTCGCCCCACTCGCCGCGCATGCCTGCGGAACTCCGCGCCCCGGCGAACGGGTACTTGCACCAGTTCACCATGGCCTCGGCTTCCGCCTTGTTGTTCACCATGGGGACCACGATGCCCTTGGCCCCGATATCGAGCGCGTAGCAGATCTGATCCGGGCGCAGGTCGCCGACCCGGACGATCGGGCTTGCCTCTGTACCCCGCGTGCCGCCCACGGCGCGCGCGAGGCCCTTGATGTCATCGGTCGAGTGCTGGGTGTCGAAGAGCACGAAGTCGAAACCCGCGCCCGCCAGGAAACGCACGTCGCTGGTTGCGCCCGCAGTGGTTCCGACAACCGTCTCGCCGGCCTTCAGCTTGTCCTTGGTGCGATGCATGGAAAGGTACCCCTTGGAAAAAGCGGTCAAGCGTAAGTGCTGGCACAGCAAAGCGCCAGCCCGGAGCTCAACGGGACGCCTCGCGGGCGAGGAGAGCCCGCTTGCGTTCCACGCCCCAGCGGTAGCCGCCGAGCGCGCCATCGCGACGCACTACGCGGTGGCAGGGAATCGCTACAGCGAGCGGATTGCCCGCGCATGCGTTCGCCACCGCCCTTGCCGCTTTGGGCGAGCCGATCCGCTCGGCGATGGCGGCGTAACTGGCCGTCGCGCCCGCGGGGATGTCCCGAAGCGCCTGCCAGACGCGTCGCTGAAAAGCGGTCCCGCGGATGTCGAGCGGGAGATCGAGACTCAAGGCCGGGTTTTCGACGAGACCGACGACCCGCGCCACCAGGGATTCGAACACCTTGTCCCCGCCGATCAGGTCGGCTCGCGGAAAGAGACCCTCCAACTCGCGAGTCAAGCCGGCAGGATCGTCGCCAAGGCGGATCGCGCAGATGCCCCTGGCCGTCGCGGCCACCAGGATCGAGCCCAAGGAACATTCGCCGACGGCGAATCGAATGGTCTCGTCTGCGCCACCGCTCCGAAACGTGCTGGGGGCCATCCCGAGCATCTCCATCGACTCGGCGTAGAACGGCCCGCAGGAGGCGAAGCCGGCGTCGAAGATGGCATCGGTGATCGTTCGCGACTTGCGCAGCGCCTCGCGCGTCCGATCCGCTCGACAGGCGACGGCGTAGGCCCGCGGGGTGACGCCTGTGGTGGCCTTGAAGACGCGGTGGAAGTGGAACCGGCTCATGCCGGCGGCACGGGCCAGTGCGTCGAGGGTCGGAACTTCATCCCCCGTCTCCGCTAGGCGGCACGCGGCGGCCACCGATCGCGCGTGTCGCTCTGCGAGCGGCGGTTCCTGCGGACGGCAGCGACGGCATGGCCGGAAACCCGCGTTCTCGGCGTCTGCGCCCGAAGCGTAGAAACGTACATTCTCGCGCAGCGGGCGCCGGGCCGCGCAGCCCGGGTGGCAATAGACGCCGGTCGTCGTTACGCCGTAGACGAACTCGCCGGCGGCGGCGTGATCTCGTCGCACCACCGCCTCCCAGCGTGGGTCTTCGCTACGCACCCCAGATTCATGCGTTGCAGCCGTTACGGTCACGAAGTCTCTCTCTCCCGGCCGCCCGGTACTGGGCGTGGACTGTTGAGCAATCCTAGGCCCGCGATCACGAACGTGCAGCCCGATTCTTGCTCTCGAATTAGGCGCTAAACTCGCATCCGTTGAAAGTGCGGGTGCGCAGACAATGGCCGACGTCCCGACCGACGATAGTGAGACCATCCCAGACGAGTTCCTCCCCGAGAGCGTCGCGGCTTTGTCCGGCGATGGCGACCGCCTGACGGATGCCGAGTGGTTCGCCTCCGGCGAGCCGTTCAAGTCGATGCACAAGAACAACCCGTGGCTCAAGCCGCCGGTGGGCGGCAATGGGCTTCGGGCGACGCGACCGGACGGCTCGCTCACCGAGCGGTTCCGCTGTCCGCTTTTCGAGTCGGGTAAGAGCGCCGAGGGCGGTGGATTGAATGGCACGCCGTACTACGACACGACTGTTGCCCGCAAGCACGACTACTGGAAGCAGTTCAACGATCTGCCGCACGAAACGAAGGACATCAACCTGGCGCGGCATCACCTTAGGAAGTACGGCTTTTGCCTCATCGAAGACGCCATGAGCGAGCGGCAATGCGGCTACATGCGCGACCGGCTCGAGGAGCAGGCGGTCGCCGAGCGCGAGTGCGGGCTCGCCGACATGACGCCGCACTTCCACATCATGTGGACCTTGGTCAACAAGGGCGAGTGCTTCGCCAAGTGCATCGAGTTCGACCCCGAATGGGTCCAGGGCGGACCCATGATCGAGCAGCTCAACAACGAGCTCCTCGGTCGTGGCCACTACGCCTACTCGTTCGCCTCGAACATCGCCCGTCCCGGAAGCTATCCGCAGAACCTGCATCAGGACTCGGGCGCGATCCACCCGATCCAGACGCCCGGCGCGCCGATCCTCGTCAACACCGTCTACATCATGCAGGACGTCAACGAGGTCAACGGGGGCACGCTCGTGATCCCGACCAGCCACCGACTGGTCTCCGGGGTCAAACCCGGCGAGGAAGTCGGGCCCCTGCCGCCGGCCGTGAACGTCGAGGCCAAGGGCGGTACGGTCATGCTGATGGACGGTCGCGTCCTGCACGGCACGGGCGTCAACCACACCGACGAGTGGCGCTACATCATGACCAACTCCAACGTGAAACCGTGGCTGCGCCAGCAGGAGAATTGGCAGCTCTCGGTGGCCCCCGAGGTCTTGCGCAACGCCTCCGAGAAGTTGCTGCAGCGGATGGGTTTCTACTCGTCTGGGCTGATCGAGATCGCCACCTACTCCGGGCCGAAGACCACGCGGGCATTGCGCCTCGCCATGGAGGACGGCGAGTACCAGCGCATTGGACACATGCGCTCGCCGGTGCCCGATGAGGTCAGGGAAGGCCTTGGAATCTATCGGATGAAGAAGGAGATCGAGGCGGCCCGCGCCGCCAAGACGCCAAAGTGACCTGTCCCGGGGACGGCGCTGCCGATGTCATCGTCGTCGGCGCTGGCCACAACGGCCTGGTCTGCGCCTGCTACCTGGCCAAGGCGGGTTTGCGCGTCCGCGTACTGGAGCGCCGGGCCATCGTCGGCGGCGCCGCGGTCACCGAGGAGTTCCATCCGGGCTTCCGCAACTCCACGGCGAGCTACACGGTCGGCCTGTTGGCACCGCGGATCGTCGACGACCTGCATCTGAAGGCCCACGGCCTGCGCTTCGTAGCGCGCCCGCAGCAGAATTTCGTGCCCCTGTCAGCGACGGAGTCGCTGTCCATCTTCAACGACGATGCGCACACGGCGCGGGAGTTCGCCCGGTTCTCGGCGGACGACGCCCGGGCGCTGGCCGGCTTTCGCGCCATGGTCAGGGCCGTCGGTACCGTGGTTCGTCGACAGATGGACCGCACGCCCCCCAATGTCGGCGGCGGCATCAGCGCGGCGCTCAAGGCCGGAGCCGCGGCGTTGGATGCGGCGGACCTAGCGATGACCCGCCGCCGGGACCTCGCCGAGGTGCTCCTGAAGCCCGTCGCCGACTTGCTCGCCGGCTGGTTCGAGAACGACCACGTGATGGCCGCACTCGCCTTCGATGCCGTCGTCGGCAACTACGCCTCGCCCTTTGCTCCCGGCACAGCGTACGGACTGCTGCACCATGCGCTCGGCGAACTCGACGGCGTGCCGGGCGCCTGGGGGCACGCCATCGGCGGCATGGGTGCGATCACGGCTGCCATGCGCGAGGAAGCCCAAGCGCTCGGCGCCGTGATCGAAACCGAGGCGGAGGTCACCGAGGTGTTGATTGAGCGCCATGGTGTCGTCGGCGTCGCTCTCGCGGATGGCACGACGCGATCGGCCCGGAGGGTGGCCGCGAATGTCGCGCCCAAGGTCCTTTACCTCGAAATGGTGGCGAGAGAACATCTGTCTCGCGACTTCCTGCGCCGGATTCGCGGCGTGCGTACCGAATCCGCGACGCTGCGGATCAACGTCGCGCTCCGGGAACTCCCCGACTTCACCTGCAGACCGGGGCTCGAGTGCCAGGACCATCACCGCTCGGGCATCGTCATCGGCCCCACGATGACCTACCTCGAGCAGGCCTACCTGGACGCCCGGAGCGGTGATTTCTCAGGTTCCCCGGTGATCGAGATGCTGATCCCGTCGACCGTTGACGGCTCGCTGGCGCCGCGGGGTAAGCACGTCGCGAGTCTCTTCTGCCAGCACTTCCCCCGCGACCGCGACTGGGATGCCTTGCGCGAGTCGGCGGCCGACACGGTATTCGCGGCCATTGATCGCTTCGCGCCGAACTTCTCCGATGCGGTGATCGCCCGGCAGGTGTTGACCCCTGCCGACCTCGAGCAGCGCTTCGGCCTTCCGGGCGGGGACATCTTCCACGCCGCGATGTCGCCCGACCAGTTGTGGATAAATCGGCCGGTGCTGGGCTGCGCCGACTACCGAGGGCCGATCGGCGGCCTCTACCACTGCGGCGCGGGCGCGCATCCCGGCGGCGGCGTCACCGGCTTGCCGGGACGCAACGCGGCACGGGAGATCGTTCGGGACGTCGTCATGCTACGCCATACCGGGCATTGACGTGATCTATGCCATTGTATGCTGCAACGCACTGTCAAGTTGAGTCACACGGATGAAACCAATTGAATTCGACGAAATTGATACCGTCTCGACCAAGCTGGATCATGAATTCACTAGGCTCAACAATTACTTAGAACCCGCAGATATGGCTCCGATTCAAGAGAAGAATTTCGGCTCGTCTTTAGTTGCGCTGAAAGATTCAGGAAAACCAAACTCTACCTACTATAACCGAATCATTTGCATGAATACCGAATCACTCGATGCTCTTAGAGGCGCTGTTGATTGGTACCGCGACGATGGTATTTCATGCAACTTTTCGCTCCCACCACAGAAAACCAACGAAGAGTCGGTAACGGCACTGCGGGCGGCGGGGTTCCACTATGTTGGGACTGACGCAGTGTATTTTACGCGACCAACCGAACTTTCGAGGGTTGAGGACAATCGGGCTATTTCCATCCTCACTGCAGAAGAAGCGGGCGTATCGCGTGTGCTCGTCCCAGAACTGCTTAGTCAGGCAACGGCACCCATTCGCCGATCGGTGGAAGAGCTCAGTCGGCGTTATTCCAACAGTAGCCTCGAGTACTTTCTTGCCTTCATCGATGGGGAGTTGGCCGCTCGCGCTTCGTTGTTTTGTTCAGGCCACGTCTGTTGGTTTTCCAATGCTATAACTAGGCCGGAATTCCGCAGACGGGGGTGTCACGCCGCATTGATCTCGAGAAGAATCAGGAGGGCTCGAGAGCTAGGGTGTAACTTGGCGATTTCAGATACCGAGTTTCACTCAGCCAGTCACCGCAATCTATCCAAACTAGGTTTCCAGTTGGCGTATATGTCTGCAGAGTTTAGCGACTCCTGAACTCTCCAACTTCGCAGTGGGAAACACACCAGGGTGAAGAGGAGAGAGGCAGGACTCTCGGCGTCTCTTCACCCAACAAACCGTGGGGAGGCCGATCTGGGTTCCCTGATCAGAGCCGCTGTCTCGAGCCTAGCGGGCTGACATCGAACTTGATGCCGAACAGGCTCGTTAGCTTCCTGCCACCCACACCAGACCTATGCCGACACGGCGCTACTCAACGGCGCGGTCGCGGTGCCCTCGGCGCGCGGGGGTGTGCGTTCGACATGTCCATGAGCTTGTCGACGTGCTCGAGGAGGTCCTCGTAGGTCGCACCCGCTCCTAGCTGAACGGCATTGTTCACCCAAACTTCGCTGCGGTGGTAATTGCCGCTGGAAGCGTGGATGACGGCGCCGTTCGGCGCGTCTTCGCTGCACATGAAGAGGACCGCCGGACTCACCAGCGCCGGATGCCGGTTGGGATCCGGGTTGGCCAGGTCTTCGTCGCGGCCGGGGACGGTGTTGGTCATGCGCGTTGCGGCGCCGGGGCCGAGGACGTTCACGCGCACGTTGCGGTTCGCGCCTTCGAGGGCGAGCACGTTGGCGAGTCCGAGCATGCCCATCTTGGCGGCGCCGTAGTTGGACTGGCCGAAATTGCCGAAGATGCCGGAGCCCGAACTGGTGAACACGACGCGCCCGTAGCGTTGCTCGTACATGTGTGGCCAAGCGGCGTGGGTGACGTAGGCCGTGCCGGTGAGGTGCACGTCCATGACCAGGTCGAACTCGTCGAGGGTCATGTTCTTGAAGGTCCGGTCGCGCAGGATGCCGGCGTTGTTGACCAGGATGTCGATGCGCCCGAAAGCGGCGATGGCGTCGTCGACGATGCTCTTCGCACCTTCACGGTCCGACACCGAGCCCTTGTTCGCGACGGCCGTGCCGCCGAGCGCCTCGATTTCCGCGACCACCGCGTCGGCGGCGTCGCCGGATCCGGTGCCGTCGACGGAGCCGCCGAGATCGTTCACGACGACCTTGGCGCCACGCTTGGCGAACTCGATGGCGTGGCAGCGGCCGATGCCGCCTCCGGCGCCGGTGACTGCCGCTACCTTGCCTTGGAACTCGCTGTCTGAGAAATCGCTCATCATGCCCCTCTCGATCTCGTCTTCTCGTAGGGGACGCCCTGCGGCGTCCGGTATGCTTGCCGCGACGACGCGCGGATGTCGGTACCTTCCATGACCCCGGAACAGGTCAGTCAGTACAAGGAGACGGGTTATACCACCGTTCCCGGCTTCTTCGCACCGCACGAAGTCGCGGCGTTGAAGGGCGAAGTGGACCGCTGGGTCGAGCGGGGGTTGCCCCGGGACGTGTCGATTCCCGACGCCAAGCGCAACCTGCAACTCATCCCGCTTTGGCCCCACAGCCGCCTGTTTCGTGCGCTGCCCTTCCATCCCAAGGTGCGCTCGGCCGTGTCGGCCCTGTTGGGCGACCCCGTGGTGAAGATCCTGGACCAGATGTTCTACAAGCCGGCGCGTACCGGCATCGGCACGAACTGGCACACCGACAACGCGTACTTCCACCTTGCCGAGCCGTTGCGCGGCTGCGCGATGTGGATCGCGATCGACGACGCCACGCGGGAAAACGGCACGCTCAAGGTCGTGCCCGGCGTTTTCGACCGCGAGTTCCCCCACGAACGGGATCCGGACAGCGACCACCACATTCGCACGTACCTCGCCGAGGGCGGCGAGCGCGCCGTGCACTGCGAGCTGGAAGCCGGCGGCGTGGTGTTCTTCTGCTTCGGGACTCCCCACGCGACAGGTCCGAACCCGACGTGTGCGGGCCGGGCGGGCGTTGGGCTGCATTTCGTCAACTTCGACTACGCCAACGAGGACATGCGCGGGCAGCGGCGTTGGCAGCACGTCTTCCTCACCGGCGACCGGGCGACGGCGGGGGTCCGCGAATACGGGGAACGCATGTCCTTCGACGCCGAACTCCATGGCTCGCCGCCGAGTCGATGATCCGCGCAGCGACAATGCGCTGATCGCGGTCTGCAACGACGGCAGCGCGCGGGAAGCGGCCCGGGCGTTCGACGTCCTCTATCGGCGCCACAAGGACTACGTACTGCGCGTCGCGTTGCGCTTCGTGCCGGACACCGACACGGCGCTCGATGTCCTGCAGGAGACGTTCCTCTACCTGTTGCGGCAGTTTCCGCCCGCGGGGCCGGGCATCGAGCTCACCGCTAGGCTGACCACGCTGCTCTACCCGGTGGCCAAGAACACCGCCCTGACGGCGTTGCGCCGCGGGAACCGGTTCCCGACCGCCGATGTCGAGCCCGATGAACTGGCCGTGGCGACGGAACCGGACGCAACCGGCGACGCGGCAGCGGTCATCGCCGCCCTGCCGGCGCGGCAACGCGAGGTACTCCTGCTGCGCTTCGTCGATGGCATGAGCTTGGCTGAGATTTCACAAGTTCTTGATATTCCGTTAGGAACGGTCAAGTCGCGCCTGCACATTGGCATCGATCGGTTGAAATCGTCAGGTGCTGGGGACGACTTGCGCGATTGAAATGAACCTTTTTGGGCCGCGCCGCGCTCTACAAGCAAGGAGAGAACATGCCTGATCGAGACGAGGCCCTTGAGGGTCTGCCCGCAGATTGGATCGACACGCTGGATCGCGTCGATCGTGCCCCTATGGTCGTAACCCGCAGCGTCGATCGCGCGGTGGGTGCTGCGGCTGAGGCGCAATTCGCTGCGCGCCGAGCGCGTCCTGCGTGGCGGCATCCCGGCGGTTGGGCGGCACTTGCGGCATCGCTGGCGCTGGTCACCGTGGTCGCGGTGCGCTGGGATGGCGGGGATGAGGTGGTCTACGCGGACGTTGACGCCTCGGGCCGCGTCGACATCGCGGACGTGCTCGCCCTTGCGCGTAGCGGCACGGCCAGTCCGCGCGAACTCGAGGCGTTCGCGCAGCGCGTCGTGGCCTTGGACGGCGTGGCGACCCGATGAAGCGCTTGGGCTGCATCCTCGCCATCGCGCTGGCCGCGCTGGCGGACGCCGCCGAACAAGGCGATGCCGGCCAGGGTCCCCGGTTCGTGCCCGTGGACATCGTCCTCGACAGCCCGGAACCGGTGGCTGCGTGGCAGTTCGAACTCTCGGATCGCCATGGCGCGATCAAGGTCGTCGGCGTCGAAAACGGCGACAGTTCGGCGTTCGCGGACGCCCCGTACTACGACCGCGCGGCGACGCAGGCGGGGGAGGTCGAAAGGCTTGTCGTCGCCGACTACTCCCTGGCCGGCGCCGACGTGTTGCCGGTCGGTCGGGCGAGGATCGCCACGGTGCACGTGATGGTTGTCGGAGAACTCGACTTGGAACTCACGCTGGTGACCGCGGCGACGGCCGACGGGCGCAGCATCGACGCGTCAATCCGCGCGGTGCTCGCCACAGATGACCCATGGAGGAACGGATGGACAGAAGAACCCGCTGCCTGATCGTGGCTGGGGCTGCGACGAGCGTGATTGGCGTACTCGTCGGCCTGGGCGCGTGTCAGTATCGCGCGCCTGGACCTCCACCCGTGCCGGCATCCGACCCCGACCAACTGCCATCGGCTCGCGCTAATGCGCCGCAGGACCAGGAAGTTTGGGTGATCGCCAAGCCGACTGCGCCTGCCCCCCAGCAGGGTGCCGACGTGAGCGCGGCGCGCGAGATGGTCGTAACCGGCAGCTACATTCGGGCTGGTCACGGGCGTGTGGTGGACTCGATTGACGTGTCCCTGTCGGAGGCCGAACTGGGGGATGTGGTTTTCGATCAAACCTTCCAGCGTGGCGTCTCCGCGCCCGCCAACGCCCGCCAGTTCGGGCCCAGTGCACCTGGCACACGCGCGCAGTACGACGAGCACCAAGTTGGCACAGGGACAATGCTGGCGAGTTTCCCGGCAAGGGCGCCCATCGGCGCACCCCAGTACGTCCCCTTGCCACTCGAGCACACGGCGGTGGAAGCGGCCATCGAGGGTCACATCAGCACGGTTGCCGTCAACCAGCGATTCGGAAACCCGTTCGACACCAAGATCGAGGCCGTCTACCTGTTCCCTCTGCCGGAAAAAGCGGCCGTCAGCGAGTTCCTCATGGTGATCGGCGAACGCACCATCCGCGGCATCGTTCGCGAGAAGCAAGAGGCCGAGGAGATCTACCGCCAGGCCCGGGCGCAGGGCTATCGCGCGAGCCTGCTCGTCCAGCAACGGCCCAACGTATTCGAGCAGAAGGTGGCGAACATCGAGCCCGGCAAGACCATCGAAGTCGATATCACCTACTTCCATACCCTAGCGTACAAGGATGGCTGGTACTCCTTCGTGTTTCCCACCGTCGTCGGTCCACGCTTCAATCCGCCGGACCATCCGGATCCGCTTAGCGCCGTCCGCCGTGGAAGTCGTCGCGACACCACCGCCGCTGTCGAGTACCTGGCGCCGACGGAACGCTCCGGTCACGACATCAGCATCAACCTCAACATCGACGCCGGAGTCCAGATCGAGGATCTGAAATCCACGCATGGTGTCGCTATCGAGCGGCTGTCGTCGACGCTCGCGAGCGTGTCGCTCGAGAACGAAAAGACACTGCCGAACCGGGACTTCGTCCTGGACTTCCGCGTTGCCGGTGAAACGGTGAAGTCCAAGCTGCTCACCCACCGGGATGCGGACAGCGGCAAAGGCTTCTTCTCGCTGATGCTGATCCCGCCCGGTGCGCAAAACGACGCTGCGCGACAACCCTTGGAGTTGGTGTTCGTCATCGACGCCTCCGGCTCCATGCAGGGCCGGCCGCTCGAGCAGGCGAAGGAGGCCGTGGCCACGGCGCTGGACCGGCTCGGCGGCGACGACACGTTCCAGATTATCCGGTTCTCCGAAGGGGCGAGCCACTTCGGGGCCGCACCGGTTCGCGCCACGCCTGCGAACATCGCGCGGGCTCGAACCTACCTGGCGAATCTCACGAGCGGCGGTGGGACGTACATGGTCGAGGGCGTCAAAGCGGCGCTTGACTTCCCCCACGATCCGACACGGCTGCGTTTCGTGTCGTTCATGACGGACGGCTACATCGGCAACGAGTCGGACATCCTCGGGGCGATTCATCGCCGTCTCGGCGCTTCGCGGATCTTCAGCTTCGGCGTCGGCTCGTCGGTCAATCGCTATCTGCTCGAACGCATGGCCAAGACCGGCCGCGGCGTGGTGGCCTACCTAGGACTGAACGACTCGGCGCGCGTGGTCATGGGCGACTTCCTGGATCGGATCAGCCATCCCGTGCTGACCGACATCGCGATCGACTGGGGCGACATGCGCGTCGCCGACGCGTATCCGCGCGCCACGCCGGCCCTCTTTGTCGGTCGCCCGCTGGTGGTGACGGGGACGTTCACCGGGGAACCGGGAAGCGTGACTGTCTCTGCAAGAGCCGGGGGCGAACCTCTGAGCGTCGTGGTCGGTTCGGACCACGCTGACAGGCCATCCTTGGCCAAGGTCTGGGCGCGGGAACGGATCGCAGAATTGGCGGATCGGGTGTCTTGGGCTGGCGACCCGGGCGGCGAACTCAAGGACACGATCACCACCACGGCGCTCGCGCATCAGTTGATGTCGGGCTATACGTCGTTCGTGGCGGTGGATTCGCGGGGGCGAACGGCCGGCGACCACGGTGTTACTGTCTACCAGGCGGTGCCGGTACCGGATGGGGTGCGCTACAGCACGACCGTGGATTGATGTTGACGAAGGCGACGAAAGACGCGTTGGCCGAGCGGGGCTACGCGGTGGTGAACGGCGTGGTCCCGAAGCCACTCTGCGAAGCGGTCATCGAGGCCGTGGCGTCGTTCCTGCATGTCGACCCGGGCGACGCGTCGACCTGGGGTGTCGCCCATGGCCACGGAATCGTCCCGCTGCACCATCACCCGGCGCTCTGGGAGGTCCGCCAACACCCCGCGGTGCATGCGATCTTCGCCGAGCTCTACGGCAGCCGCGCCCTGTGGTCGAGCGTCGACCGTGCCTCCTTCAAGCCGCCCGCGGGCGACGAAACCGTGCGGATCAGCAAGCTGCATTGGGATGCGGATCCGCGCCAGCCAAAGGATGTCGCTGGCTATCAAGGCCTGGTCTACCTGACCGACACCGACGACCATCAGGGTGCATTCTGCTGCGCGCCCGAGATCTACCGCGACCTGCCGGATTGGCTGGAGACGCATCGCGACAGCATCACCGAAGAGCTGGCCGAGGCAACGCCGCATGCCAAGCGCGTCGGCGGCAAGGCGGGGTCGCTCCTGATCTGGTCACGGCTTATGCCGCACTCGTCGGCTCGCAACGACGGTGCCCGGCCACGCTGGGTTCAATACGTCACGATGAGTCCGGCCGCGGACGAAGCGGCACGGCTCAAGCTCGCCGCGGCCTTCCGCGAGAAGCGGGCACCCGGCTGGGCCTTGCGGCAGAAGGTGAGGGGCCAGCGCGATCCGGAACCGGGGCCGGTTGCCGAGTTGACGTCCCTGGGTCGCCGGATCGCGGGCCTCGAGGCCTGGCCGAAGACAGCGCAGGCAGCGAGCGTATAATCCGCGCCCCGTTGGCCATCGGCCCCATGAGGGGACGCGCCATGAACCACCCCCAACGTTTCGACGTCATCGTCATCGGCGGCGGCCATGCCGGCGCCGAGGCCGCGCTGGCATCCGCCCGCGTGGGCGCGAAGACGTTGCTGCTGACGATGAGCATCGAAACCATCGGCCAGATGTCATGCAACCCCGCCATCGGTGGCATCGGCAAGTCCCACCTGGTCCGCGAAATCGACGCCTTGGGTGGCGCCATGGCGATCGCCGCTGACCGCGCGGGCATCCACTTCCGCACGCTGAATTCCAGCAAGGGTCCGGCGGTGCGGGCCACGCGCGCCCAGGCCGACCGCGTCCTGTACAGAAACGCGATGCGTGCGATCGTGGAATCCCAGGCCAACCTCACCGTTTTCCAGCAATCGGTGGTGGATCTCGTCGTGGACGGCGACCGGATCCGTGGGGTCGACACGCAGATGGGGCTGCGCATCGAGGCCGACCGCGTCGTGCTCACCACCGGCACGTTCCTGGGCGGACGCATCCACATCGGCCTGGAGAACGGGCCTGGCGGGCGCGCCGGCGACGCGCCTGCCAACGCGTTGGCCGAACGCCTGCGCGCCTTGCCGCTGCGCGTGGACCGCCTAAAAACCGGGACGCCGCCACGCCTTGACGGGCGCAGCGTGGACTTCGCCGTGATGGAGACGCAGCCCGGCGACGAGCCGCGGCCCGTGATGTCCTTCCTATCCACGCCGGATGTCCATCCCGCCCAGACCGTTTGCCACATCACGCACACCAACGCGTCCACCCACGACATCATCCGCTCTGGTCTCGACCGCTCGCCGATGTACGCTGGCGTGATCGAGGCCGAGGGTCCTCGGTACTGCCCGTCCATCGAGGACAAGGTCGTGCGCTTCGCCGATCGCACGCAGCACCAGGTCTTCGTGGAGCCCGAGGGTCTCAACACCCACGAGGTGTATCCGAACGGAATCTCGACCAGCTTGCCCTTCGATGTGCAGTTGGCGGCCGTCAACAGCATCCGCGGCTTCGAGAACGCGCACATCACGCGGCCGGGCTACGCCATCGAGTACGACTTCTTCGACCCCCGGGACCTGCATTCGAGCCTGGAGACGCGGGTGATCGAGGGGCTGTACTTCGCGGGCCAGATCAACGGCACGACCGGCTATGAGGAAGCGGCCGCGCAAGGGCTTCTCGCCGGCATCAACGCGGCTCGCGCGGCCGATGGCAAGGACGCTTGGTGCCCCGCGCGTTACGAGGGTTATCTCGGCGTGCTGGTCGACGACCTCGTCACCCTGGGCGTGACGGAGCCATACCGCATGTTCACCAGTCGCGCGGAGTACCGCCTGCGCTTGCGCCAAGACAACGCCGATCTGCGTCTGACGCCCATCGGGCGTTCGCTCGGCGTTGTCGACGACGACCGCTGGCGGGTGTTCAGCGCGAGAAAGCGGGCCTTGGAGGCCGGCGCCGAGCGTTTGGCGGAAATCGTCGCTGCGCCGGGGACCGACTTGGCGCGGGCTTTGGAAACGGCGACCGGCGAGACCATCGCCAAGTCGACATCGCTCTTTGAACTCTTGAAGCGTCCGGGCATCGACGCGCAGGCCATCGCTGCGGAGGTTGGCGATTCGCCGGATGAGGCCGTCCTGGCGCAACTCGAGATCGAGGCCAAGTACGCGGGCTACATGCAGCGTCAGGACGACGAAATCGCACGCGTGAAGGACAACGAGAACGTGGCGCTCGCCGCAGACTTCGACTATGCGCGAATCTCCGGCTTGTCGAACGAGTTGAAGGAAAAGCTGCGCACGCGCGCGCCAGCCACGCTCGCCCAGGCGGCGCGCGTACCCGGGGTCACCCCCGCCGCGCTGTCCCTGCTCCTCGTGCACGCCAAGCGTGCCGAAGGCGAACGCCGCCGCGCGTAGCACGTGCGCAAAGAGCCGGCACCAGCCGCCCTGCCCGACGGCGCGACCGCCAAGTTTGCGGCGTTCGAAGCCCTGGTCCAGCGCTGGAATGCCCGCGCCAATCTGGTCGCTCGTGGCGACATACCGCATTTGCGCGAGCGACACACGGCGGACAGCCTCGCGCTTTTGCCTTGGGTCACCGGGCGCTTGGCCGATGTCGGCTCCGGTGCCGGGCTGCCCGGCATACCGCTCGCCATCGCGCGCCCCGGCGTGCCTGTCGTCCTGATCGAGCGGAGCACGCGCAAGTGCGCCTTCCTGCAGCATGTGGTCATCGAACTGGACTTGCCGAACGTCGACGTCGTGGCGCAGGACATCCGTGGTTACGAAGCGTCGAGTGCGTTCGACATCGTCACGGTTCGGGCGGTCGCACCGCCCCGTCAGGCCTGGGCCCTCGTCCGTCACCTGCTCAAGTCCGGCGCTTCGGCGTTGCTGCAGTCCCGCGAGCGGCTGCAATCGCCGGTATTCGACGCTGGGTGGATTGCCGATGAGGCCCCCGTCGACCGCGGATGGGTGACTGAAGTCCGGTGCGTGCAAGGCATGACCCCACGCGGCCGTCCGCCACTCTCTGATCTGCATCCCGGGAGCACAGATGGCACGCAATCAAACGACGAGGAGTGACGGTTGAGCCGGAATGAGAAGCCCCATAGGGCAGAGGGCTTGGTGCCCGCCCACGTCCAGGAAGGCTTCGACGTGCGTTGCGAGTGGGGGCTTTCGGGTATCGCCGCTTTGGCGCCAGCAAGCGATGTCGTGGTGGTCGTCGACGTGCTTTCCTTCACGACCTGCGTCGAGGTCGCGGCTGCCAGCGGTGCCGTCGTGCTGCCGTACAGGTTCAAGGACGACACCGCGTCGGACTTTGCGGCCCGGTCGGACGCGCTCCTCGCCTCGTCGCGCGACGGCCGCGGCTATTCGCTCTCGCCCGCCTCCCTAGTTGGGATTCCCGCCGGTACGCGGCTCGTGCTGCCCTCGCCGAACGGCGCGACCATCTCGCTCGCCGCTCCCGGAACTCGAACGATCGCCGGCTGCCTGCGCAACGCGACGGCAGTCGCCCGCGTGGCCGCACGTTCCGGTGCACGGATCGCTGTCGTACCCTGCGGGGAGAAATGGCCGGATGGCAGTCTGCGGCCGTCGCTTGAGGACTGGCTGGGTGCCGGCGCGGTCATCGCGGCCTTGGACGGGTCCAAGTCGCCCGAGGCGTCCTCCGCCGAGCGCATGTTCGCGGCAGCCGGCGGCGACTTGAAGGAACTCGTCCGGTCCTGCGCATCGGCCCGGGAGATCATCGACCGGGGTTTCGCGGCGGATGTGGAACTCGCCGTGGACTTCGACTGCAGTGATGTGGTGCCGGTGCTTGAGAACGGCCAATACCGCGTGAGGGCGTCTAGGTCTCGCCCTACGTAGGGCGCACCAAACTACGGACGCGGTACGCGCACCTTCGGTCGCCGACGATCAGGTATTCGACGCGCTCCACGGAAGCTTCGTCGCCGAGCAGCTCGCGAAACAGCCGCAGTTCGTTGCTGCAGAAGCCCTGACAGGCCTCGGCGGCGGCGCAGATCGGGCAGTGATGCTCGACGAAGAGAAAGCCGTCGCCCTCCGGCTGTACCTCGGCCATGTATCCCTCTTCGGAGCGAATCGCGCGCAGCCGTTCCAGCCGCTCCGCCAGCCCTTCGACGCCTTTCATGCGTTCCCGGTAGGTGACTAGAGTTGCCTGGTAACGGTCGGCAATGACCGAGCCGAGTGCACCTTCGCCGAGCGCGTCGCGAATCGATGCGATCAGGGCGACCGTCGCATCTGCGTGGGCGTCGGGGAACTGCCGATGACCCAAGCGGGTCAACGACCATCGCTGTCGCGGCCGGCCCACGGATCCGCGCAGCTCCGTCATCGCGACGACGCCCTCGTCCGCCAGCCGGCGGGTTTGCTGGCGTACCGCCGGCATCGAGACTCCCAGCCACTTCGCGAGGGCGCGGGTCGTCTGCGGTCCTTCGACCTTCAGGCGCAGGAGCAACCGATCGGCCGACGAGTCGGTGTGTTTTTCCATGTCCGTCAATAATAAGACAAGAAAAAGGTTGCGAAACAAGCTTGACGGCGGAACAATTAGGAAATCAAAAGGTTTCTTAATCGGTGTGACAAGGAGCACATATGGCGCACACCGAACAGCGCGACCGTCAACGCGTGCCGGAGTGGCTCTCCGAGAAGCTCCTCGCCCACCGCAACCAGCACGGGCCTCACTACGGCGGACACCTGTCGGACCATCTGCCGATGGCCCTCTTGGCGATGTGGGCGAACGGTGCTGGCCAGGACGCGCTGGAGTCGTACGCGACGCGATACCGGCAGCGTCTCGACCCGCCGGTCCAGCATTTCCGGCACCCGCCGACGCAGATCGCACGCGCGGTGGGAGACGTCGGAGCTTACGGCTCGCTGTTGGCTTACTTCGACCGGGAAGTCGCGCGCGTGGGGACTCGGGCGACCTTGGAGAACTGGCTTCCCGGGCTCCTCAGCGGCTGGGTCCGCTTCGCCTTCCATCCGGTCATTCGACTCGCATACGGCATTCGATTCGACGTCGCGTCCGAAATCGTCGCCGGGCTCGCCTACCTTGCGAGCGCGGGCACGGATCAGGCATTGCAGGCCTTGGCCGACGGGGCGCGTTACGGCGACGAGCCGCTGTCGGCGCCTCCGGCCCCGCCTTTGGATGAACCGTTCGAGCGGCGCTACAACGCAACGGTTGCTTCGGGCGTCTTGACGGGACGCGTCGTCGTCGGCCCGGACAACCGCCGACGTCTCGCGGAACTGAGTCTGGCAGTCTTCAACGACACGCAGGACTTCTTTGCATTGCACATGGTGACCGGCACCCATGCGCTCGGCGTGTGCGTCGACGCGATCGGCATGGAGGCGGACGGACTGCTGAGCGCCGGACTGCTGGCCGCATACGTCACTGTCGGCACTCCGCGGTTCGACCCCGCGGCCGAACCGCGACCTGCGACCATCGACGACGAACACGACGCCAAGCTGGCCTTCGCCTGCGCGGACCTCGCCCGGTCGTTGGGTAGCAAGGCGTTCGAGAGGGCCGCGCAGACCTACCGGAGTGTTCAACCGGAAAAGGGCGAACGAACCCGAGATCGCGATTGACACCAGGCACTGCCTCTCGCCAGTGTGCGTTGGCGTCAGGCAGGAAAGGGGGCGGCCACGGGGGTTGGATGACAAAGGCGAAACTGGGCGCGGCGGTGTCGAAGGGGACAGGGGTACTGTTGGCCGCGGCCTGTCTCTTGACACCGACGGGGACTGCAGCTGGCAAGGACCTTGAATGCGTGGAGGCCGTTCTTCCCACAGCCGACTCGCTGCGGCGGCAGCGGGGCCGGGTGGTGGTCTTCGGAGAGACGCACGGCACGCAGGAGTCACCGGCGCTCGTTGGGGACCTCGCTTGCCACCTCGCCGTGGACGGGCGTGTGCTCGTGGGCATCGAACTGCCCCGCTGGCTCGACGAGGACATCGCGGCCTTCGTCGCGGGCGAGCTCGATGTGGCCACCCTTACGACTGCAGAACGCCCGGTCATGCGCGCCGACGGGAGTCCGCTCGCCGGCTCAGAACAGCAGTGGTGGCAGGAGACCCGCGACGGGCGGAGCAGCCGGGCAATGCTTGGTCTGCTGACCCGAGTTCGCGAGTTGGTCCGGTCTGGGCTCGAGGTGGAGACCGTCGCTTTCGACGACGCGTCCCTGTGGTTCGAGGGGGAAGAGGAGCCGGCGAACACGCGCGAGGAACTGATGGCGACGAACGTTGCCAGAAAGTGGGGTGCGGGAGATTTCGACTATGCTCTGATGTTGACCGGCGGCTTCCACGCCAGACGCTCTCCCGAGGGACGCAGGCGAACCATGGTCGATTGGTTGCCAGCGGATGACGTTTTCAGCGTCCACATTCGGTTTCGACGCGGAGCTGCTTGGACTTGTCGCCTGTCCCGCGAGGGAGCACTTCCGGCGAATTGCGGTGCCCACGCGCTGCCAGAGACCTTAGGTGACGGGCCACTGCTGACGCTCACCCCATTGCCCTCGGCAGACTTCGACGCCGAAATTCTGTTGCCAGCGGCGAATCCGTCACCACCGGCGGTTAGTGGAGACGGCATCTTGCGCTCCACGATCAAGTGAACCGTTCTGCGCGCTGCGAGATGCACTCCGCCGTACGGAGGGGCAAGCGAGGTCGGCGGCCCCGCATAGGGAACCTGCGGCTGGGATTGGGCGTCCCGCGGCCGGGAAAAGGATCGCGACCATGGTGGCTTGGGATGAAGATGTGGCGCGATCCTGCCGCACCGCGCAAGGTGCGCGGCGTCTCAGGTCAGCGCTCGGTCACGATATCGATCAACGCGTCGAGGATCTCGTTCGGGCGCTCGTTCAGCATCGCATGACCGCAGCCGGCTAGCCGCACGACCTTGGCGCCGGCCAAGTGCGACGCGACGTCGAGACCGGCTCGGGCCGGCGTCATGCGGTCTTCGTCACCGGCGATGACCAGGGCCGGGCAATTCACGACCCCGTCTGCCTCGTCGGCGTTGAAGGCGTTGCAGGCGGCGAGGTCGGCATGGAAGACGCCGGGACCCGACCGCTCCAGCAGCCGTTCCCCCGCCCCGAGCATCCAGACGCCCGGGTTGTCGTTGGCGCCCAGCGAGCCGCCCGGGCTGTGGCTCCAGGCATTGGCCATGTCGATCGCCGCGTGGTGGTTGTCCTTGGCGGCGTTCAGCAGCATGTCGGTGACGGGCATCGGCATCGACGTTCCGAGCAATGCCAATGTGCGGCAGCGATCCGGATGGCTCTGTGCGAACTGCCAGGCCACGAGCGACCCCATGCTGTGCCCGACGACTGCGGCTTGATCGACGCCGGTCGCATCGAACACGCCCGCGAGCCAGTCGGCCATGGCGGGGATTGACGACCGGGCCGTGCCGTTGCTGCGGCCGTGACCAGGCAGGTCGGGAGCTAGGACGCGTAGGCCTTTGCGAGCGAAGTGCCGCGTCGGCAGTGCCCAGACGGTGTGGTCCATGCCGGCACCGTGCACGAAGGCGACGCATGCCGCATCGGATGCGGGCTTGCCGGACCCGGTGCCGACATAGACGGTCGCCCCCGCGACCTCGATGCGGGTGCCGCTCATGCGCGTGATGCCCGGCGCAGCGCCCGGCCCAAGTCGTCGATCAGGTCGCGCGGATCCTCTAGGCCGATGGAGAGCCGGACTAGGCCTTCGCCGATGCCGGCGGCGGCGAGCGCCTTGGCGTCCATGCGGTGATGGGTCGTGCTGGCCGGGTGGATCACCAGCGATTTGGCATCCCCGACGTTGGCGAGGTGCGAGAACAGCGACAGGCTCTCGATGAACACGCGCCCGGCCTCGCGCCCTCCCTGGAGTTCGAAACTGAACACGGCGCCGGCGCCGTTGGGTAGTAGCTTGCCCGCAAGTTCGTGATCGGGATGCTTGGCAAGCTCGGGGTAGCTCACGGATGCCACCGCGTCGTGCGCGTCGAGGAAGGCGACGACCTGGCGCGTATTCTCCACGTGCTTCGCCATGCGCAAGGGCAACGTCTCGAGACCTTGCAGGATGTGGAAGGCCGTCGTCGGTGCCATGCATGCGCCGAAGTCGCGCATGCCCTCCTTGCGGGCGCGGGTGATGAACGCCTGTGGACCGAACTCCTCGGCGAAGACGAGGTCGTGGAAGCCGTCGTAGGGCTCGGTCAGGGTTGGAAAACGCCCGCTTGCCTCCCAATCGAACGTGCCGCCGTCGACGAGCAACCCGCCGATCACGATGCCGTGGCCGCTCAAGAACTTGGTCGCCGAATGGACCACGATGTCGGTGCCAAAATCGAGTGGTTTGCACAACCAGGGCGTCGCGAAGGTCGCATCGACCATGAGGGGCAAGCCTGCGGCGTGGGCCACCTCAGCGACGCGCGGAATGTCGAGTACTTCGAGGCCCGGGTTGCCGAGAATCTCGCCGAACAGCAGCTTGGTGTTGTCGCGTATCGCGGCAGCGAAGGCGTCCGGCGAGCGCGGATCAACGAACGTGGTTTCGATACCGAAACGGGGCAGCGTGTATTCGAGGAGATTGTGTGTGCCGCCGTAGAGCGACCGCGAAGCAACGATATGATCACCGGCGCTCGCCAGGGTGGCGACCGCGAGATGCATCGCCGCCTGGCCGCTGGCGGTGGCGATCGCGCCGACACCGCCTTCCAGGGCGCTGATCCGCTCCTCGAGGACGGCGTTGGTGGGATTGGAGAGGCGGGAATAGACGTGGCCCGCGCGCTCGATGTTGAACAGGCCCACCGCGAAGTCGGTGTCGGGGAAGACGAAGGAAGCGGACTGGTAGATGGGGGTCGCTCGTGCGCCCGTGGCGGCATCGGGCCGCTGCCCGGCGTGCAGGGTGAGCGTGTCGAACCCGGTGGGCCGCGGGCCGCGATGTTCTGGGTCTGCCATGGCGGTGATGCTACAACGACCTGCCGCGTACGCGCAGTTCGCGGGGTAAACTCGATGCCAGCTTCTTTAAGGGAGGGGAAGACCGTGGCGAAGCGACCCAAGCAGCCGGACGTATCGCAGGCGATTGCCGACTTGGGACTCGAGCCCTACGTCCTCGATATCGAATTGCACGGCTATGCGGTCGTACCGCCGGAAGTCACCGGTGTGACCGATGCCGAGATCGACCGCCTGACCCAGTTGCTGCTCGACAAGTCCGAAGAGCTTGTCGGTTGCCGGTTCACAGTCGCCGACGGCCCGGAGTGCGAGCTCGACTACGGCGACTACCGCGGCACGCTCGAGTTGTTCTCGCAAGTGAAGCCCAGCCAGTTTCAGCTCATGCAGCTTTGCACGTTCGACCGGGCCTTCCGCGACCTCGCCGTGAACCCGGTCGCGACGGCGCTCACGCGCCACATGATTGGCCCGGAAGCCCGGTTCAGTTCGCACAACTGCTTCGTCAAGTGGGCGGGTGACGGCTACGGAGAGTCACTCGGCCTGCACTGCGACCAGATGGGTGTGCCGCTGCCGTGGGGACGCGTCGCCCTGAACGCCAACTGCACTTGGTGCCTGACCGAGTACACCCACGCAGACGGGGCCTTTGCGTGCGTACCCGGATCGCACCTGCGCTCGCGGCCGCCGACCATGCCGGGAGCTGTCAAGGAGGCGATACCCGTCGAGTGTCCCCGCGGTTCGCTGATCGCCTTCCACGGTCAACTCTGGCACGGCGCGTATCCACGAACCACGCCGGGCTTGCGGGTGACGATCGTCAACTACTTCCGCCACGCGTCCATCCAGCCGCAAGACGACATCCCGAACCACTTTCCGCGCGCTCTAGCGGATGACTGCAGCGATCCGGACCTGTTCAAGGAACTGGCCGGGTTCGGCAATCCGTACCAGTCTCAAGTACTCCCTGTGCCGAAGGCGGTTCTGGCCGCGTCCTAAGCCCGATCAGGGCAGAGCCGTGGCGCGCCGGTACAAGGCGTCGATCAGCGCACCACGATGCGTCGACTGGACGCCACTCGTGGCCTCAGGTGCGGCGCTCTGAGTCACGATGACCACGTCCTGCCGCGGGTCGATCCAGATCAATTGTCCGAAAATGCCGATCGCGGCGTAGGCCCCGTCGTTCCAAAGCCACCACAGGTACCCGTAGCCGGGGTTTCCGGCGGAGCCGGTCGTGGACTCGAGCATCCAACCGTCGGGCAGGACCGGTGTGCCCTCGGGCAGAACGCCGCCGCGCAGTGCGAAACGTCCGAGCCGCGCGTAGTCGCGCAGGGTCGCATGGATGCAGCAGCCCCCGAGTTCCACGCCCGAACTGATGCTCCAGCTCGCCGGATGTTCCATGAAGGGTCGCCAGACCTTGGCCGCAAGGTAGCTCGAGGCGTTGTTGCCGATCGCGGCGCGCAACAAGGCGCCGACAAGGTTGGTTTCCCCGGTGTTGTAGTTGAAGAGTGAGCCCGGTTCGTTCGCCACCTGGAGATCGCCTAGGTAGTCGAAGAGCGCGATGCCGTTGGCGCCGCCGGCGCGCGCGACATCGGAGTCCGGGTCCGTATAGCTCTCGTTCCAGGCGACCCCGGAGGCCATGTGCAGGAGGTTGCGGATCGTCGTGCCCTCGTACGGCCCGCCTTTGAGTCGCGGCAGGTAGTCGGTGACCGGCTCGTCCAAGCTCTTGATGTAGCCGTCCCTGATCGCCGCGCCGACCAGGAGCGACGTGACCGACTTGGCGATGGAATAGGACACCCAAGGGGAAGTCTCGCTGTGACCGAGGCGGTAGCGCTCGAGCAGGATACGCTCGCCCTTCGCCACCAGGATGCCCGCGACGTAGAATGCCTCGAGGTAGTCGTCGAGCGTGTGGCTCGCGCCTTCGACCTCGTAGCTCACGTCCGAGAAGTCCTGCGGGTCGTCTACCAAGGCCAGGGCTTCGCTGCCGTTGTCGACCGGTCGGGTCTGGTAGATGGTGTCGAAGTTACGAAAGCCGACAATGCGTTCTTCCTGTGTCCAGAACAGCGACGACGTGTCGCCGCTCGGCAGCGCGACGTCGTCGGCGGTGGCAGGGGTTGCCGCGAGGGCGGCGACTACGAGTGCAGCGAGAGATCGAAGCAGCATTGCGGGCTCCTTTGAGGACTGGCCTCATCGTTGCCGATCGGAAGACCGTGAGGCACAGTGTCGGGATTCTAGGTCTTTCGGTTGGCTGATGAACCTGCACAGATCCGCGGTTGTGATCCTGATCCTGTCAACTCTTGCGGCCCATCCGGACCAAGCGGGCATCGAAGGCGGCTGGCGCGGATCGCTCGTGACCGGTGCGGGCACAGAACTCGCCGTGGACCTGGTTGTACGAACGGTCGGCGGCGGGCACGCGGTGTACCTGGCGCAGGGACCGTGGCCCAACGTCAACGGCGCGCGTGCGGATTCGGCGACCATCGAAGGTGGGCGCGTTCGCTTGGCCTTCGAGCGGCTCGGAGCCGTGGTTGAAGGCACCGTTGCCGACGACGTTCTAACCGCGCGATGGACGCAGCCGGGCACCGACGTGCCGTTGCGATTGTCGCGGTACGCCCGGCCGCTACCCACGCCCGCCGAGGTCGAGCGGCTGAGCGGCGCCTGGGCCGGCACGGTGGAGTTCGACTGGGCGACGTTGGAGGTCGCCCTGCGCTTCGCGCTGAACGACATTGGCGAGCTGACCGGGGTGATCGAGCTGCGCACCTACGGTGGCGAGACCGAGCCTGCCAACGTAGACCTCAGCGACGGTGTGCGCTTTTTTGCGCGGCCCGGATACGAGGTCGTCGGCGCGGTCAGCGGCGACGCTTTCATCGGCGAAATGCACACGCCCATCGCTGCGGCCCCGCTGACGCTTAGCAAAGAAAACGCCGAACCACCCTAGCCCGCTCAGTCCTTCAACACTTGATCCAGTCCGACGCCCAGTTCGACCCGGACGTGGGCGGAAAACGCCTGCAGACGCATCGCCACGCGGTCGTTCCCGATCAGCGGGTCATCGAGCCCTTCCGGCAGGCGCTGGCAGAGATCCCAAAGCGTCACCTGCGCCAGGCTGCGGCCCAGCACCCAGGCGTCGTCGGCGTTTACGCGGGCCGCGAGGCCCGTGTCCTGAAGCGCGCTGAAGACGCGTTCCCGCTCGGACGGCGCGAGTTCGACGGCGGAGTCCACGGCTGCATCGTCGACCGATGCACCCTCGAGATGCGCATCACGCAACAGCCGCAGGACCGTGAGGCAGCGCATCAGGAGCGGGGCGTCGGCGGACGCCTGGCTGGGCGGTGGTTTGAGGCCGAGCGTGCGCACGAACAGCGCGCCGGCAAGGACCAGTGCCCAGAGCAGGTACAGGCCCATCAGGAACAGCGGCAACGCGGCGAACGTGCCGTAGACGAACTGATGCTGCAGCAGCGGGACAAGGGCGCCGAACAGTGTCTTTGCGGCTTCGAACACGGCCGCGGTGACGATGCCCCCGGCGAGGGCATGGACGACGCGAACCGGTGTGCTCGGCACGGCGTAGTAGAGCAAGGAGAACGTGGCGGCGGTCGCGATGAGGGGCAGCCAGCCGCCGTATAGACCGGTGTCGAGGTTGCGCATGAAGGACAGGCCGAAGTCGTAGCTCGCCGCGACGACTGCGGCTCCGATCAGCGGCACGGCCAGGGTGATGACGCCCCAATACGTGAAGAAGCGCGCCGCGCCGCGGCGTACGTCCGCCACGTCCCAGATGGCGTTGAACGTCCGCTCGACGTTCATCAAGAGCAGCATGGTGGTGACGAATACGAAGATGATGCCGGCCAGCGTCAATTGATTGGCGTTGGCCGAGAACTCGCGCAGCTTGTCCACCACGACGTCGCTCGATCCGGCGACGAAGTTCTCGAAGATGAAGCCGGTGATCACGTCCCCGGTGTCGTCGAACAGGGGCATGAGCGACAGCACCCGGTAGATGACCGCGATGAACGGCACGGCCGCGATCAGCGTTGTGAAGGTCAATGCCGCCGCGGCACGGGCGCAGTCGCGCGCCACGAATTGGCGTCCGAGCGTGGCAAGGAACCAACGCGCGTAGCGGGTGACTTCGCGGGCGGTCATGGCGGGATGCTACAACGTCGCGGTCCGCGGTTCGTCTAGCGGCCGTCCTCTAGGAGGTAGCGTTCCACCATCTCGATCAGGGCTCGTTCGAGTTGGGGATCGTCTAGCCGTTCGGGCGCTCGCAGCCCGTAGGTGTTGGCGGTCGCGCTTACCGCGTGGATCAGGAACTCGGCCAGGAACTCGAGCTCCACCGTCGGGCGCAAGAGATCGCGGTGAGCGTTCAAGAATGCGAGCGAGAGCCCGAGGAAGTCTTGGAAGATCTCCGCCTCGACCTCCGCGATGGCATGCCGGTATCTCGGCCTCCAAGGCGGCGTAGAGGGTTGGGTTGCGTCGCATCCAGCCGAGCCGCGATCGCACGATGTGGCGGATGGCGACGCGTGGGCTTTCGGGTCGGAGTCCGGCCATGAGTTCGGCGTAGTACGTCTGGCCCTCCCGCCGACGCAACTCCGCGAAGATCGCCTCCTTGCCGGGAAAGTACTCGTAGAGCGACCCGATGCTGACGCCGGCGCGCTCGGCGATCCGGTTCGTGCTGGCGGCGGCGTAGCCGGACTCGGTCAGTATCCGAGCGGCGTCGTCGAGTATCGCCGTCACCGTGGCTTTGGAGCGGCCTTGCTTCGGGCGCTTGCGTAGCGCGTACGCAGGCTGAGCGCGGGTCGCGGTTGCGTCGGGCATTGCGCGGGGAATCCGAGTAGGAAAACCTAGTGATCGCTCGGATACTAGCAAGGCGGGAAGCCCGGAGTCGTCGTGCAATACGTGCCAGCCCTCTCAGTCGCATCGGATGGGCTCCCGCGGACCCCGACCAACGACCTGGCGCACCTCCCGGCCCGCACGGGCATTTCTACTTCGGCAATCTCCGAGGTCTGCTGCCCGATCCGACCCCGTTCCTGCTCGAGATGAAGGCGCGGCACGGCGACTGCTTCACCGTCGGCTTGTTGCGCAATCGTCGCGTGGTCGTGCTGGCAGGACAGGCGGCGAATCGGTACGTGCTCCTCGACAGCGACGGCAACTTCTCCAGCCGGTTGGGTTGGGAGGTGGCGCTCGACGTCCTCGGTGGCTTCGTGCTGCTGCGCGACTTCGAGGATCATGCTCTTCACCGCACTTTGCTGCGTCCGTTCTTCGCAGCCGACGCGCTACGACGCGATCTCGTGTGCATCAATGGTCTGATTCGGGACGAGGTCACCGCCCTGGGCGGCGCGGCGGACGCATACCGGCTCGCGAAACGGCTTGCGTTGGATATAGCGCTTGCCGTCTTTGGCGGATTCGAGCCGGGGAGGAATGTCGAGGCGATCTACTCGGACACCGTGCGCGTGCTCGACGGCGTGATGACGCGGCGGAGCCGGTGGCCCGGCAGCCGCTACCGTCGCGCGTTGCAGGCGCGCGACCGGCTTCGCGCCGCTCTGCTTGCCGAGTTGCCGCGGCGGCGAGACGGCGATGCGAGCGATCTCTTCAGTCGGTTGTCTCGCCTCGCCGACGAAAGTGGCCGCGCGTTGCGCGACCAGGACGTCGTGGACCACGTTTTCGGCATGGTGTTTGCCGCCCATGAGACGACGGCCAGCGCCATGGCGCTGGTGATGTACTCCCTGGCACGGCATACCGAATGGCAGGCCGAAGTGCGCGCGGAGATCGTCGCGAGGCGTCCCGGCGAGGCACCCACTTTGGACGAACTGTCCGAGATGCCGGTCTTCGAAGCGGTCTTCCGGGAGACGTTGCGGCTCTACGCTCCCATACAGCTACTTCCGCGGCGCAACGTGCGGCCTTTCGATTGGTCCGGCCACCGCATCCCGGCCAACAGTCACATTCTCCTGCCACCCCAGGTTTGCCACCGGGACGCTCAAGCGTTCGAGAATCCGGACTCCTTCCAGCCTGGACGTTTCCTCGAGGGTTCGGTGCGCACCGTCGACCCGTTCACGTGGATCCCGTTCGGGAGGGGTAGACACATGTGTATGGGAACGCACTTCGCCTTGGTTGAAGCCAAGGCGTTCTTCGTCGCGCTGCTGCGGTCGTTTGATCTCGAGCTGGCAACGACGAACGCACCGGCCATCGAGCATTTGCCCGTGCTTCGGCCCAGCGGGAGCCTGCCGATTGTGTTCGCTCGGCGCCCGGCGCGATGACGGTTGCCGACCGGGGCGTGTATGATCGCCCCATAGAGCGAAGGAATCGCGATGGCACGGCGGATTGCCATAGCCAACCAGAAAGGCGGGGTCGGCAAAACCACGACCAGCGTCAACCTCGCTGCCGCTTTGGGCGCCGCCCGATTCCGAACCCTCCTCGTCGATCTCGACCCGCAAGGCAACGCCACCATGGGGTCAGGCGTCGACAAGGACGCCTTGGATGCGAGCGCGTTGGAATGGCTCACGGAGGATGCGCCATTCAGCGAGGTTGCCTGTCGTGCCGCGGGCCTGTTCCAGTTGGTTCCCGCCAACGGCGATCTCACCGCGGCTGAAGTCGCCCTCCTCTCGACCGAGGACCGTTCGACGCGACTGCGGTCCCGCCTTGACGAAGCCGACTCGGCGTTCGACTTCGTCATCATCGACTGTCCGCCGTCGTTGAACGTGTTGACACTCAATGCGCTGATGGCGTCGCACGGCGTATTGATACCGATGCAGTGCGAGTACTACCCGTTAGAGGGCCTGACGGCGCTGCTGCTGACGATCCGCGGCGTGCGCCAGCGGGGCAACCCGAAACTTGCCATCGAAGGCATCCTGCGCACCATGTACGACCCCCGGAACCGGCTGAGTCGGGACGTCTCCCGGCAACTGCTCAAGCACTTCAGCAACCAGGTCTTCAGGACGGTGATTCCGCGTAACGTCCGGCTCGCGGAGGCGCCTAGCCACGGCCTGCCTGTCATTCAATACGACGCGGCCTGCACCGGCGCGAGGGCGTACTTGGCGCTCGCTGCGGAGCTTCAGAAACGAGTAGCGGCTCACCGGGCCCAGACGCCGAATGGCGGACCGCCGCACACGGAGGCTGCAAATGGCCACTAGGCGCAGAGGCGGCTTGGGGAAGGGTCTTGATGCGCTATTGCCGGAGGTGCCTGACGACGGCCCGAACGGCGGGACCAGCGCCGCCGCGACCGAATTGCCCCTTCACTTGCTCTATCCCAATCCGCATCAGCCGCGCTCCCGGGTCCGCGAAGAGGCCCTTGACGACTTGGCCCAGTCGATCCGCGCCCAAGGCGTCATCGAGCCGCTCGTCGTCCGCCGCCGCCCCGCTGGCGGTTTCGAGATCATCGCCGGCGAACGCCGTTGGCGTGCCGCGGAGCGCGCCGGCTTGGCGAGCGTGCCGGTGGTGGTGCGCGACGTCGATGACCGGCAGGCCATGGCCATGGCGCTGATCGAGAACATACAGCGCGAGGACTTGACCCCGTTGGAGGAAGCCCGGGCGTTCAAGGGCTTGCTCGCGGAGTTCGCGTTCACGCACGAGGCGTTGGCGGAAGCCGTGGGCCGGTCGCGGGCCGCGGTCAGCAACATGCTGAGATTGCTGAACCTTGCGCCGGGCGCGAGCGAGTTCCTAGAGACCGGCGAGCTCGAAATGGGCCATGCCCGGGCCTTGTTGCCGTTGTCGACAGGCGACCAGGAAGCCGCGGCGCGGCGAATCGTCGCGAAGGGTCTGTCCGTCCGCCAAGCCGAGGCGTTGGTCAAACGAATGCAGAACGGCGAGCGTCCTGCGCGCCAGCAACCGGATCCGGACACGCGTCGCTTGGAGCGCAGTCTGAGCGAACACCTTGGCGCGCCGACGACCATTTCGACCGGACGTCGCGGCACCGGGCGGATCGTCATCCGCTACGGCAACCTGGACGAACTCGACAATGTCCTCGAGCGTTTAGGCGAGGCGCGGGGAGGGCTTTAGCCGACGACGAAATCCAGCGCCTTGGTCAGCGCGACAGCCAACCCGACGAGGCCGAGCGCGTACCTGAGCAGCGATGCGCTGAACTTGTCGAACTTCTCGTTGATGCGCAACTCAAGCTTCAACAGATCTTCCTTGGTGGCGAAGCGCTTGAGGTCCTCCTTGGTGGCGAAGCGCATGAGGTCCTCCTTGGTGGCGAAACGCTCGAGATCCTCCTTGGTCGCGAAGCGTTCGAGATCCAGCTTGGCAACAAAGCGCTCGAAGTCGCTCTTGGTTGCGACGTTCTCGTTGACGGCTTCGTTGATCTGCTCGACCACCGCTTCCGCCTGGGTGTCGTCGAACCCGGCGTGAGACAGCGCCTTCACGGCCTTGTGGGTGTCGAATAGGGGCATCGAGCGAACTGTGGACATCAAGCAACCCGACCAGTAGATAGTATTCCCCCGAGCCGTGATGCGTCTACGATTGAGACTCATACGGTCGGTTGTCTAGGGCGAAGACGCTACCGAGCGTTTTGCGTCCTGTCGATGGACGAATGTCCCTTCAGCGTGTAGGAAATCTGCCATCTGTGCCCCGAACGAAGGAAACGGCTGGAAAAGACGTGGAAAAGACGGCCCTGCGGTTTGAAAAGCCACCCCGCAACCGTATAATCCGCGCGCTTTGCGACCTTGAGAGGCTCCGCGGAACGTCGGAATCGGCGTATGACCGCAGGCGATGCGCGTCCTACCGGACCCGTGCGGCTTAAGGGGCCGGTTCGAGTAGTCGGTTTGCAGGCCGCCGTGACGTTGGCGGTCGCAGCGCTGATGCTGGTCGGGGGCGTGGACGAGGCCAAGTCCGCGCTTTTGGGAGGCTTCGCGGTGGTCTTGCCGAACGCGTACTTCGCGTGGGCGGCAATGCGCCCCTTGCGCCCAAGCCCGAATGAGCAGGAAGCGCTGCTGGCGGCGGGCGGACTGATCGGTCGCTGGGTTGTGAAGATCGCGCTGACGGTCGCGTTGCTTGTCGCCGCCATCGTCGTCGCGGATGCTGGCGGCCTCGGGTTCTTCGTGGGGCTCAGTGCGGCGCTCCTGGCGCAATTGGCGTCGCCGTTGGTCGGCGGGAATTAGTGGACTCGTAGAACTGAAAGCGACTTAACCGCATGGCCGAAAGCAGCGGCGAATACATCAAGCACCACCTGACCAACCTCACTTACGGTCAGCATCCCGACGGCACTTGGGGGTTCGCCCATTCCGCGGAGGAAGTGGCGGCGATGGGCTTCTGGTCCATCAACGTCGACACTTTGGGGTGGTCGATCGGTCTTGGCATCGTCTTCAGCGTCATGTTCTGGCTGGCGGCTCGTCGCGCGACAGCGGGCGTTCCAGGCGGGTTCCAGAACGCCATCGAGATGATCGTGGACTTCATCGACGACACGGTCACCGGCATCTTCCAGCATCGCAACAGTCTCATTGCACCCATGGCGCTCACGATCTTCGTGTGGGTGTTCCTGATGAACCTGATGGACCTCGTCCCCGTGGACTGGATTCCCGAAGCGGCGAAACTCGTCGGCGTGGAGTACATGAAGGTCGTGCCGTCGACGGATCCCAACGTCACCCTCGGGCTCGCGTTCGCGGTGTTCATGCTCATCATCTTCTACAGCATCAAGGAGAAGGGCATCGGCGGCTTCCTCAAGGAACTGCTGTGCCACCCGTTCGAGGTGAAGCTCCGCTCGCCACTCACCTGGCTCTTCATGCCCGTGAACCTCGTACTCGAGGGTGTCACCCTGATCGCCAAGCCCGTGTCGCTGGGCTTGCGGCTGTTCGGCAACCTCTACGCCGGCGAGATGATCTTCATCCTCATCGCGCTCATGTACGGCGGCATCCTGATCGGCATCTTCGGGGCCGTATTGCAGTGGGCGTGGGCCGTGTTCCACGTTCTCATCATCACCCTGCAAGCCTTCATCTTCGCCGTGCTGACCGTGGTGTATCTCGCCCAGGCGCACGATGTGGAGGACCACTAACGCAACGGCGCGCGTCGCGCGGGCCAAACGAAGACCAACCTCTTTACGGAATTAAGGAACCACAAATGGAGATGCAAGTTCTCTTGTACATCGGGGCCGGCCTGATGATCGGTTTGGGCGCCGTCGGCGCCGCGATCGGCGTTGGCCTGCTCGGCGGCAAGTTCATGGAAGGGGTCGCGCGCCAGCCGGAACTGCTGCCGACCTTGCGGACCCAGTTGTTCATCATCCTGGGCCTCGTGGACGCGGTCCCGATTATCGGCGTCGGCGTTGCCCTGTACGTGATGTTCGTGGTCGCGGGCGGTTAAGCGCCCAACCGGACGTAACACCAAGCGGACCAAGGAGAAGCGCACATGAACATCACGTTCACCTTGATCGGCCAGACGATCGCCTTCTTCATCTTCGTGGGGTTCTGCTGGAAGTTCATCTGGCCGTTCCTCATCCAGGCCATGCGCGAACGCCAGGAGACCCTGGCGGCGGGCTTGGAGAACGCGGCCAAGGCGGAGCGGGATCTGGAACACGCCCAAGCCCGCGCCGAGGAGGCCTTGAACGAAGCGCGCGCGCAGGCCCGCGGCATCGTTGACGAGGCCCGCGGCCAGGCGGCGCAGATGATCGAGAACGCCAAGGCCGACGCGGAAGCGGAGCGCGCGCGGATTCTGACCGCCGCGCAGTCCGACGTGGCGCAAGAGGTCAACCGGGCCAAGGAAACGCTGCGCGGCCAAGTGGCGGAGTTGGCCGTCGCTGGCGCGGAGCGGATTCTCGAGGCGTCGATCGACCGTGACCGGCACGATGCGCTGCTGAACCGCATCGCCGCGGATCTTTAAGGAGCGAGACGGTGGCGGAACTCGCAACCCTGGCGCGCCCCTACGCCAAGGCGGCCTTCGACCTGGCGCGTTCGGCGGATCGTCTCGAGCGTTGGTCGCGGATGCTCGGCCTGCTGTCCGCAGCGGCCCAGACGCCGGAGGCGAAGGCGCTGATCGGCTCGCCTGCATTGCCGAGCGAAGCCAAGGCGCATCGGCTCATCGACCTCGTCCGCGACGATCTCGACGACGCCGGCCGACGCTTCGTCCTCGTCCTGGCGGACAACAAGCGCCTCGAGTTGCTGCCGGAGATCGCAGAACAGTACGAGGCCCGGAAGGCCGAGGCGGAGCAAGTCCTCGACGTTGAAATCGCCGCCGCCGTCGGCCTTTCCGAGACCCAGATGAACGACTATGCCCAAGCCTTGGAGCGCCGCTTCAGCCAGCAGGTCAATGTCAGCGTCGCCGTGGACCCGAGCCTGGTTGGCGGCGCGGTCATTCGTGCCGGCGACACGGTCATCGACGGCTCCGTGCGCGGCCGTCTCACCCGCTTGGTCGAAGCGCTTCAGCGCGCCTGACCGCGCTCAAGCACAAACACTAGAGAGTTAAGTCATGCAGCAACTGAACCCCGCGGAAATCACCGACATCATCCGCGACCGGATCGAGGCGCTCGACGTATCGGCGCAACCCGCCAACGAAGGCACCATCGTCAGCGTTTCGGACGGCATCGTGCGCGTGCACGGCTTGGCCGAGGCCCAATACGGCGAGATGATCGAATTCACCGGCGGCCTGACCGGCATGGCGTTGAACCTCGAACGCGACTCGGTCGGCTGCGTTGTCCTCGGCGACTACGAGGGTCTCTCCGAAGGCATGACCGCGCGCTGCACCAAGCGCATCCTGGAAGTGCCGGTGGGTCGCGAACTCCTGGGCCGGGTCGTCAACGCACTCGGCGAACCCATCGACGGCAAGGGCCCCATCAACGCGACCGCCACATCCCCGGTCGAGAAGGTCGCTCCGGGCGTCATCGCCCGTCAGACCGTCGAGCAACCCGTGCAGATGGGCATCAAGTGCATCGACGCGATGGTTCCCATCGGCCGCGGCCAACGCGAACTGATCATCGGCGACCGGCAGATCGGCAAGACGGCGATCGCCGTGGACGCGGTGATCAACCAGAAGGGCACGGGCATCAAGTGCATCTACGTGGCCATCGGCCAGAAGATGTCCACCATCGCCAACATCGTGCGCACCTTCGAAGAGAACGGTGCCATGGAACACACCATCGTCGTGGCGGCATCGGCATCGGATCCGTCGCCGATGCTCTTCATCTCGCCCTACTCCGGCTGCGCCATGGGCGAGTTCTTCCGCGACCACGGCGAAGACGCGCTCATCATCTACGACGACCTCACCAAGCAGGCCTGGGCCTACCGCGAGATCTCCCTGCTGCTGCGCCGACCGCCGGGCCGCGAAGCGTACCCGGGGGACGTCTTCTACCTGCACTCGCGCCTCCTCGAACGGGCCGCGCGCGTCAACGCGGACTACGTCGAGGAGTTCACCAACGGCGAGGTGAAAGGCCAGACAGGCTCCCTGACAGCGCTGCCGATCATCGAGACGCAGGCCGGGGAGGTGTCGTCGTTCGTGCCGGCGAACGTCATCTCGATCACAGACGGCCAGATCTACCTCGAGCTGGACCGCTTCAACAGCGGTATCCGGCCGGCCATGAGCCCGGGCATTTCGGTGTCCCGGGTGGGTGGCGCCGCGCAGACCTCGTTCATGAAGAGGATCTCCGGCGGCATCAAGCTCGCGTTGGCGCAGTACCGGGACCTGGCCGCTTTCTCGCAGTTCGCGTCCGACCTGGACGATGTCACCCGTCGCCAACTCGACCACGGCGCGCGGGTCGAGGAACTGATGAAGCAGAACCAGTATTCGCCGATGTCGGTTGCGGAGATGGGCGTTGTGCTGTTCGCCGCCACCGAGGGCTACCTGGAGGACGTGCCGGTAGAGCGTGTGCTCGATTTCGAGCGCGACCTCATCGGCTACATGAACACCGAGCACGCTGAGTGGATGGCCGAGATCACCGCGTCCGGGGACCACAACGACGAGATCGTCGAGTACATGAAGGCCGCGCTCGACAAGTTTCAAGCCAGCCACAGCTACGAGTAAAGCAACCCGCACGGAAGTCCGGTCATGGCAGCAGGGAAGGAGATCAAGAAGAAGATCGCAAGCGTGCAGACGACGCAGAAGAGCACGCGCGCGATGCAGATGGTCGCCGCCAGTCGGATGCGTCGCACCCAGGACCGGATGCAGCAGGGCCGGCCCTACAGCCAGCGCATCGAGGAGATGATCGGGCACCTGGCGAACGCCAATCCCGAGTACCGACCCTCCTACATGATCACGCGCGAAGTAAGGCGGATCGGCTACATCGTGGTGTCCACGGATCGTGGACTGTGCGGCGGGCTGAACGTGAACCTGTTTCGGGAACTCATCCGCCACATGCGCGGGTGGGAGGCGGACGATGTCGAAGTGGACTTGGCGCTCATCGGCAACAAGGCCGCGCAATTCTTCCGTTCGGTGGGCGGCAACGTCGTCGCCGCCATCGGCGATGTCGGGGAAACGCCCGAGATCGCGAACCTCATTGGCGGCGTCAAGGTCATGCTGGACGCTTTCGAGTCCGGCCGCCTTGACCGCCTGGACATCATCTCCAACGAGTTCGTGAACACCATGACCCAGCGGCCGATCGTGCGCCAACTGCTGCCGCTGCCGCCGCTCGACCTGGACGACTTGAAGCACCGCTGGGACTACATCTACGAGCCGGACGCGCGGGAGCTGGTCGAAGGCTTGATCGAGCGCTACATCGAGTCGCTCGTGTACCAGGCGGTGGTGGAGAACACCGCCTGCGAGCAGGCTGCGCGCATGATCGCCATGAAGAACGCCACCGACAACGCCGAGGAGATCATCAACGAGCTGACGCTCCTCTACAACAACGCCCGGCAGGCATCCATCACCCAGGAAATCTCCGAGATCGTGGGCGGCGCCGCCGCGGTTTGAACACAAGCATTCAATCTAGAGAGCCATCAATCATGTCAAACGGACGAATCGTTCAAGTCATCGGCGCGGTGATCGACGTCGAGTTCGGCCGCGACGAAGTGCCCAACGTATACGACGCGCTGAAGGTCACCGACACCGGCCTGACCCTCGAGGTGCAGCAGCAACTCGGCGACGGCGTGGTACGCACCATCGCCATGGGATCGTCCGAAGGCTTGTCCCGGGGGCTCGACGTGGCCAACACCGGCGGCCCGATCACCATACCGGTCGGCGAAGAGACGCTCGGCCGCATCCTCGACGTGCTCGGCGACCCGGTCGACGAGAAAGGCCCGGTCAACGCCCGCGAGTCGTTGCCGATTCACCGCAAGCCGCCGTCCTACGAGGACCAGAAAGGCGGCAACGAACTGCTCGAGACCGGCGTCAAGGTCATCGATCTGATGTGCCCCTTCGCCCGGGGCGGGAAGGTGGGCCTGTTCGGCGGTGCCGGCGTCGGCAAGACGGTGACCATGCTGGAACTGATCCGGAACATCGCCATCGAGCACTCCGGCCTGTCGGTATTCGCCGGCGTCGGCGAACGCACCCGGGAGGGCAACGACTTCTACTACGAGATGCAGGACGCGGGCGTCCTCGACAAGATCTCGCTGGTCTTCGGGCAGATGAACGAGCCGCCCGGCAACCGCCTGCGCGTGGGGCTTTCGGGTCTGACGCTGGCCGAGAAGTTTCGGGACGAGGGGCGTGACGTCCTGCTCTTCATCGACAACATCTACCGCTATACGCTCGCGGGAACCGAGTGCTCCGCGCTCCTCGGCCGCATGCCCTCGGCGGTGGGCTACCAGCCGACCTTGGCGGCGGAAATGGGTGCGCTGCAGGAGCGCATCACCACCACCAAGACCGGCTCCATCACCTCCGTCCAGGCCATCTTCGTGCCGGCGGACGACTACACCGACCCGTCACCGGCGACCACCTTCGCACACCTCGACAGTTCGGTCACGCTGTCGCGGGCGATCACCGACCTCGGCATCTACCCGGCAGTGGATCCGCTGGCGTCGTCGAGCCGGCAACTCGACCCGAACATCGTCGGCCAGGATCACTACCAGACCGCGCGGGGCGCGCAGCAGGTGTTGCAGCGCTACCAGGAACTCAAGGACATTATCGCCATTCTCGGTATGGACGAGTTGTCCGAAGAGGACAAGGCGCTGGTCTACCGCGCGCGCAAGATGCAGCAGTTCTTCTCGCAGGCGATGTTCGTCGCCGAGCAGTTCACCGGCCAGCCGGGCGACTACGTCAGCCGCGAGGACACGGTGCGCAGCTTCAAGGCGATCCTCGACGGCGAATGCGACGACATGCCCGAGCAGGCGTTCTACATGGTGGGAACCATCGAGGACGCGCGCAAGAAGGCCGAGACCCTGGCCGCCTAAAGAACCGGAGCGAACCGCCATGGCCGCGACCATGCAGTGCTACATCGTCAGTGCCGAAGAGGAGATCTACTCGGGCCGCGTCGCGATGCTGTCGGCAACGGGAACGATCGGCGAACTGGGCATCCTCCCGGGCCATGCGCCGCTCTTGACGGGCATCCGCCCGGGGCCGGTGAAACTGCGCGACGAAAACGGCGAAGAGGACGTCTTCTTCGCCTCGGGCGGCTACCTCGAGATCCAGCCGGGCATCGTGACGGTGCTGGCGGACACGGCGTTGCGCGCCGACGACATCGACGAGGCCGCCGCCATCGAAGCGCGCCAGGAAGCGGAACGGGCCTTGTCGGAAGCCGCGGCGGAACTGGACTACGGCCGCGTGGAAGCCCAGTTAGCGGCGGCGTCGGCGCAGCAGCGGACCTTGGACGAGCTGCGCAAGATCCGTCGCTGAACGGCTGCGCTTCCGCGCTGCTCGGCGAACGCAACGTGTACTCGGGCAAACCCGACTAGGCAGCGTGACGCGTGCACAGTTCCTGCCTCATCCACGCACTCAGCGACGAAGAGCGGCGGACGTTCGAGAGGGACGGCTACTTATTGATTCCAAACGCTCTGTCCGTGGACGAAGTGACCCGCCTGACGGCCCTCGTCGACCGTCTCGGCGCGGAGCGAGCCGACGAAGTGGAACCCAACGGGCGTCTGCACTTGCGCGATTTCCTGCGTTGGGATCCGGTGTTCATGGATCTCCTGGATTGGCCGACCACGTTCCCCAAGGTCTGGGGCATCCTCGGCTGGCACATCCAGTTGTATCTCTCGCACGTGGACATCACGCCACCCGTTCCCAAAGGGACTCCGCGCCCTGGGCGCCTCGGCTGGCATCAGGACAGTGGTCGCGTGAACCGCGAGATGGAGACTGATCCGCGCCCCCGACTCTCGGTGAAGGTCGGCTACTTCCTGACCGATGTCAGCGTTCCCGGGCGCGGCAACTTCTGCGTCGTGCCCGGCAGCCACTTGTCGAACCGGCTGGACTCCGACGACCGAGACCCGGCGAACGCCACCCCGGTTTGCGCCGAACCCGGGACGGCCGTTCTATTCGACCGGCGGCTATGGCATTCGCCGAGTCCGAACACCTCAGACGTCACGCGCAAGGCCGTGTTCTACGGGTACAGCTACCGATGGCTGCGCCCGCGGGACAACTTGAGGATCGAAGACTATCCCGACTGCCGGGATCCGATTCGCCGGCAGTTGCTCGGCGCGAGCGGCGACGGCCACGGCTATTCCTCCCCGCAACCTGAGGACGTGCCCTTACGCCAGTGGCTTGTAGAACATGGCCGCGATGTCTGCGACTGAGCGCCCGTGCTTCCAAGGGGCTAGTCAGACGTGACTTCACAACAGCAGGACACGAAATCGGTCTCAGCGCGTGTCGCCCTCTAGGCGCCCTCTCGCGCCAGTTTGACCTCCACGATGTCCGACGGACCTATCGGTGGACGGTCCGCAGGCCACTCGAACTGCTCGGCGTTATAGACGATGGCGGTCCACACCGAACCATCGCGTAGACGGACGACCACGTTTTGATAACCAATACCCGACTCGGGCAGCTCGCAGAGCCGTTGGATCAAGCGTTGCGGCAGGTGGACAGTCATGCGTCGTCTCACCACTCGGGCAGGATTTCCGGGTCGTAGACGCGGGCAACATCGATTGCCTCGTCCGTCCGCAACTCCACGCCGCCACCAGACTGGCCGAAACTGGGCGAGGCCGTGCCGCACATGAGCACTGTCCCCGTGGGCACGCCGATCGCGAAACGGAAGATCGCTGGCGCCGGATTAGGCAGCGCGTACCGCGCCACCGCGCCGAGTCCGGACTCCGCGAACTGCGTGTCCCTATGAGACGTCAGGTAAGTCCCCGCCGGTATGACTCCAGCTTCACTCCGGAGGCGGCGATCGTTCGCGAAGGCCGAGTATCGATAGAACACATCGTCACCCGATATCGCAGGGAAACTGCCATGACGCTCCACCTTAAGCTCTCCAAGCGTATAAGGGAAGGGTTCCGCCTCCCTGATCGCGGCGGGCGCGTTCATCCGATCCACGGGTCGGTAAACCCGCACCCGGGGTCCGCGGGTGTGGTCATGATTTCCCAAAAACCGGATGTCAGCGTCCTCCACGAGCTGCCAGTCTGTTCCAGCGGCGATCGCCCACTCGGCATTCAGAATGACGAACCGTCGCGCGTCCCCGTTCGATTCCACACGCACCAGTTGATAGCCCATGCCCGACTCAGGAAGGTCGACAAGCCCCTCCGACAGGCACTCAGGAACGCAGTACATTCATCCTCCTAGTCCTCACGCGCTCTGACTGGCCCAATCAGACGTGATAGTCCGACTTGATGTGCCCGAGTTGTGCCATGGAGGAGACCTCCATGTTCGCCACGACCAGGTGATCGAGCAGCCGCACGTCGACCTGGTCCAGTACGCGGTTGAGTCGCTTGGTGAGTGCCACGTCCCTCGCGCTCGGTTTCGAATCCCCCGACGGATGGTTGTGGAACAGGATCACGGCCGCGGCGTTGTGGCGCAGACAGCACTTGACCACTTCGCGCGTGTGGACGGTCGTCCGGTCCACGGTGCCGAAGAACACGTCCTCCATCGCCAGCAGGTGGTTGCGCGAGTTGAGCAGCATCAGGCCGAAGACTTCGCGTTCGCTGCGACCGATGTGCATCCCGAGGTAGTCCTTGGCCATGTCGGCCCCTTCGATGACCGGCCCTTGCTGCATCGCGGCGAGTTCGGCGCGCTTCAGCAACTCCCGGATCGCAACCAAGGCGGCCACTTTGGCCTGGCCCAAGCCCTTGACGTCGAGGAGGGTCGCCGCGTCCTGGCAAAGCAGGCCGTGGACACCGCCGAAGCGGTCGAGCAGCGAGCTGGCAAGCGCGACGGCGTCCCGTTGGCCGATGCCCGTGCGCAGCACGAGCGCGATCAGTTCGCAGTCTCTTAAGCTGGCTAATCCTTCTTTCAGGGCGCGCTCTCTCGGGCGCTCCACTGCAGGCAGCTCAACGAGACGCGCGACGCCATTTAGGGCCGACAATCCATACCTCCAAGCCGGGCGCCACTCACCTCATCAACGAGCCCTCGTGGTATCGTAGCGAGTCGCGCCCAACGACTCGCTAGACGCTCGGCATGCCGTCCGACAACCACGCAAAACACATCCTACTCGGCGTTAGCGGCGGCATAGCAGGGGTAAAGTCTGCTGAGCTCGTAAGACATCTGCGCGGCTTCGATGCAGAAATCGTCCCGGTCTTGACCAGGAACGCGCATCGTTTCGTCACGCCCACCGCGCTGCAGGCCCTCGCGGGCAACCGTCCTCGCACAGACTTGTGGGATGCCGAGGCGGAAGCCGCGATGGGCCACATCGAGTTGGCCCGTTGGGCGGACGCCGTCGTCATTGCGCCCGCGACAGCGAACATCCTGGCCAAGCTGGCGAACGGTTTGGCGGACGATCTGCTGACCACGCTGTGCCTTGCCACTACCGCGCCGCTCTTCTTGGCCCCGGCGATGAACAACAAGATGTGGGAGCATCCGGCGACGCAACGCAACGTCGTGCGCCTGCAGGCCGATGGCGCCACGATCCTCGGGCCGGCCGACGGCGAGCAGGCGTGCGGCGAGTTCGGGCCGGGGCGGATGCTTGAACCGGTCGACATCGCCGAAGCGGTGGTGGCGGTTCTCGCGTCGCCGCAGTGCCTTGCCGGCGTCAAGGTGCTGGTCACCGCGGGCCCGACGCGCGAGTTTCTCGACCCGGTGCGCTTCATCAGCAACCGGAGTTCGGGTCGACAGGGGTTCGCGCTTGCCGAAGCCGCGCGCGATGCCGGCGCGGACGTCACCTTGATCGCGGGGCCGGTTCATCTGCCGTCGCCCACGGGCGTCGAACGGCTCGATGTCGTGAGCGCGAGCGAGATGAAGGCCGCGGTCGCCGAGCGCGTGGAGGTCGCCGACATCTTCGTCTCCGTGGCGGCCGTCGCCGACTACCGACCGAGCCATATGTACGAGCAGAAGCTCAAGAAGTCGGAACGGGCTACGAGCGAGATGCGCGTCGCGCTCAAGGAAAACGAGGACATCATCGGTTCCATCGCCAATACCCACCCGCGGCCGTTCGTGGTCGGTTTCGCCGCGGAAACCCACAACCCGCTGGACTACGCCCGCGACAAGCGGCTGCGCAAGGGCATGGACGCCATCGTCGTCAACGACGTCTCGGATGCCGCCATCGGGTTCGACAGCGCAGACAACGCGGTCACCCTGATCCACGACGGCGGCGAACTGGCCTTGGACAAGATGCCGAAACGCCTGGTCGCGCGCCGCTTGGTGACGGAGATCTCGGCGCTCTACCACCAGGCGCGCGCTTAAGGCGATGCGCGGGGATGGTGCATCGGCGATCGACGGCGCGTTGGATCCGGAGATCTTCCGCGCCTACGACATTCGCGGCGTGGTGGACGAGACGCTCACCGAGCATGCGGCGTACCTGGTCGGCCGGGCGTTTGCGGCGGAAAGCTTGGCGGCCGGCCAGGGCCACGTGGCCGTAGGCGGCGACGGCCGGGCATCGACGGCACCGTTGCGCGGGGCTCTGCACCAGGCGTTGAACGAGGGCGGGGTGGACGTGACTGACATAGGTTGCGTGCCGACTCCCCTGCTCTACTACGCGACGCACGTCCTCGGGACGGCCACCGGCATCATGATCACGGGCTCGCACAATCCGCCGGAGTACAACGGCCTGAAGATGATGATCGGCGGCGTCACCCTGGCTGAGAAACGCATACAGCAGTTGCGCCAACGCATCGAGGGTCGGGCGTTCACCACGGGCACCGGCTCCTTGAGTTCCACCGCGCTCCTGGACCACTACAGGGATCGCATAACGGGCGATGTGACGCTCGACCGACCGTTGAGAGTCGCTGTCGACTGCGGCAACGGCGTCGCAGGACTGGTGGCCCCGGAACTCCTCGCCGCATTGGGCTGCGAGGTGGTTCCACTCTTCACGGAGGTCGACGGGACCTTCCCCAACCATCATCCCGATCCCGCGGAAGCCGCGAACCTGGTCGACGTGATCGAGGCGGTGCGCACGGCGAATGCGGATCTCGGCATCGCCTTCGACGGCGACGGTGACCGCCTGGGCGTTGTGACGGATCAAGGTGAAATCGTCTGGCCGGACCGGGCCATGATGCTCTTCAGTCGGGATCTGGTCAGCCGCAATCCCGGCGCGAAGGTGGTCTTCGACGTCAAGTGCAGCCGCCACCTCCCGGCGCTGGTTCGCGACTGCGGCGGCGAACCGATCATGTGGAAGACCGGCCACTCCCACATCAAGGCGAAGATCCGCGACTCCGGCGCCTTGCTGGGCGGCGAGTTCTCCGGGCACATCTGCTTCGTCGAGCGCTGGTTCGGCTTCGACGACGCGATCTACAGCGCCGCGCGGTTGGTGGAGATCCTGGCGGCCGATCCACGGCCGGCGAGCGTGGTCTTCGCCGACTTCCCGGCGACGGTCTCGACACCGGAAATCAAGGTCCGAACGAGCGAAGCGCGCAAGTTCGCGATCATCGACGAATTGGCGGCGCATGCGGACTTCGATGGCGGCGACGTGAACGGCATCGACGGCATCCGCGTAGACTATCCGGATGGCTGGGGCCTTCTGCGCCCGTCGAACACCAGCCCGAACTTAAGCTTGCGCTTCGAGGCGGACGATCGGGCGGTGTTGGACCGTATCCAAGGCGTCTTCGAAGCGGCGCTCACGACCATCGACGCCAACTTGTCGTTTCTCGAGTAGGGGTTGCGATGCCGGACGCAACGGCCAAGGTACTGATCGAAGCGTTGCCGTATATCCGCCAGTTCCACGGCGCAACCATCGTCGTGAAGTACGGCGGCAGCGCCATGGTGGACGACGACCTCAAGCGCGCATTCGCCCGGGACGTCGTGCTCATGAAGCTGGTCGGCATGAACCCTGTCGTGGTGCACGGCGGCGGGCCCCAGATCGGCGACCTGCTCGATCGCCTGAACATCCCGACCAAGTTCGTCGACGGCCTGCGCGTGACGGACGCGGCCACCATGGACGTGGTGGAGATGGTCTTGGGCGGTCTTGTCAACAAGGACATCGTGTCGCTGCTGAACACGGCCGGTGGCCGGGCCGTTGGAATCAGCGGCAAGGACGGCGATCTGATTCGCGCCCGGAAGCTCAAGGTGACGCGTACCGCGCGCGACGACGACGAGCACCTGGCCGACGGTGTGGGCGTGCCGGAGATAATCGACATCGGGCACGTCGGGGAGGTGGACGTGGTGCACCGCGCCCTGCTCGATACGCTCATCGGGAGTGGTTTCGTACCGGTCATCGCGCCCGTGGGCGTGGGTCCGGACGGGGAGTCCTACAACATCAACGCGGATTTCGTGGCCGGGGCGGTCGCCGAGCGTCTGCACGCCGAGAAGCTCGTGCTGCTCACCAACACGGCCGGCATCCTCGATCCGCACGGCAACACGGTGACCGGGCTGACGCGCGCTGATGCCCGCGGACTGATCGCCGACGGCACGGTGTCCGGCGGCATGCTGCCCAAGGTCGAATGCGCCCTGAACGCGATCGAGGGCGGCGTGAAAACGGCCCATATCATCGACGGCCGTGTGCCCCACGCGCTGTTGCTCGAGGTGTTGACCGATCGCGGCGTCGGTACGCTCATCAAGGCGCGAAGCGGACCACCGTCGGCACCGCGAGCCAGCGACGGAGGGGGATTCCCATGAACCGGACCGACCGGCGACGGCAGATTCTCGAAGCCTATGCCTCGATGCTCGAGACCCACCCCGGCAAGCGGGTCACGACGGCGGCCCTAGCTTCCGAGATCGACGTTTCCGAGGCCGCACTCTACCGGCACTTTCCGACCAAGGCGAAGATGATCGATGGCCTGATCGACTTCGCGGAGGAGACGATTTTCAGCCGTGTCGGCAAGATCGTCGACGGTGGCCAGCGACCGTCGGCGAAGTGCCGGGGGATCCTTTTTTTGCTTCTGTCGTTCTGCGAGACCAATCCGGGCTTCGCGCGTGTCTTCGTTGGCGATGCGCTCATTGGCGAGACCCCGCGCCTGCAGGCCCGCGTTCGCCAGTTCTTCGACCGCATCGAGACGCAGTTGCGGCAACTGGCACGCGAGGCGCATGCGGTCCGTGCGCAGGCACCGCCGCTCGGTCCCAACGCATGCGCAAACCTGCTCCTGGCCAGCGCGGAAGGCCGCATCGCGCAGTTCGTACGCACCGAGTTCAAGGCCGTGCCCACCGAGGATTGGGCCGAGCAGTGGACCGTGCTGGAGTCGGCGACGTTCTAGCAGAGCTTAGCTGAATCGTCGCGGCCGTCAGGGAAAGTGTGGAGGGATACCTAACGTCTACGAAGTAGGACAGATGCAACATGGTCGAGTCTGTCATCGACGTCGCCGATCTCTCGCTCGTCTGGTCAAACCTTGACCGCCAACGTTGCGAAGTAAGTTTGGCACAGCCTGTTGAGACTCGGAGCACGCGCGTCGGTTCTGCGGCTCTCAATGAAATCCGTAATTGAGGAGTGTCAGGAATTACGTGTGCGGGCCACCATTGGCTGAGCCGTTGCCGTCCA
>JAPOVK010000029.1 GCA_026708185.1 Gammaproteobacteria bacterium | reverse complement strand
CTCCTTGGTGGACTCAAATGTTACGGCCCCCAAACACGTGATTTCTGACAGGCTCCTGAAGGCCTCGCGGATGTCCGTGCGGACCTCGTCGATCCGGTCGTTCACGGCGTCCAGGCGTTCCACCAGTTCGGTTCGGACGTCGCTGATTCGCTGGCCCAGATCCGCCTTGACGTCCGTCATGCGGCGCTCGAGTTTGTCCTCGTTTTGCAGGAGCCGTGCGTCGACCCTCTCCTCGTGTTGCTGGAGGCGCGCATCGACCCTCTCCTCGTTTTGCAGAAGCCGTGCGTCGACCCTCTCCTCGTGTTGCAGAAGGCGCGCGTCGACCCTCTCCTCGAGTCTCTCGACGCGTGTATTCACCCCGCGGATGTCGCCACGGAGGATCTCGAACATCTCGGTGATTTCCATTTCGCGTGTCTCTTCTGACTGCCCTGATCGCTTCGCTTCTTCTCGTTGACGCGCCGTCCGCGGGGTTTGTCGCGACGTCTCCGTTGCCGGTCCCGGTGGTGCCAAGGCGGGGCTCGTTTGTGGTGATCCGGCTGCCATGGCGCGCGTCCTTGTCATCATGCAATTTCGTTTGGAATCATCACCTTGAAAAAGCACGCGTGTCAACGGAGCACGGGTGTACGACTGACATCATCGGGCACTTGGTGGGAAATCGCACACCGTTGTTCGTGCTTGGCCAGGAAGCCGACGAGGACCGTTGCCCGGACCTTGGAAACGACATGACCGCGACGACCTTTCGGTCGCCGCGGTCTCATCGCGCGTGCTATCCGCGAATCAGGCCAGGTCGTACCGGCCGAGGTTCATCACCTTGGTCCAGGCCGCCACGAAGTCGTTGACGAACTTCGCGCCGGAGTCTGCGCATCCGTAGACCTCGGCGAGTGCCCGCAGCTCGGAGTTCGAACCGAAGATCAGGTCCACCCGCGTGCCCGTCCACTTGAGCTCGCCCGTCGCGCGGTCGCGGCCCTCGAACTCGTCCTGGTCGTCGGACGTCGCCGCCCAGGTCGTGCCCATGTCGAGCAGGTTGACGAAGAAGTCGTTCGTCAGGGACCCGGCGCGGTCGGTGAACACCCCGTGGGCGGAACCGCCGACGTTGGTGCCCAGCACACGCATGCCACCGACGAGCACCGTCATCTCGGGCGCCGTCAGGGTGAGCAGTTGCGCCCGGTTGACCATCAGCTCCTCCGCGGAGACCGCGTAGCGCTCCTTGAGATAGTTGCGGAAGGCGTCGGCCGCCGGTTCGAGCACGGCGAAGGAGTGTTCGTCGGTCTGCTCCTGCGACGCGTCGGTGCGGCCCGGCGAGAACGGCACGGTGGCCTCGTGGCCGGCATTCCTGGCGGCTTGCTCGACCCCGGCACATCCCCCGAGGACGACCAGGTCCGCGAGCGACACCTGCTTGCCACCGGCTGCGGAGCCGTTGAACTCCTTCTGGATTCCCTCGAGGGTCCCAAGTACGCGCGCCAACTGGTCTGGCTGGTTGACCTCCCAGTCCTTCTGCGGGGCAAGGCGGACGCGTGCGCCGTTCGCCCCGCCGCGCAAGTCGGAGCCGCGGAATGTCGAAGCGGACGCCCAGGCGGCCGAGACGAGTTCCGAGACCGACAGGCCGGACGCCAGGATCTTGGCCTTCAGGTTGGCAGCATCGTCATCGTCGATGACTGCGTGGTCGACCGCCGGGACGGGGTCTTGCCAGATGAGATCCTCATCGGGAACCAGTGCACCGAGATAGCGCACCTTCGGCCCCATGTCGCGGTGCGTCATCTTGAACCAGGCGCGGGCGAAGGCGTCCTTGAACTCGTCGGGGTTGGCATGGAAGCGCCTCGAAATGGGCTCGTAGGCCGGGTCCATCCGCATCGCCATGTCCGCCGTCGTCATGATCGGCGCATGCCGCTTCGACGGGTCGTGGGCGTCAGGCACGGTGTCCGAACCGGCACCGCCCGCCGGTACCCACTGGTGGGCGCCGGCGGGGCTCTTCGTCAGTTCCCACTCGTAGCCGAACAGCACGTCGAAGTAGCCGTTGTCCCACTGCACGGGGTTCGTGGTCCAGGCCCCTTCGATACCGCTGGTGATCGTATCGCCGCCCTTGCCCGTGCCGTGGCCGTTGGCCCAGCCCAGGCTCTGCTGCGCGATTTCGGCACCCTCGGGCTCGGGACCCACCAGGGCCTCGTCGCCGGCACCGTGGCACTTGCCGAAGGTGTGTCCGCCGGCAACGAGCGCGACGGTCTCCTCGTCGTTCATGGCCATCCGGGCGAAGGTCTCGCGGATGTCGACTCCGGATGCCACCGGGTCCGGACTGCCGTTCGGTCCCTGCGGGTTGACGTAGATCAGGCCCATCTGGACGGCGCCGAGCGGGTTCTGAAGATCCCGCTCGCCGGTATAGCGCTTGTCGCCCAGCCATTCGTCCTCGGGCCCCCAGTAGATGTCTTCCTCGGGGTGCCAGATGTCGGGCCGCCCGCCGCCGAATCCGAAGGGCTGGAAGCCCATGGACTCGAGTGCGCAGTTGCCCGCGAAGATCAGGAGGTCGGCCCAGGAGAGCTTGTTGCCGTACTTCTGCTTGATCGGCCACAGGAGCACGCGTGCCTTGTCGAGGTTGGCGTTGTCCGGCCAACTGTTCAGCGGCGCAAAGCGTTGGTTGCCGGTGCCGCCGCCGCCGCGGCCATCGGCGATCCGGTACGTCCCCGCGGCGTGCCAGGCCATCCGGATGAAGAGCGGTCCGTAGTGGCCGTAGTCGGCGGGCCACCAGTCCTGGGATGTGGTCATCAGGTCGAAGAGGTCCTGCTTGACCTCCTCGATGTCGAGGGTCTTGAACTCCTCGGCGTAGTTAAACCCCTCGTCCATCGGATCGGACAAGGATGAATGCTGGCGGAGGATGTCCAGGCGCAACCGGTTCGGCCACCACTCCTGGTTCGAAACGGCGCCACGGGCGGCGCCCGCGTGAAACTCGCCCGAAAACGGGCACTTGCTCTCGGTCATAACTTTTGCTCCCTAGTTGATGTCCCTCTGGTTGCAGCGTCCTGACGACGACACGTTCACGAACCGCCCGCATGGACCGGCCCGAGGTGCGTGCAACCTCGAACTGGGAGAGAGATTAGAGCTTCTCTCCGTTAGCGCACAACGATTATTATTTGACATTCCAATCGTGTTTTACGAACAAACGTTTGCGGGAGACCTCGTGCTATGAAGCGCGTTCCCACCATGAAACAGCTCCAGTACCTGATCGCGCTGGCCGACACCCGGCACTTTGGCCATGCCGCCGAGCGCTGCCACATCACGCAGTCCACGTTAAGCGCCGGCATCCGCGACCTGGAGTCGGTGCTCGGGGCCGCGGTCGCCGAACGCTCGAATCGACGCGTCGTCATGACGCGCCTCGGCGCGCAGATCGCCGAACGGGCGAAGGCCGTCTTGCGAGAGGCCGACGAGATCATGGCGATGGCCCGCGCCAACCCGTCGCCGATGACCGGCGAGATGCACCTGGGGGTGATCCCGACGATCAGTCCCTTCCTGTTGCCGCGGGCGTTGCCGGTGCTCCGTGAGCGATTCCCGGACTTGACCATCTACCTTCGCGAGGAACAGACGGCGACGTTGCTCGACCGGCTGGAAGACGGCCAACTCGACGCCGCGCTGATCGCATTGCCGTATCCGACGGACAGCCTGACTATCGAGGTCATCAGCGAGGACGAGTTCCTGTTCGCGTGCCATCGGAGTCACCCGTTGGCGGGTGCCGACGAGATCCCGCGCGAGGCCTTAGTCGGCGCGGACCTTCTCCTGCTCGAAGAAGGCCATTGCCTGCGTGGGCATACGTTGGACGTCTACGGCATCGGCGACGCGCGGGCGCGGGCGCAGTTCGAGGCCAGCAGCCTGCACACGCTGGTGCACATGGTCGGTGCCGGAATCGGCGTCACGCTGATTCCGCGCCTCGCCGTGGACGCACACATCACGCAGGGAACGGATATCTCGCTGTCGCGGCTCGACATGGCCGCGTCCCGGCAGATCGGACTGGCCTGGCGGCGAACGTCTCCGTTGGCCGAAGACTACCGGCTGCTGGCCACGACCCTGCGCGAGATGACCGGCGCGGGTTCGTAGCATCTCACTCCAGGACGACGTAGAGCTGGAGCACGAAGGAGCAGGCGACCGCCAGCGCGGTGGCCGAGCCCACTGCCACGGTCCAGGCTTGCAGTCGCCGACTGAAGGCCTCGCGGATGTCCACGCGCACCTCGTCGATCCGGTCGTTGACGGCGTCTATACGGTCCATCAAATCGGTTCGGAGGTCAGTTACACGCTGGTCGACATTGCTGATCCGCTGGCCCAGGTTGGTTTGGACGTCTTTGATCTGCTGGCCCAGGTTGGTTTGGACGTCTTTGATCTGCTGGCCCAGGTCCGCCTTGACCTCCGTGATGCGGCGCTCGACTTTTTCTTCGGATTCCCGGAACCGCTCGTCGACTCTCTCCTCGAATCTGTCAAAGCGCGTGTGAACGCCGCGGATGTCGTCGCGGAGGATCTCGAACATCTCGGTGGTTTCCATCTCCTGAGTCCTTCTTGTCTGCGTCAGTCGACCCGACTTTTCTGATTGCTGCGCCACGCGCCGCGCTCGTGGTGCCGTTTCAGTCTTCAGTTCCGGCGGCGCCAAGGCGGGGCTCGTTTGCGGCGGTGACTCTGCCATGGGACGCGTCCTTGGGTCTTTGTTATTTCGTTTGGAATCATGGCCTTGTTGGTCACCCGTGTCAACGGAGCAAGGGTGTACGAGGGCCATCGTCAACCTCTGCGCGAACGAATCGCACACCTCTGTTCGGACTCCGGCAAGGCGCTCGAGGCACACCGGGGTGCCCGCGCCGGAGTGCTAGGCGGATGCGGACGGGGACGTCCGCGTACCATCTATGTCTGCAGGTCGACGAACCGCCGGTACGCGCCGTCGGGCTTTGCCATCAACTCGTCGTGGGTGCCGCTCTCGACGACGCGTCCCTGGTCGAGGTAGACGATACGGTCGGCGCGTTCGATGGTCGACAGCCGGTGCGCGATGACGATGGTCAGGCGATCCTCACGGGATGCGGATAGGGAATCCAGCAAGGCCCGTTCCGTCTCGGGGTCGAGCGCGGCGGTCGGTTCGTCCAGGATCAAGATCGGGGCGCCCCGCAAGAGGCCCCGTGCGATGGAGAGGCGCTGCTTCTGGCCCGTCGACAGCGCGCCGCCGCCGCGGCCGATTCGCGCGTCGAATCCCTCGGGCATGGCGTGGACGAAATCCAGGGCGCCGGCAAGGCGGCAGGCCGACTCCATGTCGGCGATTCCCGCTTGAGGGTTGGCGATGCGCAGGTTCGCGGCGACCGTGTCGGTCAGCAGTTGGTGTTCCTGGAAAACGTAGGCAACGTGCCGTCGCAGCCCGGCCGTGTCCATTTCCGCCAAGTCGACGCCGTTCAACGTGATCCGGCCCTCGGTCGGGTGCAGGAACCTAGGCGTCATCTGGGCGAGCGTCGTCTTGCCGGCGCCGCTCGGCCCGACGATCGCCACAGTCTGCCCGGTCAGAGCCTCGAAGCTAACCGCGTCGAGAGCCCGGCGCCCGTCCGGATAGCGGAACCCAACACCCTCGAAGCGCAAAGTGAGCGGATCGGACCATTGCAGTTCCGTCGTGCGCTTCGCGGCGGACGGCTCAACCTCGTGATCCATGGAGAAGAACACCCGCCGGGCTGCCGCCGCGTTGTCCTGCTGATCGATCCAGATGCGTCCGAACTGCATGGCGGTCTCGTAGAGCAGGCTGTACATGCGGATCACCACCGGCGTGTCCCCAAGGGTGAGTTCGCCGCGCACGATGCCGGTGAAGATCACCCAGAAGCCGGCGGTCGCGAAGACCAGGTGGACGTTCTCGGCGATCCACTCGACCGCGTTCGCCACCCACACGAGTAGCAGGCTCTGGCGGAAAGACTCCCGGCTCGCCGCGGCGAACTGGTCGCGCTGCCGTTCGCTGCCGCCAAGGCTCTGCACCGCCGCCACGTTCCGAAAACCCTCCTCCAACTCGTCCGTGGTGGCGCTGCCGGAGGCGCGGCTCGCCTGGCTGACCCGCCGGGCCCAGCGGGCGAGGGGCGATGTCGCAACCAGGGTCAGGCCAACGGCTGAGAAGCCGATCCACACCAGTTCCGGCGCGACGCCGCCGTAGACGGCGGTCAGGACCCAGAGATTCGCGCCGACGCTGACAACCATGGCGAGCGGACTCAGCGTCAGCGCGTGGCAGATGCCCGCGATCGACGGTGCGTCGTGCATCACCCGGAACATGGCATCGCCGGAGCGTTGCAGGTTGAGGCTCGTCAGGGGCTGGCGCGACAGCCGCGAGAACAGCACGCCGCGCACGTGATGGGTGATGCGTTGGGACAGGCGGATGGCGAGACACAGGTCGAGCAGACCGATGAGCCCATGAGCCGCGCTGGAGCCGGCGCTGATCTTGTTCTCGGACCGGGTCGCGACGTCCGCGCCCTCGGCCAGGTTCGCCTCGAGCAGAGTGTTGCCGGAATAGCCGACGAACAGGAACAACACGGCCAGAACGACGAGCGCATAGATCGTGACCGCGAGCGGATCCATGCCGGCGGCAGAGTCGAGAAACCAGCCCATGAAGACGGGGTAAAGCAGACCTTCGCCGTCCGCCGGGATCGCCTGCTGCATGACGCCGTGGTCGATCAGGACTTTCAGGAACCACGGCAGCGGCAATCCCAGCCCGTAGATCAGCACCATGAGTCCCACGCGCGCCGCGAACAGGCGCCGCTGCGGCCAGAGGTAGCCCAGCGCACGCCTGAAGAGCCCGACGACGTCGCCGCTGGTCAGTGCCGTGCGGACATCGAGGCGGTCGTGGTAGATCTCAGCCATGGGTCGCCTCGCTGGTGGCCACGAGATCGCGGTAGCGGCCCCGGCGGCCTACGAGTTCGTCGTGGGTGCCGGACTCCACGACGCCACCGTCCGCGAGCACCGCGATCCGGTCCGCCGTTCGGATCGTGGACATCCGATGCGTGATCACGATGACGACCCGACCCACGGCCCAGGCTCTCAAGTTCGCGAACACCTGCCGTTCGGTCTGGGCATCCAAGGACGCCGTCGGCTCGTCCAGCACCAGCACGGGCGCGCCGCGCACCAGCGCCCGGGCGATGGACAGCCGTTGCTTCTGCCCGGTGGACAGCAGCGCGCCACCGACGCCGAGCACGGTCTCGAACCCGTCGGGCAGGGCCTCGATGAACTCTGTGGCGCAGGCCACGTCGGCCGCCTCGCGGATCTCAGCGTCCGTTGCGGCCGGGGTCGCATAGCGCAGGTTGTCCGCGATGGAGGTGGGAAAGAGCACGTTCTCCTGCAAGGCGATGGCGACGTGTTCCCGGAGATCGGCAACGCGAACCGACCGCAGGTCGACGCCGTCGATGGCCACGCTCCCGGCGTCCGGGTCGAAGAGCCGCAGCAGCAGTGCCATCGCCGTGGACTTGCCGGTCCCCGACTCGCCGACGAGGGCGGTCACCTCGCCGGTCCGGGGGGCAAAGTCGAAGCCACGAAGTACCGGCACGTCCGGTGCGTAGCCGAAGCCCACGCCGCTGAACCGAACCCCTTCGCGCACCGCCGGAAAGTCCACCGGCTCGGCGGGATCGCTCACCTCCGGCTGCTGCGCCAACAACCAGAACGCGCGACCGAGGCCCACGGCCATGTCCTGGGCGTAGCACCAGACCCGCGCAAGCTCCTCGAAGTGCAGCGCGAACGCGGTGATCCGGCTTGCCCGCGCCTGGTGGACGGCCACCGTCCACTGCGTCACCGACATCCCGAACAGCACCAGCAGGGATGCACCGAATACGGCGCTTTCCTCGAGAACGTACCGGGTCGCGAGGTAGTCCGTGGCGAAGAGCAGCAGCGCCAAGAGGTAGGAGACGACCACCTTCAACGCCGCGAAGTCCCTCCTGAGCGCGTACGCCGTGTCGAGGGCCTTGGTCGACTCGTTCCGGAATCTGCCCAGGTTCGCGCCTTCGAAGCCGTAAGCCTTGATCGCCTGGATCCCCTGGAAGGTCTCCTGGACGCGGGTGAAGAGTTCCGCATTGGCGCGCCGGGCCGCGTGGCTCCAGGTGCGCAACCTCGGCGTCACCACAAGCGCCAGGCCGACAACCACGACGCTCGCGAGGAGCATCAGAAAGGCGAAGTACGGGCTGAATAGCGTCGCGACGGCAATCTGGAGCGCCATCATGGCGATCGCGATGATCGGCTGGACGACCACGTGGTCCACCACCGCCGTCACCATGGCGCTGTCCTGGAAGACCCGGTAGATCCCGTCGCCGGCGGACGTTCTCGAGTGGAACCGCAGGCTCAAGTCCTCGGCGTTGCGAACCATGGTGACGCGCAGGTCCTGGTTGACCCGCTGCAGGATCCAGACCTTGTACATGGCGAGCAGCGTGAACGCGCTGGTCGTGGTCACGATGATCACCGCCGAGACGATGAGAAACCGAAACAGCACCTCGAGGCGCGCCGCTTCGCTCAGGGCCTCGACGCCGACGTAGCCCGCCTCCGGCAACAGCATCACCCCTGCCTGCATGGCCGAGAGCGGCTCCGCGCGACCGACGGAGTCCATGAGGACATCGAAGCTGAGGAAGCCGACCGCGGTGCCGAAGCCCAGCAGCAACAGGTTCAGCGCCAGGAGCGCGAGGAAGTGCCCTATCTGGGCGTAGAGGTACGGCCAGGTCGCAACGTAGATGCGGCCGAGCCCCTTCAAGTCGAGGCGCAGCGCGTCGAACTCTCCCGGGTACGCGGGCCTCCCGGCCCGCAACGGGTCTTGTACCCGTCCCGATTTCGGGCGGGGACGTCCGCGCAACGTCATGGGGCGCCGCATTTCAAGGGGTGCGCGGGCGTCCTCGCCCGCATTTTGATTCTTGCACTAGGCAAGAATGGCGAACGCGAACGGGAGTACTCGTTCGGGGACGTCCGCGCACCGACAACGTCGCTACCGCGCAACCCTAGGTTTGCCGTCGGTCGGGGCAAAGTTCAGCGCGTCGGCGTCATCTGGCGGCTGGCCTCCCTCGCGCCGGAGGATGCGCAGGGCCGCCTCCACGTCCGCCGCGTCGCGCCGTCCAGCGAAGAACTCAGCGGTGCGCATGGCGGACACCTTCTCGCCCACTGCCATGGCGACGAATTGGTTCATGCTGGTTCCCTCGGCACGACTGATCTCCGCTACGGCCGCCTTGAGCGAAGCGGGCAACCGCAATGGGTAGGTGCTTGTCCGTTTCATAGTCGAATCCTCAGCAATGCCTCGCGTGACGGTAAGCATGATGTACTAGTCGGGACGGCGGGGGACGTCGCGGACTGGCGGCGCGACTCGTGTGTCACCGCTTGGGCTGGCAAGCCGGCGCTCGAGCGCGGTGAACGTATCGATCAGTTCGGGAGCCTCGAATGCCCTGTTGCGCCTGCCCACTGTGATCTGCCTGAGAACACCGGCATCGGCTAAACGCTTCACCGCTTGGCTGGTTGCCTGGAACGACCGATCAGCGGCCCTTGCCGCGCTCGCGGTCGAGAGGACAGGCATTCCGGGCAATACCTGGATCAGGTGTCGCACCGTGGAGTCGCGCCGCGTTGGTCCGGCCCGCTCGGTCCACGATGCCTGGAGTTCGCGAACACGCGCTTCAAACCACCCGGCGTCTTCGACCGCTCGTCGGCAGGCTGAAGCGAGCAGGGCGACCCATCGGTTGACCCCTGCCATCGCCTCCGTCGAGTCCGCAGGACCGATGTAACGGGTACCCATTAGGCCCCCAACATAGTCCGAGGCCCAAGTCGCCAACACAAGCGAGACGGGCGCGACGACCTGTAGGCCGAGCCGCCGTCGACGCAGCACCAAGTGCAGCAGCACACGGCCCGTGCGGCCATTGCCGTCGACGAAAGGGTGGATGGTCTCAAACTGAGCGTGCGCGATCGCCGCTTGCGCCAACGCGGGCAGCATGTCCTGGTTGCAGAAGGCCATGAGGTCATCGAGCAGGGCAGGGACGGCTTCCGGTGGCGGTGGCACGAAAACCGCCGAGCATGGATTGAAGTCGCTGCCACCGATCCAGTTCTGTTGCGTTCGGATACGCCCACCATGCTCGGAAAGTCGCGTTCCCGCCATCAACCGGCGATGTGTCTCCAGCAGCATGTCGAGGGTGATTTCCCCGTCGGGTTCCGCTCCGAGGCCCCACGACATCGCATCGATATTGGCCAGCACTTCGGCGGCCGTCACGTCGGATACGGGGTCGCCAAGCGCGCGGGCGGCGTCCGCTCGAAGTAACCGCCGCGCGCCGACCTCCAAGCCTTCGATCCGCGACGAAGCAACGCACTCAGCGCGCAGCAACAGCCGCGCCAGCGCCTCGGTGCTGCTCAGGGCAGACGCGGAAGCATCCAAATAGACGAGGGCCGCTTCAGCGTCCGCTACATCGGCCGCTACGTCTCCGTCGATGACGAAACCGCGCCCGGCAACCGGGTCGGGCCAGTAGACCGCGTACTCACAAGGACGTCGGTCGCGACGAGTCCAGGCGGACGCATCTCCTAGCCAGCGACGTTGTTCCAAGTGCGCCATACGGGCCGCCCTCCTTATTCAAGGATAGCGCATAGCCTTGAATAAGGGCGTTGGCTGTTCACGGTTCGGGGCCGCGAGCTCTCAATGTGAGGAAGGTGACCTCTACGTTGCTCGGCACCCAGGTGGTTGTTGTCGGCTATCGCACAAATCTGTACGTTGGGCTCTAGGCTGGACCGCACGCGAGGAGCAACGCCGACGTACATGTCGGCGGCTGTTTCGACAGAGATTGCCGATTGAGCGAGCCATGGGAACGCAGCCACGGGCTGCGGGCCGTCGACTGAATGCACGTGAGTGTGCTCGTGTGACTCGACCGTACATCCTTCAAGCGATCAAGAGACTGGAGGGCGGGATTCAACATGGCTTCGGAGAGGCGCGGGTATACGAGGTCGTCGCCCCAAGCGGTTTCCGCGCGGCGCCTACTGCCGTTTTCGGCTTGGCTGCGTCCGAGGCCCTTGGAATCGAAGTCAAACCGGCTGACTTCAACGCGGGGCGGGGAACGCCGTGTTTCAGGGCTATCAGGGCCGCAGGCTTGGCAATTGAGCCGATTGCGCAGTCCGATGTGGCGCTTTCCGATGAGGACGCGACTTGGGTGGAGGGCAATGCGCGCCGCATGTCGCACATCCGACTGGAAAGGAATCCGAGAGCGGCGCAGCGGAAGAAGGCGCAGTACAAGGCCCTGCACGGGCGCCTAGAATGTGAACGCTGTCGGTTCGTTCCTACTGACGTGTACGGCGATGCGGATGGGGAAGCGTGCATTGAGGTGCACCACAAGACGCCGCTAGCGCAGTTAAGGGGTGAACGGGCGACGCGACTTAAGGATCTGCAATGCGTTTGCGCGAACTGTCACCGCGTGTTGCACCGCAAAATGCGCGCTCGTCTAGATGCCCCGGCTGCCCGCTAGTGTGCCGTCCCACTCGGGAATCTGCTGGTCGTGGCTGAGCCTCAGTCGTTGGAATGCTACGGCAGCGAAGACATCCTCAAGATCGTCGGCCGACTCGATGGCGGGCAATCTGGCCTTGGCCTCGAGGCTGAAACGCTCCAGGGTGTTCGGCTTGCTGCAATACGCGGCGTCCCACCAATCGATGATCAGTTCCTCGGCTCCGCGCAATGTGCGATCGTCAGGGAGCAAATCCCGCTTTTGCCTTTGGTTGACTTGGCGCTTCGCGGGCACAAGGTTCCATAGGTCGCCGCATGGCCACGCGGACCAAGGAAAGCAGTGGTCGATGTCGAGGTCGTTGGCGCGGAGCGGTTTCCCCGTCCAAACGCACCGCAACTTCCGTCTGTCGTCCAGGAGTGCAACCGCGCGTCTCCGCACGTCCTCGACATCCCGCTTGGGCTCCCGCCATTGCATAGCCGCGCGCACAGCGGGTTCGTGCAGCTTACGTTCTTGGCGTTCGGCGTATTTGAGGGTCAGAGCTAGCCACTCCTCAACAAGCGCGGGTTCGATCCACACCGCGTAGCGCTGCATGGCACGCCAAAGATGCTCGGGTACTGACAACGTGCCGAATGCCCTTAGGTACTCCGGGGTCAACGTTAGGTTGTGCGGCAGGCTCGGGGTCTGACGTGCAACAGGGAAGATCCGACGGCCATCCGGGTAAGTCAGGTGGGTAGCTGGCATGATGTCGATGGTCCGACAGGCGTCGCGCAACGCGCCGTGCATGGCGCGACGGTCGTCCGGACCGATGCCGCCGCCTGCACGTAGGTCAATCGGCGATAGGTCGCCGAGATTGGCTAGAGGTTCCTTGGCGAATCCCAGGCGGTGGAATCCGACGGTGTTGGTAGGACTCTGGGGAATGTCCTGCCGCAACAGGGGCAGATACAGGCGCAGCCAGAACAGCGCAACGATTCCCAACGGCACGTCCACGAAGTCACCGCTCTCCCGCGCATACCCGGGTGCACTGTGGGCGACTCGGGAAATGGTCCGAATCAGGGCGAGCTTGTAGGTGGACGATTTGTCATCGTTTAGCACGATGCGGCGAATCAACGGTAAGGCGCCAGTGCCATCGTCCGGTACCCGCACGAGCATCTGCTCCCACGTGATCTGCCGCCTGCCGAGGAAGTCTGGGCCCTTCGCTGTGCGGTCTACGTACGCGCCGTGTCGTCTCGCGAGTTTCTCGATCTCGTCTACCGACACCGGATGCATGCCTCGACCGACGTCCACGGGACCTCTCAGCGTCAAGGCGATGGCGCCGCCTGGCTTCAGCAGCGTGACCAGCTTGCGGAACGCCCGTTCGCGTTGGTTTGGCGCAACAAACATCCAGACGGCGTTCAAGAGGATGAAGTCGAATGAGAGCCCGGTGCGGATCGTAGCGGCGAGCGAGGGCAGGCTGTCGGCGAGGAGCCGGTATGTCCGATCCGGGTGGTGCCGTTCGCTCTCGCGGCGTAGCGCTGGCTCGGGCTCAATGGCGACCACGTCGTGTCCCAGGGCAGCGAGCCAAGCCGCGTCGCGACCGCTTCCGGAACCAACATCGAGGATGCACGCCCTTGTGTTGGGCAATAGGTCAAGCAACCAACGGTTGAGTCGCCCGGCGTCAACAGCCTCGTAGCGTGCTGCCGCGTCCCGTGCCTCTAGGTCTGAAAGTCGGCGTCGTTCGTTGTCCGCCATGCCGTAAGACTGGGTTGGCCAAGACTACCAACGTAACCGAAGTTCGTACGCATGTGTAACTCCGCTGTCGCCACATCGCTCGTAATGTCGACGGTGATCGCTAGGTCCCTAGGCCGATCACTGTCGATGCGGCGACCATCGCCGACCCCCATCGGCGGGCTCTAGGAACGCCCGTACAGCACGACACCCGGCTGATGGCCGAGGCCGGCACGCCGCTACTCGCGCTTCGCCCTTTCCGAGCCGAGTCGGCGCTGCGCCTTCATGGGTATACCTAGCTTCGCGGAGATCCATTGCCGTTCGCCCACCTCGGTTTCGTTCAAGTACAGATGCTGGACCACGAGTTCTCGTAGCAATAGCCGGGCGATAGGATTCGCGTGCACCGCCTTGGCCACCTTCTCGATCTGCCGTTTCGGGATGCTCTTTGTAAACTCCATCATGATCGCGACGTTGATCAGCTTCACAGTTACCGACTCGGGCTCTTCGCGCTCCAAGGCCTCGAATATCTCGATGAGCTCCTTCGCACCGAGCGAGTTGGCTACTCGCCTCACCACGCCGCGGCAGACGTCGTAGCACAAGCCTAGATAGAACCGCATCGCCGCTTTGCGGAGCTTGTCTTCGTCCTTTGTTCGCCCCGTCTCCTGCTGTAGTGCGCCCGCGATTAGAGCAACGACCTCCCCCTTCTCCCGTCTCGTGAACTCCAACCAGAAGCCGAGGAATCGAAGCGCCGTCCCGTAGCCAGATCGTGCGAGATCCGTCAACTGGGTTCTCTCAAGCGATCCGGACCGGTTACGTAGGATCTGCCCAACGACGTCGACCATCCGCGATGAACGCACGATGTCGACGACAGTGGCATCTAGGCTGGCCACATCCTCCTCCAACACATCCTCCTCAGGCTGCTCGGCCTCTAGGTCGTCCCTGCGCTTCAGTTCCCGCCGTCGTTCGGCCTCGACATCGATGTGCTCCAGCACGAGATCAGGCACGTCGTCCAACAGCTCTAGGATGTGTCCCGTCTCCTCCTTGTCGAGCGTCGCCCTCGTTACGCCGTCGAAGATCATCTCCGCCCGGAGGAGCACTTCGTCGATGACGCGTTGGTCCCTGCTGTGGTGCATGAGGAAGATCAGGATATTCGCGTTCCGTTCGGAGTGCATGCGCTCGCAGAGCTCCTCGATTTCCTCCCCACACCTTTCGATGTGGTCTGCAATGTACTTCGCTGCATAGAAGTAGTAAATGTAACGGTACGAGAACCGCAGCAGACCGCCATCGCTCGTCAGTATCTCCGCCCGGTGCAGCATCGCCAGGATGTCGTCGTGGGACTCAATAACGAAGCGCTTGGTATAGCCACGCTTGAACCGGTCGAACTGGTCCCCCGTGAGCGCCTCTCCACCGTGCGAGAAGCACGAGTGTGCCAGTTCGGAGAGGTAGTTGACGTACGAGTCGAACTCTTGCGCCTTGATACCGACTTTGTTCAGCGCCTGCAGAATCAGCGCTTGGTAGCAGTGGCCGTAGGACGACAGCTCAAAGTTGGTCGGTGCGGTCGAATCCAGCAGTTGAATCACGGTTAGAACAAAGATTGGCCTCGGGGGCAAAAGGTTCTTCCTCATGACCGAGTTTAGATTCCGCGTCATTTCGTCGTTCTTACGGTGAAGCGCCCCAATGTCGATTGTCTCCTCCTGCCCCAAGCTGTTCCATCTCTCGATCAACTCCCCTCGACGAGCGTGTCCCAGTCCCTGGATTTCCCAGCGTCGGAACGATGCAAGATCCACCATGCGTTTCTCGTTTACCGTTAGCGAGCTGTCGGCAATAAGCACGACATGGCGGAAGACGGCGGCCAGTGCGTCGATGTACCGACGCTCGTACCGCGCGTTCAGCCTCAAGTCGTGGTAATCGTCCAGAAGCAGAACCCGGTCTCTCGACGACGACCGATACTCCTCCCATACGATCCCGTCGTACTGCTCCGCAACCGCCCCACGCAGTCTCCTTTCGGGGTTCGCGGACGTCGCTTCCTTGGCGTCCAGATACAGCGGCAGCATGTCTTGGCTGAGAAAGCGCCCGAATAGCATCTTTGCCAGCGATGTCTTGCCCGACTGTTCCTCACCATGGACTAGCACGCCGTCGCCGAGAAAGGCCGGTCGCAACAGTTCTGTCGAGTTCACCGCGCCGGTATCGTGTTGGTGGTCTCGCGAGCCAACGATATCGGGATAGACGTAGAGATCGGGCAACCGCACCCGCTCTTTGGCCTTGTGCTGGAAACTGATCTCTGTGCCGCTGAGCCAACTCTGGAAACCGGCACTTATGGCGAACGACTTAGCGTTGCTGGACGCCCTGCTGACACCTCGCTTGCGCTCGGCCTGCCAGCGTTCCACCCTGGCTTTGATCTGGGTCGCAACATCCACCCAAGCAGCATCCCGCGAGGGCGCATCCGCAACGGGGTCGCCGTCTTTCGGCACGGCCAGAAACGCCGCGAGCGGTGTCTCGCTCCAAAGGCAGTCCCTCAGGATGACCGGCAACACATCGATCTCCCTTGAAGGGCGGTGCTTGAGCACGTTGAGTAGCTCGTCCTCGTAGCAGCTCACCGATTGCAGGAAGTCGGCGCTAACCAAGAACGCGACGAGATCCGCCGACTCGAGCTCGGACCTCAGCCGTTCATCGAGATCATCGCCGACGACGAGTTCCCGGTCGTCCCAAGTCTCGATCGTTCCATTCCGGACGAGCGGCGACAGGTGGGCAGTGAATTCTCGAAGAAGGGGCTCGTCTTGGTGCGAGTAGCTGATGAAGAGGCGTGGTGGGTTCATGTGACTCCTTCGTGTTTTTTGTTGATCGTGACACCGGTGGTTGCCACGCGGCGTCAAGAGGCAGTGGCCAACGAGCGTAGTGTAATCTGATCGAACGTCAGCGAAACTCTGTAGCGCGTCGCCGCGCGCTTCCGGTAGAGCCACCCAGCCTGAGGCGCGTGACTCGGCGGCACGTTCGACAAGTGAGTGCGATGTACCGAGCGAAGCGACCGCGAACACCGTGATGACGATGAACACCCACGCCGGGAACCAGGGTGCCGCGCGCGCGACGACTTCGGCCGGCGGCGCGTTGGCTTCGGCCAAGTCCTGCCACGGCACGACCGAGACGGCGCTGATCGCCACGCTCATGTAGATGAGGACGGTCAGGACGAGCGCCATCACGAGGCCGAGCGGCAGGTTGCGGCGCGGGTTCTTCAACTCCTCGGCGACGTTGAGCGTGTCCTCGAAGCCGATGAAGGCGTAGAAGGTGAGCACGATTCCCTGCGCCAGGAACACCAGCGGAAGCCCCGCTTCGGTCTCGGGTCGCGCCGGAAACTCCAGCAGGTTCGCCGCGCCCCAGTAGGGCAGGCTCACGGCGATCACCAGCGTCAGTCCTCCGGCTTCCAGAAGCATCAGCGCGACATTGGCCTACATCGATTCGCGGAGCCGCGATAGGAGATCCCGCTGGGGATAGGGGCAGAGCGATCTGGACTTGACCGCGGGTGAGGCGGCATACGTCAACGCGGCGTGTCCTTATACTCACCTGCCTCAACACGACAGCCAACGCACCCCTGCTCCAAGTGACTCGCTATCGCGCAAGTGCAATTGTCATCTCCATCGGCTTGGCGGTTGCCGGGATTGTGCTTTGGTCGGTGACGCGGTCTGACGATCCCAGTGACACCGCCGAAGTGACGGAACTGAAGCCTAGCCAAGGTGAATCCTCGGTGAACCAGGCGGCGTCCCCGCAAACGGACGCCACTCCACCACCGCTTCCGGAACCGCTAGCCCTTACCTACCACTGCGCGGCTCTGTCCCATCTCTTGGATTCCGGCGACCCGGGTGTTGGCTGGCCCGAGTGGCACGATGTCTCAGACGACTGTAGGAACGCGCTTGACCGGCAGTTTCTCGACGCTTCGGTTTCGGACACGATACTTCCCGCGTCGTCCCCGTCTTGGCGGGACGTGTTCAATGGCCTCCCGGAGAAGGTCGAGATCGTCAGTGCTGCCCTCCAGGACGAGAACTGCGTTGTACCTGATGGCGAAATCCAGACCCACTTGGCGTCCGAGTGCGCGGCGCGCGCCATGGCCGAGGTTGCCGTGGTCACAGGGGCGTGTGGGGTCGCACACTCCCAGCAGTGGATCGAGGTCTTGACCGGCCTGCCTCGGAGCGTGCCGCGAGACAACATCTACGGACATTACCTATCGAGGATCCTACCGGGTCACTTGCGCTTGCCGGTCGACACGCTGGCTTCCGAGTCCTCAGACCAAGAGTCGTATTGGCGTGACCGGGAGAGCTTGGAGGAACTCTCCCTTCGGACGCCGTGGATCAAGCACAAGTGCGACTCCCTCGAAGGTCGGCCCTCGGGCACGTTCGATGTGCAAACGCTCGACTCCAGCATGCTCATGGCCCGGGCCGCGAAACTCGGCGACGGATTCGCGCTCGCGCACTATGCTGGCCCGCCGTCACACGTCGAGGCGTTGATGGATGTCGAGCCCGTTCAGGCGTTCATCCACCTGGCGCGGACGGAGGCTCGCGACGCTCATGGTGCAGGCGGTTTCGAGTTCCGAGTCGGGCCTGATGGCCGGATCAACGCCGCGCAAGGCCACGCCAGCCCTGAAGGGTGGAGGTCAAAGAAGGAGACGGACTCCGCCACGTACGTCTTGGCGGCTGAAATGCTGGCGGCCGCCACCAACGTGACGATTGACCGGGACATGCTCCACCGAATCACTGATCCCAACGACCCGAGTTACGCGACGGCTGCCGACCTTTACGAGGCGAGGCTGCAGGCGGAGGAACTGGTAGCGGACGCCCTCGCTAGGACTCGACCGCATTAGCGGGGACGAAGCCACATTGGGGCTTGCCAACGGTGGCCGGGCTGAAACCTGAGTTGATGGAACGCCGGGAAGGCGGACCTTCGGCCTTTGCGGCCATCGGCGCGGTGGCGGTCGCCGAGGTCAGGTCGTGCCGTCGTCGCGCTGCTGCTTGGGCTCTCGTCCTCGGGGCGGCGGCCTTGATGCTGGTCGCCGCGTACTACCACGCGCACCTCCATGGACTCAGATCAGGCCATCTACCGATAGCCGGCTTCTTCGCCCCGCGCTTTCGCCTCGCGGAATACGGTGCCCATCTGGCTGTCGTGCTGGCGTTCGGCTGCTGCCTGCTTTGCTTCGACATGCGCCATCGGGACCTGCGCGTGCGGATGGCCGAGGTGCTCGACGCTCGGCCTGTCTCCAACCTGGCTTTCCTCTTTGGTCGGCTCGTCGGGATCGTCGGCGTGATCTGGTTGGCCAGCGTCGTGCTGGTGTCTCTCAGCGAGTTGTTTGCCGTGGTGACGCGGCCTCTGGGTTGGGAAGCCCCGGTGTTCGGAACGGCGGCCCTTGCCCGGCTCCTGGTCTTCGACATCCTCCCGGTCTTGATGCTCTGGAGCGGCGTCACGATCCTGCTTGCGAGTGTGCTCCGCAGCCGCGCTTTGAGCCTGGGAATCTCGTTGGCCTTGTTCGGTGCCCACGTTTGGGGCATGGCCAACGTCCCGCAGTATCTCTTCCCTGCGGTTGCGACGCTGCCGGACAGCGGTACGCTGGCGTCGGACCTTGCGCCATCACCACTCGGTCTGCGTGACATGCTGCAACGACTCGCCGTCGTCGCGTTGGCGACGGGTTGCGTCGTTGCGGCCGGTCGCTTCCATCCACGGGATGACGGCGCACCCCGCAGCCAACAGGTGACGGTTGCGGGGCTGCTTTGCGGACTGGGCGTTTCGTGCGTGGTGTGGCTCGCGATCGACGCGGCGCGGGATGTGCGGCAGCGGGACGACTGGGTCGCGTACCACCAGGCTCTTGCCGCGGAGGGCCACCTCGGGCCGGACATTGCGAAAATCTCGGGCGCGGTCGATATCGACCCGACGGTGGACGGACTGACGATCGACGTCGAGATCGAGGCGAGGGCCGTAGCGGCTACACACCCGTCTCTCGCGTTCACCTTCAACCCGGGGATGACCGTAGACGCCGTACTCGTGGATGGACTGGAGGCGAGGTTCACGCATGTCCGCGGTAGCCTCGTTGTCGATCTGCGCGAACCGCTGACGAGAGGCGACAGTGTCGCCGTGGGCTTGAGGGCGACAGGCATCCCGGACGGCTCGTTCGCGTTCCTCGACAGCGTGCTCGACATCCACCGATTGCCAGCCTCGAGCAGCGTCGGGTTGCTCGGCAGACATGCATCGCTCTTTCATTCGGACTACGTGGCTTTGCTGCCGGCGGCGCATTGGTTGCCCACTTCGGGCTTGATCGCTCGAACAGAAGGCGATCAGGATCGTCACGAGCTCTTCGATCTCGATTTGACCGTGACGGTGCCAGAGGGCTGGCTGGCAGTCGGCCCGGGCGAACGCAGCTTCGAGGGTGCCAGTCCTCCGAGCTATCGGTTTCGCCCGATGGCCTCCATACCGGGCGTCGCCGTGTTCGCGGCGCCGTTCCAGGCGTACAGCGCTCGGCTCGGCCAAGTCGAGGTCGAGTTGGCGCTGCACAAGGGGCACTTGGAGAACGCGGTGTTGTTCGCGCCGGTCGCCGGTCTTCTGACGGCCCGTCTGGCGGATCTCCTTGATTTCGGGAGGGCGAACGGAGTCCCCTTTCCGTATCGGGCGCTGCGCATTGTGGAGGTGCCGAGTTCCCTTCGCGCGTACGGCGGTGGGTCGCGGATGCACTCAGCCACGGCGTTGTCGGGGGTTCTGCTTGTGAAGGAGCAGGGTTGGCCGACCGCTCGTTTCGAGCGGCGGGAAGGTGACGAGGCCGTGCGCCAGTTGGACGTTCATCTGCGGAACGACAGCGTGTCCAACCTGTATTCCGGCCTGGCTCGCAGCGTGTTGGAGCAGACGAGGGCGACCGGCGACGGTGCGGAGGCGCTGGACTTCGTGCTGCACCGTCTCGTGCTGTTGATCCTCGCCAGATCGTCGGCGCGGGTCCATGAGGCGTCGGCCCACGACTTCGCCGTTCGGAACAGCTTGGGTCGCCCCTTCACGGACTTGGCGAACCACCTTCGCGAAGGGCGCTCCATAAGTGCCTTGGCCAGATTTGCGCCATTCAGCGACAGGTCCAAGGTTTGGGATCGCGCATCTACCGTGCCGTTGTCGTCCCTCGACTTCCGGTCGGATGCGAGGAAGGCGGCTGCCGTATTGGACCTGCGGGGCGGCGCTTTGGCGCGGCTCATCTTCGACCTTCTCGGGCCGGACGGATCCGGTCGCTTGGTTCAACGGCTTGTCGAGGAACACAGGGGCGAGGCGTATACCGCTCACGATGTCGACGCACTGCTGCCCGAACCGCACATGCCGAGCGTTCGGAGGTGGATCGCATCGAGCGAGGGTCCGGGTTTCCTGACGTCGCAGGCAACGATGTCGAATGTGGACGACGATGGCGCCGAACGCTTCCATCTCTCGTTCCACGTCCACAACGGCGAGGAGTTGCCCGGGTGGTTCCAGATCAAGGAGCACTACGACCCGCGGTGGCCGGTCAGGGTCGGCGGGGTGGTGCATGTGCCGCCGTCCAGCGCAGTTCAGGTGGGTGTTGTCCTCGATAGGCCGCCGCATGAGCTGTGGTTGCACCCGTACTTCTCCCGCAATCGGGGCGCAGTCAGGATTCCCTTGGCGGATCGCGTGACTCGGGCCAGTGGCCGCCCTCTGGTCTTCGGGAGCGAACCGAGCGACTGGCGACCGCCAGTCGACGATGGCATCGTCGTTGACGACTTGTCGCCGCGCTTCGCCACCGTGGACGAGCGCCCCACGTTCGCCCGGCTAGGGTTCCTGCGGGCTGCCGACCAAGGCGCGAGCCTGCCGAGCTACCGGGAGTCTCCCGACCACACGGGTTGGTCGCGCCAATGGGCGCCGACAAGCTGGGGCCGATACCGGGCGACGATGGTGCGTGCGCCAAGCGGGGATGGCCAACGGAGGGCGCGCTTCTCGGCGGAGATTCCGCGCAATGGCCGCTGGCGTTTGGACTACCACATGCCCGACGTGCGGATCCTGATGCTCCCGGACGAGTCGATCGGTTCTTTCGAGATCACGGTGTCCGCAAACAGCCTGCCGGCACCCAGGACCATTGGCTTCGACGCCGCTGGTGCCGAACCCGGCTGGTCGCCGATTGGCACGTTCGACTTGGTTGTGGGGCAGGTCGATGTCACGCTTTCCGACAAGACGGACGGAACGCACGTGCTCGCGGACGCTGTGCGATGGGTGGCGATCACCGAGGCGGAACCCGACCGATAGGCGACACGGCTATTCCAGACGCGCCCTTTGGAGAACGACTCTCCGGGGTCAACTCAGGGTCCGGGATCTTTGCTATTCGCCCGCGTCCCCGCGTCGCCGCCGGAGCACGAAGTACAGCGCCGCAACCCCAAGCAGCAGAACCCCGGCAATCGCCGGCGCACGCCAGTCCCCGGCCCCGACACGGGCTCCGAACATGACAACACAGACGACAGCACCAAGCGCCGGCACCGCGATCGGCAGTTCGAAACCGCCCCGGGGTTCGTCGGGCCGCAGCTTCAGAACCACCAGCGCGCTGTTCACCACCAGGAACACCAAGAGCAGCAGCAACACGGTCGCCGAGGCCAGTTCGGAGATGTCGCCCGCCAGGATCAGAACCGCGATCAGCGCGAAGATCAGCCCGATCGCGACATGCGGCGTGCGACGCACCGGATGGACTCTCGCGAGCACGGGCGGGAGGTGCCCGTCGCGCGCCATGCCGAAGAAGAGGCGCGACGTGGTGATGTAGTTGATGAGCCCCGTGTTGGCGACCGCGAACACCGTGATCACGATGAACACCCACGCGGGGAACCAGGGTGCCGCGCGCGCGACGACTTCGGCCAGCGGCGCGTTGGCTTCGGCCAGGTCCTGCCACGGCACGACCGAGACGGCGCTGATCGCCACGCTCATGTAGATGAGGACGGTCAGGACGAGCGCCATCACGAGGCCGAGCGGCAGGTTGCGGCGCGGGTTCTTCAACTCCTCGGCGACGTTGAGCGTGTCCTCGAAGCCGATGAAGGCGTAGAAGGTGAGCACGATTCCCTGCGCCAGGAACACCAGCGGAAGCCCCGCTTCGGTCTCGGGTCGCGCCGGAAACTCCAGCAGGTTCGCCGCGCCCCAGTAGGGCAGGCTCACGGCGATCACCAGCAGCAGTCCTCCCGCTTCCATGAGCGTCATGGCGACGTTGGCCCACATCGACTCGCGGATGCCGCGGTAGGCGACCGCGCCCACGATGGCCACGTAGACGAACGCCAACGCCCCGGTGGGCAGGCCTTCGAAGGCGGGGAGGGCCTGCAGATTCTCTCCGACTACGCGCGCGCCGGCGGCAATGGAGGTCAGGCCCGAGCACGCCACGGTCAGGCCGACGACGTGGGTCAGCAG
>JAPOVK010000018.1 GCA_026708185.1 Gammaproteobacteria bacterium | reverse complement strand
GACGCCGCCGAAGGAGGGATGGAACAACGAGCCCTGTCCTTCGACGATGTCCCAATGGTCGGGGTGATTGTCGGGTGACAGCGCTTCGGCGGCACCTGCGGCGAAGTCGGAAACGACTGCGTCGATCGCGATGCCCGAGCCCGCGATCAGGATTCCGGTTTGCCCCGTGGCGCGGTACTCGGCGTCGATGCCACGCCGGCGTAACTCCTCCGCGATCGCGAGAGCCGCGTACTTCTTGCCCACGGAGCAATCCGTACCGACCGTGAGCAGACGCTTGCCCGGGCGCTTGAGGCCGCTTCCCGTATGGAATTGGCGATCCGTGTGTCGGACGTCGAATAGGCGTCGCCCACGGCGTTTCGCGGCCCGGACGACATCCGGCAACTGCGACAGCCGCGTGTGCAGACCGCTCGCGACATCGAGTCCGGCGTCGAGTGCGTCGATGATGGTGCACTGCCAGGCCTCCGGCAGCACGCCGCCGGGATTCACCGCACCGATCACCAACGTCTTGGCACCGCGGGCCGCAGCTTGCTCGACCGTCAGCTCCGGCACGCCCAAGTCCGCCTGGCAGCCCGGGAGTCGCAGTTGCCCGGCAACGGCCCCGCGTCGCCAGTCGACGATACCTTGGCCCGTCTTGGCGGCGAGGGCATCGGGCACGTCGCCCAGGAAAACCAGGTAGGGGGTGCGGATCTGCATGGGTCGGCTCGAGCGTGCGCTACCGTCCTGTTGCCATCGGCAGCGACTCGTCGCGCACCCACTCCGACATCGAGCCGTCGTAAACGGCCACCTCCTGCTTGCCGCAAAGCAGGCAGGCAAAGGCGTCGATGGTCGCCGAGATGCCGCCGCCGCAGTAGGCGATTACCCGTGGCGCGGCGAGCAGGCCCTTGGCATCGAGGACTTCGGCGAGCGCGTCGCAGTCCTTGAAATGGCCGCGCTCGAGGAGTTCATCGTAGTACACGTTGATGCTCCCGGCGACATGCCCTTTGCGACCGTAGGAGAAATCGCCTTCTCCCGCATGGATCTCCGGCGACAGGGCGTTCACGGTGCAGACATCGGCATCCCCGATGGCAGCGAGCACGCCGCTCTTGTCCACGAACAGCGCTGGATCCGGCCTCGCAGTGAAGTCCGCGCGCGGGTAGCTTGCCCGATCCGTGCCGACGGGCAGCCCCTGGTCGCGCCAGGCCTGCATCCCGCCATCGAGGACGCGGGCGTGACGGTGCCCGCAGTAGTGCAGCAGCCACCACGCGCGCGTCGCCCACATGATGTGACCCGTGCTGTAGAGAACGACCTCGGTGTCGTTTGAGATGCCGAGCCGCTGGAACAGGGCTTCGAGCTGTGCGACCGGCGGCAGGCTGAAGCCGAGCCCGGTGGATGTGTCCGAGGCATCGCGGACGAGATCGAGGAACAGCGCGCCGGGGATATGTCCGGCGGCGAACCGTTCGCGCCCCGACTCGGCGCGGTACCCCGTCGTTGGTGCCGGGGTCAAAAAAACCGTGGCATCAAGGATCCGCCGGCTTGCCGGATCGGCGGCGAGTTCGGTGGCTGAGATCAGGTATTCGGGATGTGCATAAGGCATGGCTAAAGTCCTTGGGTCGGTGTCTTGGTGCTCCTGACGACGTTGATCGGTACTGACTGCCAGACCCGAGCCGGGCTGAATCCGACTGCGGTCAGGGCGGCAAGTTCATCGTCGAGGGGCAGGTAGGTGTCCTCGTCCGCCCAGTCGCGGAAGTGTTGCCACGCGCGCGGCTGGGGGATGCCTCTTGCGACCATGTGGGCCGCCCACTCGGCATAGGCGGCCTGTTGCTGTGCAGCATCCGTTGGCATGTTGGCATCCGCGTTCACGAAGATGCCTCGCGGGTCGAGCGCCGCGTGGATGGCGCGGTAGACGGTCCGTTTCTCGGTCAGCGTCGGCACGTGATGCAGCGCAAGCGAGGCGACCGCGGCGTCGCAGCGGGGAAGCACGCCTTGGAACCTGCGCCGGGTGAACCGCACCCGGGAGCCGAACCGGCGCAGTCGTTCGCGGGCTTGGGCAAGCATTTCGCCTCCGCATCGATGAGTTCGACTCGGCAATGCGGGCAATGGGTAAGCACGGCTTCGCTCAGGGCGCCGGTACCGGCCCCGAGGTCGAGGACGTCTTCTGCGGACGACTCGGCCACGCACCGCGCCGCCTGGGCGAGCATGGTTTCGTAGTCGGGGATGAACTGACGGATGCTTGCGTCGTAGGCTTCGACCTCGACGCGCAGATGCCTAACCACGGAGTGGCCCATTGCCTCTAGGTTCCCAATTTTGACTGCGGGCGGTTGAGGAACGATGATGCCACGCGGGCCCGTGCCCGTGCCCGTGGCGGTGGCACGCCGGCTGGCGCGGGCCGTCGACCGGTGCGTCTTCGGTCCGCCCGTGACATGCGTCTACAACCCGCTCGACTACGCTTTCGGGGCCCATCGGACGTACTTGGAACGCTACTGCCGCCAAGGTGTCGGCATCCTACTGGTGGGCATGAACCCGGGCCCGTTCGGGATGGTCCAAACCGGCGTGCCGTTTGGCGAGGTTGCGGCTGTGCGCGACTGGCTTGGCATCGACGGCGGTGTCGCAAAGCCCGCCATCGAACATCCGAAGCGCCCCGTAAACGGCTTCGCGTGCACGCGCAGCGAGGTGAGCGGGCAGAGGTTTTGGGGCTGGGCACGCGACCGGTTCGGTACGCCGCACGCTTTCTTCGACGAGTTCTTCGTCTGGAACTACTGCCCGCTCGCGTTCATGGAGGCGTCCGGACGCAACCGCACGCCGGACAAGCTGCCGAGGCGCGAGCGCGAGCCGCTCTACGCCGCTTGCGACCGCGCCCTGGTCGACATCGTGCGGTACGTGAACCCCCACCTCGTGCTGGGGATCGGCCGTTACAGCGAACAGCGCGCTCGCGCCGTCCTGGGCGAGACGCGACGGGTGCACGGCGTTCTCCATCCGAGCCCGGCAAGCCCCGCGGCGAACCGGGGCTGGTCCGCCCAGTTCGAGCAGCAACTGGCCAGCTTGGGCGTGTCGACGCCATAGCCGGCGGACGCGTCGTCGATCAGTTCCGTGCCACGTCGCGGAACGGCCCCCGATCCATGCGCGGCTCCTTCGGCATGCCGAGCACGCGCTCCGCGATGATGTTGCGCTGGATCTCGTCGGTGCCGCCGGCGATCGAGGTGGCCGGTACCGAGACGAGAATCTCCGCGATCAGCCCCTCGAGCGCACCGTCCTCGCCGCTCAGCATGGCGTCTGCGCCTGCGATCATGGTGTGCACGTGGTTGGCAAGGCGCGCCACGTTGCTCGAGGCCAGCTTGCCAAGCGACCCCTCGGGACCTTGCGGCCGGCCCTGCTCGTGCGCGGCGCGAGCCCGTCGCGCGGTCCATTCGGCGGACCGGGCCATGGTCAGCAGCTTGGCGATCTCCTGCCGCACCACGGGGTCGTCCATGCGGCCCGTCGCATTGGCCCGGTCGACCACGAGGTCGACGCGTCCGGCGCGCTGCGGATACCACTTGTACGGCTCCATCACGGTGGCGGTTTCCTGCCGCTCCTCCTCGTAGATGCGACCCGGCAGATCGCGCGCGCGGGCTTGGCCGCGCCCGCCCGCACCATCGGCACCCCGGCGCTCGTGAGCCAGCGTCGTGATCGCGATCTGCCAGCCTTCGCCCGTCTTGCCGACCTGGTTTTCGGGTGGAATGACGGCGTCCGTGAAGAAAACCTGGTTGAAGGATGCATGGCCGTTCATCTGCTTGAGCGGTCGTACTTCGACGCCGGGCTGGCGCATGTCCAGGACGAAATACGAGAGCCCCTGGTGCTTGGGCGAATCCCAATCCGTGCGCGCGAGGAGCAGTCCGTAGTCCGCGTGGTGGGCGCTCGTCGTCCAGACCTTCTGGCCGTTGACGATCCAGTTGTCGCCATCGAAGTCCGCACGCGTGGTGGCACCGGCCAGGTCCGAGCCGCTGCCGGGTTCGCTGAACAGTTGGCACCAGGTGTCCTCGCCGGTCAGGATGCGCCGCAGGTAGCTGGCCTTCTGGGCGTCGTTCCCATGTTCGAGGAGCGTGGCCGCAGCCAGCAGTCGGATCCCGGTCTTGGCAACCCCAACCGCGTTGATGCGCGCGAACTCGGCTTCGACGGCGGGTGCCAGCGCCTGCGGCAGGTCGCGTCCGAACCACTGCCGCGGCCATGTCGGCATGCCCCACCCGGAGTCGGCGAGCTTGCCGCGCCATTCCACGAGAGACGCATCCGAATCCCAGTTGTCGGCAAGCCAGTCGCGCAATTCGGCCACGGCGGCAGCGGTCTCGGCGCCGTCATCCGGCGCGACCGGGAGTACCGTTTTCGCCTGCGGCGTCGAGGCGGTCGGCCGCCGCCAATGCTGCATCAGCCGCTCGCGATGGAACGCCGCGTCGCCGAGGAAGGCCTCCGAACTCTTCGCGCGCTTGTACCAGAGGTGCGTGTCGTTGTCCCAGGTGAAACCGATGCCGCCGTGAATCTGGATGCAGTCCCGGGCCGCGCGCATGTAGGCGTCGCTGGCGGCCGACTGGGCCAGGCTCGCCAGCGCCGGCAGGTCGGCGTCACCCTCGGCCGCCGCGGTCGCGGCTTGGTACGCGGCCGACTTGGCCAATTCGACGGTCAGCAGGAGGTCGGCGCAGCGATGCTTGATCGCTTGGAACGAGCCAACGGCGCGGCCGAACTGGACCCGCATGTTGGCGTATTCCACCGCCGACTCCAGTAGGGCTGCGGCGCCGCCGACCATCTCGTTGGCCAACATGATGGCCGCGAGGTCCAGCGTTCGTGCAAGCGCGGGCCCGGCCGCGCCTTCGTCGCCGAGCAGTCGAGCTTCGACACCGTCGAAGTCGATCCGGGCGAGCTTGCGCGTGGCATCGACCGTGGTCAGCAGCCGGCGCGACACGCCGTCGGCCGTCGCGTCCACGACGTAGAGCGACAGTCCATCTTCATCACGGCTGCCGGGTCGCCGCGCGGCGACCACCAGCAGATCGGCGATGTGGCCATCCACGACGAAGCTTTTCGCGCCGGACAGCCGGCCGTCGCGGACGCTCGCCTCGACACCGGACGCATCCCAACGGCCCGCGGGCTCGGTAACCGCCAACGCCGCCAAACGGTCACCGGCGGCGATCGGCGGCAGCAATTCGACCTTGTCCGCCTCGCTGCCCCCATTCAGGATCGCGGTGGCAGCCAGGACGGTCGAGGAGAAGTAGGGCGCGCAGAGCAGGGCACGGCCCATTTCCTCGACGACGATCGCCAGTTCCGCTGCGCTGAAACCTTGGCCACCGTAGCTTTGCGGGATATGGACGCCAGCCAAGGCTAGGTCGTTGCACAGTCGTTGCCAGACGGACGGGTCGTAGCCGGTGTCCGTTGCCATGAGCCTGCGCACCTCGGTCGTCGGCGACTGGTCCGTGAGGAACCGCCGCACGGCGAGCCGGAGCTGCTCCTGTTCGTCGGTGAAGGCGAACTGCATGCCTTAGGCCACGTACTCGAAATAGGCGTTGGAGACGACCACCTGGTCGTGGGCACGCGCCTCGAAAACGACGCGCCCGTCGCCGTCGGCCCAACCGCGGACCTCGAGGTCCTCATCCAGGAACACGGGTGCGGAAAAGCGGACTTTGATCCTCTTGAAGCGCGCCGGGTCGCCGTCGGCCAGTTCCGCGAGCAGTAGTTGGGCGCAGTGGCCGAACGTGCAGAGGCCGTGCAGGATGGGCGAATCGAAGCCCCCGAACCGCGCCGAGTCGGGGTCGATGTGCAGCGGGTTGTAGTCCCCGGAGAGGCGATAGATGTGCGCCTGATTGTCGCCGATTCGCGCTGTCGCGGTGGCGTCGGGCGCACGATCCGGGACGGTGATCTTCTGCGAATACGTGGTGCCTGTTCCCTCGAACGGTTCGATGTCGCCGAGTTGCGTGACGCCACGCCGGAACGAGCCGTTGACCATTTTCACGTAGACGTCGCCGTCGGCGTCGGTGACGTTGCTCTCGAACTCGACGAAGCCGTTGCCGCGCCCGCGCGGGTGAATGCCGACCACGCGCGAACGCACGAATACCGAACCCGCGGTCGGCAGCGGCTTGACCATCTCGAGATAGCGTTCCGCGTCGATATTGAGCGGCCCCGGCGAGTTCGGCACCAGGGAGGTGTCGAGCGGGGCACCGGCACCGCCCCAGCGGATCGGAAACGTCGGAAAGACGGCGAAATCCGGGTGGCCCTCGTAGACGAAGCGCAGGTCGCGGGTGCCGACGCCGACCGCGTAGAGCAGGACATCGCGGCGGTCGTAGCCGATCTCGACCGCCTCGCCCCAGGGGCCCGGTTCGCCGCCGGGCAGTGCGGCCAGCGCGTTGTATGTCGCCATCTCGTCCTCGTTGGAGTGCAGGGTGGCCAACATCTTAGCGCAGCGCCTCAGCGGTTCGGCGTGGTCGCGGTGATAGCATCCATGACGACCTCTCGTGGTGCCGACCGATGCCCGATCTACGCTCCAAAGTTCCGTATTACCGTTTCCCAGAGACCTTGGCCGAGCAGGAGGCCGCCCTCGACGGCCATCCGATGATCGAACGGCTGGCGCAAGCGCGAGCCGCGTTGGCTGGCGATCGTCACCGGCCGATCTATCACTACGTCAACCCGGAGGCCATGCTGAACGACCCCAACGGGCTGTGCTTCTGGCAGGGCCGCTGGCACCTCTTCTACCAGGCGTATCCGCCGGAGGATACGCGCCAGCATTGGGGCCACGCGGTGAGTGACGATCTCATCCGCTGGCGGGATCTGCCGTACTGCATCTATCCCGATCCGGAGAACTGCTGCTTCTCGGGGGCCACCCTAGTCGAGGAGGACCGCGTCATCGCCATGTACCACGGGACGCAAGCCGGGAACATGGTGGCAACGTCCAGCGATCCGCTGCTGCTCAACTGGACCAAGGTGACCGGTGGCCCGGTGATCCCCATGGCGAAGGAGGGCGAGACCCTACCGTACCGGGTCTTCGATCCGTGCATCTGGCGGCAGGGCGACCACTACTACGCGCTTTCCGGTGGGCAGATCCCTAACGGGCCGGGCGACACGCCGGTGGCCGCGGACTACCTGTTCCGTTCGGTCGATCTCGAACGCTGGGACTACCTGCATCCGCTTACCGACGGGGACCGCTTCACCCTCCTCGGCGACGACGGCGCCTGTCCCTACTTCTGGCCGATCGGCGACAAGCACATGCTGCTCTTCTTCAGCCACATGAGCGGCGGCCAGTACCTGCTCGGCGACTACGACACGGCGCGCCAGAAGCTTGTCGTGACGGGCGCCGGCAAGTTCAACATGGGTGCCGTGGGACCTGGTGGCGTCCATGCGCCGTCGGCGACGCCGGATGGGCGCGACATCGTCGTGATCTTCAACATGAATCCCGGCAAGCCGACGGCGGGGTGGAACCAGATCATGAGCCTGCCGAGGCGGCTGAGCCTAGGGGCCAACGACGAACTCCGGACGGTGCCCGTGGCGGACGTGGAGTCCTGCCGCGCTCGACGCCTCGGCGGCGCGCCGCGAACGCTTCCCGCCAATGCGGAGGTCGTTTTCGACGAATTGCGGGGCAACGCGCTCGAGATCCAGGCCACGGTCGCACCGAGCCCCGCGTCCATGGTCGAACTCAACGTGCTGCGCTCGCCGGGCGCTCAGGAGTTCACCCGCATCGGCTTCTACCGCGACCGGGGATATCGCGACAACGTCCTTCGTAAGCGCCACGTCGAAAGCGTGGTCACGCTGGACACGTCCTACGCCTCCACGGCCGCCGACGTCCGGTCGCGCCCGCCGGAGACCGCCCATGTGCGCGTTGGGCCGGACGAGCCGTTGCAGCTACGCGTATTCGTCGACCGCAGCATCGTCGAGGTTTTCGTCAACGACAAGCAGTGCGTCGCGGCGCGCGTCTACCCTGATCGTGCGGACAGCGTTGGGATCTCCATGCGGTCGCAAGGCACGGCGAGCGAGTTGACGCACCTCGACGTGTGGGAGATGGGCTCGATCTACGAGTGACGAAACGGTCGAGATGGGGCGCGCAACTCTGGCGCGCGCGCCCCATCGCCGTCAGCGGTCGTCCGAGGTCAGGACCAGCGTGCCGGTCGTCGACAACGTGCCGCCGGTTCCGTTCACGATGCAGGTCGTGGCATTGGTCTGCTTACCCTCGATCCCGTTCACGCCGTCTTCGGCCGTGCGAGACAACTGCCGGTAGGCCTCCACCAACAACTGCATGCCGTACATGCCCGAGTGGTTGAACGAGAGCCCGCCGCCGCTGGTGTTGATCGGCAGGCGTCCGCCTTGGGCCGCGTCGCCGTTCTTCCACAACGTGTAGCCCTTGCCACGTGGCGCGAGGCCGAGCATTTCGGCGGTGATGGCGGCGGTGATCGTGAACGAGTCGTAGATCATCGCCATTTCCATGTCGTCCGGCCCCATTCCCGCCATCTCGTAGGCGGTTGCCGACGAACGCGACGCGGACGTGGCGGTGAAATCCTCCATCTCAACCATGTTCTGGTGGCCGATGGACTCGCCGGCGCCGGTGATCCACACGGGGTTGGTCGCAAGGTCGCGGGCGATCTCGGGTCGCGCGACGATCACGGCACCGCCGTGGTCGGTCACCAGGCAGCAGTTGTAGAGGGTCAGGGGCCACGCGATGATGCGGGCATCGACCACGTCCTGGACGGTGATCGGGCCGCCGAAAGGACTCTGCGCCTTGCCGTACATCACGGCCCGCGGATTGAGCTGCGCCCAGTCCCGGGTGACCACGGCGATGTGCGCGAAGTCCTCCAGCGTGGTGCCGTAGTCGTGGAAGTGGCGCACCATGGCGTGCGCGTACTGCGACGGGGCTCCGAAGGTGCCGTACGCCATCGTCATCTCCGCGCCGGGGCTGATCTGTCCGCCGCCGCGACCGCCACCGCCGCCGCCCCCGCCCCGGTACGACCAGCCGGCCTCGCCGTGGCTGACGAGTGCGATGTCGATGATGCCAGCGTGGATTGCGGCGAGCGCATGGTGCACGTGGATCTGGAACGAGCAGCCGCCGACCGACGTGGTGTCGAGGTATCGCGGATGGATGCCGAGGTGCTCGGCGAGTTCGCCGGTCCAGCCGGCGGAGAACACGCCTTGGATGTCCGCGATGGGAATGCCCGTGTATTTGCAGACGTTGTTGATCGCTTCGATGTGCAGTTGCAGCGAGGTGGCCTTGTGCCCCGTCAGCTCCTCGCGATAGCCGATGACGTCGGCTTCCGCGGCACCGACGATGGCTGCGGCATTGGACAGATTGGGTGATGCCATGACGGTAAAGACTCCTTAGGCTTCTTCGGTGACGCGCCAGAACGGAATGTAGGTGTCGTCGTTCCCCTGCTCGAACTCGACCTTGACACGCGCACCGATCTTGATGTCCTCGGGCTTGTTGCCGTCGACGCCGCGCAGCACTGTCATCATGCGATCGCCTTCGTCGAGGTCGATGTAGGCCGTGACGTAAGGCACGTCTTCGGCCCAGCCGCCGAATGCCCGGTGCTGGACGGCAAAGGTGTGGATGCGCCCGAGTCCGCTGCCCTCGATCCAGCGGAGGTTCGTGGAATGGCAGTAGGGGCAGATGAGGCGGGGGTACCAGTGCACGGCGCCACAGTCGTTGCACTTCGGCAACATCAGCTTGCCGTCCTTGGCGCCGTCCCAGAACGGCTTGGTGTGCTGTCCCTGCGGCGGAACGGGTTTGTTGTAGGCCACGGTGGTGATAAGTCCTTGAGCGTTGTTAACGCGAAGCGGCTAACTTATCACGCTTTGCCGGGGTGCAAGCGGTCAGGCAGCGGCCACGGCACGTGCAATCGCACCCCAGCGACCGAGCGACGCGGGATCCCTCTTGACGGACTCGCGGGTCAGGTAGGTCACGATACGGGCCGCCGTGCCCCGATAACGATCGATGAGGGCGTCGGCCAGATCGTCCCAGCGGGCGACAACGGCGAAGTGGGCGAGGATGTCGTCGTCGATCAGTGCGGCCGCGCCGCGCGCGTCGCCAGAGCGCAGCAAGACGCGGATGCGGTCGGTCGTGCCGGGGAAGCCGAGATCGTCGAACTGGAAGGCGTAGTTGGGCGTCGAGCCGTAGAAGGCGATCTGGCTGCGTGCCCGGGCAACCAGCGGAGCCTGTTCCTCGGGCGAGTCGCCGGGTATTGCGAACACCGGCACGATCAGGTCGATCGTCTCGGAATCCCGTGCAGCCTTGGCGGCACCCTCCGCGAGCGCCGGCCGCAGACGGTTTTCGATGTATTGCAGTGAATGCATGGGGTGGATGTGAACGCCGTCGGCGACCTCACCGGCGACCCGGCACATCAGCGGCCCCACTGCGGCGATGTCGACTTTCACGTCGCCGTGGTCGTGCGCCGGTGGAGTCCATTCGGGGCGCAGCAGGTTGAGGGTATAGAACGGCCCATCGTGGTCCAAGCGCGACTCGCCGCGGAACGCCGCGAGGCATGCCTTCACGGCAAGCACATAGTCGCGCATGCGTGCCGCAGGGCGATCGAACTCAGCGGCGTAGCGGCGCGTGATGTGCGCCTTGACCTGGCTGCCGAGGCCGAGGCGGAACCGCCCCCCGGTGTTGCCGGCGAGTTCCCAGGCGACCTGGGCGGACACCATGGGGCTGCGCGGAAACGCGACGGCGATGCCGGTTGAGAATTCGAGTGATGGGGCCGACTGGGCGGCCGCGGCGATCATCATCCACGGCACCTGGCTGGTCTCCGTGAACAGCATGCCGGAAAACCCGGCGTCCTCGAGCTTGGCGGCCAGATCCGCACTGTCCTGCCAACTCAGGTTGCCGGTCATCAGGTCGAGCTTCATGGGTTACTCTGTGGACGATCGCGGCACGCAATCGTAGTCGCTCGCCTCGATGCGTGCCTCGCTGTCCATCTTGCGGAACACGAAGGCCGTGCCACGCATCGCGAAATCAAAGGTCGTCATGAGAGACGCGCCGGTGGACGGCTCGACCGCGAACGTCATCTCCTGGCGGAAGGACTCGAACTTCGTGCCGGGCATGGGCGAGATCGGTGCGGTGAGTTCGGCGATATAGGTCAGCGGCCGCAAGCCGTCCTTGGCGACGGTGAGCCGACCGCTCATCTTCTCCATCATGCTGCGACCGCGTCCGGCGTCCGGGCTGTCCGGCGTGAAGGCGAACACGATCGTCGTGTCGCCTTCCTCGACGACGCGGGCGGTGTCCGGTCGCACCATGCGAGCGAAATCCAGATCCGCGGGCTGCTGCCGTTGGCGGTTTCGGTCATCGGCGTCTTTCGCGTACGCCTTCAGGGCCTTCGGTGTCGGCGGTTCGCCGTTGATCGCCTTGAGTTCCCACCCATTGCCCGGCGAGAAGCGCTCGACGTGGGTTTCGCCGGGATACTCGGACGACGTGGCCGTGGTGGTATAGGCGCAGACCGTGTCTTCGAGCGGCGGATTGGCGGCGAGGAACTGGGCGAAGCTCTCGTCAGCCATGGCGGCATTCCCGACAATGGCGAGGAAGAGCCCCGCGAGCGCACTCGCGCCGGCGATCCGCCGCGTCCGGCGTGGTCTGGTCGTCATCGGGTTTTGTGCATGCACTTGGACGAGGCACGCGAAGCATAACGCGCCTGGATGCCTTGACAGCGTCTGAGGTTGACGATTGGTTTCAATATTCTGAGACGCCTGTGGGAGAACGCGCAGCGTCGGCCCGCTTGCGGTGCGCCTCGATCGCGCCCGCAGGGCGCGCCTAGTCCTTAGCGAAACTGTGGGGCCAAAGCAACGATGCGAGTTCCGCAGCATCGGTCGTGGTCGCGAGCACGCCGAGTGGCACGACGCTGACCCGTTCCTCCAGGGCGTAGGGTTTCGTTCCGGGATAGATGATCGCCACCGCGTCCAGCCGCAGCTCGGCGAGTGCCGTGTGGACGGACCGGGTCATGCGCGGTGCGTCCGCCCGCTTGACCTCTATTCCGAGCCGTTCCCCGGAGAGTTGGAGGATGAGGTCGATCTCCGCGCCTTGGTGAGTTGCCCAGAAGCCTGCGTCATCGGGACGGAGTATCGACAGTAGCTGTTCGATCACGAACCCTTCCCAGGACGGTCCGACGGCTGGATGGCCGAGCAGGTCGTTTTCGCGGTCGATACCGAGCAGCCGATGCAGCACCCCGGAGTCACGGATGTATACCTTGGGCGCACGAACCTGCCGCTTGCCGAGGTTCGCCACATGCGGCGCCAGTTGGCGGACCATGTGCGCGTCAGTGAAAAGGTCCAGGTAGCGGCGCATCGTCGTCGAGTCCACGCCCATGGCACGGGCGAATACGGCGGCGTTCCAGGTACGGCCGTGGTAGTGCCCGAGCATCGTCCAGAAACGACGTAGCGCCGTCGCCGGGATTCGCACGCCCCACTGCGGGAAATCCCGCTCGAGCAACGTCTGGATGAAGTTTTCGCGCCAAGCGACGCTGTCGGCTTCGCTCGCCGCGGTGAATGCGGGTGGCAACCCGCCGCGTTGCCAAAGCGCGGCGGATGTGTCCGCAGGCACTTCGCTAAGCGCGAAGCCGCCGAGTTCCACGCGTTCGATCCGCCCAGCCAAGCTCTCGGAGGTCTGGCGAAGCAACGCGCCCGACGCGCTCCCCAGGATCAGGAAGCGCGCGGGAATGCCGGGGCGATCGGCCAGAACGCGCAACACGGGAAACAGGTCGGGGCGCCGCTGGACCTCGTCGAGAACGACAAGCCCTCGAAGGGGCTCGAGCGCCGTCACGGGCTCTTCGAGCCGTGCCACATCCACCGGATTCTCCAAGTCGAAGTATGCTGGGGAGTCCGTCGGAAGTAGCTGCCGGGCCAATGTGGTCTTACCGCATTGCCTTGGTCCCGCGAGCAGCACGGCAACGCTGCGCCGGAGTGCGGCACGGATGCGGCTCATCTGTCCGGGGCGAGGGATCACCAGAACAACCATGAAAATCCGGTTCTAAAAGCAGTATTTTCATGGTCTCTCGGCGGCGTTGCAACACGCCAGGCCGCCCGCGCGTCGGATCCGGGGTTGCCCCGACCGGAAGGAGCGCGGCTACCGGCCTCGCCCGCATCGGGTTTAGACTGCCGCGCATGAACGACCTTCAGGATCTCTTGTCAGGCGAGCCTGGGCGGATTGCGATCGCAAGCCCCGACCGCGACGGCATCACCTACGCGGCCTTGGCGCGACAATGCACGGCCATCGGCCGCCAGTTGCGCGGCGCGGGGATCGGGCCGGACGACCGGGTCGCCATCGTGCTGCCCAACGGGCCGGCGATGGCCAGCGCTTTCGCCTGCATGGCACCGTGGTGCGCCACGGCGCCGCTGAACCCGGCCTACAAAACCGACGAGTTCGATTTCTACCTCAAGGACCTCGACGCGTCCGCGCTCGTCGTGGATGCCCAGTCGACGTCGCCCGCGGTAGCCGTGGCGACCGCGCTTGGCGTGCCCGTGCTCCGCATTGCGGAGTCGGTCGTGGCGGGCGAGATCACCCTCGACGGCGTTGCCGAGGCCGAGGTTGCGTCGCGGCCCTTGGATGCCACCGCCTTGATCCTGCACACGTCCGGTACCACGTCGCGGCCCAAGATGGTCCCCTTGAGCCAAGCGAACCTGATCGCGTCGGCCGGCAACATCGCCGCCACGTTGCGGCTCGAGGCTTCGGACCGCTGCCTGAACGTGATGCCGCTGTTCCACATCCATGGCCTGATGGCGCCCGTGCTGGCCAGCTTGAGCGTCGGGGCACAGGTGGTCTGCACGCCAGGTTTCGATGCATTGCGCTTCTTCTCTTGGCTGGCGGAGGTCAAGCCGACCTGGTACAGCGCCGTGCCGACCATGCACCAGGCGATCCTTGCACGGGCAGGACGCAACGAGGCGGCCGTGGTGGGCAGCGCGCTGCGCTTCATCCGGTCCTCGTCGGCGTCCTTGCCGCCGCAGGTCATGACCGCGCTCGAAGAGACCTTCGGCGCGCCGGTGATCGAAGCCTATGCGATGACCGAGGCGGCCCATCAGATGTGCTCGAACCCGTTGCCGCCCGAGGCACGCAAGCCCGGCAGCGTCGGGCCTGCGGCTGGCCCGGAGGTCGCGATCATGGATGCCCAGGGCGGACGCCTCGATGGCGGCGAGGAGGGCGAGATCGTCATCCGGGGTCCGAATGTCACCAGCGGCTACCTCAACAACCCCGCCGCCAACGCGGAAGCGTTCCGCGGCGACTGGTTCCGCACCGGGGACCAGGGCGTCATGGACGAAGACGGCTACGTCAAGGTCACCGGCCGGCTCAAGGAAATCATCAACCGGGGTGGCGAGAAGGTCGCACCGTTGGAAGTCGACGAAGTCCTGCTCGACCACGCCGCGATCCAGCAGGTGTGCACATTCGCTGTGCCGCACGAGAAACTTGGCGAGGAGGTGGCCGCCGCGGTGGTCCTTGCCGACGGCGCGGACGTGTCGGCCCGGGACCTCAGGCGATTCGCGGCCGAGCGCCTCGCGGACTTCAAGACGCCGCGGAGAATCGTATTCGTGGACGAAATTCCGAAGGGACCGACGGGCAAGATCCAGCGTATTGGTCTGGCCCATGCCCTAGGCTTGAGCCCGTAGATGCGGTGAGCGCGAGTTGATTCGTTGAGACTCTGCATCTTTGGGGCCGGCGCCGTGGGCGGTTACTTGGCCGTCCTGCTGGCTCGTGCGGGCGCCGACGTGTCCGTGGTCGCGCGTGGCGCCCACCTCGCGGCGATCCAGGATCGCGGCCTCGTGCTCCTCGTCGGCGAGGACGAGGTGTGCGTCGATGTGCCGGCAACCGATGACGCCGCGAGCCTCGGCAAACAGGATGCGGTCATCGTAACCCTCAAGGCGCATGCGATCGCCCCGGCCGTGGATGCGATCCGCACGTTGCTCGACCGCGACACGTGCGTGGTCAGTGCCGTCAACGGCATCCCGTGGTGGTACTTTCACGGCCTGGACTCGCGCTTCGGCGAGCGCCATGTGGAGAGTGTCGACCCGGGTGGTGCCATCTGGCGCGGCATCGGACCCGAACGGGCGATCGGGTGCGTCGTTTATCCGTCGGTCGAGGTCGTGGAGCCCGGCGTAGTCCGGCACTTGTCGGACAACCGCATGATCCTCGGCGAGCCGCACGGCGACCGGAGCGAACGGGTCGTGCAGTTGGCATCGCTGTTCATGGCCGCCGGCCTCAAGGCGCCGGTGCGGTCGCGTCTGCGCAACGACATCTGGATGAAGCTCTGGGGCAACCTCGCCTTCAACCCCCTGTCCGCGTTGACGCACGCCACGCTCGACGTGCTAGCAACCGATGCGGGAACGCGACGGATTGCCCGCGCCATGATGCGCGAGGGGCAAGCCGTCGGTGAGGCCTTGGGCGTGCGTTTCGCCATCGACGTCGAGCGACGCATCGACGGTGCTGCGTCGGTGGGCGCGCACCGGACGTCCATGCTTCAGGATCTGGATCTGGGCAGGCCGCTTGAGACCGATGCGCTGGTGGGTGCCATCCAGGAACTCGGCGCGCTGACCGGCATCGAGACGCCGACGATCGACCTCGTGCATGCCTTGTTGAAGCAACGGCTCGCGTTCAGGTGACCGCCGAGGCGCCATCGCCGTCGCAGTTCGGCCTGCTGCGCACGCGCCGCCTGGGCCCGTTGTTCGTGACGCAGTTCTTCGGCGCGTTCAACGACAACGTCCTCAAACAGGCCTTGGCGTTGATGTTCGTGTTCGGCGGCCTGATCGGCCAAGGCGCCAATGCAGGCATCTATGTGAATCTGGCGGCAGGTCTCCTGATACTGCCGTTCTTCCTGTTCTCCGCGACCGCCGGTTCGCTCGCCGACAAGGTTGAGAAGTCCCGGCTGATCCGCTTCGTCAAGCTCGGCGAGATCGCCGTGGCAACCCTGGCAGGTCTTGCGCTCTATCTGCAGAACGTGCCGGCCTTGCTCGCCGTGCTCTTCCTATTGGGCACGCAATCGGCGTTCTTCGGCCCGCTCAAGTACGCGATCCTGCCGCAGCACCTCGATACACGCGAGTTGGTCGGCGGCAACGCCGTCGTGCAGATGGGAACCTTCGCGGCCATCCTGCTCGGCACGATCCTTGGCGGGGTGATCGGTGCCCGTGTCGGCGGCTCGGTGGTGCTGTTCGTGATGGTGGTCGGCGTCGCCGTGGCCGGCTACCTGGCCTGCCGGGCAATACCGCAGGCACCGTCCACCCACCTGGGTCCCGTGGGCTTCAACCCCGTGTCGGAGACGTGGGCGCTGATCACTTTGGCGCGCGAGCGCAAGGCGGTGTTCCAGTCGATCCTCGGCGTGTCCTGGTTCTGGCTGCTCGGCTCGGTGAACTTGGCGCAGATGGCGGCCCTGGTGCCGGACCACCTGGCGGGCGGGCCGAGCGTGGTGACCCTGATTCTGATCCTGTTCACCGTTGCTATCGCGGTCGGCGCGCTGCTCTGCGAGCGGCTGTCGGGGCGGCGTGTCGAGATTGGCCTGGTGCCGCTCGGGGCCGTGGGCGTCAGCGTATTCGGCATCGACGGCTACTTCGCCATGGCCGCGATCGAAGGCGACGGGCTGCGCTCGGCCTGGGAGTTCCTTGGTGGCGAAGGCACGCCGCGGCTGTTGATCGACCTTGCCCTCATGGGGCTTTTCGCCGGCATGTTCGTCGTTCCCCTGCAGGCGAACATCCAGGTTCGAACGCCCGTGGATCGGCGTGCCCGGGTGATCGCCGCCAACAACGTCCTGAACGCCCTGTTCATGGTTTGCGGCGCTGGCCTCGCCATCGCCTGGCTCGCATTCGGCGGCTCGGTCCCGGCACTGCTGCTGGCGCTCGCGGTAGTCAACATCGGGGTTGCCGCCTACATCTTCGGCCAAGTCCCGGAGTTCTCCATGCGCTTCCTGGTCTGGGTGATCTCGCACACGATGTACCGGGTGCGCCACACCGGGCTCGAGCAAATCCCCGACAAGGGGCCGGCGTTGATCGTCTGCAACCACGTCAGCTACGTCGATGCGCCGCTGCTCGCCGGGGCCGTGCGGCGGCCGATCCGCTTCGTGATGCACAAGAGCATCTACGGGATCCCGGGCTTGAGCTTCATCTTCCGCGTGGGCGGTGCGATCCCGATCGCCTCAGCCAGCGAAGACGCCGAGGTTCACAGCCGAGCGTTCGAATCCGTCCGCGAAGCGCTGACGGCGGGAGACCTCGTGTGCATCTTCCCCGAGGGCAAACTCACCACGGACGGGACGGTCGCCGTTTTTCGGCGCGGCATCGAGCGCATGCTTGCCGAGACCCCGGTGCCCGTGGTGCCTATGGCGCTGCGCGGCCTTTGGGGAAGCTTCTTCAGTCGCCAGGGGCGCGGTGCCTTCCACTGGCTCAAGCGCGAGCGCGGTCTGCCTGGGCGGCTCTGGAGCCGCGTGGACATCGTGGCGGCCGCGCCGCTTGAACCGGCCACGGTGACGGCGGCGAATCTTCGGGACAGCGTGCTCGCCTTGCGGGGCGATGTGCGATGACGGCGATCGGCGTTGCCGATGTCACCGTCTATCGGCCGTTTCCGGGGGAAGTGCCTTGCGATCTGGTCGGTGCCGACGCGCCGCTCGATGACGTGCGCATCGCCAAGACGGACGCCCACGGTTCGAAGAGCCGCGTGGTAGGCGCCTACCGATTGGTGCAGGTCGATGCCGAGAGGTTCCGGATCCGGGCGTTGGGCGTCTACCCGGCGTATCGGGGGGCGGGAATCGGCCGCTGGCTGCTTGGACACGCCATCGGCATCGCCGAGTCCCGTGGTGCCCGAATCATCGACGCCACGGGCCCGCCGGGATTCCTGCAGCCGGTGGGTTTCACGCCTCGGAAGGGTAGCTACCGGTTGGTATTGACGCCTGAGTAAGGGCGCTCGCTTTGGCGTTTGTTCCATGCAACGATTCCCGGCGGCTCAAAGGACCAAAGAGTGCCGGATGCAGCAGGCCATCGACATCGATTCGCTCCCCCGCCTCGAGCGGCCCACCACCGTTGCGATCCTGCGGTCCAAGTGGTACGCGGAGATCGTGGACGGTCTGTACGCGAAATGCGTTGCCGTGCTCGAGGCGAAAGGCGTGGACCGAATCGATTCGCACACGTTGCCGGGCTCGTTCGAGTTCCCGTACGCGGCAAACGAAATCGTCCGCGCCGGGCGTCCCCCGGAGGCCATCATCTGCCTCGGCGTCGTTCTCAAGGGCGACACCTACCACTTTGAGATGATCGTCGACGAGTGCGTGCGCGGCTTGGGCGAGGTCTCCCGGGCGGCGCGCGTTCCGATCATCAACGAGGTGCTTCCGGTCACAGACATCGCCCAGGCGCAATCCCGCGCAGCCGACGACGCCTACAACAAGGGGATCGAAGCCGCAGCAGCTGCGATCGAGGTCATCCACTGGCGGCGTATGGCGCTTCGTTGAGCGCGCTGCTGCCACGGCCCGCAGAGGTCGAGACGGGCTCGACTCGGGGGCTGCGCCGGGATCCGAACGTCGTGCTCGGGTCGTGCACGCCACGTCTCCGGCGCGCCGTCGACAGGCTTCCACCGATGGGCCTGACCCTCACTTTCGATGTTTCCGAGCGCGCGCACAAGACGCCACGGCTGACCGACAGCTACGCCTACAGAATGGATTTCAACGACCGTGTTCGCATCGCCGCGACCACCGAGTGGGGCGTGTTGACCGGTTTGGCCACGTTGACCCAGCTGGGCGCGAACGGCGGCATCGATGTCGCCCGGGTCCGGGACGAGCCGCGATTCCCGTGGCGGGGCCTGATGGTCGACACGGTTCGCCACTTCATCAGCCTGGCCACGCTGCGACGCACGCTGGACGCCATGTGGTTCTACAAGCTGAACGTCCTGCATCTGCACCTCACGGACGATCAGGGGTTCCGGTTGCGGTCCGAAGCGTACCCGGAGCTCGCGAGCGCAGACTCGTACTCGCTGCAGGAGCTGTCCGGCCTGGTCTCTTACGCGGCAGACCGTGGTGTCCGCGTGGTGCCGGAACTGGATATGCCTGGTCACACCACGAGCTGGCTGGCGGCGCACCCCGAGTGGGCTGTGGCGGGAAGTGCGTCCGTGGATGGCCCGAGCACGCGATTCGGCGTTCACAGGGTATGCCTCGACCCCGACAACCCGGCCGTTATGGAAGCCGTCACCGCGATCCTCGGTGAATTGGCGACCGTATTCCCCGACGAGTACGTCCACTTCGGTGGCGACGAGGTGGCGGGCCTCGCTGCCGACGCGCAGCATCGTTTCCACCAGGCGGTGGTCGAACGCCTGGCCGTACTCGGCAAGCGCGCGATCGGCTGGGATGAGTGCCTGTCTGCGACACTGCCCACGGGAACCGTGGTCCAGGCGTGGCGAGGGGCAGGCGCCCGCGACGCAGCGTTGGCGGCGGGCTGCGACTGCGTGGTCTCGTCGCCGTACTATCTCGACCTGTTCTACCCGGCGGATGTGCACTATGCGGCAGACCCGGGCGGCGACCTGGTGGCAGCCGAGAAGGCATTGGTCCAGCATCCGCGCCTACGGCACGTCCGCGACGGCCTCGCTTGGATGGCGCGCTTTGCGGCGTTTCCCGACGTCCCGGCCGGAGAGGAGGGCCGGATTCTTGGTGGCGAGGCCTGCCTATGGTCGGAGTTGGTCACCGATGAGCTCGTCGATACCCGGCTGTGGAGCCGGATGCCTGCCGTTGCCGAGCGGCTCTGGCGAGATGTGGATCCTTCCCGCGACCTCGACGGCTTCTACGAGCGACTGGCCGCGACTCGTTCGGTCCTGGACCGTCTCGGAATCGTCCGCGAGGATCGTGCGTCAGTCGACGGCAACCCTGGAGTTCAGCCTCTCATCGAGATGCTTGAACCGGTGAAGTGGTACCGCCGCCTGCTCGGCACGGGCGAGTACGAGCGACGGATCAATGGACTCGGCGGTAGCGCGGATGAGCGACCGTACGATGTCCTGACGCCGCTCGACGGCATCGTAGACCACCTCCCACCGGAGAGCCTGGCCTCGCGTCGGGCCGAAGTGGACCTGGCCCGTGGCGCGCCGATGGACGCTTGGACCAAAGGCTGGCGCAGCCAGCGGCTCGCGCTCGCGGGAGATCGCGTATTGCAGGCCGAACTCGGTGCCGCGTCGGAGGCACTGGCGGCGCTCGCAGACGTCGTAGACGGCAAGTCGGCAACGGATCCGGCGACCCTGGCCGGCCCCTTCGGTGAGTACCTGTTGCCCGTAGCCTATGCCGTCAGACGGCAGTGAAACCGCCTTTGGAGTCGGACGTGACCCCCGGGCGCATGCTCACGGCTTGGCTCGATGGCGACCACGTGCCGTTGCGTCACCCCGTTGGCCGCATCAACGACACCTGGATGGTCGCCGAGAGCCATGTGCTGCAACGACTGAACGGCAAGGTCTTCACGCACCCGGAAGCCGTCATGCGCAACCTGTCGCGCGTGCTCGCCCATGACGCGACCCTGCTGTTGGCACCCGTGCCCACGCGGAGCGGCTCGGACTTCGTGATCGACGAGCGCGGCGACCTGTGGAGGCTGTTCCCGCGGCGCCTCGCGCGCAACTTCGAGAGCTTGCCACCGTCGCTCTTCGCAGCCGCTGCGGAGGCCTACGGCGGCTTTCTCGCGCGCTTCGCGGCGTTTGTGCATCCTCTCGAGCCGGTCATCGATGGCTTTCACGATCTTGAGCGTTACTTGGCGGCGCTCGACGAAGCGCCGCCTGGGGCCGACGCGGAACGCGGAGCGGTCGACGCGTTTCGCCACGCCTTCGCCGCGCCCCGGCGCGGCCGCGTGATCCATGGCGACTGCAAAGTGAACAACCTGCTGTTTCACCGGGCGCGGGACGAGGTGGTAGCCATCATCGACCTGGATACGGTGATGGTCGGCGATCCGGCGTGGGACTTCGGCGACCTTGTCCGCTCGGCCTTCGCCGGCACGGAGGAGAGCGCAACAGCACCGGCCTTGTCGGCAGCGGGGTTGGCAGCCTTGGCCCGTGGCTTCGCCACCGGCATGGGAACGTTGGAGGACGTGACGCGGTTCTCGACCGCCCCCGCCTACATGAGCGTTATGCTCGGTGTCCGTTTTCTCGTCGACCACCTTTCCGACGACGTCTACTTCAAGGTCTCGGCACACGGCGACAACCTGCGCCGCGCCAGGGGCCAATTGGCACTCGCGCAGGCTTTTCTGGATGCGCGGCCGACGCTGACCGCGGCCCTCGACCGGGCGCTGCGCGAGTCGCCGCCAACGGCGGTGCCGCCGTCGTCCTAGGATTGGCCAGGTCGTTCGAAGAGGAGCAGTTGCCCGGGCTGGGTAGCGTAGATGTGCCGGTCGTCGGGACTTACCGCGATGCCTTGGCCGAGCCGGAAATGCGGAAGGCTGCTGCCGAATGCGTCGATCCCGCCGGGATGCAGGATGTCTTCCCAGCGCACGGTGCGGCGGTTCAACAGCAACCGCGTGCTGAAGGCCATGTCGGCGCAGAGGACGTCCGCGGTGATGCCGTCGGCGCGAACGCCCATGAAGCTGCAGGGCGTCTGCCGTTGCCGGGTTCCCGGTAACGGTGCCTCCGAGCCACGGCGCGTCCCGGCGGCACCGTGGATCGGTAGGGTTTCCGCAATCAAAACCGGCATTTCCGGGACCGTCAGGCCGTACGCGCGTACGCGCCGGTCTTGGGTAAGGGCAAACAGGTGTCCGCCCGAGCGGGCGCTCTTGAGAAGGCGGATCGGCGCGGCCCCGTCGGTGGCGTTCGGCTGCACTTGGCCACGTGCAGTGAGTACGCCGGTGTTGCGGTCTCTCGCGAACACGTGCAGACCGTCCTCGGTGGCTGCGTAGAGGAAGGCGTCGTCCACGCCGAGTGTTGCCGCGACCACGCCTTCGACGGGCGTGCCGCGCATGAACGCCAGCACGGACCGGTCCCGGTTGAAGCGAAGCGTGGCGATGCCCAGGGGTCCGGCGAAGTGGACGAACGACCCCGTCGCATCCCTGAGCAGCGTCGCGGCAGCGAGTTGCCGGCTGGTACATGGGATGCGTCCGGCGATCGTTTGCGGGGCGGTCAGAGCTTGGCCGGACGCGCCGGCTGCGAACTTGCGCAAGGCGTTGCATGACACGGCGATCAGCGACCCGGTCTGCGCATCGAAGAACAGGCGCGTGTCGCGATCCACGCCGGCGATGGTACGGCGATGGGACAGTCGGCCTGACGGACCGCGATCGTAGACGGCCAAACCGGCCTCGGTCGCGACATACATCTCCTTGCCGTTGCTGTTGAAGGCGATCCGGTCGGGACCTCCCGCTGCGATCATGCCCACTCCGGACGCGTCCAAACCACCGGCGATACCGCGGAAGCGCAACCACGCAGGACGTGCATCTGGGTCCCAGGACAGCCTGAACCGCCGCTCTACGCTCAAGGGGTGGTGGGCCACGCGCACCGCATAGGTCTCCCCGGCCGTGGCTTCGAAAACGGCAACTGGTGTCGGCGTCGCGCGGCTGACCGCAAGGGGCGGCCCGGCGGCATCGCCCGGGCGTGCCGGATACACGGTGATCGTCCCAGCGTCGGTATCGTCCAGGGCGAATCGATACCACTGTGTCCGCGGCGCGCGCCAACGCCACCACACCGATGCTTGGCCACCCGGTGCGGCCTGTTCGCCGGGCTGCATCGTGGCGAATTCGGTCGACCCGGGCACCGAGCCGGATGCGCCCGTCAGCGGCTCGGCGAAACCACGGTCGTCGTTCGCTGGTGTCGGACCCCAGGCGAACACGATCGGACCGGCTGGGATCGCGGCCACGGCGTCGGTCGCGTGGAGCCCGACGGCAATGAGGTAGCGCGTGCCGGCGATCGCATCGAAGACCAGTTGCCGGCCGTCAAGGCGATTCGCGGCGCTGCGGTCGATCAGTCTGACCTCCTCGCGGTCGCTGAAGACGGCGAGGGCCAGCGGGTGCGGGATCATGGCCGTCACCTGCCAGGCATATCGCGCCGTCGACGGCGCCGTCCAAGCCCACCAAGCCGTTCTCACCCCGCTCGCCATCGGCTCCCTCGGCTCGACGGTGGCGGCGTTTGGATCGATGAAGCCGAAGTGAGAGTTGGTCTCGAAGCCGGCGATGGCGTCGGCGTCGGCAACATCGTCGTTGCGGACCCGGCGGAGGCTGTTGTCGGGTTGCCATCGCAAGGCCTCGCCGGCGAGCGCGGCATCCGTCCGGCGCGCCTCGATCCAGTATTCGGCGCCCGAGCGAACGGGGAACGCGATGGAGGCTGCCGGAACGCCCGAGACCAGACGAGAGTCCAAGGCGTAGGCCGCCACGGCAAGGGACGGCTCGGTGACCTCGAATCGGATGCGCTCGACACCGGCAGGGGCGACCCACCGATACCGTACCGGGTCGGTGTTCTCGCCACGTCGAACGAGCACGTGGCCGGTGGCGCCCATGATCTCAGTGGTGGGTGCCGGCCCGGTGACGGTCCGTGCGGGGATTGCGGTTCCGCTTTGGCGAACCGGCTGGGGATCGTGGCTGAGCACGGTGCTCGCGTGGTCGCGCGGGCTGTCGAGCCCCAATCCGATTTGCAGCAGTGCCCCCGCCGCCAAGGCGACACCTGTCGGCCCCCAGATATACCAAGTTCGTGCCCGGGCCACGTTTGTCTCAATCGCATCACTCCATCGGCAGCGAAGCGCGCTGGCCCGGAGCGGTCAACATCGGCGTCGCGTTCCGACGCGTCCGTGTCGCGTCAACTCGAAACCCTGCGTAATGCCGGTGACCGGGCGGCCATCATGGCGGTCTGAGACCCTGCAAAGTATGCTGAGACGACCGTGGGGCCCGTGATGAACAGAAGCAGGACGGGAGGCCGGCCAGGCATTGGGGCCGGGGTCGCGGTCGCCTTGGCGGCGGTGATCGTCTTGACGGCGGCCGGCTGCGCGGGTGCGTCCCGGCCCTTGCAGTTGCTGAGCGGTGCGGACCTCGTGTATCCGGACCAGGCCCGCGCCGCAGGCGTCGAGGGCGTCGTCCGCGTACGTTACGACGTGACCGTCGAGGGCCGGGTCGTCAATGCCCGCGTTGACGCCGCCGATCCCGTTGGCGTGTTCGACGAGGCGGCATTGGCATTCGTGCGGTCGTGGCGATTCCAACCGGCGGTCGAGGACGGCGAATTCGTCGCCGCGCTGGCGCGGGTTAGCGAGGTCCGGTTTCAGCTTGGCGATACGGACCGGTACGACCGCCCGGTGGCCGTGCCCGAGTGACCAACGCCGAGCACGACGGCTTTGCCTGGCGGTTGGCACGCACGCCGGCAGCGGGGCTGCCCACGCAAGGCGATTTCGTCCGAACCGAGGAACCCATGCCCGTGCCCGGCCCGGGGCAGATGCTGACGCGCACGATCTACCTGTCGCTGGACCCCTACCAGTGGGGCCGGCGGCGCGGCGGCGTCGAGAAGGTCGGCGACGTCTGCCACGGCCGGACGGTCTCACACGTGCTCGACAGCCGGCTTGCCGACTATGCGCCGGGCGATTACGTGTTCAACACCAACGGCTGGCAATGCCACGGCTTGACCGGACGCGGCGTGGACGTATTCGACTACATGGCGCCGCGCAAGCTCGACCCTGGAGTGGCGCCGATCTCCACCGCCGTGGGCATCCTTGGCATGCTCGGCCTGACGGCATACGCCGGCGTCGTCGTGCAATGCCGACCGCGGGCGGGGGAGACCGTCGTGGTGTCGGCGGCGTCGGGTGGAGTCGGCCAGGCCGCGGGGCAAATCGCGAAGTTGCATGGCTGTCGCGTAGTCGGAATCGCCGGACGTCGCGAAAAGTGCGACTTCGTCACCCGCGACCTCGGCTTCGATGCTTGCGTCAGCTACCGTTCGCCGGATTACCGAGACCATTTGCGCACGGCGTGTCCGGATGGCGTCGACATCTACTTCGAGAATGTCGGCGGCGCGGTCTTCGAAGGCGTCCTGCCGCTGTTGAATCGGCGCTCGCGGATCAGTCTCTGCGGCATGGTCTCGCAGTACGGCAACGTCGGCGGCAGGAACCCGGCCGAAGTATGGACCGAGACTGGCGGCCCCTATTTCGAGCGCCAGGATGTCATGGTTCACCGCCTGTTCGTGCGCAACTACGTCGCCGAACACCAAGACCGGTTCCTGGCGGAGATGACGGACTGGCTCAAGGACCACCGGGTGAAATACAGGGAGGACATCTGGGTAGGTCTCGAACAGGCGCCGACGGCGTTCCATGCCATGCTCGTCGGTGGCAATTTCGGCAAGACTCTCGTGCGCGTGGCCGACGATCCGACGATGTCCGGATCGTCGGCGTCGGACCGAACCGGCAACATCATTGCCTGAACCTCGTGTGGCGGTTATCCCTAGTCGGCTTGCTGGTTGCCGCTCCCGTGGCGGCTGATTCGCGCTCGGCAGCCGACTGTTCGATGCAACCTGCAAAGGTCCTCTACGACACGGACATGACGCTGGATGTCGACGACGTCGGTGCGCTGGCCGCGCTGCACGCACTCGCCGACCGTGGTGAAGCGGAACTGCTCGCGGTCAACTACAACGAGGTGCACGAGGACGGCGTGGCGGCGATCGACGCGATCAACACCTGGTACGGGCGCACGGTGCCGATCGGAGCGTTCACGGGCGAACTGGCGAGTCCAGATGCGTCGCGGTACTTGGCAAGTTTGGCGACCTTCCCCCACGCGGCGACCGCCGCGACCGCACCGAGTGCCCTCGACGTCTACCGGACCGTGCTCGCCGAACAGCAGGACGCATCGGTGACCATCATCAGCGTCGGGTTCCTGAACAACCTGGCGGACCTCCTGCGCGCGGAACAGTCGCTTACCGCCCGCAAGGTGCGCTGCCTCGTCGTCATGGGTGGCCTGCGCGACGACGGCTTCAACTTCGTGCGCCACGGGTTGGTCGGCGACAGCGCCTTCGTCATCGAGAACTGGCCGACGCCGCTGGTAGTCTCCGACTTCGGCGGCGGCGTGCGCACCGGGGCCGTGCTTGCCGACGCCCCTGCCGCAAACCCCGTGCGGGAAGCCTACTTCCGCTGGTTCCGGGGCGCCTACCGGGGGCGTTCGAGTTGGGACCAGGTCGCGGTGCTGTCCGGCGTGCGCGGGCCAAGCGGCCTATTCGAGGTCGTCGAGTCGGGGCAGGGGAGGTTGCGCAATGGCTACCTGTGGGACTTGCGCCCCGGCTGGCGCATGCACGTCGTCCCGACGCGCGAGACCGACATTTATGTACGCCTGATCGACGATCTGATGCTTACGCCGCCGAGCGGCGGGGCGCCAGGCGAACGCTAGGGGCGTCCCCGGACGAGGCCTATTGCGCCGCCCCCGCACGCTGACCATACTCGAAGCATGGACGCCCTTCCGACGAGACCGCCCGCGGTGGTGGTTGGCTCCGCCATATTGCTCGGCGGTGCCGTCATGCTGCTGCTGATGTGGGCGCTCGGCCTAGATGCGGTGGAGAGCAACGGTGCGCGGGTCTTTTTCGTCGTGCTGTGGACGTTCCTGGCGTGGTCCGCCTACGCGGGGGGCGGCTGGGTCCGCACCGCGATCGTGGCTATATTCGTGGTGTTCGCCTGGGGGTGTATCAATGCGCCGTCGCTGGCGGACGCGCTAGCCGGGATGTCCAAGGGAGATGTGGTGGCCAAGGCGTTGGCTCTCGTCGCGCTCGGGACGTTGCTGATGCCGGCCTCCAGGCGCTGGTTCGCCGCTGCCCGGGACGCGCAGTCCCGGACAGCTGGTGCCGATTGAGAGCGGATCCGGGCGCTACGACTTCTCCGAGAGTTGCAGCAGTAACCCGTGCGTGGACTTCGGGTGCACGAAAACCGTCGGCGCGCCCTCGCCGATCAGTCGCGCGCCGTTGGCTTTGAGCGTCGCACAGGTTGCATCCAAGTCGTCCACGGCGAACGCCACCGTGTGGATGCCTTCGCCCCGCCGGTCAAGCGCCTGACCGACCGCCGACTGCGCGTCCGTGGGCGCAACCACCTCGATGAAGCCGCCTCCCGGCAGGTTGAAGAACGCCTGCTTGATGCCGAGCGCCTCGCTCTCGTCGGTGCGGTCGAGTTCCAGTCCCAGCGTGTCGCGGTAGGTGGCGATGCCCTCGTCAAGATCGCCGACGCGGACAACGAGGTGATCGAATGCGGACAGTGTCATGTGCTTCTCCTTGAATCTTGAGGTCGTGTAAGCGTACCGACGGTTCGCGTTGGTCGAATACGTGGGCGGTGGATCATACGGTAGGTCCCGACCCTTGAGGAACTCCTGGCCCGTCGCTGATTGCGATCCCGCGAACCGCAAGCGGTCCGACGCAGCGTCAGGAGCCCGGTCCAACTGTTATGCTCAACCCCAATTCGAGAACGGCGGCGGGGCGGGCGTGAGCGACGACCGACGACTGACCAACCACGAGATCACCATCGCGCTCGAGGGTGGTGCCATGCTCGGCCCTTTCCGGGCAACGTGGAGCACCGAGATCATCAGCGACGTGCGCGAATTGACCAAGGACTACGATGCGTTCCTGCAAGGTGGGGAGCAGACGCGGTTCAAGTACCACCTGCATGATCCGAGTCAGCATGTGTCCCATTCGCTGCTCTTGGATTTCCGTCACGTGACGGCGATCTACGATCGCGTGGTGCTCCACGAGCATCCCTAGCCGGCGACGATCCCGCAAGGAACCCAGGAGGCCCCATGTGCCGCAACATCCGGCCGTTGTTCAATTTCGAGCCGCCCGCCAGTGACACCGAAGTGCTCGACGCCGCTCGCCAATACGTCCGCAAGATCTCTGGATTCAGCAAGCCGTCGGCGGCCAACGAGGCTGTCTTCGAGGACGCCGTTCTCGCCATCGCCGCGGTCTCGCGAGACCTGCTCGCGGGCCTGACGACGACGGCGGCGCCAAAGGACCGCGACGTGGAGGCGGCCAAGCGACGCGCGCGCTTCGAGCGCCGGATGGCCGCTCGGGCTTGAGGGACTCGGCCAGCGATTTGGAGGTGGGAGAGCCATGGAACCTGTCGGCATCGGCGTGATCGGCTGCGGTACCATCAGTGGTGCCTATCTACGCGCCGCGGCGACCTTCGACGTGCTGAAGTTCGTCGCCTGCGCGGACATTGACCCGGCCGCCGCCCAGCGGACAGAAGACACCTTCGGCGTGCCCGCCATGCCAGTCGATGCGCTGCTTGCCCGCGATGATGTGGACGTGGTCCTCAATCTCACGATTCCCGCGGCGCACGGGGAAGTCAATCTCGCGGCCCTAGCGGCCGGCAAGCACGCGTATTGCGAGAAGCCGTTCGGGCTTGACGTCGCCGAGGGCCGAAGCGTGCTGGCCGCTGCTGCCGCGGGCGGCCTGCGCGTCGGCTGTGCGCCGGATACGTTCCTCGGCGGCGGACACCAAACGGTGCGGCAGTTGATCGACGGCGGGGCGGTCGGCAAGCCCGTCGCCGGGACGGCGTTCATGATGGGACCGGGGGTCGAGGCTTGGCATCCAAATCCCGCGTTCTACTACCAGCCCGGCGGCGGTCCGCTGTTCGACATGGGGCCTTACTACCTGACGGCGCTCGTGCACGTGCTCGGGCCGGTGCGCCGGGTTGCCGCGATTACCGCGCGCGGCCGCGACAAGCGGGTGGCCACGTCCGAGGCCCGCGCGGGGGAGACCATCGACGTGACCGTCGATACGCACGCGGCCGGGACGCTGGAATTCCACAACGGCTGCGTCGTGACGGTGGTGATGAGTTTCGATGTCCGACTGCACTCCAACCGGTTCATCGAGATCCACGGGGTCGACGCGAGCCTCTCGTCGCCGGACCCCAACGGTTTCGGCGGTCTTGTGCGCGTCTCCAACGGGCGCGAGTGGGAGGAACGCCCCCTGACGCACGGCTACACGGCGAATATGCGGAGCATCGGGCTGGCGGACATGTGCGTGGGAATCCGCACGGGTCGCCCGCATCGTTGCGACGGCGAGTTGGCGCAACACGTTCTCGAGATCATGGCAGCGTTCGGGGAGTCCTCGACCGAGGGCCGACACGTCACGATCGCTAGTCGACCCGAGCGCCCGGACCCGCTACCGACGGGTTTGACGGAAGGCCGGTTGGACTGAAACCCAGCCTGGTAAGGCACCTAGGAGGGAAAGTGGCAAACGTATTCATCACTTGGGGTGGCTGGAACGGCCACGAACCGGAGCAGACCGCCGGCATTTGTGCCGAGCTCCTCGGTGCCGAGGGACACGACGTTACAGTCAGCGACAACCTCGACCCGCTTGCCGACGACGCCTTCATGGCCGATGTCGACCTGGTGGTACCGGTGTGGACCATGTCCAGGATCGAACGCGAGCAGGAAGCCGGTTTGCTGAAGGCGATCCGGTCCGGCACGGGTTGCGCCGGCTGGCATGGGGGCATGGGCGACTCGTTCCGCAACAACGTCGAGTACCAGTTCATGGTCGGTGGACAGTTCATCTGCCACCCCGGCGGCATCATCGACTACGAGGTGGACATCGCCAGCGACGACCCGATCGTGGCCGGGCTCGAGAACTTCGCGATGCGCTCCGAGCAGTACTTCATGCACGTCGATCCCTCGAACGACGTGTTGGCGACGACCACGTTCCAGGGCGAACATTGGGGCATCGACTGGGTGCGCGGCGTGACGATGCCGGTCGCGTGGAAGAAGCGCTACGGCGCGGGCAAGGTGTTCTACAGTTCGCTCGGCCATGTGGCCGCCGACTTCGACGTGACAGAGGCCAGGGAGATCATGCGCCGCGGCTGCCTTTGGGCGATCCGGGACGCGTAGCGCGCTAGTGTGCCGTCCCGTAAGTACGGTGACGTTGCTCTCCACCTACCGGTGAACCAGACGTGTACGCAAGTGCCTGTTTCATTGACGGCACATCCTCCCGTTTGCAACGATCCTAGCGGCCCCAACCCCGTGCGATCTGCCTTTGTAGTTCCGGGACGCTACGCTAGAGGCGGATCGGCACGACCCGGCCCGCGTCGGCACTCTCGATCGCGGCCAGGACCATGCCGAGGCTCTTGGCGTTGTCCCGGGAGCACGTCATCGGCTGTTCGCCATTGATCAACGCGGTGACCATCTCATCGATGCACCCGGCGTGACCTTCGGGTCCCCGCCAGTCGCCGTCCGCTTCGACGCGCCTGCACGAGCGGAGGAATCCGTCGCCCTCGGGGACTTCGGCATGGGGGGCATCCACGCCGTTCCAGATCGCCGTGCCCCGGCTGCCGATGACGCGCCACTCCGCCTCCCAGGAGGTGCGGGCGCCTTCGGCCGACCACGATCCGCGATAGCAGTACCGGGCCCCGCCGGCCATCTCGAAGACGACGAGCGCCGAAGCGTTTCCCCGGTACCAGGATCCCGGCAGGTTGAACTCGTCGCAGAATGCGGTGGCGGCATCCATGCCGGACATGAACCGGGCCTGATCGAACGTATGGATCGCCATGTCGAGTAGCAACACGTTCGCCATCTCGTCGCGGAAGCCGCCGAAGTGCGCGCCGAGGAAGAAGTCGGAACAGATCATCCCCACCTCGCCGATCACGCCGTCGGCGACGAGCTGACGCATGCCCCGCGTACCGGCGAGGTAGCGCCGGTTCTGCATGACCGCATGGGTCTTGCCGGTGTGCTCGGCGATGTCCAGGAGTTCGCGGGCCTCGGCGACCGACGTCGCGAACGGTTTCTCCGAGAGCACGTGGCAACCGGCTTCCATGGCCGTTCCCGCAATCGCGCGTCGCGCTTCCGGGACGGCGGTATCGAGGACGACATCGGGCTGCTCCGCGGTCAAGGCCTCGGCGAGCGAAACGTAGTGCGGCACGGTGAGGCTGTTGCGGGCGGCGAACGCCGAGGCTGCCTCGGGGTTGACGTCGACAAGGGCGACGATCGTGATGTCGTCTCGTGACTTGACGACTCGACACCAGCCATTGCCCATGTTGCCGCAGCCGGCGAGGATCGCGCGTAGGTTACTCATGACAGGTCCTGATTCTCCGCCGCGTGCATCATAACGGCCGTTGCGCTTTACGAAGACCCGACGCTGCCGCAGAATCCATGGTCAGAGACACAAGAAGGTACGCGCGTGAACCCGGTCGTTGCCCGCAATGAGATCGAGCCCTTGTTAAGCGCCCTGATTCGAGAACTTGCGGCCCAGGGGCGTACCACTGAGCGTGCCATCTACTCGGGCATCCGCGACCGGCTCTGCAGTGCAAGGGACCCGTGCGAACTGACGCGGCCGTTCCACGACCTCTCCGCGATGGCCTACATGCGTAGGCCGACGAGCAATGATGCGGATTGCCTCCTCGCGCGGATTCTCGAGAAGACCGAGCGGCTCTCGCTCGCCGCGAATCCAAGCCCGGAGATCCACTAGGCGCGTCGCCTGGCGGCGACGTGATGTGGTGCGACAGGCCCGTGCCGGCTTTAGCGGCCGGTGGGCACCTCGTTGAACGGAATCCCCTTGTCTACCCGGACATCCTGGGGCATGCCGAGTACGCGTTCGGAGAGGATGTTGAGCATGATCTCGTCGCTGCCACCGGCGATTCGCCCGCCGGGCGACCCCATGAACGTGGCTTGGTAGGCACCGTGGGCCTCGGCGTACGCCGGGTCCGAGACCGCGCCCGAGAGCTCGAGCAGGTCCATGGCGAACGACGCCATGTCCTGCGTCTTGGATGCGCCGACGAGCTTGCCGATGGAGTTTTCCGGGCCTGGCGTAGCGCCACGGGACAATGCCGTCATGGAGCGGTAGCCGGTGAATCGCAGCCCCGCCTCCTGGGCGTACCATGTGGCCAGCTTGGCGCGCACGTTCTTGTCCCGGATCGCCGGTTCGCCGTCGATTTCCACCTTGCGGGCCAGGTCGAACACCTGCTTGAAGCCAACGCCGCCGCCTCCGCCGCCGATCGCCGCGCGTTCGTTCATCAGCGTAGTGATCGCGACCTGCCAGCCTTGGCCCACGGCACCCAAGCGCTGGTCGTCGGGCACGCGCACGTCGGTGAAATAGACCTCGTTGAAGTTCGCGCCGCCGGAAATCTGCTTGATCGGCCGGACCTCGATCCCCGGCGACTTCATGTCGAGGAAGAAGTACGACAGGCCCTTGTGCTTCGGCACGTTGGGATCGGTGCGCAGCACGATGATGCCGTAGTCGGAGTAGTGGGCACCCGAGGTCCAGATCTTCTGGCCGTTGATCACCCATTCGTCGCCGTCGCGTTCGGCCCGCGTACGTAGCGCCGCGAGGTCCGAACCTCCCGCCGGCTCGCTGAACAACTGGCACCAGATGTGTTCGCCCGACGCGAGAGGGGGCAGGTGCTTGCGCTTATGCTCCTCGCTGGCCCATGCCATCAAGGTCGGTGCGGCCATGCCCTGGCCAATGCCGAAGACGCTGCCGGGAACCGCGAACTGGCCTTCCTCCTGGTTCCAGATCACCTGTTCGATGGCGCTCGCGCCCCGGCCGCCGTACTCCTCGGGCCAGCGGATGCACGCCCAGCCCGCGTCGTACTTGCGCTTCTGCCACAGTTTCGCGGCCTGGATGTCGTCGAGCCCGCCAAGCTCTTCGCGGGTTGGGACGTTGGCCTCGAGCCACGCCTTGGCCTCGGCGCGGAATGCCGCCTCTTCTGCCGTGTCGTTGAAGTCCATCGCTTTCTCCTCTCTGACCTAGGCCGCGTCGCGTTCCACGGCGGCGATCAGCTTGTCCTGCCAGCTCGGCTCGCTGCCGATGTTCACCGATAGGAGTTTCGCGCGTCGATAGTGGAACTGGCAGTCGAATTCCCAGGTGAAGCCCATGCCGCCGTGGGTCTGGATGTTCTCTTTGGAGGCGTAGTAGTACGCCTGCGTTGCGCTCACGCGCGCCGTGGCAGCCGCTAGTGGGAGTTCGGCTGCGTCGCTATCGAGCGCCCAAGCGCCGTAGTAGCCGTTGGAACGCGCGAGGGTGTTCTTGACATAGGCGTGGGCAAGCTTGTGCTTGATCGCTTGGTAGCTGGCGATCGGACGACCGAAGGCGTAGCGCTCCATGGCGTAGTCCTTGGCCATTTCCAAGGCCGCGTTCGCGCCGCCGGCCTGCTCCCAGGCGAACAGCACGGCGGCGCGGTCGAGAAGGCGCTGGGTCAGCGACCAGCCTTCGCCGTCCGTCCCCAAGGGCTCCGCAGGGGTGTCTTCGAAGACGATCCGGGCGTGCGAGCGGGTCGGGTCCAAGGTTGCCACCGGGGTCCGCTCGACGCCGGCCAAATCGACCAGGTGCAGACTGGCACCGTCGCCATCGTCCGCTTTGGCCACCACGACGGCGAGGTCGGCAATGTCGCCGTCCACGACCGGGATCTTCTCGCCCGTCAGCTTCCCCTTGCGGGCCGTCGTGGCAAGCCGTTGGGGCGACGGCTGCCCCGGCCCCTCGCCGAGCGCGAAGGTGCCAATCGCGTCGCCGGTCGCGAGTTTGGGCAGCCACCGCTCCTTCTGGGCGTCGCTGCCGGCCATCAGGATGGCCTCTGTTGCGAGATAGACCGACGACGAGAACGGTACCGGCGCAACGGCGCGGCCGAGCTCCTCGGCGATCACGGACAATTCGAGGTAGGACAAGCCGAGCCCGCCATGCTGTTCGGGGATCGCCGTGGCGGTCCAGCCGAGTTCCGCGATCTTGGTCCACAGGTCGGTGTCGTAGGCGGCGTCGCCATCGAGGACGGCGCGTACTGCCGACATAGGGCAATGTTCCTGAAGAAACCCCAATGCCTGCTCGCGCAAAAGGTTTTGCTCGTCGGAAAACTCGAAATTCACGGACTTGTCTCGATTGACTTGAGCAGTCGATTCTAACCGCTAAGCAGTCGGCCGATGACCGGTCCTCTACGAGTGGATAGAATGACTCACCGGACCCCGAACTCCGCGCCCGATGGATTTCTCCGACTTCGGCTTTCTGAAAATCGCGGCCGTGGCGCCGCCGGTGGTCATTGCCGATCCCCTCGCCAATGCGCGGCTCATCGGACAGGCGTACCAGGCGGCGACGGTCGACTCGGCCATCGTGCTCATGCCCGAGCTGTCCGTGACGGGCTATAGCTGCGAAGACCTGTTCTTCAACGACGATTTGCGACGCGCAACCGAGGTCGCGCTGGCTGAATTGGCGGCTGCCTGCGATGATCGCGTGCTCGTGGTCGGCGCTCCCTGGTGGCTGGACGACGGTCGAATCCTGGACTGTGCGTTCATCTGCCGGGCCGGGGGCGTCATCGGCGCGGTACCCAAGATCGCCCAGCCGAACTACGACGAGTTCTACGAGCAGAGGTGGTTTTCGTCGGGGCAAGGCGTCGCCATCGAGGTCGACGAAGAGTTGGGGCGTTTCCCGCTGCGGCCGGACCTGGTATTCAAGCTCGGCCACACCGCGTTCGGCGTGGAGATCTGCGAAGACCTGTGGTCGGCCAATCCGCCGAGTGGGCAGCTTGCCCTGGCGGGGGCTGAGGTCCTGCTCAATCTATCCGCGAGTCCCGAGGCGGTTGCCAAGGCCGACTACCGGCGGAACCTCGTCCAGGCGCAAAGCGGCCGGACGTTGTCGGCGTACGTATACGCTAGCGCCGGTCCGAGCGAGTCGACCAAGGATGTGGTCTTTGGCGGCCACCTGATCGCCGCCGAAAACGGTCGCCTGCTTGCGGAGGCGGAGCGGTTCCGGCTTGACGGCGCGAGCATGAGCGTCGAGGTGGACTGCCAGCGCCTCCGGCACGGGCGCCAGCAGAACACCACCTTTGCGAAGGCCCCGCGAACGGGCGTGGTTATGGTCGACGCGGGCGGAGCGCCGGCGTTACCCGAGCTTGCGCGAACGTATGCGCGCCAGCCGTTCGTACCACCCGACGAACGCGAGTTCGCCGCCCGCGCCCAGGACATCCTGGCGATCCAGGCGACCGGTCTCGCGCGCCGCGTTCGCGCGGCGCAGGCCGACCGGCTGGTCATCGGCCTGTCCGGTGGCCTCGACTCCACGCTCGCCTACCTTGTCTGCATCGACGCCTTGGCGCTCCTCGAGCGGCGTGCCGAGACCCTTTGCGCGCTCACGATGCCGGGCCCGGGCACGACCGCACACACGCTGGCATCGGCCCGCGGACTTGCCGAGGCGACGGGCGTCGAGTTGCGCGAGATCGCCATCGACCACGCAGTGGAGGCGCACCTGGCCGACATCGCCCACGACGGCGAGGCCGACGTGACCTTCGAGAATGCGCAAGCGCGCGAGCGCACCCAGATCCTCTTCGACACCGCGAATCGGGTGTCGGGAATCGTCGTCGGCACCGGCGACCTGTCGGAGTTGGCGCTCGGCTGGTGCACGTTCAACGCGGACCAGACGGCCAACTACAACGTCAACGCGGGCGTCCCCAAGACGCTGGTGGCCTATCTCGTACGCTGGTATGCCCGGCACCGCGCCGAGCCGGCCTTGAGCGCCGTTCTGCGGCGCGTATTGGAGACGCCGATCACGCCGGAGCTCACCCCGACGCGGGACGGGGCGATAAACCAGCACACTGAAGCCATCATCGGTCCTTACGAATTGCACGACTTCTTCCTGTTCCATTTCCTGCGCACCGGCGCGGGGGCGCGGAAGATCTACGCGCTCGCCTGCCGTGCTTTCTCGGGCGCCTATGCTGATTCCGAAGTCAAGCATTGGCTGACCGTGTTCCTGACACGGTTCTTCGCGCAGCAGTTCAAGCGAACGACGCTGCCGCCCGGGCCCAAGGTCGGCACGGTCAGCTTGTCGCCGCGGGGCGATTGGCGGATGCCGGACGAGGCCACGGCTGCTGCGATGCTCGCCGACCTGGCCAGTTGCTAGCCGATCGCGGTGGCGCTCAAGCACGAGTCCGTCGCTAACCGGCTGAACCGCCGGATACGCTGGCTGTTGGCGCCTAGCGCCGTCGCCTTGTGCGCTTTTGCCTCGGCCCAGGATGTTCCGTACTGCGGCGATGAAGGGGTGTGGTTCCAGATTCTCGGCTCCGGGGGCGCCGAAATCACCGACCAGCGCGGCGCGGCGAGCTACATGGTCTGGATCGACGAAAACGCGCGACTGCTGGTGGATCCCGGTCCCGGCACGGCCTTGCGTTTCGACGAGGCCGGTGCCGACTTCGCGGACCTCGACGCCGTGGTGTTCACGCGGCTCGCCGCCCAGACGACTTCCGACCTGCCGGCGCTGCTCGAAGGCTCAATCGGCGGCGACCGCGACCGGCTGCTGCCCGTGTTCGGGCCGTCCGTCGCCGACGTGGATGCCACGACGGCGTTTGTGGAGCGCATGGTCGGCGCGTCAGGACTCTTTCCCGAACTCGCGGACTTCCTGACGTTCCGCTCCCGCGGCGGATACAAGGTGTCGGTGCGCGACGTGCCGGCGACGGGCAACCGACGTTGGTCGCAATACGGGACCAGCAACCTGTCGCTGGCGGCAATCCCCGTGCACCACGGCAACGTGCCTGCGCTGGCGTGGCGGGTCGAGATCCGCGACTTCGCCATCGTCTTCGCGGGCAGCTTCAGCAACCAGAAGGACGTCGTGGCGAGGTTCGCGAGAGGCGCCGACGCCTTGGTCGCGCATCACGCCATACCGGAAGACGCTCGAGGCAGTGTCCGGGAGTTCCACGCGATTCCCTCGCAGCTAGGCCGGGTGGCGGCCCAGGGCGACGTGCGTATGCTCGTGTTGGGACATCGAACCACGCGCACAACGGGGCGCGAGTCCGCCAGCCGCGCCGCGATCGAGGCGCACTACGAGGGTCCGTTGGTCTTCGCCAACGAACTGGAGTGCTGGGGTCTGTAAGCGCAGCGTCGTCGGGTATATTCAGGCGTCTTTCGACCGGGAGGGGAAGCCCGATGGGAAAGGGCGACATTCGCACCAAGCGTGGCAAGATCGCGCGCGGCACCTACGGCAGCAAGCGGCCGCGCAGCAAGCAGCGGCGTAAGAAGAACCGCTCGAAGGACAACGCCGACAAGCGCTAGTACCGGCTTACAGCGAGGGCCCGGCCGAAATGCGGCCTGACAGACCTTGTCTCGGGCCGGCGCGAGCGGCAGGTCGGTGGTGGACGGCCGGGCGTCGTCGGGCTCGCCGCCGTTATGCTTAGCCGTTTCGCCACGAGGAACCCGAGATGACAATGGATATCGACACCTGCGACGAACTGCTGGCGACCACGCGGGCTGTCCGCAGGCGCCTGGACTTGACCCGTCCTGTGCCTCGAGGCGTGATCGAGGCTTGCTTGGAACTGGCGGTGCAAGCGCCGACGGGGTCGAACAGTCAAACCTGGCGGTGGCTGGTGGTCGACGATGCCGCCAAGCGCCAAGCTCTCGCGGACCTTTATCGGCGCGGTGGCGAAGCCTACCTGACCACCGCAGGCGAGACGGCGACCGGTCAGACCGCCCGGGTATTCCGGTCCGCGTTGTATCTCATGGAGCACCTGCACGAGGTGCCCGTTCACGTCATTCCCTGCCTGGAGGGGCGGCCGCGCGACGGCGCGAGCGTGACCCAGCTCGGCGGCTACTACGCCTCGATCTATCCCGCCGTCTGGAGCTTCCAGTTAGCGTTGCGGGCGCGCGGGCTCGGCTCATGCCTCACCACGCTTCACCTAGGTTTCGAAGAAGAGGCCGCCGAGATTCTCGGCATCCCCGACAACGTCGTGCAGACTGCGCTTCTGCCCGTGGCCTACACCCTGGGCACCGACTTCAAGCGAGCGTCGAGGCCACCCGTGTCCGGTATCACGCATTGGAATACCTGGGCTTGATCGTCAGGGCGATTGGCGACCTAGCCGCTGTGCGACTTCGGACTCGAAGTCGTCAAAGCGCGCGGCGACGTCGGCCAGATCCAGGGCTTCGCCGATAGCCGTGTTCGGCATTCGCTTGAGCAAGAACTGGAATGCCTGCACGATCACCCATTCGTGCGTGACCGTGCCGGCGCTCAGGTGCCGGTAGTATTCCTGCGAAAGCGAGACTAGGTGCAGCGACGGCTCGCGCCCGCGCCCATCGACCGCGACTTGGTAGGTGTTCGCGGCAACCATGGTGACTTGGATCATGGACGCATTATCCGACCAACAACGGCAGTGAACAAAGCATGACGGACGACATCTGCTTCCGAACGGCCACGGACCTGCGCAGGTTGATCGCGTCGCGACAGCTCAGTTGCCGGGAAGTCGTAGACGCCCACATCGCGCGAATCGAGGCGGTGGATCCCGCGCTCAATGCGATCGTCACGGAGGCGTTCGAGTTCGGTCGCGACTGTGCAGACGACCTCGACCGGCGCCGCGGACTGGATGCACCGCTGGCCGGGCTGCCGATCGCGCACAAGGATCTCGTCGCCACGCGGGGCATTCGCACCACGTACGGCTCACCGCTGTATGCGGACCACGTGCCGACGACCGATGACCGCATCATCCAGCGGATGCGCAGCGCCGGCGCGGTGACGATCGGCAAGACCAATGCGCCCGAATTCGGGGCCGGCTCGCAGACGTTCAACCGCGTCTTCGGGGTAACGCGCAACCCCTACGATCCTGCCAAGACATGCGGCGGCAGCAGCGGCGGCGCCGCCGTGGCCCTTGCCGCCCGGCTGATTCCGGTCGCCGACGGGAGTGACACGGGCGGTTCGCTGCGCAACCCGGCGGCCTTCTGCAACGTGATCGGCTTCCGGCCTTCACCCGGACGGGTGCCTGGCGGCGACCCATGGTCCGACCTGTCGACGGCGGGTCCGATGGCGCGTACGGTGGACGACGTGGCATTGCTGTTCTCGGTTCTCGCCGGTCCGGACGGGAGCGTCCCGAACGCCCTTCCGGAGCCCGGATCGGCGTTTCGCGACGTCCCTCCCGCGGAAATCCGCGGTATGCGCATCGCGGTCAGCGAAGACTTCGGCGGGCTGCCTGTACAACGGCCCGTGCGCCAGGCGATCCGCGCCCTGGCCGACCGACTGCGTGACGCGGGCGCGGACGTTGTCGAGGCGGCACCAGACCTTCGCAACGCTCGCCGCATCTTCCACGTGCTGCGAGCGACCGGCTTCCGGCGCCGCTTCGGGCCGATGTCCGAGGCCGACAAGGCCGAACTCAAGGACACGATCCGGTGGAACCTCGAGGCCGGGCTCGATCTCACCCTGGCGGACTACGATTGGGTGTATCCCGCCCGAGCGGCCCTGGTCGCTCGCGTCGGGGAGTTCTTCCAGGACCACGACCTTCTCATTGGGCCGACGACGCAGGTCTTGCCGTTCGATCATGGCACCGACTGGGTGCGAGAGATCGAGGGCCGACCCATGGCCACCTACATCGAGTGGATGGAGAGCTGTAGCTGGATCACGGTGACCTGCTGTCCCGCGTTGTCCCTGCCTGCGGGGTTTAGCGAAGACGGGCTGCCGATCGGTGCACAGTTGATCGGGCCGTTGCGGGGGGATGCCTTCGTGTTGCGCGCGGCCAAGGCGGTGGAAGCCATCACCGGGTATGCGGACCAGGTCCCAGATTCGCCTCCAGAGGTCGGTTAGCCGTGGTGGCAGGTTTCGCCAGCTTTCGGCGGTACCGGCCATGCGCACGCTCCCGGAGTTACGCCCCGTTTCGTATCCCGTTGTTTCTCTTGGTGCATGCGGGTTGGCACGCCGTTTGCGAGCCCGCATGCACAGCTGGTTAACAAGAGGAGTAGCCATGACCACGAGATCGCTTGCGACGTGCCTCGCCCTCGGCACGGCCATCGCGGCCCCGACGGGTTCAGCCAATGCCGACGACCCGGTTCGGCGCACCTTCGATGCTGCCCCTGGCGCCCGCCTGGTGGTCGATACGGAGTTTGGTGCGGTCGACATCCAAAGCCGCGCGCGCGACGGAATCGAAGTGGTTGTCGAACGGCCGGAGAGCCTTGAACTGGAGTTCGAACAGTCCGACGGCGTGGTGACGATTCAAGGCCGTCGAAAGGGTTCACGCTGGCGGTTTTGGGATTGGGAGAAGCAGCCGCGTTTCCGCATCAGTGTCCCGTACCAGCACGACCTCGAGTTGCGCACTGCCGGGGGCGACATTGCGATCGACAGCCTCGAAGGCGAGGTCTTCGCGCGGACATCCGGTGGTGATGTGCGAATCGGCGAGGTCGACGGACCGGTCCAGGCCAGGACATCCGGCGGCAGCGTGCGCATCGCCCGGGCTCACGAAACCGTTGCGCGGACCTCCGGCGGGGATATCCGCATCGGCGACGCCCAAGGGCACGTCTCCGCCACGACTTCCGGCGGCAGCATCGAAACCGAAGCGGTCGCGGGCGACGTCGCCGCCAAGACGTCCGGAGGCTCAATCCGCGTTCGAGGTGTCAACGGCGCCGTGCAGGCGAGAACGTCGGGCGGGTCGATTTCCGCCGAGTTCATCGCCCAGCCGGACGCGCCGAGCGAGTTGCGGACCTCTGGGGGCAACGTGACGGTCTATCTGCCTGACGAGATCGCCGTGGACCTGAATGCGCGGACATCGGGTGGTCGCGTGTCCACGGACTTTCCGGTCACGATGGTGGGCGAACTGGCAGCTAACAACCGCCTCGAAACCGCGCTCAATGGCGGCGGTCCGGCGATGGCGCTGCGCACGTCCGGAGGCTCCATCCGTCTGCGGCGCTTGCAGCAGTGACGCTCCGCGTACGGGCCAAACGCACCAGGGAGCGGAGCGACCTGGCGCGGCTTGGCCCATGCGCGGTCGGTGTGGCCTTGGGCCGGAGACGCACCCGGCGCACAGCGCGAGCGAAGCGCCGGGCCGGCTCTGGGGCGCTTGACGCGTTCCTAACGGCCATTGAACGCGGGTTGCGGAGCCTGGCCGGCGGGACGGTGGCGGCGCGGCCGAATCCCGCGTCGGACATCGAGTCGAGCCTGACCGATGACGAACGCCGGCACGCCGCTGGCCTGATGCGCGTCAACCACTGCGGCGAGGTATGCGCCCAGGCCCTGTACGAAGGGCAGTCGCTGACGGCCCGTGCAGCGGACGTGCAACAGGCCCTCGAGACGGCCGCGGAGGAAGAGCGCGACCACCTCGCCTGGTGCCGGGAGCGCCTCGCGGAACTCGACAGCCGGCCGTCGATCCTCGAACCGTTCTTCTACGTTGCGTCCTACGCGACAGGTGCGGCGGCGGGCTTCTTGGGGGACAAGGTCAGCCTCGGTTTCGTCGAAGCCACCGAGGACCAGGTCGGCCAGCACCTTGAGGACCACCTTGGCCGCCTGCCCGTCGGCGATGGCAAGAGCCGGGCGATCCTCGAAGCGGTGCGTGCCGACGAGTTGCGGCACGGCGACCAGGCGAGGCTCGCGGGCGCAACGGTGTTCCCCGCCGCGGTGAAGACCGCGATGAGGTTGGCGTCGCGCCTGATGACGGGGGCCACGTATCGGCTGTAGCGGCCGCGAATGAACTCATCGCGTTGCGAGCTGTTTTCGGGGTTGTCCGCCTAACGGCAGCCGCGTAAACTTGCGCACCAATTTTTTGCCGCCCACCCGCCGATGAAAACCGTGAGCACGCGTCGCGAAGACGCGCAACACGACTGGTATGTCGTGGACGCCGAGGGTAAGACCCTGGGGCGCTTCGCGTCGGAGATCGCACGTCGACTGCGCGGCAAGCACAAGGCCGAGTACACGCCCCATGTCGACACCGGGGACTACATCGTCGTCGTCAATGCCGAGAAGGTGCGCGTGACCGGGAAGAAGGAACAGGACAAGATCTACTATCGGCACTCGGGCTACCCGGGCGGCATCAGGGCCACGCCGCTGGGAAAAATGCGCGCCGAACACCCGGAGCGTCTCTTGACCGCGGCGGTCAAGGGCATGATGCCGCGCAATCCGCTCGGCCGTGCGATGCTGCGCAAGCTGAAGGTCTACGCCGGGCCAGCGCATCCGCACGCCGCGCAACAGCCGCAAGCCCTCGAACTGTAGTGTCATTCAAGATGTACTGCGCCGTAGGCGTGGCGTGCGCTCGGAACCTATGGCGATGGGCCGCAGATCAACTTGGGAGTGAGTGAGGCCATGCCCGATACGAATTACGGCACCGGCCGGCGCAAGACCGCGGCGGCACGCGTGTTCTTGAGACCCGGTACCGGTCGCATCCTCGTCAACCGGCGGTCCTTGGACGAGTTCTTCGGTCGGGAAACGGCGCGCATGGTGGTTCGCCAACCGCTCAATATCGCCGGTGTTGCCGACAACGTCGACGTTACCGTGACGGTTAGGGGCGGGGGCGGGTCCGGCCAAGCGGGCGCGATTCGCCACGGCATCGCCCGCGCACTGGTGGACTATGACGAGGGACTGCGCAAGGACATGCGTGAAGCTGGCCTGCTGACGCGCGACGCCCGCGAAGTCGAACGCAAGAAAGTGGGTCTGCGCAAAGCGCGCAAACGGCCGCAGTACTCGAAGCGCTAGATGTCCTGCGAGGGCCGAATGTTGACGATTGCCTCGAGTTTCCTGCGTCGTAGGGAGAATGCGGAGCGTCGAACCGCTTGCGGTTCGCCTCGATCGCGTCGCGCCAGCGACGCGCCTAGACAGTGATCGACGGTGTTCAAAACCCGTGAGCCGAGATGACGCGAACGCGTCCGGGCCGCCCGAGAGTCGGCCTCGACGTTACTTCCTGATCGCGGCCACGTCCGCGACGGCGGCGGTGGGTGCGTTCGGGGCGGCTGTGCCGTTCGTGAAAGCCTGGGTGCCGAGTGCCAAGGCGCGCGCCGCCGGTGCGCCCGTGACCATCGACGTGTCCCGACTCAAGGCGGGGGAGATGCTCGGCCCGATTCCCGCCTGGCGCGGACAGCCGGTGTTCGTGGTCGGACGCAGCGCCTCTGACGTGCGCCAGCTCGAGCGCGAGCAGGACCAGGCCGACCTGGCCGACCCGGACTCCGAGAACTTGGAGCGCCAGCCCGCGTACGCGCGCAACCCCTGGCGATCCCGGAAGCCGGAGATCGGCGTGTACCTCGGAATCTGTACGCACCTCGGCTGCTCGCCGAAGTACCACGGCGAAATCAAGCCGGAGCCGTTCGACCCGGATTGGCAAGGGGGCTTCTACTGCCCCTGTCACGGCTCGCGCTTCGACTTGGCCGGGCGCGTGGTCAAGGGCGTGCCGGCACCGGACAACCTGGACGTGCCGCCTCATTCCTTCTTGTCGGACACCGAGATCATCGTCGGCGTGGACGAAAACACCGCTTGAGTGTTAGCCGCCGAACAAGCTGAGTCGAGCACATGCAAGGAGAGGGTGTTAGTGGCTGAATCGCCTCCGGTGCGCGCCTTGCCGCGCCTGCTGATCTGGCTGAACGCGCGTCTGCCGTTGACGGAAACGGTGGAGTATCACGCCACCAGGTACTACGCGCCGAAGAACTTCAACTTCTGGTACTACTTCGGGATTCTCGCGACGGTGGTGCTCGGCATCCAGTTGCTCACCGGCATCTGGCTGACGATGTCGTACGTGCCCAGCGGCGACGGCGCGTTCGCCTCGGTGGAGTACATCATGCGGGACGTCGAATACGGCGACATCATCCGCTACGTGCACTCGACCGGCGCCTCGGCGTTCTTCGTCGTGGTCTACCTGCACATGTTCAGAGGACTTGCCTATGGGTCCTACCGCGCGCCGCGGGAACTGCTGTGGCTCATCGGCATGGGGATCTACCTCGTGCTCATGGCGGAAGGCTTCTTCGGCTATCTGCTGCCGTGGGGCAACATGTCCTTCTGGGGTGCCCAGGTCATCGTCTCCCTGGTTGGCGCGATCCCGTTCGTCGGGCCGGATCTCATGGAGTGGGTGCGCGGCGACTACCTGATGTCCGAGATCACGCTGAACCGATTCTTCGCGCTGCACGTGGTGGCCCTGCCGCTAGCGCTCGTTGGCCTAGTGTTCCTGCATATCGTGGCACTGCACCACGTCGGGTCGAACAATCCCGACGGCATCGAGATCAAGACGAACAAGGACAACAACGGGATTCCGAAGGACGGCATCCCGTTCCATCCCTATTACACAGTGCACGACTTCCAGGCCACGGTCGCATTCCTTTTCGTCTTCTGCGCCGTGGTGTTTTTTGCGCCCGAGATGTTCGGCTATTTCCTCGAGAAACCGAATTTCGAACGGGCCGACCCGTTGAAGACACCTGAACTGATCGCGCCTGTCTGGTACTTCACGCCGTTCTACTCGATGCTGCGCGCCTCGACGTTCCCGCTGTTCGGGCTGACGGCGAAGTTCTGGGGTCTCGTCGTCATGGGTGCCGCGATCCTGATCCCGATGATGCTGCCGTGGCTGGACCGCAGCCCCGTGAAGTCGATGCGCTACAAGGGCTGGATCTCGAAGGTCATGCTGGCGCTATTCGTGCTGAGCTTCTTCGTGCTCGGCTATCTCGGCACCATCCACGCGACGCCGCTGACCACGGCCATCGCGCAGATTGGCACGATCATCTATTTCGCCTACTTCCTACTCATGCCTTGGTATACGCGCGTCGAGAAGACGAAGCCTCCGCCGGAGCGCGTGACATGAACGCCCCAAAGCCGCATAAGGTACCTCGTGTACGCTCGGTACCGGCGTGTGCCGCTGGCGGCATGCCGACTCCGGCCCAAGACTACACCCACCGTCCATGGAGCAACCGCCGCCGGTCGCGACGCTCCCTTTGGCGCTTGTTCCACGCAAGGGCTTGGGCGTTGCGATTGGCCCTGGTCGGGTGTCTGGCCTTAGGCCTCCCGGCGGTCGCGGCGGAATCGACGTTCGAACTCGAACCGATGACGCCGAACCTGGCGGACAAGCCGTCCTTGCAGCGTGGCATGGCCTTGTTCATGAACTACTGCATCGGTTGCCATTCGCTCAAGTTCCAGCGCTATGAACGCACGGCGGACGACCTCGCCATTCCGCACAAGGTCGCGCTCACGAATCTCGTGTTCACCGAGCAGCAGATCGGCGGCCTGATGGAGACGGCCATGGCCCCGGAGAGCGCGAAGAACTGGTTCGGTGCGGCGCCCCCGGATCTGACTATGGTCGACCGCGTGCGGGGCACGGCGTGGGTGTACAACATGCTGAAGACCTTCTATGTCGACGAGCAGCGGCCGTTCGGTGTCAACAATCGCGTCTACCCGAACATCGGCATGCCGCACGTGTTGATGGATCTGCAAGGAACGCCGATCGAGGATTGCCGTGGGTACAAGCCGGTCGACATACTCGACGGCGAGGACGCCGTCGTCGCGCTCAGCACAGGCACGGTCGACCGCGAGAAGAACTGCAACTTCATCGAGGTCGAACCGGGCACGGGGTTGATGACCGAGGAGGAGTTCGATCAGGCCGCGTACGACATCGCCAATTTCCTGCACTACGTCGGCGACCCCGGTCGCGCGGAGCGCCACCGGCTCGGCTACTGGGTTTTGGGTTTCCTGGCCCTGCTATTCGTCTTCGCGACGATGCTCAACCGCGAGTATTGGAAGGATGTGCATTGACCGCATGAGCGACCGAGGGCCGGACCCGCGCCGCTCGCGTAGGCGCTTGTTCCGGTCGGGGGTACCGAGTTGGACTTGAATCCCGTTCGGCGGACGTCGATGACCCTGTACTCGGATCCGCGCGACCACCACAGCCATGCGGTACGCATGGTCTTAGCGGAGAAAGGCGTCACGGTGGACATCCAGGACGTCAACCCCAGTCGCCTGCCGCGCCAGCTCGGTGAGGTCAACCCGTACAATACCGTCCCGACCCTGGTGGACCGGGAACTGGTGCTCTACCAAAGCGCCGTAATCATCGAGTACCTGGACGAACGCTTCCCGCATCCGCCCTTACTGCCGGTCTATCCCGTTGCGCGGGCCCAGAGCCGCCTGTTGATGTATCGCATCGACAAGGACTGGAGTGCGAACCTCACACTGCTGATGCGCGGAAAGGGTGGCCAGCGGGTTCTGGCGCGTGCCCACCAGACGCTGCGCGAGAGCGTCGTGGCGGCCGCGCCGGTGTTCACGGAGAAGCCGTTCTTCTTCAACGACGAGTTCAGCTTGGTGGACTGTTGCGTGGCGCCGATCCTGTGGCGTCTGAACCACGTGGGGATCGAACTGCCCGAACGGCAAACACGCGGGATCACGCGGTACATGCAGAAGATGTTCACGCGGCAATCCTTCCGCGACAGCTTGACGGAGCTTGAGCTCGAAATGCGCGAATGACCTCCGTGAGGCCGTACCTGGTACGTGCACTGGTGGACTGGATCGCCGACAACGGTCAAACGCCCCATCTGGTGGTCGACTGTAGCATGGCGGGCGTCCAAGCGCCTATGGAGCGCGCGGAGAAAGGCAGGCTGGTACTGAACGTCTCCGCCGGCGCGACACGCAACCTGCTCATCGGCGACCATTGGTTGGACGTCGACTGCCGCTTCGGCGGCGAGCCGGTTCACGTCCGGTCGCCGGTTGGCGCGGTGGTCGCGGTCTACTCGCGCGAGAGCGGCATGGGAATGGCCTTCGACGCCGAGGATGTGGCGGACGTTCCGCCGCCGGAACCGCCGCGACCACGTCCGGGCGGTCCGAAGCTGACCATCGTCAAGTAGGCGGGCGCCGGGAGTACGCGGAGCGTTCTCCATTGCATTCGCCGCCAGTGATTCGCCTAGTCTTAGTCTTAGTCTAGGTAATCGAAAACCTTGACGACGCGGTTGACGCCGAATACGTCGCGGGCGATTTCCGCTGCAGCGTCCCCTTGGCTACGCGGCACGACGCCGATCAGGTAGATCACGCCGCGCTCGGCCACCACCTTGATGCGTGTGACCTTGACCTCCTCGCTGGCGGTGAGGCCGGAGCGAACCTTGGTGGCAAGCCAGCTGTCGTTCGCTCGGGCGACGAGATTGCTTGCGCCACCCACCTGGATGTCGTTGTGAACGGCGCGGATCTTGCGGATGTCGGCCACGGCGCGCTCGGCCGCATCGCGGAGCGCCGCGGTTTCGACTTCGCCGGTCAAGAGCACGACGCCGTGGTAGCTGACGACGTTGATATGGCTCTCGGCCAAGCGGTCGTCGGCCGAGCGGATGTGCCGCTTGGCGAGGAGTTCGACCGCTTCGTCGTCGATTGCCGTGCCGAGGGTTCGCTTGGTGGGGTCGGCCCCGGTGAAGCTCACGCAGCCGGCGACCGCCGCCAGTCCAAGGACCACGGCGACCTTGGCAGCAAGCTTAGGCGCATCCTGTCGCATCGAAAGCGTTCCGAATCCATTCGAGTTCCAGCCCCAAGTTTCCCTTTGTTGCGGCAACCACGTCAAACCGCACGGCCCGGAACCGGTGTTCGGGATGGTCGCGCCGGAACAGTTCGCAGGTCCGCACGATGCGGCCTTGCTTGGCCGAGTCCACCGACTCCAGGGCCGAAGCCCACGAGCCGGGACCGCGGTAGCGCACCTCTACGAACACGAGATCATCGCCGTCGAGCATGACGAGGTCGACCTCGCCTGTTGTGCGAGCGTAGTTCCGCACCACTGTCGCCAAGCCCCGGCGCCTGAGATAACGCTCGGCGCGCCGCTCGGCTCGTCGACCACGGGTGACATGGGATGCCAGGCGGAAGTTTGGCACGGCCTACTCCCGCCCCGTAATCCTCGGTACCAGCCGGCCTCCTTGGACGGTGGCCCAGGCGAGGTCGCGGTCGATGCGTCCGTCTGGCCCGAGCAGCAACGTGCCGGTACTCCCCGGGATAGGCGCATCCCTTGAGATCAGCCGCTGCCACTGGTTGGCCAAGCGGAAACCGTCCACGCCGAATGCAAACCAGGGGGCGGACGAGCCGCGGCTGGCGGGCAACGGCGCGGCGGCGGCCCGCAAGCCGTCCGGGTGGAGCCGCCAGGGAATGCCGCAGACGTGCACACCGTCGATCGGTCGCAGGGCAGCGCCGACGGCGGCTGACGGGGCGTAGATGGGCAAGGCTCCCGCGAAATGGAACTCGAGCGCCCGCTTGAGGAACAACAGCTGCTGGTCGCCGACCAAGGCAACCACGGCGTCGACGTCGTCGCGCCGCCTGGGCGTGAACTGCAGGTCGTCGTTCGCCAGCATGCTCGCGATCTCAGCGTGGCGTTGCGTGCTGCGCGTGACGGCCAGGGCGTCGCCGACGACCGGGGTGACGTCGCCGGAGCCGAGCCGACCGGTCGCGACCACCTCGACCCCGCGCCGTTCGGCCAGGAGGCGGGCTTTGGCCCTGGCCGACCAAGGCGCGCTGGTGTCGAACAGCACGATCCGTTCCACACCGTCGCCGGCGAGTGCGGCGGCGATTGCCGAGGCGTCATCCTCCGGTGCGAGCGCCAACTGTGGAATCCGTTCGGCTAGTGCAGGCGGCACGTCGTCCAAATGGTTCAGCGCGAGCATGGGCACGGTCGGAGGAATGGCCGCGACCTGCGCGACTGCGGATTTCCGCAACGGGCCGATGACGAGTTCCGCACCTTCCGAGACGGCTAGCCGGTAGGCATCGGTAGGTGCCACGCTGCTGGTGTCGTAGAGACGGACGGTGGTCGCGGGGCTGCCGCCAGCGTCGACCCGGGTTGCCGCCTCGGCATGCAGGAGCGCCGCCAAGAAACCGTCCCGCACGGCTTGGCCCACGCCGCCGAGCGGACCGCTCAGCGGAATCAGAAGGGCAAGGGCTCGCGGGCTGCCGGTGGCTGGCGGCGAACCGGGCGGCGCGAATTGTGCCGCAGGGTGCCCCGGGTGGGATTCCTTCCAGTCCTTCCAGACCCTGAACTGGAGGACATCCGTCAACGCCGCGTTGAAGTCCCGCGCGAGTGCCGCGAAGGCGCGGCCGACGCTGGTCGGGGCGCGGCGGGCCAGGTCATTCGTCTCGTGGATCGTCAGGCGGGAAACCTCCCGCCACGCTGCTGCGGTGGCGATCTGCACGTCCTGATCCGCCGCAGCGTCGTGCTCGGCGACCTCGAGCCAGGCCAATGCCGCCGCCCGGGGATTGTCGGCACGACGTGTCAGCAGCCGGGCACGGAACCTCGCGACGGCGAGGATGTCCTGCGGAGCGATGGGTCGGAGCCGGGCCAGCAGGGCGGCGGCGCGCACATCGTCCGGGGTATGGTCATCCCGTTCGAGCAGCTCAAGCTCGAGAGCGATCTCGCCGTAGCGGAACCGTTCCGCCTCGCCAAGTTCGGCAACCAAGGGCTCGATGGAGGCAGCGGCGTCCGATGCTTCCGCGAAGTCCCCCTGTGCATAGGTAGCGTTCAACGCGGCTAGGAAAAGTCTCGCTCGGTCTGCTCGCGTGGAGGCGGCTGCAGCGCGCTCGAGGGCGACCCGCGCGGGATCCTCGGCGGGCGGGGGAGCTTCGACGATCGGCTCGGGCGAGGTGCTTTCGCACGCCGCAAGTGTCAAGATCATCACGAGTATCGCCGTGCCAGCGGCGCACCACGCGACGAATGGCACGGGGGTGGGCGAATCGGCGATGGGCGAGGCGCGCATGGCGGGACGGTTGTACATCGTGGCGACGCCGATCGGCAATCTTGCGGACGTGACCTGGCGGTCGGCGGACATCCTCAAGGCGGTGCCGATCGTTGCCTGCGAGGATACCAGACGCACCCGCGCACTATTGACGCACATTGGCGCGGCCCCCGGCCGCCTCGTGGCCCTGCACGGCCACAACGAGGATCGCGCGACCGTGCGATTGATCGCTGAACTTGACGGTGGCAGCGACGTCGCCCTGGTCTCCGACGCAGGCACGCCGCTAATCTCCGACCCCGGATTCGAACTCGTCCGCGCGGCATGGCGACGTGGGTTCCCGGTCACCCCGGTACCGGGGTGTAGTGCCATCACGGCGGCGCTCGCGGCATCACCCATTCCGATCAACCGGTTCAGCTTCGAGGGCTTCCTGCCGACCAGGCGGGCGCCACGCCGGGACGTGCTAAAGCGCCTCCTAGCCGAGGACGCAGCCGTGGTCTTCTTCGAAACACCGCACCGGCTACGCGATGTGCTCGACGACTTGGTCGACTGCGGTGCCGGTGGCCGGTCCATGCTGATCTGCCGCGAACTTACCAAGCGATTCGAGACGCTGTCTTTCGGCACCGTCGACGAAATCCTAGCGAATGGGACGGTCCTCGACCGTGGCGAGTTCACTTGCGTTCTGGCGCCAGCGCAAGCCCTTGCCGACCGCGACGCTGCACGCCCCGCGGTGGCCGCGGTGGTCGAGGCGTTGGCAGCGGAACTGCCGCCCGCGCAAGCCGCGCGGCTTGCGTCGAGGATCACCGGGCAGCCGCGCGCGGAACTCTACGATCTCGCCACGACGTTCTCGACGCCGGACTGAACCACCGCCGCCGGTCGCGGTCTGGCGCTGTTCCGTTGCTCGGTGTTACGCTCCGAGGCGCGAGTCGGTCAGGCAACCGCGCGACGCTTGAGGCGGCGTGAGGAAAGTCCGGGCTCCACAGGACAGGGCGCCAGGTAATCCCTGGGGGGCGCGAGCCTACGGTTAGTGCAACAGAAAGCAAACCGCCGGTAATCCGGCGCAGGGCGAGAGTCCGGCGGCGTGGACCGGTAAGGGTGAAAGGGTGCGGTAAGAGCGCACCGCGGGACTAGGCAACGGTTCCGGCTAGGCATCCCCGCCCGGAGCAAGGCCAAATAGGGGTCCAATGGCGTTGTCCGCGCCGGACCCGGGTAGGCCGCAAGAGGCGATTCGGTGACGAACGTCCCAGATGAATGGTTGCCCGCGACAGAACCCGGCTTATCGACCGACTCCGCTTGTTTTTCTTGTCATGTGACGGACGTGGCAGAGCGGTCGCAAAGGTTCGTGCTTCGGCTACCACCGGCATTGCATCGGCGTGTCACGGAAGCGGCCGTGGTGTACCGCCGCAGCATGAATGCGGAGATCCTTGCCCGGCTCGAGTATTCCCTGAACGGCATCCCCGCGGACGCCGACGCCAGCGCCTTGGAGCCCGCTCTCTTTCCGTATCTCGAGACGACCTTCCGCGGGGAACTGTCGGACGAGGAGAATAGGCTTATCCGCTTGTTCCGGCGCTTGTCAGCGAGCCAGCGCGCCGCGCTGGTCGACCTGCTTGGCGGCTGACGTACGGGCGGTTCGTTGTGGACGCCGGGCAAGCGACTTGCTAAAAAGCACAGTTTAGTTGCCCGCACGGAAACACCATGACCAGCATGCTGCCGCAGAGCGTCACCATCACCGACGACACCATGCGCGAGGGGCTTCAGATCGAAAGTCCGGACATCCCCGTCTCTGAGAAGCTCAGGCTACTCGAAGCGCTTGGCGAGACCGGGGCGAAGGTCATCTCGATCGGTTCCTTCGCACACCCGAAGTGGACGCCGTCGATGGCATGCATTGACGAGATCGCGCAGCAGTTCGTCCCGAAGCCGGGTATCAGGTACACGGCGGCCGTGTTCAACAAGAAGGGCTTCGACCGCGCCGACTCCTACTACCCAAAGATCGACGTGCGCGGGCGGCGGTTCGGTGCGCACGTGGAAATGTGCGACTCGTTCGCGCGGCGCAACTACAACCGAACCCAGGCGCAGCAGATCGCCGCGATCGACGGCAGCGTGGCCGGTGCCAAGCAGGCGGGCGCGGAGTCGGCGTCCGTTGCGCTCGGCAACCCGTTCGGCTCGAACTTCGAGGGTCCGTTCACGCTCGGGCAGCGCCTGGAACTGCTCGAGCTCATGTTCGGGAAGTGGCATGCCGCCGGCATCCCGGTGCGCAAGGTCTCGTTCCTCGATGCCATGGGCTGGAACATGCCCCACGAGGTTCGCGAGACAATCACGGCGATCCGCGACCGTTGGCCCGAGGTCGAGGTCTTCCACATGCATCTGCACAATACGCGCGGTGCGACGATCGCCAGCTTCTACGAGGCCTTGATGCTCGGCGCCACCGAGTTCGACACGTCGATCGGTGGCATGGGCGGGTGCCCGTACTGCGGCAATGGGCGTGCCGCTGGCCACGTTCCGACGGAGGATTTCGTGCATCTTTGCCATGAACTCGGCATAGAGACCGGCTACGACCTCGACAAGCTCATCGAGGCGGCGGTGATCGCCGAGGAGGTTGTGGGACACCCACTGTACGGTCATGTCTCAAAGGCGGGACCGCGGCCACACCGCGACAGCGACCTCTATCCGCTCAATATGCCGTTCGTGGAAACGCTTGACGAGGCCGCACACTTCCGCAAAGGCCCAGGTGTCTACGAGGGCCAGATTTCGCCGTGGCAGGAAGGCAGCGCACTGATCGGCGGCGCGAGAGTCTAGCGTGCCCCTGCACCTCTACCACTGCACCCGGGCGCGTTCGATGCGCCCATTGTGGACGCTCGAGGAGATGGGCCTCGAATACGAGCTGACGGTCATGCCGTTCCCGCCGCGGTACCTGTACAAGTCCTACCTCGAGGTGAATCCACTCGGTACCGTGCCGGCCTTGGTCGACGGCGAGATCACCATGACGGAGTCCGCGGGCATCTGCCAATACCTGGTGGACGCCTACGGCCCCACGGACCTGGCCGTCGGTCGCGACGAGGCGGACTACGCGGCTTACCTGAACTGGCTGCACAGGTGCGACGCCACGTTGACCTTTCCGCAAACGCTTGTCCTGCGCTATACCCGCCTGGAACCGGAGGAAACCCGCAATCCGCAGGTGGCCGCGGATTACCGGAAGTGGTTCGCGCACCGTTTCCGGTCCGTGGAGCGAGCGTTGGAGAACCGTACGTACCTTTGCTCGGAACGCTTCACCATCGCCGACGTCTGCGTGCTCTACTGCCTCGTGCTCGCCAGTTCGCTCGACATCGACGAGGTGTTCACGCCGAACGTCAAGCGCTGGTGGGACCTGGTGACCCAGCGTCCGGCTTACCGGAAGACTTTCGAGATCTGAGCTTCGCGGGCCGCGCGCCAACGAGCCGCCGCTTGCTAGCGGGCCTCGCGCGCCATCTGCTAGATTACGCGTCCCGCCTCGCGTAGCGAGGCGCGTTCGCCTTGGAGGGGGGCATCGATGCCGGTTTTGCAGTCCAGACTCGACACGCGTGCGGAGCAGTACCAGAAGAACCGACAAGAGATGTTCGCGAAGCTCGAGTTCCTGGACGAACTCTACGAACAGGCGGCGCAAGGTGGCGGCGAAGAGGCGATGGCGCGCCTCAAGTCGCGGGACAAGATGCCCGTTCGCGAACGCGTCGCGCACGTCCTCGACCCGGACTCGCCCTTCCTCGAGATCAGCCCGCTGGCTGCATGGCATTCGCACTTCACCATCGGCTCCGGATTCACCGTCGGTGTCGGCGTCATCGAGGATGTCGAGTGCGTGATTCTCGGGCACGACCCGTCTGTCCAGGCGGGGGCCATGAACCACTTCAATTCCAAGAAGCTGATGCGCGGCTTGGAGATCGCCCGCGAGAACCGCTTGCCGTATGTGCAGTTCGTCGAGTCCGCCGGCGCGGACCTGCGCGGCGGCGGAGGGCGGCGCGGCGGAGGCGAGCGAAAGCCCATGACGCCCGAGGAGGAACGCCTGGCCTTCGAGCGCGGTGTCGCCGAGAGCCTGCGCGGTTCGACCGGCCATTTCGCCGAGTCCGGACGCCTCTTCTACGAGATCACCGAACTCTCGAAGATGCGCATCCCGACCATCTCCGTGGTCTTCGGCGTGTCCACGGCAGGCGGGGCCTACCAACCCGGCATGAGCGACTACAACATTTTCATCCGCGGACGATCCCGCGTCTCCCTGGGCGGGCCGCCGCTGGTCAAGATGGCCACGGGGGAGGATGCCGACGGCGAGGAACTGTCCGGCGCGGAGATGCACACGACGATTTCCGGATTAGGCGACTACCTGGCCGAAACCGAACTCGACGGCATACGCATGTGCCGGGAAGTCGTCCGCCATCTGAACTGGCGGAAACTGGGACCGGGCCCGTCCATGCCCGCGGATCCGCCGGTCTACGATCCGGACGAGTTGATCGGCCTCGTCGGCGAGGACCTGACGATCCCGTTCGACATGCGCGAAGTGATCGCCCGCATCGCCGATGGCTCCCGCTTCGAGGAGTTCAAGCCGCTCTACGGTCCCACGCTGGTCTGCGGCTGGGCATCGATTCACGGCTACCCGATCGGCATCCTCGGCAACAACGGCGTGTTGATGAGCGAGTCGGCGGAGAAGGCCTCCCAGTTCATCCAGCTCTGCAACCAGATCGACGTGCCGCTGCTGTTCTTGCACAACATAACGGGCTACATCGTCGGCACGGACTTCGAGCAACGCGGCATCACCAAGAACGGCTCGAAGATGATTAACGCCGTCTCGAACTCCACCGTGCCGCACATCATCGTCATCTGCGGAGCGTCCTACGGTGCCGGTAACTTCGGCATGAGCGGACGCGCATACGGCACGCGGTTCAGCTACACCTGGCCGACCGCCAAGATCGCCGTGATGGGGCCGAAGCAGCAGGCCGGCGTGATGACCATCGTGCAACGCGCCGCGGCGCAGCGGCGCGGGCTCGACTTCGACGAGGAAGCGAACGGGAAGCGCGTTGAACAGGTGGAGTACCAACTCGAGGAGCAGTCGAAAGGGCTCTTCGCGACCTCCCGGGTCGCCGACGACGGCATGATCGACCCGCGTGATACCCGGGACATCATCGGCATGTCGCTGTCCGCGTGCCACAACAACGAGGTCCGCGGGACGAAGGAATTCGGCACGTGGCGCATGTAGCGCCCGAGGCCGACGAAGCCACACCCATTCTCTTGATCGCCAGGCCCCGCAATGCCCAATGACCTGATTCAGCCGATTCGACGCCTGCTCATCGCGAACCGGGGCGAGATCGCGCGCCGGATCATCCGCACGGCCCACGACTTAGGCGTCGGCACCGTGGCCGTCTACGCCGACGGCGACGCCCGCGCGCCCTTCGTCACCGAGGCCGACACCGCGATCGCGTTGAACGGTCGCACGTCGGCCGAAACCTACCTGGACGTGGACAAGGTCCTCGCCGCCTGCGAGCGCACTGGCGCCGATGCCGTGCATCCGGGCTACGGGTTCCTGTCCGAGAACACCGCGTTCGCGGACGCCGTGGACAAGGCCGGAATGCGCTGGGTGGGGCCATCCTCGGCGGCCATCGCTGCGATGGGGGACAAGCTGTCGGCCAAGCGGATCATCGAAGAAGCCAACGTTCCGACGTTGCCGGCCATCGAACTCAAGGCCGGCGAAGATCTCGGAGCTGCGGCCGAGCAAATCGGCTATCCGGTGCTCGTCAAGGCCTCGGCCGGCGGCGGCGGCCGCGGCATGCGCGTCGTGGAAAGCTTAAGGGAGCTCGAAGAGGCGGTTGCCGGCGCGCGTCGGGAAGCGCGCGCGGCCTTCGGCGACGACACGCTCTTCCTCGAGCGGTGGGTGACGTCCGCGCGGCACGTCGAAATCCAGATCCTCGGCGACAACTTCGGCAACGTGGTTCATCTCTTCGAGCGCGAGTGCTCGATTCAACGCCGCCACCAGAAGATCATCGAGGAGGCCCCATCGCCGGCGCTCGACGATCCCTTGCGGGCAAGAATGGGCGAAGCCGCGGTGTCCGCTGCGCGGCAGATCGGCTATTCATCAGCGGGAACCGTGGAGTTCCTGCTCGACGGACAGGATTTCTGGTTTCTCGAGGTCAACACCCGGCTCCAGGTCGAGCACCCGGTGACCGAGGAAATCGTGCGCCTGTCTCGAACGGCCATGGGACGGCAGTTGGTCGACCGTCTGGACCTGGTGCGCGAGCAGCTTCGGCTCGCCGAGGGGGAAGCCCTTGGCTATACGCAAGCCGACTTGGGTTTCGACGGCCACGCGATCGAGGCGCGGCTCTATGCCGAAGATCCGGACCGGGATTTCCTGCCGGCGCCTGGCACGGTCGTTGAGTGGTCGCCGGCACCGGGTGCCCGTTTCGACTCGGGTGTGGAGTCGGGAAGCGAGGTGAGCCAGGAATTCGACCCGATGATCGCCAAGGTCATCGCCCAGGCCCCCACGCGACGCGAGGCCGCCGCCAAGCTCGCGCGGGCACTCGAACAGACGCGGTTGCAGGGATTGAGAAACAACCGCGACTTCCTCGTGGCGACGCTGCGTCATCCCGCCTTCATCGCCGGTGACACCACCACCGATTTCATCGAGCGTGTGAGCCCCGACCGCAAGCGCGAACTCGCCGGACGGGATCGTGCGGACGCCATCACCGCGGCGGCCATGTACGCACAGGCGAAGCGGCGGGCGCTTGCGAGGACGCTCAACGGGTTTCCCAGCGGCTGGCGCAATTCGCGCATGCCGCCCGAACGGACCACCTACCGGATCGGCGACGACGAAATCCCGGTGGAATACCGTTCGCTGCGCAACGGCTCGTTCGCGATGCGCGTTGGCGAAGACGAGCGGTCCGTGGTTGTCTGCGCCGCTGAGCGCGGGGAGGTCGACCTCGAGATCGACGGTCGCCGCGTGCAGATGTCCGTTTCGGCGGTGGGCGAGAACTGGCTGGTGCACGGGCCCGCGGGCGATGCGGAGATCGAGGAACTGCCGCGCCTGCCGGTGCCGGGGGCCTTGGACATCAAAGGCGGGCTCACCGCACCGATGCCGGGGAACGTGCTGGCGACCCACGTCGGTGTCGGCGATAGCGTGCGCGCGGGGCAGCTTCTCCTCGTCCTCGAGGCGATGAAGATGCAGCACCGCATCACCGCGCCGTTCGACGGGTCGGTGACGGAACTGCACGTCGCGGAGGGCGACCAGGTGGACAACGGTGCCCTGCTCGTGATGTTGGAGGAGCAGGCCGCCGACTAGCCGGGTGATAGATGCGCCGCCTTTGCACGGCTGCTTGAACATTACGAAGCGAGGAACCGCAATGGCTGAATTGGAAGCCACGATCTACGAAGTCAAGAACGGTGCCGCCTGGATCACGTTGAATCGGCCGCAGAACCGCAACGCGCTGTCGGCGGTCCTAGTAAGTGAACTCTACGACCACTTGCTGGCCGCCAACGACGATCCGGCCGCGCGCTCCATCGTCATCACCGGTACCGACCCGGCGTTCTGCGCGGGGGCCGATCTCAAAAGCCCGCCGGGCGCGTCGGTCGAAGGGCGCCGATCCGTACCGTATCCGCAGGTCCTCACCACGATCATGGAAAGCCCCAAGCCAGTGATCGCCGCGGTCAACGGGGCCGCGTTCGCGGGTGGCCTGGGCCTGGTCGGGGCATCGGACATCGTCGTGACGGCGGAGGAAGCGCAGTTCAGCTTCAGCGAAGTCCGCATCGGCGTGATCCCCGCGGTGATTTCCGTGGTCTGCATCCCGAAGCTTGGGACGCACCACGCGATGCGCCTGTTCGTCACGGGCAAGAGGTTCACGGGCAGCGAGGCGGTGGAGATGGGCTTCGCGCACCGGGCGGTGTCGCGTGCCGACCTCGAGACGGCGGTCAACGAGGAACTCGACATGATCAATCGGGGCGGGCCCAATGCGGTCGTCGAATGCAAAAAGCTAGTCCGTCGCGTACCGCAACTGTCCATCGAGGAGGGCTTTGAGGAAACAGCCGCGTGGAGCGGGCGCATGTTCCGCAGCGACGAAGCCGCTGAAGGCATGGCCGCGTTCCGGGAGAAGCGTACCGCCGCTTGGATCGGCGAGTAGCTAGCGCGGGCCGACGACGCCGAACCGCTCGGCGAGGACCAGGTACATGGCCGCCGACATCCCCGAGACGCCGAACAGCATGGCCATGACCATGATCTGGTAGCGCACCGCGAGGAGCGGTTCGACCCCCGAGAGGATTTGCCCGGTCATCATGCCGGGCAGGGCGACCAGGCCGACGGCGAATAGGGTGTTGACTTGGGGGATCATCGCCGCGTCGAACGCCGTGCTCCGAGCCGACCGTGGCGGGTGGTTGGCTGCCAGTTCCGCGTGCTGGCGCTCGGCGGCGAGGCTGACCGCGTTCATGGCAGCGGAGAAGATCATGCCCGCCAGCGGGATGATCGTGCGCGGTTCGTACCAGGGGTCGAGCACGAGGACGCCTTGCGTGACCAGCGCCAGCGTCGCAATCCCGCTGACGGCGATGGCCGCCACCGCGACAGCAAGGCGCTGCATCGTGCGCGGCCCCAGCGGTCGCAGTGCGATCCAGGCCGCGGCGCCCATCATGACGAGCAGCACGATCAGGACGAGATAGGGCTGACTGGCGTCGAAGATGTAGCTGAGAGCGTAGCCGATGGCCACCAGTTGGATCAGCATGCGTAACGTCGCGTACAAGCCGTTCCAGGCGCTCAAGGACCAGCGCACGAAAATCGCAAGAGCGACGGCGACCGGTACCAGGGAAATCGCGAGGCGGGACAGGGGAATGGTCGTCAATGCGTCTTCCATGGGCGTCTCCAGTGCGATCAGACGACCTTGCTCGGGCCGCGGTTGACCAACGGCCGGTCCCGATATTCGGCGGGATGACGTTGGGCGTTGGCGTTGTGCTCCTGCCACAGGGCGGTGAACCAGTCAGGAACCGGGTCGTCGCCGCACTGCGCGGCAAGCGAGTTGAGATAGGCGATCTGCCCGTTCCCCAGCCGGTGAAAGTGTCGCGGCGCGACGCCCGACGATTGCAGACGAGCGATTTGGTCCGCGTATTCACGGCGCCGCTCGGCCAAGCCTGGCAGCGGGAATCCTCCACTGAGGTACCGGGCGAACCAGCGCGCCTGGCGCTGGAAGAGCGGGAACGGCACGATGCGGAACGGCAGCCCGATGAATGCGCAACGCGGCGCCTCGACCGGCACCAGTTGCCGATACAGCCCCTGCACCCAGTTTTCGTAGACGCTGGCCACCGTGGTCGCCAAGAATGGGAACCGATAGTGGTAGCCGGTACAGAAGATGAACGCGTCGACGCCGGCGACGATCTCGCCGTTGGCCAGGACGACGGCGTCATTGTTGAAGCGTGCGACCGGTGGACAGCGCTTGACGGGACCCCTCTGGGAGCGGAGCGGTGGCGCCTCGGCGAATAGGCGTCCCGACAGGTAGACCTCCTGTGCCACCGTGGCGATCTCTCGGGCCAGGTCGTGACCGGACACGGAACTGCCGAGCAGCACGACGCGCGCCCCGGCGAAGGCATCGGGCCGCCGGTAGTTGTGGCTGTGCAACGCTGTCCCGGGGAAGCCGCCGAGCCCGGGGATGGCGGGCACGATCGGCTCCGTGAAGTGCCCGTTGCAGACGGCCACGGCATCGAAGGACTGCCCATCGATCTGCCAAAGCGTCGCAGAGACGCGGCTGACGTCCCGTACCCGATGGCCCAGCCGAACATGCTCGGAAACACCCATGTCGGTCGCGAAGCGCCGCAGGTATTCGAGCACCCGGCCGTGATGGGGATAGCGCGGCCAGCAGTCGTCGCCGCCGCCCGCACTGTCGAAGGTGTAGCCCTCGAAGGCCATGAGATCCCGCGGCAGATTTACGCGCAACGACGAATAGAGCGAACTGTGGATGCGCTCGCTCGGCTGCTGGCCAAGCGGATCGTCTTCGACGCGGGCGTCGTAGTTCCACAACCCGCCCACCGATTGTGACCGCTCGAACACGGCGACCCGGTGGCCCGCGCACAAAAGCTCGTGCGCGGTGACGAGGCCGGCAGCCCCCGCGCCTATGACGGCGACGTCCAAGAGCCTTCAGCGGGGGAGTGCGAGGGGCCGGTCGGTGTGGCCTTGGGTCGGTGCCGAGCGTACGCGAGGTACTGAACCCGACTTTGGGGCGCTCGCAAGAAAGAGCACGTCAGATCTTCGCCGCGACCCCGCCGTCGATGTTGATGATCTCGCCGGAGATGAAGCGCGATTCGTCGCACGAGAGGAAGAGCACGAGGTTGGCGACGTCGCGTGGATACCCGGGTCCCTGCACGATCTGCGCGAAATCGAACATCTTCTTGAAGACGTGCCGACCGCCGTCGGGATCGTTGCTCGTGCCCCCGGTCGCGCCAGGCGTCAGGATCTGGCCAGGGCGCACGCAGTTGACGCGAATGTTGTCGCGACCACCGACGCCCGCCATGTAGCGGGTCAAGGCGTCGACGCCGGCCTTGGCGGCGTAGTACGACGCCGACGTGGTTCCGAACTCGTCCTGCATCCGCGAACTGAAGCCGCGTTGCGCGGCCAGCGACGACATGTTGACGACGGCGCCGCCACCGGCTGCGACGAGGTGCGGCCAGACCGCTTGGCTGACGTAGAACGTGCCCGTCAGGTTGGTATGTATGACGCGCTGCCACTCCGCATTGGGCTCGTTGGGGAAACGACTGCCGGCGCCGCCGCCGGCGTTGTTGAACAGGACGTGGATTGCACCGTAGGTGTCGGCGGCTTGGGCAACCGCACGGGTCACCGAGTCGTGGTCGCCGACATCGCAGGCGATGAAGGTCGCCTCGCCACCGGCATCGCGCAGCGCGCCCTCGACCCGACGGCCTTGTTCCTCCCGCCGGGCCATGAGGATCACCTTGGCGCCTTCCTTGACGAAAAGCTCGGCGGTGCCCTCGCCGATGCCACTGTTGCCGCCGGTGATCACGGCCACCTTGCCAGCCAACCTGTCTGCCATCGCTTGATTATCCTTGGGGTGCTTGCGTTGCGGCGCAGTCTACGCCAACGACCTCGCGGCGTTGTGGATCAATCTGGGCAGGGGTTCCGCCACGGTTTCCATGCGCGGGTCGGACGAGTCGCCCACCTTCCAGCGGTGGTGGAGCTGTTGGATCACGGTGGCTGTCTTCCACAGCGCAAACGCCTCGTACCAGCCGATGAACGACAGGTCGAGACCGCTGCGTTGTCCGTAGCGTGCGACGATCTCGGCGCGCGACGGCAGCCCCATCCGTTCCATGCCTGCGTGGTTGAAGCGCTTCTCGGCAACGCTGTCCTGTGCATCCGGCCAGTAGTTGAGCAGCGTGCCGATGTCGATCAAGGGGTCGCCGAGCGTCGTCATGTCCCAGTCGAAGAAGCTTGTCACGCGGTCCGGGTCGGCGGGATCGAACATGCAGTTGTCGAGCTTGAGATCGTTGTGCACGAGTGACACACGCTGCGGTTCCGGCAGCGTGGCTTCGAGCCGGGCGTGCAGATCCGTCATGACGGCGTCGTAGCGGTCGTCCGCCACCAGGTCCCATCGCTGCTTCCAGCCGCGCAGTTGCCGTGCCACGAAACCGTCCGGCCGGCCAAGGCGAGTCAGGTCCGCGACGGCCGGATCGAGGCCGTGGAACTCGGCGATGCGCTCGATCAACGCCATGCCGACGCGATGCCCCACGTGTTCGTGGTCACGCATCGACACCGGGATAACGCCGCGGATCACTTCCCCGCACCGGCGCTCCATGACGAAGAAATCCGCGCCGCCGATGGCGGGGTCGTCGCAGAACAGATACGCGCGGGGAGCGGCGTCGAACACCCGCCAGAGGCGCGAGAGGACGCGGTATTCGCGCTTCATGTCGTGAGCGCCGGGTGCGAGCGTGCCGAAGGGCGGCCTGCGCAGAACCAGTTCGGTCGTGCCGAAACGCATCAGGTAGGTGAGATTCGCCGAACCGTTCGGAAACTGCAGGACCTCGAACGGTCCCGCGGTGTCGACGGCCGGCGGCAGGCGTTCGCGACAGTACTCCTCGATCCGTGGCCACTCGAGGTTCTCGCCGGCACGAACGTCGGCGATCTCCGGCAAGGCGTCGTCGGCGAACGGGTCTACGGATTCCTGTTCCTGCATCGGCGGTCCCTCCTTCGGTTCGTCGAGCATGACGCACCGCAACGTCCTTGTCATCGGTGTCGTCGGGTCGGCACGCTGCGCGGTTGTTCGACATTTCTCCACAGGCTGTTGACGTGGTTCTTCTACTGTATATAGTTACAGGTATTGCGTATTGGGGACCTGTCGGTCGCGACGCCGGCCGTCGCCCCAGTCACCGCCGAAGGGCGGACTCGCCAGAAAGCCAAAGGCAGGCAAAAGGCAGGCAAAGGCAAAAGGCAAAAGGAGAAGGAGAAACCATGGACGTCATGAACCCGGGGCAGACCCCCGAGTCCCTGGCCGGCGACGTGCTGGACAGTCACCGTGCGCTCGCCCGCGACCGCTGTCGCTTTCTGATCCGACTGCGCGAGTTCGACCTGCATCGCGCCTACAAGGGCGTGGGCCGGGGGCCGCGCGGATCGGTCGACACGCCGGCTTGGCTTCAATCGACCTGCGGGATCCCACGGGACGAGGCACGCGAGCAGCTCCGTGTGGCCTATACGCTGCTCAATCTTCCGAGAATCGAGGCCGCTTTCGAGGTCGGCGACTTGTCCTACGCCAAGGTCAAGGCCTTGGCGTCCGTGGCGACATTTGCCCAAGAGGCCTCGCTACTGGCGCTGGCTCGCGTCATGAGCGATGCGCAGGTCAAGGACTACTGCGTCCGCCTGTGTCGCGAAAGTCTCGGCCAAACCGGTGAGCCAACCGCCGAGTCACATCGCAGCGCCTTGCGCCCGCAGATATACTCCGCGCCGATTTCAGCGGAGGACACCGGCGCCCATGCGAGCACATGACCACATCGTCATCTACCACAACCCGGCCTGCAGCAAGTCCCGGGGTGCATTGGAGATCCTTCGCGAGCACGGCGTCGACTTCGAGGTTGTCGAGTACCTTAGGAACCCCTTGGACGAGGACACGATACGGCGCGTCCTTGACCTGATCGACGATGCCCCAGCGGACTTGGTGCGCAAGGACCAGAACTTCAAGGATCTCGGCTTGGATGCCACCGACTTCACTGAAGCGGAGCAGGTGGCGCGGCTACTCGCGGAGAACCCCAAGCTCATGCAGCGGCCGGTGGTCGTCAGGGGCGAACGGGCGGTCATCGCGAGGCCGTCGGAAAAAGTGGCCAGTTTGCTCTAGAGCGGCGTCGTTCACGGCTGGCGCCTGACATCGTGAAAACGAGCTTGAGCGAACTGCGCTGGTTGCGCTTCGCGCTACTCACGTCCTGCTATTTCGCGCAAGGCGTCCCGCTGGGGCTGCTGTCCGTGGCCATCCCGCCGCGCCTTGCCGAACTCGGATACGGCGTCAGCGATGTGGCGCTGGTGGGCACCGTCGTTGCCTTGCCTTGGGCCATCAAGCTGCTCGGCGGCCCGTTCATGGATCGGTTCAAGTTTCCGGCCATGGGCTTCCGCCGACCCTGGGTCCTCGCCGCCCAGGCCGGCTTGACGCTGTCGCTGATCGCCTTGGCCTTCGTTCCGCTCGGTGCGGATGTGTCCCTCGTTCCCCTGATGGCGGCGGGGTTCCTGGTCAATGCGTTCGCCGCGACACAGGACGTTGCCGTCGACGGTATGGCGATCGACGTCCTTGAGATGGACGAACGGGGCCGCGCCAACGCATTCATGGGTTTTGGCCAGAGCGCCGGCAGGGCGGCCTTCGGTGCGGTTTGCGGCTACCTGTTGGCGCAGTGGGGTCTGGCCGCCGGCGCGATGGCGTGCGCAGCCATGCTTGCGATCGTCTTCGTGTTTGCCACGGTCGTTCGCGAGCGTCCTGGAGAGCGCCTGCTGCCATGGACCGAAGGCCGGGCCACGGAACGAGCGGAGACGGCCAAGCGCGGATTCCGTTCCATCTTCGCCGACCTGATGCGCGTGCTGTTCCTGCCGATGAGTCTCCTTCTTGTCGCTGTGGAGTTCATCAATCGCGTTCGCGACGGGATGGAAGTCGCGGTGTTCCCGGTGTTCGCCGTTGAACAGCTCGGCTACACCACCATTGAGTACGCCAATTTCACGGCCGCTGTCGGTCTGGCGTCGGCCTTCGCCGGCGCGATGCTCGGATTCGTCATCGATCGGCACGGGGCCAAGCGGTTCCTGCTGGTCGCCTTGGCCGGCAGCGCGGCGTGTCACCTTGTGGCCGGCTCGCTGCCCTCCTTGTGGGAGGAACGCGACCAGGTTCTGGTGCTCGCGGGGCTGATCTATCTGTTTACGCAGTTGATCTTCGTGGCCACGATCGCGCTGTTCATGAACCTGTGCTGGCCACGGATCGCCGCGACGCAGTTCGCCATCTACATGTCGCTGGCCAACTTGAGCCGGACAGTGGGCTCGGGGACCATGGCTGTGGTCGGCGACCACCTCACCTTCGCCCAGGACTTCCTGATCATGGGCGCGCTGCTCGCGGTCTCGGCTGGACTCTTGCTGTTCTACAACCAGTCGGCGCACACGGCGCGACTTGCGGCCCTAGAGCAGCCTAGCGGGGACGCATCACCAGTACGGCATCCCCGGACGTCGGTGGCTTGACGCAGGTTGGTTCCCGGGCGGTTGCCGTCCCAACCACCGCGCCAGTCGCGGGCTCGTACCAGGTCAGCTCAGCGTCGCCCGTGAACCAGCGCGGATCGATCCGCACACGAACCGGCGCCTCGAAGTAGGCGACCGCGGTTCTGCTCGCCGGGGCGATGGCCGTGTGGACCCGGCCATGCGCGCCCAGGGCCACGTGGTGCGCATCGGGTTCCAGGTCCTGCCACTCGACGGTCTCCAGGATGTTGCGCATGTGCGTGGCGATGGCCGCTGCGCCAGGGCGGCGGATGTCGGCGCGCCAGGTATCGAGGTTGAGCCAAATTGTCCAAGCGCCGTAGCCCTCGCCGAAGCCGCCGTTCAGGCGCGCCGCCCAGTAGTGGGCACGAAACGCCGGGCTCGTGCCGACTCTATGGATGCGGAACACGCCACCGTTCTTGTCGTGCTCATACCATGTCTCGCACAGGAACGTGGGCTTCGCGGGGGTCCGGCGGTAGTCCGCCGTGATGCGCTTGAGCATGTTGGAAACGCTGCCGCGGTCCTGGACCGAGTTGAAGTCCAACTCGTCGCGGAGATGGGCGGCGCTGCTGCGGCCTGAACGCGGGTGCATGGTGACCAACTGGGTGATGCCGGCGTCGCGCAATCCCCGGTGCAGGGCGCGGTACTTGGCCACGCTGACGCGGGCCTCGTCGCCTCCAAGCACCCAGATCACGTTGGCCTGCCTGCGGTAGCGCGTGCCGAGCGTCTTGCCGATGGCGTAATGCGCGTCCTCCGAGAACGAGCGGCTGAAGTTGCTCGCCCAGAGGGGGATGAAGTAGGCGGCCATGCCCTTGGCCGCAAGGTAGTCCAGCACTTGGTCGACGTGTTGCCAATAGGCATCGTTCGGTCTGTCGAAGCGGACTTCGCCGTTGTTCCGCGGCACCCGGCCTTGTGCGTTGAAGAAAGGCGCGTCGCCATTGGCGTTGACTCGGGCTTGGCCTTGCTCGCCTTCGAAGTCCCAACGGGCAGCCCGATCATCGAACGACCATGGGGTGGCAACGAGTTGCACCGCGGTGAAGCCCTGGTCGGCGCGGATGTCGATGTACTCCTCGGTGTCCTGCAAATCCAGCGAAGCGAGTAGCTGCCACGGCGTGTCGGCGACGTAGTAGAACGGCGTCCCGTCCGCCCAGACCAGGTGGCGACCGTTGTCGCTGACGTCGAGCGGGCCGTTGAACGTCGTGCAGGCGGTCGACGAGGCCATGGCCACCACGCACAGGACCGTTCGCATACGCCGCACGCTGCTTACCGGAAGGCCGGCAAGACTTCCTCCGCGAACAACTGCGCAGGCTCCAGCGTGTCCTTGCCGAAGAACTCCATGATGAACATCGTGCAACCGAGGTCGATGTGCTTCTGGATCTGCTCGGCGCACCGCTCGGGCGTTCCGGTGATGGCGAGCGGACCTTTCGGGTCACCCATGTGACCGCCGAAGATCTTCTGAGCGCGATCCGCCATGGGCCCGGCGCTCTCCGCGTTCGGCGCCACGGTGACGAGACACTGCTGGCTCGCCGTGATGCTCGCCGGATCCCGGCCGGCGGCGTCGCAGTGGCCCTTGAGCACTTCGATCTTGTGGCCGAGGGCCGCCTGCTGGCCGGCGAGGTTGTTCCAGATGTCGGCCTCGCGGGCGACGATCTTCAGCGTCACCTGTTCGCCGGCCCCACCGATGAGTATCGGCACGCGCCGCGGCGGCTTCGGCTGGCAGACGACGTTGTCCGCATGGACGTAGTCGCCGTCGTAGGACACTTCCGTTTCGTCGCCCCACATGCGCTTGAGCAGCGCGACGGTTTCGGCGAGCTGTTTAAGTCGTTCGCCGGTGCCGAGGAAGGGCATGCCGAAGTCCGTGAACTCGCGCGGCATCCAGCCGCCACCGAGGCCCGCGATCACGCGACCACCGGCGATGTTGTCCACGGTGGCGATGACCTTCCCGAGGTGCGCCGGGTTGCGCATGCCCACGGGCGTCACGAGGGTGCCGATTTCTACGCGCTCGGTGATGGCCGCGACCGCCGAGATCATCGACCAGGCTTCCAAGATCGGCAGTTGCGGGGACTGCGGGCCGTACAGGTGGTCGCATACCCACAGCGAGTCGTAGCCCATCGCTTCGAAACCGCTCGCGGCTTGGGCGGCGGCGACCCAAGGCCGCTTGATCTGGGGCAAGGTGACGCCGAAGTGGGGTTTGCGTTCGGGGCTCATGGTTATCTCCTTCGGTTGTGCCGCAAGCGTATCATTGCCGCCGAACGTCCTCGCGGAGCTTGCTCGTGGCGCGTATCGAATTCGAAGTGATCGAGGGGTGGGAGAAGCTCCCCGAGGGCTGGAGTTTCGTCGAGGTGGCGGGCGTTGCCACGGACTCGCAGGATCGGGTCTACGCGTTCAACCGCGGCGAGCACCCGGTGATCGTGTTCGACGCCGACGGCAACTTCGTTGACGCCTGGGGCGAGGGCGTCTTCACCAACGCCCATGGCATCTACATTGGGCCGGACGACAGCATCTACCTGGCCGACAATTTCGACCACACGGTACGCATCTTCACGCCGGACGGCGATCTGAAGCGGACCCTGGGCGAGAAGGACCGGCCCGCCGACACGGGCTTTGTGCCCGGCAAGACGCCGGTGCAATTCGGCGGCGGACCGTTCAATCGGGTCACGAATGTGGCCCTTTCGAGTACCGGCGAACTGTATGTTGCGGACGGCTACGGCAATGCCCGCGTGCACAAGTTCGGCGGCGACGGCGAACACCAGTTCTCCTGGGGCGAACCGGGCCGCGGGCCCGGCGAGTTCCGGCTCCCCCACGCCATCGCCGTGGACCGCGACGACACCGTCTACGTCGCCGACCGCGAGAATTCGCGAATTCAGGTTTTCAAGCCCAATGGCGACTACGTCAGGGAGTGGACGCACATCAGCCGCCCGGACGACCTGTTCATCGACGATGACGACGTCCTCTACGTGGCTGAGCTGGGCGAGATCGCCGGTCGTGATCCCGATGTCGAGATCCTCCCGCACACGCCGCACGCCCGCGTCACGCTGCTCGACCTCGACGGCGAGGTGATACATCGGTTCGGCGGCGACGACCCGGTCCAGCCGGGCAACTTCTTCGCGCCCCACGGGATTTGGGCGGACTCCCGAGGCGATCTGTACGTCGCGGAGGTAATCGTCAGCGCGGGCGGCAACCGGGGCCTTGTGCCGCTCGACTGTCACTCCTTGCAGAAGTTCGCGCGGATCCGCGGCTAGGTGGCCGTGCGGGGCCTGATCTGCATCTTGTCTCTGGCAGCATGCGTTCCAGCCGTCGCCCGCGCGGATGACGCGCCGCGCCAACTGGCCGTCAACGTGCACCGGGTGCTTGCGCACGACCCGGAGGCGTTCACGCAAGGCCTTCTTTGGTTCGACGGCAAGATCTTCGAGAGCACGGGCCGGCGAGGACGTTCCGAGCTTCGCCAACTGGATCCCGCGACCGGGGACGTCGAGCGGCGCGTCCCGATCTCGCGGATGCACTTCGGCGAGGGGCTGGCGCGTGCCGAGGACCGACTCGTCATGCTGACCTGGCATGCGGAGCGCGCCTACGTGTTCCGCGGGGACGATTTCGCGCCCTTGGGTTTCAAGTCCTACCGGGGCGAGGGCTGGGGGCTGTGCCACGACGGAGTGCGGTTCGTCATGAGCGACGGTTCAAGCACGCTGACCTTTCGCGAGACCGATTCCTTTGCAGCTGCGGGTCACATCGCCGTAACCGCCTCAGGTCGGCCGGTCGCGGGCCTCAACGAGTTGGAGTGTGCGGCCGGTGCGGTCTACGCCAACGTTTTCGGGCAGGACTTCCTGGTACGCATCGATCCGGTCACCGGAGAGGTCACGGCGTGGATCGACGCGTCGGGACTGCTCGATGCCGATGAAGCGGCCGATGCCGACGTCTTGAACGGCATCGCCTTCGACCCGGTGGCCGAGCGCTTCTACTTGACGGGGAAACTGTGGCCGCGGATGTTCGAGGTGACCTTCGAATAGGCGCGTCGCCGGCGGCGACGCGTTGCCGGGCGGCGATGCGATGACGGTCGAAGAAGCGAGGCTGCGGCGCGTACCCGCCGGTCTGCATAGCCGCTACGACGAGGTTGTGGCAAGCGGCGACGGCGCGAGCTTGTGGGCGCATGCCGTGCAGGACGTTCAGGACGGCCACTTCGACGACCGGCCCCTGTACTGGGCGCGCTTGAAGTTGCGGCAACTGTTGCGCCGGGCCGGCAGGGACAGCGGGCCCATGGAACGTTCGGCGCGCGGCTTCGATGGCGAGTTCCAAGGTTCCGAGGGGCGCGTGCTCCTGACCGGTTTCGATCCTTTCCACCTGGATCGCAACATCGCCCAGAGTAATCCGTCCGGTTTGGCGGCCCTCGCGCTCGATGGCACGCTCCTCGCTGGCGCTCGGATCCGCACCGCGATCCTGCCGGTGAGTTTCGCGGCCTTCGACGAAGGATTCGTCGAACAGCTGCTGACGCCGCACTTCGAGGCGGGCTTGCGGTTGTTGCTGACGGTGAGCATGGGCCGTGACGCGTTCGACCTGGAGCGCTTCCCCGGACTCCGGCGCTCCGCGCAGACGCCCGACAACGACAATGTCGCGAGCGGCGGGTCGCCGACGGCGCCGCAGGTACCGGCGGGACTTGAAGGTCCCGAGTTCCTGCAATTCACGCTGCCCGCGCGAGCCATGGCCGCGACGCGCGGGCGCTGGCCCGTTCGCGATAACCGACGGGTAGCGAGCCTGGAGCGGGGATCCCTGACGCCCGATGCGTTGGCGGAACTCAAGGACGACACCGCCGTCGCGGGGTCCGGCGGCGGCTACCTGTCCAACGAAGTCGCGTACCGGGCGCTCAGGCTACGCCAACGACTCGGCGCGACGTTCCCCGTTGGCCACTTGCACACGCCCCGCGTCGACGGCTACGACGCGGATGCCGAGGGCGAGATGCTGGGGCAGATTCGGGATCTCGTCGCCGCCGCCGTGACTGCGAGCTGACCTGGCAGTCAATCTGCGCGCGGCAGACGCCGCAGGAAATCGTCGTAATCGACGCAGGCGAGCGCATGTCGAACCACCTCCCGACGTGGCAATCCGACGATCCGATCCGCGATGTCGCGGAGCCTTCCGACGCGGATGTCTCGTGAGACCAGCAGGTCTTCGAGAATGGACAGCCGTTCTACCAGCAAGCCTTCCGCCTTTCCTTCCGCCGTGCCTTCACGCCAGCCGGCGAGCCGACTTGATCGGCGTACCGCCCCGAGGAACGGATCGTCGTCCGGTCCGGTGCCGGACTGGCGGGCCATGATCTCGCCGACGCGGCGCAACGTGCTCACGGTGGTCTCGGACGAGACCGGCTCGTTCAGTGCGGCGTGGATTTCGCGCGCCATCCAGGTCGGGAATGCAGCGCTCTCGGCGGACATTTCGAACCGGCCCTCGCGGAGGACGTGGATCGTCAAGCCCGGTGCTTTCCGCTTGCTAGGCATGGGCGCCTCGGGGACTTCGACCCACAGTTCCGGGACGCCCCACGAGGCGTAGAGCGCGAGCTTGCGTTCGCGGACGTCCGTCGTGAGGTCGACCTCGAAGACGACGTCGGGAAGGCGCAGGCGGCCGACGACGACGACGTTGTCGGGGAACTCGTCCGGGCGGTCGAGGTAGATGATCTCGTCGGCCTCTGCGGCAACCAGCCGGGCGCCGCGGGCGTCGCGTTCCTGCAAGTCGGTCGAGCCGAACATGGCGATGGGCTTGCCCCGCACCTTGGCGATGTCCTTGACCACCTCGACGAGCCGTGTGCGGGGCTCCTCGTGCTGACGGCTCACGTCGCGGACCTGCCAGGCGATTTCGGACTCGGCGTCCCAGTACTCGTAGCGGCCGTCGTAGTCGGCGACCTCGGCTTCGGTCATCCGGAGGGGTCGGCAGCCGCTCAGCGCTATTGGTGTCTTCGGCGCGCGACGCGAGCGCGCGGGCCTCGCCTGTCGCGTCGGGTATGCGATGGGTTCGTTGACGTCCTCAGCCATCGGTCGCCTCTTATGTCGTCTTGCCAGCCCTCATCGTATGCCTTGGGTGCCCGAAAGGCAACGTGGCCATCGCAACAATACCTATTGAAAACAATAGATTAGTACACTGTTGTGCGAGGACGCGGCGGGCCTACCGGTCCGCGCGCACCTGTTCAGTACCCGGGTGGCGGTACGAATCCCCCGACCTCCGCACAGATCTGTCCCGCGAACGCGATCGTGCGGTGGTCGCGATACGGGGCGCTGACGGCTTGGAGCCCGATGGGAAGCCCGTCCTTCGAAGGCCCCGTGGGAAACACGGTGCTCGGCAGGTAGGCGTTCACGACCATGCCCGCCCACAGCAGCTGCTGGAAATACGGCTGCGCGACCCCGTCGACGTCGATCGTCCGCTCGCCGAACGGTCGGTGGTCGTGGGGAAACGCGGTCGTCGCCATCTGCGGGCAGACGAGGATGTCCCAGTCCTCGAAGAAGCGCGCCCAGGCGTGGCGGAGCTTCTCGCGGCGGGTGTTGGTGCGGATCCACTCGCGGTGTCGCATCACGGAAGCGCGGGCACTCACGGCGTCGCGGGAGACGTCGTCGGGCGTGAGGCCATCGACGACCTTGAGCATCCTGGCTTCCGCTTCCGCCGTCATGGCACCGGTCATAACGGCGTTCAGGAGGGTCTGGTAGTTCCGGTCGGCCGCGGCCAGGTCGAAATCGGGGCGGGCATCGCGGGAGACGGTGGCTCCAGCCCTTTCCAGCACCTCGCCAATCAAAGCGACGCGCTCGGCGATCTCCTCGGCGACAGGAGCCAACGGGTCGGTGGGCCAAAGAGCGACCCGCAGGTCCGCTAGGCGTTCGAAATCGGCCGCCGGGAGGTCCAGCCGCCACGCCAGAGCCTCACGCGGCGCCGGGCCGGCCATGATGTCCAGTGCGAGGTGCAGGTCGTCGGCCCCGCGCGCCAGCGGGCCGCACACCGCGAGATCCGCGTCCGGAATGCCTTCGACCAGCTCGTGGCCGGACATCGGTATGACGGCATACGTCGGCTTGTGCCCGAAGACGCCGCAGAAGTGGGCAGGATTGCGGATCGACCCGCCGATGTCCGATCCGGCCTCCAGCGCGGTGAAGCCGGCCGCCAGCGCTGCGGCGCTGCCCCCGGAGGATCCCCCCGGGGTTCTCTCGACGTTCCAAGGATTCCCGGTCGTCCCGTAGATGGGGTTGAAGCTCTGGAAGTCTGCCAGGTCCACCGGCACGTTGGTCTTGCCGAGGAAGTGCGCCCCGGCCGCGCGAAAGCGTTGCACCGCCAGTCCATCGGCGCGGGCGACGTTGTCGCGGAACAGCTCGTTGCCCCAGGTCGTACGGGTCCCGCCGATGGCATAGGACTCCTTGATGGTCATGGGCACGCCGTGCAGAGGTCCGAGGGAGGCTCCCCGCGCAAGCGCGACGTCGGCCTCCCGGGCGCGCGTCAGCGCATCGTCGAACGTGCGGACTACCACGGCGTTGATGTCCCCGTCGAGGCGCTCGATCCGGTCGATGTAGAGTTCCGTCAGTTCGACGGAACTGACCTCGCGGTTGCGGACCTTCGCGGCCAGCTCGAGCGCCGTTTGGTGAGCGAGTTCGGTCATTGGTTGCTCCTCCTGCCTTGCTGTTGGGGCGACGGGCCTGTGCCGTTCAGGTACTGGTTCGCCAGGCGGTCCAGTTGAAGAAAGAACTCCGCGCGCACCTCCGCGATGATCTCGGCCACCGGCCGCGCGGCATCGATGCGTCCGCAGACCTGTCCGCAAAGGGCGATGCTGGCTTCCATGTCGCCACCGAAGTAGAGCTCGAGTGCCGTGCCGAATTCCTGCATGGCATTGCGCTCGGTGTCGTATTCGAGGCCGCTGGTCTTGTCGGTCCTGAGCGCCCGCAGGGCCGGGGACGCGTGGCGGTTCAGGAAGACGGTGTCGGTCTCCTGGGCAGCGACGATGGCATCCTTCCAGTTGGCGTGTACCGGCGATTCGAGCGCGGACACCATGCGCGTGCCCATCTGCACGCCCTCGGCCCCCAGGGCGAAGGCAGCCGCCATGGAGGTGCCGTCGACGAAGCCCCCCGCGGCGATGATCGGCACGTCGACCTGCGAGCGCACCAAGGGCAGCAGCACCATGCTCGCCACTTCGCGGGGGTTCTTGAAGCCGCCGCCTTCGCCGCCTTCAACCACCAGCCCGTCCACCCCGCAGGCAACCGCCTTCCGGGCGGCGGCGAGGCTCGGGACGACGTGGTACACCGTGAGGCCGGCTGCCTTCAGTTGGTCCGTGTAGCGCTCCGGATTGCCGGCGGACGTGGTCACGAACTGGACACCCTGGTCGATGACGAAATCCACGATGTGGGGATCGCGCACGAAGGCCTGGGCGATGTTGACGCCGAAGGGCTTGTCCGTGAGTTCGCGCATGCGCACGATCTCGGCACGGACGGCATCGAGTTCGCCCGACGAGGTCTCGATGATGCCGAGTGCGCCGGCGTTGGACACCGCCGAAGCCAGCGCGGAACGGGCGATCCAGCCCATCGGGGCTTGAACGATGGGAATCTCCACGCCCAGCGAGCGCGTCACCCGGTTGTCGAAACTTAAGGGTTCGTCCGGGGTACTGCACGCGTGGCTCATGGCTGCATCAATCGACCAGTTTCTGTGCCGGCATTGTGGCATGAAGGCGACCGCCAATTGTCAGGATGTGTCGATTTGTTACAGAAGGTGCTTGACACGCCTTCGGTGTAGGCGTAAACCGTAGCCCAAAGGCGAAAAGCCGCTTCGGCGCTTGTCGCCCGAGCCGTCGGCGCGACCCGGAAGGATCTGGGTACGAGTGTGTCGATGGGAGGAAGGACCACTAGGGGAGAAACCTATGGATCGAGGCTTGAAACGAGCCATGCTATGGGCGTTGGCGTTCGCGCTGGCGCTTTTCGCCCTCAACCTCCGAGCTGCGGAAGAGGATGAGGATGAGGAAGACGAGGAGGACGACGAGGAAGTCGAAGAGATGATCGTCACCGGATCCTATATCCGGCGTACGAACTTCGACCTGCCCTCGCCCAAGAACGTCATCGACAACATCGACATCGAGATGTCCGGCAACGCCGAACTCGGTGACGTGATCTTCGACCAGTCGTTCCAGCTCGGCGTCAATGCCAACGCGGCGCCGTTCGAAGGCATCTGCTGCTCGGAGAGCGGGCAGGACGGCCTCTCGAACGACGAATGGGGCGGGCAGGCCGACAACCAGCAGGGCAACCAGGGCACAGAGGTCTGGGCCAACCTGCGTGGCCTCGGCACGCGGGCGACGATGACCATGATGGATGGCCACCGGCTCCCCGCGGACACCACGCCGCGCGGCGAACGCGCCGGGGTCGACATCAGTGGCATGTACCCCGCGATCGCCATCGGTAGGGTCGACACGATCCTTGACGGCGCCTCGGCCTTGTACGGTGCGGAGGCCGTCAGCGGCGTCATCAACATGGTGCCGAGGAAGGACTTCGAGGGTCTGACTGTCAGTCTCGACTGGGGCCAGCCGATCGAGAACGGCGCACCGCAGACCGGGTTCAGCATGCTTGGCGGCGTCCAGGGCGATCGGGGACGAGCGATCTTCGCGATCGAGTTGCGCGACACCGAGCGCATGCGGTTCACCGACCGGCCTCGTTACATAATCGACACCAAGAACCCGTGGGCACGTCACACGACGGTCAGCAACGAGTACTACACCTGGGGTCAATGGTCCCGGTTCTGGAAGGACGCCTACGATGCGGGCGGTAACCCGGCCAGCAGGATCGCCGTACCGATCCGTTCACCGCTCGGCGAACTGATGACGCCGGACGAACGATCCGCGCTGGACGGCTTGGGCTACACAAGCCAATCGAACTGGCGCTCATGGTCCGACAACATCGGCCAGATCTCTACCGGCGTTTCCCAGGATCCGACCTGCGCCTACGGTTTCGGCGCCGGGCACGACAACGAGGGACCGCCGCCGATCAGCCCGTACGGTCCGTTCTTCGACTGGGCTCACGGTTCCGACGCCCACGACAACCAACGCAATGCGTGGCAGGCGGAGTTCGGCGACCATTGGGGGACCGACTTCCGCAACTACTATGGCGAGACCTACACGTACAACGATGTCTCGAGGCACGGCAACTTCCTGAACGGCTACAACGACCCCAACGACCCGGCCTACCACTGCCGGATGGTCGACTCCGACTACCAGGACATCCAGGCCGAGAGCGAGCGGCAGAAGGGCTTCGGCTACTTCGAGTACGAGTTCAACGACTACATGACCGTGCGCGGCGAGTTTGTCTCGAGTTCCGTCGACTACAACACCCGGCTCTACGCACCGGGCTTCAACGATTTCGACTCCAGTAGCGGCGGTTTGGTCAACGACCGCATGGGGATCGCCATCGGCTCGAATCCGGGCAACCCGTTCCGGGCGTTCGCGGATGGTTCGACGATCAACGACTACTACGACGGCGTGAACGGTGTGTGGGACCCGACCGACAACAACACGTTCCTGCCACCGGGCGACGACCAGTACTGGCCCGGCGTCTCGCCGGACATCTGGCCGGGCGGGTCGAACACCTGGACGGCTAGGCCGACGCGCCAGCTCGACTTCAGGGACTTGAACGGCAACGGTCGCTACGACTACCTGGAAGAGCCCGGCGAGTTGCTGGTGTTCGCCCAGGACCTCGACGGCGACGGCATCCCCGACCGCGACTGGGACGGCGACGGTATCGCCGACGCCAATGTCCAGCGCGACCCGCGCGCCCGCGTGGTTCTGATGGGCATGGGCGACGCGGACGGCGACGGTCTTCCGGACCGGTTCGACCCGGACGCTGGCGGCATCCCCTTCTACGAGGATGTCCGCTTCCAGGAGCGACGCCTGTTCGCCTTCCCCAAGCACCCGCGCAACAACAACCTCGACTGGGCGGAGAACGACGGGATCCTGCACTTCCTGCGCCGCACCAGCCGCCAGGACATCCGGCTCCGCCTAGGCACGGAGATCCGCGTACCGGAGACCGACTGGGTAATCGATGCCGACTGGATCTGGGCTAAGGGCGTGCGTGAGACGAACCAGTTCCAGGAAATCACGTCCGAGATGGTCCAGGCCCTGCGCTGCAATGCTGGCCCGAACCAGAACTCCTGCTGGAACCCGTTCGGTTCGACCTATCTGATGATCGACGAGAACGGCTACCCCATCGGCGATCCGAGCATCAAGTTCCCGGCTCCGAACGACCCGGGCTGGACGCCGCCGGACCACGAGTTCGTGAACACCGAGGACGAGCATCGTCTCGCCGGCAACGTGATGGCGTACAACATCCAGGACCTTGGCATGACCATCGTCGACCTGGTGGGGGCCAACAGCAACCTGTTCGACCTCTGGTACAACGACCAGCCGGTTGGCTTGGCCATCGGCATGCACTGGCGCTTGGAGGAGGAGGAGTACCGTCCTCACGCGTTGGCGCAGGCAGCCGTGGGCGGCAACAAGTTCGCCTTGCGCAAGAGCGAGCAGGAGTCGCAGGCCGTGTTTGCCGAGGTGTCTCTGCCGCTGATCTCGCACGAGACCTGGGGGGAGATGGAAGCGCAGGTGGCGGTACGCTACAGCGAGATCACGGCGCAAGGCATCTACGGTCAGCCGGGGTCGTCCAAGTTCACTACGACCATTCCAAAGCTCGCAGTGCGCTACGCCCCGACGGACTACCTGGCAATGCGTGGAAGCATTACGCAAGGGTTCGTGACGCCAGGTCTTTACGCACTGTTCGGCGACGCGGGAATCGAGACGGTTGGCACAGTTCGCGACTACGTTTGCGACTATCTGCCCGACATCCAGGACTGCATCGACGCCGGTGCCAGCAAGGGCGGCGGTACGCCCAATGTTCGCACGCGTTCCGGCAGCAGCCCCGACCTCGATCCGGAGACGTCGGACCTCTACAACCTGGGCTTCTCGCTCAAGTTCCTGGACGGCGACCTCGTATTCGACGTCGACTACACCAGCGTCGAGTTCCGTGGCCAGATCGAACCGACCGGTCCCGGCGACCAGGTGGGCTTGAACGAGAACGGCTTCACGGCGTACGTGCAGGCGGCCTGCCCGGGCACTCTTGTGGATTGGGACAACGACCAAAAGCACAATGATCCGGGCGCTGCCGACCGCGCCGCGTTGACCCAGCAGGAATTCCGGGACTCCGAATGGACGAACCCGCAAGATCTGGAATGCCGCCGCAACGCCGCGCTCAGTTGGCTGCAAAGCGGCGCCAACGCGGGCCAAGGCGAATTGAGCTTCGCCGGCGGCAGGCTTGACCGCGGCAAGGACGGCAGTCCGATCATCCTCGACTACGTCGAGGGTGCGTGGACCGCGCAAGGCCAGCGCGTCGCCGAGACGATGATCTACGGCGTCCGCTACGCGTTCGAACTGCCGGACAGCCGGTTCACCAACTGGATCGGCGACGACAAGGGCGCCTTCCTGTTCACGTTGAGCGCCACGCAGTTCCTGACCCAGGAGCTGACGAAGTTCAAGAGCTTCGGCTGCGATGACGCTGGGCGCAACCAGGGGGGCTTCTGCATCCGCGACAACGTGCTCGCCGGCATCACGGTGGACGGGGTGGGCAACCGCAACTCGCAGTACTTCTCGCCGCCCAATATGCACCTGATGGCCGACTTGCCACCGACGCCTGAATGGCGTGCGCAGGCGAGCCTGCGGTGGTTCAGGGGCCCGCATACGGCCCAGTTGATGGTCCGCTGGCATGACATGGTGAAGAACATCAACGTCGCCTGGGACGCCATGAAGGAGCGCGAGCGACTCGATCCAAGGACGGTGATTGCGAGTTGGACATGGGATTGCTGCGGCGAGCGGAGTTCCTATCCGCACCACGTACCGTATCGTGGCTACGAGGAAGTCACGATCCCGGGTACCGACATCGTGAAGCGGATTCCGAACGAGAGACAGTCGCAACGCTGTGCCTTCCAGCCTTGGCCGGTCTGCAAGATCGACTCGCGCCACTATTGGGACGTGAGCTACAGCTACCGCCGACCGGACTTCCTAGGATTCAGTTCGGTGATGGTGAACGCGGCGATCCGCAACATCTTCGACACCTACCCCGACCCGATCACCCAGTTCTCGGCCCACGAGCCGTATCTGGACAACATCATGGGTCGAACGGTGTTGATCAGGCTGAACCTGTCGCTCTAGGCGCCAGGTCCCGCACTCAAACCCCGCGCCTTTGGCGCGGGGTTTTTTTTGCCCGGATCGCGGGCTTGGCGAAGTGCTACGCTTAGATGAAACACCCACCGACTAGGAGAGCTGCAAGTGAGTCACGACCTCGTCATTCGCAACGGCGCCGTCGTAGACGGCACGGGTACCGCTGCACGGTCGGCCGACATCGCCGTCGACGGCGATCGGATCGTCGCCGTCGGCAAGGTCGACGGCAAAGCCACGCGCGAGATCGACGCCACGGGCAAGACCGTCACGCCCGGCTTCGTGGACATCCACACGCACCTCGATGCCCAGATCGCGTGGGATCCGATCGCGTCGTCGTCGTGCTACCACGGCGTGACGTCGGTGGTCACCGGCAACTGCGGCGTGACCTTCGCTCCCTGCAAGCCCGAGGACAGGGGCTACCTCGCTGAGATGATGGAGTCCGTGGAGGACATCCCGCAGGAGTCGATCAATGCGGGCCTGCCTTGGGACTGGGAGACCTTCGGCGAATACCTCGCGTCCATCGACCGCATGGACAAGGGTGTCAATGTCGGTGGCATGGTGGGGCATTGCGCAGTGCGCATTCACGCCATGGGCAAGCGCAGCCTCGACGAGACGCCGGCCCGGGACGACGACGTCAAGAGGATGTGCGCGCTGGTGGACGAGGCCATCGGGGCCGGCGCATTGGGGTTCTCGACGTCGCGGACTTTCCTGCACAAGGTTCCGGACGGTCGCTACGTGCCGGGCACGCACGCCGACCCCAGCGAACTGCTGGCCATCGGACGCGTTCTGGGCCGGCGCGGCAAGGGCGTCTTCGAGGGTGCGCTGCGCATCGGCGAACGTGACCGTGAGGAACACCTACCGAAGACCCGCGCCGAGATCGCGTGGGTGGGCGAACTCTCCCGCGAGAACAACGTCCGGGTGACGTTCGGCATCGCGCACAGCTACCGGCGGCCGGATCTGTACCGTCGGGTGATCGGATTCGCGGAGGAGGAGAATGCCAAGGGTGCACAACTGCGGCCGCAAACCAGTGCGCGCGGCATCGGCGGCCTGTTCGGGCTGGACCACCGCACGCCATTCGCGGGGTCGGCGGCGTGGCGCGAACTGGCGCGCCTGCCGTTTGCGCAACGCGTTGCTGCGCTCGAAGACGAGTCGATGCGCGAGCGCCTTGCGAGTCTCGACCAACCACCCGCGCTCGATTTCAACCAGGCCTACATCCTCACCGATGATGACCTCGACTACGTCCACGACCGTGAGCGTTCGCTGGCCGCTTACGCCGAGCGTACCGCCCAGTCGGAGGTCGAGGCGTTCATCGAGCTGAACCGCAAGCACGGGGGCCGCGTTCAGCTCTGGCATCCAGGACTCAATCAGTCGATGGACGCCATCGAGGAGATGATCACCAACCCGACGGTTGCCATGGGCCTGGCCGACTCCGGGGCGCACGTCGGGCAGATCATGGACGCCAGTTCGCCGACATGGCTCTTGACCTACTGGGTCGGCAGCCGCGGCGTCATGACGTTCGAGGAGGCGATCCGGGGCTGGACCAGCGACACGGCGGCGATCTTCGGAATCCGTGATCGCGGCGTGCTGCGGGAAGGCGCCTACGCGGACATCAACGTGATCGACGTCGACAACCTCGGGCTCGACCTGCCGGAGTATAAGCACGACTTCCCCGGTGGCGCCGGACGCTACGTCCAACGAGGTCGCGGCTACGAGAAGATGATCGTCAACGGCCAGGTCTTCATGGACCACGGCGAACACACCGGGGCCTTGGGGGGGATGACGCTCAAGAGTTGACCTGGTCGTGGAGCAGTCCGCCCGTGCGCGGTTCGATGCTCAACGAACTAGACGCGCCAGAAGGAGGCTTGTCAGGTCTCGGCGACCGTCGAGTACGGCGACGACGTAGACGGCTCTATCGTCGTATCGGTAGACGATCCGCCAAGGGCCTTCGACCAACTCGCGATAGGCAACGACGTCGATAGCGAGGAGTTCGGGAACCAGCCGGCCACGCGCCGCCAGTCCGTTCAATTCGCCGCAGCGATGCTCGATTCGTTCTGCCGCCGCCAACGCGTTCGCCGGACTGTCCTCGGCGATGAAGGCGATGATCTGTTCGAGGTCTCGGCGCGCTGTTTCGGTCCATAGGACTTCCAGTTCATCCATCCGCGGCTATCAAACCCGCCTTGATTTCGTCGAATGCTTGGCGTTGGGACACCATCCGACTCGCCGAGATATCGGCCTCGCCTTGCACGACGAGTTTCAGCATCAACAGTGCTTCCTGGACGCGCTGATGCGCTTCGTAGTCCTGAATGATCGCAGTGGCGGAGCCATTCTGGGTGACGACGATGGTCTGATTGCCCGCCTTCATTTCGGCCAGCATTTTCGCTGCCTTCGCCTTGAACTCGCTCAAGCTGACGACCGGCGTGGACATGGATCACCCTAATACAGTCCGAATTCAGGTCGATCCTAACCGACCTTGGCGTCTTGCGACAACGCGGACGCGCCCGACAACGCAGACGCGCCGGACGCTGTGTGCAGCGAGGTCGCGGCTACCCGGAGGAAGTCGACGCTGAGGCCGGTGGCGGCGCCGACACGTCTGCGGGCGGATTGGCTGGTGGACTCGTTCGTCGCAAGTGCGGCGCGACCGCGTTGAACAAGCCGAGCGCGGCGATCAACGCGAGGACGAGAAAAACGTGGCGGCTATGGTTTTCGAACTTGCCGTTGAGCGCTCCCAGTTCGGCTCGCAGTTCGCCTAGTTCGCCCCGCAGTTCGCCGACGGCGTTGTTCAAATCGTCCTTGGTCGCCAAGCCGGAGACAAGCTCGTCGTTGATGGCGAGCGCCATGGCCTCAGCCTGCCGGCCGTCAACGCCGGCGTCTTTCAAGCGGTTGGCGTATCGCAGTGTGTCGATCACCGTCGCCTGCATGGTCGGTTCCCCGTTCGCATGAAAATACCACTATGGACGGTCGGACGCGTCATGTATGTAGGAAATCAGCCCGACGTGCGCACGCATTGACGTTGCGCATCGGCCTCCGCGTCAGCGGTGCGGGACCGTTTAGCCCGCTCCGCGCCCAAGAACAGCCTCTGCCGCCCGTTCGCCGGACTCCATGGCACCCTCCATTCCGCGGTTGAAGCGCGCCAGATGCTCGCCGCAAAACGAGATGCGGCCGTGTGGTTCCGCCATGCTGGCGGCGAAGCGTCCCACCTGCCCGGGGTGGAAGTAGGCCCATCCGCCCCGGGCAAAGGGACTGGCTCCCCAGCTCTGCCGGCCGGCGAAGGTCAACTGCCCCCGCGCCGCGGGTCGCACCGCCTCGATCTGCGCGATCACCGCCGCGCCGGCCTCGGCATCGGATAGCGCGTCGAGGCGGACGGCGTTGCCGCCCATGGCCCAAGCGGTTAGGCCGGTGACCTCACCTGGGTTCTCGCCGCGCCGGCCCGCGGCCACCATGCCGGCAATGCCGTCGGTGAAGAGGCTGGGACTGTATCCGTCGGCGTCCCAGAAGTTCGACGCGCAGTCCAGGTAGACCTGCGTCATCGCTTGCGAAGGCAGTGTTGCGACCGCCGCGGCCTGCGCATCGACGAGTGGCGGGTCGATGCCGATCGTGCGCAGGACGGGGAACGGCAGCGAACAGATGACATTGTCGGCGAGGAAGGTGGCGCCGCTGGCGCAAGCTACGCGGGCGCGGCTTCCGGTGTCGTCGATACCGACCACGACCGTGTTCAGATGGGCTTCGTGACCCAAGGCAGCCGCCATCGCTTCGGGGATCCGCTGCACGCCGTCGCGCGCCGTGTAGCCGACTACGCCCACCGGGGTCTGGCTGCGCTGGGCAACCGAGAACGCGGCACGGCTCAGCATCGTCAGCGCCGATACGTCCCGCGCATCGCGTCCATAGCTGGTGTTGATGCCGTGCGCCAACGCGATGGCCTTGTTGCCCAAACCCAGGCCGCCAAGCCAGTGGTGCATGGCGATGTCGTGTTCACGTGCACGGGGGTCGCCTACGTCGGGGGAGGGCAACGGGTTGTGGCGCGCCGTGAGGACCCGGCCGTATGTCCAGGGCATGTGGTGCCGGTCACTGTCCGGGAACGCGTTCGCCGGATGGCTCGGCCACTCCGCCTGGCGGATGATCTCGCCGTTCAGCACCAGCTCCTGCTCACGGAAGAACGCAAGCATCGGCGTAGCGTCGATGAGCTCGACGCCGTAGCGTCTTGCTGCGTCGGTGACGGCGCGATAGCCGCCGCCGATCGTCGCGCCACCGGCCTCCTCGAGGCCGTCTCCGCGGCGGATGGAACGAATGCGCCCGCCGACGTGGCCCTGCGCCTCGATGACGCGGACGTCGGCGCCTGCCTCTTCGAGTCGGAGCGCCGCACTGAGCCCCGAGAAACCGGCGCCCAGGACGACGACGTCGCAACAGTGGGTCTCAGGCACTGACTCAGTCTCGCCCGCAAAGTGCGGGGAGGCGAGCGCCGGGCCTGCCGGAGAGGCAGCAGTCGGCCGCGCAGAGGTCCGGCTGTGGACCACCGGCACCGAGCGTTGGCTGTTCGGCGCGCCTGGTGACGCGCTCGACGATGAGGTCGTGCACCATGCCGACGTAGTCGCGGTGGGTTCCAACCGTGGCCGCGCGCACCATGTTGAGCCCGATCTCGTCGGCGTGGGCGCGTGCCTCGACATCGAGGTCGAGCACGACCTCCATGTGGTCGCAGACGAAACCGATGGGCGCGACGACGACGTTCCGGTGCCCCGCGCTTCTGATCGCGGTCAGGGCGTCCTCGATCGTGGGCGAGAGCCAAGGCACCCCGGTTCGGGCGTTGTTGCTCTGGAAGGCGAGATCGAACTCCGAGACTTCGGCCGCATGGGCAACCAAGGCGCAGGCATCGCGCAACTGGTTTTCATAGTCCGCGTGGCGAGCCATCGCCACGGGTAGGCTGTGCGCCGTGAAAAGCACAGGCGGCGTGCCCTTGACGCTGTCCACAGCGCACCGCAGCCGGGCTGCCATGGCGGTGATGAATCCCGGATGGTTGTAGCCCGAGCGCAGCTTGTGCACCCGCGGCGCGTCCTGCAGTCCATCCATGGCGCGGTACAGGTCCTCGCGGTATTGGCGACATCCGCTGTAGGAACTGAACAAACTGGTGATGTAGACGAGGGTGTTTCGGACGCCGTCGGCAGCCATCTGGCGCGCCGTGTCCTTGAGGAAGGGATGCCAGTTGCGGTTGCCCCAGTAGACGGGCAGGTCAGGGCCGTGCGTTGCCAGTTCGCGTTCGAGCGCCGCGATGAAAGCGCGCGTATGCGCGTTGATGGGGCTTACGCCCCCGAAACGCTGGTAGCGGGCGGCGATGCGTGCCTTGACCGGCGGCGGAACCGGCCGCCCTGCCATGACATTGTCCAGGAAGGGCATGACATCGGCCTCGGCTTCCGGTCCGCCGAACGAGACGACCAGGACAGCGTCGTATTCCGACGAGCTCACTAGCTGGATGGGGTCTGCCATGCCACGTGGCCAACGAAAAACGGACCCAGCCGGTCCAGGTACTGCGAGGTCTGCTCGGTGGCGCGCATCTCCTGGACCACGGCCGACAGCGGGTGCAGGTCGCGGCCGAGCAGTCCGATGATGAAGTCGTTGTCCGCCTTGTCGAGGCCGTGGCAAGCCAGGCGGACATCGGCGGCGAGTCCGGCTTCGCCGTAGCGTCGGCCTACGCCGCCGTGCTCGGCGAGGATTTGTCGCTGCCGCTCCGACGGCAGCCGGTAGAAGCCCTTGCTGCGCTGCAGCGGATACCACACCGCCCAGCGCAGGTCGGGATCGAGGATGCGACCGCGTGGCCGGCCGAACAGGGTTTCCTCGAGATCGCTCTCGTAGCCGATCGCGTAGGTGCGGCCGAGCATGTCGAACTCCGCCTTGTGCGTCATCTGTTGGAACGGCGCACCGCGGAACAGCGACCGCAGTGCCGACACGAAATCGGTGGGATCCTCGCTGAGCGCGACGATCCCGATGCCTTGCGGATCATTGACGTCGAGATACAACGCGCCTTCGACGCCAGCCTCCGTTAGTGCCGCCGCCGCCGTGTCCGGATCAGCATTGCCGAACGCGGTGAACTTCATGAACAGCCGCCGGTTCAGGCTGATCGGCGCGCCGTCACGGCGGCCTCGTTCGCTCAGGTCCACGTGCCCTCCCTCGTCAATTTAGGCTCGTCATGCACGGCATCGATCAACGCCGCGACGCTGTCGAGTGGCGTTGCGGGCAAGATCCCGTGGCCGAGGTTCACGATGTGGCCTCGTGGCTCGGTGTCACGCAAGAGCGCCCGCGCGGCCGCCCGGGTCGGTGTCGGTCCGCCGAGCAGTACGGCCGGATCGATGTTGCCTTGGACGGCCAGATGGGGATGGCGTCGCTGGGTTTCGGCGATGTCGACCCGCCAGTCCACGCTCAACACCTCGCATGGCAGGCTGGCGTACGCCTCCACGAGGTGCGGGGCGTTCTGCAGGAACAGGATTCTCGCGACCCCGGCTTGACCGACGGCTTCGAGCATCGATTCGAGATGCGGGCGAATCAGTCGCTGCCAGTCCTTGTACGACAGCAGCCCGGCCCAGGAGTCGAAGACCTGTACGGCGTCCGCACCGGCCCGCCCTTGGGCGATGAGATAGTCCGCCATGGCGGTTGAGAGCTTCTCAAGCAACGCGCCAAGCGCCTCCGGCTCGCTGGCGGCGAAAGCGCGCAGCGTCGGGAAGTCCTTGACCCCGCGGCCCTCGACTAGGTACGCCGCCAATGTCCAGGGTGCTCCGCAAAAGCCCAGGACGGCGACCTCCGGTGAGACGGCGGCGCGCACCGAGGCGAGCGTTGCCAGCACCTCCGGCGCGAATGCCGCGTCGCTCGGCGTTGGGAGCGAGGCCACGTCGCGACGACTTCGAATCGGGTTGGCCACGACGGGCCCGGGCGCGAAGTCGAACTCGACGCCGAGTGCGGGCAGCGGGCTCATGATGTCGGCGAAGACCACCGCGCCGTCCACCGCGTAGCGCTTGAGGGGCAGCAGCGTGACTTCGGTCGCCAGGTCCGGCGATTGCGCCAGATCCTTGAACGAGCGACCACGGCGCAGGGCCTGGTATTCGGGCAGGTAGCGACCGGCCTGGCGCATGATCCACACCGGACGACGCGGTACCGGCTCGCGCCGCGCCGCCTTCAGCAGCAGTGGTGTCTCTGCGATCACACCGGTTCCTCGCGCGGTTGTTCGACTTCGCTACCACGCGTGAACCGGTATCCCACACCGCGCACGGTGTGGAAGAAGGCCGGTTGCTCGGCGTCGCGCTCGAAGCGCCGGCGCAGGCGTACGATGAAATTGTCGATGGTGCGTGTCGAGGGGAACACCTCGAAGCCCCAGACCTTCTCCAGGATCTCCTCCCGGCCGACAGTCTCGCCGGCGCGCTCCGACAGGCACTTGAGGATCATGGCCTCCTTGTGCGTCAGCGTGTGCTCGGTGCCGTCCCAAGCGAGGGCTTGGTAGGTGTGGAAGTTCACCTCGTTGCCGCCGAAGGCGAGGTTCCCGCCCGTCGTCTGGTACCAGGCCGTGCGACGCAGGATGGCCGCGATCCGCAGCAGCAGTTCACGCAGGTGGAAGGGCTTGGCGAGATAGTCGTCGCCCCCCGCTTCCAAACCCCTGATGCGGTCCTCCGGCGCACCTCGGACGGTCAGGAAAAGCACCGGCGTCTGATTGCCGTTGCGGCGCAGTTCGCGGCACAGCGTCAAACCATCCATGTTCGGCATGGAGACATCGAGCACGATGAGGTCGTGCGGCTCGGTCATTGCCATGTGCAAGCCCTCGCCGCCGTCATGGGCGGCCTGGGCGACGTAGCCTTCGGCCTCGAGGTTCTCCCGGATTCCGGTGGCGAGATGCTCCTCGTCGTCGACGACGAGAATCCGCGCCCCGTTCACGTTCCCCTCGCCCTTGGCCAGACGACCGTGAACTCGGCCCCCTGGCCAAGGCCCTCGCTCGTTGCGCTCGCCCTCGCACCTGAGAGCTTCGTCAGCCGGCGCACAAGGTACAGGCCGAGGCCGCTGCCAGGTGTGGCGCGGCGCGGATTCTGAGCTTGCCGGTAGAACTTCCCGAACAGCTTCGACGCGTCGCCGGGCGGAAAGCCGACGCCGTCGTCGGCGATGTGCAGGCTAATCGATCGACCGTCGTCGCTGGCGCTGGCGTGGATGCCCACTTGTTTGCCGTCGCCGTCAACGCACGCCTTGATGGCGTTGTCGAGGAGGTTGCGCAACACCGTTTCGATGGCGACGCGATCAGCTTCTATGGCCAAGTCGCGTGGAACGTCCTGGCTGAGGGCGATGCCGTGGGCCCGGGCCAGTTCCTCGTAGTCGGCGACCGCGGCTTCGACCACGGCGCGCACGGCGATCGACTCGGGCTGCAAGCTCAGACGGCCATCCTCAAGCTGCGCCGTATTGAGAAGGTTGTCGACCATCCGCAGCAGCCGCTCGCCGTCTTCGAGCAGGCGCTGCCCGAGATGCCGACTGTCCGGGTCGGGGGCACGCAACATGAGCGTCTCCGCGGACAGCCGCATGCTGGCCAAGGGACTCTTGAACTCGTGGGAAACCGACACCAGGAAATTCTGTTGCCGGCGCCGCAAGTCGGCGTCGAAGCGGATCGCTCGGGTCAGGATAGCCATGCCGGCGAGTAGCACAAGCAGGAAGAAGCCACCCTCCCAAGCGTAACGGTTGATGCGCGAGGCGGCGTCGTCCTCGAGGAGCGCCGTGGCCCTGTCGCGGATCGTGGCGGTGCCGTTTTCGATCTTGAGATGCGGGAACGCATCGCCCAGCGTCCGCTCGGCTTCCGCGGGCGCAGGTGCGTTCCCGAGCATTGTGGTCATCGCATGCGCCTCCGCGCGATAGAGCGCGGCCAGCCGATCCCGCTCGCCACTCGCCAGTCGGGCCTGGTCGGCAATCCACCAGGCCACTTGGGCCACGCAGATCACCAACAGCGCGAGGAATCCGAGTTGCAGTGCCTTGGGCGGATCACGCCTGAGGATCATCATTGCTCCCTCCCGGTGGCGTGGGTCGAGTCGTAGTGGGACGCAACTCAGCCGCGAGCTTGCCATCGAGTCCGTCCAGGAAGGCATCGAGTGCGCCGTCGGGGCCGTTCAGCAGCAGGCTGCGGATGCCAACCGTCGGCAGATGCGCGAATCGCCTAGCTTGTCCCGCCGCCCATGTGGTGATGGTCTCGCGCTCTTCAGCGTCGAGACGCCTTAGCGACTTCAGTAGACGTTCGGCACCAGTTCGTGCGGTCGCCTGGTAGTGGGCTTGAAGGTTGGCGAACAGGGTTCCATACAGGCGATCGGTCAGGCGTTCCCGCAATTGCGGGAGGGCAGCATCGACTAACTCGCGAGCGTCAGCCGCTTGCGCGAGACGAGCCTCCCGGTTGCACTCCGCTTCCTGGACGATGTCGTCCATCCCGATCCGGCGCGCGCCGGCCTTGGCACAAGCGGCAGGATCGATGTCCGGGGGTACCCCCATGTCGACGCACAGTGGGGGACGGTTCAAGCCGTTGGCAGCGAGTCGGGCGAAAAACGGCTCGCCGATGACGGGTGTGCGTGCGCCCGTCGCCGACAGGATTGCAGCGACTGCGGGCGGATCGGCCTGAAAGCTCTCGAGGGATCGGCACGGAACTCCGAAACGCCCGGCGAGCGCGCGGGCCTTGGGCAGCGTGCGGTTGACGACGACGAAGGGGACGCGGGCCTTGTCGAGAGAAAGTGCAGCGCGCTCGGTCATCGGCGAGACGCCGACCAGGGCCGTCGGCTGCGGCTCCTCGCTCGATGTCTGCGCGTGGCGCTTGAGGATGTGGCCTGCCGCGAGTTCCGCGAGCGAGATGGAGCCTTCGGCCAGGCGGGTGCGGTCGCGGACGGCTCCGGCGACGCGCAGGGCGTCCTCGAACAGCAGTTCCAGACCGGGTCCGATCAAGCCGCCGTCGCGAGCGAAGTCGCGGCTCGCACGGACCTGACCGACGATCTCGGGCTCTCCAAGCGCGGCCGAGTCGAGACCGGCGGCAACAAGGAACAGGTGCTCGCACGCGCCTTCGCCCTGCCAGGCCTTGAGGATGCGCTCTGCTTCCCCTGGGCGTGCGGGCCGGCCGGTGAGCAAGGCGTAGACGGCGGGACGCAGATCCGCGTGATCGGTGTCGGTGCTGCGCAGGAAGACCACCTCGACCCGGTTGCAGGTCTCCAGGTACGCGATCTCGCGCAATCCCTTAGTGTGGCCGAACACGCGCAGTCGCTCGACCTGGTCGCTGTCGCCAAGAGCGTAGCGCGCCAGCGCTTCACTGCCGTCCTGGCGCCATGAGACGCCGACGATCCCGAACTCATCCAACATGGGCGCGGACGGTAGTCGAAAACAGCCTCAAGCGTGTCACGGGCCTGTCACGGGTGCGGAGCCCCGCCCCATCGAGGTACGCTTACCGTCGTCGCCCGCAATGAAGCGCGTACCAGGCCGAATTGCGGACGGGGACGCGGCGGACCTACCGGTCCACGCGCACCGTCAAGGTTCGTCTCCATCAAACTCTGTCCAACCGTAGAGATGGACTCTTCTCCAGGACGCTAGCCGTAACTGACCCCCATGCCGGCCCGCACGTCGTTGTTGATCCCGTACTGCGGGATCGGATAGCGCAGTCCGTTGCGCGAGAGGTGATCGAGGCCCGCGATGATTCTGGGGAGGAACCCGGGCGGAATGGCCATCAGCAGCTCGTCCTCCATCACACCGCCGTAACGACGCTCCGCGAAGCAAGGCAGCGAGAGGCTCGGTTCGCCGGTGGCGAGTGCGCGTCCCCAGGAGTCGGCACAGGCGGACTCGCCCACACAACCCCATTCAAGCTTTTTGTAACCAGTCCACTGCAATCCATTGATAAACAAAATCATCTGTGCGGGCGTCGCATAGATCAAGGCGATGTCCGGCGGATTCAGCCGACCGCTCGCGAGCGGGCTGACCGCCATGGCTGCGTGTTTGCCGAACGGCGCGAGATCCATGGCCCGCTGGTGCTTCGCCGCGTCTTCGAGGCTCTCGTACCAGACCCCGGCCATCCGGTCTCCGGAGAGCCACTTCTCGTCCCGGGGCGAAAGCCCGATCACGGCTCGACACTGGTCTCCGACGAGGTCGTCGGCGGTGATGCCGACGGTCCAGCCGTTGCGACTCGCTTGGCCGACGATCTGGTCGGTGGTGTGGATGTCCTTGGGCCGGCGGATCCTTGGCACCGCGGCCATGGCCTCTGCGGTCTCGAACATCTTCATGCCGATCGGCGTGGTGCGTAGGCGCAGGTAGCGGTTGAGGTCGGCGACCAGCGCGGCCCAGTCGGTGTTGCTCAAGTCGGTGGCGATGACATCGTTCATGGCGTTTCCAGTGTCCTTGGCGCGGTTTAACTTTACTCGCGGCAAGGGTTGGGTGGTACTGGATAGGGCATGACCCGGCCGGCGCGGGGACATCCTTCGGGGGTTCTTTCCCGCGCGCTTCCTGACATATCATCGCGCCACCAATTGATGGAAACGACCCATGCCGATGATTCTCAACGACGAGCAGAACATGCTCAGAGACTCCGCCAAGAGCTTCTGCGAGGAAAACGCGCCGATCGGCCAACTGCGCAAGTTGCGCGACGACGACAGCGCCGACGGCTTCGATCGCGACACCTGGTCGCAGATGGTGGAGCTGGGTTGGGCCGGGATTCCCTTCCCGGAGGAACACGGCGGCTTGGCGTTCGGCTACAAGGGCCTGGGTGTCGTCACCGAGGAGACGGGTCGCACCTTGGCGGCGAGTCCGTTGTTCGCGACCGTTTGGCTCGGTGGCACCATCGTGAATCTCGGCGGCAGCGATGCGCAGAAGGCCGCGTTGCTTCCCAAGATTGCCGCTGGCGAGTTGCTGCTGGCCTTGGCGCTGGAAGAGTCGCACCGCCACAATCCGTACGGTGTTGCGACGAGCGCGGAGGCGTCGGGGGACGGCTACACCATCTCCGGCAGCAAGAAGTTCGTGCTCGACGGCCATGTTGCTGACAAACTGATCGTCGCCGCGCGGACCGCCGGTTCGACCGGCGACCGGGATGGAATCTCACTCTTTCTCGTGGACGCGGGCGCCGACGGCGTCACCGTGACGCGCACGAAGATGGTCGACAGCCGCAATGCGGCCAATGTCGAGCTCGCCGGCGTGGCCGTCACGGGCGACGCGCTGATCGGGGAACTCGGCAAGGGCGCGGACGTGCTCGATCCCGCCTTGGACATCGCGCGCATCGGCATCGCTGCGGAGATGCTCGGCAGCACCCAGGAGTGCTTCGACAGGACCGTCCAATACCTGAAGGATCGTGAGCAGTTCGGCGTGCCGATCGGCTCGTTCCAGGCCCTCAAACACCGCGCCGCCAACATGTTCTGCGAGATCGAACTGTCGAAGTCGTGCGTCCTCGAGGCGCTCACCGCGCTGGACGAGGAGCGCGATCGCGAGGAGGTCGCCAAGCTCGCGAGCCTCACCAAGGCGAAGGTCGGCGAGACTTTCCACACCGTGTCGCGGGAGGGCATTCAGATGCACGGCGGCATCGGCATGACCGACGAGTTCGACATCGGCTTCTTCATCAAGCGCGCGGCGGTCACCGAGCAGACGTTCGGCGACGTCAACTACCACCGCAATCGGTACGGCGAACTCGAGGGCTACTAGAGGGCATTCGTGCCTTGACGCGGCTCGTTGGGTGCAGCCAGCTAGGATGCCTTGCTCCCCCCCGGGCCCGTCGGCGGCGGCGGATTGGCGCACGGCCCGGACTGGTGATGGAACATGCGCATCTCGCCGCGTTCGCTGACAAAGCCGTTGGTCGCCACGCAGATTGAGCCCGGCAACTCCTCGTAGCAGGTCACGAAGACCATGTCCCCGACGATCTGCGCGGTGGCGTTGTAGAAATCGATACCTGGCTGCTCTGGATTTCCGAGGATTCGGCGCCAGCTCTCCACGACCTCGCCGCGTCCCGTGATCGCCGGCCAGCCCGGGTGGATGCACAGGGTCGGGTGGTTGTTCGCCCAAAGCCGCGCCATCACGTCGAAGTCCTTCTGCGCGAAGGCGAGATAAAACGTGTCGTTGGCGAACAGCGCCTGTTCTTCGGGCTTCATCCGGTCAAGAGGCGCGTGGCGTACGCGATCGTGCCCGCGGTCAGGACGTGGCGTCTGCGGAAGTTCTCCGAGGCCCGCCCGGGTGGTGTGCGCGAGGCCTGCCAGGAATTGAGGCCGTCGTACCAGGTGCACAAGAGCATCCGGCCGCGGGCTGCGCTGACATCCTGTTGCCGGAACAGGCCCTGTGGTACGGCGTCGTAGACGTCCGCGGTCTCGAAGTCCTTCCACGCTTCGAACGACAGGGCGGCGATCTCGTCCACGTCCTCGTGGGCGACGTCGAAGAACCGGAATACGTAGAGGCCTTCGCGTGTGCGCCCCTCGTCCGTCGTCGGTCGCACCGTCGGTTCGAGCAGCAGCGTATCGACGCCGGTGACGCCCGCGGTCGCCGCTAGCGCGCCGTCGACGCCGGCCACGTCGCCGTAGCTGACGACGATCAGTTCGTTCGACCCGACGCCGAAGAGGCCGTGGAACGCGCCCCAAAGCGATGCCGGCCGAAGCGCGGCGTAGTTGCCTTGGCGCAGCGTTTCGTAGACTGCGTTGAAGTTCCGGTCCGCGGTGGTAAGGCGGGAGAACGCGTAGGCCATGGTATTCCGTCGGCGCCAAGCAAGGCGGCGAGTATACTGCCGGAGCGAGATTCGCTTCCCTTGATCCACGGACTGATTCATGAACGGTGCTCTGAGCGTCATCCGCACCTTGCTCGCGCACGGTGTCGACACCTGTTTCGCCAACCCCGGCACGTCGGAGATGCACCTCGTGCAGGCTATCGACGCGGTGCCCGAGACCCACGCGGTGCTGTGTCTCTTCGAGGGCGTCTGTACGGGCGCAGCGGATGGCTACGCACGGATGAAGGGTGTCCCGGCGACCACGCTGCTGCACCTGGGAGCCGGTCTTGGCAACGGCATCGCCAACCTGCACAACTGTCGTCGGGCGGCGACCCCCTTGGTGAACATCGTTGGCGACCACGCCGTGCACCATGTCGCCTACGACGCGCCGCTGACCTCCGACATCGAGGCGGTTGCCAAGCCGGTGTCCGCCTGGATCCGTACCTCCAGGACCAGCGAGGGCGCCGGACTCGACACCGCCGACGCGGTTCGCGCGGCGATGTCGCCGAGCCCCGATCCCCGGGGCGGGATCGCGACGCTGATCCTCCCCGCCGACTGTGCCTGGGGGCCCGGCCGAACGGTTGGCAAACCCGCGAGTTTCGACGCAGCGGTGGCCAAGCCGCGCGTGTCCGCCCAAGTGATCGCGGCAGCGGCATCCGAGATAGACGCGCAAACGGTCCTCATGGTGGACGGCAACGGCTTGACGGAACGCGGCGTCACGGCGGCCGGACGCATCGCGGGGAAGACCGGCTGCCGTGTCTTTTCGCCGACCTTCCCGGCTCGCGTGGAAGCCGGTCCGGATCTCCCCGTGGTCAATCGGCTGCCGTACTTCCCGGAACAGATCATGGAACTGTTCGGATCGGTCTCGAAGCTGGTACTGCTCGGCGGCGAGCGTCCGGTGAGTTTCTTCGCCTACCGCAACCTACCGAGCGATCTCGTTCCGGACCACTGCGCGGTCCACCGCGTGGCGCATCGGCACGAGGACGTGGCCCTCGCGCTCGACGATCTGGCGGAGGCGCTCGATGCGTCGGCGCCGCTGCTGGCGCCGAGCCCGCGGCCGGAAGCCCCGAAAGGACCGTTGAACGTCCGTGGGATTGCCACGACCCTCGCCGCGCGAGCGCCGGACGACTGCATCGTGGCGGTGGATTCGGGCGGCGGCGGGGCGGCCTATCCGGCCATGCAACGTGCGGTCCGGCACACGTGGCTCAATCTGACGGGCGGCTCGATCGGCCAAGGCGGCCCCGCCGCGGTCGGTGCCGCGATCGCCTGTCCCGACCGTCCGGTCTTCGCCCTGCTCGGCGACGGCGGGGCGATGTACACCAACCAGTTCCTCTGGACCGCGGCTCGCGAGCAGTTGGACCTCGTCGCGGTGGTCTTCTCGAACCGCCAGTACAACATCCTCGAGGTGGAGTACCGACGGCTTGGCATCAACGATATCGGCGAGCGGGCGGCAAGCCTGTTCGACCTGTCGCGGCCGGACATCGACTGGGTGGCGCTAGCCCAGGCGCAAGGCGTCTCGGCGGTGAAGGCCACGACGTGTGAAGAGTTCGACGCCGGGGTGACGCGCGCGCTAGCGGCAGGCGGTCCGCACCTGATCGAGGCTGTGCTTTAGCGCCAGGGGCGCTCAGCCGATGATCGCCGCCACTCGCGCCACCAGCCAGTAGGCGGCGAGCCCGCCGGTGACGTAGAGGGGCGCTTCGACCACTGGCCGCGGCACGGATCTGCGCAAGGACACCACCGCCCAGATCACCGCGATGCCCAAGGCGACGATCGCGAGTTGGCCGATCTCGACGCCGAGGTTGAAGAGCAACAACGCGAGCAGGGCGTTGCCCTTCGGCAGGCCGATGTCGGCGAGGGCACCGGCGAACCCGAAGCCGTGCAGGAGGCCGAACACGAACGCGACGACCCAGGTGTGCCTGGCGGTGATCGAATCGGTCGTGCCGCGCAGCTTCTCGACGGCGAGGAACACGATCGACAGGGCGATCACCGCCTCGACGGGCGCTTGCGGCAAGCGAGCGAGGTCGAGCGCAGCAAACGAGAGCGTCACGCTATGCGCAGCGGTGAAGGCCGTGACGGTCTTGATGAGCGCGCCCGGGTGGACCGACAGCCGATCGTCGCGGAGAGAAACGGGAGCCGTGAAGAACATGAGCGAGACCACGAACAGGATGTGGTCGTAGCCGAACAGCAGGTGTTCGATGCCGAGGAGTAGGTAGGCGAGCACTTCGGGGCCGTCGCGGCCGATCGTGGCCGACGGGCTCGCCGGCTTCAACAGCCTCGAGAACTGCGTGCCGTCGGCCAGCGTGACCCGCAGCATGACGTCGGTGATCGTCCCCGCGAGACCATCGATGGCGACGGTCTGCCCGTTGAGGCCGTTGGGACACTGCAGTGTGAATCGGCGCACAAGGGCGTCCCGCACACTGGCATCCACGGTCGACGACGCGACGGTGCAATCCTCGGGAAGCACCGGCGCGATCGGCAGCAGCCGGGCGCCGGCGACGGGCTGCTTCCATAGGACCTGGTAGGCGCCGGGGGCCGATGCCTCGATCTGCAGGTACGCGGGCCGGATCTCGTGGCCGTGGGTGGCCGCGGCGCTGGTCAAACCGGCGGCCAAGACGATGCCGCGCCATCGCCGTCGAGATGTCACGGCACAACCACCGTGTACTGTCTCATTAGTTCCTCGAAGTACGCCGCGTTGGCCGCGGCCCGGCGCGCGGCGTCGAGGTCCCGCGCCACCCGCGAAGCGACGGATTCGTAGTCGGCACCGAGGGCCGGCGACTTGGCGTCGACGCGGAGCAGGTGGAAGCCGTAGGCCGACTCGACCGGTCCTTGCCAATCCGGGCTCGCCGCGAGTCCGTCGAGCGCGGCCACGAAGCCGGTCCCGAAGTCCCGTTCGATGCGGCTCATGTTCGCGTGCGCGTAGGTCCTGCCGAGCATGAACGGATCGCCCGCCTTGCGCCACGCGTCGGCGTCGAGGACTTCAAGGGTGCGGCTGGCGTCGCCGCGCGGGTCTTCGCGCCGATCCGGGCTGAAATAGATATGGCTGAACGTCGCCACGGCGGGTGTTGCATAGCGGCCCCGGTTGTCCTCGAAGTACGCCAGGAGTTCATCCGCGGCGGGTGGTTCAAGCGTTGCGACATCCTCCGTGAGGAATGACAGCTTCTGTGCGAGACGACGGCGGATGATGGCGTCGTCCTCGTCGAGGCGCAGGCGTTGCGCCTCGCGCACCATGACCTCCTCGCGGACATGGTCGTCGATAAGGGCATCGAGTTCGGCGGGAGATGGCGGGCGGCCCATCTGCGTCTCCCACAAAAACCCCAGGCGGTCGATCTGCGATTGCGGGACAACGATCACGCGGTCGTCGGCATCGCCGCCGAGCCAAGCGTGAGCGCCGAAAATGCCTGCGCCTACGAGCAGGAAGACGAGCAGCGGATCTCGGACCCATTTCGGCCAGATCGGTCGTGGCATGTGCCGGTACTCTTATGCGCGCTTTTTCGACTCACGACTATACCGTCGCCGGTGCGGCTTGCCCTGACGGCCCGAGGCGGGTGATTCGGTCACGGGCGGTACAGTAAACTCCATGCTCTTTTCCACTAGGACGTTTGATTCATGGCGATTCAAGAAGGCGACAGGCTTCCGGACGCGACACTGCATGTCATGGCCGATGGGCGACCCACGGCGGTGTCCACAAGCGAGTTGTTCGCTGGCAAGAAGGTGGTGCTGTTCGCGGTACCGGGAGCGTTCACGCCGACCTGTTCGGAGGCGCATCTGCCGGGCTTCGTGGCGAACGCGGACAAGATCAAGGCGAAGGGCGTGGACAGCATCGTCTGCGTGGCGGTGAACGACGCGTTCGTGATGGACGCTTGGGGGAGGGACCGCAATGCCGAGGAACTCGTGATGGCGGGCGACGGCAACTCGGACTTCACCCAGGCGTTGGGGCTTGAAATGGACGGTACGGGGTTCGGGCTCGGCACGCGGTCGCAGCGCTACGCGATGGTCGTCGACGACGGGGTGGTCAGCAAGTTGGCCGTCGAGGCCCCGGGCGCGTTCGAGGTCAGCAAGGCTGAGGCGATCCTGGAAGCCCTATGAGCCTGACGATCTATGGTCCTCCGCAAAGCCGCAGCATGCGCGCGCTGTGGATTGCGCACGAGTTGGGATTGGAGTTCGAGCATCATCCGGGCTTCGGCGAGGACGGCGCGTCGGCGGCGCTGCTGGCGGTCAATCCCATGGGACAGGTCCCGGCAATCGACGACGACGGGTTCCTGCTGACCGAATCCATGGCGATCAACATCTATCTGGCCAAGAAGCACGCCTTGCTGGCACCGAAATCGCTCGAAGAGGAGGCGCAGACGCTGCGCTGGAGTTTCTGGGCGATGACTGCCGTGGAAGGCACGCTCCTGGACGCCCTCAAGAAGTCTCGTGGACTTATGGGCGTGACGCAGGATGTCGCCGCCGCCCGAGCGGACATCGAGTCCTTGGACCGTCCGTTCCGGGTGTTGGACGCCTTCTTGGCAGACCGCGACTACCTGCTTGGCGACGAGTTCTCCGTCGCGGACCTGAACGTCGCGAGTGTGCTCTCCTGGGCCGCGCCTGCCGGCGTCGACTTCGCCGACCGCCCCAACGTCGCGGCATGGCTGTCGCGGTGCCTATCGCGGGAGGCGGCGGTAAGCGCACGAGGCTAAGGAGGACGGCGGCAACGCCGACGGCAGGGATGACCGACATCGAAACTGCAATCCGGCTGCGCGGTGTCCGGTTCGGCTACCGGCCGGACAGCATCGTCCTGGACATCGCGAGCTTCGACGTCGCTCCGGGCGAGCGCGTCTTCCTCGAAGGCGCAAGCGGTAGCGGCAAGAGCACGCTGCTCGGTCTGGTGGGTGGCATCCTGTTGCCGTCGCATGGCGAGGTGAGCGTACTCGGCCAGGCGATCGCCGATCTGTCCGGGGCGGGCCGCGACCGGTTCCGCGCAGACCACGTCGGGTTCGTGTTCCAGATGTTCAACCTCCTGCCGTACCTTTCCGTCCTGGACAATGTCGCGTTGCCCTGTCGATTCTCGGCGCGGCGCGCCGCTCGGGCGCGCCAGCGGTCCGAGTCCGTGGTACACGAAGCTCGGCGTCTTCTAGGAAGGCTGGGTCTGGTGGACGCGGAGATCGTTGGCCGGCGCGTCACCGAGCTCAGCATCGGACAGCAGCAGCGGGTGGCCGCGGCGAGAGCGCTCATCGGGGCGCCGGCCCTGGTGGTCGCGGACGAACCGACGTCGGCACTCGACGCCGGCGCCCGGGTGCGGTTCGTGGACCTATTGTCCGAAGAATGCGCCGCGGCGGGGAGTGCGGTGCTCTTTGCGAGCCACGATCCCGCGCTCGCCACGCGTTTTGATCGTTCGTTGTCCATGGCCGCGGTGAATGCCGCGGCGGTGGTCGAGACTGCGGCGTAGCCTATGCGTAGTGTCCTGCTCCAACTCGCGGCCAAGAGCGTCCTCAACCGCCGCCTGACGGCTGGGCTGACGGTGTTGTCGGTAGCGGTGAGCGTGGCGCTGTTGGTCGGCGTCGACCGGATTCGCACGGAGGCGCGCGCCGGTTTCGCGAACACGATTTCCGGCGCGGACCTGATCGTCGGGGCCCGAGGCGGGCCGCTCAACCTGCTGTTGTACTCGGTGTTCCGGATCGGCGATGCCACCAGCGGCATCAGTTGGGAGAGCTACGAAGACATCGCGGGACGTCCCGAGGTCGCTTGGACCATCCCGCTGTCGCTCGGCGACTCGCACCGGGGCTACCGTGTGCTCGGCACGACGTCGGCCTACTTCGAACACTACCGGCACGGCCGGGAGCGGCGCCTGGAGCTTGCGGCGGGAACCGGCTTGGCCGGCGTCCGCGATGCCGTGCTGGGGTCGGAAGTCGCCGACAGGCTGCGCTACGCGGTCGGCGACAGCATCGTGGTCTCGCATGGTATCGGCGACATCAGTTTCGAGCACCACGACGAGCTGCCGTTCACGGTCACGGGCATCCTCGAGCCGACGGGGACGCCGGTGGACCGGACCGTCCACGTCACCTTGGCGGGAATCGAGGCGATCCACGATGACTCCGCGCATGCGCCGGGCGATGGCCATGATGACCACGCGGACGACCACGGCGATGCCCCCGACGACGACCATGCCGGCGCGCACGACGACCACGCGGACGACCATGACGACGGCCACGCGGACGAGCATGACGACGGCCACGCGGACGAGCATGACGACGGCCACGCGGACGAGCACGACGACGGCCACGCGGACGAGCACGACGACGGCCACGCGGACGAGCACGACGCCGGCCACGCGGACGAGCACGACGCCGACCACGCCGGCGGCGATACAGACGACCATGCGGCCGACCGCGTCGAGCCGGACAGCATCACCGCGTTCATCGTGGGCCTGGAATCCCGCCCGCTGCTACTGGGCTTGCAGCGCCATGTGAACGAATATGCCTCGGAGCCGCTGATGGCCATAATTCCCGGGGTCGCACTGCAACAGCTCTGGGAGATGCTTGGCGTGGCCGAAGCCGCGATGCTCGGCATCAGCGTCTTCGTCGTGATCGCCGGCCTGATCGGCATGCTGACCACGTTCTTGACCAGCTTGACCGAACGGCGGCGAGAGATGGCCGTCCTCCGGGCGGCCGGAGCGGGGCCGGGGCTGGTCTTCGCCTTGTTGATCGTCGAGGCGTTGCTCCTGGCAGCCGCAGGGTCGCTGGCCGGTGTCGCGATCGTGCACGCCGCGATGTTCGTGGCCCGCCCGCTTTTGCTGGCCCACTTCGGCTTGGCGCTAGCGGGCGGTGCGCCTGGCTTGTTCGACCTGGCCGTCGTCGCTGCCGTCACGATCGCCGGCGGTGCCGTCGCGGTGATCCCGGCGTGGCGGATCTATCGCTATTCGCTGGCGGATGGGCTGACCGTGCGAGTTTGACGTCGCGAACCTCTTGGTTCGGACGTGTATGATCGGCTGCGGGTGGCGATCCGTGCTGCTGGAGAGGCGAATGTCCCGGATTCCCGTGTTGATCGGTGTACTGGCGGCGGCCGTTTTGGTCGCGCAAGGCGCCACCGAAGTACGCGAATTGAAGTGGACGGATCTGCTTCCGCCGGGCCAGTTGGCACCGCCACAGGTCGTCGACCACACCCGAATCCCCACCTTCGACGACTTCCCGTATACCGCAGTCGCAGAGACCGTGCCCGAACTGGAGGGGCAGGTCGTCAAGTTGCCGGGTTTCGTCGTACCGTTGGATGTCGCCGGCGACCTAGTTGCGAGCTTTCTCTTGGTCCCGTATTTCGGCGCCTGCATCCACCAGCCGCCACCGCCGCCGAACCAGATCGTCTACGTCGAGTTCGCGGAGCCCGTCGAACTGACGAGCATGTACGACCCGGTCTGGGTGACCGGGACGCTGGGCCTTGACGGCCATTTGAGCAATCTCGCCCACGCCGGCTACTCGATGCAGGGCCAGACCGTCGAGAAGTATCGCTACTAGCTCGCGTCGCCGTAGGCCGCCTCCGGCTCCTGCTGCGCGCGCCGTACAGCGCCCTGCAACGGACCGACACGACGTACCCACGGTTTTAGGAATGGCATGCGCCTCACCATGCGGGCGCTGGCGACCTCGGCGTCGCGACGGTCAGCGTAGTCGCCGAGAAGGAGCACATGGAAGAGTCGGCCGCCGCTTTCGAGGCGTACCCGCAGCACCTCGGGAACGGCGAGTCGCTCGGCCAAGGCGGTGGCCGCTTCGTCGGAGTCGAGAGCGATCAGTTGCACCGCGTAGTGTCCGGCGGGCCATTCCAGGACTGGATGTCGCTTCGGCCGGGCCGATTCGGTAGGCACCAAGGCCTTGACCGGCCTGTCCTTGCGCAACTGCGGGTTGGCGACGAGCGCTCGGTCCTGGACGCAGTCCCACTGCCCGTCGGTACCCCCGTCGCAGAACCAGTCGTCCTCTGGCGCGGTCCGACTGCCGAGGACGTCTTCGGGGGCCGGGCCTTGGCAAGCGGCGATGCAGGTCGCGGCGGTTGCCGCGAATACGGCGCACCGCCACCCGCGTTGATTCGTGAAACGGCTTTGTCCATTATTGCGCACTGTTTTTTCGCCGGTCGCCTTGGGATCGCGCCATGCTGGCAACCTTGGACAGCTATGAACGGATACCGCGGATTCTACGGTTGAACGTGGCTGGCGCGCCCGTGGACTGGGCAACTTGGCAGGAAGCGGTCTGCCTATATGCCCGCGATCTGGTCAAGTGGACGTACGGCGACTCGGTTCTGCGGCTGCTCGGCGGGCACTCGAGGATCGATGGCAGCCGGACCCGGGTCGACATCCACAGCATCATCGCTTGCGGTGGTCGGCGCGCGGCCCATCCGCGCTCGGTGCCTCCGCTCACCAACGCGGCGCTTTTTGGCCGCGACCGGAGCCTCTGCCTGTACTGCGGCCGAGTGTTCGCGCATGCCTTGTTGACCCGGGACCACGTGGTGCCGCGTTCGCGCGGCGGTCGCGACCAGTGGGATAACGTTGTCGCCGCGTGCAAGCGCTGCAACCACCACAAGGGCAATCGGCTGCCGCACGAGTGCGGCATGGAACTGCTGGCGCTGCCTTACGTGCCGAACGTGGCCGAATACCTGGCATTGACCAACTCCGGGCGGATTCTCGGCGACCAGATGGACTTCCTGGCCACCCAGTTCGGCCGCGCCAGCCGGGAACGCGACAGCCTGCTGCAATAGGCGAACCGGCGAACCGCCTGGCGGCGTCAGCGAACCGCCTGGCGGCGTCAGCGAACCGCCTGGCGGCGTCAGCGAACCGCCTGGCGGCGGTTCGTTGGAGAATGCTTCGCATTCGCCCATCGCCCGTTACACCTTGGCGCACGCTCCGAGTAGGTGCGCGATGCATGCCGTCACCCGCTTCGCGCAGTCGATGTGCAGGAACTCGTTCGGGCCGTGCGCGTTGGACCTCGGTCCGAGCACGCCTGTCACGGCGAATTGCACATCCCGGTAACGCTCGCCGAGCATCTTCATGAACGGAATCGTGCCGCCCGTGCCCATGGTCATCATGGGCCTGCCGAAATAGGCCTGAGATGCCTCGTCGAGTGCAGCTTCGAGCCAGGGCGCGCGGGGCGGCGAGTGCCAGCCGCCCATCGGATGCTCGATCTCGAACGACACCTCGGCGCCGTGCGGCGGCGAGTCCTCGAGGATGTCCTTGATCGTGTGGGCGGCGGTTTGCGCATCGAGCGTGGGGGGAAGCCGAAAGACCAGTTTGGCCATCGTGGCGGGCCGCAGCGTGTTGCCGGCTTCGGCGACCGGCGGGGCGCCGCCCAACCCCACGACGGCGAGGCTCGGCTGCCAGGTATTCGCGAGCACCAACTCCGCAGGGTTCACTTCTCCGGCATGGGTTCGGCCCGCCCAAGGGAAGCGGCTCGTGCTGAGATCGCCCAGGGTCTCGGCGACGGCAGCGGCTTCGCGGCGCACCTGATCGGGGATCTCGACGTTCAACGGCGCGGCAGACGCCCCGGTCTCGGCGTTCTCCAAGCGTTCGAGTAGTGCCCGGAGAATACGGAAGCTCGACGGCACGATGCCCCCGGCGGCCCCGGAGTGCACGCCTTCGGTCAGGACCTGGACGGTCAGCAATCCACCTACGGCGCCACGCAGGGATGTCGTCAGCCACAACTGGTCGTAGTTGCCGCACTCGGCGTCCAGGCAGACCACGAGGTCCGGCTTGCCCGTGTCGGACGCCAGGGCCTCCATGTAGTGGGGCAGGTCGTAGCTACCGCTTTCCTCGCAGCCCTCGATCAGCAGTACGCAACGCGGGTGCGGCACCCCTTGGGCCTGCAAGGCGGCGATCGCGGTCAACGATGCGAACAGAGCGTAGCCGTCGTCGGCACCGCCGCGACCGTACAACTTGCCATCGCGCATGACCGGTTGCCAGGGTCCCAAGCCGTCGTTCCAGCCGTCGAATTCCGGCTGCTTATCGTAGTGGCCGTACATCAGCACGGTCCTGGCGGACGTTCCGCTCGGCGCGACCTCTGCGTACAGCAGCGGCGTCCGGCCGGGCAAGGTCACGATGCGATGGGTCAAGCCGCGCACGCGGCATCGGCCAACCCACCGGGCCAGCAGTTCGGCGGCGTCGCGCATATGCGGCAGGGAATCCCACTCCGGCTCGAAAGCGGGCGACTTGTTGGGGATGCGGATGTACTCGCTTAAGCTCGGCAGGATGTCCGCTTCCCATGCACGGGTCACGAATTGACTAAGATGTTGCGTATCCATGGCTAAGGAGATGCGTGCTTGAACACGCGAATCTTGACACTTGCGGCAGCTATCCGCAGCGGGGTCGAATGACAGCCTCGTCGCCGAGAGAACGCGCTTCGCACTACGCGCACGTTGCTTTCTGCGCGGCGGTCCTAGTCTTCCTCATTGCACCTATCCTCGTCGTGGTGCCGCTGAGCTTCAATGCGGAACCGTATTTCACGTTCACCGAGGGCATGCTGCGGTTCGAACCCGACGCCTATTCGCTGCGTTGGTATGCATCGATCGTGGAGGACGAGGCGTGGCTGCGTGCGCTCGTCAACAGCCTAGGTATAGGCGTCTCGGCAACGGTCGTGGCCACAGTGCTCGGCACCTTGGCGGCGCTCGGCCTGGCAAGCCCCGCCATGCCCGGGCGACCGCTGGTCATGGGCCTCCTGATTTCGCCGATGGTCACCCCGGTGATCATCTCGGCGGCGGGATTCTTCTTCTTCTATTCGAGCCTCGGCCTTGCACAGACCCACCTGGGGTTGATCCTTGCGCACGCGGCTCTTGGTACGCCGTTCGTGGTGATCACGGTCACTGCGACTCTGGCCGGGTTCGACGTCAACCTGACCCGTGCCGCCGCAAGTCTCGGGGCCGGACCTTGGCGCACGTTCCGCCGCGTCCAGTTGCCGCTGATCGCACCGGGGGTGCTCTCGGGTGCCTTGTTCGCGTTTGCGACCTCGTTCGATGAAGTGGTGGCCGTGCTGTTCATGGGCGGCATAGACCAGCGCACCATTCCGCGCCAGATGTGGTCAGGCATCCGCGAACAGATCAGTCCCGCCATCCTCGCCGTGGCGACATTCCTGATCGCATTCGCGCTGCTCCTGATGGGTGTGGTCGAGTGGCTGCGTCGGCGCGGCAGCCAGGCCGATTGACCGGCTTACGCGCTCGTATACTTAGTCGCGGACGGAAGCAGCAAGGGCCAGCTTGAACGCCGGAACCAACGCCTATGTCGAGTTTGAAGGCGTACACAAAAGCTATGACGGCGAGACCGAGGTCGTCCGCGATCTGCATCTGAGCGTCCAGGAAGGGGAGTTCCTCACCTTGCTCGGCCCGTCCGGGTCCGGCAAGACGACCTGCCTGATGATGCTCGCGGGTTTCGAGGCTCCGACCCGGGGGGCGATTCGCTTAGGCGGACGGACCATCCACGATGTGCCTCCGCGACAGCGCGACATCGGGATGGTGTTTCAGAACTACGCGCTGTTCCCGCACCTGACAGTGGGCGAGAACCTCAGGTTCCCGCTCGAAGTGCGTGGCATGGACAAGGCGGTCGCTGCGGAGCGTGTCCGTGACGCCATGCGCTTGGTTCGCCTGGAAGGCTTCGAGGCGCGGCGCCCGGGCGAACTCTCGGGCGGCCAGCAGCAGCGCGTGGCCATTGCCCGTGCCCTGGTCTTCGAGCCGAGGCTCGTGCTCATGGACGAACCGCTCGGAGCCCTGGACCGTCGCTTGCGCGAGGAGATGCAGTTCGAGATCCGACGGATCCAACGCACGCTTGGCGTGACGGTGATCTACGTCACGCACGACCAGCAGGAAGCGATGGTGATGTCGGACCGCGTCGCGGTGTTCAACCGGGGGCGGATCGAACAGGTGGCGGCGCCGGAGGTGCTCTACGAAGAACCGGAGCGGCCGTTCGTTGCCACCTTCATCGGCGACAACAACCTGTTGCGTGGCGAAGTCGTCGACGTCGACGGCGACTACTGCCAGGTGGACATCGGGGAGCACACGATTACCGCGTTCCTAGTGTCGCCGCGGGCTGTCGGCGACACCGTGGTGCTCGCCGTTCGTCCGGAGCGCATTGGCCTGGCAGACGAACCGGGCACCTACGGCAACGAATTCGTCGTGCCCATCAGTGACGTCATCTTCCTCGGCGACCACCTACTCGTGCGTGCAACGATGGGCGAGCAGGGGGATTTTGTCGTCAAGATCCCCAACATCGTTGGCCACGGCGCCGTACTGCCGGGCGACCGTGTCCGGATCGGCTGGACCGCGACCGACTGCAGGGCACTGGTGCCGGACGAAGACTGACCCCACCAGACATGTAACTTTCAAGGAGCAAACGGATGTCGACATACAGATGGCTCATCGGCCTGGGGTTGTCCCTGATGGCCACGTGCGCCGTAGCGCAGACCATCACGGTGGTCTCGTGGGGCGGCTCGTACGGGCGTGCCAGCCAGCGAGCGATCCTCGACCCGTTCACCGAGGAAACCGGTATCCAGATCCGCATGGAGGACTACAACGGCGGCTTGGCCCAGATTCGGGCGCAGGTGGAGGCGGGGCGCGTGCACTGGGACGTGGTCGACCTCGAGTTGCCGGACCTGGTCCGGGGCTGCGACGAGGGCTTGCTGGAACTGGTCGACATCGAGGACATGCCGGCCGCGCCGGACGGCACGCCGGCGCGGGAGGACTACCTGCCCGACACGGTCACGGACTGCGGCGGCTGCACACTGTTCTATTCCACGGCATACGCGTACAACGCCGAGGACTTCCCCGATGCACAGCCGACGACGATCGAGGACTTCTTCGACCTGGCGAAGTTCCCGGGACGACGCGGCATGCGCCGGGTCCCCTATGCCAACCTCGAGTTCGCCCTGATGGCCGACGGCGTCCCCCTTGCCGACGTCTACGCCACGCTGGGAACGACCGAGGGGATGACGCGCGCCTTCGCCAAGCTCGACACCATCAAGGACCATATCGTCTGGTGGGAGGCGGGAGCCCAGCCTCCGCAACTCCTCGCGGATCGGGAAGTGGCGATGAGCACGGCGTACAACGGACGCATCTTCAACGCCCAGGTACTCGAGAAGCAGCCCTTCGTCGTCGTCTGGGACGGCCAGGTGCTCGACAGCGGCGGCTTCGGCATCGTGGCGGGCACTCTCCGCCTCGACGAGGCACGCCGCCTGCTCGCGTTTGCGGCCCGACCAGCGGTCATGGCCGGGATCAGCAAGTACATCTCCTACAGCCCGGCGCGGGGCTCGGGCGCGGCGCTCGTCACGACGCACCTGGAAACCGGCGTGGAGATGGCCCCGCATATGCCGACCACTCCCGCCAATATGGCTCGCGCCCTGCAGAACGACTGGCGCTGGTGGGCGGACCACGCGGACGAGGTCAACGAGCGTTTCGGCGCATGGCTCGCGCGCTGAGCACGACGGTGCCGAAAACGCATTAGGTCGGTGGTGAAAGCCGTTTCGCCAGGCAGTCGCGGCCCCACGCTGCGGGCGCTGGGACTGACCTTGCCGCTGGTCGCTTTCATAGGCGTCACCTTTCTCGCGCCGCTCGCCGCGATGCTGGTACGCAGCGTCTACGACCCGGTCGTTGCCGACGCGTTGCCGGAGACCTTGCAGGCACTTGCGCCGTGGGATGGCGAAGGAGTCCCGAGCGAGGCTGCTTTCGCGGCTTTGGCGTCCGAGCTAGTCGCGGCCTCCGATGCGCGAACGGTCGGCCAAGTTGCCACCCGGCTGAATCGGGTCGAGAGCGGCTTGCGTAGCGTGGTGACCCGGACCGCCCGCAGACTGCGCAATGCCGAGATCAATCCCGACGCCACGACGCCATGGCGCGACGCCGTGGTTTCGGTCGCGGACGCTTGGGAGGATGCCGGCACTTGGCGAGCGATCCGCCGCGCCGGGGAACGCGTCACCCCCCGGCACTACCTGAACGCGCTCGACCTCGATCAGGGGGCGCACGACGAAATCGTTCGGCAGCCGGAGGACCTGCGGATCTATGTCCCGCTCCTCGTGCGGACCTTGGTGGTGAGCACGAGCATCACCGTGTTGTGCCTGCTACTGGGCTATCCGGTCGCCTACCTGATCGCGCACGCGGCACCGACGCGCGCGAACCTCTTGCTTCTCCTGGTCTTGGTGCCGTTCTGGACATCGCTGCTGGTGCGCACGACGGCATGGATCGTACTCCTGCAATCCCGCGGCGTCGTCAACGACCTGTTGGTTACGGCAGGCGTAATCGAGGACGAGCAGCGGCTGCAGATGATCTACAACATGACCGGCACGATCGTCGCGATGACGCACGTCCTGCTGCCGTTCATGGTGCTGCCCCTGTATGCCGTCATGCGGACGATTCCGTCGTTGCACATGAGTGCCGCAGCATCGCTCGGGGCGAGCTTCGGGCAAGCTTTCCGTCGCGTCTACTGGCCACAGACGCTACCGGGCGTGGGGGCGGGGTCGCTCCTCGTCTTCATCCTCGCGATCGGCTACTACATCACGCCAGCGCTGGTCGGCGGACGCACCGGTCAGCTCATCTCCAACATGATCGCCTACCACATGCAGCAGTCGCTGAACTGGGGATTGGCCGCGGCCCTCGGCGGGATCCTGCTCGCCTGCGTGGTTGGTCTCTACCTGCTCTATGATCGCCTCGTCGGCGTGGAACGGATGCGGCTTGGCTGAGCATGGCGACGGATGCAGATCTGGACGTCGAGGCGGAGACTTGAGGATGCCGGATACGACTGCCACGCGAGCCGCTCCGTACAGACTTCGGCGGGCCTTGCGTTGAAGCGTTCCTACGTGGATGGAACAACGGACGCCGCCGGAATGGTCGTTTTCACCGTCGGGTTCACGCGAAAGCCGGCAAAGCGCTTCTTCGAACTCGTACGCGACTCCGGTGCCAAGCGCATCGTGGACGTGCGCTTGAACAATAGCTCGCAGCTATCGGGCTTCGCCAAAAAGGACGACTTGGCCTTTTTCCTAGCCGAGATCTGTGGCGTGGCGTATGTCCACGCGCCGGATCTGGCCCCGACGGCTGACATGCTGAAGGCCTATCGGGCGGGCCAAATGGACTGGGCGACCTACGAGCGGCGGTTCCTCGACCTGACGAGAACGCCGCATCGAAGAGACAATGTCGAAGCACCTAGTCGCCGATGGTTGCCTGCTCTGCAGCGAGGATCAGCCGCAACACTGCCATCGGCGCTTGGTTGCCGAGTATCTCCGTGATCAATGGGGTGGTGTCAACATCGAGCACCTCGGCTCCCGCGCCGTGCTCTAGAGTTCGACGACCGCTCGCGCCATGGCGCTCAGTCCCGGGCTGCGGTAGCCATACACCGTCGCGTAGTCCTCGTCCAAGGCGTTCTCTAGGAGGAGTTGGACGCCCCAGCGCGGCGAGGGCTGGAACTTGACGTCGGCCCGCAGCAGGCGGAAGCCGTCGAGCACCACGGGCGTCGCCGGGTACGTAGAAAAGTCCCGATCCAGAGAGGCGCCGGAGTAGGTCAGGCCAAGCCCGAGGGAGACGAGCCGCGACACCGCCCGTCGCATCGTCACGCTGCCCTGGTGCCGCGGACGACGGATTTCGCGCATGTCATCGGTGGTCGAGTCGACGTAGGCGTACGCGGCTCGCCATCGCGCGCCGTGCCAGTCGGCGTCGAGGGTCAACTCCGCGCCGCGCCGGCGACTCGATCCGGCGATGTTGCGGGCCGTGAAGCCGAGAGCGACCGGGTCGAAGACGAAACCGTCGATCTCGTCGTCGAGGGACGCATCGAAGACCGCCAACGTCACCGAGCCGTCGTCCCACGCATGCGCAATCCCCAACTCGACACCCAGGGACGTCTCCGGCTGCAGGTCCGGGTTGCCGATGAATGCATTCGGGGCGTAGCCGAAACGCTCGATGAAGGTCGGGTTCTTGACGCCGCGGCCGAGGTTCGCGAACCAGCGCGGGGAGGTGCGCGTCGTGGCGCCGAGCCTATAGGCGAAGGCGTGGCGGAACGCGCTGTTGGCATCGGCTCGGGCCGATAGGGAGACCGAGACCAGCGGAAGGTCGCGTTGGTACTCCGCCGCCACGCTCGAGGTGCGGGTCCGCTGGCCGTGGTTGGGATCCCCGAACACGGTGGTCGGGGCCGCTTGGTCGAATCGTTCGACGACGTGCTCGATGGTCATGTTGACGCGTTGCCGCTCGAGCAGGAGGTTCGCCGAGAGCGACACCGTGTCGCGCTCGCCGGTCGTGCCGTTCCGAACGATGCCGTCGGTAGCGTGCGCGCGTTCGGTCCGGTTGCGAGCGACCGTAAGCCACGGGACGAAGCGCTCCTTGCCGACGAAGCGCGCGGTTGCTCGGAGAAGCGACGCATCGGTCGTGGTGATCCGGTCGCCGTCCATCGGGATGTACAGCGGGGCCGGGGAAGGATCGTACGCGGCCTCGGCTTCGGTGGCCCTGGCGGCGAGGGACAGATCCCATCCGCCGACTTCGCGGCTGGCCGCCAGATGCGCCGTCGTGTTGGCGTAACCGTCGTCCTCCGTGCCGTCCAGCGCCGCGTTCGTTCCGTCGCTGGCGATGTGGCCGACACCCACCTTGAGGTGGCCGCGTTCGCTCACGCGGGCGACGCCGAGATCCGCGTTGGTCGTGTCATGCGACCCGTAGCCGACGCGCAGGCGACGGCTGTCGGCCTCAGGCGTCGTGTCGAAGTGCAGGACGCCGGCGATCGCGTCGCTTCCCCACACGGCGCTCTGCGGTCCGGCCAGGAACTCCACGCCGTCGATCGCGGTCAGATCGAGGTTGCCGAAGTCGTACTCCGATCCGGCCGCAGGGTCGTTGACGGCGACCCCGTCGATCATCACCAGGAGGTGGTTGGCTTCGGCGCCCCGAACCCGGGCCTGGCTCAGCGATCCGCGCGGCCCGGACGTCGCCAGGGCGAACCCGGGCAGCAACGGTAGCAGGTCGCCGGGATGGAAGCCTGTGCTGGCAAGGTCGTCGTTGTCGAGAACGACCACGCGCTGATCGACGACGCCGATCCGGCTTGCCGCCACCCGCACCTCTTCGAGTGCTTCTTCCTCGTCCTCGTCCTCGTCCTCGTCCTCGGCCGCGGCGGCCACAGGCGCTGCCAGGACGATAAGCGCTGCGGCGACGAGGATCGCAGGGAGTTCCTGAGACATGGGCGACCCCTTCAGACTGCGGGTAGATTGCGGCACCGTAGCGCACGGCGGCCGCGCCGCCGATGTGGCTTCTTCATGTTACGGATGAACGCGACAAGGGCCTGCCGGCCCTCTCTCAAGCACGCTTCCAGCGCGTGCCTTCGCGCGTGTCTTCGATGTCGATGCCCATGGTCGCCAACTGATCCCGGATCTTGTCGGCGCGGCCGTAGTCGCGGTTCGCGCGTGCGCGGTTCCGTTCCGCGATCAACGCGTCGATGGCGTCGCCGTCGGTGTCGTCGCCACGGAAGAAGGCGCGCGGCGTCTTGCCGAGGATGCCTAGCAACCTGCCACCGGCGAGGAGTTGTGTGCGCAGGTCGCGGATCTCCTCGGCGTCTTCGCTGCGGCGGATCTGCGCCGCCAAGCCGTGCATTGCCGCCAGGGCCTGCGGCGTGTTGAGGTCGTCGCGCAGCGCATCGAGGACCGTCTCGGGATGGCGCAGTTCGGTTGTTCCGAGGCCGTCCGGGGTCTCGGCATCGCCATCGTCGGTATCGCGCAACACCCTGTACAGCGTGCCGAGGCTCGCCTTGGCCTGATCGATCAGGGCATCGCTCCAGGTCAGGCTCTGTCGATAGTGTCCCGACAGCAGCGCGTAGCGCAGCGTCTCGCCGTCGTGCCGGGTGAGCAGTTCGCGGATCGTCACGATGTTGCCGAGGCTCTTGGACATCTTCTCGCCGGCCATGGTGAGCATGCCGTTGTGCAGCCAGTAGCGCACGGTGAGCCCGCCGCCATTGGCGCAGCGGCTCTGCGCGGCCTCGTTCTCGTGATGCGGGAACGTCAGGTCGCTGCCGCCGCCGTGGATATCGATGACGGGGCCTAGGTGCCTGCGAATCATCGCCGAGCACTCGATGTGCCAGCCCGGCCGTCCGCGTCCCCAGGGGCTTGGCCACCCGGGCAGGTCAGCCGTGGAGGGCTTCCAAAGGACGAAGTCCTTCGGATCCTTCTTGTACGGAGCGACTTCGACCCGCGCACCGTCGAGCATGTGTTCCAGGCTGCGTTTCGCCAGCGTGCCGTACTCGGGGTCCGAGGGGACGTGGAACAGGACGTGGCCGTCCGCGGCGTAGGCGTTGCCGGTGTCGATCAGTTCGCCGATCATCGTCACGATCTCGTCGATGTGGCCGGTGGCGCGCGGCTCGACGTCTGGCGGTGCGACGCCGAGCGCCGCGACATCGCGCATGTACTCGGCGGCGAAATGCTCCGCGTGGGGCCCGATCGGCGTGCCCTTGGCCAGCGCGGCCGCGTTGATCTTGTCGTCGATGTCGGTGATGTTGCGCACGTAACAGACGTCGTAGTCCACCTTCAACAGGCGGATCAGGACGTCGAAGACCACGGCGGAAAACCCGTTGCCGATGTGCTGCAGGTCGTAGACGGTTGGTCCGCATACGTAGACGCCGACCTTCCCGGGCTCGAGCGGAACGAATCGTTCCTTCCGACCGGATTGGGTGTTGTGCAGATAGATGTCCATGGGTTGACGCGGCTGACGGCGACCAGGGCTCAGGAGGGAATAGGGCGTAAGCAACGCGCCCGAGGGGCGATTATACGCTTGAGCGCTTCGCCAGATAGTCGTAGACCGCCCGCAATCCCATCGCCTCGCCGCCTTCCGGACGCGCGGGACGGGTGGCCAGGTTCCAAGCCATGATGTCGAAGTGGACCCACGGTGTATCGCCGACAAAGTGCTCGAGGAAGAGGGCCGCCGTGATTGCGCCGGCGTAGGGCGATGCCGGACTGTTGACGAGGTCGGCGACCTTGCTGTCCAGCATCCGTCTGTAGGGAGCGAACAACGGCATACGCCACACGGCGTCGTCGACCCGGTCGGCCGAGGCCTGAATCCCTGCGGCGAGATCGTCGTCGTTGGAAAACAGGGCGGGCAACTCAGTACCGAGCGCACTGCGGGCGGCGCCCGTCAAGGTGGCGTAGTCGACGATGACCGCCGGTTTCTCCTCGGCGGCGACGGCGAGGGCGTCGGCCAGAACGAGGCGCCCTTCGGCGTCGGTATTGTCGATCTCGACGGTCCGCCCCTGGTAGGTCCGGATCACGTCGCCCGGGCGGTAGGCGTTGGCGGACACCGCGTTTTCGACGGCAGGCACGAGGACTCGGAGACGCACGGGCATGTTGCGCGACATGACCAGCTTGGCGAGGCCGAGTACGTGCGCGGCGCCACCCATGTCCTTCTTCATGAGGCGCATGTTAGAGGCCGGCTTAAGGTTCAAGCCGCCGCTGTCGAAGCACACGCCCTTGCCGACCAAGGTGACTCTCTCATGCGCTGGATCACCCCAGCGCAGGTCGATCAGGCGTGGCGCGGACGCGCTCGCCTGACCCACCGCGTAGATGGTGCGGTAGCCGGCGCGGAGCAGGGCCTCGCCCGTGGTCACTTCGATGTCCGCGCCATGGTCGATGGCGAGCTTGCGGGCCGCGCTCTCGAGATCGTGGGGCAACATGTCGGATGCCGGCGTATTGATCAGATCCCGACACAGGCCGACGGCGGCCAGTTCATCGCCGACGGACTCGATGCGCGGTGGCACCAGGAGACGGGCGGGCTCGCGCTTGGCGGGTCTGTAGTTGGCGAATCGGTAGCCGCCGAGCCCCCAGCCGAGGGCCAGGGCGTACGCGGCATCGTCGTCGGCCGCGCCGATCAGCCGGTAGTCGCCTGCGGGCAAGCTCATCGCCAATTGGCCGAAGCTCGCCACGGTTGCGCGCTCGCCGATTCCCGCGATGACCTTGCCGGGCAAGCCGTCGGGCCCGGGGAGGCGGACGAACTGGTTCGGTGCGGCAGCGAAGCCTGACGCGGTCGGCCAGTCGCGCACCGACGCGGGCTGCGACCGGCGCCACGTTGCGAGGCCCGCGGTCGAAATCGCCTCGAGGTCGGTCGCGGCGCGTCCATCATCGACAACGATCATGGTTTGGCGGCGCGCGCAAGTTCGTCGGCCCGGTAGCTGGAGCGCACCAGCGGACCGCTCGCGACGTCGACGAATCCGGCCTCGAGCGCCCACTCCCGGTAGGTGTCGAATTCGGCGGGGCGCACCCAACGGGCTACTGCTAGGTGGTGGCGGGTTGGCTGGAGGTACTGCCCGAGCGTCAGCAGATCGACGCCGTGGTCACGCAGATCGGTGAATGCCGTGCGGATTTCCCCATCGGTTTCGCCGAGGCCCAGCATCAAGCTGCTCTTGGTCACGACGCCCGCGTGGGCCTTGGCATGCGCAAGCACATCCAGCGTCTGCTGGTAGCCCGCGCGCGGATCGCGCACGGCCCGGGTGAGGCGTCGAACCACCTCGAGGTTCTGCGCGAAAACGTCGACGCCGGCGTCGACCACGGTGGCGACGGCGTCGCGGTGGCCCTGGAAATCCGGGGTCAACGCTTCGACGGTGGTGCCGGGGCAGGCGGCCTTGATGGCCCGGATGCACGCGGCGTAATGCGATGCACCGCCGTCCGGCAAGTCGTCGCGGTCCACCGAGGTCAGCACGACGTAGGACAGCCCCATCAAGCGCACGGACTCCGCGGCATGACCGGGTTCGTCGGCATCGAGATAGCCGCGTGGATTGCCGGTATCCACGGCGCAGAATCGGCAGGCGCGGGTGCACACGTCGCCCATGAGCATGATCGTCGCCGTTCCGGCGCTCCAGCATTCGCCGATGTTCGGGCAGTGGGACTCTTCGCATACCGTGGCGAGGTTGTGTTCGCGCACCGTGCGGCGCACGGCGGCATAGCGGCCGTCGCCGTGGAGGCGAATACGCAGCCAAGGCGGCTTGCGCAGGCGCGTTGGCGGCGCATCGATGTTGACGACCTTGATGCCGTCCTTGATGGCCGTGAAGCCCTGCCGCGTCCGGTACTTGCCGCCGCTTGCCGCGCCGTCCTTGCCCGACGCCGTCTCAGGACGACGCGTCGTGTCAGAACGAGGCATTGTGCGGCGTCCTCGGGAAGGGGATCGCGTCGCGGATGTTCTCCATGCCGGTGACATAGAGGACGAGGCGCTCGAGACCGAGGCCGAAACCAGCATGCGGGGCGCTGCCGTAGCGACGCAGGTCGCGGTACCACCAAAGCTCCTCCTTGGCCGCTTCGGACATGCGCCGGTCGAGAACGTCCAGGCGTTCTTCGCGTTGACTGCCGCCGATGATCTCGCCGACGCCTGGCACGAGCACGTCCATGGCGGCCACGGTCCGGTCGTCGGCGTTGAGGCGCATGTAGAAGGCCTTGATCTCCTTGGGGTAGTTCACGACGATCACCGGCCCACCGACGTGCTTCTCGGTGAGGTACCGCTCGTGCTCGGACTGCAGGTCGCGGCCCCACGCCACCGGGAACTCGAAGGTCTGGCCGGACGCCGTGAGGATCTCGACCGCCTCGCCGTACTCGAGCCGCGCGAACTCGGCCTCGGCGACGTTCTCAATGCGGTCGATGACGGTCTTGTCGATACGGTCGCGGAAGAAGGCGAGGTCATCGCCGCGCTCGTCGAGGACCGCTCGGCAAATGGCCTTCAGGAAGTCCTCGGCAAGCGCCGCGAGATCGTCGAGGTCGGCGAAAGCGATCTCCGGCTCGATCATCCAGAACTCGGCGAGATGCCGGCTGGTGTTCGAGTTCTCGGCCCGGAACGTCGGCCCGAACGTGTAGACCTTGTCCAAGGCCAGACAGTACGACTCGACGTTGAGTTGGCCGGAGACGGTGAGGAAGGTTTCGCGCCCGAAGAAATCATCCGCGTAGCCGTTGTCTCCCGACCCGTCCAGGGTGCTGACGCGGAACAGCTCGCCGGCGCCTTCGCAGTCACTCGCGGTGATGATGGGCGTGTTGACCCATACGAAACCGTTTTCGTGGAAGTAGCGGTGCACCGCTTGCGTGATGGTATTGCGGACACGTGCGATCGCGCCGAAGGTATTGGTCCGTGGCCGGAGGTGCGCCACGGTGCGCAGATACTCGAAGGTGTGGCGCTTCTTCGCGATAGGGTAGGTTTCCGCATCCTCTATCGGGCCGACCACGCGCACCACGGCCGCCTGCACCTCCCGATCCTGTCCGCGCCCCGGCGACTCGGCGACTTGACCGGTGATCTCCAAGGCGCATCCGGCGCTGATTTCGACGATTTCGGCGTAGTTTTCGAGGCCGCTGCCAGCTACCACCTGGAGGTCGGCGAAGCACGACCCGTCGTTGATCGCGAGGAACGAGAAGCCGCCCTTGGACGTGCGCCGGGATTTGGTCCATCCACGCACGTGCACCATCTCGCCGATGGCGACGTCGTGGTCGAGGATGGATTTCACCGCCTCGGGCATGGCGCTACTGTAGCCGAGCGACCGGCCTGGCGCGAGGTCGGCTCAGCCGAAGTCCTCGCGGTCACCGTCGCGTGCCGCGTCTGTGTCCTGGCGAAAGGGCGAGTGTCGTTCCTCGACGTAGGCGATGTCCCGCGCCACGTAGCGGCGCTCGTCGTTCAGGTAGCGGTCGACGGCATCGCGCAGGCGCGGATCGCGAATCCAGTGCGCCGAGTACGTGGGTTTCGGCATGTAGCCGCGGGCGAGCTTGTGCGCGCCTTGGGCGCCCGCCTCGACGCGGTCGAGCCCGCGGGCGATGGCGAAGTCGATGGCCTGGTAGTAGCACGCCTCGAAGTGCAGGAAGCGGTGGTCTTCGATGCACCCCCAGTTGCGGCCGAACAGGGCCGCATCGCCGATGAAGTTGATGGCGCCGGCGATGTAGCGGCCCGCACGCTTGCACATGATCAGCAGAATGCGGTCGCCCATGGTCTCGCCGATGCGGCTGAAGAACTCCCGGTTCAGGTACGGCGTTCCCCACTTGCGGCTGCCCGTGTCGAGGTAAAACCCGTAGAACGCATCCCACTGCGCCTCGGTGATGGTGCCTGTCAGCCACTCGATCGTGATGTCGCCTGCCAGGGCCTCCCGCCGCTCGCGGCGGATGTTCTTGCGCTTCTTGGACGAGAGTTGCTCAAGGAAGTCATCGAACGTGGCGTAGTTGTCGTTCAGCCAGTGGAACTGCGTGTCGACGCGTTGCAGGCAACCTGCGGAGACGGCCCGTCGCCACTGCGCCTCCGGCAGGAAGGTCAGGTGCACCGAACTCACTTCGATCTGTTTCGCGACCGTGACGGCCGCGGCCAGGAGTTGGTCCTCCGTCTCGGCGTCGTCGATCGTGGCCGTCAGCAGCCGCCGCCCCGTCGCGGGCGTGAACGGGATACTGACCTGGAGCTTCGGGTAGTAGCGCCCGCCGGCGCGGTAGAAGGCATCGGCCCACCCGGCGTCGAAAACGAACTCGCCGCGGGAATGGGACTTCAGGTACATGGGAACCACGCCGATGGCCTCGTCGACGCTGCCGTCGCCAGGCGACAGGACGACGTGGAACGGCTGCCAGCCCGTGTCGGCGGTGACGCTGCCGCTCGCCTCCAATGCGTGCAGGAAACGATGGTCGAGGAACGGGTTGTACTCGGCGCCCGCCGGGTTCGCGCAGCGATTCCAGGCACAAGCATCGATTGCGCCGATGTCTTGGAGGATCCGGGCGGCTCGTTCTGCCAAGGGTCGGCTACCGGTCTCTACCCGAGCGGGTCATTGAGAGTTCGAGCGTCGCCGGTCCTCACCGGAACCGCAACCCCTCGTAGTCGTTCGCCGCGACTTCGTGAAGCCGCTTCGCGTACTTCGGGCCGCCGCCGTTGTAGATGTTGTAGCGCGTCTTGCCGTACTCGTGGCCGTCGATGTTCGAGTTGTAGCCGGTGATCCAGCTCTTGGCCTTGCGGATTAGCAGGCCCTCGTACATCTCCTGGACGTGCTCGCACCACGCCGCCTCGGCCGCTTCGTCGACGTCGAAGCGACGGTAGCCATGTTCGCGCATGTACACGAGCAACGGCGTGACCCAGTTGACCGCCAGTTCCGCCCCCCGAGGGAAATTCGTCGCTGCCGACTGTGGCCCGGCGAGCATGACCATGTTCGGGAAGCCGCTGACCGCGATCCCGAGGTACGTCACAGGGCCGGCCGACCACTTGTCGCGCAGTTTGCGCCCGACGCTCGTGCGGATGTCGATCCGGTCGAAGGCGCCAGTGAACGCGTCGAAGCCGGTGGAGTAGACGATCACGTCGAAGGCGAACGCGCGGTCGGTGGTGTCGATCCCCGTTGGCGTGACCCGCGCAATCGGCGTCTCGCTCGAGTCGACGAGTTCAACGTTGTCGCGGTTGTACGCCTCGAAGTAATGGGTCTCTAGCGGTACCCGCTGGATTCCGAAGCCGTGATCCTTGGGAATGAGCTTCTCGGCGAGCACGGGATCGTCGACGCGCTGGCGGATTCGATCCGCGATGTACGCGGAGAACTCGGCGTTCGCGTCCTCGTCGATGAAGATCTCCACGAAGTTCCGGAGCCAAATGCCGAAGCCGGGTTCGTCGTAGAGCTTGTCCCACAGGGCGCGCCGCTCCTCGGCGCTCAACGAATAGAATCCGCGTCGGTCGGGTTCGTGCTCGAATCCTCCGGGCGTGCGTGCGCAGGTGGCGAAGATCTCATCGTAGCGCGCACGGATTGCGGCCATCTCGGGCTCGGTGATCGGCGCATTGTTCAGCGGCGCGGCCCAGTTGGGGCGACGCTGGAACACCGTCAGGTGCGCGGCCTCCTTGGCGACCTCCGGGATGAGCTGGATCGCCGTCGCGCCCGTACCCACCACGGCGACACGCTTGCCGGCGAGGTCCACGGGGTCGTGAGGCCAGTGGAAGGCGTGAAATGATTCCCCTTCGAAGGTGTCCATGCCTTCGAACCGGGGCATCGTCGGCGCCGACAGCACCCCGACGGCGGTGGCAACGAATCGGGTCGAGATCTTACGGCCGTCGTCGAGTTCGAGAGTCCAGGCATCCGTTGAGTCGTCGAACACCATGGACTTCACGCGACAACCGAACTGCATGTGGCGGCGCAGCTCGAATTTGTCCACCACGTAGTTCAGATAGCGCAGGTTCTCAGGTTGCGGTGAGAACTGCTCGGTCCAGTGCCACTCGTCGAGCACCTCCTGGGAGAACGAATACCCGTAGGTGAAGCTCTCGGAGTCGAAGCGAGCGCCAGGGTAGCGGTTGTTGTACCAGGTGCCGCCGAGGTCGCCGTTGGCCTCGAGCACGGTCATGCGCACGCCGAGATCGACCAGCCGCTTGGCCTGGTAGATACCGGTCACGCCCGCGCCGATGATGACGACTTCGTAGTCGGGCTCCTGGTCGATCCCGGACCCGGCCAGGGCCGACGGTTCGCTCATATCACGCTCTCTCCTCCCTGCACTGTGGGATTCTCCCATCGCACCGGGACCTCGGCAACTGAAGAGGCGCGGTAGGCAAAGGGTGGATACCCCCTTCGATGACACTGGCGCTGGCAACCTGCCGTTCACGTTGACCGCTGCGTGAGTGGCTTTCGTGGAGGCGTTGAGCACGCCGGCCGGACGCCTCTCGCGCAGCCGATAGCACTCGCCGGGTGTTGGTCGGCACGTGGCTGTGGTGCAGCAGCCGGTCGAGAATGGCGGCCGCCACCACCGCATCGCCGAACACTTCGCCCCACTCGGCCACAGCCCGGTTCGACGTGATCATGATGCTGCCGCACTCGTAGTGGCGTGCTGGAGGAACAGGTGCGCCGCGTGCCGGTCGGAAGGCAAGTATCCGAGTTCGTCGGTCACCAGCAGCTCGGGCTGGGCGCCGCCCGCGGCACTCGGAACATCGCCCTTTTTCAGCGTCGGTGTGGGGTTGCCCACCCCTTTGCCCAGCCGCGCCAGGTACCGCAGGACCGGCGCGATGGACAAAGCGTGGACAACCCCTTCGGCGTCGTCGTCACTGTTCAGCCGGGAATGCCAGGAGAAAACGGTTGTGTGCGCGAAGTTGTGCAAATTCGGCGGCGCTGACGTGCGGTGATCATGCGTGCGTCTCGACGGCAAGGGCGCCAACCAGGCGGAGGCAGCTCCGCGTCAGGTAGCGCAGGGACCGGCGCGATGGAGAAGGCGTGGACAACCCCTTCGGCGGCGTCGTCACTGTTCCGCCGGCACGGCGCCGGGAGAGGGGTCCCCTCGGGCCTGGTGCCGCGAGGTCTTGTACGGTTCGGCCGTGCGGCGACTGTCCACGCACACGCCAGCAGAACATCGCCCTTTTCAGGTCCGGCGCACCGTGGCGATGGCAGAGTAGGCCGACCGTGCCGTTCGCAGTGCGGCGTCGACCGGATAGCCCTGCATGAAAAGGGCGATGTTCCGGTGCGGGGCCACGCTTCGCCTTCGTCGGCAGTGCGCCAGAATACTGTTGACATATACAGTAGTTCGGGGTAGCCTGCTCGAATGCAGTACCCACCACGGTGACGCCTCGTGCAAGGGAAACGTCGTCCCCCGAACACCGGAAAGCGGAAGCCGCGGCAGGTCCGACGGCGCCGCCGGCCCCGCCAGACCAGCCTCGAGTTCAGGCCGCCGGCCGCGGCGTCTCGCGAACGGCATGAAGAGCCTGGCGGCGCGATTCGCGCGCTGCGTGAACGCCGGCGTTGCCGCCGGTGGTGCTGGACGGCGCGAGTTCGGGGCTGTGGTTCGACGGCTGGAAGGGCCGCGGTCCGCCGCTGGGCCGGTACGCGGACGCGAACCGCGAGCCCGAAGTGGCGTCGCCGCGGACGTGGCTGCTGTCGAAGGGCTGGCGGCGGATCGGGCTGGTGGATCCGGCCGAGGTGCCCGGGGGCTGAGGGTCGCGGACCACCGCTGTGGCAGCTGCCGCGCGGACGGCAACGGGAGGCTAACGCGCGACGACGAAAACTTGGTCGCGAACAAGCAGCCGCGCAGCCGCCAGCAGGGCAGGGGTTGCCTTGGATCCCGGCAAGCCGTGTGCCTCGACGATGGCTTCGGACAACTCGCCGATGCTTTGCCGACCGCCACTCCTGCCCACACGGTCGACCAAATGGGCTACCAGCGGGCTGACCGGCAAGTCCACGCGGTACTCGCCGCGCACGGCGTAGCCGCGCTCGAATCGGCCGTCGCCGAGCACGGCCGTCTGCACGAGTTCGAGCCCGGGGGCGAGCGCAGGCCGCAGGTTTGCGACATCGGCGGAGACGTCGATCGGCTTGACGGTCTCGGCGATTTCAGCAAACGCGGTGGGTAATGCGCCCCGACTGAGCACGGATCGTTCGTAGCCGGCGGCGGCCTGGCCGGAGACGGCTCGGACGAAGGCTTCTCGGGGTGGCGTGTTCGCGCCCGTGAGTCGCCGCGCCTCCCAGAAGTAGGAGTCGACGCTGCGGTTACCGGCGTAGAACAGTCGCGCCAACTCGTGGAAATGCTCGTATTGCGTGCGGTAGAGCCGCTCGAAGGCGCCAGCCGCATCGGTAGCGAAGGCTGGGTCGTCAAGCGCCGAGACGACGTAGGCCGCGCCGATGTGAGCGGCGCTGATCGCCAGGTGCACGCCCGTGGAGAACAGCGGATCCACGAAGCAGGCGGCGTCTCCGAGGAGCACGTACCCGGGTCCAGTCATCCGGCTCGCGGCGTAGGACCAATCGCGCACGGCCACCGGTTCGATGGTCGGCTCTCGCACGCCCACCAAGGCGGCGATGCGGTTGGAGCCGGAAATCTGCTCCGCCAGGAGTCCGCGCCGGCCACGGTCGCGAATCGATCGCACGCCGTGGTCCCGATCCACCACGGCGCCGATGCTCGACAACCCTTGGGCCAGCGGGATCTTCCACAGCCAGCCGTCGCGGCACGACTCGATCAGTATGTTGCCGTCGTCCGGCGGTGGCAGGTGGGGACAATCGGCGAAGTAGGCGTACACGGCGAGGTTCCGGAACGCCTCGTCCCAGACTTTGAGGTCAAGCTTGCGCGCGAGCAGGGACGACTGGCCGCTCGCGTCGACGACCATCCTAGCGGCCACCCGAGCCCCGTCCGCAAGCACCACTTTCGGTTGACCGTCCGCGAACTCGACATCAGCCACGGCAACGCCTTCCCGGACGTCGACGCCGTTCTCTTTGCTGTGGTCGAGCAGGATCTGGTCGAAGCGGGGCCGCCAGACCTGGTATGCGTGGGGAAACCGCCGGTTCGTTTCCTTGAAGTACCAGCTCCAGGGTTCCGAGTCCCGGCCCCAGCACATCGTGGCCCCCCACTTCTTGACGAATCCCTCGCTCTCGATGGCGGGCAGGACGCCGATGTCGTCGAGAACGGCCAAGGTCGCCGGGAGAAGGGACTCGCCCACGTGGGCACGCGGAAATCGGGCTCGCTCGAAGACCGTCACGGCGTGCCCGGCCCGGGCCAATAACGTGGCTGCCGTGCTGCCGGCGGGTCCGCCACCGATGACGACGACGTCGCCGCCCGTATCGTCTCGACTCGTCATGCTCGATAGGAAGAAACGGCATGCACCAAAAGCGGGCGTGGTTGTTATGCTACGCGACGCTGCGAATCCCCGCTCGCACATGGAACTCCGATGCGGGAGCGCGGTCGCAGACACCGAGTTCCGCACAGCAAGGGAGAACCGAAATGCGCGTTCAATTCGGCCCATTGGCTGCCGCCGTGTTGGCGGGAGCGCTACTGCAAACGTCTGCATTGGCCTCCGGCTCGATCAAGGCCGGCGGTGCGATCAACCCGCGCGATGCCTATATGCAAGGCAAGGCACTGACGTTCACGAAGCTCGTATGCGCGTCGTGCCCGATCCAGAAGGGCGCGCTGAATCGCGACCGGGCGCTCAGCCTGAAAATGAGCTTGGAGGCCCGCGACGAGGCCAATAAGCCGGGCACGCCCGACGACCTCCACATCCAGCGACTCGAGCGCGAGGAGCAGGAGGTGGTCCACTACTACCTCACGCGGCGCTACAAGCTCTAAGGCGACCTCAAAGGAGAAAAACGATGAGATTTGGCAAGAGGCATTGCTCCTCGCTCGTGCTCGCACTGGTCGCTTGTTCGGCGACAGGTGTCTACGCGAACGGTACCGTCTGGCTTCCGGCACCCGGTGCCGGATCGATCACGGCTTCCTACGTCTCGCAGTCCGCGGACGACTTCTGGCATATCGTGGACGGCCAGATGGCACACACGCCGTTTCCGCCCGGACTGGAGCAAACGACCACGTTCATCAGCGGGACTTACGGCCTCGCCGATGCGTGGGCCGTGGACGGCCAAGTGGGCATGTCGGAGGCGTCGAACAAGGCCAACCCCGCACCCCACCCGACGCTCGATGGACGAACCGACCTCGGCCTCGGCATTACCTGGCGCTTCGCAGACGAGGTGCTGAGCGACGGACCGAGCATGGCGGTGCGCTTCGGCCTGATCCTCGCCGGAGACTACGAAACCTATTGGCCAACGGCGATCGGCGAAGGGGCCGACGGTGTGGAGCTGTCCGGAATCATCGGCAAAGTGTTCGCTGATCGGCTGGCCTTGTCGGCCGAGGTCGGTACGCGCAACCGGACAAGCGACGTGCCCCAGGAGACCTTCATGAATTTCGACGCCCACCTCATCGCTGGGCGGCATCTGGTGCTGAGCGCGAACTACCACATTCAGGATTCGGCCGGAGACCAGGACATCCACGGTCCCGGTTTCACCCGTTTCGTGCTTCCTTTCGTCGCCGAAGACGTCAACCGCTTCTCCTTGGGCGGTACGCTGTCCTTCGACCGGTTCAGCGTGGGCCTGCGCTTCTTCGATGTCGTCGATGGGCGCAACACGGCGGACTTCGATGCGGTGAGCGGTACCTTCACCTACAACTTCGGGCGCTAGTCCGCCGCCCTGGCGCTCTCGAGTAGCCCATCTTGGCTATCGTAGGCCCGGTATCCAGGACGATGCCGATATGAAGCCGAGCCGCATCGTCCTGTTGATCGCATTGGCGGCGCTGATCGCGCTGTTTTTCGTCTTCGACCTGCAACGGTTCCTGTCGCTGGAGTTCTTTGCCGCGCAGCGGGAAGCCATCGTTGCATACCAGGCGGCGAACCCGTGGACCACGGCCATCGCGTTCTTTCTCATCTACGTGCTCGTCACGGGTACATCGCTCCCCGGCGCCGCCTTGCTGACGCTGATCGCCGGGGCCGTATTCGGCCTCGTCCAAGGCGTGATCATGGTGTCGTTCGCAAGCACGCTCGGCGCCGCCATGGCGTTCGCCATCGCGCGCTATCTGTTCCGCGACGCGGTGCGCGCACGATTCGGGCAATACCTGGCCACGATCGACCGCGGCGTCGAGAAGGACGGCGCGTTCTACCTCTTCGCCTTGCGGCTGGTGCCGGCCGTTCCGTTCTTCGTGATCAACCTAGGGATGGCGCTGACGCCGATTCCCGTGTGGCGGTTCTATTGGGTGAGCCAGCTCGGCATGTTCTTCGGCACGGTCGTGTATGTGAACGCCGGTGCCGAGCTCGGCCAGATCGAGTCGATCGGCGACATTCTCTCGCCGGCGCTGTGGATCTCCTTCGCGCTGCTCGGCTTGGCGCCGCTGATCGCAAAGAAGATCCTGGACGCCATCAAGGCGCGCAAGGCCCTCGGCAAGTTCAAGAAGCCGCGCCACTTCGACAACAACCTGGTCGTCATCGGGGCGGGTTCCGGGGGTCTGGTCGCGGCGCTGATCGCCGCCACCGTGAAGGCCAAGGTGACCCTGATCGAGCGCAATCGAATGGGCGGCGACTGCCTGAACACCGGTTGCGTGCCAAGCAAGTCGCTGCTGCGCTCGGCGAAGATGCTGTCCTACGCGGCGCGCGCCAAGGAGTTCGGCTTCAAGAATGCCACCGTGGAGTTCGACTTTGCCGAGGTCATGGAACGGGTGCAGCGCATCATCAAGAAGATCGAGCCGCACGACTCGGTGGAGCGTTACACCGAGCTAGGCGTGAACTGCATCATGGGGGACGCGCGCATCACCTCGCCGTACAGCGTCCGCGTCGACGATCGCGAGATCACGACCCGGAACATCGTCATCGCCACCGGTGGCGAGCCGTTCGTGCCGCCGATTCCGGGATTGGCCGAGGTCGGCTACTACACGTCGGACACCATCTGGGAAATCCGCGAGCTGCCGTCACGGTTCGTGGTGCTGGGCGGGGGACCGATCGGCAGCGAATTGGCGCAGGCCTTCCGGCGATTCGGCGCGGACGTGACCATGGTGGAGCAGGCCCCCCACTTGCTGATGCGTGAAGACGCGGACGTGATCGACCTGATGCAGCAGCAGTTCGTTGCGGAGGGGATCCGCCTTTTGACGAATCACCGCGCCGAGCGCGTCGAGTCAGGCGATGGCGAGCGGGTGCTGGTGTGCGCCAAAGAGGACGGTACGGAGGTCCAGGTGCCGTTCGACGCCGTCCTGGTCGCCGTTGGTCGGCGGCCGAACACGGAGGGCTTGGGTCTCGAGGACATCGGCGTCGCCATCGGTGAAAGGGGCGATGTCGAAGTCGACGGATACCTACGCACGAGCGTGCCGACCATCTACGCCTGCGGTGATGCCATCGGGCCCTACCAGTTCACGCACACCGCCTCCCACGAAGCGTGGTACGCGTCGGTGAACCCGCTGTTCAGTCCGTTCAAGAAGTTCAAGGCAGACTACTCGGTGATTCCGTGGACCACGTTCACCGACCCGGAAGTCGGCCGCGTCGGCTTGAACGAGCAGGAAGCGGAGCGACGCGGTATCGAGGTCGAAGTCACGCACTACGAACTCGAGGAACTCGACCGCGCCCTGGCGGACGAGGAGGGGCGTGGATTCATCAAGGTCCTGACGCCGCCGGGCAAGGATCGCATCCTCGGCGCGACGATCGTCGGCCACCACGCCGGCGACCTCCTGGCGGAGTTCATCTCGGCCATGAAATGGGGCAAGGGCTTGAAGGCGCTGATGGGCACGATCCACATCTACCCTACGCTGACCGAAGCCAACAAGTTCGCGGCCAGCACTTGGCGCAAGAAGCATGCGCCGGAGGATCTGCTCGCCTGGGTCGGGCGCTTCCACCGCTTGCGGCGTGGGCGCGGTCGAGGAGAACGCGAGGTTGCCGCCGCGTCCGAAGGACGCGCCTAGGGCTGGTTGAGGTCCCAGTCGTAGTCGTAGTCGATCGCGCCGGCGAAGTCCTTGAGCTTCGCGGCCAACTCGCCGTCAGCGTACTTGATCAGATGCTCGAGGACGCCTTCCTCGGAGTTGCCGAAGTCGAGGATCCACCAGTCGTAGATGCTCGAGATCACCATGAAGTCCTCGTCGACGATGTCCACGCCGCGCGGATGGTTGACGTACTCCCGGGCACCGGCTTCGAGCAGCCTTTCCATGTTCGCAGCGGTGTACACCTCGGTTGCCAGGTTGGGACAGCCGATGCTCGCGCAGTTGACGGCGTAGTGGATGCGCCCGTCCGGCCAGATGGGGCGCAGGATGCCATGCTCGATGTTGTCGAGCGTCAGATCCTGACCCGCGACTCGCGCATGCACATCGCCCCAGGGTCCGGTCAAGGGGATCCAACCTTCGTGGATGCTCTTGATGGTGCCGACCGGGTAGGCGTCCGTGACGACCTTGACCGTGAGCGCGTTGTAGAAGTTGATCCAGTAAGGTCGCTGCTCGGCACGGGCATAGCTTCGCGGATCCAAGGCCTGCAAGGCGTCGAGGTAGGCGTTCAGGCGGGCTAGGCCGTCTGCGTCCGCCTTCAACGCCGCGTAGTCGAACCGGTTGACTCCCGATGCGTGGGGCGCGAGATAGGTCGACAGCAAGGCCTGCCACGGGGTGTGATCGATCACCGCGCCATTGGTCTCGTCGCTCGCGTCCCAGAAAGGAATCAGCACGGGCTCCTGGTCGGCGTAAGCAACGGCGCAAAGGCAGACCGCCGCGAGCGCGAGCGCGGGACGCGACCGTTTCGCGGTCGCCGGGGGCGAGCGAAGCCGAGCGCAAGCGACGTGCCGGGACGGTTTTGGGGCGATCATGTCTCACTCCGTGGTTGTCGCGCGCTCACCGGGCGCAGCACGAGTTTCAGGATCATGCCAAGGATGCCGATGCTGGCGCCGACGACGCCTTTGACCGTGCCGCCGACCTTTGACTTGCCATGCGGTCGCCTTCGGGAGTCCACCGGCACCTCGGCGACGCGCATTTTCCGCTGAATCGCCTTGATTTGCATCTCAACCGTCCAACCGTACGTCTGATCCTGCATTTGGAGGTCAGCCAACGCGGCGCGTCGAATCACGCGGAACGGCCCGAGGTCGGTAACGCGCTGGCGCCATAGCAGCGAGATCAGCGCGCCGGCCACCCGGTTGCCAACGATCTGCGGCAGCGACAGCGCGCCCGCTTGCATCCGACCCAGCACGCGGGAACCGATCACGAGGTCCGCTCCTTCGCCGATCGGGTCGAGGAGGCGCGTGGCTTGGCGCACGTCGAAGGCTTGATCGCCGTCGACGAACAGCACCAAGTCGACGTCCTGTAGCGCAGCGATCGCGGTCAGGCAGGCGATGCCGTATCCCGGCGTCGGCTCGCAGACGACGCGAGCGCCCGCGGCGCGGGCGCGTTGCCCGGTGGCATCGGTCGAACCGTTGTCGCAGACGACGATGTCGTCGAGCAACGGCCCGCCGTCGGGGTTGCGCAACGCACGCAAATCGTGCACGACCACCGCGATGTTGTCCTGCTCGTCGCGCGCGGGAATCACCGCGCCGACTCGGAGACCGTCGACGGTCACGTCTTCAAGACGTCTCGCGCGGCGCGCCGCCGGGATACGAAGTCCCAGAGCAGGGCAAGACCGATCGCGCAGAACTCGATGGGCCGAACCCACCAAGGCTGCCCGTACGCTTGTAGATCGTAGTCGTTCAAGTTCAGCCCCGTGATGTAGGACAGCAGGACTGCCACGGAAGCGGTCCATGCCCAGCGGCTCGGGTACACGGTCGCGAACGGCAACAGCCAGAGCAGGTACCAGGCATTGATGACCGGGGCGGCAACGAGCAGGACGCCGTAGACCCAGTCGCCACGCGGCACCGCCGTGCCGTCGCGACGCTCACGGCGATAGTACCAAAGCCAAAAAACCCCGCAGGCGGCGGCCAGCGCGAACTTGGCGTGCGTGGGCCCCAGCACCGGCGCGAGCAGGCCGAATGCGGCCGAGTTGAACTCCCACTCGCGCGCGAACACGATGAGCGAGTCGAGATCGGTGCCGCCGGTCAGCGCGAACGGTGCGTAGAGCAGCACGAGGCTGCCTACGAAGCAGAGCCAGTGGCGGGCTTTGCCCCGAATGAGCACCAGGGGTGCGAGCGCCAACGCGAACACCTTGGCCCCGACGGCAAGGCCGAGGCATACGGCGGCCAGCGTCACGTGGCGCCTGGCGGCGAGGACGATGGCAGCCAAGAGCAGACATACGCCTAGACCGTCGGGATGCGCCGTGAAGGCGATCTCCTTGACGACCAAGGGACACCATGCGTAGAGCAGGACGTTCCGCGCCGGCGCCAGCCGCAGCAGGAGGCCGATGGTCGCCAGGTCCACGGCGATCAACAGCCCCTGCAGCGTCGTCACGCTGCCGGGTTGAATCCAATACCCGAGCAGGAACAGCAGTTGCGCTGTTGGCCCGTAGATCGTCGGGAGTTCCGGATGGTTGATCTGGTCCAGCGCCGCCTGCAGTGCCGTCGGAACCGTTTCGTCCAGGAAGAACGCCTCGGGGGTCACGCCATAGGGCGTGCCGGCGGTAGCGAACCGGAATCCATCCCACAGGTAGCGATAGAAGTCGTCCTCGTAGACTGGGCCGCCCACTAGGCCGCACAGCCGAAAAGCCACTGCCCAGAAGAGCAGCCTCGCCACCGGGATCGGCTCGTCCCGGCGAACGGCGTAGAGGTACAGCGCGAATGCGGGCAGCGCCGTCCAGGCGACGATGGAAAAGAACGTCAACAGCCCGGGTTCGCCGGATTGTCGTGCCAAGTACGCGAGGGTCGCGTACCCTAGAGCACACAGCGCACCGCTTGCATCGACAAGGGTTTTGGTCACGGCCAACGGCGTCAAGGCAACGAAACTCGACCCGCATAGTCTAAGTTGGAAGCCGGAGATCGAAATGACCCAACTCATCGCCCGCGCCCTGGCCGATCCGCCGACCCCATCGGCGAAGTTCTGTGATCCGCGGCGTACCGCGGAGGGGAAGCCGCGTGCACGGGTAGCGTTGAACGGTCTGCGGACGCTGTGGTTCAACACGGGGACGCTATGCAATCTGGCCTGCGGGAACTGCTACATCGAGTCGACCCCGCGCAACGACCGGTTGGTCTACCTCAGTGCGGCGGAAGTCGCGGCGTTTCTGGCCGAGGCCGAAGGCTTGGCCCTCGGCGTGGAGGAGGTCGGTTTCACCGGTGGTGAACCGTTCATGAACCCCGACCTACTCGATATGCTGGATTCGAGCCTCGACGGCGGTTACACCGCGCTGGTCCTCACCAACGCCATGCGCCCGATGATGAAGTGCGTTGATGGCCTCAAGCGCCTACGCCGACGGTACGCGGAGCGCTTGGTGCTGCGAGTCTCGCTGGACCACTTCCGCCAGGAACTGCACGAAGAAGAGCGCGGCCCGCGGACCTGGGGCCCGGCCATGGCCGGCCTTCAGTGGCTCCACCGGAACGGATTCAACGTGCGCGTGGCCGGCCGCCTGCGCTGGGGCGACGACGAGCACGCGATGCGCCTAGGATTTCAGCGACTGGTGCAGGCGTGCGGAATCGACCTGGATGCCTGGGACCGGCAGCGCTTGGTGTTGTTTCCGGAAATGGATGCGGAGGCCGACACCCCGGAGATCACCACGGACTGCTGGGGACTGCTCGGCGTGCATCCGCATGACATGATGTGCGCCTCGTCGCGCATGGTCGTCAAGCACAAGGGTGCGCTGCGCCCGAGCGTCGTCAGTTGCACGCTGTTGCCCTTCGAGGACGGGTTCGACCTAGGCCCGACGCTCGCGGGCGCGCTCGGGGACGTCGCCTTGAACCACCCCCATTGCTCGCGGTTCTGCGTGCTTGGGGGTGGCAAGTGCTCGGGCTAGTGTCCCGCCGGAAGCCCTAGGCCAACGCGCCTTCGAACAAAGCGAGCAGGCGCGCCCAGGCGCGTTCGGCCTGCTCTTCGTTGTACACGGCGGAATCAGGCGGACACCAGCCGTGTAGCGTGCCCGCGTAGACCTCGATCTCGGCGTCCAGGTTCGCCGCATCGAAGGCTTCCCGCAGTTTGACCTTGGCCTCCGGATCGTTTTCATCGTCGTTCTCGGCGATGGCGAAGAGGAAGCTCGCGCGCATTTTCGGCACTAGGAGATGAGGACTGCTTTCGTCGCCGGTCGCCAAGCCACCGCCGTGGAACGAAGCGCCGGCGCCGATCCGGTCCGGCACGGCCGCAGCGGTGCGCATCGTCATCGGGCCGCCCATGCAGTAGCCGGTGGTGCCGATCTTGCGCGCCGTGTCGACAGTGGACTGCGCGTCCAGGAACTGAACGAACGCCTTGGCATCCGTGACGTTTCCCTCCGCTGAGAGGGATTGGTACAGGGGCATGACGGTCTCCCGGGTTGCCGCGTCGCGGAAGCTCGCACCTTCCGGGACGACGGGCGCTTGCGCTTGGCGATAGTAAGGGTTGACCACCAGCACGGCGTGTCCCGAACTGGCCAGTCGGTCGCCCATGGCACGGAACGCGGGACGCAACCCAAGGATGTCGGGCCAGACGATCACCCCGGCATGCCGGCCCGTTGCCGGGTGTGTGAAGTAGCAATCCGCCAGGCCGTCCGGCGTTTCGACGCTGACGTCCTCGCCCGTAACCGCCGGTGCGCCTTTCGCCCGCGGCAGGATGGCCGCGGCGGCGGCCGCCGCCGTGACCGCGGTGAACCGACGCCGTGTCAAGGCGTTGCCGAGCGCGGCGTCGATGTCGCGCTCCGTAGTTTCGTCGCACATGCTTGAGGTCCCTTGCTGGTCGAAATGAACCCAGTCTAACCGGTTCGCTTGGCGGTGCTTGGCGGTCCGGGAGGGTTGACGCGGTCGGTTGGCCTCGCGCAGGGTTCGACTTTTCGTCTGAAGCATCCCCGATGGCCCAGGACGGCACGGTCAACCCCACCCGCGCGGTGGCGTTCATCTTCATCACGGTTCTCCTCAACTCCATCGGCTTCGGCATCATTCTCCCGGTACTGCCGGAACTGATCGTCGACGTCACCGGCGAACCGTTGCACGAAGCTGCGCGGTACGGCGGCTGGCTGGCGTTCGTCTACGCGCTGATGCAGTTCTTCTTCGCACCGGTCGCTGGCAACCTGTCCGACCGGTTCGGGCGCCGTCCCGTGTTGCTCGTCTCCTTGGCGGTGTTCGGCGTCGACTACCTCATCATGGGCTTGGCGCCGACGCTGGCGTGGCTCTTTGTCGGGCGCCTGATCGCCGGCACGTCGGCGACCAGCTTCGGTATCGCTAACGCCTACATCGCGGACATCTTCCCGCCCGAGAAGCGGCCGCAGAACTTCGCGCTGATGGGCGCGGCGTTCGGCGTCGGCTTCCTGCTCGGACCCGTGATCGGGGGTTTCCTGGGCGAATTCGGGCCGCGCACGCCGTTTTTCGCCACGGCAGGGATCGCCTTCGCGAACTGCATCTTCGGCGCCCTGGTGCTGCCCGAGACGCTGCGCCCGGAAAACCGGCGCCGTTTCGAGTTCGCCCGGGCGAACCCGGTGGGCGCCTTCGAGCAGATGGCGCGCTATCCCGTGGTGATTGGCATGCTGGGCGCGTACTTCCTGTACATGCTGGCGCACGACTCGCTGCCCGCGACCTGGGCGTTCTACACCATGGAACGGTACGGCTGGGGACCGCGGGAAGTTGGCTTCTCCTTGGGTGCCGTCGGCATCTGCATGCTGCTGGTCCAAGGCGTCTTGATCCGCCGTGTGATCCCAGCTTGGGGAGCCGAACGGACAGCGGTGTTCGGACTGGCCGTGTCCGCGGTCAGCTTTCTGGGCTACGCCTTCTCGCCCGCCGGATGGATGATCTACGTGTGGATCGTACTGGGCGCCGCGTCCGGTTTCGTGATGCCGGCGGTCAACGGCATCATGTCCCGGCAGATTCCCGCCAATGCGCAAGGTGAACTGCAGGGTCTCGTCGGCAGCGTCGCGAGCAGCACGTTCGTGATCAGCCCGGTGATGATGACCCAGCTCTTCGCCTACTTCTCGGGGCCAAACGCGCCGGTGTACTTCCCGGGTGCCGCCTTTGCGTTGGCGGGCCTGCTGACGGCTGCGAGCGTCGTGCTGCTCGTCCGGACGCTGACTCGGACGAAGCGCTTGGCGACCTTGGGCTAGTCCGCAGCGGCTTCTTGGGGGGCGTCGTCCGCGGCATCCTTGGCTGGATCGACTTCGAAAGGTCCCTTGAGGTCCAGTTCCTTGCTCATCTCCCGCACGGCCGGGATCACATCCGAGCCCATCAGTCTGAGGCTGCGCATCTGGTCGTCGTGGCTCATGGCGCCGTCGCCGTCCCAGAAGAAGATCGTCCCCGGGCGGATGGTCTCCAGCACGTGGCGCACCTTCGGGATTACGGTGTCGGGTGTGCCGGAGATGATGGAGAGCTTTTCCGTCTGGTCCTTGTAGACGTCCCGCGGCGGTGGCGGCGCGGCTTGCGCTTTGCCCTCCTTGTCCTTCAAGTGCTGGGAGGCGCGACCGCGTGACGCGGCGGCGGCGAAGCTGCGCATCGTCGGGAGCAGGTTGTTGCGCTGCGTAAGCCCGGGAAGGTTCTGGATGAACGGGCGGATGATGCCCTGGTTGCCTTCGAGGAACGGGTTCGAGGGACCTTGGACGTACTTGCGGCCGGCTTCCTCGGCGAGTTCCTCGGTTTCGTCGACGTGCACCTTGAAGAGGTAGGCCCGGTGCTGGGTGCCGGCTTCGTACCCTTGCTCCGCCGCGACTTCGTCGTAGTACTGGAAGGACTCCACCGTCGGCTGCAGCTCGGTGGCCAGCATGACGTATGGGTAGCGGTGCTCTGCCGCCCACTTCACGGTGTTGCGGCTCATGACCCCCGGAATCCAGATCGGTGGGTGCGGATCCTGGTAGGGGCGGGCCCAGGGATTCACGTAGCGGTAGTGGTAGTGCTCGCCCTCCCAGCGGAACGGCCCCGGCTTGGTCCAGGCCTCGACGATGAAGTCGTGGGCCTCCTGGAAGCGCTCCCAGTTGAACGGGGGAACGGCGTTGTGCGCAACGCTTTCGCGGCCCGTACCGCGCACCCATCCGGTCACCAGGCGACCGCGCGAGATCATGTCGATCTCGGCCAACTCCTCGGCGAGGAACAGCGGATCGTCCCAGATCGGGAGGATGTTGCCGAGCAGGACGATCTTGGCGCGCTTGGTGATGCGGGCGAGGATCGCGGCTTCGAGGTTCATGACACCGCCCATGCAGAACGGCGTGGAATGGTGCTCGTTGAGCATGAGTCCGTCGAAACCCATCTCCTCGGCGAAGACGCGCTCGTCGAGGTAGCGGTTGTAGAGATCGGCGCCGAGCTTCGGGTCGTACGAGTCGTTGGACATGGCGAGGTCCATGAGATTGCGACCGGTGGCACCGAAGTAGCCCGAGTTCGGGTCCTGGTAGGGGCGCTCAGTGAAGTGTCCGATGAACATGGTGACCTCGAGTTCTGTCAATCCTCAGGGAAGCCTGCGACGAGCGCCGCCAAGCGCTCCGGCTGTTCAAGTTCGACGACGTGGCCGGCGTCCTCCACGACGCTGATCGACGCGTTGGGCAACGCGTTCTGGTACTGCTCGGCGCATTCGTAGGGAACCACCTTGTCGTCCTTTCCCCAGACCAGCAGCGTCGGCACATGCATATCGCCGAGCAGCGGCTCGAGGCGGCGGTTGAACATGTAAGGCTTCCACGTCACCCGCGCGGTCATCTCCCGGGAGAAGTCCCATAGGTCGCGAACGTCATCCGGCGGTTCCTCGCCGACGTATGCGGTGTACGCCTCGGCGTTGCGGAAGCTCTCCTCGATGTACTTGCGGTGCGAGAGCATCATCTGGTCGAGGATTTCGCCGTCCCGGGGCTGCAACCCGGCCGCGCCGACCAACACCAGGGCGGCGAGTCGCGACGGATTCATGGTCGCCAACTCCGCGGCGACGTAGCCGCCGAAGCCGAGACCGACCAGCTTCACGTCGTCAAGCTCGAGCGCTTCGATGAGCCGGGCCACGATGATCGCGATGTCGCGGGGTTCGCGTGCCCAAACCGGTCGCTCGGAGGCGCCCCAGCCAGGCATGTCGGGCACGATGGCCCTTGCGCCTGCGCCGATCAGGGCGTCGTGGAATGGCAGCCACCCCGGTCCGCCCCAACTGTGGTGCAGCACCACCACCGGCGTGCCTGCTCCGCCCTCGAGCACGTTGATCTTGCCGGTCGCGAGTTGCACGCCGCGTTCGGCGTAGGCCGCGCTTTCAGCCACTAAAGCCCTCCCTCAAACGCGTGTCAGTGTAACCAAAGACTCAAGCGCCATGAAGGGTCGGGGGTAGAATCGGGCCTGGTTCAATCACCCTTGAACGTGCCATGACCGTCATCAGGCAAGCCGATCTGGTCGAGAGCATCGCCGACGCGCTGCAGTACATCTCGTACTACCACCCGTCCGACTTCATCCGCGCCATGGCGGCGGCGTACGAGCGCGAGGAGTCGACCGCAGCCAAGGCGGCGCTCGCGCAAGTGCTCGTCAACTCGCGGATGTGCGCCCTCGGCAAGCGCCCCATCTGCCAGGACACCGGGATCGTGATCGTGTTCCTCGAGGTCGGCATGGACGTCGCGTGGGAGGGGGACATGAGCGTCGAGGACATGGTCAACGAGGGCGTCCGCCGCGGCTACCTGACCCCCGAAAACGTCCTTCGTGGTTCCGTGCTCGCCGACCCGAATGGCGCGCGGGTCAACACCGGGGACAACACGCCGGCAGTGATTCACCCCCGTCTTGTGCCCGGCGACAAGCTGACCGTGGAGGTGGCCGCCAAGGGCGGTGGCAGCGAGGCCAAGGCCATGTTCACGATGCTGAATCCATCGGACTCGGTTGCGGACTGGATTCTCTCGGTCGTGCCGCAGATGGGCGCCGGCTGGTGCCCGCCTGGAATCCTCGGGGTCGGCATCGGCGGCACACCGGAAAAGGCCATGTTGCTCGCCAAGGAAGCGATGATGGCACCGATCGACATCCACGAACTGCGCGCACGAGGCCCCGCAGACGGTGCCGAGGAACTTCGCCTCGAGCTCTTCGACAAGGTGAACGCCCTCGGCATCGGTGCCCAGGGGCTCGGCGGCCTGACGACCGTTCTGGACGTGAAGGTGCTCGAATACCCGACTCACGCCGCGAACAAACCGGTGGCGGTCATTCCGAACTGCACGGCGACGCGCCATGTGAAGTTCGAACTCGACGGCAGCGGTCCGGCGACATTCGAGCCGCCGGACCTGGCCGACTGGCCCGACATCGCCTTCGAACTCGGCGACGACGTGCGGCGTGTCGACCTCGACTCGGTGACCCGCGACGAGGTCGCCGGTTGGCGTGCGGGCGAAACGCTGCTGCTGTCCGGCCGAATGCTCACCGGGCGGGACGCTGCCCATAAGCGCCTCGCGGACCTAATCGATCGCGGCGAAGCGTTGCCGGTCGACCTCAAGGACCGGTTCATCTACTACGTCGGCCCGGTCGATCCGGTGGCCGGCGAGGTGATCGGTCCAGCCGGACCGACGACGGCCACACGCATGGACAAGTTCACGCGCACGCTGCTCGAGAGGACCGGACTCCTCGGCATGATCGGCAAGGCGGAGCGCGGCCCGGCGGCGATCGAGGCGATCCGGGACAACCGCGCCGTGTCCCTCATTGCCGTGGGCGGCGCGGCCTACCTGATCGCCAAGGCCATCACGAAGTCCACGCTGCTGGCGTTTGCCGACCTCGGCATGGAGGCGATCTACGAGTTCGAAGTCCGCGACATGCCCGTCACCGTCTCGGTCGACGCCCGCGGCGAGTCCGTGCATGCGACAGGCCCGCAGATCTGGGCGCGGGAGATCGAGAATCGGATCAACACCACGGCGGTGGACTGACGTGTGGGATAAGCGGCGAGGCAGCTCGGCGGATCGACCCCGGTTGCCGGATGCGGGCGCAAGCGAATGCGGGTGTCGCGAGGGCCGTGTGGCCCTACTCAATCGGCTGTTCGACCTTTTCGACGGCCACGACGCGGCAGACGAGATTGCCCGCCTCAAAGAGCAGGACGAGGGCTTCTGATGTCCCGTCAACCCCCTAGCTCAGGCCGTTCGCGAAACGCCGCCAAGGCTTCGGGGTTGGCCATGGCCATCGTATTGGCCACCTCCCGTCCGTGTACGGCGTCGCGCACCGCGAGTTCTGCGATCTTGCCACTCAATGTCCGCGGAATGTCCGGTACCTCGACGATCACCGCGGGTACGTGGCGAGGGCTCGCGCGCTCGCGAATCCGCCGCTTGATCGCGTTCGTGAGATCCGCATCCAGGGAAGTGCCCTCGCGCATCACCACGAACAGCACGATGCGCGTGTCACCGTCCCAATCCTGACCGATCGCCACGCAGTCCATCACTTCGTCGATGGTCTCCACCTGCCGGTAGATCTCCGCGGTGCCGATGCGTACGCCGCCGGGGTTGAGCACGGCATCGGAGCGGCCGTGGACGATGAAGCCATCGTGGGCGGTGATCTCCGCGAAATCGCCATGCGCCCAGACGTTGGGGTAGCGATCGAAGTAGGCATCGCGATACTTGGCATCACCCGGGTCGTCCCAGAATCCGATCGGCGCGCTGGGGAACGACCGGGTGCACACGAGTTCGCCTTTCTCGCCCCGTACTGGCGCCCCGTCGTCGTCGTAGACATCGACAGCCATGCCGAGTCCGGCGCACTGCAATTCGCCTTCGTGGACGGGCCACCACGGGCAACCGAGGGCGAAGCACGAGATGAGATCGGTGCCGCCCGAGATCGATGCCAAGGCGAGGTCAGCCTTGACGTCGCGGTAGACGTAGCGGAAGCCCTCGTGGTTGAGCGGCGAACCCGTGGACAGTATGGCGCGCAGGGCAGGGAGACCATGGCTGACGGCGGGCCTGACGTCAGCCTTCTCGACGGCGGACAGGTACTTGGCACTGACGCCGAAGACGCTGATCGCCTCGCGCTCGGCGAGGTCGAAGAGACGATGCGGGTTGGGATGGAACGGCGAACCGTCGTAGAGAACGATGCGGCAACCGCTGGCGAGGCCGGACACCAACCAGTTCCACATCATCCATCCGCACGTCGTGAAGAAGAACAGCGTGTCCTCGCGCGTGAGATCGACGTGGAGTTGATGTTCCTTGAGGTGTTGGAGCAGCGTCCCGCCGGCGCCGTGCACGATGCACTTCGGCTTGCCGGTGGTGCCGGACGAATACATGACGTACAGCGGATGGTCGAACGGCAGGCGGTTGAACACGAGCGGCGCGTCGCCGTGCTCGCGGCGCGCCCGCGCGAAGGCGTCCTCCTCGATACCGAGCGTCGCGGCCCAGAGGACCTGCTCGATGGAGTCCACGGCGTCCCGGACGGTGAGTGCCCTGTCGCGGACGTCGAAGCGCTTGCCGGCGTAGCGATAGCCGTCGCAGGCGATCAGGACCTTTGGCGCGATCTGTCCGAAACGGTCGAGCGCGCCTTCTACCCCGAAGTCCGGGGAACACGACGACCAGGTCGCGCCGATGCTCGCCGTTGCCAGCATGGCGATCACGGCTTCGGGGACGTTCGGCAGCCAACCGGCTACCCGGTCGCCGGGCTCGACGCCGAGGCGCTTCAGGGACGTAGCGAACGCGGCTGTCTCGGCTCGGAGTTCGCCGTAGGTCAGCATCCGTCGCTGGCCGTCCTCGAGTACGGCGACGATCGCCACCGCGTCGTCGGCGAAGCGCAGCAGATTCTCGGCAAAGTTCAGCCGCGCATCCGGGAACCAACGACTGCCGGGAAACCTGTCGCCGTTGGTCAGAGCCGGCCCGTCGCCGCGCTCGCCCACAGTGCCGAGTTCTCGCCACACCGCGTCCCAGAAGTCGTCGCGGTGATCGATCGACCAGCGGTGCAGGCGGCCGTAGTCCGGCGGTGCGAACCCCACCTGTTCCGCGAAGCGCGTCAGATTGGACGCCCGGATGGCCGTGTCGCTCGGCCGCCAGAGCGGCTCGGTTCGGCTCACCGCACGCCGTCCCAGCCCGCGCGTTCCTCCCTTTGCGGATCCGCGACAACGGTCGAGGCGTCATCGAACACCATCGTTTCGCGACGCGCGAGCGAGTACGCCGGGAAGCCCGGATCGCCGTCGCGGATGAACCGCGTCCAGGTCCCGTGCACGGCGTCCGCGACATGCTGGGGCGAGGGTCCGGCGCCTACGAAGGCCCGAACGCCCGGCTGATGCAGGTTGTCGAACGCGAACGGGATCTCAAGCGCGTGGGTCGCCCCGAGGCGTTCGTTGCGCGAACGCCAATTGAACTGGTAGAGCCAAGTCTTCCCCGCCGTGCGCGCCTCCGCCAGGCGGATGGCCGGGATGCGAAACATGTGATCCGTGGTCAGCGCGATCATCAGGTCTTCGACAGAAGCCCCCGGCCGCGTTTCACGGTACACATCGAGTAGACGGGCCGCGCCGAAGGCTTTGGCTGTCCGGCGCAGCCCTGCTTCGTCGACGTGGCCGTACCCCCACAGCGTGGTCTCGTCGTGGTTCGAGCCAGCGAGTACGCGGACGTCGGCATGCACACCGTCCCGGATCGCATCCAGCGGCGGTCGCGGCAACACCTCGGAACCCACCACCGGGTAGAAGGCCGAGACCGGCACGCCCAGTTCGCCCGGAATCCCCGGGCCGCCTTCGAGCGCTTCCGAGACTTCCGTCTGCGCTGCTAGCACGGCCTCGACGCTTGCCGCCTCGACGCCGATCACATCGTCCGTCCCGAGGGCATCGAGAAAGCGGTCGGCGACGAGCCTGCCCGCTTCGGCCGGTAGGACGTGGTGCGCTGCGCCGCTCTGGGCGATCACGCCGCGGAACAAGCCGTCCGTCCGTGGCGAGCCGAGCAGAGTGGTGACGCTGAAGCCACCCGCCGACTCGCCGGCGATGGTGACCTTGCCCGGGTCGCCGCCGAAGCCTTCGATGTTGTCGCGCACCCACTCGAGCGCGGTAATCTGGTCGAGAATGCCGTTGATGCCCGAGTTCGCGAACTCCGCGCCAAAGCGCTTGAGGTCCGTGAATCCCAACGCGCCGAGGCGGTAGTTGATGGTTACCGCCACGATGTCGCCGTTGGCGGCGAAACGCGCGCCGTTGTACCACGGTACGGCGCCCTGGCCGTTGCGGTAGCCGCCGCCGTGGATCCACACCAGTACGGGACGCCCGCTGTCGTCCAAGGCCGGCGTCTGCACGTTCAGCGTCAGGCAGTCCTCGTCCCAGCGGACCGGGGCCGGATCGGTCATGCCACCGCTTGCGATCTGCGGCGCGGCGGGGCCGAACTTGCGGGCGTCGCGCACACCCGACCAGGGCTCAAAGGGTTGCGCGGCCCGGAACCGGCGTGGACCGATTGGCGGTGCGGCGTACGGAATGCCGGCGAACAGCAGGACATCCTCCTTCGCGCGACCTTGCACTGCCCCTGACCGGGTCTCGGCGATCACCTCCACTAGTGGGCTCCGGTGGTTGAAGACGCCCGATTATTGGGTTGGCGGGGGCAAAACGCCACCGTACGATGGACGTTTGCCACCGGGGGACGGATGAACCTATACGAGCAATTCGAGGGCGTGTTCCGGGCCGCGGGACACGCGCCGGCGCTAATGTCCGCATCCGCCGGCGAGGCCGACGTGCGCTACGCGGATTTGCTGGTCGCGGCCGACAAGGCGGCCGGCGCGTTGGCGGTCGCCGGCGTTGCCACAGGCGACCGCGTCCTCGTGCAGGTGGACAAGACGCCGACCGCCGTCGTGCTGTACCTGGCGTGTCTCAAGGCCGGGGCGGTCTACACGCCGATAAACACCGCGTACACCGCGCCGGAGGTTGCGTACTTCCTCGACGACGCGGAGCCTCGGCTTTTCGTCGCGGGACGCGCCGACCGGGTGCCCGCCGACTGCGCCGTGCCCGTGGAAACCTTGACCGGGTCCGGTGGGGGCACGTGGCCTCGCCGGGTCGCGGAAGCCCAGCCGTCGGGGGAGGTTGCGCGCCGGGCCGACGACGACCTCGCAGCGCTCGTCTACACCTCGGGTACGACGGGCCGGTCCAAGGGCGCGATGCTCACCCACGCCAATCTCAGGACGAACGGCGAAACCCTATGCGCCTACTGGGGTTGGCGCGAGGACGACGTGCTCTTGCACGCCTTGCCGATCTTCCACGTCCACGGCCTGTTCGTCGCCTTGCACTGCGCCTTCCTCAAGGGCACGCCGGTGCTCTTCCTGCCGACCTTCGATGCCGACACCGTCCTCCGGGCACTGACCCGCTGCACGGTGCTCATGGGTGTGCCGACGTTCTACACCCGCCTGCTCGCGCGCGCGGACTTCGATGCTGAGGTCTGCCGCAACATGCGCCTGTTCATATCGGGTTCGGCACCGCTCAACGAGCAGACCTTCGCGAGTTTCGAGGCCCGCACGGGCATGCGCATCCTGGAGCGCTACGGCATGAGCGAGACGCTGATGAACACCTCCAATCCCTTGCACGGGGAGCGCATCGCAGGGACGGTGGGCTTCTCGCTGCCCGGCATCGAGACGCGCATCGCCAATGAGGAGGGAAAACCCGTTGCCGCAGGGCAGGTCGGCGGCATCGAAGTCCGTGGTCCGAACGTCTTCAAGGGCTATTGGCGGATGCCGGACAAGACGGCGGAGGAGTTCCGCGACGACGGCTACTTCATGACCGGCGACCTCGGCACCATGGACGAGGCCGGTCGCGTGGCGATCGTCGGCCGCTCCAAGGACCTGGTGATCTCCGGCGGCTACAACGTCTATCCGAAGGAGGTCGAGGCGTTGCTCGACGACATCCCAGGGGTCGTCGAGTCGGCCGTCGTCGGCGTGCCGCATGCCGACTTCGGCGAAGGCGTGGTCGCCGTTCTGGCGGTGAGCGGCGAAGGGGTGACACTGGCGCAGGTGGACCGGCACTTGGCGGGACGCCTGGCGCGTTACAAGCAACCCAAACAGGTGGTGTGCGTGGACGAACTACCACGCAACGCGATGGGGAAGGTACAGAAGGCCACGCTTCGCGAGAGGTTTAGGGCGTTGCTCTCCGACAGCGGTTAGACTCGACAGCTCCTTCTGCCCTGGGGGCCACATGAAGCCCATTGTTCCGCTCGTATTCCTTTTCACTCTGCTCGGTTGTGACGCGACAATGAGCGCGCCGGCCGAACCGGCTGCACCGGTCGAGGATCTTGTCGTCGCCGCGCCCACCGCGGCGGGCATGTCGGCCGAGCGTCTGGACCGCATCACCGCCATGTCGCAGCGCTACGTGGACGCGGACCAGTTGGCCGGTGTCGTCACGCTGGTCGCGCGGGACGGCAAGATCGTGCACTTCGAGGCGGTGGGCCAACGCGGTGTCGACGACCCGACGCCACTCGCGAAGGACGATCTGTTCCGAATCTATTCGATGAGCAAGCCGATCACCGCGGTCGCCGCGATGATGCTCTACGAGGAAGGCAAGTTTCACCTGAGCGATGCGGTGTCGGAGCATGTCCCGGAACTCGCGGGCCTCGAGGTCCTCGTCGACGGCGAGCGCGTGCCCGCCGAGCGGGAGATGACCATGCGCCAGCTCCTTACGCACACGACCGGGCTCTCCTACGGCTTCAACCCCAACGACCCCGTCGACCAGCTCTACCGCGAAGTCCAGCCGCTCGCAGGCTCGAACCTCGACGAGTTCGCCGCGCGCCTCGCGCAGCTACCGCTGGCATTTCAGCCCGGCGCGCGCTGGCACTACAGCGTCGCCGTGGACGTCACGGGGCTGGTTGTCGAGCGCCTGAGCGGCTTATCGTTCGACGTGTTCCTGAAGGAGCGCATCTTCGACCCGCTGGGGATGGAAGACACGTTCTTCAACGTGCCAGACGAGAAGATGGGCCGCTTCCTCCCGAACCATCGCTGGGCGCGGGACGAGGGTGAGGGTGCCGGATCCCCGAACGGCGGACAGCTCGTCGATCTGGGCGAGGGCGCCCGAACCAGCTACCAGAATACGCAGATGTTCTCGGGCGGTGGCGGCCTGGTCTCCACCGCCATGGACTACCTGCGGTTCTGCGAGATGGTCCGTCGCGGCGGGGAGTTGGACGGCGTTAGGCTCTTGAGTCCGCGCACCGTGGACTTCATGGTCGCCAACCACCTGCCGGCCACCATCACGGGCGGCGGAACCGGCGAAGAGCCCGGTGCCGGCGCCGCGAGCGCGTTCGGCTTTGGCCTAGGCTGGGGGGTCAACGTGGATCCCATCGCGGCGGGCGTCCCCAGTTCAATGGGCGACTACTCCTGGGGCGGCGCCGCCGGGACTGTCTTCTGGATCGACCCTGTCCAAGACATGGTCGTGATCGGGATGATCCAACTCATGGGCTCGCCGTGGCCGCTGCGCCCAGACCTGCAGGTGTTGGCCAACCAGGCCATTGTCGTGGCCAACTAGGTCGCAGGGAGTGGCGAGCATGGGACGGCTCAGCGGCAAGGTTGCCGTGGTCACGGGCGGCGCGAGCGGCATGGGCGCCGCGACGGTACGTCGTTTCGTCGGCGAGGGCGCCCGCGTCGTCATCGCGGACCTTCAGGTCGACAAGGGCGAAGCGATCGCCGCCGAATGTGGCGAGGCGACTTCGTTCATCGCAACCGATGTCGGGGTCGAGGCCGACGTCGCCGCCATGGTCGCCTGCGCAGTGGACCGTTTCGGCCGCCTCGACTGCCTGTACAACAACGCTGGCTTCGGCGGTGTATCCGGCACCATCGACGAGACCGATATGGGCGAGCCCTACGCCCGAACGGTCGCCGGATTGTTGACCGGGCCCGTTCTTGGCATGAAGCACGCCGCCCCGATCATGAAAGCGCAGGGCAGCGGCAGTATCATCTCCACCGCGAGCGTGGCCGGGCTGCGCGGCGGCATGGGGCCCCACGTCTACAGCGCGCTGAAGGCGGCCGTCATCGGCTTGACCAGGAGCGTTGCCGTTGAACTCGCGCCTAGTGGCGTGCGTGTCAACGCCATCTGTCCCGGCGGCATCATGACCCCGATCTTCCTCGCCGGCCGGGAACTCAAGGCCGGTGCGAACGTGACCCTCGAGGAGGTACTCGAGCCGGCATTTGCCGCCATGCAGCCAGTCCCTCGCGCCGGCACCGGCAAGGACATTGCGGACATGGCCTTGTTCCTCGCGAGCGACGATTCGACGTTTGTGACCGGCCAGGCCCTCGTCGTCGACGGCGGGCTGACGGTTGGCCGCCGCAGGCAAGCCGACCCTGATCGGAGGCCTGTCTGGCAGGCGCTGCAGGCGTTGGTGGATGAGGACTGACCTGGCCGGACGCGGCCCGAGACGCGCGGCGGCTTTGTGTTAAGGTGGCCCGCAAAACGTCATCGAGGGGCGGGATGCATTTGCCACGACCATTGGCGCTTTTCGGCGCCTGTCTCGCGTTCTGCTGCGCGGGCCTCTTCGCTGGGTGTGCACCGACCGCGACGGAGTCGGCGGAAGCCACCGACGACACCTACGTCGCACCGCGCTTGCCGGGCACCGACCACCCGGACCTGAACGGCATTTGGCAGGCGCTCAACGAGGCCAACTACGACCTCGAACGCCACTTGGCCCGGCCATCCATGTCGGTGCGTGACGGCCCCTACGGACCTTTGCCCGACCTTGCCACGGTGAAACTCGGCGCGGTCGCCTCAGTTCCGCCCAGCCTCGGCGTCGTGGAAGGTGGCGAAATCCCCTATACCGAGGAGGCCCTGGCGGTGCGCGAAGAGAATCGGCGCGCCTGGATCGAACGCGACCCCGAGATCACGTGCTTCCTTCCGGGCGTGCCCAGGGCGACGTACATGCCGCAACCGTTCCAGATCCTGCAGGGCGAACGGGAGATGGAGATCGTCTACCAGTGGGGCGGAGCGGTCCGCAACATCTACAGCGAAGATCCGGGGCCTGCGCCGGTCGACTCGTGGATGGGGCAGTCGGTTTCCAGTTGGGAAGGCGATACTCTGGTGCTCACCGTCACGGGCTTGATCGAGAACACGTGGCTTGACCGGGCCGGCAATCACCACAGCAATCAGATGACCGTGGTTGAACGTTATACACCGACGAGCCCTCACCATCTGCACTACGAAGCAACAATCGAGGATCCCGAGACGTTCACCGAGCCGTGGAAGATCAGCATGCCGCTGTATCGCCGCATGGAGCCGAACGCGATGATCCTCGACTTCAAGTGCGTCGCCTTCGTCGAGGAGCTGATGTACGGGCAGTGGCGGCGCAACCCGCTCCCCCAATGGGACGACATCTTTTCTGCCTACAGTTCCGCGGAGACTTCCGAGGACAACTAAGGGAGGCGAGCTATGGACCTGACCAAGCGTGAACGCGACCGGAACAACCGGATGATCTCGTGGGTGCAAATCGCTTTCGGGCTCGCGGCAGCCGTGCTGGTCGTCGTGGCCGCGCAGATGGCGTGGGGCGAGATACCTCGCACGGCGGACGGGAAACCCGACCTGTCCGGTTACTTCGACACGGCGACGATCACGCCGCTTGAGCGTCCAGAGGATGCCGACGCGTTCCTCACGGAGGAAGCGGCGGCGGAACGTGCCGCGCGAACCGCGGAAGGTCTCGCGGCGGGCTCGGCGAATCATGAACCGAACCGTGAGGCACCGCCTGTGGGCGGCGACGGATCACGCGGCGCGGCCGGCAACGTCGGCGGCTACGACTCGTTCTGGGTCGATCCCGGCGAGCGCAACTTCCAGATCGACGGCCAGTACCGCGCGTCCATCGTGATCGATCCACCGAATGGGCGCCGGCCGCCGATGACCGAGGCGGCGCAGGAACGGCTGAGGAGCCAGTACCGGGGCATGCGGCGTCAGAACGACGGCACCGCATGGTGGCTGGAGTTCGATGGTCGGGGACCGTACGACGACCCGGAGATCCGACCGCTGCCGGACCGCTGCCTGATCGGCTTCGGCTCCACGGCCGGCCCGCCGATGCTGTCGACGCTCTACAACAACCACAAGCGCATCGTGCAGACGCCCGACCACGTCATGATCCTCACCGAGATGGTCCACGATGCCCGCATCGTGCGCATCAACGACGAGCACGTGACGCCGGACATGCGCCGTTGGTTCGGCGACTCGATCGGTTGGTGGGAGGGCGATACGCTGGTCGTGGACACGATCAACTTCAACGATACGCCGTCGATGCGTCAGGCCACCCGGGATCTGCACGTCGTCGAACGGTTCACGCGCATCGACGAGAAGACCGTGCTGTACAACTTCACGGTGGAGGATCCGAACACCTGGGAGGCGCCCTGGACGGGCGAATACGTCTGGCCACAGACCGACGAACCGGTGTACGAGTACGCATGCCATGAAGGCAACTACGCGATGGGCAACATTCTGCGTGGCGCGAGACGCTTGGAGCGTGAAGCCGTCGCGCAGACCGCGAGCAGCGGCGACGAGTGAGAGGGAGAACATGACGGCTGTAATGAGAATCTGCGGAGCGACCGCACTGGGTGCCTTGACGCTGATGGGCGTTCAGGCGTCTGCACACCACGCCTTCGGTGCCGAGTTCGATCCGAACCGGCCGTTGCTGATCAAGGGCCCGGTGGTGAAGATCGAGTGGACCAATCCGCATGCTTGGTTCCACGTCGAGCATACCAACGAGGACGGCTCCAAGACCGTCTGGATGATGGAGGCGGGCACGCCCAATACGCTGCTGCGGCGCGGCATTCACCGCAACAGCGTGCCGGTGGGTACGGAAGTGGTGATCGACGGCTACCAGTCCAAGGACCTGTCCAACCGCGGCAACGGCCGCAACATGACCTTCGCCAACGGCCAGACCCTGTTCATGGGGTCTAGCGGCACAGGTGCGCCGCGCGACGGGGCCGACCCAACGGAGCCACCGCGGCCAGCGCAGGAACAGGCCGGCGACGAAGACGAAGAGGCCGGTTAAGCGCGTCGCCTTGCGGGCGCCCCAGCCTGTCGCGCCGTTTTGAACGACACCGGGCCCTACAACCCGTCTCTGATCCACGACTTCGCATTGTGGGTCGACAGCCACGCCTGGAGTACGGCGCTGCACGAGTCCCTGTGGGTCTACCCGCTGGTGGAATCCACCCACGTCCTCACGCTCATGCTCTTCGTGGGCATGCTGGCGATGGTCGATCTGCGCATGCTGGGCGTTGCGTTCCGGCATACGCCGGTGTCGGAGATGACCGCACGAGTCCTGCCGTGGTCGGTGGCCGGGTTCGTGATCATGGTTTGCACGGGGGTCCTGCTCTTCTACGCGATTCCCGTGCGCACCGCCCACAGCGTTTGGTTCCGCGTGAAGGTGATTCTCCTGATAGTCGCCGCGATCAACGCCTGGTGGTTCCACAGGCGCGTGTCGCGGGATCGCGAACGCTGGGATAGCCAGCCCAAGCCGCCGCTGAATGTCCGGCTGACAGCGGCGCTGTCGCTGGCAACGTGGAGCGGCGTGATCGTGGCCGGGCGCATGATCGCCTACAACTGGTTCGACTGCGACCGCCCGCAGTCGGCGTTCATCACTTGGGCTGCGGGCTGCGCGGCCGAACTGCAGGCGGAGGCGGGCTAGACTCGGTGGGAGTGACCGATGTCCATTGATGATAGGACTATCCGGCACCGGGAGAACGCGCCAGCGTTCTCCAACGCGTCGCCGCTAGGCGACGCGCAATGACTTGGTGCGAGCAGTTCGGCTGGTTCGAGACCTACGACCGTCTCGAACAGACCTGGATCGGGGTCGCCATTCGCGAGTCGTTGTGGCTGTTCCCTGGCATCGAAGCGGTACACCTCCTCGGCCTCGCGATGATCGGCGGCTCGATCCTGGTCGTCGACCTGCGCCTGCTGGGTGTCGGCCTCACGCGCCTGACCACCGGCCAAGTCCTCGCCAGCGCGCGCCCATGGTTCATCGGCGCCTTGGTTCTGATGTTCTTGACCGGCGTACCGCTGTTCCTGTCGGAGGCGGTCAAGTGCTGCTTCAACGACTCCTTCGAGGTGAAGATGGTCGCCCTGGCGACCGGGATCGTGTTCACCTTCGGGATACGCAATCGCGTGGCGGCCCGAAACGACGCGCCGGCCTGGGTGGCCCGGGTCGTTGCGCTGGTCTCCCTGGCGGTCTGGTTTACCGTCGCGGCCGCGGGTCGCTGGATCGGGTTTTCAGGCTGACTGGCTGGGGCGTTGCCCTATCCCTGCGATGCACCGAGGTACTTCTCCCAGAGCAGGTTGCGGAACTTGCCTTGCGGATCGAACCGTGCCTTCAACCGCCGGAACGCATCGACCTCGGGATAGGCTTGACGGAACTGCGACGCCGACGCGTGTAGGCGGTACGGCAGGTAGTACCGCCCGCCGTTGGCCAGCGCGGCATCGATCAAGGCACGCGTCCAAACGCCTGCTCGCCGTCTCGCACGCTCGCCCTGACGCTGCTTGTAGTACAGAACGAACGAGAACACGTCCTGCGGTGCCCACGTCATGAGCGTGCGATCGTCACGCGGCGAGTGGCGGATGGAAACGTTGATCGCGTTGACCTTGTGCCCGCGCAGAATGCGCGACATCGCGGCAACGAAGCGTGCGAAGTTGGGGACGGGAACGAAGTACTCCTGCAGCAGGTACGTGGAGAAGCGGCGTGTGCTTGGTTCTAACGAATCCGTGTCCAAGCTCGCTTCGTAGTTGCGCCAAACAACCACCTTGCGTGCCAGCATCCGCTGTTCCACCCGTTCGCGCAGTTGTGGCCCCCCGGGCAGTTCGGAGACGGCCCAGATGGCGGCCTGATGGTGGCCGTAGTCGCGGTCCCGAGGGATCAGCCTCTCGGGCGTGGTCACGTCCTCATCCGTCGTGCGCCAACTGATCAGCCGTGCAGTTTCGAAACGGGGTGGGCGCAGGTCGGCGTTGTGGAGCAGTACCTGGGGATCATGCGCGAGGGCCTCGAAGCGTGCCGGGTAGTCCGCTACCACGACCTCGTCGACACGGCGTGCTAGTCGCGCATTCGGTTCAAGGTCGAGTTCCACCTCCGTCACGACGCCGAGCCCGCCGTAGGCACCGAAAACGCCCCGGAACAGCTCGTCGTCCGGCCGGAGTTCCATGGACCGGCCATCGGCGGTCACCAGTTGCACTGCGCGCACCGAGTTAATCAGCGGTCCCTTGCGGACGTAGCGGCCGTGGCAGTTCACCGAGACCGAACCTCCCACGGTGAAGTTGCTGAAGCTCTGCATGATCTTCACCGACAGGTCGTGCGGATCGAGGACGTCCAAGAGGTCGCGCCAGGTCGCCCCGGCCTGCACGCGGACAACGCGGCGGGCGACATCGAGGAACAAGATCCGGTTCATGGTGCGCATGTCGATGTGCAGCGAGTCGGGGAAGCCCACCTGGCCACCCATGCTGAACCGCCCGCCGCCGATCGAAATGCTCCCCGGCCAATCCGCGACCGCGCGGCCTACCTCTTGGGTTGACTGGGGCCGCATCTCGGAAGCGACCTCAACGTCGGTCAGGCCGGAGTAGTCGTTGACCGTCCGTCGCCGCGACGCCCAGGCGAGGCCCGGTGCCAGCAGCGCCGCGGCGCCGAACTCAAGGAGCCTGCGGCGTTCCATCGGGCGAGCCGACGACGTTCAGCAGAAGTGCGCCCCGCGCGAATTCGTATACACCGCGTAAAGGGATTGGCTCGCCGTCATGAACAGCCGGTTCCGCTTGCGCCCGCCGAAACAGACGTTGGCGCAGACCTCGGGCAACAGGATCTGCCCGACCCGCGCCCCGTCCGGGTCGAATACATGCACGCCGTCGTAGCCCGGGCCCGCCCAGCCTGCGCTTGACCAGAGGTTGCCATCGGCGTCGCAACGGATGCCGTCGGCACCCCCGCGGCGCAGTTCGCCGTCCACCTCGAGTTCCATTGAGGCGAAGTCGCGTCCGTTGGCGAGACGGACCTCGTCGACCACGTCCCACGCCTTGATGACCGACGGCGCTTCCGGGTAATGCGACATGCCCGTATCGGCCGCATACAGGATCTTGTAGTCGGGCGAGAAGCACACACCGTTCGGCTTGTAGATCTCGTCGGTGACCTGGTGTAGCTCCCCGGTCTGGCCGTCCAGCCGGTAGATCGCCTCCTTCTGGTACGGCTGAACGGAGCCCGTGTCCGCGTCGTAGCCCTCGTAGTCGCCCAGCGTGCCGTAGCCCGGGTCGGAGAACCACAGGTCGCCGTTGGGATGCACGATGCCGTCGTTCGGTGCGTTCAGCGGCTTGCCGCCGTAGCTGTCGGCCAGCACGGTGACCGAGCCGTCCCGCTCGTAGCGCACGACGCGGTGGGTGAGATGCTCGAACGAGATCTGGCGACCCTCGCGGTCGAAGGTGTTGCCGTTGCTGTTGTTCGCCGGTCGCCGGAAAACCGAGACGTGACCGTCCTCGTCGAGCCAACGGTACTGCAGGTTGTTGGGGATGTCGCTCCACACCAGGTAGTTGCCCCAACCGTTCCAGGCCGGCCCTTCGGCCCAGTACATGTCGGGGCTGGTGAACAGGCGCGACACGGGCGTATTGCCGATGAAGCCGCGGAAGGACGGGTCGAGCGTCACGACGTCGGCGCGCGGATAGCGGACTGGGTCGGCGGCACGGGCCAAGGTCGCCGCAAGCGGCAGACTGGCGCCGGCGACGAGGAGGGAACGGCGTTTCACGAGCGAGGTCTCCTTTTCTTGCGAGGGGCGAGCCCTTCGCGCTCCCCGGCTGAGGGCTCTCAAGCTTCCGCACTCATTAGACGACGCGGGGCGCCCGCCGATCAAGCGCGCTAGGGATCCGACGGATAAACTCTCACGCTCGTGTTGGACACTACGCTTCCGGGCCGATTGACGTCTCCACCATGCGACGACAGCAGGTTCTCGTCCTCTATCTGAAGAACTCGGCGCTCGATTCCGGGGTCGCCGCATGGGCGTTGTACGATGGAACCGGGCGAAAACGGCACATGTCCGGGGATGCGGACGGACCGCCTTACGACACGGGTCTGGCAGCATTGCAGGATGGTTGGCGACTGATCCAGGCATCCCCGCTCCTGGACCATGGGGTAGGCAACGAGTTCCGGACCGGGTACCTGAAGTACGAGTTCTTCTTCGAGAGACTCGTCGAGGTGGGATAGGAGGCAGGCGATGCTTGACCGGCTGAACTCCAAACAGATGGCGTCGTTCGCTGCCAGGGGACTTCTGCGCTTCGATGGCCGCGTGCCGCAGGACATCAACGAACTGTTCATCGACGAAGCGGGCGGCCGGAACCTATCGAACTACGCCGAATTGATGGCGAATAGCCGCATTCCGGAAGTGCCGGCGGGGACCGGCCTGATGGAAGCCTACGCGAGTGACACGGCACTGGGTCGTCTGGTACGTCTGCCTTGGGTTCGTGGCGCCATCGAAAGTCTCGTCGGGCCCGGTTCGTTGATCGATCACCACTTCCTGCACGTGCTTATGCCGTCAGGCGAACGGGGGACAACCCAGCACACGCACCAGGACTCCACCATCGACCCGCGACTGACTTTCGATATCCAGATCATGTACTTCCCGCATCAGGTGACGCCGGAGATGGGTGGCACCCGGTACGTCCCGGGTACTCACCTGCGCGTCGTGAGCGAAATGGCAATTGCCCGTTATCAGAACATCGCGGGGCAGGAGCACGTCGTCTGTCCAGCGGGAACGTTGATCTTCGCGCACCACGGCCTGTGGCACGGCGGGGGTCGGAACCGTTCCGACCGCGTCCGGTTCATGTTCAAGATCCGCCTGAACCCGACGGTTCGGCAACAGCGCCTTTGGGATACCTCGGACCTGCCCGAGGATCTCGCGCAGCGCCCGATTTTCCATGTGAAGGGCAGACGCGACCCCGATCACATCCACTCGATCCTCACCCGGGGCGAGCGCTGGTTCGAGAACGACACCGGCCGAATCGAGTACATCAACCGCATCCGCTTCTGGCGGTTCCTGCTCGGCGACGAGTCCTTCGACGCCGACTACTGGGCGACGAGGGTCGAGAACGAACCACTCTCGGCCGCGCAGTCGGGTTCCCTCGGAAACATGAGCGGAAACGCGCCAGGAACTTCCGGAAACTGAGGTCGCAGCGCCGGTTCGATCGCCTCGCCGTCCCGACTGACGAACACGACCTCGTCTTCGACGGTGACGTGGAAGGCGCCGTGGTGCAGCAGCGGTGTATACATTAACAGTATTTATGAAGCTTGTTATTGTTTTACTTGTAAATTTCCGCCACTAAGCACAGTCTAACGACTCAACCGATCGGTGGTCGCTTGTGCGCCCAGGGCCGCGCACGTTCGAACGTGGCCGCCGCTTGCAGCACGGCGTGGTCGGCGCCGCGCCGACCGACGATCTGCATGCCCACCGGCAAGCCGTCCGGCGTGAACGCGCAGGGCACGCTTGCGGCAGGTAGGCCGCTCATGTTGAAGGGGTAGCAGAACTCCGACCACTGCAGCCAGTCCCAGGGGTGTTCGGGCCAGTGCTCCGGTTGCAAACGCTCGGCGGGGAACGCGGCCACGCTCACCGCCGGCGTCACCAGGAGATCCCAGTCGGCCATGAACCGGTGCTGACGTTCGACGTAGTTGAGCTTTCTCGCACGCATGGCGAGGTAGTCGTCCGCAGTTTTGCCTTGGCCCGCCTCGATGCACGCCACCAGCCCGGGATCCATCCGATCCCGCCACTCGTCGAGCAACCCAGCGAGGGGGACCTCGTGGACGGACCAGAAGAACCGCCCGATCTCCGGACCTTCGGGACCCCAATCGGGCGTGGCTTCTTCGACGTGGCAGCCGCAGGATTCGAACACCGTCACCGCGTCTTGTACGGCCGCGCGGACCTCGGGATCCACGCGCGCATGACCGAGGTCCGGGCTGTAGGCGATTCGCAGGCCGTCGACGTCCCTTTCCAAGTCCGCGCCGTAGTCGACTTCCCGGCTTGTCAGGCTGGTGTGGTCGAACGGATGCGCACCGGCGGTCGCGTTCAGAAACAGCGCCGCGTCCGCCACCGTGCGCGCCATCGGTCCCACGTGGGAAACCTGGTCGCTGTTGCGCACCGGGAGATGGGGAACGAGGCCCCAGGTCGGCTTCAGCCCGAAGATACCGCTGAAGTGGGATGGCATGCGAATGGACCCGGCACCGTCCGATCCTTGATGGAGCGGTCCGAAGCCGGCCGCAGCTCCAGCGCCAGCACCGGCCGACGAGGCGCCGGTGTTGTAGCCGTGGCGCCAAGGGTTGTGGGTGATGCCCGTCAACGGACTGCGGCTGACGCCGGTCCAGCCGAACTCGGATGTCGTCGTCTTGCCGAGGATGACCGCACCCGCCGCCCTCAGCCGCGCCGTCACCGCCGAGTCCGCTATCGCGACACCGTCGCGGCCGGCGAGCGACCCGCGGTCGGTGGGTAGCCCCTCGACGTCGAATAGATCCTTGATGGTGACGGGCACGCCATGCAGCGGCCCGGTGGGTCGCCGCTTGGCCAGGTCGTCCTCGGCGGCCCTGGCCATGTCGCGCGCCAAGTCCGGCGTCAGCATCGCGAACGCGTTTATCCGCGGTTCGTGGACCTCGATCCTCGCGAGCAGGGCGTCGACGATCTCGACCGGCGACAGTTCGCCGGTTCGTAAGGCATGGGCCAGCGTGGTCGCGGACGCGTAGGCGATCTCGTCGCTCACGCCGTCAGGTCGCCAGTTTCTTGATTTCGTGGTCGAGGTGGAACTTCGGGTCCGTCACGATCGCCTCTAGATTGCGGAGGCGTTCCTCCAAGTCGTTGCCGCTCTCAAGCGCCGCGACACGCGCTTCGAGGTCGTCATCGTCCCGTCTAGCAGTCTTCGTCTTCGCGTAGATGCGGTAGGCCTCGAGCAGACACCCGCACATGGCGACCAATGCCACAGCCGTCCAAAAACCCATACCAAGCGCTCCCGTCCCGGTTCAATGAATAATAAGCCTCATTGGAAGCTTCAGAGTGCAAGGCGTATGCCAGCAATCCGGACGCGCGCAAGTCGATGATTTGCAAAGGCTCGTGCACGAGCGTCCCGCCGGTCATTGGCGAGATTCGCCACGATTGGTCGTACGATTCGCCTCGACCCCATTACAATACCGCGCTCACCGTGCGAAGGACTGACACCACTGTGGTTGCAAGAAACGGCTTGGCGCTCGCGGCCTTTTGGCTTGCCGGTTGCGGCGAGCCCCCGACGACCGAGTTGCCCGTGCAGCCGGTCGGCGACATGCGCGAGACGATGGCCTGGGTGCTCGACCCCGCCGCGGATGCGATCTGGGGCGCGACGGGCTATGTGATGACGGCCGAGGGCGAGGAAGACCTGACGCCGACCACGGAAGAGGGATGGGCGGCGGTCCGACACGCTGCCGCCGTGGTCGCCGAAGGCGGCAACCTGCTCTTGATGCCGCATCTCATGCCGGTTGGCGAGCCCGGCCCGGCCCCATGGATCGAGTTCTCCCACGGCATGACCCGCATCGCGCAGCAGGCCATCGAGGCGGTCGACAATCGCGACAGCGAAGCCTTGTTCGAGATCGGCGGTCACTTGTACAACGTCTGCGTGGCCTGTCACCAGGTCTACGCACGCATGCCCGCGGACGATGCCGGTACGGACTGACCGGCGTGGGTAGAAGGGTGGCGCTTGGCACCGTGGTCGTGACTGCGCTGCTCCTCGGACTGCCCGCCCTGGCGCACGCCATCTCCGAGGACAACGCGAGCTACGTCCAGGCGCTCGATGGTCCGGCGGTCGCCGCGTTCACCTACCTCGGTGCGAAGCACATGGTGACCGGCGTGGATCACCTGTTGTTCCTAGTAGGGGTCGTGTTCTTCCTGCATCGCCTCAAGGACGTGGTGCTCTACGTGTCGCTGTTCACCCTGGGCCACAGTATCACCCTGCTCACCGGGGTCCTGGGCGAACTCACCGTGGACGCCTACCTGGTGGACGCGGTCATCGGCTTGTCGGTGGCCTACAAGGCGTTCGAGAACATGGGTGGGTTCGAGAGGGTGTTCGGGCGCTCGCCCAACACCCGCTGGGCCGTGCTGGTGTTTGGCCTGTTCCATGGCCTGGGGCTTGCCACGAAGGTCCAGGAGCTCTACCTGGCGGACGATGGGCTGCTCATCAACCTGGTGAGCTTCAACGTCGGCGTCGAACTCGGCCAGTTCGCGGCGTTGGCGGGCGTGGTCGGCGTGCTCGCCTGGTGGCGGCGGCAGCCGACCTTCGAGCGCTCCGCGTTCGGGCTCAATACCGTGCTGCTGGCGCTTGGGTTCCTGCTCACCCAGTACCAGTTGGCGGGCTGGTGGTTGCAGGGATGAAGCGCATCGTCCTCGCCACCGTGGCGGCATTCTTGGCGGCTAGTGCCGCGTTCGTCACGTTCGTCCTTCCGGCGGAATTCGGTGTGGATCCCACGGGCGTTGGGCGGACCCTCGGGCTCCTCGGCTTGGCTGGCGCGCCGCCACTTGACGCCCACCGAACCGACACGGCCTTCGCGACGGAGACGCGGGCCTTCGAACTCGCGCCGTTCGAATCGGTTGAGATCAAGTACGACTTGGTCGGCGGTGACGGCCTGGTCTACGCGTGGCGGGCCGGCGGCGAGGTCGTGTTCGACCTGCACGCGGAGCCCACCGGTGCCGACCCCGACACGGCGGAGAGCTTCGCACAAGGCCGGGGCACGGGGGATGCCGGAACCTACGTCGCCCCCTACGACGGCATCCACGGCTGGTTCTGGGAAAACCGCACGGCGCAGACGGTCACCGTGACGCTGCGGCTTGCGGGCTTCGCGACCGGGGCCACGGAGTACAAGGACGGCGACGTCGCTCGGGTGCCGTTTCCGCGCAGTGCGTCCGCGGCACGAGTGCCGCGGCAGGAGGCAAGCCAGCCACGGCGGGAGTAGAATAGCGCGCCATGAACATTTTCAAACGCTTGGCCGAGAAACCTTGGCTGGCGCAACCAGATACGGTCGTCGACTTGCGCACGGCCTCGTACGCCGCCTCGAACCAGAAGGTCGCGTTGGTGGTGTTCCTCGCTATCGTCGGCGTCTTGTTCTTCCTGTTCTTCGCGGCGTACCACATGCGCCTGGAGCCGCTCGAGTTCGGCGGTCAGCAGACCGACTGGGTGCCGATGCCGGAGCCACCGTTGTTGTGGTTCAACACCATCGTTCTGGGGCTCGCCAGCGTGGCCTACGAGTGGGCGCGCAGGGCCTGCAACCGCGGTCAGACCGGCACCGCCAAGCTGGCATTCCTGATCGCCGGGGGTATAACGCTCGCGTTCCTCGCCCTGCAACTGGTGGTCTGGAACCAGTTGATCGCGCGAGGCTATTACGCCTACGCCAACCCCGCCAATTCGTTCTTCTACCTGATCACCGGCGTCCACGGCGTGCACCTGCTCGGTGGTTTGGTGGCCTGGGCCCGCGCTTCCCGGCGGTTCGCGGCCAGCGATGCTGAAGGCGTGGATCCCGCGGACGTCAATGTGCGGCTGCGGCGCAGCGTTGATCTCTGCGCCCTCTATTGGCACTTCCTTCTGCTGATCTGGCTGGGGATGCTGGCCCTCTTCGTCAACACCTGACGGGAAGGGTGAGGCTTCCTTGGCCGACTAAGGGAGTCCACGCTTTTGAATAGCGTGTCCAAACATCAGCGCGCCGAGGCGACGCACCTGGATCTTGGCATCGACGGCATGACCTGCAGTGCCTGCGTCGGCCATGTCGAGAGCGCGCTGAAGGCAGCCCCGGGCGTCCTTCGCGCCGACGTCAACTTGGCGACCGAACGCGCGGCCGTCGTCATCGACGACACCGCGGATGCCGCGACGCTGGCCGAGGTCGTCGCGCGCTCGGGCTACGGCGTGCGTACCGAGGTGCGCACCTACCCGGTCCAAGGAATGACCTGCAGCGCGTGCTCGGCACGGGTCGAAAGCGTGCTCGGCCAGGAGCCGGGCGTCGTCGACGTGGATGTCAACCTGGCCCTGGAGCAGGCAACGGTCACGCTGCTCCCCGGCAACGTCTCGGCCGAGGGCCTGGAGAAACGCCTGGAACGGGCCGGCTATCAACTGATCCTCGGAGCCAACGATGCCGACGATGAAGCCGACGCCGAGGCCGAAGACGAGCGCCGGCTGGACGCCGAGAAGCGCGTCGTCCTGACCGCCACGATCCTCACCTTGCCAATGGTCATCGGCATGGTGTTCGTGTTGCTCGGCTACGACGACATCCACCTCATGCCGGCTGCGGAAGTCCTGCTGGCGACGCCGGTCCAGTTCGTGTTGGGTGCGCGCTTCTACCGGGCGGCCTTCAATGCCCTGCGCGGCGGGCGCGCCAACATGGACGTGCTGGTCGTCATGGGCACGACGGCCGCATACGCCTATAGCTGGTACCTGTTGACCGTGCTCGGCGAGGCGGCGGACGGCGAACTGTATTTCGAGGCCTCGGCGGTGATCATCACGTTGGTGCTGCTCGGCAAGTATCTCGAGTCCCGGGCCAAGCGCGCCACGACCAGCGCCATCCGCCAGCTCATGGACCTGCGACCGGCAACCGCGCGGGTGCGACGGCCGGACGGCCGGTGGGAGGACGTGGCGGCGGGCAAAGTCCTGCCGGGCGACGTGGTCATGGTGCGGCCGGGGGAGCGGGTCGCCGTCGACGGCGAGGTGGTCGCCGGTGCCAGTGAGGTCGACGAGTCGTTGCTGACCGGCGAGAGCCTACCCGTGGCCAAGGAACTCGGCGACCACGTGACGGGTGGTGCGGTGAATACGACCGGCTACCTCGAGGTGCGGACCACCGCGGTCGGCGCACAGAGCACGCTAGCGCGGATCGTGCGCTTGGTGACCGACGCCCAGCGTGGCAAGGCGGGCGTGCAGAGGCTGGTGGACCGAGTCAGCCAAGTCTTCGTCCCCACGGTCGTTGTGTTCGCGGCCGCGACCTTGGCGTTTTGGCTCGTCGTCAGCGGCGACTTCGAAACGTCGCTGATCGCCGCGGTCTCGGTGCTGGTCATCGCCTGTCCGTGCGCTCTGGGCCTCGCCACGCCCACGGCGATCATGGTCGGCACGGGCGCCGCCGCCCGAGCGGGGATACTCATCAAGGATGTCGATACCCTGGAACGCGCACCACATGTCGATACCGTGATCTTCGACAAGACGGGCACGCTGACCACGGGCCGTCCCGCGGTCACAGCGGTGACCGGACTCCGGGACAACGAGCGCGACGTCGTGCGCTTGGCCGCCGCGGTGCAGCAGGCGAGCGAACACCCGCTCGCGAAGGCCGTCGTCGACTACGCGCAACGGGAAGGTATCGAAGTGCCCGCCGTCACCAGCTTTCGCAACCACGTTGGCCAAGGCGTGAGCGGCGACGTTGCCGGTAGACGCGTACGAGTCGGCAGTGCTGGTTTCATCGGCGCAGTGCCTGCTGGCGACGTGTCACCGCCAGGGGAGACGACCGTCTGGGTGGCCGACGAGACGGGCGTTCGAGGGACTGTGCGGCTCGCCGACCGGGTTCGGCCCAAGGCCCGGGAAGCGGTCGCTGAGCTCAAAGGCGCGGGTATGCGGACCGTGCTGCTCTCGGGCGACTCACCGGCCGTCGTTGGCCACCTGGGAGAGGCCGTCGGGGTCGATGAGGCGTTGGGCCGCGTCCAACCCGAGCACAAAGCGGAGACCGTCAACGCCCGCATGGCCCAAGGCGCATGCGTCGCCATGGTCGGAGACGGGATCAACGACGCCCCTGCATTGGCGACCGCGGACGTGGGCATCGCCATGGGGACAGGCACGGACATCGCCATGGAGACCGCGGCGGTGACGCTGATGCGACCGGATCCGGTGCTGATTCCGGCCGCCATCGACGTCAGTCGGGCGACGCTGCGCAAGATCAAGCACAACCTGTTCTGGGCTTTCGTCTACAACGTCGTCGGCATCCCGCTGGCGGCTCTCGGCTACCTGAGCCCGACCCTGGCGGCGTTGGCGATGGCGCTGTCGAGCGTGTGCGTGGTTTCGAGTTCGCTCATGCTGCGCTGGTGGAAGCCCGCGCAGGCCTGACCAGGGGAGCCGGAACTCGCGCTATGCTTGCCAGCGATGCGGGCGGACGGGAGTGTTGGCATGGCGACGGAATTCGAGGGTGGCTGTCGTTGCGGCAAAGTCCGCTACCAATGCAGGGCGGAGCCGGTGTTCGTCGGCCATTGCCACTGCCGCGACTGCCAATACGCATCGGGCGGCGCGTACTCGACCATCGTCGGGGTGCCCACCGAGGCGTTGACCTTGACCGGTGAACTGGGTGGTTTCACGGTGGATACGGACAGCGGCAACCAGGTGACGCGCCGGTTCTGCACCACCTGCGGCTCGCCGATCTTGTCCGAGCTGTCGGCCAACGCCGCCATGACCGTCCTGAAGGCGGCCACGCTGGACGACCCGGGTTGGCTCAAGCCCGCGGTGCACATCTGGATGGCAAGCAGCCAGCCCTGGGTGGAGACATCGGGCGAACTGCCGAGTTTCGACAGAAGCCCAGGCTAACGTCCATGGATGGTCGGCGTGGCCTTGGGCCGGAGTCGGCGTGCCGCCAGCGGCACGCGCCGGTGC
>JAPOVK010000021.1:10753-22639 GCA_026708185.1 Gammaproteobacteria bacterium | reverse complement strand
CTGTTCGACGATCTCCATGCGGAGCATTGAGCGCACGCGTGCGTTCAAGCGCGACTACAGGCGGGAGTCCCGCGGACGCCATGGCAATCGCCTCGACGAGCGGCTAGCCCCCGTCGTGACCGCCCTCGCCAACGACACCCCACTCGCTCCCCACTATCACGACCACGCGCTGAGCGGTCCCTGGGCGGACTTCCGCGACTGCCACGTCCGCCCTGATCTCATCCTGATCTATGAGAAAGTCGGTCGCGATCTTCTGCGCCTTGTCCGCCTTGGCTCTCATGCCAAACTGGGGCTGTGATGAATGCTCTCCCGCGAATCGTCCGGAAACCACGCCCCTTCGGTGACTCCCGCCCGTCGCGCGCCTTCGGGTTCCTTGTGAATCAGCGTTAAGGATCCCGCTTGGACGTTTTCACCCTCCGGAACAACTTGGTCGCGGAGTACGAACGCTTCTCCCGCAGCTTCACCAAGATTCGTGCCGTCGACATCAGAGCGGTCATCGACCGAACATACGCGTCCGGCCGCTTCTGGCCCGAACCCCTGATCCAGTTGAACCCCAACTTTGTCTCCGGAGGGCATGTCGACGAACTCGTCGCCGCTGGGAAGCTCGAACCGGAGTGCGAGAAGATCTTCCGCATCAAACGCGCCGATGACACCTTCGGCCGCCGCCTCCGTCTGCACAAACATCAAGCAGACGCCATCGACATCGCCAACCGTCGGGAGAGCTACGTCCTCACCACCGGCACCGGCTCCGGCAAGTCGCTCGCATACTTCATACCCATCGTCGACGATGTGCTCCGGCGCAGGCGGGCAGGGGAGCCGTGCGAAGGCATTACCGCCATCGTCGTTTACCCGATGAATGCGCTGTGCAACAGCCAACTCGACGAACTGAACCGGTACCTGCGCCTCGGCTACGGCGAAGGGCGAGAACCGGTCTCCTTCGCCCGCTACACCGGTCAGGAATCCCAAGAAGACCGCGAGCGCATCGCGAAGAACCCTCCCGACATCCTCCTCACCAACTACGTGATGCTGGAGTTGGTCATGACGCGCTTTGTCGAAACCGACAAGGCGGTCCGACAGCACGCCACCGGACTGCGGTTCCTGGTTCTCGACGAATTGCACACGTACCGGGGTCGCCAGGGGGCCGACGTCGCAATGCTCGCCCGCCGAGTCCGCGAGCGCTTCAACGACAACCTGCTTTGTGTCGGCACTTCGGCAACCATGGCCACGGAAGGTTCGACCGGCGACCGCAACGCTGCCGTGGCCGCCATCGCGAGCCGCCTCTTCGGGACGGGAGTACGCCCGGAAAACGTCATCACCGAAAGCCTCGAACCTGTAACTGACGACGCAACTCCCACCGACGCAGCGAGTTTACGGCGCGCCATCGATATCGGCGTCCCGAGTGCGCCCACCCATGAAGAACTGGCAGCGCACCCTGTCGCGGCCTGGGTAGAGCGCACGCTTGGCCTTGAAAACCGTGACGGCGAACTCGTGCGCATCTCCAAGCCCCTTTCCGTTGAGCTAGCTTCCCAACGCCTCGCGGCTGCGGCTGAGCTGGAGCTGGATCCTGCGCGCGCATACCTCGCCGACCTCCTTCTCACTGCCTACCGAAGCCGCAACGACGCCGGCCGTAGCTTTTTCGCTTTCCGTCTCCACCAGTTCATCAGCGGCGCGTGGAACGCGTACGCCACGCTCGAAAATCCTGGCGACCGCTTTCTCACCCTAGACGGTCAGCACTTCACCCCGGGTGACCGGGGCCGACCGTTGTTCATCCTCTCCTTCTGCCGCCACTGCGGCCAGGAGTACTACCCCGTCTGGGCAGCGCTTGAGGGTGGCCAGCCACGCGCCTTTGCGCCGCGGGAGCTCTCTGAGCGAGCAAGCGAAGACGAGGACGTCCGGTTCGGCTACCTCATGCCCGACCTGTCCGGCGAATTCGATCCGTCCGACATCGAGGGCCAGATGCCGGAGGCGTGGCTGGATTTCCGCAATGGGACAGCCCGGCTCCGACCGCATTTCCGGCGATACCAACCCGTCGGCGTCATGGTGGACCCCACGGGCGATGTCTCCAGCGATGGTTTGCCTGCGTGGTTCATCCCCGGTTCCTTCCGGTTCTGCCTCAATCCGAGTTGCGACGCCTACTACGACGGTAGCGTTCGCAGCGACCTGAGCAAGCTCTCCGCGCTATCGAGCGAAGGGCGCAGCTCGGCCACAACTGTGCTGGCGCTGTCCTCGCTTCGGCACCTCGTCGGCACGGACCTCGACGACGAAGCCAAGAAGCTACTCGCGTTCACGGACAACCGTCAGGATGCCAGCCTGCAAGCGGGACATTTCAACGATTTCCTTCAGGTCCTTTTGCTCCGTAGCGCTCTACTCGCCGCGATCAGGCAGGAGTCCGGTGGTCGCCTCACTGACGACGTCCTCACCCAGCGCGTGCTCGAACACCTACGCCTCGACCCCCCGGACTACGCGGCCAATCCGGAATCCAAGGGCATCAAGGCCCAGAACACTCTCAAGACCCTGCGGGACGTCATCGGCTATCGGCTCTATTTCGACCTTCAGCGAGGCTGGCGCGTCACGAACCCGAATCTCGAGCAGCTGCAACTCCTCAAGATCGGATACCGCGAGATCGAGACCTGCTGCGCGGACGAGGACGAGTGGCGCAAGTGCCATCCCCTCCTGGCGTCCGTCAGCCCCCAGACGCGACTGGATCTCGTCTGCGACCTAATGGACCGGATGCGTAAGGCCCTCTGCATCAAGACGATCTACCTCGATCCGAACTTCCAGGAGCAGGTCCGCAATCGGAGCTTCAACGAGCTGACGGAACCTTGGGGGCTGTCGGAGGAGGAGCGGCTCTTCTCCCACGCGTACATGGTTCCCCGGCCGCGCTCGCACCCACAAGCGCGGGACTTCCGGCTGCTCCACGTCTCCCACCGTTCGGTGTTCGGCCGCCGGATTCGCGCCAAGGCCCTGTGGGGTGCGGACAACCGTCACTATCCCGCCACCTTCGACGAGTCCGTATACAACGCCATCCTGGATGACGTGCTCCGGGTTCTCGAAATCCACGGGTACGTCGAACCGACCGACCTCGACGGCACGCGCACGGGCTACCGCATCAACAGTACCGTTCTCGAGTGGCGCCTCGCCGCCCAGGATGATGTACCCACCGCCACCAATCTGTTCTTCCGCAGTCTCTACGAGAACGTCGCCGACCTCCTGACGGCCGAAGATCGGCTGCTCCACCAATTGCAGGCCCGCGAACACACGGCCCAAGTGGACGCCAAGGAGCGAGAAGAGCGAGAAGCCAGCTTCCGCAAAGGTCTCTCGCCCGGAGGCCTTCCCGTCCTGTTCTGCTCCCCCACCATGGAACTCGGCGTGGACATCGCCACGTTGAACAGCGTCTACATGCGCAACGTACCACCCACGCCGGCCAACTACGCGCAACGCAGCGGCCGTGCGGGCCGCAGCGGCCAGCCCGCCCTGGTGCTGACCTACTGCGCCGCGCGGTCCCCTCACGACCAGTACTTTTTCGCCGACCCGACCCGCATGGTTGCCGGTGCCGTCAACCCACCCACCATCGACCTTGCCAACGAGGATCTCCTTCGCAGCCATCTGCAGGCAGTGTGGCTGGCAGAGACCGGCGTCATGCTCGGGCCCTCCGTCCGGGACGTGCTCGACCGAGAGCAGACCGACGAGCTGCCCCTGCACGCCGATGTGGCCGACCAGGTCGCAGATCCCCGAGCGGTGGCCGCGGCGGATCAACGTGGCTCGCGGATCCTTGCCATGCTCGGCCAAGACCTGTCCCGACAAACCGCCCCTTGGTACACCGACACTTGGTTCCGCAGCGCCATGAACTCGGCAGAGCGGCGTTTCGACGAGGCGTTCGACCGATGGCGCTCGCTCTACCGCGCCACCGAGACCCAGAGGCGGTTCGCGAACGAAGTCCTCAACAACGCAGCGGCGACCGAGCGCGAGCGCCGCGAGGCCAAGATGCGGTTTGACGAGGCGTACACGCAGCAGAGTCTTCTGCTCGACAGCCGGGCGACCATGAACTCGGACTTCTACACCTACCGCTACCTCGCGGCCGAGGGTTTTCTGCCCGGCTACAACTTCCCGCGCCTGCCGTTGATGGCCTTCATCCCCGGGCGGCGCGAGAAGGTCGCCCGGGACTCGTTTCTGAGCCGCCCACGATTCCTCGGCCTGACCGAGTTCGGCCCGCAGTCCATCATCTACCACGAGGGAAGCACGTACCGCGTTCGGCGGGCCATACTGGCCATGCGCGACGAATACCGACCCGCCGACTCGGCCAGGGTCCCCGTGCGGTCAGCCCGCATCTGCCCATCGTGCGGCTACGGCCACTTCGGCGATCAGCGCGAGTATGAGCGCTGCGTCGTCTGCGACGACCCTTTGGACGGCGGGCGCTCAATTTCCAATCTCTATCGCATCGAGCAGGTCTCGACTCGTCGCGCCACCCGAATCACATCCGACGAGGAGGAGCGCCAGCGGCAGGGCTACGAGATGGTGACGACGCTCCGGTTCAGCGAGGAGAACGGCCGGATGCGCTTTGAAAGAATCTTCTTGGGCGACGGCAGCGAGACACTCCTGCAACTCCGCTATGGACCGGCCGCAAGGCTTTGGCGCATAAATTTGGGCTGGCGGCGCCGCAAGGAGCCGACCGTGTACGGCTTCACCATCGACGCCAACACCGGCGAGTGGACCAAGGATTCGCAGGCTCCGACGGACGCAGAGGACGATACCGTGCGCGAGGGCAAAACGGTCCAGCGCATCACGCCCTTCGTCGAGGACACACGCAACGTCCTCGTGGTCGAGCCACCCCCGGGGCTCTCGGACGCCGCGATGGTCTCGCTCCAGTACGCGCTCAAACGCGGCATCGAGCAGGAGTTCCAACTGGAGGAAGCGGAACTCGCCGCCGAGCCGCTGCCCGACACGAGCGACCGTACGGCGATCCTCTTCTACGAAGCCGCCGAAGGCGGAGCCGGCGTGCTCACCCGGCTCGCAAGCGATCCCGGGGCGGTCGCACTTGTCGCCCGCAGGGCGCTCCAGGTCTGCCACTTTTCGTCGACGTCGGGCGATTGGTCGGGCGTGGACGACCTCCGCGACCATGACGAAGATTGCGAGGCTGGCTGCTACCGATGCCTGCTCAGCTACTACAACCAGCCCGAACACCCGCAGATCGACCGGCGCCACGAGGAGATGCTCGACCTTCTTTGTCGACTCACGCATGTGACTCAGCCCACGCGAACAGAGCGTCAGGGCGACAGTCTCGACGAACTGCTCAACGCGAGCACATCGAGCCTCGAAGCGGCATGGCTCGACTTCCTCAAGGAACGCGGCCATCGCCTTCCTGACCGCGCGCAGCCCTACCTCTCCGAATACGCGACACGCCCGGACTTCGCCTATTCGTCCTCGCAGACGCTGGTTTACATCGACGGCCCCGTCCATGCTCGCGAGCTCCGCGATAGCGCCGACGCCGAAATAGACGCTCGCTTGGAGGATGCCGGCTATACGGTGGTTCGCTTCGGGCCGGACCTTTCGACGTGGGAAGCCGTGCTTGCCACATTCGCATGGGTGTTCGGCACCGGATCATCCGTTCCACCGGCTGACGCCAGCGACTAGAGTCCGATGGCCGCCGCAGTTGATTTCGCACCGGGATCGCTCGTTCGCGCACGGGGCCGCGAATGGGTCGTCCTGCCGGAGACGCGAGCCGAGGTCCTCAAGCTCCGCCCGCTAGGCGGAGCGGACGCGGACGCGACGCTCATCTACCTGCCCCTTGAGCCGCAGCCACCGACCGCGGCGACGTTCGACCTTCCCGACCCGGGCAAGCCAGGTTCGCAGGAAGGCGCGCTCCTGCTGCGAGACGCCCTCCGCCTCAAGCTCAGGGCCGGTGCGGGCCCCTTCCGCAGTTTCGGCAACATCAACGTGGAGCCGCGCGCCTACCAACTCGTCCCCCTCCTCATGGCGCTCAAGCTCGACACGGTGAGGCTTCTTATCGCCGACGATGTCGGCATCGGCAAGACGATCGAGGCCGGCCTGATTGCGCGCGAGCTTCTCGACCGGGCCGAAATCGACCGGCTATGCGTCATCTGCCCCCCGCACCTCTGCGAGCAGTGGCAGCAAGAACTCGCCGAGAAGTTCGCTATCGGGGCAGAGGTAGTGCGCCCCGGCACGGCCGCGCGGCTCGAACGCGGACTCCGTCCCGACGAATCCGTGTTCGAGGTCCATCCGTTCACGATCGTCTCGCTCGACTACATCAAGTCAGACCGGCGCCGCGACGACTTCCTTCGCGCATGCCCACCGTTCGTAATCGTCGACGAGGCGCACACCTGTGTCCAGGCAAATACCAACGTCCGCCACCAGCGCTATCGCCTTCTCAAGGGGCTCGCCGAGAGCCGGCCGGATCGACACATGGTGCTCCTCACGGCGACCCCACACTCCGGCGACGACACCGCGTTCCACAATCTGCTCGGCTTGCTCGAACCCCGTTTCGGCCGGCTTGCGGAAATGCCGGACGGAGAGGAACGTCGTGCACTCAGAGTCGAACTCTCCGCGCATTTCGTCCAACGCCGTCGCGGCGACATTGCCGAGTGGCGGGACCAGGCTGGATTCCCCGCCCGAGAGAGCCGGGAGACGACCTACCGGCTGAGCGGCGAATGGGGCTCCCTCTTCGACGAGATCCTCGCTTATGCGCGAACCATGGTCGCCCGTGCGGAAGGCGGCACAGCGCTGCAGCAGCGGATGTCCTGGTGGGCGGCGCTGGCGCTGCTCAGGTGCGCGTCTTCCAGCCCGGCGGCAGCTTCGCAGGCGCTACGCACGCGACTGCGCGCCGCCGAGGGAGGCAGCGAGGAAGCCCGAGTGTCGGAACTCGATCGCACCGCAGGCGAGTCGGTCCTGGATACCAGCGACGACGACCTCCTCGCCCTCGACGAGAGCGTTCCCGCCGGGATAGTCGACGACACGGAAGACGCCACCTCCCTCCGCACACTCATAGACCGGGCCGACGGCCTCCGTGGTGTAGCACGCGATCCCAAACTCAAGACGCTCGTCCGCGAAGTGAAGGAGCTCCTCGCAGGCGGCTTCCAGCCAGTCGTGTTTTGCCGCTACATCGCCACCGCGCACTACGTCGGAGAAGCGCTTCGCGCCGGCCTTCCGTCAAACCGAACCCATGTCGAGGTAGTCACCGGGGAACTCACTTCCGATCAGCGCGAGGACCGCGTCGATGCCCTCGAAGAACTCGCTGACGGCATAGCGCCCGTGTTGGTCGCCACCGATTGTCTGTCCGAAGGCGTCAATCTGCAGCGCCACTTCGACGCCGTAGTCCACTACGACCTCACCTGGAACCCGACCCGCCACGAACAGCGCGAAGGCCGCGCCGACCGTTTCGGGCAAGCCTCGCCTACCGTCCGCACCCTTATGATCTACGGTCGGGACAACCCCGTCGATGGCGCCGTTCTCCGCGTCATCCTCCGCAAGGCGGAACGCATCAGAAGGGAACTCGGTATCGCGGTGCCGCTTCCGACCGACAACAACAAGGTCGTGGAGGCCGTCATGAAAGCCGTGCTTCTGCACGGCGCAAGTCCGCAAAACACTCGGCAGACGACGTTCGACTTCGGTGACATCGAAGCCCAGGTGGACGACGCATGGGCGACGGCTCGCGACAAGGCGTCCGGCACTGTCTTCGCGCAACGCCGCCTCCGCCCCGACGATGTGCTCCCCGAGTGGCGACGAACCGTGTCTCTGCTCGGCGGTCCTGAGGACGTCGCCCGATTCGTTCGGGTGGCTGCCGAGCGATTGGGCGCGCCGCTAGATCCGCACGGGAACTCCTACCGACTGCCAGTCGCACACTTGCCGAAGCCGCTCCAGGACCAACTCGACGCCATCGGCGTCAAGTCCGCGGCCAGGATCGCGTTCGAGCAACCCGTACCCGCCGGCACAACGCACATCCACCGCACCCACCCGATTGTCGCCACCTTAGCGGACCACATCGCGGAACAAGCGTTGGATGCGGACTCGCCCACCGTGGGTGCCCGAGCCAGCGCCGTATTCACGCCCGGCGTGCAGATACGCACCGTTCTGTACATGTTGCGTCTGCGCTGCCACATCCAAATCGAGCGGCGCGGCGAAGGCGGGCAATTCGAGCCGCGTACGTCGTTGCTGGCCGAGGAATGTCTCGGCGTCGCGGTCCGCGGCAGCAATGCGCCGGAGCCGCTGAGCGACGACAACGCTCTGTCTCTGCTTGACTGCGAGACCGGACGCAATATGGACGTCCAGCAGAAGGCTCGTCTCATCGACCAGGCGCTCGCTGCCGTGCCAGCCCTGGAGTCCGCCTTCGACTCATTGGCGACGGAACGCGCCCACCAGTTGTTGGCGGACCACCGTCGCGTCCGGGCTGCGAGCGACGCGCGTGGGCTCCGCTTTAATGTGGTGCCCACGCTACCCGCCGACGTCATCGGCGCTTACGTGTTCATGCCCATGGCGACCCTTTGAGACCATGGCGCGGGCACGTACCAGCCACGGCTTCATGGCGCTCCGGATCGAGGGCGGCATCCTTCCGCCCGAGTTCCTGCAGGTTGTAGCTGGACTCCAGGCTCCCCACCAGGACGGGCCGGACTACGGACTCTCCAAGTCTCTCGCGCTGAAGGAGGAACTTGCGCGTTACTGGCGCATCGCCGGCGATCTCCACGCCAGCCTGGCCGAGAGGCGTTCGCGAAGCGACCTGAGCGCTCACCGTGTCTTCGTGGACGAGTGGCTCGCGCCGCTACTGCGGGAGGTGATGGGCTACAGCGACCTGTCCCCGTGCATGCCCGTTGAGCTTGGGCAGCGCGTCTTCAGGCTCAGCCATCTCACCCTCGACAACGCCGTTCCCTGCCTGCTAACCCATGATAGCCATGACCTCGACCGTGCGGGCCGCGCGTTCGCCGAGGATGGCCGGCGCCAGGCTCCCCATGCCGTAATGCAGGAGTACCTCAACGCCGACGATGCGTGCCTGTGGGGAATCGTCTCCAACGGGTCCAAGCTGCGCCTGCTCCGGGACAACGCCAGCATGACCCGTCCGGCGTACATCGAGGCGGACCTCGACCTGATCTTTGCGGAGCAGCTCTATCCGGATTTCGCCGCGCTTTGGCTCGCGGCACACGCCAGCCGCCTTGCGACAACCGACGGCAAGCCGAGCAGTTGCATCGTCGAAGGCTGGCGCGCCGAGGCCATCGAAACCGGCGAGCGCGTTCTTGGCCACCTGCGCGACGGCGTCGCCGAAGCGCTCCTCCAGCTCGGCAACGGGTTCCTGGCGCATCCCGACAACCAAGCCATCCGAGCCGCGCTAAGAGCTGGCGCACTCTCGCGTGACGACTACTTCCAGCAACTGCTGAGGCTCGTCTACCGGATCCTCTTTTTGTTCGCCGCAGAGGAACGCGGCCTACTCCTCGCTCCGGATGCCACACCCGAACAGCGTCAAATGTACGCCGACGGATATTCGATCTCGCGGCTGCGCGAACGTGCGTTGCGTAGACGTCACTACGACCGCCACAACGATCTTTGGCAGGGCCTGACAATCACCTTCACTGCGCTCGGAGCGGGCGCCTCGGGTCTCGGCCTTCCTGCGCTCGGCGGACTGTTCCGACTCGATCAATGCCCGGATCTAGACTCGGCCGCGATCGCGAACGAGGATCTGCTCGATGCCGTCCGCAGTCTTGCGTTCTTCAGGACAGACTCGACACTCGCCCGGGTCAACTATCGAGACATGGGCACCGAGGAGCTTGGTTCCGTCTACGAGAGTCTGCTCGAGCTTCAACCGGTGCTCGACGTCCAAGCCGAACCCTGGACGTTTCGCTTTGCCGGAGTTGGCGCAAGCGGTTCAGAACGAAAGCTGACCGGGTCGTACTACACGCCGCCGCCCCTCGTTAACGAACTGGTGAAGTCGGCCCTCGACCCGGTGCTTGCCGATGCGATAGCCCGCCATCCCCAGAATCCCCGCAAGGCCATCCTCGATCTCCGCGTCGTTGACCCCGCCTGCGGCTCGGGGCACTTTCTCCTTGCCGCAGCGCGGCGCATGGCCGCTGAGGTGGCACGGATCGACGCCGCTCCGGATGCCCCGGACGAAACGACGCGTCAGCACGCACTGCGCGATGTAGTCCGGCACTGTGTGCATGGGGTCGACCGCAACCCCCTCGCGGTGGAACTCTGCCGAACCGCACTTTGGATCGAGACTGTAGAACCCGGCAAACCCCTGACTTTCCTCGATGCCCACATCCAACTCGGTGACAGCCTCATCGGCGTACTCGATCCCGCAGTCATGGCGGACGGTATTCCTGCCGACGCATACAAGCCGCTCACCGGCGATGACAAGACGACATCCCAGGCGCTCGGGAAACGCAACAAGGACGTAAACGCTGCCACCGGCCAGGCGACCCTGTTCGACGACGAAACGGTGTTGGAGGTCGCTATCACCAGCGCCGATCTCGATGCGATGCCGGAAGACACACTCGACGACATCCTCCGCAAGTCCGCGGCCTGGAAGGCCGCACTCGACGACGACACAAGAGCCCGGGAGAGGCTCAGAGCCGATCTCTTCGTCGGTGCTTTCTTTGCGCCCAAAGTCCCTGACGCAATGCCTCGGATCCCCACGACCGACGACCTCCAGCGTCTCTCGGACCGGACGGCAATACGTCCCGAAGTCGCGTCCAACGTGAGCGCGTTGGCCGAGCGCCACCGCTTCTTTCATTGGCATTTGGCGTTCGCTGAGGTCATCCAGAATGGCGGATTCGACCTTGTAATCGGCAATCCCCCGTGGGAAGTCTCTCAGCTCACCGAGGAAGAGTATTTCGCTGTCCGCGCCCCTAGTATCGCCACCCTACCGGGTGCAAGTCGGAAGGCCGCCATCGCCGAACTAGAAGCTCGGGACCCCGATCTATGGCGCGAATACCAAACTGATCGACGAGGATACGAGGCAAGGAACGCGTTCTCCCGCACTAGCGGAAGGAACCCGCTCACAGCGTACGGGAAGCTCAATAGCTACGCGCTTTTTGCGGAGACTGTTTTGGGACTTCTAAACCCCAACGGGCGGACTGGACTGATCGTACCTACGGGTATCGCTACCGACCACTCGAGAAGAGCGTTCTTCGACCATCTCGTCACCGAGCGGCGACTCGCCAGTCTGTACGACTTTGAGAATCGCGACGGAGTGTTTCCAAGCGTCCACCGGTCCACAAGGTTCTGCCTGTTAACCATGAATGGAAGCAATCATCCACTACCCGAGGCCGAGTTCGCCTTCTTTCTGCACCAGGTCGAGCAGCTCGCAGAAGTCGAGCGACGTTTCACTCTCACGCCGGACGACTTCGTTCTGTTCAATCCAAACACCCGCACATGTCCCCTTTTTCGCACGCGTCGCGACCTAGAGATTGCGCGCAAGATGTACCGTCGCGCCGGCGTGCTGTGGAGAGAACCGCGCGGCAGCCAAACGGAGGACAACCCATGGGGTGCGAAGTTCATGCAGATGTTCAACATGACGAGCGCTTCTGCCCTGTTCCGGTCGCTGGAGCAACTCATCGATGATGGATGGAATCTTGACGCCAACGTGTTCGTTCGTGCCGAACAACGGTACTTGCCTCTCTATGAGGCCAAGCTGTTCCACCAATACGACCACCGTTTCGCGACCTTCCGCGACGTACCTGCCAAAGAGCGGTTCAAGAAGAATGCGAAGCCGACCCCGCTCACTTCCGCGGAGAAGCAGAGCCCGGAGGGATTCGTGCTTCCCCGCTACTGGGTGCCAGAACAAGAACTCGAGAAAAGACTTGACAACTTGACTCCGGCCACGAACATATTCGACCGACCGACCGACCGACCGACCGACCGACCGACCGACCGACCGACCGACCG
>JAPOVK010000021.1:0-10708 GCA_026708185.1 Gammaproteobacteria bacterium | reverse complement strand
CGACCGACCGACCGACCGACCGACCGACCGACCGACCGACCGACCGACCGACCGCAATACGCGTTCTCGGCGCGATGGCTCACAGCTTGTTTACCGGAAAATCACCCGAGCCACCGACGAACGCACAGGAATCTGCTCCATGACCCCGATCATGGGCGTCAGCGACTCGGCCACCACGATCTTGCTTGGTTTTGCGTCTTCAGAGACATTTCGCGACCAACCGATCAGCGCACCTCCATTACAGCCGTCATCGGGCGAACTGCGGTGAGCAACAAAGCACCTTTGCTCCAAGTCGACCCCCAGCGATGGCTTCAAGTTCTCCGCAACATCACGCGTGCCACGGATACACGAACACTTGTATCCTCCGCGATTGCGGCGACTGGTGTTGGGCACAGTGCGTCGGTCGTCGACTACACCACCGGCCGAGCAATCGCCTCCGCTCTCGTTCTGGCGAACATGAACAGCCTCCCTCTTGACTGGGCAGTCCGAGTCTCGGCCGGTGGCGCGAACATGAACTTCTTCATCGTAAAACAGCTGCCCGTCCTTCCACCGGAGACTTACCTCGAAGTCGTGAAGGGTTGCGCCGACGTCATTGCTTGGGCTGAACTCGTCCTGCCCCGCGTCCTCGAGCTTACGTACACAGCGACCGATCTCCGCGCGTTCGCCGAGGACCTCGGATACAACGGCCCGCCGTTCCCCTGGAACGACGCTCGCCGGCACCGCCTGCAATGCGAGCTTGACGCTACCTACGCGCACATGTACGGCCTTCATCGCGACGAGCTGGAATGGATGTTGGACGCCCCCGATCCGGGGGCTTCCTTTCCGACTCTCAAAAGAAGCGAAATCGATGCGTTCGGGGAGTACCGCACGCAGCGATACGTACTCCATGCCTACGACCAACTGGCTCGAGGGCAACTCCCGGACCTCTCCAACGCCGCATAGTGCTGCCCGTCAGCGGCGGCCTTGCTCGCCACCCGGTTGCTCGACTAGCCGGTCTCCCCCGCAGTACCTGCCACAATCCCTTGGATCAGCCCCTCGGCATCCTTGCTGAGTTGCGCCCCTTCTTCGGTGGTGAGCAACTGTCCAGGAAACCAACGCTCGTACCAAGCGCGCTTGACTTCCCATTGGTCAGCGTAGTCCTTGAGATCCAAGAGCCCGAGGTGCTCCCAGTAGAAGGTCTCCCCGCGCCAAGTCACCGTAAAGTCGGGCAGCCTGAGCGTGCCGTCGTCGGCGAACAGCGGTTCCTCGTAGCGAAACGGAATCTGCCTCTCGTGGAGCAGATTGGCGATGATCACCTCGGATTTGGAGCGCAGCATGTCGCCGCTCAGCGCTTCGTGGATCTTGCCGGTTTCGTACCAGCCGCTCCGGTCTCTTAACGCCGCCTTAGCTACGTGCAGTTCGAATAACGACGAGTTGATCTGGGGCGTCTGGGCGTTCTCACGCCGGCGTGCGTCCAACAGGCTCGTGACGTCCTTCTCCAGGAGGAGCGTGCAGTGCCGGTTGGCCCTGGTTAGCGCCGTGTACACCAGTTCGGCTGAGACCGGGCGTTTCCCGCTTGCCGGGATGATGACGAAGGTGTGGCCGAACTCGCTGCCCTGTGCCTTGTGGATGGATACCGCGTACGCGAGCTCCAAATTGTCTTCGACCTTCTCGTTGCGGCGGAATTTTCCTCCGTGCGGGACGTTCCTTCCGTAACCGACCGTGATGCCCGCCTTCCGCGTGAACTGGACCGCGAAGCGCTTTAGCCGTGGGCCATATCCCGTCTTCAACGTCTTCCAAAGCCGATCGTCAAAAGGGAATGCCTGCACGACTCCGATCTCGCCGTTGAAGACTTCGACCTTCAGGTTTTCCCGCGTCGTCGACCGGTATGCCCAGATGGGATTCGACTTCGGACGATTGCGGGTTTGGATGACCTTGTCAAAGAGCGTGACACCGCCCTCGCAGCCCAACTTCGACATGACATACTCGGCCTTGCGCTTCTGGCAAGCTTCGTTGAGCGCCTCGACCCCATGCATCTCCCCGCGATGTGGGGTGAGAATCTGAAAGGCGGTGGGATCCCCTTCGAGTGCGTCCCGCCAAATTTGCCACGGCTCCTTTTCCTCATCCGCCGGGTTCATTCTCGCTTCGATTGCGTCGATCAAGGTCGTCGCAAGCTGCTCCGGCTCTTGCCAGAAAATCACGTCCAAGTCGAGATCGACGGTCCCCCCGGCGTGAATCTTCTCGATCAACTGTTCCTGGTCGGCGCGTGTGGCGGCGTCCCTTCCGCCCACCGACTTGTCCTCGTCATCGACGACGAAAAGCTCAGAGAGCGTCGTGATCGCGGTTCCCCGGCCTTCGATTTCGTTAAGCAGGAGTCGGAGGTTCGAATGCAGCGATCCGAGGTTGGCGGGGTACTCGGACGCCATCCATTTGATGACGTCGGCAAACAGACGGCCACGCCCTATTGGAGGCAGTTGACCCGGATCCCCCACAAGGATCAGCCGGCGAACCTGCTGCCAGTCAACCGCGCGGAGCAATGCCGCCCCGAGCTCCAGATCGAGCATCGAAGCCTCGTCGAGGATGAGAGTCCCGACCGTCGCCTGCTTCCCACCCTGCCTCCGGAACGTCAGGTTGTCATTCAGCCAGCCGTTCGACGCGAGGAACGAGTGAACGGTCACCGTGCGGACCCCGGCGAGCGATGCCTCTTCGAACACCTCCCGCGCCCTGTCTGCCGCCTTCCCGGTCGGAGCCAGCACGAGGATGCTCGCCCCTTCCCCCTCGGTTTTTCGCACGCCCCGCACGAGAGCCTCGATAACGGTCGTCTTGCCGGTGCCGGCCGGCCCTGTGACGACCGACAACGGACGACGGAACAGTCTTTCGCAGACTTTGATCTGCTCGTCTGTCGCGCTCCTGTAGCCCTCTCCGCCCCTCTCGGCGAGAAGGCTCTGAACCTTGAATATCCAGGCCGACCAGTCCGATGGGGTCACAGGCCGGCGCAAACCGATCTCCGGGCGTGCCGCCAGTTCCCGCAAGGTCGCCTCCACCATCCGCTCGTCCTCGAACACGCTCCTCTCGTAAACGATGAGCCCGCGCTCTGCGGGCTTGAGCGTCAGCGATCCCGACAGGAATTCCGCATCCACTTCGAAATAGCGCTCGCTGAACTGCGCCTGTTTCCAAGCTGGTAGCCGTTCCATCCGTACAAGAATCTCCACGACTAGATCCTTCCCGAAGCGGAACGTGTGGTTAGGTTCGCGTCGGAGGTGCTCCACGCAGAGAGCTCGGAAGCGCCGCTCGTCGTTGTAGTCCATGTCCGCGAGCGGGTGTCCGCCCAGCTCGGGTGAGGGGAGCGTTCCGCGGTCGATGACGCTCCAAGGGATGCGGTCGGTCGGATCGTCGCCGCAGTACATCTCGGACAGAAGGTAGGGATTGGCTGCGATTTCCTCGGCGGCGACGCTCAGCCCCGTTTTGCCACCCCGCTCGGACGCGACCGCCTCCATCACTTCGGCGCTCAGGTCCAGTCTCGGGAGAACATCTCGCAGCAACATCCGAGCTCCGTCCTCGTACAGTCTCCAGTTGCGGGATATCCGCTTACGCTCGGCCGGTTTGATGCCCTCCGTCAGCACGTTTTCGTGGCCATGGTCGAGTACCTCGAACACCGCCTCGTGCGCTTTGGCGTGCCCCTCGCCGATGCATAGCGCCTTTGCCCCGTCGATCAGCCGCGTCGCGCCAGCCACCTCAAGCGCCTTCAGCAGACCTGGGTATAGACCCCGGTGGGTCCACAGCTCCGCGATCGTTTCGAGCAACCAGTCTTCCCGCACCGCCCAGTTCTCTGTCTCGTCCTCGATCTCCTGCAACAAGCGCACCTTGACCAGGAACTGCTCCAGAACGCCGATCGCCTCATCGTCTGAGACGTGCTTCGACCCGTATTTGCACAGCCCTTGGTGCTCCGGGAAAACCGCGAGTTCAGCGAGCCGTTCAGGATCGTCCAGGTACCGGTGATACGGGAGCCGAACGCCTTCCTCCGGATACGAGGAAGTGATCTGACGAGCCCAGATCATTCCTCCCGCGTATCTTTCCGCTATGTAGGGCTCAACGTTGTCGTAGAAGAGTTCCTCCCCCACCTCGGTGATGCGGGACACGCCGATCATCACGTAGCGCGGGACCTCTTCCTCCGACAGTGGATTCGAGTAGTTCGCGTAATAGAAGATCAGGTTGCTGCCGCAGTCCCGTCTGACAGGCTCGAAGAACTCGACGGCCAATTCTCGCCGGCGGTTGTTGTCGAGACGGTCGGGCCCCTTGACCTCGTCGGCATACATCGCCTCGTAGGGCCAAATGCACACCGACGCGGGCGGGAGTGTCCATTCCCGGCGCGCGGCGCCGCCATAGAAAAAACCGGGTGGCTCGGAGGCCGCCTGCGTACTCTCCGTACCAAAAGCGTTGAAGCTGTAGCTGCACGGCGGAATATAGCCGTCCAAGTCCGCTCCCGCGCACCCCGCCTTGCACTTCTCCACTGCGAGGTCCCTCTCGCGAGCGATCACGTCGCCCGGAAAGGACTTCCACCCCACGCAGTAGGTATTCTCCTCTGGCGCCCTGCAGACAGCGCCGTTCCATCCGTCATTGTGCCAAGCAAGCCGGGCAGTCACGTGTGTAGGCAATTCAAGCTCCCGATAGTGGTGGCTCTTCGTTAACATGCGGTCACTGAGCCAAGCCCGCGTACTATATCGATCGTCATGCCCACTCGTCTGCTGATCAGGCATCGCACCCTCCGCGCGCCGCCTCGCCGAGGCGTCGCTGCTTACGCGTCCAAACCCCGGAACATACTCCTTACCAAACGCTCAGACCGAACCGCCCCCGGGGGGACCCTGTTCCCTTCGGCGTCTCGTCCGCGACTGGCACCGAGGCCAGGGGACCGCCGTTCTACTTGCGCGCCGTTTGACTCGGGCGGTCCGAGCCCGGGGATACCGCTTCGTCCGACCTCGACTCTGAGGGGGGCTCGCTCGACGGCGGACCGTAGGGGATGAAGCACCCAGAGATCTACGCGCTTCTCTGGCTGACGCGCGACTCCGAGCGCGCTCTCACCGATTTCCTCGTTGCGAATGGACTCAGACGGAATGCGATCCAGCGGGGAATGCACCTCACTGTCTACCACGCCCAGCGATCGCTGCCCGGACTACGTCTCGGCCGACGCACCGTCGACATCGTCGTCGATGTCGCCGAAACCCGCCTCATGGTCATGGCCCCGGGTGGTGAAAGACCCCGTGACGGTCTCGACCCTAGCCGACAGTCCATCGGGCTCCGCCTGACCAAACGAAACGCCGCCATCGACGACATACAGGCGTTGCGCAGCGATGTGTTCCGCCTCGAGACCCCCAAACTCCTCGGTGCCAGAAAGCCGACCAACGCCTGGAACAGCGCTTTCGGCTCGCGCCGCTACCAACCGCATGTCACGCTCGCTGGGCCGCAGAACGGTGCACCGTACGACCTGACCGTAATCGGCAAGGCTCTCCGGACCTCGATCGCCACGATCAGATTCGACAGGTTCGAGGTCCGCTACCGTCCCGCGTAGAGTCCCGGACAACCACCTGCGTGCGCCCATTGGACTCCCCCCTGGCAGACGTCAAGCCTCGCGCACCTGCGTCACTTCGGTCCCTGCCGGTTCATGGTCGTCGCCGGTGGGTGCCGCCCTTCGGGCACGCGTCTATCGCCTGCGGCGGCCGAGCCCCCGACCAGTCTCCGCCGGTCGGGTCACGATCGCTAGCGCTTGGCGCGCTCCTGCTTGCCCGCACCGGGGCGCATCTCCACGGCAAGAGGGCTACCAGCGTGCCGCTTACGCGAACCATCGACACCGACTCGACGGCATGGTGCGCGCCCCCGCTATGTCGGGGTGCTCCGCACGGCCCGACATAGCGGGCGCGCGCTGTCTCCAACCGTTCACGCACGCATTTGCACGCACTAGCCGACGTCGCCCATAATCCCCGCCACTTGCCCGTCAGCTCCGACCGGAGCGGCGACGTTGGACCTACCGGTCCTAGCTACCACCAGAGGCACGGCGAAACCACGCCAGAACCGGGGCACCCGTACGCGGCTCCGGCGCGTGGACCACACGCGGCAAGTGCCATGCGACACCAGGCGTACCGGGGGCGGCGGCCTCCGGCGCGGCGACATCCGCGCGCAGCGCGACACCGGGGCGATCCTCCGGCATGCGCAACATCCGCACCGTTCGGGCCACAAGCCCGTAGCTGCAAGCGCCCGATGCGATCCATCGGGGCTCCCAGGCGTCCATCCGCCACCGTGACGACGGCGGCATGGACCGGATGCGGCAGGGCATCCCGCGCGGCTACACGGCGCGACAACACCTGCGACGGCGAGAACGGTCCCGGCCGAGTCCATCTGGACTGAACGGGGGCGAGTCGGCACGGAATGCTTCGGCATTCCGGTCCCGCTGAGCCGCGACGATCCGGACGCTTCGAGAGGAGCGTTGGACCGCGGCAATAGTTCTAACGACTCAGCCGGATCGACACGCACGTTACTGCGCTCGGAGGCACGCATATGGGACAGCGCCGGTCGAAGCTCGACCGCCACGCCGCCGAACTGCTCGCCCTGCGGCGGGCCGGGGCCACGGTCGCCCAGTTGACCCGCTGGCTGCGCCTGGAGCGCGACACCGTCGCTGCCGCCACGACAGTCGGGCGCTGGCTGGACAAGGTGCATCGCAGCGCCTTCCGCGACATCCGCATGGCCGACGCCTTCAACACCGTCGCCGCGCTCGACGAACTCCGCGCCCGCGACCGGGAACTACGCTTCCCGCGTCTGGCCGTCTCGTCCATCGACGAAGTGGGCTACCACGTCCTCCGATTGCGCGCCGAGGGCGCCACGATCGGCGAGTGCCACCGGGCGCTGCGCGACGACCACCGACTGCGCGTCCACCGCTCCACCGTCTCCCGCTGGCTTCGGAAGCACGCGAATGGCGAAGCGTAGCCGTCCCCGCCGCGGCCGGGACCAGCCGCGCCACCGGTTCCGGTCGCGACCCAGCGATCCGCAGAAGCAGGCGGCGGGGATCGTCAAGCGCCTGCAGGGGACGCGCATCCGGTCGGTCGGCACCGCGAGGAACTACCAGGAGCGGCTGGCGCAGATCGCGACGCGGCTCGACGTGGCGCTGACCGCGCTTACCCCGGAGCGTGCCGTCGCCTACCTACAAGGGCGCGCTGCGGAAGTCGGCCAGAAGACGCTGGACATGGAGCGCCAGGCGGTCCAGGCCATGATGGTCCACGTCACCGGCCAGATGCCGCCCGGCGCCAGGCTACCGGTGGTCAAGTCGGCCGAGCCGCACCGCCCGAGGCCGCGCGCCTACTCGCCGGCCCAAGTCCGCGCCGTCGCCGCGAAGCAGGACGCGCGCAACGCACTCGCCACCGAGATCGCGCACGCCTCCGGTATCCGCGCCCACGAGCTACTCACCTTGGGCCGTCCCGACGAACAGCCGCCCGACGACCGCCGCGAGCGGTCGCACCTGACCGGCACCGCCGCCGAGGGCATGAGGTTCGCCGGACGCGACGGCGTGGTCTACACCGTCGTCGGCAAGGGCGGCTTGGTACGCGAGGTGATGCTGCCGCACCGGCTGGCCGAGCGCCTCGACGCCCGGCGACTGGACGCCCCGGAGTCCGTCTTCGACCGCGGCGTCCGCTACCTGCAACGCTACGACATCGGCGGCGGTCAGCCGTTCAGCGCCTCGTTCTCGCGCGCCAGCCTCGAAGCGCTGGGGAAGAGCCGGGGCGCCCATGGACTGCGCTACGGATACGCCCAAAACAGGATGCGAGAACTGATGCACCATGCTGAGCACCGCTTGGCCCTCGCCCTCGTGTCGGAGGAGATGGGCCACCTGCGCCCTGGAATCACGCAAACCTACCTACGCTGACAAAGCTCCTCAGCGCCGCACTTTGGCTTTACCCGCCGCTCGATGACTCCTCCTTAGTCGTCCGTCAGCCCATCGCGCAACAGGTCAAGTCACCCCGCACGAACCGTCTCCTTCGACGAGAGCTCGGAGGTCTTCAACCGCCAGCAATGCCCCGCGATGCAACATCCGATGGCAATTGGAGCAAACCAACGCTAGATCCTTCAGCTTCGTATTAACCGTGCCGCCCAACTCTGCGACCGGGATTGTGTGGTGCGCCTCGATGAAACCCTCGCCCCGGTTTCCGTACGCCTCCCGGAAGTCGAAGGAACACACGTCACATTGCAGCCGCCCGGTCTCTCTCAGACGTTTCGTCTTGGCGTTGCGCACGATAGCCGCGTCCCGCTCCAACCTCCTGTGTTGCTCGTACACGGACGTCCCTTCGGGGAAAGCAGACTCGTCTTCCTGCGGAGCCACCGCGGCGGCCGCCTGCCGCCGATCAAAAATGTCGTATCCACGCGCAAGGAAGTAGTTCTTCGCTTCGACCGCATTGAAGCTCCCGGGGGGATGCTCGGAGCCCGTTGCAAACTTGCTCGCAAGTGAAATGACGTACTTCGGCGGGTACGGCTTGCCGCCGAACACGAGGTCATAGTGGTAGGACATGCGCGAGGTAGGCACGCCTTCCGCGTCGATGCGTTCGACTGCCTGCACCACGTGCCCGTGCTCGATCTCACGCGGTATCAAGGTCTGTCCTCGGGCATGCCGTACCGACAGCCAGCCCGAGCCAAGCTACGCGACGTCTTCGGACCAACCGCAAACGGCCAAAAACGATGGCCTTGCCCGCCGCCAATCCTCCCCATGTGGCACCTCCTCTCTCGGGTGTGCTCTCGCCGCCACTAGCGCCACCGTACTTCGGCCGCACCTCGGGCCTCCTCCTGCGCATGACTATGTAGCCGTCTCTCTGTCGAATCGGGGCTCCGTACGTCAGAACTTACTCGAGTCTAGGATTGTGTAGCTATCGATGAGACTACTCGCGCCAGCGCGCGTTCGTCCGAGCTTGCGCGGCCTCCCCAGCGCCAATCGAACATAACGCCCACCCCATTTGTTGACCAGATCAATCCCCAGTGACTGGCAGAGCGCCGCGTAACGATGATGCCACGCCGATGTCCGTTCTATAGCCACGAACACCTCGAGAATGACGTCGTCCGTCCAATTTGTCCCACTCGCCAGGACTTCCTCGACGAGTGCTTTGATCCCGGCTGTTTTCGTCATTCAGAAGCCCCTTTCAACCATCCGCCAAATAGACGCAGCCCCGTCTACCGGATCCGCACGCAGAATAGCAGGGAACCCCGGACAGGGCTGAGTGCCGCATAGACACACTCACCATCGCTTGTCGCGCGGTTGCACGACGCACTTCTGGGTCGAACGCCATACATCGTGCGTCAGTTGGGCAAACCGATGAAGTCACTCCACGCCTGCATCAGCGGACGCCGCTTCTCCAGCAGGTCGTCGCGCGCGTAGGCGGCCACCGTCTTCGAGCCCTCGACGTGCGCCAGCGCGAACTCGGAGAGAATCTCGTCCACGCCCTCGTGGCGCGCCCAGTCCTTGAAACTCGAACGGAATCCATGCCCCGTCGCCTTGACCCCCGCCTTCCTCAGCGCGTCTGCGACCGCGGTTCTGCTGAGCTTCCCGCCCTGGGCGCCGCGGAAGGCGATCTCGCCGTCCCCGTGCAGCCTGCGCACCTCCTCCAGCACCGCCAGCGCGCCTGTGGACAGCGGCATCCGGTGCGGGCGGTAGCGCTTCATGTGCGCCTCCGGCACCGTCCACACCGCCTCGTCCAGATCGAACTCGTCCCAGGTCGCCCGTCGCACCTCCGCCTGCCTGGCCGCCGTCAGCACGCCGAAGCGGACGGCGAGTTGCACGGAACGGGCGACGCGCGGGTGCGCGTCAACCTTCTTCAGCGCCTCGGCCACGTCGGAGAAGTGCAGCGCCCGATGGTGCCGGACCGCCGCGGCCTTGGGCAGCGAGCGCATCACCGTCTCGACGATCGCCCGGCCGCTGCCGGCGGGCTCGCGCAGGTTCTCGACCTCGGCCCACTCGAGCACGGCGACAATCCGCCCGGCCACCATGCGCATCGTGGCGTGCTTCCCCGCGAGCGCGAGGGGACGGAGCACGCGCTTGACGTCGCTGGTGGCCACCGCCCCGACGTGCATCTTCCCCAGTTGCGGCAGCACGTAGGCGTCCATGGTCGAGCGCCAGTCGCGCTGCGACTTCGAGGCCGTCCCCGCGCGCCAGGTCTCCGCCTTCTCCGTCATCGCCCGCGGTTCGGCCTCGGCGAACGAGATCGTCCTGGCCTTGCGGGGATCGCCGCCGGTGCGCGCCACGGCGCGGTTGTCGGCCGCCGCGCGCCGCGCGTCGGCCAGACTCACCAGCTCGGCGTTGCCGAGCCCGATGTCCACGCGGCGCCCGTGGACCATGATTCGCTGGACCCAGGACCGCGATCCGCTATCGCGGACGCGGAGCATCAGGCCGTTGCCGTCCACGTAGCTGCCCGGGCCGGCGTGGCGTACCATCTGGGCCGACAGCGCGTTGCGGTTGAGCTTGGGCATGGGAAGAGACTCGTCTTCAGGCGTGAAACGGAGTCTACACGAGGTGAAATTGGCTTACAACTCGTCCCACAAAAATAGGCGGCATCCGTTGGCACGAAACGGCACCGGGTGGCACGTCGTTGCACACGCCGAAACGTACTTATCTAATTGATAAAAAAGGAAAATAACCGACGACCGGAGGCGCAGACCGTTGCAGAAGAATGCAGATCAGGCTACTTCAAATGCTTATTCCATG
>JAPOVK010000030.1 GCA_026708185.1 Gammaproteobacteria bacterium | reverse complement strand
CGCAGCGAGCGGCGGCGGTTGTTTCATGCGGGGTCGGAGTGGCCTTGGGCCGGAGTCGGCGCGCCGCGAGCGGCGCGGGCCGGTGCCGAGCGGACGCGAGGTACCGGACACGGCTATGGGGCGCTTTCATGAAACATCCGCCAAAGGGAACGCAGTGACCGTCGGCGGATGTTCCATGATCGACGGCGGGGCTGCGCCGATGGCCGAAGTGCGCACAGCGGAGCGAAGGGCAGGGCGAGCCGTGGGGCGCTCAGACCGAGCGGGACGCCCAGGCTGCGAGCGTGGAGACATCGGCCCGCTCATGCTCTTCGGCACTCGACACCAGGGTCCAGGCGTCGGTGCATCGCAAAACGGCGCGGGCCAGCTTGTTGTTGAGTGCATGACCCGACATGTAGCCATCGAACGCGCCCAGGACCGGTACCCCGAGCAGGTAAAGGTCGCCGATGGCGTCGAGCAGTTTGTGCTTGACGAACTCGTCGTGGTAGCGCAGGCCTTCGCCGTTGACGATGTCGTGGTCGTCGATTCCGACTGCGTTCTGCAAGCTCGAGCCGAGGCACTTGCGGATCGCATGCGCCTGCGGCAGTTCGCGCATCAGGCCGAAAGATCGCGCCGCGCAGACTTCGCCCACGTAGCAGGCCGATGCGAAATCGACATCAGCGCGCTTCGGGTAGCGGTTGAAGACGGGATGGTCGGCAACGAACGTGTAGGCAGCGCGAAAGCCATCGTACGGTCGCAGGGAAGCGTGCGCATCGCCCTGCGAGACGGAGACTTCGCGGGTGATCTTGATGAACTTCCTGGGGGCTGCAAGTTCACGAATCCCAGCACCCTGGATCATCTCCACGAACGGCTGCGCGCTGCCGTCCATGATGGGAACTTCCTCGTTGGTCAACTCGACGCGAACGTTGTCGATGGCAAGCCCCCACAACGCCGACATCAGGTGCTCGACGGTCGCCACCTGTACGCCGTGGTCGCCGATGCTGGTCGACAAGGTGGTGTCCGTGACGTTCTGGGCGGTTGCAGCCACCGGGCTCGCTGCGACGTCGAGCCGATCAAAGTCGATCCCCGTGTTGGCGTCGGCCGGACGCAGCGTCAGGCGCACCGGGCGTCCGGAGTGCACGCCTATGCCGATGGCGTGCGCAGGACGTTCAATCGTTCGCTGGCAGAGCATTTACAACAAATCAACGGGGAGTTGGGCGCGCACTATAGCCGGATTCGACAAAAAAATGAAGATAAAATGGAGGCAAAGTGAGCCTTCAGCCGGGGAGCGCGAGGGGCCTGCCCCTCGCAAGAGCGAGCCCGCAGCCGGGGAGCGCCCCCGGCCGCGAAGCCGCGGGCAGCGGGCTCGCCCCCCGCAACGAAGAGGTGCTGTGATCGAATCCACCATGACAACGCGAGGGGCGGTGCGTCCGGTCGATGCTGCCAGCCGCGAAGACGCTCCGTCTGCGCACCGTCTTTGCGTTGCGCCGATGATGGCGTGGACGGATCGGCACTGCCGGTTCCTGCATCGCCTCGCCGCTCCTTCCGCCCGTTTGTATACCGAGATGCTGTCGACCGATGCGCTGTTGCACGGCGACGCGGAGCGCCTGCTGGCCTTCGACCGCGCGGAACATCCGGTCGCCGCGCAGATCGGCGGCAGCGACCCGGCCCACCTCGCAAAGGCCGCCCGACTCGTCGAGCGGGCTGGTTTCGACGAAGTGAACCTCAATGTCGGCTGTCCCTCGGCGCGCGTGCAAAGGGGCGGCATCGGTGCCTGCTTGATGCGCGAACCGCGGCGGGTCGCGGACGGCATCGCGGCCATGCGCGCCGCCGTGACGATTCCGGTCACGGTGAAGTGCCGGATCGGTGTCACGGACACCGCGGCGGGCGAGCGGTCGGCTTGGGAGCGGGAGGGGCACGCCGCTCGTGAAAATGCGGCCCGGAACGACTTCGGCGCTCTGCGCGACTTCGTCGGCGAAGTCGCGCAAGCCGGCGTCCGCGTCTTCATCGTGCATGCCCGCAAGGCGGTTCTCAAGGGCTTGACCCCGGCACAGAATCGTTGCGTCCCGGAACTGCGCCCGGAACTCGTCGAGAGACTGGCGCGGGAGTTGCCGCACCTCGCGGTGATCGTCAACGGCGGAATCCGGGAGTCAGAGGCCGCGCACGGGTACCTCCACTGGGCTGCGGGGATCATGGTCGGCCGCAAGGCGTACCAGGATCCGGTGTGGCTGTCCCGCCTCGATGCCGACCTTTGCGGCACGACGCCGAAGACCGCGGAACAGGTCTTTGGCGCCTATCTGCCCTACGTAGCCCGCCGGCTCGGCGAGGGTGTGCCGCTACGCGACATGACGCGGCACATGCTGACGCTGTTCAATGGCCGCCCCGGCGCGCGGGCCTACCGCCGCCACTTGTCCGCACATCAACGGAACCCGCACGCCAACGTCCACAGCCTGCTCGCCGCCGCCGGGTTCGTCTGTCAATCGACCCCGGCCGCTTCGGCCGCTTAGGGGAATCGCGCGATCGCTCTACTCCGCTGCTTCCAGCGTCGCAACAAGATCCTCGAATTCCTCCCGGTTGCTCTCGTTGAGCGCCATCAAGTGACGGTGCGCGGCAAGGACGCGCCGACGCAATTCGCACGCCGCCAGGTCGCTCTTCGGAAGTTCGCCGAGCTGCCGCGTATCCTTGAGCGGCTCGTGAACAACGTGGAAGATGTCGTCGAAGCCCATCGTGATCAGCAGCCGATTGATGTCCGGCTGGGTAGAGACAAGCGTCGGCATGCAACCCAGCCGCTTCTGCGCCTGGAGGGATAGCCGCGCGAGCGCGCCCAGGGACGTGCTGTCGATCGCATCCGTGCGCGACAAGTCGACCAGCACGGAACGCAGGTTGCGGTCTCGGAACAGCCGATCAAGGAACTCGTCGAATGCGGCCCCGAGACTCAAGCGAACGTCGCCGACGAACTTCAGCAAGTACGTGCCGTCGCCATTGCCAACCAGAATCCTTCCTGGAATCACGTCAGGCCTCCCGTGCCACCACCAGGCAGGTCATGTCATCCGGACCCGGGGTACCTTCCGCCAGTCCCAGTCCACTCCACAGCCCGGCGATGTCGGGCGCCCTTTCCGCGGCACAGCTCACCAGGCGGGACTCCTTGGCCTGCAAACCATCCTCGTGCATGCATTCCAGGACCCCGTCGGAAAACGCCACCAGCGACTCGCCCGGCTCGACCGACACGGTGGTCACGTCGTAGTCCACCTCGTCGAACAGTCCCACCGGCTTGCCGTGGCTTTCGAGGAACAGAGCGCCATCCCCGGCGGCATGGATGGCGTGCGGGAAGTGGCCAGCGTTGGCGTAGGTCACGGTGTTGGCCGCGAGATCCACCACGCCGATGAACATGGCGACATGCTTTCCGAGGCCTTGTTCGAGCAACTCCCCGTTGAGCGCAGCCAGGAGGGCGTTCGGGTCGCGCGCGTGAGCGGAGGGGTCGTCGCGCCGCAGCCGCCTGGAGAATGTCTTGAGAATCACCGTCACGAAGGCACTCGAGGCACCGTGGCCGGAGACGTCTGCAATGTAGAACACGAAGTGGTCCGGGCCTAGGCGCTGATAGTCGACGAAGTCGCCCGAGAGGATCATGGACGGCTGGACACGATGCGAGAGCCGATAGCCGCCGATCGTATACGGCGACGGCGGCAGCATCCGCTGCTGCACGTACCGCCCTGCACGTTGATCACGCTCCAAGGTGTCAAGCTGTCCGGCGATCCTGAGATCCGACGGTTTCGCTCGCTCGATACCGTTGCGCACGCGCCGGTCGAGTTCCTCGTCCGCCGTCGGCGTCCGGATGATGTCGATCACGCCGTGGCGCATGGCCGCGAGCATCTCGTCGCTGCCGGGCAGCTCATCGGTCAGCAACAGGTATGGTGCGGGGAGATGTCCACACGCTTCGACCCCGGCCTCGGCGTCGTCGAGCGATGCACAGAGGATAATGTCGGACGCCTCCAGCACCCGCCCAAAGGCGCGGCTCCCTGCTCTCGCGTGGATGGCATCGAAGCCGAGACTGCCGAGGCGAAGGATCAGCGACGATGTCGATTCATCGTCGTCGCCCATGACCGCGATGGCCATTGACGATCCGGTAGTGGCTACAAATTGGTCGGCAACCCTACTCGCATGGCAAATTGGAAACAACCGATTTCTTCATTTTTTGTCCACTTTTCAAGCCCTGACGAGGACGTCCAGGGCGTGCAACCGGTTGACTATGGCGAGACCCGCAGCCTCGACGCGGGACACCGGTCGCGCCAGCTCGGCTGCGATCTCCCCGAAAGACCGGGCCAGAGGCGACCCCGCTTCGACCAGGGCCAGCAGCCGCAGGGTCAAGGCGTTGGATGCCATGAACCCCACCTCGTCGTGCCGATCCCGGTACGCGATCAGGTAGGTGGCCTCGTCCGGCGGGGTCGAAGGCTGGCAATCCGGTCCGATGTCCGTGACCGGGAAGGTGTATTGGAGCGGCCATGCGAGCGACGACACGGCCACCGGATCATCCAGATCGAGGGGATCGTCGTCGAACGCGTCATCCGGCATGTCCGGTGCCAGCGGCAAGGCGTACTTCACCCAGGCGTAGTGACATAGGTCGGCCGCGAACGGCGGCAGCGACGGGCCACCTTCACGCGTGGCGAGATACGCCAGGAACTCGTCCGGCAGTTTCGAATAGTAGGGCGAGTCGACCGTGTGACGGCGGAGGAAGTCACGCACCACCGCCCGCCAGGTTGTCTTGCCGACGACCTCCTGCAAGTCCGCGAAAACGTTCGCAAGTACGGATTCGACGTTGTTGTAGACGAGGCGCGCGTAGATGGCCATGCGTCGCGGCTCGATGCCGGGCGGCGGCGTGACGTTCTCTGGGTCCCGAATGTACGCTGCGAAATCCCGTTGCAGCCGCTGGAACGGTGCCAGCCTAGCCACGAGTCCTACCCTGCGAGGGGCACGCCCCTCGCGCTCCCCGGCTGAGGGCTCCCGAGGACTGTGCCTCGCGGATCCGGCCCACTTCGGTCAGGAGGTCGGCCAGCGGCGGCAGGTTGAAGTCGCGCTCAAGGACCGTGGGGATGGGACCGAACGCGACGTACGCCTCGTCGAGCAGGTCCCAGACCGGATCGATGACGGTCGCCCCGTGCGTATCGATGCGCAGGTCGGGGGCCTCGCGGACGTGGCCGGCGACGTGCGCATAGATGGCCCGTTCCCCGGGCATGCCGCGCAGGAATGCGACCGGGTCGTAGTCGAAGTTGATGCTATTGACGTAGATGTTGTTGACGTCGAGCAGCAGCAGGCAGTCCGCCTCCTCGACCACGGCCCGGATGAAGTCGAGCTCGGACATCTCCGGTCCAGGGGCCGCGTAGTAGGACACGTTTTCGACGCCGATCCTGCGTTCCAGGACATCCTGGACGACGCGAACGCGCTCCGCCACGTAGTGGACTGCGTCCTCGGTGAACGGAATCGGCATCAGGTCATGGAGATGGCCGTGGTCGGTGCACGCCGACAGATGCTCGGTGTAGCACAGGATGTCGTGGGAATTAAGGAAGTGCTTGATGGCCTCGAGGAGAGACCGGTCCAAGGGCGTGGGTCCCCCAAGAGACAGCGACAGCCCGTGGCAAACGAAAGGGAAGCGCTCAGTCAAGGCGCGGAACGAATGTCCGTAGCGGCCGCCGACATCGATCCAGTTCTCCGGCGCCACTTCAAGGAAGTCGACACCCTCGGCCGCCCCATCGTCGGCGGCGAACTCCGCCATGAAGGCCCGCCGCAAGCCTAGGCCTGCGCCTTGGGGCCCCTCATGGCCGGCATGGACCGCCATCGTTGCTACCCGATTGAGAGATGCCGGAGCAAGGTGTACGACGGCGCAAGCGGCGAGCCTTCCGCTTCCACCGCGAAAGCGGCAGAGGGCGTCAGGCTCGCAGCCCTAAGCGAAGCGACTACTCGGAGGTCTCTTCCTCCGACTCTTCTTCGCCCTCGCCGTCGCCGTCGTCGTCGCCTTCCTTGTCGTCGCCGCACTTCCCTTCGCCGCACTTGCCTTCGCCGCCATGGGCGTCGGCCAGTACGACGCCGTCAAGTACGCGCGCCTCGAAAAGCTCTTCCTCGTCTGCAACGGCGAGGCCGGTCGCAGCAGAAACTGCGAACGCAGCGCCGATCGCCACTGCCAAGGGCTTCATTTTTCGGTTCAGCATGATGCTCTCCTCAATGCTCAATTAGCGGCGCGTAGGGAAGCGCCTCGTGTACCACGACCGCCCAGTCCACCAGCCCCAACTTCGGCCTTGAGCGGGTGGGCAGTCAAGTGGAACGCTAGCGCGAATGCAGGGCGTGCGCTAGCCCTTTTTGGGACATATCCACACGATGTTCAGCGTCTGTTCACCAGACGCGAATCGCGCAAGCGATTCGCTTCCGCGGCAGCAAAGCGCGCTTCGAGACGCTTGGCGGATACCTTGCCCTTGGTGCCGATCCGCTGACTGAAGGTGGCGACGCGAAATTCCTGCACAAGGAAACGCAACTCGGTCACGTCTTCATCGGCCGCGACGAGGCGCGCGAGGCGTCGTTCCCACGCCGCGACCGCCGCCATGCCTTCGCGGTCGCGACCAACGCGCCCCTGCAGCCCATCGAGTCGCATCGCCATGCCGTCGAGATAGCGAGGAACGTCCGCCACCCGTTCACTCGGCAATGCCGCCAGGAAGCGAGGCCCCACCAACGCGTCCAATTGGCCGCCCAGGTCGGCCCTGGTCTCGGCCAAGGCCGGCGAGTCGAGCGTTTCGAGGCGACGGGCAAGTTCGAAGCGCTTGTCGACGATCACTCGGACGCGGTCAAGGACCTCCTGGAACGCGGGCACCAACGATGCGCCACCGTCGGCCAAGCGCTGTTCGAACGCATCCCGGACCGTGGGGAGTTCCCGGCCTTCGAAAAACGCGTACCAGGCGGCCGCCAGCATCACGTCGTCCGCGAGATCGGCGAGCGGCCCGATCGGCGCATAGCGCAACGCCAAGGCGGCGTCGTGCTCCACCTCGCGTCGCAGGTAGCGCGCACGGGGCGCGTCAGCGAGCAGCCCTAAGCGCGCGTACCCGCCTCGGCTCAGCACCCGGCGTTGCTTGGGCGTGGCATGGATAAGCAGGTCAACGCTGTTGCCACGGTCCACAAGCACCGGGTACGCGACCACCCGCCCGGCACCGGTCCCGAGCACGACGGACTCCGGGACGCCCTCGAGGGGAAACTCGGTGAGCGCGAAGCGTTCGCGATCACGCCCGACGTCGCGGGCGATGGTCCGTTCGACCTCGGCCAGCAACCGGGCGCGCAGCGCGGCGACATCCCGATCCTGATCCGTCACCCGCCCGCGGCGCCCGCGAACCTGGACGTTGATCCTGAGGTGGTCCGGCAACGTGTTTGATCGCCACGCACTGACGGGAATCACGACGCCCGTCGTAGCCCGGATGGCGGCGGACAAAGCCGCGTAGAGGTTGCCTTGACGGTATTCGTCACCCGACAACCTGCGCACAACCGCCTCGACGCGGTCCGGGATGGGCGCCAGTTGGCGCCGCAGCGACTTCGGCAGCGCGCGCAGCAAGGCCTCGCACTTTTCCGCAAAAAAACCGGGGACCAGCCAGTCGAGGTCGGGGGCGTCGAGTTGCGCCAGCAAGGAAAGGTCGACGCGCACGCTAACGCCATCGTCGGGCTCACCAGGAGCGAACTTGTATGCAAGCGCGACGCGTTGCCCGGCCAGGTCCAGGTAACGGGGGAAATCGTCGTCGCTTACCGGCGGTGCCGTGCCCGCAAGGAGGTCTGCCTCACCCATGACAAGCCGTTCGCGCACGGCATCGTCGAGGCGCGGCTCGAACCGTTCCCACGCATCGACGGAGTCGATGTCCGCGGGGAGGCGGGCCGCGTAGAACGCCGCGCGTGCCTTCTCACTCGCGACGAGACCGGTGCGTCGAGCCCGCGCCTGGCTTTGCTCCACGCTGCGCCCCAAGGCCTCGTTCCTGTCGAGGAATGTCGCCTTGAGCCGTTTGCCCACCGGCTGCCGGTTACGCCTAACCAAGGCCTCGAGGAGGAACATCTCGCGAGCCGCACCCGGGTCGACCTCCCGGGCCGGACGCGCACGAGCTGCGACCAGGGTGAGGCCGTACACCGTGACACGTTCCCGCACCATCGCCTGGCCTCGCTTCGCATCCCAATAGGGCTCCGAGTGGGTCGTCCTCTTGATGTGTCCGGCGGCGGCCTCGATCCAGGCCGGTTCGACGGCGCCCACACAGCGCGCGTAGGTGGCCCCCGCGTCGCGTACACGCGACGCGCTGATACTGATCTCGGCCGCGACCACCCACTTCGGTTGCACGCCACGCAACGAGGAACCCGGAAACACGCGGAACCGCATCCCGCGGGGCCCGTCGTACTCCGGCATGCGCCGTCGCCCCCTCTTGTCGGAAGCCGGCCCGGGCAAATCCGCTTCAACATCGCGTTTCGAACCGATGAAACCCAACGAACCGGTCAGCAGGGCTCGGTGCAACGTGGCGTAGTCAGCGGGTGCGCGGTTGACCCGCAGTCCCAAGTCACGACAGGCGAGCAGCAGTTGGCGGTGCAGCGCACGCCACTCGCGCACTCGTGCCGGGTTCAAGTATCGGCCTTCGAGCAGCCGCTGGAACGCGCTGCGCGACATCTCCGTGCGGTTGGCTTCGAGCCAGTTCCACAGCCGGACGAAGGCCACGAAATCCGATTTCGGGGCACGCCCCGCAATCTCGTCGCTCGTCGGCTGGTCGAACAGCGCATGCGCCTCGTCGGCTGCCGCCCGCTGGTCGAGCGGGCGGAGCCGCGGATCCTGCGCCGATAAGGCGGATACGACGATCAACGCCTCCGCCAACGCGCCCGTCCGTGCCGCCTCGATCAGCACGCGGGCCAGCCGCGGGTCGACCGGAAGCCGGGCCATCGTCCGCCCGATCTCGGTCAGCCTGTCGTCCGCGAGGGCCTCGAGTTCGTGCAGCAGCCGCACCGCGTCCCGCACGGCGCGAGGGTCGGGCGGCTCGATGAACCCGAACGTCTCGACGTCGCCGAACCGGAACGCCCGCATGGTCAACACCACGGCGGCCAAGTTGGTTCGTTTGAGTTCGGGATCCGTGTACGCCGGACGCGACTGGTGGTCGGCTTCGGCGTACAGTCGATAGCAGACACCAGGGGCGACGCGGCCACAGCGCCCCGCACGCTGGGCGGCGCTCGCCTGGGAAATCGGCTCGATGGGCAATCGCTGCAGCTTGGCGCGATAGCTGTACCGGCTGATCCGGGCCAAACCCGGATCGATCACGTAGCCGATATTCGGCACCGTGATGCTGGTCTCCGCGACGTTGGTGGCGAGCACCACGCGCTGGCGATCCCCCGGTGCGAAAATGCGCTGCTGCTCGACGCTCGGCAGCCGTGCGTACAACGGCAGAATGTCGAACCGATCTCCGAACCGCTTCTTCAGCAAGTGCGCGTTTTCGAAGATCTCGCGCTCTCCCGACTGGAACACGAGGATGTCCCGGCGCCCGGCTGGCGCGTCCCTGGCGATGCGCTCCAGGCAATCGACCAGCGCCGATTCCGGGTCCTCTCTGGCGAGGGGCAAGGCCCCTGCCCGCCGCTTCGCGGGTGGGGCGCTCCCCGGCTGAGGGCTCTCTCTTGCGAGGGGCAGGGCCCCTGCCCGCCGCTTCGCGGCGGGGGCGCTCCCCAGCTGAGGGCTCTCCCCCGGCGGCAGGTAGACGGTCTCGACCGGATACCCGCGCCCGGAGACCTCCACGATCGGCGCGCCGCCGAAATAGTCGGCGAAGGCGGCGACATCGATGGTCGCGCTCGTCACGATCACCTTCAGGTCGCGACGCCGCGCGAGCGCGAATTTGAGGCAGCCGAGGATGAAATCGACATTGAGACTGCGTTCGTGAGCCTCGTCGACGATCACGCACGCATAGCGCTTGAGCGTTCGGTCGCGTTGAATCTCGTTGAGCAGCAGCCCGTCCGTCACCACCTTGACCACCGTCCGGGCAGACGTCTGGTCGCTGAAGCGCACGGCGTAACCCACTTCCGCACCGAGGTCCACGCCCAGTTCGCTGGCTATGCGCGACGCCACCGTTCGCGCCGCAAGGCGCCGCGGTTGCGTATGGACGATCGTCCCGCGGGCGGCAACACCTGCCAAGAGACATGCCTTGGGGAGTTGCGTGGTCTTCCCCGAGCCGGTCTCGCCGGCGACGATGACCACCTGATGTCGACGGACGAGTTCCACGATCTCGCCGATGCGCGGCGTGATCGGCAGTTCGGCCGGGAACGAGGGAGCTGAAAACGCGGCGGGCAGTTGCCGGACCGGCTTCTCGCGCACGGGGTTCCCGCGCACCGTCTTCTTGGGCCTGCGCATGGCGCCTACTTGGACAGGAAGTTCATCCCTTCTTCGAGCCCGCGCACGGTCAATGGATACATCTGACCGTCGACGAGATCCTGGGTCATCGCGACCGAGGTCGAGTATTCCCAAGTCTCTTGCGGCGTCGGGTTGATCCAGACGAGCTTGTCGTAGAGCCCGGTGAAGCGCGTGATCCAAGCGGCGCCGGGTTCTTCGTTCCAATGCTCGACGCTGCCGCCCGCGTGGGTGATCTCGTACGGCGCCATGGTCGCGTCGCCTACGAAGACGACCTTGTAGTCGCGCCCGTACTTGTTGAGGATTTCCCAGGTGGGGATGCGTTCGTTCATGCGTCGGCGGTTGTCCTTCCACACCGATTCGTAGATGAAGTTGTGGAAGTAGAAGCTCTCGAGGTGCTTGAACTCCGTGTGCGTGGCCGAGAACAACTCCTCGCAGATCTTGACGTGGGCGTCCATGGAGCCGCCAATGTCGAGCATCAGCAGGACCTTGACGGTGTTCTTGCGCTCCGGACGCATGCGGATGTCGAGCATGCCGCCGTTGTGGGCCGTCGAGCGGATCGTATTGTCCATGTCCAGCTCTTCTTCGCGGCCCGTGCGGGCGAACTTGCGCAACCGGCGCAAGGCCATCTTGATGTTGCGGGTGCCGAGTTCGACCGAGTCGTCGAGATTCTTGTACTGTCGTTGATCCCAGACTTTCTTGGCCTTCTTCTTCTTGCCGCGGCCGACGCCGCCCGGACCGCGCTGGCCCGGTCGGTTGGCGTTGCCCTCGTCGCCGTCCTCGCCGTTCTCGCCCTCTTCGGCCTTCTCGGCTTCCTCGCGCGCCTTTCGAAACGCCTCGATGAGTTTCTCGAGGCCGCCAAGGGACTCGATTTGCTTGAGTTCCTCACGCGTCAGGCTCTTCTCGAATTCCCGGCGCAACCACTCGTCGGGGATCAGAGACTCCAGCAAGCCGTGCAGGTCTTCGAGGCCTTTGAAATAGGCACTGAAGGCACGGTCGAACTTGTCGTAGTTCTTCTCGTCCTTGACCATGCACGTCCGGGCGAGCAGGTAGAAATCGTCGACACTGCTGTACACCACCCTCTCGCGGAGGGCGGCGATCAGGTCCATTAATTCCCGGATGGTGACCGGGACCTTGTAGCGGCGCAGCGTGAGGAAGAAGTTGATCAGCACGGTGTCGTCCCGTTGTCCTGTTCGACTCGGCGATTCCCTGTTGCGGAACGCTTGAGGTTAACCGCGGCTGTCGCGCCGATTCATGAACGCCAGGCGTTCGAGCAGGTGCACGTCCTGCTCGTTCTTCACCAGGGCTCCGTAGAGCGGCGGAATCGCCTTCGACGGGTCGCGGTTGGTGAGAATCTCGTCCGGAATATCGTCCGCCATCAACAGCTTCAGCCAGTCGATGAGTTCCGATGTCGACGGCTTCTTCTTCAACCCCGGCACCTTGCGCACGTCGAAGAAGATGTCCATGGCCTCCTTGACGAGGTTTTGCTTGATCGTCGGGAAATGGACTTCGACGATCTGCTCCATGGTCTCGCGGTCGGGGAAGTTGATGTAGTGGAAGAAGCAGCGGCGCAGGAACGCGTCCGGCAACTCCTTTTCGTTGTTAGACGTGATCACGACGATTGGCCGCTGCTTGGCCACGATCGTCTCGTTGATCTCGTAGACGAAGAACTCCATCCGGTCGAGTTCCTGAAGGAGGTCGTTGGGGAACTCGATGTCGGCCTTGTCGATCTCGTCGATCAGGAGCACGACGCGCTCGTCCGACTCGAAGGCTTCCCACAGCTTGCCCTTCTTGATGTAGTTGCGAATGTCGCCGACCCGTTCGTCGCCAAGCTGGGAATCGCGCAGCCTGGACACCGCGTCGTACTCGTAGAGGCCCTGCAATGCCTTGGTCTGCGACTTGATGTGCCAGGTGATCAACCGCAGGTCCAGGGTCTGTGCGATCTCGACGGCGAGCAGCGTTTTCCCCGTGCCAGGCTCGCCTTTGACGAGCAAGGGTCGTTCCAGCTTGACGGCGGCGTCCACCGCCATGGACAGTTCGTCGGTGGAGATGTAGGTGTCGGTACTGTCGAAAATCATCAAGCCTTCCGCTGTTCCCAAAAAAAGCGCCGCCTCGCCGCCGGGAGATTTCGCGCACAGCGAAATCTCGGACGACCGCGAAGCGTCGGGCGACCGCAAAGCGGTCGCGTCTACTCTACCTGTTTTTGGCCACCGTGTTCGCGCCGTTTTGCCAGTAGCGCCCGGCTGATCACGAGCAGCACCGCGGCCAGCAGCACGCCCGCCGTCGTCGCGCCGAGCACCATGACCGCTTCTGCCGGATTGGCGTCTTCGTCTACGAACGGCATGCGGAATGCGGCCACCAAGAACGCCGGCGCCCAGTGCTCGCCATCAAACCGGAACGGCGTCACGGCCCAACCCAGGACAAGGGCCGTGGTCACGTAGCGCAGCCACGTGAAGCGACGCAGGGCGCGGAACACGAGCCATCCGCAGAGGCTGCCCGAGACCACGACCACGGTCCAGGCAATCGCGTAGGGAGTCACGCGGCGCCATCCGGCGTTGCGCCGTCGACCCAGCGCACAGCAACGCGTTCAATGTCCTGGGGATGGACTTCCCGCTCCGAGACGACGCTGCCGCGCACGCTGATGCCGGCGTCCACGACCGTTTTCGGATCGCCCGATACCAAGGGATGCCACCACGCAAGCCCGCGTCCTTCTGCAAGCCGACGATAGGCGCACGACGACGGCAGCCAGGCGAAGCTCTCAAGGGTCTCGGGGGTGAGGTGCACGCAGTCGGGCACTAGCCGATGCCGCTCCGCATAGCGCGTGCAGCGGCAGTTGTCGAGGTCGAGCAAACGGCACACAACGCGCGTGGTGACGACCTCGCCGGTCGCCTCGTCCTCGAGTTTGATCGCACAACACCGTGCGCAGCCATCGCACAGCGATTCCCACTCCGCCGCGTCCATCTCGGCAAGCCGCTTGTTTTCCCAGAACTTCGCACCCGCGTCCTTCCATTCGAGGGGCAAGCCCCTCGCGCTCCCCCGCTGAGGGCTCTCTTCTGCGAGGGGCAAGCCCCTCGCGCTCCCCCGCTGAGGGCTCTCCTCTGCGAGGGGCAAGCCCCTCGCGCTCCCCCGCTGAGGGCTCTTCTTGCCCGCCCGTTCGTTCAAAGTGCCTTCCTCAACAGGTCCTCGAGAGCAACGCCAAGGACCTCCGCACGCCAGCCGCCAAACCAGTCCGGCAACATCCGATGATCGCGGTAGTGCCGATACAACGCCTCCAGGTCCCGCTTGCGCGCGATCAACTCCTTCGCCACGCCCAATCGGGCGGCTGTCTCGCCCGCCTGATGCCGCATTTCCTTGACCACCGTTGTCGCTGCACGCTTCAGTGGCGGCGGTATCCGCGCAGGCGGCTCCGGATCCTCGAGCCCGGCACGGTGGGCACGTGCGAGTGCCTTGCCGTAGCGTGCGGCGACCCGGCGGGGGAGCACCGATGCAACGTCGTTCGCACGCAATTCGTCGCGCCGGGCCAAGATCGTCAGGCGTTCGTCGGCGGCGACCCAGGCCCGCGGCACATCCCGGCGCCGCGCCTCCAGTTCGCGCCAGCGAGTCAAGCTGCGCAGCACGGCCAACTCCCGCCGGCTCAGCCGCCAGACGGCTTTGATCGTTCGGTACCAAGTGTCCGGGGTCTCTGGCGACGTCGACAAGACGCGCCGCATGTCCTCTTCGAACCACTTGAGGCGGCCGCAGCGGTCCAGCGCATCACGCTGGCGTTCCCAGATCGGCACCAGGTACGCCGCGTCTTCGCGTGCGTAGCGAATCTGCGCGTCAGACAGCGGACGCGCCAGCCAGTCCGATCGCGTCTCGTGCTGACTGAGCGTCCGGCCGAGGTAGTGGTCCACCAGCTTGACGTATCCAGCGGAGTACTCGGGCGTGAGGAAGGCATGCGCCAACTGCGTATCGAGCAGGTTCACCGGGCGCAAACCGAGGTGCACGGCGATGACCTCGAGGTCCTCGGAGCAAGCGTGCATGATCTTCGCCCGCGCCGGATCGAGAAGCAGCGCCTTGAGCGGCGCGAACGTCGCAGCCGCCTGCGCATCGACCAAGAGCACGCCGGTGTCCGCGGCGAGTTGATACAAAGCCGGAATCGGGTGGAAGGTGCGCACGCGCATGAACTCGGTATCCACGCCCACGGTCGATCCAAGCGCGGCGATCCCCGCGGCCAAGGCCTGGTCGTGGTCCACGAGCACGTCGTCCCCCGGTTGATGGTCCGCGGAGTCGCGGGGAGGCAGGCCTTGGTGCAACTCTAGGCGCGTCGCCTAGCGGCGACGCGAATCGAGGGGAACCGCAGGGGGTTCGATGCTTCGCATTTCTCCCGCCGGCGCAGGGAACGCAAACTGTCAGTAAACATCCGGCACCCTCCAAGCATCTAGTCGACGCTGCGCCGGCCCTGCATGGCATGGGCGATAGTGCCGCCGTCGATGTACTCGAGCTCGCCACCGAGCGGTACGCCGTGTGCGATGCGCGTCACCTCGACGGCGCTGCCGCGCAGGGACTCCTTGATGTAGTGCGCGGTGGCCTCCCCTTCCACCGTGGGGTTGGTCGCCAAGATCACCTCCTTGGCACCCATGTCCCGCACCCGTGCCGGGAGCTCGGTGAGTCCCAACTCGTCCGGGCCGATGCCGTCGATCGGCGATAGCCGCCCATGCAGCACGAAGTAGCGGCCGGAGAAGCCCGCGGTCTGTTCGATGGCGATGATGTCCGCGGGAGACTCGACGACGCAGAGCGAATTGCTGTCACGCCTCGGATTGGCGCAGATTGCGCACTGATCGGACTCCGTCAGCGTGCGGCAGGTCCGGCACCGCCGCACATGTTCGGCGGCGTCGGTTAAGGCCGTGGCCAAGGCTCGCGCACCCTCGCGGTTGTATTGCAGGAGGTGCAGCGCTGTGCGCGTCGCCGTTTTCGGCCCGACGCCCGGCATCGTCTGCAGGGACTCGACCAACCGGTCGATTAACGGACTGATCCGCATTTGACGTCCCAGGCAGACCCGGGCCACCGACGTGTCGCACTCGTCATCTGCTCAACTCGGCAGGTTCAGTCCCGGCGGCAGGCCCAACCCCCGGGCCACGGCGCCCATCTTCTCGCGCTGCAACGCTTCGACTCGACGCACGGCGTCGTTGATCGCAGCCGCGACGAGATCCTCCAAGACGCTGCGCTCCTCATCAGCCGTCATCGGATCGATCTCGACCCGTAGAGCCTCGAAGGCACCGTTAAGCGTCACCCGGACCAGCCCGCCACCGCTCTCGCCCGTCACGCGGGCCGCTTTGATCGCGTCCTGGGTCTCGCCGAGCTGGGCTTGCATGGAACGCGCCTGCTTCAGCAAGTCTTCCAGCTTCATGGCGTCACGTTTTCTAATCCTCGTCGGGCCGATTGTAGCGAAGCCGCAGGCCGCGCGGATCAACGGGCGTCCAGATGCGGCGACTCCAACTTCGCGTCGAAATCCGACAGCAGCGTCTGCACATTGGCGTCGTCCATGAGAACCGCCTTGGCCTCGGCCTCGCGCTCGCTCTTGAGCCTTGCCTTGCGTGCCGCCGGCGTTTCGGCGGCGAGTTCGCCGACCTCGTAGCGCACCTCGATCGGCCGGCCCTCGTGCCGTTCGACGAGTGCCGCGATCTCACCACGTTGGGTGTCGTTGAGAAGCGCATGGTGGTCATGCGCAAGGCGGATGGTCCATTGCTCGGCGTTCTTGGCGACCAGGTTGGCGTGCTCCAAGATCATGAGCGTGACGCCCTCCGCCCCCATCCCTGCGATCAGGTCATGCCACGCTGGCAACGCCGAGCCCGTCGCGGGGGCCGCTTGCGCTGCCGCCGCGCCTTCGGTCCCACCAGCTTCAGAGGCGTCCGGCGGTCTCCTTTCGACGGGAGGTGCCGGTTCCCGCGCCCGAGGTGTCGCCGGCGCCGTCGAGTCGGCGGTCGGGGAGCCGCCGAGAGGCTCGAACGACAGCAACCGGACCAAGGTCATGTCGAATCCAACCTTGGGATCCGGCGCAAACGGCAGGTCGCGCCCGCCGATGAGCGCGATCTGGTAGTAGACCTGCAGATCCTCGGCAGAGAACGACCTCGCGAACCGGTCATAGGGGGGCTCCGGATCGGCATCGAGTTCCGCAGCCACAGCCAGATCGTGAAACGCGTGCTGCAGTTCCCCAAGCACGGCCGCGAGATCCAGCGATCGCCGGGAGAGTTCGTCCGCCGCGGCAAGCAATGCCTCGCCATTCCGCGCCGCCAGCGCTTCGAGCAGCACGCCGATCTCATCCCGACCGGCGATCCCCAGCATGGCATTGACGCTCTCGGCATCGATGCGGCCAGCGCCGTGGGAGATCGCCTGGTCGGCGATCGACAGCGCATCGCGCATGCTGCCGCGCGCTGCCCGTGCAATCGACGCCAAGGCCGCTGGCTCGGCTTCCACTGCCTCATCGGTGAGGATTCGCGCCAGTTGCCCCTCGATGGTCTCGGGAAGCATGTTCTTCAAGTGGAATTGCAGACACCGCGAAAGCACCGTGATCGGGATCTTGCGCGCCTCGGTCGTGGCCAGCAGGAACTTCACATGCTCCGGGGGCTCCTCCAGCGTTTTGAGCAAAGCGTTGAAGCTGTGCCCGGTCAGCATGTGCACCTCATCGATCAGGTACACCTTGAAGCGCCCCTGGCCGGGCAGGAACTGGGCGTTGGTGAGCAGGTCGCGGGTATCGTCCACCCCCGTCCGCGAGGCCGCGTCCACCTCCACGAGGTCCATGAACCGCCCGGCGGCGATCGCCTCGCATGCCGGGCACTTGCCGCACGGTGTCGACGTGACTCCGGTTTCGCAATTCAGACACGCGGCGAGAATGCGGGCCAACGTCGTCTTGCCCACGCCCCGGGTCCCGGTGAAGAGGTAAGCGTGGTGCAAGCGGGCGTTGTCGAGCGCGTTGGCGAGAGCGCGCACGACGTGCTCCTGGCCCACCACCTCCGCGAACGCGCGCGGACGGTACTTTCGCGCCAACACCAGATAACTCATGATCGGGGAAAATGTTAACGCAAACGACCCCTGTCCCTCCGAACACGGTTCTTTTGCGCAGCCGGGCCACCCTGTCCCCTCGCCGCGCCCGGAGGGGTTCGTGATGGACGCCCCGTGGCCGAAGCCGAGACGTGACGACGGCCTATGGGTGATCGGACATCGCGGCGCAGCCGGATTGGCGCCCGAGAACACCTTGGCGAGCTTCTCGCAAGCCGTTCGCCTCGGCGTCGACGCGGTGGAGCTGGACGTCCACCTGAGCGTCGACGAGCGCCTTGTCGTGATCCATGACGAACGCGTCGACCGGACCACGGACGGGAACGGCCAGGTAACTGCCACGACTCTCGCGGCGCTGCGCAGGCTGGACGCTGGCCACGGGGAGCGCATCCCGACGCTCGACGAGGTCCTCGAAGCGGTGCCGCCCCGCATCGCCGTCAACATCGAACTCAAGGGGCGCGGCACCGCGGCGCCGGTAGCCCGTGCCGTAACCGGTTGCACGCGGCCGCTACTCGTGTCCGCCTTCGATCACGCCGAACTGGCGCGCTTCCACGGCCTGTTTTCGGCCATACCCTGTGCGCCGTTGCTGGCCAAATGGCAGCCCGGCGTCCTAGACACCGCGCGAGCACTGGACGCCTGGTCAGTGAACCTCGCGGACCGGATCGCCAACACGGCGACCGTGACTGCGGTCCGCGAAAGCGGCCGCCTTTGCCTCGTCTACACGGTCAACGACGCCGAGCGGGCAGCAGCGTTGCGTGCCATGGGCGTGGCCGGCGTGTTCAGCGACTTCCCGGATCGCTTGCTCGAGCCCGCCTGCTGACCGCCACGCCGCCGCAAAGCCCGTCGGGCTGCTAGGCTTGCCCCTCCGCACACAGGAACCCTCAACGTCCATGCTGATCCCGATCCAGCCGCTCAAGGAAGCGGAACTGCCCGAGCGCAAGAAGCCGATTCTCAAGATGGTCGGTCCGGGCGTGGTGATGGCCGGTCTGGCCATCGGCTCCGGCGAACTGATCATGTGGCCTTGGATCACCTCCGTGGTCGGCGCGCAACTCCTCTGGGCTGCGGCGATAGGCATCTTCCTGCAACTGTGGGTCAACATCGAGATCGGTCGCTGGTCCATCGCCACGGGCGAGAGCCCTTTCACCGGCATGGCACGGGTCATCAAACTGGTCGTATACCTGTTCGTCTTCGTGATCTTCGTCGGCAAGTTCCTGCCCGGATGGGCGCGCGAAACGGGCATCGCGTTGCGCGACCTCATCTTCGGACCGCAACACGACAGTCCCCCGTGGCTCTGGACTGCGATCGTATTCGCGCTGGTGGCGGCCATCCTGTTCGGCCCCAAGGTGATCTACACCGCGGTGGAACGCTGCATCATGGGGCTGATCGTCGTCATCGTCGCAGGGCTCCTGTACGTCGTCTGGGAGATCGGGTCGGCCGACATCTTCCTCGAGATGTGGCGCGGCGTGGTCAGTGTCTTCAGCTTCCCCGACTTCCCTGTGAATGTCCTCGCCGAGGACGGGTCCGTGCGCGACCAATTGACCTTCAACCGTTTCTTCGGGGCTGTCGTGTTCGCCGGCGCGGGCGGGCTAGGCAATCTCTACTACGCCTACTACCTGCGCGAGAAGGACATCGGCATGGGCGCACGCATCCCATCGCTCATGAGCGCGGTCCATAGGCATGAGGTCAAGGAACGGGACACGGGCTTTCTGTACGCCGACACGGCGGAAAACGTGCGCCGCTTCAAGGACTGGTTCCGCTACGTGGTGGTCGACCAGACGCTGTTCTTCTGGCTACTCGGCAGCTTCACCATGTTCCTGTTCGTATTCGGCGCTCTGGCCGTCCTGCATCCGATCGGCCTAGTTCCGGACCGGGCGAGCCTGGTATGGGATCTCGCCTCCATCCTGGAACAGAGCATGGGAACCTTCGGTCGCTACCTGTTCCTCATCGTCGGCATGGCGGCGCTCTTCAGCACCCAGCTCGGCGGCGTCGACGGGGGCAGCCGCATCTTCGCCGACCTCCTGCACACCAACTTCAAGTTCGGGCGTTGGCTGAAGCTCGAACAGTGGTACCTCGTGCTGGTCGGGACCACCATGGGCATCGGCGTGTTCAGCGTCTGGTTCTTCGGCAAGTACGACATCGCCGGGCTCGACTTCCTGTTCATCGCTGCCCTGATGAGCGGCTTCGTCATGGCGGTCTACGTGCCGATGATCCTCTACATGAACCTCACCCACTTGCCGAAGTCAGCCCGTCCCGGGTGGATCAACATCGTCTTCATGGTGCTCGCATCGGCCATGTACATCGCGTTCGCCGGCTACACGATCTACAGCAAGGTCGTGGAGGTGGTGACGCAATAGGCGTCGGCGCGTCGCCTAGCGGCGATCGAGAAATGCTACGCATTTCTCCCACCGGCGTAAGGAATGCAAACTTGTCAGTTAACATCCGGCGCTCTCAACGCACCTAGACCGACCCCATGGGCTGCCTCGCCAACGGCGACATCGAGCGGTACACGGAGGACGGCTACCTGGTCCTGCGCGCTTTCTTCGACCGTGCCGACGTTGACGATCTCCGCGGCGCCACCGCGGAGATCCTAAAGCGCGCCAAGCGCGGCACCCGCGGCATCGGCTTCGATCCGTGGACCACCGAACCCGGCGACCCCCTGAATCCGCACCGGGTGTACTACTACAACGACATCTTCCTCGAGCATCCGCGGCTCGATGAGCACATGCGCGATCCGAGGCTGGCGGCGGCATTCGTCGAACTCTACGACAACGACATCGACGCCTACCAGTCGGCCACCGTGGTGAAACCGGCGATGATGAACTTCGATTTCCAAGGCTGGCATCAGGACGCGCCCGACTATGTCCCGCTATCCAACTACAAGCTGGCCTCTGCCCTGACCTACCTCGCAGACATGGGCCCGAATACCGGCGGCACGTCGTTGGTGCCAGGCAGCCACCGCGATGGGCTGTTCGAACGCGGTTACGTCCAGATGCCGGGGTGGCCAGTCAAGAAGCGCGTCATTGTTGGCTTCGAGCCACACGCAAGCCGCATCGTCACGCCGCAATTCCGACCTGGCGATGTGCTCATCTTCCACCCCTGCCTGATGCACCGCGCCAATTCGAACTACACCCCCGTGAGCAAGATCGGGCTCATCAACGCCTACCGCGCGGTGGACTGCATCGACCTCGAAGGACGCAATAAGTTCAAGGCGGACAACATACCGATTGCCCGCGGCGGCCAGGTGGTCGCGCGTGCCCACGCATGAACCTCGGGACGGTCGCAGCACCTGCCGCTTTTCCTGGCGAGGCCGTTTTCGGGGGACAATACCAACCACGGTTGGGACGCGAGGATTGACGGACTGATGATCAACCCGGTTCTGCGCCTGCGCCAGATCTGCCTGCTCGCGCGGGATCTGGAGTGGACGTCCAACGTGCTCTGCACGGCCTTCGATGCGCCCGTGGTCTTCCGCGATCCGAGGATGGCTGCGGGCGGGAACCTCACCAATACGCATATCCGCCTGGGCGACTCGTTCCTGGAGACCGTCTGCCCCACCGACCTCGCCTGGGAACGTTCCACGACCCAGACCAGGCTACTCGAGCGCAATGGCGACTGTGGCTACATGGCCATCGTGCAAGTTCCCGACGTGGCCGTGGCTTCGCGGTCGATGTCCGCCCAAGGCGCCGGAATCGGGATCGTCTCGGGCGACTGGAACGTCTGTCCCGGCACCCCCGGCTCCGGGTTGGCAGGCGTCGAGGCGGGACGCTACGTGCTCGGCGAGTCGCTGCCCAAGACACCCGGCACGGTCTCCGGCGTCAACGTCCAGTTTCACCCGAGAGATTTCGGCACGTTGGCGGAGATCCAGGAGAATTGGCCCGGCCACGGTGACTTCCCGAACAACAAGGGCGCCTACTTTCCAGCAGGAAACACTTGGCAGAATGGCGTCGACGCACGCCCCCACGGCGGTGTCACCACCGGTTTCGCGGCCGTCGAGATCGCGCCGCGAGACGCCGATCCCGTCGAAGTGTGCGAGCGGTGGATGCGCGGTCTCGGCGCCGGCAGCTCGATCGACCCGGCGCACCCGGCGACGCTCAAGCTGGCAGCAGGGCAGACCATGCGTTTCGTCGAGCCGGAGTCCGCTGGTCGTACCGGCGTCGTCGGCGTCGACCTGTGGGCGGTACCGGGCATCGCGCGGAAGTTCGCGTCCATCGACGTCTGCGGCGTAACCTGGAGACTGGTCGAACCGGCCGGCTGAGCGCGCCAGGGCCTGGCCCGCGCTTCGCTGCGCCGTGCGCGGTCCGCCTCCGGCCCCAAGGCCACTCCGACCCCGCGCTGTCCCGCAAGGGCTGATACCGGTGCGAGAAGGCGAAGCGTCGAACCGCTTGGGGTTCGCCTCGATCGAGTCGCCGCAAGGCGACTCGCCTAGACTGCCGGGGCCAGTTCCCGCCACGCGCCGCGCAGGACGCGGCTAGCCGAACGCAGGAAAACGGCGAGCAGAATCACGGCTACGACGATGTCCGGCCAGGCGGAGTCGAACGCCCAGACGGCGACGGCGGCGCCGATCACGGCAATGCCTTCCACGACGTCGTTTCGCGAGCATTCCCAAGAGGACGACATGTTGACGTCGCTGCGACGGTAGGGGGTGAGTAGCTTGAGGCAGGCGGCGTTCGCCGCAAGGTTGACGACCGCGGCGACCGACATGGTGGATGCCACCGGCGCCTGCATGTCCGAGAGTCGCCAAGCGATCTGCACGGCGACGGCGAGCGCGGCGCCGAGGATCAGCAGCCCCTTGAGCATAGCCACCCGTGCCTTGGCACGCGCCGATGCGCCGACGACTGCGAGACTCAGGGCGTAGGTCAGCGCATCGCCCAGATTGTCCAGGGTTCCGGACAACAGGGCGGACGAGCCGCTCAACAGCGAGCCCGCGACCATGACCGCGAAAGCGGCGACGTTGATGGCGAAGACCCACGCCAGCACGCGACGTTGACCGGCGTGCAGGTTCGCGACATCGATGGTGTTGCAGCACGTGTCCGCCATGCCCCGTTAGTTTGCCATGCCGGGGGCGGGCGCAGGTGGCTAGCGGGTACCGTCGAGCTGGTCGAATTCCCGCTCGAGGCGATGGCGTTCGTCGGTCACGATGCGCTCCAGGGTTTCCACCCGCTCGCGCAGTTCGTCGAGTTCCCCCTCGACGGAGGCGACACGCGTCTCATCCGCCCCCTGGTGCGCCTGACGGCGGCGCGCGTGATTTGTCCAGATCTTCAGGAGCGGAATGGACAAGCTCATGGCCACGATCAGGAAAACAACTGTTGCCCAGCTCATGTGTGCCTCCTTAAGGTTTCGTTTGGGCCAATCGGAACGTCTCAATTGACGGCGCTATCGCCGTCGCCGATCCGCCCGAACTCGCGGTGCAATTCGTAGCGGCCAGACGTGATGTGCGTCTCCATGCGCCGCAGGCGCAGCTCGACTTCGTCGAACTCGGCGTCCACGGTGCGCAACTGCTGGCGCGGTGACGGCAGCGCGTAGCGCCGCTCGTTTTCGGTCTGGTCTTCGTCTTCGTCGGGGATCCGCCTGTCGCGCTTCGCGCGCCTTCGGCGTGCGGCTTTCTTGCCGCGCGCTGGCTCCTTCTCCAACACGAAAAGGCCCGCAATCAGATAGGCGGCCACCGCAAGCCAGTTGAGGAAGATGACCGCCGTGATGGCGACACAGCGGACGACCCACACCTCCACGCCGTAGTAGCGACCGATGCCCGCGCACACCCCAAGCAGCTTGCCCCGTTTGGTGTCGCGATACAGCTTCACCGAGCGCGGCTCGTCCGACCACAGCCATGCCGGTTCGCGGTGCGGTCGCGGCCGGTAGTTCCCCCGAGGTTCCGCCTGTTCGCCCGCAAGTTTCCGTAACGCGACCTGACGTCGCACGCGCTCCGCGGCTCGGTCGATGTAGCCGGCGGCCGATTCCCCGGCTGAGGCCACCAAGTCGTTGACCGCTTCCTCCAACCGCGCCACGGCACGTCCGACATGGCCGCCTTCCGCCGACTCTCTCTTGCGAGGGGCAGGCCTCTCGCGCTCCCCGGCTGAGGGCTCCTTCTTGCGAGGGGCAGGCCCCTCGCGCTCCCCGGCTGAGGGCTC
>JAPOVK010000008.1 GCA_026708185.1 Gammaproteobacteria bacterium | reverse complement strand
CGCAGCGTGCGCTCCTCTCCCACTACCGTTGTCGGCCTAACCGGGAATCTGGGTCAAGGCGAGTCGCTCGAACGATTCGCTATAGTGGCTGGCCAATCCCGACCAGGTTCAGCCATGGCAATCACCGTCTGGGGCGCCGGCACAGGGCGTACCATCCGCGTCCATTGGGCGCTCGCGGAGTTGGGTGTCGACTACGAAACCAAGCCGATCGGTCCTCGAACCGGGGAGACGCAGTCGCCTGAGTTCCGAAACCTGAGCATCAAGGAGAAGATTCCCGTGCTGGAGGACGGCGACCTCGTCCTCACCGAGAGCGCCGCCATCGTCACCTACCTCGGCGACAAGCACGGTGGCCTGACGCCCCGAGTCGGCACAGCCGACAGAGCGCGCTACGACGAGTGGCTGTCGTTCATCCTGATGGAACTCGACGCGCACACCCTGTACGTCATGCGCAAGCACGGCGACCTTGCGTACCTTTACGGGGAAGCGCCGGCCGCCATGGACGCCGCCCGCGTCGGCTTCGAGAAGCAGTTGCGCTGGGCGCTGCCACGCTTCGAGGTTGCCCAGTACCTAGTCGGCAACGCGTTCACGGGAGTCGACATCCTGATGACCTCCTGCCTCGACTGGGCAGTCAACTACGGCTTCGACCTGCCAGCGACGGCTGACGCCTACCGTGAACGGCACCACCAGCGGCCGGCTTTCGCGGTCGCCAAGGAGGCCAACTCACCCCGCGGCTGAGGTGTCCCCCAAGAACCAATCGACGATCCTCGGGTTCTCGTCGCGCGGCCATGTGTGCGACAGATCCTCGATCTCGCGATAGACCACCTTGGCACCCGCAGCCGACAGGGCCGCATTCGCCGTGCGCGCGATGTCGACAGGGAACATCCAGTCGAGAACGCCGTGCATCAGGTAGATCGGCAAGTCAGCGAGTCGTTCACGCGACGTGCCTTCGAGCAGCATCGGATGGAAGCTCGCCGAACTCGGCGCGAGATGCGTGAACGGCGAGTCCGAGCGAAGCCCCGACACGTAGCAGAACGTGCCGCCGTCACTCATCCCGGTCAGCAAGAGCCTGTCGTGATCGATGTTCCACCGCTGGCTGATTCGGCTCACCATCGCCGCGAGATTGTCGCTGTCGAGGTCGGTCCCCATGAGCGACCAAGTGCGGTCGACGGACGACGGGCTGAGTAGGATGGCCCCGCGCGTGCGCGCCTCGACCAGCCAGGTCCACAGGAAGTCGCGGCCGTTGCCGGAGCCGCCGTGCAGGGCGACGATCAACGGGTGCGCTTCTGCCTCGTCGTAGTACTCAGGGACGTAGAGCGAAAACCCGCCACGCCGGACATCCCCCGTCGTCTCAACATTCGTGCCCCGCATGTCGGCCCACTCGTCCCGTGTCGCATGCATCACGCCGACCTCGTCTCTCGAGGCGTCCGCTTCGCCGAGCTTGGCGAGCAGGTCGTCGTCGCCTCGGCGAGGACGCGACACGAAGAACCGGCTGACCGGCGGCAGCATGTTGGCTACTGGATAGAGCGCTTCCACGGCGCGCGTCTGCTCGCGCATGGCCCGGTAGGCACGCATCGGCCCGTTCGGATCGTCCGCGGCGGCCGCCAGACCTTCGAAGGCGGCGACGACGTGTTCGGCGGCTCTTTCCACGCAATCCTTGAAGCCGTCGAAATGATCCGGGAACTCGGTTTCACGGAAATGCACCAACCCATCGCGCACCGGGTCGACGCGTTCGGCGACAGCGTCGTTGAGCGCACGGAGATTGGGGGGGTGCAGGTGGCGACCGACCTCGCCCAGAACATCGAGCGCATTGAGGATCGGTGGCAGGACGCTGCTGATTGCGTCGAGTAGCTCGTCGTTGCTAGGCAAGGCCCATCCCTCGTTCGCGAATCACCGGATGGTCAGCCATTGGTCGGCCCAGACATCGTCCACGGCGGTCTCCGTACCGTCAGGCCAGCGCACCACGATGTCGGCCACGATGTGATGGCCAAGCCCGAAATGGGCTTCCGAGGGATTCTGCGACGCGTAGTTGTTGCCGCCACCCACCTCGCGGACCTGCGTTCCCGCGGCCGTGGTCACGCTGATCCAGGCACCGACCCCGTGGCGGTTGCCGACGTCGCGTTCCAGTCGGATTCCGATGAAATGGTTGTTACGCGCGTCGGCGAGTTCGTTGCGGTAGTACACCAGGTGCTTGTCGTCGCTGTTGGTGACGACGAGGTCGATGTCGCCATCGCGCTCCGCGTCGAAACACGCGAGTCCCCGCCCTTGGCCGCGATCGCGCAGCCACTTCCGCGTCTCCCTTCGGCGGAACGTGCCGTCGCCGTTGCTCTCGAAATAGCGTATCTGGTCGTCGAGGAAGTCGAGCGCCGGGGTGAACCCGCTGTCGCCCCGCCAGCCGTTGACGTGCACGATGTCGAGGTCGCCATCGTTGTCGATGTCCGCAAAACAGCTTGCCCAACCCCAGCCGCCGTCGGCGACGCCCGCATGCACGGTCACATCCTGGAACACGCCGGTACCGTCGTTCTGGTAGAGACGGTTGCCGTAGAAGTCCGGGTACTGGTAGATCGAGGTCACGAACCAATCCATGTCGCCGTCGTTGTCGTAGTCTCCCACCGAGGCACCCATGCCGGACTGATCGACTATGACGGTGCGATCCGTGGTCCGCGTGAAGGTACCGTCACCGTTGTTCGCGAACACCTGGCTGGTCTCGTAGTCCGCCGCCATCAACAGATCGCCGTCCCCATCGCCGTCGATGTCGCTCAAGTTCGCGGTGTACGTGCGGTCGATGTGGGCGATCTCGCCCGTCTGGTAGTTCCGCGACTCGATGATGAGCGACTCGGCGATGCCGGACTCGACGCTGGCCGACTCGAAGATGCCGTCGCCGGTATTGCGCCATAGAGTCTGCGTATCGTCCCGCTCCGCGAATCCCCAGTGGGTGAGGAACAAGTCCAGGTCGTCATCGTTGTCGTAGTCGGCAAAAGTCGCGGACACGGTGTTCTCGGCGTCGATCACGATGCCCGAGGTCACGGTGACGTCGACGAACTCCCCGTCGCGGTTTTCCAACAGGTAGTAGGGGTCGTTCTCAACCGCACCCACGAAAAGGTCGAGGTCGCCGTCGCCGTCGATGTCACCAAACGCCGGGCCACTTCCCAAGTGCGTGATGTCCAACCCCACGCGGGCCGCCGTGTCGTAGAACGTGCCGTCGCCGCGGTTGCGGAACAGGTGGTTGGGCTCGTCGCTGCCACCTACCACGTAGAGGTCAACGTGGCCGTCGCCATCGTAGTCTCCCGCCGCGACGCCTCCTGAGAACTCCAGCGGGAACGTCCCGGTGAACTGCCCCGTGCGCGGCGGATAGCCCCATTGGCGGGTCAGTCCCGAGGACGCCGCGGACTCGATGAACTGGTTCGTCCGGTTGATCGGCGTGTGGCCCGGCAACCATGCGAGATCGCGATGCAGCGCGGCTATCCCGCGTTCGGTCGCGATGTGCCGATAGCCGTCCATCGGGTAGTAGTACCAGCGGCCCTCGAAATGTCGAAGCAGGACGTCGTCCATGCCGTCGCCGTTGAGGTCGCCGACTCCTGCGAAACGCCACGCCAGGTTGGACGTCATGCCCGCAACGCGCTGCTGTCCGGCGATGTAACGGCGACCATCCATGGGGTAGTAGTACCAGCGACCGTCGGGGCGGCGCAGCAGGACGTCGTCCATGCCGTCGCCGTTGAAGTCGGCGGCACCCGCGAACCGCCAATCGACGTTGGCCGTCAGGTTGGCATAACCACGCCCGGCGATAGCCCGGCGACCGTTCATCGGGAAGTAGTACCAGCGCCCATTCGTGTGGCGCAAGAGGACATCGTCCCGGCCGTCGCCGTTGAGGTCGGCAAGGGCCCTGAACTGCCAGTTCCGGCCGCGCCAGACGTTGACGGTGCCTCGACCCGTTGCCACGGCCCCATCGTTCAGCGGGTAGTAGTACCAGCGGAAGTCCTTGGCGTGTCGCAGCAGAACGTCGCCGTGACCGTCGCCGTTAAGGTCGCCCGTCGCCACGACGCGCCAGTCGGCGTTGCGCGTCATCGTCACTTCGCCCTGCCCTGCAAGAATCTGGCGACCGCTCATCGGGTAGTAGTACCAACGGTTGGTCGTCGCGTGACGCAGCAGCACGTCGTCCATGCCGTCGCCGTTGAAGTCGCCGATGCCGGCCAGTCGGTACTCGGGTTCCGTTGGCAACGCCACGGAACCGCTTGCTTCGGCAATCCGCCGACGACCGTTCATGGCGGCGTAGTACCAACGCCCGTCCTGGTGCCTCAGCAAGACGTCCGCCTTCCCGTCGCCGTTGAGGTCGCCGACGCTCGAATCGGCCCACGCCCAGCCAACCGCGAGCACCGCGGAAAACGCGCCCGCCGCGCGGCGGAGCGCGGCCACGACCGAGCGGGGTCGGCTTTGGCCAACGCCGTCATTCATATCGGCAACTTAGCACAGCACTCAGCGCACTGAGCCAGTGAAGTACCCCTGCGCCAACGCAAACGCGTCACGGCCGATATCGATGCCGATCAGCCGGCCGGGAATGTCGTCCACGGGGGGATGGATGCCGCCCCAGATGCGCGACAGGCTGCACTGGTCCGCCGCGTCCCGGTAGCTCGCCCACTGCAACGTCATGTCCACCGACGGGCCGTCCTCGAAGACCAGGAACTCGTTCGCCTCGATCTCGAACCCGCTCATGCCGCCCGGAAAGTACGGATCGCCCGTGAGGGCGGCGAGAACCTCCGCCGCAGCGCGGGAGTATGTGGAATGTCCAGAAACGTACCCCGCGAACGGCGGCGTCACGAACGTCGGGCGTTGGTAGGGCCACCAGTTCTCGGCCAGTATCCAGCCGACGCCGGCCTCGTCCGTGGCGGGATCCTCGATGTAGTCGGGCCCGCGCCATGCAAAGACCTTGATCTTTCCCACATGCTCCTTGGCGGCGCCGGCGAGATCGTCCTCGGGCCCGACCACCCCGATACGGCCCGGGACCAGCGGCAAACCGCGGACGTGGTAGGAGGGCCCGCCCGGGTCGGTGCTCTGGCCGCGGTCCGCCATCGCACGCAGAGATGAGATGGGACGGATGTAGTCGTACCAGCCCTTGATGCCCCAGGCCGCGATGGCGGCATCGTGCATGGCGCCGCCCAACGCGAAGTAGGCCTTGGCGTCCCATTCGAGCCGGTCGAGTTCCTCGCCCGTGCCGGCGAAGCGGCGCTCCAGCAGCGGATGGTCGGCGACCTCGTTGGTGATAACGAACCAATGCCCCGGCGGCGTTTCCGAGTCCGGACCATCGGCCCAGAACTCCGCGAGCACGCGCGTATAGTCGCCGCGCGGCACGACCTGGGGCTCATAGGCGGTGCCGGTAATCGGGTTCGTCGAATACCCGGTGCCGCTGTGCCGTTCGAAGCTGCCGTAGAACTCGGGATACGCCGCGAAACTGGTGGGATAGCCGGCGACGTTCCCCAAGCTCGCCGGCGAGATGTCCATGGTCTCCCCGTCCGTCGGCGCGAGGTCGGCCGACCAGACGGCGACCAGCGCATGCGCCCACTTGTAGAGATCCGCTCCGTCGCCGTCGATGGTCGGTGGCGGTCCCGGATCGTGGTAGACACGATAGGTGAACCCGTCGCGCTCGTAGTCGACGGCGTCGTCCATGGACAGCGCGAAAGGCGTCACGATGCCCCATTCCGGGCTCAAGAATTCGGGCGCCGTGGCGATCGGATTGCCTGCCTGGTCGATGAACAACTCGAGGAGCAGGGGTTGCCAGCGATTGAGGTCGACTAGCGCGGGGTTGCCAGGCCGCGCGGGTTCCAGACCGGGATTGACGGGCCGATACGAGACGTTCGCGTAGTCGTTGGCTTCGTTCGCGCCGTCGCTGGCTCCGAACGCGATATAGCACTCCGCGATCCGGGTACCCAGTGCCGCGGCGTCACTCCGCGTGTCATCCACGTCGTAGCCAAGCGCGTCCATCAGCACGAAGCCGTCGCGCCCGATGCGGGCCGATCCCGGCGAGCGGCGAAACCGGTGGCGGATGATCCGATAGGCCGCGAAGCTCATGGCTTCCTCGCGAGCCGCCTGGACCTCGAGCGGGTCCTCGGCAGCTACGGGCTGCGCGCAATCTCCGAGGTAAGGCACGGCCACGGGCGAATGGGCCGCCCAGGCGTCGTACATCGCCGCCGAGACGTGGAACAGGTTGCGCGCGTGTACCGTGGGTCGCGCGTAGTCGTTGCGGATGGCCTGGAGCAGGACTTCGTTCCACCGCCGAGCGACGGAGACGCGGTCCGACAGAGCGACGCCCGGCGTGTAGTTCGCGATCAGCGTGGTCGGGCGGGCGGGCATCCGGAACGTGGTCGTTGCTGAAAACACATCGGCGAAGACACCGCCGCGATTGCTCGACCAGTGGCTGAAATGGTAGTCCTCTTCTGCTGGCGCCGCCTCGATGGCGACCTCCTCCCCGACCGCGTACGCGCCGTCGCCACCGCCTTGGACGACACTTAAGCGAACTGCCGCCCCGCGCGGCTGCGCCAAGGTCACGACCTGGTCGGTGGCGACGTCCTCCCGGCTCGTGACCGACCCGTCCGGCCAGCGCACCGAAACGTCGGCGCTCACCGATGTGCCAAGCCCGAAGTGGGCTTCCGGCGGATCGTGGGATGCGTGGTTGTTCCTACCCGCCAATTCGCGGAACTGGGTACCTGTGGCCGTGCTAACCGTGATCCGGGCACCGACGCCAAAACGGTTGGCGTCGGCACCATCCAAGCGCACGATCAAACCCCGGTTCCCAGGCTCACTTTCGTTGCGGTAGTGCGCGACGACGCCGTCCTGGTCCACGACAACGAGGTCGACATCGAAGTCGCCGTCCGCATCGAAGCAGGCCAGCGCTCGGCCTGGAGAGGTCGCCACCGTGCGTTCCCGGAACCGCGACCCTTCGCCCGCGTTGTGCAGCAGGCCAAGGCCCGCTTCGCCCACCTGGGCGATGTCCAGCCAGCCATCCCGATCGAAGTCCGCCGCACAGGCCGCCGATGCCGGTGCTGAGGAGATGTCCGTACCAGTCGCCACGAAGGCCCCGCTGCCGTCGTTCCGGAACAGGCGGCCACGGTCGGCCGCCAGGAACCAGTCGATATCGCCATCGTTGTCATAGTCTCCCAGGGCCGAGGCCCGACCCCGCTGTTCGGCTATAGCGTCTCGGGTGACGTCGGTGAACGTGCCATCGCCGTTAATCAAGACGCGGCTCTCCCAGAAGTCAGCCGCCACCAGGAGGTCGCCATCTCCGTCGCTGTCTATATCGGCGAACGACGGTGTCAGGCTCCAATCCACACCATGCGGCGCCATCGGCGCGGCAACGCCAGCGGCAAGCGCGCCGCTGGTGAACGTGCCGTCACCGTCGTTGCGCCAAAGCGTCTCGGTGTCTTCGCCGGGTCTTCGTTCGGCACCCCAATGCGCCAAGACCAAGTCTAGGAAGCCATCGGTGTCGTAGTCGTAGAACGTGGCAGCCGGCGTATGGGGCGCTGTCAACGCGCCGATGGCCGTGGCCGCGACGTCGACAAACCCGCCCTCGGCCTCGCCCAGACGATTCTCGAAGACGTGTATCGGACCGTCGGCGGCGCCGACGAAGAGGTCGAGATCGCCGTCACCGTCCGTGTCGCCAAGAGCGGGGCCGGCCAGGGCGCTTTCGCCCCGAAGACGCAGGGCCCGCGTCTCGACCTCGAACGTGCCATCGCCGCGATTGCGGTAGAGCCCCGCAGCGTCGCCGGCGGTGCTCACGAAATCGACATCGCCATCGCCTTCGATATCGCCTGTGGCCAAGCCCCCACTGAATCGATGCGAGACGCCGGCTTCGGCCAACTCGTACGTGGCGGCCAGCACGAATCGCACCGGTTCGGGCTCTCCCACGACCGGCGCGATGGGCGGCGTCGGCAGGGGCGGCGCTGCACGCTCGCCACCGCAACCGGTCAACAGGCCGGCAGCCAAGAACGTCGAGCAACCGGTGAGCCCGAGGCGGATCGATCCGCCCCCGCGCCGGCTATTCAAGAGACTCCTCTTCAACAAACGCCCCACTTGTTGACTGGCGGTTACCGCCCCCTTTGGGGGATTCCGCGCGGCGAAATCTCGGGCGACCGCGAAGCGGTCGCGGTCGCGTCCTCGCAATGCCAAGCGTAAGGCCCCGCGGCACGCGACGGATCGTAGCAGTTTGGCCCTGCAAGCCGTTTGTATTACTCTCGCCGCCGAGCTCGCCCTTCGGGTGCGCCCCTACTCATGCGACGCAACCTCAAGGCACCTTAAGCCACAGTCCAAGTCAACGAGAGGAACCATGGCAAAACGGGCTTTCGACCGCTCCCAAGAGGATTTCGGCAACGTCCTCAACATGGAGCACATCAACCTCACCGTGCCCGACCAGCAGGTCGCCGCGCTGTTCTACGTGACCGGCTTGGGCTTCACGCGCGACCCGTACATCGACTTTGGCACGTTCAACATGTGGATCAATGTCGGCGAGCAGCAATTCCATCTGCCCAAGCGCGACGCGCAGAAGTTCCGCGGCCACATCGGGGTCGTCGTTCCGGACCTCGAAGGGCTGAAGCGGCGCCTGGACTTCATCGACCGGCCGATGCAAGGCACCGAATTCACGCGCCAGGAGAAGGACGACCACATCGCATTGACCTGCCCGTGGGGCAACGACATCCGCGCCTACGGACCGAGCTTCGGCACCAGCCTCGGCATTCCGTTCGCGGTCCTCGACGTGCCGGTCGGGACGGCCGAGGGCATTGCCCGGTTCTACGCCGAAACACTCGACACGCCGGCGCGGACGACGAGCAACGGCGCCAAGTGCGCCGAGGTCACGATGGGTGGGAACCAGCGGCTGATCTTCAAGGAGACCGCGGAGGAAATCCCGGCGTACGACGGGCACCACATCGCCATCTACGTGGCCAACTTCTCGAAGCCGCATGCCGCCCTGGACGAACGCGGACTGATCACCGAGGAGTCCGACCAGCACCAGTACCGCTTCCAGGCGATTGTCGACCCGGACACCGGCGAGGAGCTGACCGAGATCGAGCACGAGGTGCGCAGCCTCAAACACCCGATGTTCAAGCGCTTCCTGGTCAACCGCAATCCGGCGCAGTCGTTCATGAACTACACGCAGGGACGCGACGCCTTCGTTCCATAAGCCCTAGCGTGGAGGAACCCTACTACCTGCCGCTAGCCGACGAGGTAGCGGAATTCGAGGCTGCCTACGCGTCGCGTTTGCCCGTGCTGCTGAAGGGCCCGACCGGCTGTGGCAAGACGCGCTTCGTGGAGCACATGACGTGGCGCCTCTACCAGTTGGCTGCGGCCGAGGAGATCGACGGCCGGCTGATCACGGTCTCGTGCCACGAGGATCTCACCGGCACGGACCTGGTCGGCCGGTACCTGCTCAAGGGCGATGAAACGGTCTGGCAGGACGGCCCGCTGACGCGGGCCGTGCGCGCCGGATCGATCTGCTACTTGGACGAGATCGTCGAGGCGCGCAAGGACACGACGGTGCTCATCCATTCCCTGACCGACCATCGGCGCGTCCTGCCGATCGACAAGACGGGCGAACTCGTCCGCGCCCACGACGACTTCCTCCTCGTGATTTCCTACAACCCGGGCTACCAAAGCCTGCTCAAGGATCTGAAAGCGAGCACGCGGCAACGCTTCGTGAGCCTCACGTTCGACTATCCCACCGAGGAGCAGGAAGCCGAGATCATCGCGCACGAGAGCGGCGTCGGCGAAGAAACCGCGGCGCGCCTGGCGATTATCGGCGTCAAGGTGCGCAACTTGCGCGAACACGGCTTCCGGGAGGGCGTCAGCACGCGCTTGCTGATCTACGCCGGCGAGTTGATGGAACGGGGCATCGCCCCGCGGCGCGCGGCGGACCTTGCCATCGTGCAGGCGGTATCCGACGACGCGACCGTGCAGGACGCCGTCGCCGGCATCGTCGACGTGGTCTGGCCCTGACTTGGCGCGTCTCGTGGACATCGACCGCGTCCTCGCGCTGTTCGCCGAGGGCATCGCCGGGCGGCCCTACCACATCAAGTCCCAGCGCGAATCCGCGGATTCGCCGAGCGAGGATGCGTCGGACCACAGGCGGCCAGCTTTCGGGGGCGGTCCCCGTCACGATGCCCGCAGCATCTACCTCGCCGAGGAGATCGACGACTTCGACGACGATGCCTTGAACCGGGCCTTGTACCGGCTGGCTGCCCTGGAGCAACTGGGGTTCCGGGAGTTCGGTACGTATCGTTTCAACATCGCCGCCGCCCAGCAGCACGTGGCCGGTCTTGCTCCCGCCAAACCGGTAACCGACCGGGAATCCGACTTCGGGGTGTTCTTCGGGTCGTTCGAGCACGCGCAAGTCGCGCGGGCGCTGTTCCGGGTGATCGAGACGGCGCGCGTCCAAGCCGCTGTACTGCGCCGCTACCCGGGTGCCAAGCGCTATCGGCAGGCTTTGGTCAACCATCGCGCCACTGTCTACGCTCCACCGCCCAGCGTCGGCGTCACTGCGGAAATCGAACGCCTCGAGGCGGCACTAGACGGCATCGCCGCCGCGGACTCGGCCCTGTTCCCGTTGACCATCGACGTATTGGCGCCAGACGCCGACGTCTACACCTCGGCGAAGGCCACCCTCGCCTGCCACGAGGCCCTGCAACTCCCGGCCGAAGCCGAGCGCGCGGCCACCGCTGCCGCCGACGGCGGGCCGGCGCTGGAATGGCTGCAGCGCGAGGCCAGGCTCGAGGATTGGGACGAAGAACTCGCGAACCTCGAAGGCGACATCGCCGCGCTCGAGTTCGCCGAGTTGGCAAGCGGCGACGAGATACGGGCCGGGGATGCCGAAGGCGATGCCGGCGATCCGCGCGAGGTCGGCACCGACCTCGTCGTCGAGCGCGAGAAGTTGAAACGCCGCATCGAGATGGAGCGCTCGTCAGTGCGCCGTGCCCTCGGCGAGGATCGCGACCACGATGGCGCGACGAGCTACCGCTACGACGAGTGGGACTTCCACCGCGGCACGTACCTACGCGGCTGGTGTCGCCTCTACGAGGAACGGCTGCACGGCGGCGACGCCGACGTCCAGGCGTTGCTCGACACCGTGCGCCCTTTCGCACGCGCTGTCCGCCGTCGTTTCGAGGAGGTGCGGCCGGCCGGCTACCAGCGGGTCAAGAAGACGCCGGACGGCGACGAGTTGGACATCGACACCCTCGTCGATACGCGCGTCGACATCCGTTCGGGCATGTCGCCGGACGAGCGCGTCTACAGCCGCCGTGAGCGCTTGCGCCGCGATGTCGCGGCGGCTTTCCTGGTCGACCTCTCCGCCTCGACGGACGACGTCCTTCCCGAGGAGCGTGAGGAGCATGTTTCGGATGGCAGAGGTCAAGACATCCGCGACCCGTTCTTCGACGAGGATGACGAGTATGACTTCGCCGAACGCATGGCTGCCGAGGCCGCCAAGCGGCGCATAATCGACATCCTTCGCGAATCGGTGCTGCTGATGGCGACCGCGCTCGAAGGGCTCGGCGACCGCTACGGCGTTTACGGGTTCTCGGGCTATGGCCGCGATTGCGTGGAGTTCTACGTCGCCAAGGAGTTCGACCAGCCGTTCGACGGCGAGGTGCTCGACGCCATCGCGGCGATGAAACCGAAGCGGTCGACGCGCATGGGGCCGGCGGTTCGACACGCCGCTGCAAAGCTCGACGCGAGCGGCTCAGCCATGAAGGTGCTGATGATCGTCAGCGACGGTTTTCCCCAGGACCACGACTACGGGCCCGACCGGGGCCAGCACGAATACGGTGTCCAGGACACGGCGCGGGCGCTGATCGAGGCGCAGGGTCAGGGCATCGAGACGTTTTGCGTCACCGTGGACCGTTCCGGCAATGACTACCTACGCCGCATGTGTCCCGATCACCGGTACATGGTGATCGACGAAACCGCCGAACTGCCGGACGCCTTGCAGAAGGCCTACCGGCAGCTCACACGGGCTTGAGGCCGCGGCCCCGTCAGTCGTCGCCGCCGAGCCCGAACAGCAGGAGCACGCTCGAGAAGATGTTGTAGAGGCCGACGTAGATGCCGACCGTGGCGCGGATGTAGTTGGTCTCCTCGCCGCGAACGACGGCACTGGTCTCCCAAAGGATCAGCGCGGCCCCGAACAGGATGCAGATGCCCGCCATGACCTGGGACATCAACGTCGTCCAGTAGAACAGCGAGACGACCCATGACGCCAAGATGACGATCGCGCCGACGATGAGGAACCCGGTCAGGAAGCTGAAGTCCCGCTTGGTCGTCACGGTGTAGATCGACAGCCCGAAGAACGCCACAGCGGTGATTCCCAGGGACTGCGCCACGATCATCCCGCCGTTCGCCATCCCCAGCACCGCGCTCAACAGCGGTGCCAACGAGAACCCGAGAAAGCCCGTCAACGCGAACGTCCAGACGAGCCCCCAGGCGCTGTTGGCGGTCTTGTGCACCATGAAGAGGAGGCCGATGAACACGAGCAAAGTGATGAAGCCGAGATGCGGGGCGCCCAGCGCCACCGCCGCCGAGGCCGTGACCGCGCTCCATACCAACGTCATCGCGAGCAGCGCGTAGGTGCTGCGCAGGACCTTGTTGATTTCAATCGCCGACGGTGCGCGGGCGACGAGAACCCTTGGATCAGCCATAGAACGAGCCCTTAGAAAATCGGTTCCGGTTACCGGCTATATAGCCACACCCCGCCCGAGTTTCAAGGCGGCGGCATTGATCCCCGCCCGGCGCCCTTTGCGCACTTGCATTCCGCGCCGCGCAGCCTATGATGCGCGCCCCATGGACATGCGACGGCAGACTACGACGACGACCACGACGCGGACCGGATCCGCGTCGCGTGCCGTCATGATCGCCTGAGCAAAGACTTGACGGCCTCGCGCAAGGCCGAAGCTTCTCGAACCCCGGAAGGCTTGTGGCCAACCGGGGTTTTTTGTATGGCAGTACGCCCAAGGGATAAGCAATGAACGCCGCAGATTCAAGCGAAGACGCGCTATACCGAACACGCCATAGCCTCGCCCACGTGCTCGCGCAGGCGGTGCTCGACATGCGCCCGGGGACGACCCTGGGCTTCGGGCCGCCCATAGCCGACGGCTTCTACTACGACTTCATCCTGTCCGAACCCATCACCGAGGACGACTTCCCGGCCCTCGAACAGCGCATGCGGCGGATCCTGAAGAAGGGCCAGCGCTTCTACCGCGAGGATCTGCCCGTCGCCGACGCCTTCGCGCGCTTGGACGAGATGCACGAGCCCTATAAGCGGGAGTACGCCGCGGAGCTCGTGGACAAGAACAGCCTCCCGAGCCTGTCGTTCTACCGCAACGGGCCGTTCCTCGACATGTGCGAAGGGCCCCACGTGGACACCACCCGCGACATCCCGCGCGATGCCTTCAAGCTGCGCAGCGTCGCCGGCGCGTACTGGCGCGGGGATGCCGACAACGTGATGATGACGCGCATCTACGCGTGGGCCTTCGCCGACAAGGCAAGCCTCGACGCAGCGGTGAGTGCATATGAGCTCGCCCAGGAACGGGACCACAAGAAGCTCGGCCGGGAACTCGACCTGTTCTTGATCGACGACGATGTCGGTCGCGGCCTGCCGCTGTGGTTGCCGCACGGCACCGTGATCCGCGACGAATTGGAGAAGCTCGCCGTCGAACTGGAATTCAAGGCCGGCTACGAGCGCGTCGCCACACCGCACATCGCCAAGGCCGACCTGTACGACCGTACCGGCCACCTGGCCCATTACAAGGACAGCATGTACCCGCCCATGGAGGTGATCGAGGAGTCGGCCGACGGCGAGTCCGTTCGCGAGACGTACATGCTGCGGCCCATGAACTGCCCGCATCACCACAAGATCTACGCGTCGAGGCTGCGCAGCTATCGCGACCTGCCGCTGCGCCTGGCCGAGTACGGCGACGTGTACCGCTGGGAAGCCTCCGGGGCGGTGTCGGGCCTGGCCCGCGTGCGCGGCATGTCCATGAACGATGCACACATCTACTGCACCGAGGACCAGGTCAAGGACGTGTTCAAGGAGGTCATCTCGCAGTACGACGAGGCGTACCGGATCCTCGGCCTTAACGATTACGGCATTCGCCTCTCACGCTGGGATCCGGACGATCCGAAAGGGCGCGAGAAGTACGTCGACGCCCCCGAGGCCTGGCGGCGCACCGAGCAGATCATCGCCGAGCTACTCGCCGAGATGAACATCGATTACGAAGACGCACCCGGCGAAGCGGCCTTCTACGGACCCAAGATCGACGTCCAGTTCCACACCGTCACGGGTCGCGACGAAACCGTGAGCACGGTGCAGCTGGACTTCGCCGTGCCGCCGCGGCTGGGCCTGACCTATGTGGGCCCGGACGGCGCCGAGCACACGCCGTACTGCGTCCACCGTGCGCCGTTCTCGACCCATGAACGCTTCACGGCGTTCCTGATCGAGCACTTTGGGGGCGCGTTTCCGACTTGGCTCGCACCGGTACAGGTCCAAGTGCTGACCGTCTCCGCCCAGTTCGGTGCCTATGCGCGCGAGATTGTCGACCGGTTGCGCGGGCGTTTCGTGCGCGCCGAGCTGGCATCGGAGAGCGACACCGTTTCGAAGAAGGTCCGCGACGGCACGACGCGCAAGATCCCCAACCTGCTGATCGTCGGCGAACGCGAGGTTGCCGACCGCACGGTCACGCTGCGTCGTTATGGTGTCAAGCAGCAGACGACCATGCCCCTCGACACGTTCGAGGCGGCACTAGGCAAAACGATCGCGATGCGCTCGCTGACGTTTGAACTCTAAGCGCGCCGGCGGACGGCGACGCGTCAGCCCTCGTCCGCGCGCGCCGTTGCCGGTGGCTCGGTGGGTAACGTTCGTGGCGCCGGGGCCTGCCCGCCAGCCATGGCAAGCGGCTGCGACAGGTCGATGAAGTCCGCGAGAATCGCCGCCGTTTCCCGCGTCAGCACGTCGTCTTCCGGCGGTCGCTCGGCACCGGCCTCGGCCTCTCGCCGGGCGGTCAACTCGTCTAGGTCGGCCAACGGTTGCTCGCCCCGCGCGATCAAACGGGCGTTTTCGACTTCGAGGATCCACGCGTCGTCGGCTTCCTGCTGGGCGAGGCGGGTCGCTTCGCGGAGCGACAGGTGAGTCCGCTCGCGGAGCCGTCCGAAGTAGTCCTCGCGTGCGCGCAGGTAGGCGAACTCCGGATCCGTGCTAGCGCGTTCCTCGTGGCGGATCCGCAGAGCGTCCAAGAGCGGCGCGACCCGGTTTCGGGGCGCATAGGACGCCGCCGACACCGTCGCCATCGGGTCGTCGATCGTGCCAAGCACCTCGGCTCGACGCCGGACGCTGCCGTCGCGCGTAGGGAACACGATGTCCGGCACGATCCCATTGCGCTCGGTGCCCAGGCCCGAGACACGGTAGTACCGGCGCTCGGTCACCTTGAGTTCTCCCGCTGGCAGCGGAATGAGGGTCTGTACGGTGCCTTTGCCGAAGGTCTGATTGCCGACGACGACGCCCAGGCCATAGTCCTGGATGGCCCCCGCGAAGATCTCCGAGGCCGACGCCGAATACCTATTGACTATCACCGCCAACGGACCGCGCCAGGTCACGGCCCCGCCGTCGCGGTCGCTCAACACCGTGGGCCGACTCGAGTCCGCCACTTGCACCACCGGCCCCGACTCGACGAAAAGGCCGGTCAACTCACGCGCCTCCTGCAGTGAACCACCACCGTTGTTGCGCAGGTCCACGATGAGCGCGTCGATGTCCTGGTCCTTGAGTTCCCGGATCAGCCGGGCGACGTCTCGCGTGGTGCTCTTGTAGTTCTCATCCCCGGCGCGCAACGCCTTGAAGTCCATGTAGAACGTCGGTACGACAACCACGCCGATGCGGTGCTCGCGGCCACCTCGTTCGATCGTGAAGGACGACTTGCTCGCCGCCTGGTCTTCCAGCTTGACTACGTTGCGGACGATCTCCACGACGCGCGTATCGGCCGCATCGCCTTGTGCTGCAAACACCTTGAGCAAGACGGGCGAGTCCTTCGGGCCGCGGATCAACTGCACGACTTCGTCCGTGCGCCAGCCGACGATGTCGACGAACGGTTCCTTTCTGCTCTGGCTAACCGCGACGATGCGATCGGTCCGCTTGAGGTCGCCGCCCAGATCGGCGGGACCACCTTTCACGAGGTCTTGCACGATCGTGTAGTCGTCCTTGCGACCGAGCACGGCGCCGATGCCTTCGAGCGAGAGCGACATGGCGATGTTGAAGTCTTCCGAGTCCCGTGGCGAAAAGTACTGCGTGTACTCGTCGTAGGTCTGCGCGAACGCGTTGATGTAGGTTTGGAATACATCCTCGCTGCGCGTCTGGCGTACAGCGCGCAGGCTGTTGTTGACCCGCTTGGTCAACGTGTCGGCGATGGTCTCGAGCGACTCGTCGGCAAGCTTCCCAATCAAGACGCGGCTCTTGAGGCTCTGGTGCCAGAGGCGTTCCACCTCTGCTCGGTCGGCCGGCCAGGGCGCTTCGCTGCGGTCGAGCTCTACGTCCTCCTCGACTGTGAAATCGAACTGTTCTATGCCCCGCTGGAGAGTGGCCACGTCGTACTCGATCCGCTCCAGCGCGCGGCGGTGAAATCGGTTGTAGATCTCGAACGCGGGCGCGAGGTCGCCTTGCTCGAGGGCATCGTCGAGCTGGCCCCGGTACTTCTCGAACTCGCTGACATCCGTGGCGAGCAGGTGGCTACGCTTGGGGTCCAGGAAGGACAAGTACTTGTCAAGGATCTGGCTCGACAATTCGTCGTCCAGCGACTTCGACGCCATGTGGTAGTGGCGCAGCCGGTCGACGATCGCCACGCTCGTCTGCGGATGGCCGTCGAGCGGTTCGAGGGCCGCGTAGTCGCTGGCGGAGGTGACCGGGTCGCCGGCGGCGGACAAGGCGCCAGCGGCCACAGTGCCGAGGAGCCAACGGACGTAGGCGTGTTTTGTCATGCGTTCCCTAAGCGGCCAAGACGACCGTGTTCCTTCGCGGCGGACGCGGAGCGTAACCCATGCGGCGTTCACCTCCAAGCGGCCGCTCAAGGTTAGAATGGATCGCTACCGAGGAGTTCAAGAGGCCCGCAATGAGCGTTGCCTGGTTGGTCGTTGTCCCTGTGACCGGGGTCGCACTACTCGCGTTCGCGGCCGCTTGCGCGCCGGAGGCACCGCCTCCGGAGTCTGCCGAGCCAGCAGCGGAAACCGTCGAAACGTCAGCAGTTGTAGCGGACAGCGCCGAGCCTGAACCCTCGCCGCTCGAGGCGGGCCAGGCTTTCCTCGCCGAAAACGCCTTGCGAGCGAACGTGATGACGACCGCTTCCGGGCTGCAATACGAGGTGGTGGCGTCGGGCGACGGCGCCACTCCCGGGCCACTCGACATCGTTACCACCCACTACCACGGCACCTTCATCGACGGGCGGGTGTTCGACAGTTCGGTCGAGCGCGGCGCGCCATCCGCCTTCCCGGTGGACCGTGTCATCAGAGGGTGGCAGGAGGGGCTCCAGCTCATGAAGGTCGGCGACAAGTGGAAGCTCTACGTCCCGCCGGACCTAGCGTATGGCGCGGAAGGTACCTCCGGGGTCGGCCCGAACGAGACCTTGATCTTCGAGGTGGAACTCCTGAACGTTCAACGTCGCGGTTGACTCGAGGCTATGCGCGATGGCGCGACTCGCGCGGACAATCATCCTTGGAACCATCGCCGCGGGTGCGGGCATCTGGTGGCTGGGTCGCGCCTACGACGTCGAGTCGTCGGCACTCCTCGGATTCCTGGTGTCGAGCGCCATGCTCGTCGCGGCGACCATCGTCGCAGCCATCGCCGGCGGCGCCACTCTTTTCTGGCTGCGGCGGCGACGCTACCGGCGCACCTCGTTCGACGTGTTTCGAGCGCGTGTCAAAGGGACGCCGAATCGTTCGGATCCGGCGGATCCGTCAGATCCGTGAAGAACCGGTGGAAGCGGGGCCGGTAGTACTGGCTGCGATCGACCGAGAAGGCGATGGCGTGCGCCCGACCGTAGATGATCTCCCGATCGATGAAACCGATCGCGCGTGAGTCGCTCGAGTTGTCGCGGTTGTCGCCCATCATCCAGTACTTGCCTTCGGGCACGGTGAACGCCGGCAGGTCGGAGCAAAGGCCGCGGTCAGCGCATCGGCAGACCGCCATCGCAAGCTGGGCCCCCGCCGCCGCGGCGACACGCCGAAACTGCTCGCAATCGGAACCCCCTTCCCGCCCCAGCCAAGTCAACGGGTTGCCGCGCAGATGACGACGGCCTGGCTCGCTGTGCATCATCACCACCCGGCTCTCGCCGAGCAGGTCCTCGCGATAGAAGTGGTACCGGTAGGCATTCTCGATCGGTAACTCGCGAATCGCCTCCTTCGGCAGTCGCGTGTACCTGGCGCGCTCGCCGTTGACGATGAGCTGCTTCATCCGCAACTCCACGACATCGCCGGGCACCGCGACGACCCGCTTGACGAACAACCTCCCATCGAGCGGGTTGACGAACGTCACCACGTCGCCGCGCGCCGGGTTCGACCACTGCGCAATCCGCAAATCCGTGAACGGCACACGCAAGTCCCACGCGAGCTTGTCGACCACGATGCGATCGCCATCGAGAATGCCGGGTTTCATGCTCCCGGAGGGGACCTGGTTCCAGTCCGCCACCGCGGAACGAAAGACGAGCATGATGGCGACGAACAGGAGCAGCCCGCGCCAGTCGCGCCAAATCTTGCGCGCTCGCCGAGCGACGCTCTTCAACCAGCGCTCACGATCGCGCCACGCGTTCACCAGCAGATTGGGCATGCGGGAATTGAACCGTAGTGGGTGGAACGAGGCAAGCCGCGAAGAAGGACGCCTAGCCTTTGCGCGCGCCCTCGAAGGCCGCCACCTGCTCGGCAGTCGCTTCGGCCTGGTAGCGCGACTTCCACTCGCCGTAGGGAATTCCATAGACGCGCTCACGGGCCGCTTCGTAGTCAACGGCGACGCCCCGCTCCTCGGCCGCCGCGACGTACCACTTCGACAGACAGTTTCGGCAGAACCCGGCGAGGTTCATCAGGTCGATGTTCTGCACGGCTTTGTTCTCGTCGAGGTGTTCGAGCAGGCGGCGGAACACGGCGGCCTCGATGGCCTCCTCGGTCGGTTCTGGGCGGTCGGTCTTCATCTGTTCAACGACGTGCTACGGGCCATACGACCCTTCCGGTAAAGGGAGTTTAAAGTACCCAATCGGCATCGACCACTCAAGCGGAGACGACATGGGGGAAATGCTCACGAGCCCCGAAATCTGGATCGCGTTCGCGACGCTCGCGGCGTTGGAGATCGTGCTCGGCATCGACAACATCATCTTCATCAGCGTGCTCACGGGCCGCCTGCCCGAGCATCAGCGAGCCCAGGCGAGGCTCGTCGGCTTGAGCCTCGCGATGCTCATGCGGATCGGTCTGTTGCTGTCCCTATCATGGGTCATGGGTCTCACGGGCGATCTGTTCAGCGTGCTCGACCAAGGCATATCCGGACGTGACCTCATTCTGCTCCTGGGTGGCGCGTTCTTGATCGCCAAAGCGACACGCGAGGTCCACAACTCGCTCGAGGTCTCGGAGCAGCATGTCCGCCGCGCCATGGCCGCCAACTTCATCGCCGTGCTGGTGCAAATCGCGCTGATCGACATGGTCTTCTCGCTGGACTCGGTCATCACGGCCGTCGGCCTCGTCGACCACGTCCCGGTGATGATCGCGGCCATCGTCGCCGCCGTGCTGGTGATGATGGTCGCGGCCGGTCCGGTGAGCGCCTTCGTCGAGGGCAACCCGACGATCAAGATCCTCGCGCTGTCGTTCCTGGTGCTGATCGGATTCGCCTTGGTTGCCGAAGGTCTGGACATCCACATCCCCAAGGGCTACATCTATTTCGCGATGGCGTTCTCGTTCGGCGTCCAGCTCCTGAACATGCAGGCGAGCAAGCGCGCACCCGTCAAGCTGCGCAAGGCCCAGCTTGGGGACCTTGTGCAGATCGATGCGGACTGAACCCGTATACTTGTCTCGCACGTGCCAACTCATGACTCCCATCGGAAGCCTGACGCCGTTGTGACACCGGTCGCGAAACTTGCCAAACTGCCACTGAAGTCCTTTGACCGAGGCCGCGCGTACGCAAGTTCCGACGCGCAAGTCGCTCGCGGCATCGGGCTAACGAAGCTCGGAGCGACGTACACCGAAGTTCCTCCGGGCAAGTCGTCCTGCCCGTGCCACGTGCACCACGTCGAAGAGGAGATGTTCGTCATTCTCGAAGGCACGGGGCGGTATCGTTTCGGGACGACGATCTATGACGTCGAGGCCGGGGACGTATTGGGCGCGCCTTGCGGCGGCCCAGAATACGCCCACAAGCTCACCAATACCGGTTCCACGACGCTCAAGTACCTAGCGGTTTCGACCAAGGCCGACACCGATGTCTGCGAATACCCGGACAGCGGCAAGTTTGCGGTTGGCACCCGCTCCAAGGGACAGGTCGGCGGTTTCAGATTCATCGGCCGAGCAGTCGACCCCCTCGACTACTGGGATGGCGAGCCTGATAGCGCCCTGTAGTCCTCGCTACTTCGGCTCGTCTTTGGGGGCGAGCCGTCATCGAACGCTCCCGAGCACCTTGGTCGCCGCAAGCAGCCTCATCCTCGCCTTGACGTTCGGTGCCGCGGCCGAGACGGCAGACGATGAAGCGGCGATCGACGAGGAGATCGTCGTGACCGGTTCGCGGATTCGGCGCGATTCCTTGGATGCACGCGAGTCCGTGCTCGACATCGACGCCCGCGACCGAGACCGTACCGGGCTCACTTCGCTGGGCGACATGCTCGGGCGGCTCCCGGTGTCCGGCTCGTCCCTCAACACCCGGTTCAATAGCAGCGGCAATTTCGGCTTTCCGGCTGACGGCGGCGGCGTTGCGGCCGGCGCCAGCCAAGTCGACTTGCGCCATCTCGGCGCCAAGCGTGTGCTCGTGCTGGTGGACGGCTTGCGGTGGGTACACGGCTCGTCCGCCAGCGGTGTCTCCGGCGCCACCGACCTTAACTCGATCCCCGACGTCGCCGTGGACCGAATCGAAATCCTGCGCGACGGGGCCTCGGCGATCTACGGCTCCGATGCGATTGCCGGCGTGGTCAACATCGTCACGGACAGCGCTTCGGGTCTGCGCGGCCGCGTATACGGCGGCAGTCACGTCCACGGCGGCGAGACCGTCGATGTGGAAGTCGCGCTCGGCGGCACACGCGGCAGGACGAGCGCATCGATCAGCATCGACTACACCGACCAGCAACGGGTCAGCGCAGCAGATCACGAGCAGACCCGGTGGCCCAAACCCGGCACGGGCGTCACCCATGGCAGCACGTTCACGCCCCATGGGCGGATCATCGTCGTCGATCCGAACACCGGGACCTTCGTCAATTGCGCCCTGAATGACGGCGTCACTGGCTTGCCGACCTACGACGCGGGCAATCCCTGCGGGCCGGACGACGACTACCACCCTTGGAGCAATAACGACCGGTTCAACTACGCAACCTACAATCTCGCGCTCACCCCTTCCCGCCGCGTTGGTGCATTCGCACGCATCGAATACGCGGCTGCCGACAACGTGCGGCTCTTCACCCGGGTCCTGTTCAACAGCCGCGAGTCGGTCAACCAAGGGGCGCCGGAACCCGTGTGGGCCGGCACGCTCGCCGAGACGGGCAGCGTTCTGGACGCCATCGTGATCGACGCCGCCAATCCGTACAACCCGTTCGGCTTCGATCTCGGCGCGGGTGCTTTCGCAACCCGGCGACCGATCGAGAGCGGGCCGCGGGTTTTTCGGCAGAACGTCGCGACGCGGTACGTGGCAGGCGGCATCCAGGGTGAGTGGACCGTGTCCCGGCGAACGCTCTATTGGGACGCCAACGTGGTCTGGTCTCACAACGAGGCCATGCAGACCAAGCACGGTGCCCACAACGCGCGGAAAATGCTCCAAGCGCTCGGACCGCCGGACGAATGCGCACGAATCCCCGGTTGCGTCCCGCTGAACCTACTCGGCGGGCAAGGGACGATCACCGCCGACATGCTGGACTGGATCGGCTTCGTGCAGCGCGACAGCAGCGCCCAGAAGCTCACGAGCTTCACGTTCAACGTCACCGGCGACTTGCTGGACCTCCCGGCCGGGCCGCTTGCGTTTGCCGCCGGCGCGGAGCAGCGCAGCCAATCGGGCCGTTTCGACCCCGACCCGGTCGTTGCAGCCGGGGATACGGCCGGCTTGCCGGCACAACCGACGGTCGGCGGATTCGACGTCGCTGCCCTCTATGGCGAGATCGACGTTCCCCTGGTCGCCGACGCGCCATTGGCAGACCTCGTCGATCTTTCGGCCGCGGTACGCTACTTCGACACCAAGTCCTTCGACAGCGGCGTCACGAGCAAAGTCGGGCTGCGTTGGCGCCCGGCCGGTGCCCTGTTGCTGCGCGCGACCTGGGCAGAAGGCTATCGCGCGCCGAACATCGGCGAACTCTTCGGCGGGCTCACGCGGCTCGACGCCGTCATCGCCGACCCGTGCGCCAGTTTTCTGGCCACCAACGTCGGCCAGACGGTCGTCGACAACTGCATCGCCGCCGGCGTGCCCAAAGACGGTAGTTACAACCAACTCGGAGGCCAGATCAGCGTGCTGACCGGCGGCAACGAGTCGCTGCTCGCGGAAACCTCCACGAGTTCGACCTTCGCCTTGACCTGGCAACCCGTGAAACGCGACCCAGGGTCGGGGGGCGACCTGCGTTTTGAAGTCGTCCGCTACGAGCACCGGGTCGAGGACGCCATCACCGGGTACGACGCGCAAGCGGTCCTCGACGGATGCTACCGCGACGGCGTCACAACGTTGTGCCAACTCGTAGAGCGCAGTGCCCGCGGTGGTATTGCGCGGTTCCGCAATACGCTCTTCAACGTCGGTTCGATTCGCACGGCCGGCTGGGATTTCGGCGTTCACGCCGCACCCGTCCCGGCTTGGCGCTTGCATTGGCAGGCGACCTACCTGGACGAATACCAGGAACTGCTGCGCGACGCCCGAGGCCTGGTGATCGAAGAGCGTTCGCTCGTCGGCCAAACATTGGGCGACCAAGGCAAGCCCGCCTGGAAATCGAGCTTAACCGTCGACTGGCAGGTTGCGGGATGGCGACTGTCATGGGGCGTGCGCTACATCCATGCCCTCACGGAGCGCTGTTCGGATTTCCTCGACGGGACGCCGGCGAGTCTGACCAATCTCGGCCTGTGTTCGATGCCTAATCGGCGGGACAACGGCGCTTCGCGGAACCGGCTTGGCACGACCGTCTACCATGACGCACAACTCGGCTACGAGCGTGCCTCAACCCACGGTACCACCAACCTGTCCCTCGGCCTGAACAACGTCTTCGATCGCGATCCGCCGCCGAGCATGAGCGCACCGCTCAACGGCTACGATCCATCGGTTTATGACATGCCGGGGGGGCGGCTCGCCTATCTGCGCGTCGCCTACAGCACGCCCCAATAGTCGTGCTTTAGGTGGCTTGGGCCTCACGGTGCGCGACGGCCCCTAAAGGCCTACAAACCCAGGCGAAAGAAAACGGCCCGGGCGCCACTAGCGCCCGGGCCGTTTCGATAAGTGCCTGACAACGACCTACTCTCACATGGGGAGACCCCACACTACCATCGGCGCTGAG
>JAPOVK010000062.1 GCA_026708185.1 Gammaproteobacteria bacterium | reverse complement strand
TGCCGCCGGCGGACATGGCGTCCTCCTCGATGCGGCGCACGACCACGCGGTCGTGTAGTGGTCGGATGTTCATGACTAGCGTTCTCCCAAATGCCTAACTGAATCCCAGTCCCTCACCTGGTTTAGCACTCGATCGAGGAGAGTGCTAAACCGGCGCGGTGCGTATCATAGGGGCGGATTTCGGTTATTCAACCCCCGCGTTGCACATTCGTGGAGCACACGATGATGCCGAACGCCAGCGTCGATGAGCGCATATGGCAAATCGTTGGGAGCATCCCCGCGGGCACGGTGGCGACATACGGGCATGTGGCGGAACTCGCCGGTCTGCCGCGCGGCGCCCGGCGCGTCGGCCGCACACTCGCCACCTTGCCGACGGACACCCGCTTGCCGTGGCATCGCGTCGTGAATGCCCGCGGCCGCGTGTCGCTGTCCGGTGCCGCTGGTCGACACCAGCAGGACCGGCTGCGCAGCGAGGGGATCGACATCCGCGACGACCGCATCAGCCTCGCCCGCTTCCGCTGGACACCGTGACAATCGACCGGCGCCCCCGATGGACCTTGCCCGCCTGACAGTCGACCTCGCCGCGCTCCGCGCCAACTATCGGACATTCGCCGGCACCGCGCCCGGCGCGGGCGCCGTCGTCAAGGCAGACGGCTACGGCCTCGGCGCGCGCCGCATCGCCGAAGCGCTTTGCCAAGGAGGTTGTGTCGACTTCTTCGTGGCCACCGTGGCGGAGGGGTTGGATCTCGCGGGCCGTGTCGGGGAGGGGCGCGTCTACGTCTTCTCCGGGCCGATGGACGCCGACGATGCCGGGCGCATGGCCGCGAACGGCCTGACGCCCGTGCTCAACGACTCAGCCCAGGTCGGCCGTTGGCAACACTATCGGCACCTGCCGGCCGCCGTGCATGTCGATACCGGGATGCGCCGGCTTGGCTTCGATTCCAGGAGCTTCGACCCGGGCCAGTTCGACGGCTTGCTCGTGACCCTGGTGCTGTCCCACCTCGCCAACGCGGACCGGCGCGGGGATCCGCTGAGCGACCGCCAGGCCGCCCGCTTTTCCGCCTTGACGCGCCTCTTTCCCGAGGCGCGCACCAGCCTTGGCAACTCGGCGGGCGTGCTGTCGGGCATCGGCAGCGACGTCGCGCGCCCGGGCATCGCCCTCTACGGCGGCAACCCGTTCTCAACCGGCCGCAGTCCGATGCGACCCGTCGCGACGCTGGAAGCGCGCGTCGTCGGACTGCGCACCGTCCGCCCAGGCGAGCCGGTCGGCTATGACGGGACGTTCAGGACGGCCCGCAAGACCCGCGTCGCGGTATTGGGCATCGGCTATGCGGACGGGGTTCCGCGCGCGATCTCAAACCGCGGCGTCGTCGCCCATCGGGGTCAGCGCCTGCCCGTGATCGGGCGCATCTCCATGGATCTCATGCACGTGGATGTCACGGCAGCCCGAACGCCTGTCGCCGTCGGCGACTGGCTGGAGGTGTTCGGGCACACGGTACGCGTCGACGACGTCGCCGCGGCCGCAGGGACCATTCCCTACGAGGTGTTGACCGGCATCGGTTCCCGCGTGGTCCGCGACTACAGGGACGGATGACAAGGGTTATGATGGTGAACTTTGCGCGCGCGCCTAAGCGCGCATGCCACGTTGGGAGGGAATGCACATGCCAGCAGTGAATCGAAACGGATTATTGGGCGGCCAGGTCGCCGTCGTCACAGGCGCCAGCCGCGGCATCGGCGAAGCCATCGCGAAGCGCTACGCCATGGAGGGGGCCAAGGTGGTGGTCTCGGCTCGGTCCGTCGATCCGTCCGACCACTTCCTGCCGGGCTCCATCAACGAGACAGTGCAAGCCATCCGCGACGCCGGCGGCGAGGCCATCGCGGTGAAGGCCGATCTGTCCGTGGCCGAAGACCGGCACAACCTCATCACCGCCACCGAAGCCGCCTACGGTCCGGTGGACATCCTGGTCAACAACGCCGCGGTGACCTGGTTCATGCCGGTCAAGGACTTCGCCGAGAAGCGCTTCCGCATCATGATGGACGTGCAGGTGTGGGGGCCCTTCGAACTCGCCCAACTGTGTCTGCCATCCATGGTCGAGCGGGGTGCCGGCTGGATCCTCAACATCTCCTCGCATGCCGCCATCCATCCACAAGCGGCGGCGCCCGGCGGCCACGGCGGCACCGTCTACGGAATGTGCAAGGCCGCCCTGGAACGGTTCACGACCGGGCTCGCCCAGGAACTCTACGGAACGGGAGTCGCCGCCAACGTCATCTCGCCGGGCCTGGTGGCCACGCCGGGCGTGGTGCACCACAAGCTCATCAACGACAGCAACAAGGATCGGGTCACCCCGGTGGAACACATGGCCGAGGCCTGCTTGAGGCTCTGCAACGGCGACCCGGCCGCCATCACCGGTCGTATCGACTATGCCGACCAGGTGATCGAGGAGTTCAACCTCGAACCGGCTGACATCATCTAGGCGAATGCGCGCCCTTCGGGCGCGTTCGAGAACGCTTCGCGTTCTCGCCTACCCTTGCCCCCCTCCGGGCGCGCTGGCTTCGCCGATGGGGATGGCGACCCGCGCGTCGGTGCCGCCGCCGGCGGCCCGCTCGAGCCTGATGTCCCAGCCGTGCGCCTGGCATAGCTGGCGGACGATGGCGAGACCGAGGCCGCTGCCCCCCGTCGCCTGGCGCCGCGAACCATCCAGGCGATAGAACGGCTGGAATACCTTTTCCCGATCGTGCTCGGGAATCCCCGGACCGTGGTCCAGCACATGCACCACGACCCCGTCGGCACCGTTGTCCACCATGATCTCGGCACCGCCGCCGTGCTGCCGTGCGTTGACGACCAGGTTGGTGAGGACCCGCTGGAACGCCTCCGGCGCCAGGTTCACCTCGCCGAATGGACCGTCACGCCATTCCACGCCGAGGTCGTCATCGATGCCGGCGACCACGGACTCGAGGTACGCCTCGAAATCCAGCGGGTGGGCGTCTTCGCCCGTCCCCCGGGCGAAACGCAAGGCGTTGGAGATCAATTCCTCCATGGCGCTCAGGTTGCGTTCGAACCGTGCCACGATCTCCCGGTCCACGTCGTCGGGCAGCAACTCCACGGCGAACCGCATCCGCGTCAGCGGCGTGCGTAAATCGTGGGAGATGCCGGCAAGGAGCGTCGTGCGATTGGACAGCAGTTCGCTGACGTCGCGCGCCATGGCGTTGAAGCTCGCCGCCAAAGTGACCAGTTCGGCTGGGCCTTCCTCGGGCAGTGGCGCGAACGGCTCGGCACCGCGAAAGGACTCGACCGCCCGCGCCGCCTCCGACAGGGGACCCGCGACCCGCCGGACGATGTGCACCGATGTCGCGAACACGATCACCGCCCCGATCAGGACGACCGAGATGATCACGTACAGCGGCTCGGAAGCCCGCCGCTCGGGCGAGATGCCGATCTGCAGGACAACGCCGCCAGCAGGGATGTTTGCCCACACGAGCCCGTCGCTCTCCATGAGTTGGACGGGATCGCCCAAGCGCTGGCTCAACTTGCTCGCCAGCAGTTCGTAATAGGCGTTGCCGGCGTCGACGAACGGCAATTGGCGGGGCTCGGCCAGAATGGTCAGGTCGTGTTCCTGGAGCATCTCCAAGGCGAAATAGAGTCGCGCCTCCGGCGAAAGCTCGACCCACGTTTTCGCCGACAACACGATCAGACCGGCCTCGTCGTCGGCGGATCGATCCTGGATGGGCCGGATGACGAACATCGCCAACGCCAGGATCGACGTCGCAGCAATGCCCGCCGCACTCAAACCGAGCACGATGTTCGTTCGCGAGAGGAGCGTGGAGGGCAGTCTCATCGCGCTGATCGCCGTACGATCGCGTCGCGCGGGCGACGCGCCTAGTTGCTTGCCCGCGATTCTAGTACGCCGTCGTGCGCCCGTGCTTCTACGCCGGCACGTCCGAAGGACGCGCCGACGCGCCTAGGCGTCCGGGCAGAACATGTAACCCTTGCCCCAGACCGTACGTATGTAGGTCGGCGAGCCCGGGTTCGGTTCGATCTTGCTGCGCAAGCGCGTGATACGCACGTCGATGCTGCGATCGAACGGGGACCGTTCCGCGCCGGTCAACAGATCGAGAATGCGGTCCCTGTCGAGAACGCGATTGGGATGGCGGACGAGAATGGTCAGCAAGTCCAGTTCGCCGGAGGTCAGCGCCACCGGCTCACCTCCCTTGGACAGGCGCTGCGCATTGAGGTCGAGCCGGTACTCACCGAATGGCACGGCACCGCCGTCGCTCCCTTTGCCATGCGCGCGGCGCATGACCGCGCGGACGCGTGCGAGCAATTCGCGCGGATTGAAGGGCTTGGCAATGTAGTCATCCGCGCCGACCTCGAGCCCGACGATGCGGTCAACGTCTTCGCCCTGAGCAGAGACGATGATGATCGGCGTGTTGGTGTCCTGCTTCAGCCGCTTGGCGATCGACAGGCCATCCTCGCCGGGCAGCATCAAGTCCAGGATGACCAGGTCGATGTCCTCGGCGAGGAGTGCGCCGTCCATCTCGACCCCATCGGCAACCGCGGTGATGTGGTAGCCCTGTTTCGTCAGGTACGCGGTGATGAGCTCTCGGAGTTCGGGATCGTCGTCTACGACAAGCAGCCGCGCACGGTCTTCGACCGCCTTGGCCATCAAGTCCCACCGTTCGGCTTGGCTGAGCGCTGGTCCCCGGAGGTCGGTACTCGAACGCTCGCCGGCGTCGGGCTACCGTCGGATCCGGCTTGCACCTCTAGACGGCGTTCGAAGCCGAGGCCGTAGGCTCGAGGGTCGTCGCGGGCGTCCGTGGTCGCGGCGGGCTGGGCCGTGACGCGCGTCGTCTCGATGCGCGCCACCGTGCCGTCTCGATTGCGCACCACCTGTCCGAACCGGGCACTCGCGCCAATGGAGATCGGACGCGCGCCGTCGGTGGCCATCAGTCGCTTGCGCACTTCGACGAAAAACCACCGCCGCTCGTCCTGGTTCAAGGCGTCCCAACGATCCGCGACGTCCGCCAGTTGCTCGTTGCTGATCCCCGCGTAGGGGTTCGCGGACAGGCCCTCGGAGGCGGCGCTCGATGTGCCGGGTGCCGAAAGGCGCACGGCAGCGCCGTTGGTCTCCGCCACGTCGGCGGCGGCGCCGGCAAACGGGCACGCCAAAATAAGCGCGGCAGCCATCGCGCCTCGCATGGTCACCTGGCGTTCAGCGGGCACTCGACTTGCCATGCACGTTCACCGTGCCGCCCCACGACCGGTGAGTGTCACCGACAACGGTTTCCTGCCCATTGCGGCACAGTATCAAGATGTAACGAAGCCGGCGACCGCATTCGCGATCGCCGGCTTCTTGTTTCGCGGTGCGCTCGAACGCCAGAGCATTCGAGCGCCGTCGTGGCGAAGGGTCAGGCGCGCTCGAAGAGCCCGGCCGCGCCCTGACCACCGCCGATGCACATCGTCACCACGCCGTAGCGCTGCTGGCGACGCTCGAGTTCGCGCAGGATGGTGCCCGTGCAGCGCGAGCCGGTCATGCCGAACGGGTGACCGATCGAGATGCTGCCGCCGTTGACGTTGTACTTCTCGTTGTCGAGGTCAAGTTCGTTCCGGCAATAGACGCACTGCGATGCGAACGCCTCGTTCAGTTCCCACAGGTCGACGTCGTCCTTGCGCAGCCCAGCGTTCTCGAGGAGTCGCGGAATGGCATACACCGGTCCGATGCCCATCTCGTCCGGCTCGCAGGCCGCAACGGTGAAGCCGCGGTAGACGCCCATCGGCTTGAGACCCAGTTGATTCGCGCGGTCGGCGCTCATCAACAAGGTCATGGAAGCACCATCCGATAGCTGCGATGCATTGCCCGCGGTCACGGTACCGTCTTCCTCGAAGGCTGGCGGCAACCCCGACAGTCCCTCGATGGTGGAATTGGGGCGGTTGCATTCGTCCCGATCCACGACCACCTCGGCGAAGCTCTCTTCGCCGGTTTCCCGGTCGACCACCTTCATGGTCGCGGGCATCGGCACGATCTCGTCGCCGATCCAGCCGGCGGACTGCGCCTTGGCGTAGCGAAGCTGGCTTTGCAGCGCGTATTCGTCCTGCATCTCGCGGGTGACCTGGTAGCGGCGCGCGACCACTTCAGCGGTGTTGCCCATGGCCATGAAGATCGCCGGCTTCTCCTCCTTCAGGCGCGGGTTCCGGGTGTCCGTGCCACCTCGCGGGGAGCGCGTGGCGCCGGAGATCGAATCCACGCCGCCAGCCATCGCGATGTCGGTCTGACCGGAGGCGATCTGGTTGGAGGCGATGGCGATGGATTGCAGGCCGGACGAGCAGAACCGGTTGATGGTCATCCCCGCCGTGGTGATCGGCAGTTTGGACAACACGACGGCCAGCCGCGCCAGGTTGCCGTCCTGTTCGCCGGTGTGGTTGGCGGCGCCGACGACGACGTCCTCGACCTCTTCAGCCGCGACGTTGGGATTGCGTTCCAGGAGCGCGTCGATGCAGTGCGCCAGCATGTCGTCGGAACGCGTCAGGTTGAAGCTGCCGCGGTGGGACTTCGCAAGCCCCGTGCGGACGCTGTCTACGACTACGACTTCTCGTGCCATTCGTGATTCCCCTCAACAAAAGGTTTTGAGCCGACTCGACCGTCGAGCCGCCGAAGTTCACAAGCGTACCCACATCCGCGGGACGTTATCAACCGCGCCTCGACAGCGTAGCGCGTTGGTGCGGGTGCGCAGGTGTCGCGTCACGGTTATGCTCCCGACTTCCGTGAGGAGCGACCCCTTTGCGATCGAGCAGAATTCCCAAGGGCCCATCGCTCGCCGCCTGGCGACGCGCCTAGACCATGCGCCACGCGCGGGGTTTCGACGATCTCAAGAGCAACCTCGCCGATCTTCGGCGCCGGGACATGTACCGCGTGCGGCACAAACTCGAGGGACCACAGGGACGCGAGGTCACCCTCGAGGGCCGCGCGTTCCTCAACTTCAGCAGCAACGACTACCTAGGGCTTGCCGACGACCCGCGCGTGGCGGAAGCCTTCAAGCACGGCATCGACCGCTGGGGAACGGGCACCGGCGCGTCGCACCTGATCTCCGGCCACACCGCCGCGCACGCGGAACTCGAGGAAGCCCTCGCGGCGTTCACGGGTCGCCCCAAGGCGCTGCTCTACGGGAGCGGCTACGCGGCCAATGTCGGCGTCATCAACGCGCTGTTGAGCGTCGGTGATTTCGTCTTCCAGGATCGGCTGAACCACGCGTCGCTCCTGGACGGCGGCTGGATCAGCCGCGCCACGTTCTCGTGGTTCGCGCACCGCGACAGCGCCGATCTCGAGGCAAAGCTCGCCGCGGTCGAACACGAACCCACGCGCAAGCTGATCGTCAGCGACGGCACGTTCAGCATGGACGGGGATACATGTCGGCTGGACGAACTGTTGGCCGCATCGGCTCGCCACCGTGCCTGGGCCATGATCGACGACGCCCACGGCATCGGCGTGCACGGCCCCGGCGGCGTGGGCTTGGTGGATCCAGAACGCTACACCACGTCGGACGTGCCCATACTCGTCGGCACGCTCGGCAAGGCCTTCGGGACGGCCGGCGCGTTCGTCGCCGGCGAGGACGCACTCATCGAAACGCTCATCCAGCGCTCCCGCAACTACATCTTCACGACGGCCATGCCTAGCCCGCTGGCCGTCGCGACACGGAGAAGCCTCGAGATCGCCGTCGCCGAGGACTGGCGACGCGAACACCTGGTGACATTGATCGACCGCTTCCAGGCGGGCACCCGCGATCTCGGCTTCGACCTCTTGCCATCGACGTCACCGATCCAGCCCTTGGTTGTCGGCGATCCGGCGCGTGCGCTGGGCTTGAGCCGCGCGCTCAAGGAACGCGGTCTCTTGATCGGCGCCATTCGGCCGCCTACCGTGCCGCAAGGTACGTCGCGGCTTCGCGTGACGCTGACGGCGGCGCATCGCGTGGCGGACGTCGATCGACTGCTCGATGCCTTAAGCCTCCTCGCCGCATGCCGATCACGCGGCTTCGCGAGCTGATGCAGCCCTACTTCGTCACGGGGACCGATACAGAGGTCGGCAAGACGGTCATTGCCGCGGCACTCCTGTCGCTGGCCAGAGACCGCGGGCTGCGCTGTGTGGCCTTGAAGCCCGTCGCCGCGGGATGCAGCCGAGAGAACGGCCAACTGGTCAATGACGACGCGCTGCAACTGATCGCGGCGAGCGGAACCGACCTCGACTACGGCACGGTCAACCCGGTGGCCCTCGAGCCCGCCATCGCCCCTCACATCGCTGCGGACCAGACCGGGATCGAACTCAGTGCTGGCCAGCTCAGCGCCCACTGCCGTGCCGCCTTGGCTGGCGACGTCGACTTCGCCATCGTGGAAGGCGCGGGCGGCTGGTTTGTACCGCTGAACGTCACCGAGACGCTGGCCGACGTCTGCCTCGACCTCGGCGCGCGCCCCATCCTGGTGGTCGGCATGAAACTCGGTTGCTTGAACCACGCGCTACTCACCGCCGAGGCCATCGCCCAGGCCGGTGGCGAGATGGCCGGCTGGGTCGCCAATTGCCCGCAACCGGAAATGCCCTTTTTCGAGGAGAACGTGGCGACGCTGCGCGAGCACCTGTCGGCGCCCTGCCTCGGGGTCGTTCCCCACTTGGGGCCGGCCGCCTCGCCGCAGGCCGCAGCGCTGCACCTCGACATCCGCCCGCTCCTGCCATGACCGACCCGCTCCGATTCGACCGCGACCACATCTGGCACCCCTACACCTCCATGGTCGACCCCTTGCCGGTGTATCGGGTGGCGTCCGCCGACGGCGTGCGCATTCGCCTGGTCGACGGCCGCGACCTGATCGACGGCATGTCCTCGTGGTGGTGCGCGATCCACGGTTACAACCATCCGGCTCTGAACGCCGCGTTGCGCTCGCAACTCGACGATGCCGCCCATGTCATGTTCGGCGGCTTGACCCACGAGCCCGCCATCGAGCTCGCCCGAACGCTCATCGAACTGACCCCTACCGGGTTGCAGCACGTCTTCTTTTCCGACTCCGGTTCCGTCGCGGTCGAAGTCGCCATCAAGATGGCCCTCCAATACTGGGGCGCGCTCGGGAAGCCCGAGAAGCAGCGGCTCGTCACCATCCGGGGCGGCTACCATGGCGATACGTTCGGCGCCATGAGCGTCTGCGACCCCGTCAACGGCATGCATGAACGCTTTCGCCCGGTCCTCCCGCAGCATCTCTTCGCCGACCGGCCCGAGTCGCGTCCGGGTGAGCCGCTCAGCCTCGAGGATGCGCGCGGCATCGATCGTCTGCTCCATGACCACCACCCGGAAACCGCGGCCGTCATCCTGGAACCGGTCGTGCAGGGCGCGGGGGGGATGTGGTTCTACACGCCGGACTACCTGAACCACGTCAAGGCTCTTTGCGATCGGTATGGCGTCTTGCTCGTCTTCGACGAGATCGCCACGGGGTTCGGACGGACGGGACGCCTCTTCGCCTGCGAACACGCCGGCGTCGAGCCGGACATCATGTGCCTCGGCAAGGCGCTGACCGGCGGCTACCTGAGTCTCGCCGCGACGCTGACAACGACGCGCGTGGCCCAGGGCATCTCCGCCGACGGCGGCGTGCTGATGCACGGACCCACGTTCATGGCCAACCCGTTGGCCTGCGCGGTAGCCAGGCGCAGCATCGAACTGCTGCTGACGGGGGACTGGCAAGGCCGGATCGCTGCCATCGAGGCCCAGCTTGGCGCCGAACTGGCGCCCTACGCCGCCAGACCCGGGGTACGGGACGTGCGCGTACTCGGCGCCATCGGCGTGGTGCAGACCGACAAGCCCGTCGATGTTGCGGCGCTGCAGCGGGTGTTCGTCGATGCCGGCGTTTGGATCCGGCCCTTCAACGACCTGATCTACCTGATGCCGCCGTATGTGATCGACGAAACGGCACTTCGCCAACTCACGCAGGCCATCGGCCTTGGGCTTGAGAGCCTTCAGCCGGGGAGCGCGAGGGGCGAGCCCCTCGCAAGAAAGAGCGACTGACCTCTACCAGCGATACTGGAGCCTACCAACGACATGGCGGGGCAGCTCCGGCAGGACGATCACACCGCCGAAGAGGTTGGGGAAGTTGGCGCGGAAATAGCGCTCGTCGCTCAAGTTCTTCGCCGTGGCCGTCAACGTCCAGTTGCCCCGTTCGAAGACGAAGCCGGCGTTGACCAGCGTATACGCCGGCAGCCTGACGGAGTTGGCGAACCCCGAGTGGACAGCGTCCACGTCCACCACGCTCGCCGAGACCGCCAGGCCGTTGCCGAAGGCATACGTGCCAGTCAAGGACACGATGTTCTCCGGAATGCCGGCCCTGCGGGCACCGGCCCGGCCCGGCTTGACGATCGAACCGCCAAGGGCGCCGCCGTAAAAGGCCTCGGGAGGCACGCCCGGGATATCGTCGGCACCGATGAAGCTGAACCGGCCACCGGCGTTGAGGGTGTTGAGGTTGACGACCTCGATGCGCGAGTAGCCGAGGCTGACGAGCAGCCGGTCATTGACCGCCCAGCGCGCCTCGAACTCGGCACCGGTGGTGCGGGCCGCCTGGTTGGTGTCCACCGACTGGGCGGAGTAGTCGGTCCGCTCCTGCTCGTAGACCGCCGCTGCCAGGTAGAGCGTCTCGTCCAGGACGCTGGCCTTCACCCCGACCTCGCGCAGCGTAGAGCTATCGAAGGCCGTGCCGTCGGCGACGTTGGCCGGGGCGATATCGGCACCTTGGCCGGCGATCACCGTGCCCTGGCTCGACATCGTGGCGTACGGAATGAAGCCGGCAGCCGTATCGAGGCTCAGGCTCAGGGTCCAGGACACGGCGTCGACGCGATCCGAAGCCTCGGCGACGACACAGGATGCGTCCAGGCAGAAGTGGGTGGCGCTCGGAAGTAGAAGCTTGTCCACCGGCTGACGGCTCTCGAAGTCGATGCTGTCGTAGCGCACGCCGGCCAGCACGTTCAGCCGCCGCCAATCGGCGTCCACGAGAACGGCCAGCCCCAGGTCGAGGTAGTCTCCCACGTGGTAGCGGCTGTAGTCGTCGTCGATCTGCGTCGCGAGCAGCCGCCGATCGAGGGCGCTCGCGGGCTTGGTCAGGTCGCGCCGATCGAAGTACTCGTTGGTGAAGTCGTCCCCGTGGTCGAAGTCCGTCAACCGGACCGATGGGGAGAACTGCACGGTGGCTTCGGCGCGCCCGCGACGCATTCGCTTGGCGAACACCAGCTTATCCTCGAACACCGCCGCGTCGTGGAACGACGAGAAGCCGTACGCCACCTCGTTCACATTGTCGTAGCTCTCGTAGAAAACCTGGTTGCGCCACTCCCAACCACCGGCCGTGGCACCGACGACGTCGAAATAGAGAGTCAGGACCTCGTTGTGGAGTTCGTCCTCCGGGGCGATCAGCACCCGGCTGCCATCGATCCTCGCCGTGCCGACGTTGTCGAGCAGCAGGAGATCCGGGCGGCAACCGAACAGCGTCGTCGTGCCGATCGAACACGCACCCGGGAACGGCCCCGACCCCAGCGGCGCCGTCGTGCCCGGTCTCAGGCCCGCCGCGAACGGATTGAGATCGGTAAAGCCGTTGCCGTCGACGTCGAACTCCTGGTGCGAAATGCGCCCGTCGCCGTCGCGGTCCAACGGCTGGGGTGAACCGGTGATGTACCTGCCAGTGTCGATCAGGTCCTGCGTCAGGCGGTTCCAGCCGGCATTCTCCGTGCCCGTGAATTCGTGGAACATGCCGCCGAACTGCAGGCCAATGGAACCCACGTCCATATCGAACGACGCCTGAACGAGCGTCTGCGAGATGTCGCCGTGGTCGTAGTAGCTGCCGGAATCCTCGGCCTCCGCATACAGCCAATAGCCGAAGTCCTGGCCGCCGAAACGACTCGGGCCGCCAACTTCCGCCGTAGCGATGCGCCGGCCCCACGAGCCGAAGTCCACACCCGCGCTGCCGGTGGCCGCTTCGATGAATTCCCCGGTCGCCTCGATGCGCGCCGACTTCGGATTGAAGTTGAGGTAGCCGCCGATCTTCGCCGGGCCGTGAATCGGCGACGCCGGTCCGCGGACGATGTCGACCCGCTCCGACGCGCCGATGGGGGTCGGGTAGTTGCCGGGATTGTCGAGCCGCCGGACACCGCGGAAATAGGTCTCGCCCGTGGTCCCGCGAATGTCGAGGGTGCCGGCCACACCGAAGAACGACTGCGTGAAGCTACCCGGCGCCAGCGCGATCAACTCGTCGATGTCGCGGATGTTGAAGCGCGCCATCATCTCGTCGCTGACGGTGGACGCGGAACGCGGCGTATCGAGCAGGGAACGGCCGAAACCGAACACCGTGCGCATCTCGTCATCCGGCAAGCTGTCGAGGTCGACCGTGACGACCAATTCCTCGACGTCGTCGTCGACGTCGGGAGAAGCGGTCGCCGGGCCAGCGCACACCGTGACGAGCGCCACAACGACCGCGAGGCGTGGAGGCCGGCACACGCGCACGATTGACTCCTAGCAGGATTCGACGCGGCGGCACCGTAGCGCAAAACCCCCTTGCCGAGAACCCCGATGTCGCCTTGTGCACCGCGAATGTCGGCTTTACCAACGCCGTTCACGTTCGGCATGAACGAACGGGCGTTGTCAAGCGGGGCGGACCATTGCGTTTGAACCACAGTTTCCGAGTGGTGATGCGCATAGCGCAAGAGGCAAGAGGCGCAAGGCGAACTCAAACCTCCCCAAGCGTGTTACGTTTGTCCACGGTCCGCTCCGTTGTCGGTTAATGAGACCCGGTAGTTCTGGCCTCCGACGTCGTACCGAATGAAGCGGGCGGACCACCAAATCGGTTTGTTGAGCTCAGAAGGAGACAGGATAGTGGCGGTTGACGTTGGAGACGTAGCACCGGACTTCACCCTCGAGACATCGAGCAGGACGCGCAACACAAGCCTAAGACTGAGTTCACTGCGAGGCCAAAAGGTCGTGCTGTTCTTTTACCCCGCTGACCATTCGCCTGGGTGCACAACCCAAGTCTGTTCGTTTCGCGACGCCTATGACGAGCTCGTTGGACACGGCGTCGCGGTCGTGGGTATCAGCGGACAGACGATCGCGTCCCACGAACGCTTCGCCGGCAGCCACGCACTGCCGTTCCCGATTGCCAGCGACCCCGGCAACCGCGTGCGTCGCGAGTACGGTGCGTCCAAGTGGATCTTGCCGTGGCGCGTGACGTACCTCATAGACGAGGACGGCGTCGTGGTCGACGTGTACTCCGGCATGGTTCGACCCCTCATGCACGTCGAACGCGTGAAGGAGTGGATAGCCGGCGCGGTCGGCTAGGCAGGCGTGTCCCGGGAAGGGCAAAGCGTACTTTGGATTCGCCGAGGCACCGCCTCGACCCCCGTGCAAGGTCCACCTCGGGCCCGGGAGGGTAGGCGCGCCTCTGACGTCTACTGCGTATTGACCTTCAGGCTCACCCCGTAGCTGATGCCTGCGTTGTAGCGTTCATAGAGCAGCCCGCCCTGACGCCACTCGACGGCGTCGTCCAAGAGGTTCGACGCCTTGAACTCCATCTGGGCATCGAAACCAAACACGTCGAAGAGGTAGCGCGCGAGGAAATCCAGCTTGCCGCGGGCGTCCTCGACGATGTTGGGCGCATTCTCGGCGCCCACCAGGACAATACGCTCCCCCGTGTGGTTGTAGGCGAGCGAACCCTCGATGCCGCGACTTAAGTCGACATAGGTCAGCATCAGGTTGCCCAACACGTCCGATTGGCCGCTCAAGGCCCGTTCGTTTTCAAACAGCCGGGCGATCTGGCGCGATCCTGTGACGGGCACGTCGGCGGCCGTCTCGCCTTCCCCGAACAGGGTCACTTGGGAGTCCATCAACGTGACGTTCGCGTTCAGCTTGAAGAAATCCCACGACCCGCCCAAGCCGAACCACTCGCCGAAGAACAGGTCCTTGCGCAGCTCGACCTCGACACCCTGAAGCGCCGCTTCGTCACCGTTGAACCACGTGTAGATGTCGTTCTGCGCCTGGACCTTGCCGACCTCGATGGGGTTGTCGAAGAACTTCTGGAAAACGCCGATCGACAGGCTTAAGTCTTTGCCGAAGTACCACTCCCAACGGGCGTCGAGATTGTCGACTTTGGCGGGTGCCAAGAAGACGTTGCCGCGATAAAGGTTCGAGTCCTCCGGGTTGCGCAGCGTGGTGCCGGTGATCTCGAGCAGGCTCGGCCGGTTCAGCGTGTTGGAGTACGCGAGGCGCAGCTGCATGTCGTTCACGAACTCGAGAGTGAGGGAGGCCGAGGCCAAGATGTCGACGTAGTCCTGGCTGACGGCGTTGCTGGTGCCGGCCTGGGTGTTGCCACCGTAGGCCTCCGCGAACAGGGTCGTCTCCTCCTGGCGGAAACCTGCGGCCGCGCGGACTCGCGGCGTGAGCTGCGCATCGAACCCTAGGTAGACCGACATCGTCTCTTCGCCCGACTCGGCGAACGGGAAGATGCCCGCGGCGTTCGCCGCACCCGCCGAGAAGTCGCGCACATCCAGATAGCCCTTGCCCCAGTTCTCCAGGCCGAAGAGCTGGTAGGGGGTCATCGGGGCGATGTGGCCCGGGGCCAGCGACGTGATGTCGAACCGGAAGAAGCGATCGGCGCTGGCGCGCGTCCGTTCGTAGCTGGAAGCGCCGAGGATGGCCGTCATCTCCACGTCGCCGGCATAGAACGGCAGCTCCGCGTCGACGCCGTACTCGCTGATCTCGTCGCGCAGTTCCGTGTATACGCGGTCTGGTGCCTGGAACACCTCGCGCAGGTCGCCGGCGGCTTGGCGGCTCGGCGTCACGACCTCCTCGAGGCCCTCGGCATTCTCTGCGTAGGTGTAGGTACGCGTGTCGGGCGACTTGCGGGTCGCCGCCCCATCGGTCGCGCGCCAGTTGATGCTCATCTGGTGGAAAGGGCCGACGTTGAAGTAGTGCTCGCCCTTCAACTGCGTCGAGCGGATGGTGTTCTCCGTCCACTGGAAGCGGTAGCTCACCACCGGCGTGCCGTCGGTCACGTCGTCCTCGCTCGACACGCCGCGCAACCGCTGGGTCTCGTCGTCGGTCTGGGCAAGCACGACCTGGGACAACTGGATCGAGTGGCCGTCGCCGAATTCGAACCCGGAGTTGACGAAGCCGGCCCAGTCGATGGTCTGCCGGGTGGTGAACTGCTTGTAGTCGACGGTTTGCGTGCTGCCGCCGTCGACGCCGGTGAACTCGTAGCGCCGGAAGTCCTTGTCGCGGTTCCTCCACTTGCTGCCGTAGCGGCCCGCGGTCAACACTCCGGCGGAGAAGCCCGGGAAGTCGCCGCGCAAACCCAGTTCGCCACTCCCGGTGAAGTTGGGCTTGAGTCGCTGCTTCTCGAAGACCTCCCAGTGGTTGTAGAAACTGGCACCCAGGTCCGCGCTGGCCGGCCACGGCACCGCTTCGAAGTCGTCGCTGCTCATCCCGGCGATGTTCCGCGGCATCTTGCGCGTCCCCTCGTCGAACCCCCAGTTGTCAGCCGGACCGCCGCGATAGGACAGGCCTTCCCCTTGCGTGGTCTCCGAGTCGCCGGCAACCCCGGCTTTGAGCGTTGCGTAGTTGCGCTCGGGCGTTGCGCGGGTGCGGATCATCACCGTGCCGCCGCTGAAGTCGCCCGGCAGGTCCGGCGAGTAGGTCTTCTGTACCAGGAGGTTGCGCACGATCGTCGTCGGCACGATGTCGAGCGGCACGGTCTTCTGGAACGGGACCGGCGACGACAGCCGGCTGCCGTCCAGCACGGTGGACGAGTAGCGCTCGCCCAAGCCCCTCACGTAGACGTACTTGCCGCCGACGAGGCTTAAGCCCGTTACCCGCGACAGGGCACCGCCGACGTCGGTGTCCGGCATCAGCGCCAGCTCCTCGTAGTCGAGCATGTTCGCCACTTCGGACGTGATCCGCTTGTCGCCCGGGATGAACTGGCCGAGGACTACGACCTCCTCGACGTCACCGGGGTTTCGCAACACCACGCGGTTCTGCTGGCGCTCGCCGTCTGATTCCTGGGCCGAGGCGCCGGGGGCGGCGCTTAAGCCCAAGGCCATCGCCCAAATCATTGCCACCACGTGTGCGAGGGGTGCCCCCTCGCGCTCCCCGGCTGAAGGCTCTTTACATGCGAGGTCTCGAAAGCGCCGATGAAGTCCACGGCGTCGAAGAACGAGTCGCCCAAACTCACCAGGTCTACGCTGTCGCCGTTGACCGAGACGTTCGTAGCGCTCGCCAGGTACGCCGCAACGGCACCGTCATCGTCGTTCCGGTTCGTCTGCGCACACGCGAAGCTGACTCCCTCGATCGTCAGGTCCGTGCCGAGGAGGTCACGGCTGGTGCCGTCGACGCGGATGCAGGTGGCGGAACCGCCGACAAAGCTGTTGCTGAGCGCCAAACCGGTACCGCGCCGGAGGCGCAAGGCGTTTTCGTCAGGTTTGCCGAGTACGGTCATGTTGGCGATGCTCGGATTGGAGCGAGGCATCGCGCCTTCGTCGCCTTCACGGTTGTCCGCCTCGATGGCGTTGTCCGCCGAGTCGGTCTGTTCGATGTAGAGGTACTGGATGCGCCCGGTCCAGCCGTCGGTCCAGTCCAGCGAGTCATCGGCGTTGCCGGTTAGGACAATGTACTTGGCGTCGACCGTGCCGCCGAAGAACTCGACGCCGTCATCCAGGTTGTTGTGGACCTGCACGTACTCCACGGTAGTGGCGTCGCCGACACCTTGGAAAGCGATGCCGTTGCGCTGGTTCTCCGGATCTACGTTCGAACCGGCGAACCGCACACTGACGTAGCGCAGAACGCCCGAGTTGTCGTTGGCATTGTCGCCGCCGAAGAGACCGGAGTTGGCCTCGCCCTCCTTGGTGCAGTCGACCGTGCCGCCGGACGCGCCCTCGGGGCAGTCGTTGATCGGCGCATAGCCGTTGATGACGAGCCCCCCCAGAGGCCACGGTCGTTGTCTTCCGCGTCGCCATCGACCTCGGCGCGGGCCGTGAACACGATCGGCTGGTCAGCGGTGCCGTCCGCCATCAGCGCACAGCCCTGCTCGATGATCAGGAAGTCGGTGCTGGAACCGCCCGCGATCACCGCGCCGGGTGCCATGTCGAGTTGGCATTCCGGCAATCCGCCACCGCTGCTCATAGCTGCGCCATCGGGCGCGGTAATGCGGGCGGCCCCGCCTGCGATCTCGAAGATGACATCGTTGCCGAGCACCAAGCCCCGCAGGATCCAAGGCCGACGTCTCGCTGACATCGATCGTGTAGATCGGCTTGTTGCCGAATGCCGCACCGGCGGACTCGCCGGAGTTCGAGATCACGCCCTCGAGAGCGCTCGGGATCACTGTCGCGACGGTCGTCTCATCGACCGGGTCCTGACTCCCGCTGTCGTCGTCGTCGCCTTCGTCGTCTTCATCATCGTCGTCACCGCCGACAGGGACCGGCACTTCCACGATGACCGAACCGGGTGATGCGTTTTTGGACGATCCGCCACATGCGGCGAGGACCAAGGCGGCGCACGCCGGCGCGCCCAGCCTGAGCAGATTAGTGAGGTTCATGTGCCCCCCAAGAGCTACCGCATGCGCGACAGACCGCGTGACCCGGTCGAAGGACGCACAGCACGCCTGCATCGACGGGAAGTAGAACCTACCGGCGGACCATGAACGTACGGTTACAAAACCGTTTTGTTATTGTGACAGCGCCTTAAGGCAAGACGACGCGCGTTGCGGAAATACTGGCGCTTCTACTGGCCGCTCGCCCTGACCGGCGTCGCGATGGTGCTCGCGGTTCAGTTCCAGAACGGCGCGCTGGCGCGCTACCCGAACGCGGTCACCGAACTCGCCGTGTTCGCCTTGGCTTCCAGCACGTTCGGGTTCCTCAACGCGGGGCTCAACTTTGCCCCCCAACTCTCCAACGTGTTCGCCCGCAGCCCTCACGGCAAGCGGCTGAGTCACGGGTTCGTCGCCGTGTGGAGCCTGGTCCTGACCATCCCCCTGGCCATGATTGCAACGACGCCGGGCGGGGCGGCCGGTGTCGCGCTCGCGTACGGAATCGACGCGCCATTGACCGAGCGGGTAATCGAGTACCTGCTCTACATGCTGCCGCTGCTGTTCATCACCGGGCAGCGGATGTTCTACACGGGGCTCCTGGTGCAGGCGCAACTGACAGGCTGGGTCACCGCGCTGAACGCGGTGTTCCTCGCGGCAGCCGTCATCGCTCTCGTGACCGGCTTCGCGATCGGGTTGGAACCTGTGCTCACCGTTGTCGGTGCGCAGACCATCGCCGGCGTCCTGCATTGGGGCCTCACCGCGCTGGTGTACCGCACCCGTTATCGGTGGCCCGTGACCCTCGAGCACGAGACCCTCCGCGTTGCCGAACTGCTGCGCTTCTTCCTGCCGATGACCGCCACCGGCGTGATGTTCGCGATCAGCCGACCCGTGCTCTACGCCTTCGTCAGCCGCATGCCCGATGGCATCGCCAGCATCGCCGCGCTACGCGTCGCCTTCGATTTCAGCACGATGTTCCAGCAGGCGGCGAACCAGTTCCGGCATTTCTTCGTGACTTTCGGTTTGGACGACATCGAGACCAAGCGGCGGTTCATGGCGCTCGTTGGCGCCGGGTTGACCGCCATCATGCTCGGCATCACGTTGACACCCCTGTCGCTGTGGATCCTAGGCGGCTTGCTCGGCATCCAAGGCCAGGTGCTGGACCACGCCACCGAGGTCCTGCTGGTGATGTGTCTCATGCCCGTCGTGATCATCGCGCGCAACTACTTCCACGGCACGCTGATGGTCAAGCGCCGCACCGGCAGCATGGCCATCGGCGGCGTGATGCGGGTGCTGGCCATCGCCGTTCTCGCGCAAGCGGCTTTCGCGGCAGGGTGGCTCGACCATGTCGTCGCTGCCGTCATTCTCCTGCTCGGCTTCGTTGCCGAGACGGTGGTCGTCCTCGTGGGACACACGCGGCTGAAAACGCGAGCCGTCTGACGTCCGCGTAGCAAGCGGGAGACCCTCGCACACACGCGTACGCGCCGCTCGTACACCCTTGCTCCGTTGACACAGGTACGCCTTAACTCCATGATTAACCCGACATTTTGCAGACGATCGACTGCGTTGTCAGAGCGACGCAAATCCCTACGGGCGACGATTGAAACGATGCAATCACCAGCAAGCCACAGGCGAGAGACCTCGGATCGCAGCGCGCGGCGCGCACCCGCGACACCTGCCGAGCCGGCCGCCACCCATGAGGTCGAGGACAAGTCTATGGAGACAGATGAACTCGTAGCGTTGTTGCGGCGCGACACCGAGGGCGTCAACCAACGCATATCTGATCTGGATGCCCATATGGGCGAGCGAATCGACCACGTCGACAAGCGGATCGATGACCTCGGCACGCGTCTTGGCGAAAGGATCGACGACACCAACAGGCGGATCGACGACTTGGGCACCCACCTCGGCGAGCGCCTCGACGACACCAACGCCCGGCTCGACAGGTTCGATAGTCGGTTCGAGCAGGTGGACAAGCGGTTCGAGCAGGTGGACAAGCGGTTCGAGCAGGTCGACAAGCGGTTCGAGCAGGTCGACAAGCGGTTCGAGCAGGTCGACAAGCGGTTCGAGCAGGTCGACAAGCGGTTCGACGAACAGGCCTCCTATCTACGAGCCTTCGAGCAACGCATGTTCGACCACATCCAATCCGTGCAGACCGAACTCGGCCGCCGGATTGACGCGGCGCAGCAATTCAAACTCCAGGGCATCGCGCTCGTCGTCGCCCTCACTGCGACCTCCGCAATCGTCGGAACTTTCGCACTCCAACTGGTTGCGACGTTGTAGCGGGCCTGGGCCCGGTCAACCGCTAAAGCCTGTAGTTCAACTGCACCCCGAACGTGCGCGGTCGACCGAACCGGTAGCCCACCTGGTTGAGTTCGTAGACCACGGTTTCGTCGAACAAGTTGCGGATGTAGGCACCGACCTGCCAGTCGTCCCGTCCCAGCAGTAGCTTAGCGTCGAAGGTCTCGTACGCGGGCGCCGGGCGCTCGTTGTTGGCGGTGTTCCAGGACTCCGCGATCATGTAGCCGTCCAGGCGCGCTTGGGCGTTGTAGCCGGCCAGGACGAAGTCGTACATCAACGCGGCGTAGCCGCTGTACTCGGGCGCGTTGGCCAAGCGGTTCCCCGGCTCGATGGCCACGCCCCCGTAGCGCCCCCGGCCGGCAGCCCCGATCACGGCCTCCCAGTTCCAGTCGCCGCCGAAGTTGAGGCGCAGATTGTCCGTCAACACCGTGCGGATCTCGAAGTCCATCCCCTGGCTCTCCGCCGTGCCGCCGTTGATGTTGTAGTTGAACGGCAATGGCGATACGCCCGGAACGTCCGGAATCTCGTCGCTGACGCTGATGATCGTGTCCTTCCAATCGAGTTGGTAGAGAGAACCGACGAAACTGACGCGACCGTCGGCGACGGTTGCCTTGATGCCCAGTTCGTAGTTGACGACGGAGTCGCCATCGACCTCCTGCAGGTCGTTCAAGTTCTGGTAGTACTGCTCGGCTGCCGGGTTGCCAGCGCGCACCGCATCCAGTTCGGCGATCCGCGTCGCAAGCCCCGTGTTGATGATCCCCGGCCGGAACCCGGACGAATAGGTGCCGTAGATCATCAAGTCGGTCCTCGGGCGCCAAGTGAGGGTGACTTTCGGCGACAGGAACCGGCTCGGCGTGGAGAGTGACCTGTCGGGGTTGTCGCGAGAATCGCTGCCGGGCGGGGCGAGGTCCAGGTCGTACTGGACGCGTGCCGAACGCGCGCCGACGAGTAGCTCCCACTGTTCGTTGAAGCGGTACGACACCTCGCCGAAGAGCGACTCCTCGCCGAATGTGCGGAAGTTGGTGGTGCCCGGGTAGATCGCCGTGTTCAGCCAGAGGACGATGGCCTGTTGCGTGGCCAAGGGCACATTGTCGTAGAACGAATACTGCAACGCGCAGTGCGTGTCGATGCCGGCGTAGAGTGGCGACCCGCCCTCGTGGCACGCGCTGTGGCGCGTGCCCTGGGATTCGTCGTCCTTGTAGTAGCCGCCAACCGTCCATTGCCACGGTCCATCCGTATTGGATACCAGCCGAAGCTCCTGAACGAAGCGCTCGGTCGCTCGGTAGAAGATGCCGTCGCCACCGAGGCTCGCCAACGTGTTGGGCCCGCACCCGGGGACGGCCCCGAAACATGCCGCTCCATTGACCAGACCCCGCAGCCCGGCCGAGAACCTGGGGCTCGTTTCCTCGGAGTAGTCCGTCTGGCGGTCGAAGTACGACGTGGAGGCGGTCAGGTCGGCGAAGGCCAGTTCCCACTCGATGTTGAAGTTGTACATCGCCTGGTCGTCCCAGCCGCCGCTCGTGTGGGTCGGGTGCGCCAAGTGCGTGACGTACGGATCGCGGCCGAACTGGTCGAACTGGCCCGCGCAGGTCGTGCCGGGCAGGTCGTACTCGGGGAACTGGCCACCCGGGTCCGACGGCGTCGACTCGGTGAAGCAGTGGTAGCCGAGGCCGGGGCCACCGTAGTCGCCGTTGATGATGTTGACCATCGCGGACACCTCGACGGTGTCGCTCGGGAACCAGGCCACCTTGATGCGTGCGCCGTCTTCGAGGAACGTGTCCACGTCCTTCTCGTTGCGGGGCGCGACCTGGTCGAGAATCCCCACCCTGTCGCGGCGGTACGCGACCAAGCGCGCTGCGAGGCGGTCGCCCAGCGGGATGTTCACCATGGCGTCGGCGCGGTAGGAGAGGCCGTCGGATTCGCCGATGTCCTCGACGTTGGTCTGGAACGAGTAGTCGAAGCCGCTCGGGTCGGGCTTCTTGGTGATGTAGCGGATCGAGCCGCCGAGGTTGCCCTCGCCGTACAGCGTGCCTTGCGGCCCCTTGAGGACTTCGACGCGCTCCATGTCGAACAACGCGCCCAAGGTCTGGGACAGCCCGCCGGTATTGCTGTCCGTCATCGGCAGGTTGTCCGTGTAGACCCCGACCATGGCGCCGCCACCACCGGACGGCGGGGTCAGTCCCCGAACCGATAGCGTGTTGTAGGTCTGCGAGTTGGTGCGGTACGCCAAGCCGGGGATCGACTGGTAGAGCGTCTGGATGTCCTCGATGCCCTTGGCGACGATCTCGGCGTCGGTGACCGCCGAGATGGTCAAGGGGGTATTCATCAGTCGGGTGTCGCGGTAGGTCGCCGAGACGATGATCTCCTCGATGTCCTCGCCCTGTGTTTCTTCCTGGCCCTCGTCGTCCTGCGCGAGCGCGGGCGCCGTTCCGAGCAGGAGAGCGCCGGCCAAAGCCGAGGTTAGCGAGCGAAGCGGAAACGGTGTGGTCATGTGTACTACTCCTGCGTTGCCATTGCTGGCAATTGAAGTCTACGAGGCGACAGCCATTGCCTTTGTCCGCCTAGGACTGCCAGCTATTGCGACCCGTGCGCAGCGTCTGGGCCCCACCGGCCTTGTAGCCGCCGTTCTTCTGGTCGAGGAAGGCCGGGCCCTCCTCCATCCATCCCATGTGTTCGTTGAGTCCCGCCAACTGGCGGAATACCGGGTTGTTGCCGTGCCGGTCGATCACGTCCTGCGGCAAGGCATCGCCGTAGCGCTCCTGCACTTTCCAGTACGGACGGGCGTGGTACACCGCCAAGTTCAGGCGTAGCCCGGGGATCCGCCGCGGGTAGCTGCCGTGCCACATGTTGCCGTGCCAGATGACCGCGTCCCCAGCGCGAATCTCCATGGCTTCCGCGTTCGGATTCGCGGCTGGGCCGTCCAGGAAGATCTCCGAGGGTTCCGGATTGCGCGCCCACTTGTGGCTTCCAGGCACGATCGCGAGGCAGCCGCCTTCCTTGGAGTAGTCGGTCAGCGCGTAGTTGATGTTCGCTACCTGCGAATACAGCGGTAGCGGCGCGGGCATGCCGGTGTCCGTATGCAGCGGAAGCTGGCCGCCGTCGCCCGGCCCCTTGAAATGGCAGGTCATGGACGAGAGCTGCGCGCTCTTGCCGAGCAGGTAGTGCATCAGCGCCACCGAGGTCTCGTTCAGGAGAATGTCCTGGAAGACCGGGTGGCGTGGCATCAGGTACGGAATGAGGCGCCAGTCCGGATGCGAATCGCCCTTCTCGAAGTCCGGCTCGACGCCGGTCTGGCGCTCGCAGATGTCAGCAACCGCCTGCCGGGCCGTTGCCGCCGTGTCGTCGTCGAGGATGCCTTCTAGCACCGTGAACCCGTAGGCGTCGAGTTCTAAGACCCGCTTCTCGAGCCCGAGCCGCTCGATCTCGGCCATGACGTCGCTGAGATCCTCGCACGCGGCGTAGTGGTGAGTGTGCATCTCGCCTCCCCAAAACGAACCCGGCGACCATATCACAGCGCACTGTCAGGACGCGGCCCGACGCTTGAGCAACTGTTCGACGATCGCCCGGTGCCGCTGCCGGTTGATGCGGTAGCGCAGGTAGAACAACAGTGCCAACAACGAGAAGACCGACGTGGCCGGCCCAGCAATCAGGCCCAAGTTCCAGACGGTCTCCGCCGGCACCGAGCCGCGCGTCGCGTTCTCGGGGAAGTCGATCGCGGACAGCAGGATGCCGCCAAACAGCGTGCCGAAGGCTGCCGTCGCCTTGTTGGAGAAAGCCCGCACAGCGTAGAGCACACCTTCGCGGCGGATACCCGTCTCCAATTCGTGCTCGTCGGCGACGTCGGCGAGCATGGAGTTCTGGTTAGCCCCGATGACACGGCCACCGACATCGCCCCGATGAACGCCGAGTACGCGAACAGCGTTGAGCGCTGATCGTAGTCGTGCGCCATCTCGGCACCTAGCGCCAGGTGCGGGATGTTGTAGAACGTGTACGACGCGCGAACGAGGACCCCGAATACCATCAGCCAAAGGAAGTTGCCGAGTTCGGTGAGGCCATCCGGCGGGTTGAACAGCGCAATGAACGTCGCGGCCAGGGGCACAGACGCCAGAAGGAGCATCGGGTGCCGTCGACCCCAGCGGGTGCGGATTCGGTCCGACCAGGTCCCGATGAGGGGGTCGGTCACAGCGTCCACCATCACGGCGATCGCGAGGCGAGACCCACGAGCGCGGCTTCCACACCAACGACCTGCTGGTAGTAGAAAAGCAGCAGCACGCCCCAAGCCATGTTTTTGAACGCGCCCGACGCTTCGCCAACGCCAAAGGCGAGCATCGTGGAGACGCCTAAACGGCGTCCCGCTATGCCGGGATGCGGTCGTGGACCGCCGCGGACCACGCTAGCGGCGGTGATGCCGCATCCAGACCAAGACGCCCACTGCGGCCCAGATCAGCACGATGATCCACTCATGCGGCCACGCCAATCCCGAAGGACTACCTGGCAGATAGAGGCACAGTAGCCCGACCCCGAGGACGATGGCGGTGTAGCCCACGAGGCGCGGGTAGCGCACCTCGAACGGCCGCGGCAGCTCGGGCTCGCGGTGGCGCAGTACCAGGAAGGCGATGGGCACGAAGATGTAGGCCACTACCACCGCAAGGCTGCCCGTGTTGATCAGCCAGACGAGGATGGTCCGACCGAACAGCGGGGATATGCAGGACAGGGCGCCGATCAGGACGATCGCCGCGTAGGGAGTCTTGTAGCGCGGATGGAGGCGTGCGAACACGGCGGGCAGCGAGCCGGACTCGGCCAACGCGAAGATCAGCCGGCTGCCACCGATGATGAAGGCGTTCCAGCTCGTCAATATGCCGCCAATGCCGCCGATCAGCAGCGCCTCGCCGGCCCAAGGGTGCTGCCAAAGGCGGGCAGCCGCGTCCGCCGTGGCCATGTTGGCGTCGCCCAGTTCGGCGTTCGGAATGGCGCTCGCGACGGCGAACGACACAGCGCCGTACCAGAGCACGGCCAAACCCACCGAGAACACCAGCAAGACCCCGATCCGCCGCGCGGGTAGGTCGACTTCCTCCGCCGATTGCGGGAGCACGTCGAAGCCGACGAGCATGGCCGGGACCATGATGAGCACCGTCAGTATCCCGATCGCCGGTTCGGCGACGAAAGGACGTGCCGTCTCAATGCCGCCGCTCGTCGCCGCCCCCGCGATCAGGAAGATGCCCGCGGCCACGATCATCCCGGTCACGATGTTCTGCACGACGGCGGCCGTCCGGATGCCGACGTAGTTCACCACCGTCATGACGATCGCGCCGACCCAGCCGACCACGACGAATCCGATGTCCACCGGGGCATCCACGACGGTCCACAGCGTCCCGACACGGATGCCCGGAACGAGGTATTCAACGGCCGTCGGGAGTGCCACGGACTCGAAGACGCACACCGTGACATAGGCCATGAGCAGCGCCCACGTGCACACGAACGACCAACCGGGCCCGAGAGCGTGGAGCGTGTAGACGTGCTCGCCGCCCGCCTTGGGCATGGCGGACGCCAGTTCCGCGTACGTGAACGCGATGAAGCCGATGGCGAGTCCGCCCGCGGCGAAGGCCACGAGCGTACCGACGCTGCCGGCATTGGCGACCCAGACCCCGGTCATCAAGACCCAGCTCCAGCCGATCATTGCGCCGAACGAAAGCGTCAGCACGGCGCGCGCCTTGAGCACGCGCGCGAATCGCGGCGCTGCGGGCTCGTGAAGCTCAGCCATCGACAGTCCTCTGCGGCAAAGCCCCAAGTCCGGGCAACTTGACACCGAATGGCTTGGCGCCGACCCCCGCCGACAGCCCGAGCAGGTTCACCTCGACCCCTTCCCGTGGCGATGCGATGATGCCCGCGAGGCCCAGTACGGAGAACTGCACGCCACGGCCGCTCGGGGGTTTCCCGATCCACGCGCCATCGGCCAGATAGTCCTTGCCGATCGCGGTCGGTGGGAGCTGCAGACCCAGCTCCGGCACGCGCCGGCCAACGTAGGCCGTGAACGTATTGCTGTTCGGACCTGGCCAGGTCCGGTACTCGCGCGCATAGGGGTATTCGTCGATCGCGGCTTCAATGCGGTCGATCAGGCCCGCGGCACCGTCACCCCGCCGGTCGAGCAGCAGGATCGGCCGGTTGGAAAACCACTGGTCGTCCGGCGAACCATCACGCTGCGCGAGGGCGGACCCGGTTCGGTAGAGTCGCCAGCCGATCACCTCGTGGCGGCGGTAGCGATCGTCGCCGGGCCGTTTGGTCGCAATCCAAGTGTGCACGGCCACGCTGCCGCGTAGTCCCCAAGTTCGCGCCGCATAGATCTGAACCACCGCTTCGGGCGTATCGGTAGGCGACGGCGCATATCCGGTCGCACCGTGATCCGCGTCGCTCCAATGCGGGCGCTCGGTGGCGAGCCTGAACGCGAAGGCAACCACGGCGGGCAAGACGAAGACGGCGACAAGCAACCAGGCCACGATCCTGACCGCACGCTTCGCTCTACTCGGGGGACGGGGGGTTAGAATGCGCCACCGCATGCCCCACCGGTTCGACATCCCCCACCGCCACAGGGCTTTCAGCATCGTCATCGCAGACGACGACGGGCTCGAGCTGTGGCTCGACGGCTGCCTGCGCAAGCGCCGCGACCCGTCGCCCCGGGATCCCCTGTACGTGTGGACAAACGTGGAACTCGACTGGGAGGAGCACCACTACGTCGAGGCGCGGTACTTTCGCAGCACTCGTCAACTGCAGGTGACAATCAACGGAGCGCCGATCCTCGAGCGGTCGCTGGCGCCGTGAGCGGTGCTGCGTGGCTCGCCCTGCCCGTGACGAACTCGCGTAGGCTCGCCTGAATCGCGTAGAGGCTCGGGATTAGCAGCAAGGTGATCCCGGTCGCGAACAGGATGCCGAACGCCAGCGAAATGGCCATCGGTTTCACCATCTGCGCGTGCATGGAGCGCTCCGCCACGATGGGCACCAGGCCGCAAAAGGTCGTCAGCGAGGTCAGGAGGATCGGTCGGAAACGCACCATGCCCGCCTCGATGGCCGCGGCAATGGTGGGCACGCCTTCCGAAACCCGACGATTGATGTAGTGCACGAGGATCAGGCTGTCGTTCACCACCACGCCGGCGAGCGCGAAGAAGCCCAGCGCCGAAATGGCATTCATGGCGATGCCGCAAATCCAGTGTCCGATCACCGCTCCGATCAGGCCGAACGGAATGACCATCATGATCATCAGCGGCTGCAGGTAGGACTTGAGGGGAATCGCCATCAGCACGTAGATGCCGATCAACGCCGCGCCGAAGCCGAGAAGCATCTCGATCACCGAGGAAGCTTGTTCCAGCGCCGAGGTGCCGAGGCCGAATTCGACCCCCGGATAGCGCGCGCTCATTTCCGGGATGATCGTGTTCCGAACGGCAGCCATGACGGCACCCGGCTCGACCATGCTGGTGTTGGCGTTCGCCTCGACGGAGACCGTGCGTCGACTGTTGATGCGACGGATCGAGTTGTAGCCGCGCTCGAGCTTGTAGTCGGCGACCGCGTTGAACGGTAGCTCCCGACCGTCTGGCAGGCGAATCCACATGTTCTCGAGGTTGCCGATCGAGACCCGCTCGCTGCGCGGATAGCGCACCATGACCCGGACCTCCGAGTCACCGCGTTGGATGCGTTGCGCTTCGGCGCCATAGAACGCTTGGCGGACCTGGCCGGCCAGATCGGCCAACGTGACGCCCAGCGCCTCCGCCTCAGGGCGGACCTCGAGCTTGACTTCCTCCGGACCGACGTTCGCTGAACTCTCGATTTCGTAGAGCCCGTCGTAGTTGCGTAGATGATCGGCCAGTTCGTCGGCGGCTGCCTCGACCTGGCGGTAGTCGCGACCGGACAGGCGGAACGAGACCGGCGCGCCGCTGCTCATACGCATGCTGGAGGAGAACCTAAGTTCCTCGGTACCGGCGATGTCGCCGATTTTCCCACGCCAGCGTCTCTCGACTTCCTTCGGGCTGACGTCGCGCGTCTCGCCCTCGACCAATTGAACCTGGAAGCGGGCGGAATTGCCCCCTTGTATGGAGCCGAACGAGTGCTCGACGACGTCGTAGTCGAGGTCGTACTCCTCCTTGAGTTCCTCGTTGACGGCCCTGAGTCCGGCGTCCATCTGCTCGACGATGCTCTTGATCAGGCTCTCCGGGGCGCCTTCCTGGATCTGCACGGTCGCGGAGACGAAATCCGCCTCCATCTCCGGGAAGAACACGACACGAACAAAGCCGCCGAGTACAAGGCCGATCATGAGGATGGCGATCCCGATGAAACTGGCGACGGTGGTCCAGCGGTGCTCGATGGCACGCTTCAGTAGCGGGCTGTAGACATGGCTGACGAACCACATGAGCTTCGTTCCCGCCCAATCGGCAAAGCCGCGCCTAGAGCCGTGAGACGAGCGCATGATCGCGAGGTGCGACGGCAGGATGAGCTTGCTCTCGACGAGCGAGAAGGCAAGGCACAGGATGACCACCCAAGCGATCGCACCGGCGAAGGCGGACGTGCGTCCCGTCTGGAACAGCATGGGCAGGAACGCCATGATCGTCGTCAGCACGCCGAATGTCGCCGGCACCGCCACGCGCTGCGCGCCACGGACGATGTTCGGCAAGGTGTAGCCCTTGCGCTCGGTCTCGGCGTACGAACTCTCCGCGATGATGATCGCGTCATCCACCACCACGCCCAGGACGAGGATGAAGGCGAACAGGCTCATGATGTTGATCGAGACGTCCACCAGCGGCAGCGGCATCATCATGAACGCGCCCAAGAACGCCACGGCCATGCCCAGGATCACCCACAGGGCGATTTTCAAATGCAGGAAGATGCCGAGGATCACGAGGACGAGGACCGCGGCGAGCGCCATGTTCTTGAGCATCATGGTCAGGCGGCCTTCCAGGAACACCGAAGTGTCCGCCCAAACCGTCATCTGCGCCTCGGGAGGCAACGTGGCGTTCCGCTCTTCGACGTAGGCCCGCACAGCGGCGCTCACATCGATCGGGTTCTCGTCCTCAGTCGCCGAGACGTTGATGCCGAAGGAGCGCTTGCCGTCGAAGAACGAGTAGCTCTCTGTTTCAGCGAAGCCATCGCGGATCGTCGCCACGTCGCCGAGGTGTATGCGCGTTCCATCCGGCCGCGTCAGCAGCACGATGTCCTTGAACTCCTGCCCGGTGTAGGCCTGGCCCGTGGCACGCAACCGGATGTCGCCGGCCGCGGAGCGGATCGCGCCGCCCGGCAAGTCTAGCGACCAGCGCCGGATCACCTGTGCCACGCCGTCGAGTGTCAGCCCGTACTGGCGCAATGCGCTCTCGGAGATCTCGACCGATATCTCGAACGGCCGCGATCCCATGACCTCGGCCGACGAGACGTCCGGCAGCGCCACGACCTCTTCCCGGATCGTGTCGGCGAGTTCCTTCATGGTGGCCTCGTCGAGATCGCCGGCCAGTTGAATGTTGACCACCCCCTGCATGAACCGGAACTCGGAGATCATCGGCCGCTCGGTCTCGTTCGGGAACGTCGAGATGCCGTCGATGGCGAGTTTTAGCTTGTCGGTCATCTCGGGGATCTCGAAGCCCTCCCTGAGCTCGACCCGGACGCTGGCCACGCCTTCGCTGGCCGTCGACGAAACCTCGTGAATGCCCTCGATGGATTCGATGGCTTCCTCGATGCGCACGACGACAGCCTTCTCGACCTCCTCGGGTGCCGCGCCGAGATAAGGCACCTGGATCTGGATCATGTTGGACTGGAACTCGGGGAACGTCTCCTTCTTGAGGATGAAGACGCCGACGATGCCGCCGATGATGATGGCGAACATCATCAGATTCGCCGCGACGTGGTTCTGCGCGAACCAGCCGATCAGACCGTGGACTTCGTCCTCGGGACGGACCGCCGCCTGGTCACTCATTGACGCGGACCAGCATCCCGGGCAGCGGTTGTTCGGGTGGCGTCACGGTGTAGCGTTCACCGTCGGCGAGGCCGTTCGCAACGTAGGAGAACCGCTCGTCCGCGCGGACGATCTCGAGGAGGCGCGGCTGTATCGCCATGTCCTCGCCCACCAGCCACAACGTCTCGCCACGCTGCAGCGAGTGGCGCGGGATGACGAACATGTCGCCGCCGTCGCGACCTTCGATCTCTGCGGTCACGAAGGTGCCGATCCGCAAGGGCTCGTCACTGTTCCCAGTCTGGCCATAGGGGTCGTTTACTTGGGCCACGACGTGCAAAACGCGGCTCTCGGCGTCGAAGACTCCTTCGGAGCGGACGATGCGCCCGTGCCATGTTCGTCGAACGCCGCCGATGTCGGCGCTAAGTTCGACGGGCAGGAACGTCTCGCTGCCCGGGCCCGGCAAGTCCAGGTACTGCAGATCCACCTGCGGCAAGGGCAGACGGACCTCGGCGTAGTCGGTTGCGAAGGTCTCGGCGAGTTGCGCGCCGACGTTGACGTACTGGCCGACGTCGGCGCGCTTCTCGCGCACCATGCCGTCGTAGGGCGCCCGGATCACAGTGCGGTCCAAGTCTTCCGTGGCCTTCTCCAAGTCCGCCTCGGCGAACTCCAGGGCAGCCACGGCCTCGGCCAGTTGCGGCTTGCGCAGCGCGAGGTCCGAAGCCGGACGAGACGCCGCGGCGTTGAGCTCGCGCAAGCGCTGCCAATCCTGGTATGCGTAGCCGGCGAGGGCATGCTCAGTGGCCACCTTGGTGCGCGCCTTGGCCACTTCCGAACGAGCGCGTTTGAAGGCGGTCTGGTAGTGCCGCGGATCGATGCGCACCAGCACGTCGCCGGCGTTGAAGAATCCGCCGCTCACGAAGGCGGGCGAGACCTCGGCAATCTGCCCGGAGACCTCGCTTACCAGGGTGGTCCGTGTGCGCGGCGTGACGACGCCCTGCGAGTGCACGGTAAAGGTCACCGGCTCGCGTTCCGCTACGGCGACCTGCACGAGCAGCGTGGGCGGCGGCGCAGCGATTCGCTCGACCTCGGGACGTGCCGCAATGATCTGCATTGCGACCAAAATGGCGCCCCCGATGATGGCGATGGGCAGAACGATTTTGAGCCAGCGCATGGGTCCGGTCGCGGCAGCCGCCCGCTTGCTGCGCGAGTGCTACCAAAGGTAACGTTAGCGGTCCACAGTAGCGCACCCACGCAAGAAATGGAAACACTTTTTTCGTCGTGACGACCCGGTCCCCCCCCGATCCAGATCCCTACGCGCTGCCGAGTGCCCGTTACCGGCGGGACGGCTACGTCGTACTCCACGAGTTCGCGTCCGCCGAGCAGTGCAACCTCCTTGCGGATCTGGCCCGGCGCGATCTCGAACCGCTCGTCGGGCCGGCGGAGTTCGAAGCCGATGTCGGCTATCCGGGCGCGCCGCGCTCACGCAACGACGCCGGCGGGACCACGCCCCGGCGACTGCTTCACGCCTACTCGCGCGATGCCGCGTTCCGTCAGTTCGCCACGCGAAGCGACCTCGGCGCCGTACTGCGGCAACTATTGGGTAACGAGCCTTGCCTGTCCCAATGCCATCACAACTGCGTTATGACCAAGCACCCCGGCTACTCGAGCGCCACGTTGTGGCACCAGGACGTGCGCTACTGGTCGTTCGACCGCCCGGATCTGGTGTCGCTGTGGCTGGCGCTGGGGACGGAGACGGCCGCCAACGGTGCGCTGATGGTGATCCCCGGCAGCCACCGGTTGGACCTCGACCGCGGCCGGCTCGACCGCGACCTGTTCCTGCGCCCCGATCTCGCCGAGAACCGAGCGCTGATCGAGCAGGCCATCACGCTCGAACTGGCCGCCGGCGACGTGCTGCTGTTCTCAAGCCGGTTGTTCCATGCCGCGGGACGCAACGACACCGATGCCGTCAAGCTGTCGCTGGTGTTCACCTACCACGCTGCGGACAACCATCCCATACCTGGCACGCGGTCGGCGCAGTACCCGTCGATCATGTTGTAGGGGACTGCGCCCCTCAAGGTACGCGGGGCTCGACCCGCTTCGGACGTCGTAGGACACCGGAATGCGGACGTGGACGTGGCGGACCTACCGGTCCGCGCGCACCCGCTCAGATCCGGCCCTTTTCCAGTTCGAGCCGCCCGCGCACGAGGTTCAGTCGCAGCACGTCGCTGGCACCCTCGGCCAAGCGCATCGATCGTACTCGCCGGTACAGTTCCTCCAACGGATGCCCCGTGCGCAGCGCGATCCCGCCGACGAGTTGAATGCCGGCGTCGACGATGTCGCCGACCGCCTCGGTGGCGAAGACCTTCGACGCGATGCCCTCGTTGACGATGTTCTCGCCCGCGTCGCCGAGGCGTGCCGTGCGATAGACCATGCTGCGCGCCGCGTAGGCGCGGATCCGCATGTCGGCGTAGCGCAATCGGACGCCCTCGCGGTCGCCGAGGGGCGTGCCGCTGCGATGCGGGCGCTGGATGTATTCCGTGACGAAATCGATGACCCAGCGGGCCAAGCCCACGCTTTCCGCCGCGAATGCGAGGCGCGTGTCGCCGATCTGGCGCAATGCGCGCGGCATGCCCCGCCCCGCCTCGCCGATGATGTGCCCCGCCGGCACGCGTACATCGCGGAACTCCATGTAGGCGTGATGGCTGCCGTCCATCGACGCGAACGTGCGCACGACCTCTACGCCCGGCGCGTCGCGGTCGATGACCACCATGGCCGGACCGCGACCCTCCACGTCGACCAACACGTTGACGAAATCCGCGTCCGCACCGCCCGTGACATAGGACTTCTGACCGTTGACCACGAGGTCGTCACCGTCGATGCGCGCCCAGGTTGCCCGCTCGGCGCCGTCCGGTTCGGTGAATCCGAACGCGCCGCGCTTTTCGCCAGCGAGCACCGGCGCGAGGTAGGCGCTCTTGAGCGGCTCGTCGACACCAGCCAGCACGCCGGGCCCCGGGCCGAAAAGGCCGCCGAGGTGGCCGACGTTGTGGCTGCCGAGCGTGTCGCGCACGACCGTCAGGGCGAGTAGCGATGCGCCGGAGCCGCCGAACTCCGTGGGCTGCGTCATCGTGAAGACACCCGCGTCCTTCGATGCCTGGCGAGCCCGCGCCGCGCGTTCCCTAGGCTCGAGCGAGGCGTCGTCGCGCAGCGGCACGAGCACGTCTCGGGCCATGGCGTCGACGCGATCGCGCAGGGCCGCCAGATCGTCGGTCAGTTGCTCCGGCATCGTTAAAGGAGCGTCGGCACGAAGACCATGAGCACAACCGTCACCAGCAGGCCCGCCAACAGGAGCAACGCGTAGAAAAGCCAGGTCTCGCGACGCGCGTTGCGCTGCACCAGCGCCACGATCTGCTCCTCGCCACGGGCGGCGACGGACGATGCCAGCCGGTAGCGCGTGATGCCGTCGCCACGGCCCGGCAGCTTGACGAACAGTTCCGGTGTGCGCCGCAGCGTTTTCACCACGTCGTAGATGGGCAGCCCGGCCTCGCGTGCGATGTGCGTCGGCGCCAAGCCCTTGTTCGGCTCTTCCACGAATCGCTCGACGATGGCCAGGATCATGGCGGTCCGACCGCGGAAACGGAAGGTCCACGGTGCGAGCAGGTTCGAGACGATTTCAGCCATCGTGCCTCCACGATGAGTAGGGATGCAGCGCAAGGTAGACGTTCTGGTAGCGCAGGTCGTGCGAGACGTCGTCACCGAGCCACTCAGGTCTCGGCAGCTTCTCGACCCGGGACCGATGGGTGATCTCTGCGAGCATCAGCGGGGCGTTGTCTCCCTTGAACACATCGATGGTCCACGCCGCCTCGTCGTCGATGCGGTAGCGGTCCTTCTCGACTACGGGTGTCACCGCCAGCCGTTCGATCATCTCGCGTGCATCGGCGACGGGCACGCTGTACTCGTAGCCCGTGGACTCGCCGGCGCGAACGCCCACCACGCCGAGCCAAGCGCTCGCCCCGGCGATGCGCAGGCGCACCGCGGTCTTGCCGGTGGCCAGGTAGGCTTGCCGGATCGCCACCGGCGGCTCGGTGGCATGGGCAATCACACCGCGCTCGGCCACGAGGAACTTGCGCTCGATCTCGGTGCTCATCGAGACGCGATCATAACGGCGCGCTCGGGTGCCGGATAGCCTTCCACCGTGCGGGTCGGGTCGGCCGGATCCAGCGCGTCGGCCAGGGACTGGTAGGTCATCCACGGTGTTGACCGTTGTTCCGCCGACGTCGTGACGGACCGGTCAACCAGGCGCACGGTCGCGAACCCAGCCGCTCCGAGCCAGCCAGCGAGCGTTGCCACGTCCGGGATCAGGTGCACGTTGGGCATCCGCGCATAGCGGTCCGGGCATTCGATCGGGCTGCCATCTACGACGAGGGATTCCAGCACGACCACGGTGTCGCGATGCGCATGGCGGGCCAAGGCGCGGATGTGCGCGGCCGGGTCGCGCCGGTGGTAGACGACGCCCATGGAGAAAACGGTGTCGAACGTGCGCCCGGGCTCGACATCCTCCAGGGTGAGCGGCAGCACGAGGTTGCGCGGATCGTCCGCGTAGTACGCCACGGCCGCGTGCTGCAACACGAACAGAAGCGACGGATCGATCCCCGTGACCGAGGCGGCGCCCGCCTCCAGCATCCGCCAACCGTAGTAGCCGTTGCCGCATCCGACGTCGAGCACGTGGGCGCCATCGAGATCCACGTGCGGCGCGATCCGCGCCCACTTCAGGTCGCTGCGCCACTCGGCGTCGATCTGCACGCCGAACAGACGGAACGGACCCTTGCGCCAAGGCTTAAGCCCTCGCAGGGCGTCCGCGAGTTGGGCTCGACCCGCAGCGTCGAGATCGCGCGCATGGCCGAAGGTTACGCAGTCGTCAAGCGACACACGCCGGGGCACCGCGGCGGGCAAATCGGCCAAGGCGGCGAGCCACCGAGGACGGTCGCCATGGTTGAGCGGTTCCAGTACATCAACGCAGCGACGGGCGAGGGGCGACGCTCCCCGCCAGGTCGTTGTCAGCGTTTCCAGGGCGTCGATGCGCCTATGCTCCTTAGGCCCGCTTCGGGAATGCGGCGATGGCGCCCCAGTTCAGGCATCGGAACCAGACCTCCACCTCGTTGAAGCCGGCCCGGCGCAACCTGGCGACGTGCGCCTCCAGCGAGTCGATGCGCATCACCTTCTCCAGCGCCGTGCGCTTCTGACTGATCGCCAGATCGCTGTATCCGTTCGCGCGCTTGAAATCGACGTGCAGATCGGTGATGTACTGCGAGGCCTCAAGCTTCTCGGAGAGCAACAGGACGCCCGTCTCGTTGAGGCCGTGGCGTACCGAGCGCAGCAACGCCAAGCGATCCTCGGGCGGCAGGAACTGCAACGTGTAGTTGAGGATCACCACGTCGGCACCCTCGATGGCCACTTCGCGCACGTCCGCCTGCGACCAGCTCACGCGGTCCTCGTCGGGAGCCAACGCCTTGGCACGTGCCAGCATCGCCGCGGAGTCGTCGACGGCCACGATCTCGCATGGCCGGTCGCCAACGGCGCGCAGCACGGCGTGGGTGCCGGCGCCGAGCGAGCAGCCGAGGTCGTAGCAGCGACCCTTCTCCGGCAGGTGGCGCGCCGCGATCAAGCCGGTCAGCGGCGTCACCGTCTCGTATCCGGGCACGGACCGGCGGATCATGTCCGGAAAGACGCTGGCGACCGACTCGTCGAAAACGAAGTCGACGAGGTGGCGCGGGCTGTCGAACAGCCGGTCCGTTCCGGTGGTACTCTGTTTGGTCGTGCCCACGGGCGCGATTATGGTGACAAGCGTGAACGCGGCCAACCTCGCGAGCCCCGATCTCTTCATCAACCGGGAACTCTCCCTGCTCGAATTCAACCGCCGCGTGCTCGAACAGGCTAAGGGCACCGACGTACCCTTGCTCGAGCGTCTGCGCTTCCTGTGCATCAGCGGATCGAACTTGGACGAGTTCTTCGAGATCCGGGTGTCCGGCCTCAAGCAGCAGGAGGCCCTCGGCGCGACGCAACGCGGCCCCGACAACCTCTCCCCCACCGAACAGTTGCAGCGCATCGCGACGCTCGCACACGAACTCGTCGACGAGCAGTACCGGGTCCTGAACGACGTGCTTTTTCCACTGCTCAACGCCGAGGGCATCCGTTTCCTCCGGCGCAGCCAATGGAATGCCGCGCAGGAGGAATGGCTCGCCGACTTCTTCCATCGCGAATTGGCGCCGATCCTGACCCCGATCGGCTTGGACCCAGCGCACCCCTTCCCGCGCATCATCAACAAGAACCTGACGTTCATCGTGACGCTCGAAGGCAAGGACGCGTTCGGACGCTTGAGCGGTATGGCGGTCGTGCAGGCGCCGCGTGCCCTCCCGCGCGTCGTCCGCTTGGCGCAGGATCTCGCCGAACACCCTTACGACTTCGTCTTCCTGTCGTCCATCATCCATGCGCACGTCGACGAGCTGTTCCCCGGCATGCGTGCGGTCGGCTGCTACCAGTTCCGGGCCACCCGCAACAGCGACCTGTTCGTGGACGAAGAGGCCGTGGAGGATCTCAAGATCGCCTTGGAGGGGGAACTGCCGTCACGGCGCTTCGGCGATGCCGTCCGGCTCGAACTCGCCGACGACTGTCCCCGCGAGGTCGGGCAGTTCCTCACCGACGAGTTCGAGCTGCTCCCCGAGGACGTCTACTACTGCAACGGCCCGGTCAACCTGATGCGCCTGAACGCCATCCCCGACCTCGTGGACCGGCCGGACCTCAAATACCCGGGCTTCACGCCCGGCGTGCCGCGCCGAATCCAGACCGCGCCGGACGTTTTCGCGGCCATTCGCGCCCGGGACATCCTGCTGCACCATCCGTTCCATTCCTTCGCGCCGGTCCTCGACTTCCTGCGCAGCGCGGCCCGGGACCCCGACGTGCTGTCCATTCGCCAGACGCTGTACCGCACCGGTGCCGACTCGTCGGTGGTCGAAGCGCTCATCGAGGCCGCCGCCAACGGCAAGGAAGTGCTGGTCGTCATCGAGTTGCGCGCGCGCTTCGACGAGGCCGCCAACATCGAACTCGCCAACGACTTGCAGGAGGCCGGGGCGCAGGTGGTCTATGGCATTGTCGGCTACAAGACGCACGCCAAGATGCTCATGGTGATCCGCCGGGAGAACGGCGAGCTGCGCCGCTACGTGCACTTGAGCACCGGCAACTACCACGCCAGCACCGCGCGGCTGTACACGGACTATGGGCTCCTGACTTGCGATCCAGACCTCAGCGCGGACGTCGCCAGCATGTTCCAGCAACTCACGGCCATGGGCCGCGCCGGGCAGCTCAACAAGATGCTGCAGTCTCCCTTCACGCTGCACGAGACCATGCTCGCCCACATCGAAGCCGAGATCGCGCACGCCAAGGCCGGGCGACCGTCGGGCGTCGTCGCGAAGATGAACCAGCTCATCGAGGAGGACGTGATCCGAGCCCTGTACCGCGCCTCCCAAGCCGGCGTCCGCGTGCGCCTCGTGGTCCGCGGCATCTGTTCCCTGCGGCCCGGAATCAAGGGCGTCTCGGAGAACATCGATGTGCGCTCAATCGTCGGTCGCTTCCTCGAGCATGCACGAATCTTCGTGTTCGAAAACGGCGGCCAGCCCAACGTCTATCTATCGAGCGCCGACTGGATGGGACGAAACTTCTTCTCACGGGTCGAGGCTTGCTTTCCGATCGAGGACAAGCGCATCCGCAAGGCGGTCCTGCAGGAAGGAATCGACCCGTACCTGGACGACAATACCCAGGCCTGGGTGCTGAAGTCCGACGGCAGCTACGAGCGCGCCGAGCGAGGCACCGGCGACCGGCGCTGTGCCCAGGAGGAACTGCTCGACAAGCTGACGCGGTAGAAACGCGCCTCGCTACCGCACCGATACCTTCAGCTTCAAGGGGATGGCGGACAGGTAGTCGGCCTCTTGCTCGAGATCGAGCTTGGTCAGCGGGTGCTCGGCGAGCCACTTGCGGGGGAACGCGAGCCGGACCTCGCCGCCCGGCGCGAGCCCGTCCTTCGCGGTGACCGAGAACCGCGGCAGAACCTGGTCCGAGCGCGCTCGGTGCAGCACCGTCGCCAGGCGGAGCAGGACGCACAGCGCCACCATTTGCGGCGCGTGGCGGAATTCCTCGATGGGGAACTTGCGCCGGTGGCCGCGGACGATGATTGACAGGTGGTGCTGCTCCGAGCGCGAGAAGCCCGGCAGGTCCATGTTGTCGAGCAGGTAGCCGCCGTGCTTATGGTACTGGCTGTGGGCGATGTCCATTCCGATCTCGTGCAGCATCGCGGCCCAGCGCAACAGTCGGCGGGCCCCGAAGCCCGTCAACTGCCAGCCGCCCTGTTCGAGGATCCGCGCCGCCGTGCTGGCGACGCGACGGCCGTGGGGCTCATCGATATGGTAGCGCTCGATCAGGTCGGCGACCGTGGCGTCGCGGATGTCCTGGGCATGCACCCGTCCGAGCAGGTCGTGCAGCAATCCCTCCCGCAATGCACCGTCCGAGACCGTCATCTCCCTGATGCCGAGCGACTCGAAGGTGGCCGCGACGATGGCCACGCCGCCCGGAAACACGGGCGCGCGCTCCTCGTCGACCGCGAGCAGATCGAGACCGTCCGTTCGACCGGCCGCCAGTAAGCGGTCCTTGAGGGCGGCCAGGCCGTCGCTCGTGATGCCGTGAACGCCCGTGAGTTCGACAATGGCATCGTGAATCGCAATCAATGTACCGGAGGAGCCGATCGCCGTGTCCCAGCCGCGGGCGCGGTAGATTTCCTCGATCACCTCGAGTTCCTGGCGGGCGGCGGTCTCCGCCCGCGCGAACCGCGTGGCGTCGATGGCGTCGTTCGCGAAGTGCCGGGCCGACATCGATACGCAGCCCATGTAGAGGCTCTCCATGAGCCGTGGCTGGAACTGGCGCCCGAGAATGAGCTCGGTGCTCCCACCGCCGACGTCGACCACGAGCCGCGAGTCGAACTGGTCTTCCAGGGAGTGCGACACGCCGAGGTAGATCAGCCGTGCTTCCTCGCGCCCGCTGATGATTTCCACGCGGTGCCCGAGAACGTCCTCGGCAGCGTCGATGAAGTCGCGGCTGTTGCGCGCCTGGCGCAACGCGTTGGTGCCGACGATGCGCACGTGGTGGCGCGGCAGGTGGCGGATGCGTTGTCCGAAGCGCTTGAGGCATGCCAACGACCGGGCGGCCACGGTCGCGGAAAGCTCGTTGGCTTCCGTCAACCCTTCCGCGATGCGCACCATCTCCTTGTGGCGATCGACGACCTGCAGGCGGCCGTCGTGGTCGTGGGCGACGATCAGGTGGAAGCTGTTGGAACCGAGATCCAGCGCGGCGTACGGCTGATCCGCGACCTCTTGGCGCTGGGATTGCGGATGGGCAGCCACGCCGCGTAGTTTAGCAGCGCGTTCCTTAAGCTATAGCGCCCGCGCCACGGCGCGCCGCCAGTCGCGCAGCCAATCCGCTCGATGTTCGGCATCGACGGCCGGCGTGAACCGCCGCCCAGGCACGCCTTCTACGGATGCCGGCGCCGCGCCCCACGCGCGGCTTCCAGCCCGGACGTCGCCGTGCAGCCCCGCACCCACCGCCGCCAGGAGGCCGGCGCCCAGAACCGTCGTCTCGATGCTCGCCGGACGCACGACGTTCATGCCCGCAACGTCCGCCAGGAATTGGCAGAACCAGTCGTTGACGGCCATGCCGCCATCGACGCGCAACTCCGTCGCGGCCACGCCGTCGGCGGCAACCGCGGCGAGCAGATCGGCCGTCTGAAACCCGATGGCCTTCAACGTGGCGGTGGCGATGTGGTCGGGGTTCGAGTCCAGGGTCAACCCCGTGATCAGACCCCGGGCATCCGGCCGCCAATGCGGGGCGCCGAGACCTGTGAACGCAGGAACGACGAAGACGCCGCCGGTGTCGCCGGCGATGCGCCGCGCCGCGAGCTCGGTATCCGCTGCGGACTCGATCAGTCGCAGCGTGTCGCGCAGCCACTTGATGGCCACGCCGGCGTTGAAGATGCTGCCTTCCAGGGCGTAGGTGGTGGTCCCGCCCACGCGGTAGCCCACGGTGGTGAGCAGGCGCTGGCTTGATCGCACCTGCTCGGTGCCGGTGTTGGCGATCACGAAACACCCGGTGCCGTACGTGCTCTTGACCATTCCCGGCTCGAGGCAGCCCTGGCCGAGCAACGCGGCCTGCTGGTCGCCCGCCACGCCGCGGATCGGAATCGCCGCGCCGAACCATTCGGCATCCGCGACGCCGTAGTCGTCGACGCAGTCGAGCACGGTCGGCAGCACGGACGGCGCGATGCCGAAGTAGTCGAGCAGCCGGTCGCTCCACGTCTGCTGGCCGATGTCGAAAAGCTGGGTGCGGGCGGCGTTGGTGGCGTCCGTCGCGTGCCGGGCACCTTTCGTGAGCCGCCAGACCAGGAAACTGTCCACGGTGCCGAAGCGCACGTCGCCGCGGGCCGCGGCCACCTCCAAGTCGCGCTCCTCCAGCAGCCATTTCAGCTTCGTGCTCGAGAAGTACGGGTCCACCAACAGGCCCGTTATCGCCGCGATTTCGGGTTCGACGCCTTCGTCGCGGATCCGCTGGCATTCCTCGGCTGTGCGACGATCCTGCCAGACGATGGCGTTGCCGAGCGCGTCCCCGGTGCGCGCATCCCAAGCCAGCGTCGTCTCGCGCTGGTTGACGATGCCGATCGCCGCGATCTGCTCCGGCGCCACCCGGCTCTCGGCGATCGCCTCGCGGCCCACGGCCAGCACGCTGTTCCACAGGGTCTCCGGTTCCTGCTCGACCCAGCCGTCGGCGGGGAACACGGCCTCGACAGCGTGCTGCGCGGCAGCCACTTCGCGACCGTCGGCGTCGAACACGACGGCGCGCGAACTCGATGTCCCCTGATCGATCGCCAGCACGTACGGCACGGTCACACTTCCAACGGCCAGACCAGCCGGGACTTTACGACATCCGTGCGGGACCGTAAGTGGACAGAAACGTGCCGAGGGTCTCCACCCACCGCACCCAAACGGCTTTTCCCGAACTTATCAAGGCGTTATCCACAACCTTACTCACCCGCGACCACCCACAACATATAGTGCCTCGCGGTTCGCCCCGGTTGCTCACCGTTTGTGCACCGCTGCACGGGAGGTTGGCCACCAGGTGCCAAGGAGTTGTGCACAGGTTTCGGTCTGCGAAAACCTGTTGCATTGTGCCGCAAACCGCTCTATGTTGGGTTCCCAAGGAGAGGGCATGCCTACATATTGCGTTCTGACGGAGCACACAGGCGCGCCCCGCAGCGTGCCACGGCCCATTCATCCCGCCCAGACGCCGCACAAACCGCTCCCTACCATTCCACCGCTCCATGCCGCAGCCCGATCCACGCCGTAGGTCGGCGACAACCTAGGTATAGCGCTGGATAAATAACCAGGTACGCGATAAAGTCACAGAACAAGGAGCCGCCAGTCATATGGAGCATGAAACGCCAAGCACGTCGTCGTTCGCCGACCAGCCCGCTGCAACCGTTGCGGGCCGCCCGGCCTTGTCGCCGTCGGATGTTGCAGCCGCGCCGGGCACGTTGCGCGTCATCAAGCGCAACGGTGCGGTCGTGACCTACGACGACGACAAGATCCAGATTGCGCTGACCAAGGCGTTTCTCGCCGTCGAGGGCGGTACGGCCGCCGCCTCGTCGCGCATCCGCGACATGGTGGCCACCCTGACCGCGCAGGTGACCAGCACGTTCCAAAGGCGCCTCCCATCTGGCGGCACCATCCACATCGAGGAGATCCAGGACCAGGTCGAGTTGGCGCTCATGCGCTCCGGAGCGCACAAGGTGGCGCGCGACTACGTGCTCTACCGCGAAGAGCGGGCGCGCATCCGCGCCGCCAACATGAGCGCCGAAGCCGCGGATGGAGCCGACTCGGGCGGGGAGATCCTGGTCGTCGCGAGCGACGGCGAGCGCAGGCCCTTGGACGCCGTCCGCATGCGAACGCTGGTGACCGAAGCCTGCGAAGCGCTTAACGACGTCGATCCGGAACGCATCATCGCGGAAGCGCGGGCCAACATGTACGACGGCATCGCCGAGGACGATGTCGCCACCGGCTTGCTGATGACGGCGCGCGCGCTGGTCGAAGTGGAACCCAACTACACCTACGTCACCGCGCGCCTGCTGCTCGACAAGCTGCGCTCGGAGGCGCTGCGATTCCTCGACACCGGCGTCGGACAAGCGACGCAAGCCGAGATGGCGTCCCTCTACGCACCGACGCTCGCCGCCTTCGTCGACAAGGGCGTGAAACTCGAGCTGCTCGCGCCGGAGCTCAAGCGCTTCGACCTCGACCGGCTCGGCGCGGCGCTCAAGCCCGAGCGCGACCTCCAGTTCAACTATCTCGGTCTGCAGACCCTGTACGACCGCTATTTCATCCACTCGGACGATACCCGCTTCGAACTGCCGCAGATCTTCTTCATGCGCGTCGCGATGGGCCTTGCGATCCAAGAGGAGGAGCCGGAGCAGCGCGCCATCGAGTTCTACAACCTGCTGTCTTCCTTCGACTACATGAGCTCGACGCCGACGCTGTTCAACGCCGGCACCTTGCGCTCGCAGCTCTCGTCGTGCTTCCTGACCACGGTGTCCGACGACCTCGACGGCATCTACAGCGCCATTCGCGACAACGCGCTCCTGTCCAAGTGGGCCGGCGGCCTCGGCAACGACTGGACACCCGTGCGGGCACTCGGCGCGTACATCAAAGGCACCAACGGCAAGTCGCAGGGCGTCGTGCCGTTCCTCAAGGTGGTCAACGACACGGCGGTAGCCGTGAACCAGTGCTTCGCGCCGGAAACCCGCCTGCACACAGCGGACGGTATCAAGGCGATCAAGGACGTGGATGCGGGCGATCTCGTGCTGGGCCGGCGCGGGGAGTACCGCGAAGTGCAGCAGACGATGACCTACAACCAGAACGACCCCATGGTGGAGATCACCGTCGAGCACGCCCTGCAACCCTTGCGGGTCACCTCGGGGCACCCCCTGTGGGCGATCTCCGCCGCAGCGGACCAAGGCCAACCCGAGTGGCTTGAGGCGGGCCGGCTGCAGCCCGGCGACCACGTCGGGCAGACCATTCCGCAGGAGGTCGTGCCGGTCGCCGACTTCGATGCCGACGATGCCCGCATGTACGGCATCCTGCTCGGCGACGGGCACTGGGCCAAGGGCGATGCGCGGTGGGGTGTGTCGGGCAACCCGCTGCGCGACGCGCACCTCGACTTCGTCGCCGCCTACCTCGACAAGCGCGGCGTCCGCTACACCGTAGCGAACTGCGGACGACGTTATCGGCAAATCCGCTTCTCGGCGGACGTGCCCATCGCACGCGACGGCACGACGGGTGCGTACCGCAGCGTCACCGGCGGCGCATTGCCGTTCGGGCCCGACGACGTCTACGACGGCGACGGCCGCAAGCGGTTCGCGCCGCGCTTGACCCACCTGCCGAGACACCAGACCCTGGCCCTCCTCCACGGCCTGCTGGACGCCGATGGCGTCGGCCGGGGCGAGGAGGTCTGCTTCACCACGACATCCGAAGCCTTGGCCGAGGGGCTGCGTTACCAGATGCTCCGCCTCGGCGTGCCGACCAGCGGGCGGGTTCGCGAGCACCGGTGTTCCGGAGGTGAAAGCAGCCATTCCGACGGCGCGTTCGACGGCGTGGTGACCACCTTCGACGTCAGCATTCCGGCCGTGCCCGAACTTGCCGACCACTTGGACTGCCAGCCCATGCGGGAGCGCGACTGGTTGGCGGTGAACAATTGGCTGTTCACGCCCGTGCGCGCCGTGACGCCGGTGGAACCCGCGCCCTTCGTCTTCGACCTCAAGGTCGAGGGCGACGAGTCCTACATGACCACCAGCGCCGTGGCGCACAACGGCGGCAAACGCAAGGGTGCGGTGTGCTCGTACTTGGAGACGTGGCATCTCGACATCGAGGAGTTCCTGGAACTGCGCAAGAACACCGGCGACGACCGCCGCCGCACGCACGACATGAACACGGCCAACTGGGTCCCCGATCTCTTCATGAAGCGGGTCTTCGAAGGCGCCGACTGGACGCTGTTCTCGCCCAACGACACAGCCGACCTGCACGATCTCTACGGCGCGGCGTTCGAGGCGCGCTACCTCGAGTACGAACGCATGACGCAGACTGGCGAACTCGCCCTCTACAAGCGCGTCAAGGCGGCGGAGCTGTGGCGCAAGATGCTGTCCATGCTCTTCGAGACCGGACATCCGTGGATCACGTTCAAGGACAGTTGCAACGTGCGCTCGCCGCAGCAGCACGACGGCGTGGTGCACTCCTCCAACCTGTGCACCGAGATCACGCTGAACACCTCGCGCGAAGAGATCGCCGTGTGCAACCTAGGTTCGGTGAACCTCGCGCAGCACGTGGAGGACGGGCGGCTCAACACGAGGAAGCTCAAGAAGACCGTCCGCACCGCGGTGCGCATGCTCGACAACGTCATCGACATCAACTACTACGCGGTGCCGCAGGCACGCAAGTCCAACATGCGCCATCGCCCGGTGGGCCTCGGGATCATGGGATTCCAGGACGCGCTCTACAAGCTCGGCGTCTCCTATGCGTCGGACGAAGCCGTGGGCTTCGCGGACGAGTCCATGGAGGCGCTGTCGTACTTCGCCATCGACGCATCGTCGCGGCTCGCCAAGGAGCGTGGCAGCTACGCGAGCTTCGAAGGCTCGCTGTGGAGCCGTGGCGTTCTCCCCATCGACTCGCTGAAGCGCCTGGGCGAGGAACGCGGCAGCCCCGACTACTTCGATGTCGACCTGTCGAGCCGCCTGGACTGGGACAGGCTGCGCACCAAGGTCTGCGCCAACGGGATGCGCAACTCCAACGTAATGGCCATCGCGCCGACCGCCACCATCGCCAACATCGTCGGCGTCTCGCAGTCCATCGAGCCGACCTACCAGAACCTCTACGTGAAGTCGAACCTCTCCGGCGAGTTCACGGTCGTCAATCCCTACATGGTCCACGACCTCAAGCGCCTCGGCCTGTGGGACAAGGTGATGGTCAACGATCTCAAGTACTACGATGGCAGCGTGCTGCCGATCGACCGCGTGCCCGCGGATCTGAAGCACCGCTACGCCACCGCCTTCGAAGTCGAGCCGCGGTGGCTGGTGGATGCCGCCTCCCGCCGGCAGAAGTGGATCGACCAGGCCCAGTCGCTGAACCTCTACATCGCCAACGCTTCGGGCAAGAAGCTCGACATCACCTACCGGATGGCTTGGAAACGCGGGCTGAAGACGACCTACTACCTGCGCGCATTGGGTGCCACCAGCGCGGAGAAATCGACCGTCGACAAGGTCGGCGCCTACGGCACCGGGTTGAACGCCGTTGCGGTCGAACCGCAAGCGGCGCCAACGCCGGTCAAGCCACCGACGCTCGGCGCGCCGGCGGAAGTGCCCGCGGCGTGCTCCATCGACGATCCGGATTGCGAGGCTTGCCAATGAGGCTTGGTGCTTGGTGCTTGGTGCTTGGTAAAGGACGCGTTGAGACGCGCATGAGAGAACGAAAGGACATCGTGAATTCCAAAAGGAGGCGAACATGCTGAGCTGGGACGACTACGATCAAGACGGCCTCGCCGGGGGCGGCGCCACGACACCGCGCGATGCGGCGGCGAGCCGGTCGTTTCTGGAAGGCCTGGAAGTCGCCGTACCACAAGACCGACCGCCGGAGCCGGCGCCTCCACCGGGCCCAGCCGAGCCGCCTGTCGCCACTTTGGACGCCGTGTCCGAGGTGCAGCCGATGCCGTCGCCACAGTTGCCGCCAATTCCGCCAGCAACGCCTGAGGATCCGGCGCCGGCGCCAGCCGAGGCGCTAGCGGACGCCGTTGCCCAGGCGGCCGCCCATCTCGACGCCGAGTCCGGAATCGAACACGGCGAGCGCGTCACCGTGGATCAGAAGGCGATGATCAACTGCCGCGCCGACCTCAATCAGCTCGTGCCGTTCAAGTACGACTGGGCCTGGCAGAAGTACCTCGACGGCTGCGCCAACCACTGGATGCCCCAGGAAATCAACATGACCGCGGACGTGTCCCTGTGGAAGTCGGATGCGGGCCTGTCCGACGATGAACGGACGATCGTCAAGCGCAGCCTCGGGTTCTTCTCGACGGCCGACTCGCTGGTCGCGAACAACCTCGTGCTGTCCGTGTACCGGCTCATCACCAACCCGGAGTGCCGGCAATACCTGCTGCGCCAAGCGTTCGAGGAAGCCATCCACACCCACGCCTACCAGTACTGCATCGAGTCGCTGGGCATGGACGAGGGCGAGATCTTCAACATGTACCACGAGATTCCCTCGGTCGCCCACAAGGCTTCCTGGGCGCTCAAGTACACGCGCGAACTCGCCGATCCCACCTTCCAGACCGGCACCGTCGAGGCGGACAAGGCGCTGCTCAAGAACCTGATCGCCTACTACTGCGTCATGGAAGGCATCTTCTTCTACTGCGGCTTCACACAGATCCTCTCCATGGGTCGGCGCAACAAGATGACCGGCACGTCCGAGCAGTTCCAGTACATCCTGCGCGACGAGTCCATGCACGTGAACTTCGGAATCGACGTCATCAACCAGATCAAGCTGGAGAACGCGCGCCTGTGGGACGACGACATGCGCGCTCTCGCAACGCGCATGATCCTCGAAGGGGCGGAACTCGAGACCCGCTACGCGCGCGACACCATGCCCCGCGGCGTGCTCGGCATGAACGCCAACACGATGGCGGAATACCTCCAGTTCATCGCCAACCGGCGCTTGGCGCAGATCGGCCTGCCCGAACAGTTCCCCAGCGCCAAGAACCCGTTCCCGTGGATGTCCGAGATCATGGACTTGAAAAAGGAGAAGAACTTCTTCGAGACGCGGGTGACCGAGTACCAGACGGGCGGCGCTTTGAGCTGGGACTGACCGAACCTCGCCCTGCCCGAATGCGAAACCGGCGCCATATGGCGCCGGTTTCGGTTTTAAGACCCCGAGGGCCGCGCTTGGCTCTTACCCCGCGTGGCGCAGCACCTTCCCAGCCCGCGCGCCGGTGTGCTCACCGTCCACGAGCGTCACCGCGCCGTTAACGATGGTCGTCTTGTAGCCCAGCGACTTCTGGATGTAGCGCGGCGCACCGCCGGGGAAGTCGTGGACCAGTTCGGGCTGCCGCTCGGCGACCTTGGATGGATCCAGGACGTTGACGTCGGCCCGCTTGCCGGGTGCCAGCGTGCCGCGGTCCTTCAGCCCCAAAACGCGCGCCGGCCCCGAGGTCAGCCGCCGGACGCCCTCCGCCAGACTGTAGAGGCCCGCCTCGCGAATCCAGTACGACAGGATGAAACTCGGCCAGCCCGCGTCCATGATCTGCGAGACGTGGGCCCCGGCATCGCCGAGGCTCGGGAAGATGTGCTCGCTGCGGAACAGGTCGCCCAACTCCTTCAGGCTCTGGTTGAACATGCGCAGGTTGAAGAGCGCCCGGCCGTCGGTCTGGTCCGACAGGCGCAGGAAAGTCTCCACCCAGTGCTCGCCCGCCGCCGCGGCCTGGGCCTCGAGGTTCTCCGTCGAGGGCGACGTGTAGTTCGGCGTCTCGTCGTCGCCGAGGTAGAAGACGTTCGTCATCGGGAAGCGGCGCTTCATGTCCTTGCCTTCGGCAACCAGCTTGGCGCGCGTCTCGGGATCGCGGATCGCCTTCAGGCGTCCGGCAAGGTCCATCTTGCGCAACGCATCCCACGTCTCGCCCTGAACGGGCAGGTTCGACTGCAGACCGAACATGAAGCCGGAACCACGGACCTGGGTGATCGCGGTGAGATCACCGTGCTGGGCGAGTTTCGCGAGGTTGTCCGCTTGGGCCTTGCCGGAACCTTCCTGCGGCCCCGTGCCGTAGCTGAAGAGAATCCGCCCCTTGGTTGTCTCCGCCATGGCCTTCAGGACCTCGAAGTTGGCACCCACGGCCTGCATGAGACCGTTGCGCGGACCCACCGCCTTGGCAATCTCCACCAACTCGATCGGATCGGCGAACGTGCCCGGAATGGAGCGGCCATCGGGCAGCTTATGCGGCGGGTAGCGGTTGGTCGAGAAGCCGACGGCGCCGCGGTCGATGGACTGCGCGACGATGTCGGCCATCTGCTTGCGCTCTTCGGCAGTGGCCTGCTCCTCCACGGCGCGCTCGCCCATGACGTAGAACCGCACCGCACAGTGGCCGACCATGCCGGCCACGTTGAGCGCCGGCTCCAGCCGTTCGATGGCGTCGAGGTAGCCACCGTAGTCCTCCCAGTCCCACGGCAGACCGGTCAGGATGGCGTTTTTCGGGATGTCCTCGACGGTCTCCATCATCGCCGCGAGGAGTTCGACGTCCTGCGGCTTGCACGGCGCGAAGGTGACTCCGCAGTTGCCGAGCAGCGCGGTCGTGACACCGTGCCAGCTCACCGGCGTCATCTGCGGATCCCAGCCGATCTGCGCGTCGAGGTGCGTGTGCAGGTCCACGAAGCCGGGCGTTACCGCGAGCCCCCGCGCGTCGATTTCCTGCTTGCCCTTGCCGTCGACCGCGCCGACGGCGGTGATCGATCCGTCGTCGATGGCGAGGTCGCCCTGGACGGGCGCAGCACCCGTTCCGTCGACCAGTTCGCCGCCGCGAATCACAATATCGTGTGCCACAACGTGTCTCCCCAATCCCCACTAGAAAAAGCGCAACACCGCCCGCCACTAACTGGTTGATGTCGCAATGGCCTCAACGGTCAAGTGTTCCACCATATCCGCGTCATGACAAGCGCAGCGGTAGTCGGTAGTCTGCTCTCCCAACTAGGGAGAAGCCCATGAGCCAGCCAGTCGACCCATTGAAGGACCGCGTCCTGACGTGGCGCGTTATGGCATGGAACACGCTCCTCGCGGCATGGATATCCGTCTTGGGATGGCAGCTCGGATGGCACCCCGCATTCGTCGTTCTTGCTGCTCTGGTTATGCTGTTTCCGTGGAGCTACTGGCGCGACATCCGTCGCCGACTCCGGTCAAGCAAGTGACCGACATTTGCCGACCCGCGCGACGACCGCCCAGTCTCTAGGCATAGGTCTGTCAACTTCAACCCGAGCCAGTGCCCAACGGCGAAACCCATCTGGCTCGTCAGGCCCGGTCTCTATTGCCGTAGGCACGCCCAACCATGTCAATGAGGCGCGGAGAGCCATACGCGGCGAAGTCACGACTATGGCCTGCGCCCGCACCAAAGCCGAGTTCGTGGTCCGCGCCCAAAGCCCCGGGGCCGGTCCAGCGAAACGCCGATTGCATTCCGAGGAGTGGCCGCACCGCCTCGAAGTGGGCGTCAGCCTTGGCGGACACGCCCCTCCGTGCGCAGTTGCGCCCGCAGCGCGCGGCGTTCCTCGCCCTTGCGGCGAAGCGCCTCCAAGTCCTCCTCGCGCACCCCGAGATACTCGTCACGCCAGCCTTCGTCTTTGCCCCAGAGGTGTGGCAGACGCAGCGTCGTGCGCGGTGCTTCAGCGCTTTCGAAGAGGCCAACGGCGCCTGTCACGATTGCCGTCTGCATCGTCCGATCCCACGGCCTACCGCAGGGATTGCCCAGGGGGAAGTCGACAAACGCGAATCGCGGCACCCCACAGTGCTCGACCACGTCCAAGGCCGATCCCAGGATGACGGTGGGGACGCCGTTGGCTTCCAAGTGGCGGGCGATCAGACTCACGGTCTGATGGCACACCGGTCACAACGGCACGAGCAGCGCGATGTCGGCGCCATCCACCCTGACACGCTGGAGAATCTCCGGGGCGTCGCTTTCCCGCGTGCGCCGCTGGCTGTATTCGGTCGGTGCGCAGTGGAACCGCTCGCTCAAAGCCCCCAAGCGGCCATCGTCCACCATGCCCTTCAAAGGCTCCACGGGGAAGTAGCTGCCACGGTCGTGCATGTGGGTCACATTCTTCGCCCACGCCAAGTCGTTGGCGTACAACCGTGGAGGTGGTTGAAGCATCGAACCGGAGGCGACGTAGCGCGGATCCGTGGCTTCGCGATCGTAGAGCGCCGACGTACTCACCACGGCCAGCTTCGACTCCGCGAGCGGCTTCGCGAGCGGCGTGAAAGGTACGTCCTCGAAGTGCGCCCACACATAGGCGCGCTCGAACCCCTGCGCTTCGTAGTAGCGCCGGGTCCGGGCCATGTAGGGGACCGGCTGACCACTCATCGGCGACGAATCATACACCCCGCCCTGTGAGCCGATTGGGTACAATGCTGCGCTTTTCACCAAACAGGGGAAACCCGGGGGAGAACTATGGCGACCTTGTCAGCCGGCAAGCGCATGAAGAGCGCGGTCTGCGCAACGGAGATCATGGTCATTGCCGCACCCGACGGCGAGGTGGATCTGTGCTGCGGCGGTACAGCGATGGGCGACGGGGAATCCAATGGCGGCGCAGTCGACGCCGACCACGCTGACGGCACGGCGATCGGCAAGCGCTACGTCAACGAGGACGGTTCCCTCGAAGTGCTCTGCGTGAAGGCAGGCGAAGGTTCCCTAAGCGTCGGTGGCAGCGCCCTCAACGTCAAAGACGCCAAGAAGCTCCCCAAGACCGACTAGGCGAATCGCCTTCGGCGATTCGTTGGAGAATGCTCCGCATTCTCCCGTGCGAAGAACAGACCGAAATCCGAGGATCACGCCGTGAACACCATGATGCTGCTGGAAATGGCGATGTCCGGCTTCGGCGACCGCGTTGCGTTCACCGACCCCGCAGACGGCGGATCCTCCATTACCTACCAGGAACTCTACGACGCCGCCGGTGCCGCGGCGCACGACATCCGCGAGTCAGGCGCGAGCCGCGTCGCCATGCTCGATGTCAGCAACATCGCCGTTCCCGTTGCGCTGTTCGCGAGCGGCTGGGCCGGCGTCCCCTACGTCCCGATCAACTACCGCCTGACGGGTGAGGAGATCGACGCGCTTCTCGCCCGCGTGACGCCCGCCTACCTGGTGACGGACGATGAGCGACTCCCCCATTTCCAGGATCGCGATGGCGTTGACGCACGCTCTCGCGGGACCTTCCTCGGTGCGGCCCGAAGCGGCGACGGCCATGCCGAGCAACGCTCCATGGATCCCGAAGACGTCGGCGTACTGCTCTTCACCAGTGGCACGACCGGCATTCCCAAGGCCGCGGTGCTGCGCCATAAGCACTTGGTCTCGTACATCGTGAGTTCGGTGGAGTTCATGTCCGCCGCCGAGGACGAGGCGGCGCTCGTATGCGTTCCGCCCTACCACGTTGCCGGCATCGCCTCGACCCTGAGTTCCGTCTACGCGGGACGTCGGGTCGTCCAACTCGCCAATTTCAGCGCGGATGCCTGGATCGAGACCGCCCGCCACGAGCGCATCACCACGGCCTTCGTGGTGCCGACCATGCTGTCGAGGATCGTCGACGCGCTGGAGGGTGAAAAGACCGCCGGCATGTCGCACCTGCAATCGCTGTCCTACGGCGGCGGCAAGATGCCCCTCTCGGTGATCGAGAAGGCCATGGCGCTGTTCCCGGACACCGACTTCACCAACGCCTACGGCCTGACCGAGACCAGTTCCACGATCACCGTACTCGGGCCCGACGAACACCGAGCCGCCGCGACCAGCGAGGCCGAAGAGGTGCGTCGGCGCCTGGTTTCGGTCGGCATTCCATTGCCCGGGATCGAAATCGAAATCCGCGACGACGAAGGCAACGCCCTGGGCACCGACCAACGCGGCGAGATCTACGTCCGCGGCGAGCAGGTCTCAGGCGAGTACGAAGACCGCGGCAGCACCGTCGACACCGAAGGCTGGTTCCCCACCCGGGACGCCGGCTTCCTGGACGCGGAGGGCTACCTGTTCCTCGACGGCCGCGCCGACGACGTCATCGTCCGCGGCGGCGAGAACATGTCGCCCGGCGAGATCGAGGACGTGCTGCTCGCACACGACGCGGTCCGCGACGCCGCCGTCGTCGGCGTGCCCAGCGAAGAGTGGGGGGAGGCGGTGGCCGGTGCGGTCGTCGTCAACAGCGATACGCCCGCCAACGACGATCTGATCGCCGACCTTCAGGACTGGGTGCGCAGCCACATGCGCTCCTCACGGGTTCCGGAGAGCATCGCCTTCTGGCCGGAACTGCCCTACAACGAAACCGGCAAGCTGCTCCGCCGCGTCGTCAAGGCGAAGTTGACGGCACCCGCGCAGAACGTGCGCGCCGCCATGCCGCTCTTGTACGTCGCCGACATCGAACGCTCGCGCGCCTTCTACTGCGACCAACTCGGCTTCACCCTGACCAACCGCTGGGATGCCGACGGTCGGTTGAACTGGTGCCAGCTCGAGATGGAGGGGGCGACGATCATGCTGCAGTCGGCGGAGCCCGACGATCTCGGCGGCCTACGCAACGGCCACGGCGACGTCGCCTTGTTCTTCCTCTGCGAGAACGTCGACGACCTCCACGAACAGTTCACCGGCCGTGGCGTGGACGCGCCACCGCCCACAGTCGCGTTCTACGGCATGCGGCAACTGTCGGTGCGCGACCCCGATGGCCGGGAACTCTGCTTCGAACACCCGGTCAGCGCCGCGTAGTCCGACCGGTCGATTTCAAAGTCGATCTTGCGGCCGGTGACGCGGGCTCGGCGCAGCCCGCACCTCTGCCAAAGACGTTGTGAGCGCGGGTTCGTCGCGTCCACATCCATGGCGCAGAAACGGTCCACGCCCAAGTCTTCGAACGCGTGCACCATCAGGCGCTGCACCACCTCCTTCGCATAGCCGCGACCCCACAGCGTCTTGTCCCAGATGCCGATGGGGAGCCGCATGACCTTCTCCCCGGGCACCTTGCCGCGCTCCAGGTTCATCCGCTGAAGACACACCTCCCCGATCGTCCGGCCCGTCGTGCGTTGCACGATCGCGAAGTAGAAACCGTTGGCGGTCATCGCGCGCGCCGAGCGCTCGAGATAGTCGCGCGTCACGGGTAGCGAGGGCGGCTCGCCCTCCATGCCCTCGAGAAACTCGCCGTCCTGATAGAACACCAAGGCGGTGTCGAGGTCCGCCTCCTCGAACGGGCGTAGCTTCAGACGCGGTGTCGCCAAGTGGACGTCATGACCAGCGAACGTCCCGCGCCGGTCAATTCTCGATGGCATCCACCAGACCCCATTCCAACGCCGTGGATGCGTCCACGCGCATTCCGGTCAGCGCCATCAACGCCAGCCGCCGCCGACCGATCCTCGGCAGGATGCTCGCCGTGCCGCCGGCCCCGGGAATCAACCCCATGCCCACTTCCGGAAGCTGGAAGAAGGCGTCCTCGCGGGCCACGACCCGACCCGCGAACGCCGGCAACTCGATGCCGGCGCCGATGCATGCGCCGTGCACGCGGGCTTCGATCCTGTCCCGGAGCCGGTCGATCAGCACTCCGGCACTGCGCGCCATCCGCGACGCATGGGCGATCCCCGCATCGGTCGCCTCGCCGAATTCATCGAGGTCGCCGCCGGCACTGAACGATGCGCCGGCACCGTCGAGCACGACCCGGGCGACGCTCGGATCGTCCACGGCATACGCCAACGCTTCGCAGAGCGCGTCGCGCAAGCCGCTCGAGTAGGCGTTGCGCTTGTGCGGCCGGTTGAGGGTGATCCGCAACTCGTCCCCGGCGCGCGTCAGCAGAACGGCCGGCGCATCGGGTTCCGGACGCGGTTCGCGCCGGGTTCGCGCCTGAAGCCAAGCTCTGAACTCGGCCCCGTGTTGCAGGGCCGAGTACGCCAGGGACTCCGCGTAGAGGCGATCGCCGACACCGACGCCCTGGTTGTGCCGCAGCAGCCGCACGAGCACCATGGCCGCGATCGGATTGCGCTGCACGGCTTCGGCAACCTGCATCCCCGCGTCGGCGTCCGCCACCACGACGTCAACCACGTCCGGAACGTCCGCGCGGTCGGTGACGGACACGACCGGACAATTGGGGTTGCCGGCAATCGAAGGCCAAGGCGCCCCGTCCAACTCCACGAAAATACAGGGCGTCCCGGCCAAGGCACACAGTTCCTCGGCCCGCGTAGGTGCCGCGAGCCAGGTCGCCAACTCGGCCAACGTCATGGGCCTGGCCGCATCCACCTCTGCCATGGGCCGACCATATCACTCACCGCGCGGGGCGGGTCGGATCGGCGCGGTAAACTGCAAGGCCTCGCCGTTCGGTGCCCGCGGCATGACCGACACCTCGATTTCACTGCACGACCGGTTGCTGATCGTCAACGCTGAGATCGACGGCGTTGCACCATTGGACATCCGCTGCCGGGACGGCCGGATCGTGGACATCGCCCCCGCACTGGCCACCGAGGACGAGTTCCGCCTCGACGCCGAGGGCGGTGCCGTGATTCCGGGCTTGAACGACCATCACATCCACCTTTTCGCATTGGCGGCCGCTTCCCGATCGATATCCTGCGGGCCACCTGGTGTGCGCCATGCCGGCCAACTCCAAGAGGTCTTGGCAGAGGCACCCGGCACCGGCTGGATCCGCGGCGTCGGCTACCACGAGTCCGTGGCCGGCATCCTGACCCGGGACGAGCTCGACCGCCTTGGCGGCGAACGCCCCATCCGCATCCAGCACCGATCGGGCAAGATGTGGTTCCTGAACTCGGCAGCCGAACGCGAACTGGGCCTGACCGTCCCGGACGGCCAACTGTTCCGTGGCGATGCGCTGCTGCGCGAACGCCTGGCCGCCGAAGGGGACTTCCGCAGCACTGTCGAGGCCACGTCGCGTCGACTCGCCGCCTACGGCGTCACCGGCATCACCGACGCCACGCCAACCAACGACACGGCCACCGCTCGGCTCTACGAGGACCTAGACCTGTGCCAGCGGGTGAACCTCATGGGCGACGAGTCCTTGGCCACGGGGTCGCTCAAGATCATGCTCGACGATGCCGCCCTGCCGGACCTCGACGCCTTGGTGGCGCGGATCGGCAAAGCGCACGAGCGAGACCGCCCGGTCGCCTTTCATTGCGTCACGCGCACCGAGCTCGTCTTCGCGCTGTCGGCCTTGCGCGACGCGGGAACCGTCCCGGGCGACCGCATCGAACACGCTTCGGTGACTGACGCGGCCACGATGGCCCTGTTTCGCGATACGCCGCGGGATCCCAACGACCTGACGGTCGTCACCCAGCCGAACTTCATCCCCGAGCGCGGCGACGCGTACGTTGCCGACGTCCCCGCCTCCGATCACGACAACCTGTACCGATGCCGCGGTTTCATCGACGCTGGCATCCCCTTGGGCGGCGGCACCGACGCGCCGTTCGGCGATCCGGACCCCTGGGCCGCCATGAACGCCGCCGTCAACCGGAAGACGCCGAGGGGACACGTTCTGGGTGCGGCGGAGCGGCTGACACCGGAACGCGCACTCGCCCTTTTCACGACGCCGCTTGCCGACCCCGGCGGCAAGCCAAGGCGCGTCGTCGTGGGCGCCGCCGCCCTGTGCGTACTAAGGCGACCCTGGACGCAGGCACGGCTGTCCCTCGACCGGTCCGATGTTCGAGCGAGCGTATCCGGAAGCCTGCTTTGCACACCGCCCGCCCCGCAAACCCGCGCCTTTTGACCTTTGGCGCGGCCACTCGAGGCTAAGTGATGGTGGACGCCGCGTCCTGCACCGCGCTCGCCAGCTTCGGTAGGAGGAAACGGGCAAACAAGAAGAGGCCGCCGATCACGGTGCCAAGCACGGTGGTCACGACGCCGACCAACCAGCCGATGACCTTGAGCGCCACCTTGAGCTTCGTCTCGCTGCCTGCGGTCTTGTCCTCGGCCATACGCAGCACGATGTCGTCGAGTCTGCCGCCTAGGTCCGTACGCACCCGACCGATTTCGGTGTGGACCATCTGGCGGACGCCGTCGACCTCCGAGCGAAGCTCACCGATCTCGGCCCGGATCGCTTCGAGCGTCCGACCGATCGCGGTCAGCGTCTTGTCGACATGCTCGTAGTTCGTCTCGAGAGAAGCGATGCGTTCTAGTTCGGATGCCATGGCTACTTGCCTGCAACTGCTCGCCGCGGCGGCTGGCTGGTCTGCATGACCATAGCAGGAGGCGCGGCGGCCTGCAAACGACATCCTCAGATTTTTTCATTAAACTCAATTAGTTAGTACACCTGTGTACGCGCGTCCAACGTGCGCCAACGCCTCCGGACGCTTGCTTGCACACCGGCGAGCACGCAAACTCGCGACCTTCGACCTTGGATGCACGCATGTTTGCCGACCTCGTCACGCTCGAACCCGTCGGCGATGGGCGATTCACCGCGCCGCCAGCCCTCGAAAAGGGCGAGCGGATGTTCGGGGGCCAGTTCCTTGGCCAGTGCCTGGCGGCCGCGCAGTTGAGCGTCACCGCCGACCGGGCCTTGCACTCCCTGCACGGCTACTTCCTGCGTCCCGGCGACGTCGACCTCGACGTGCATCTCGTGGTCACCCCCATCCGCGACGGGCGGTCGTTCTCCTGGCGCGAGGTCACCGCGGCGCAGCGGGACAAGGAGCTTTTTCGGCTCATCGCGTCGTTCCAGGTACCCGATGACACGCCGGAATACACGCGCTCCCCTATGCCCGAAGTCCCAGCGCCGGAGACCGTGTCGTACACCTACGACGAGTTTTCAACCGCCGAGACTGGCGCGGAGGTCTTGAGCAACACTCTTCGGGCCATCGACATCCGCTACATCAACCCGCCCCGCGCCCCCCGCGGCGAACCCGTGACCGAAACGCAGTTGATGTGGATGCGCATCAACGAGACGCTGCCCGACTCGCCGAACCTGCACCAGGTGGCCATCGCCTACCTGTCCGACAGCACGCTGGTCGATCCGATCCTGCTGCCGCTCGGTCTGCGCTGGCAGGACCGGGACTTCGAGGGGACCAGCCTCGATCACGCCATGTGGTTCCACCGTGCCGCGCGGGCCGACCAGTGGCTGCTCTTCGTGCTGGACGTCGAGGCCACGGGCGGCGGCCGCGGCCTGGCACGCGGGCGGATTTATACTCGCGACGGTGGGCTGGTCGCGACCTGCCTGCAGGAGGGATTGATGCGATGGAATACACCGAGTACGCCAAAGGCCACCTGACCGGACAGCCGACCGCGGACGACGTGGTGGTGCGGGAACCGGTCCCGTTCGAAGACCCGGGCTGCTTCACGCCGGGCACGGCCTTGAACGCCGGCGAAATCGAGCACTTCAAGAGCCAGGGGTTCATCGTCAAACGCGGCCTCATCCACGACAGTCGCGCGTTCCGGAAGGTCGCCGATCACCTTTGGGCGCACGTCCCCCGCAACATCCTCCGCCGCAACGAGCCGCAAACCTGGCTTGATGCCGCGGAGGAGCAATGGACCGACGACGATGTGGCACGCGTCGGCCGGCTCATCCACACCAACTGGAAGATGCGCTCGCCGGGCCCCTCCGGCATCGGCACGGAGCCTTTCCTCGTCGAGGCCATCGCCAACCATCCGAACGTGCTGGCGGTGGCGCAAGCGTTCCTCGGCGCACCGATCAAGCCGCCGCGCCGCGTCCGGGGCATCTACGCGGTCTTTCCGAAGCATCCAGCGGCGCCTGGCCGACTCGGTCCCCATGCGGACTACATGGCCGCCCAGTTGTCCGCCATGGTGCTGGTCCACGAAGTGCCGCCCAGGTGCGGCGCGTTCACGCTCTGGCCTGGGTCACATCTGCGCCTCCACCCGCACTGGGACACCTTGCACGGCGGCATCATGTCAGCCGACAAGGGCGAGGGTTTCAGGACCGCCCGCGATGCCGTGCTCCGCGACATCACACCGGTCGAATTCCCGGGCGATGCCGGCGACGTCGTGTTCTGGCACCCGCGTACGCTGCACTCGGCCGGCGTCAACTACTCGGCCGAGGGCGATGATCCACGGGTGCGCCTGATCGTGCCTTGCGACTTCGAACGTGCGGGGCTCACCTACTTTGACGACGACGAATACGGTCCGGGCGAGAAGTTCCAGTGGTGGGTGGACACGCGGAACTTCCGCGAAGACGTGCCCGCCACCGAGGACAACATCTGGCACAACTGGGCAGTCTAGGCGCGTCGCCTTGCCCCGACGCGGCCGACTAGGCCTCGTTGGAATCTCGGATGGCATCAGGTTCCCCGCAGCCGGGGATCCAGAGCATCGCGCAAGCCGTCGCCGATGTAGTTGACCGACAGCACGGTGAGCGAGATCGCCAGCCCCGGCCAGATGACCCGCGCCGGCGTTATGGAAATGAAGTTCGCGCCGTCGAACAGCAGGCGGCCCCAAGTCGGGAAATCCGGCGGGAATCCGAGGCCAAGGAACGACAACGCCGACTCCGTGATGATCGCGTTGGCGATACCCAGCGTCGCTGACACCATGATCGGACTCATGACGTTCGGCAGCACATGGCGGACGATGATCCGCCGTTCGCGCGAACCGATGCCGCGCGCCGCGGTGACGAACTCGCGCTCCTTGATGGCCAACACCTCGCCGCGCACGATCCGGGCGGTCTGCATCCAACTGGTGATGCCGATCACGAACACGATGAGCAGGAAGATGCCCGTCTCGGGTCCGAACGCGAGGCGCAGCGTGTCTCGGAACAGCATGATGATGACCAGCAACAGGGGCAGCAACGGCAGCGCGAGAAACAGGTCGGTGGTGCGCATCAAGAAACCGTCCGCACGCTTGAAGTAGCCGGCCAGGACGCCCACCGCAGTGCCGAACACCAGCGACAGCAACATCGCCGTGAAGCCAACGGCGAGCGAAACGCGTCCTCCCGCCAACATCTGTGCGAGCACATCGCGCCCTAGGTTGTCCGTGCCAAGGGGGTGTGTCCACGACACGCCGGCATTTCGGGCCGCGATGTCGAGGTACTGGGGATCGATCCCGTGCAGGACCGGGCCGACGAGTACGGCCAGCACCATGAACGAGAAAACGCCGACACCGACCAAGGCACCGGTGTGTTTGCGGAACGCCAGCCACACATCCATCCAAGGCGGGCGGTACTCCTGCGCCGGGCCGTCGTGGTGCTCGGCCATCTAGTCGTACCGGATGCGCGGGTCGAGGATGCCGTAGATCACGTCGGCGACGAGGTTGAAGCCGACGATCAGCACGGCGAACAGGAACGTGAGTGTCTGCACCATCGGGATGTCAGCCCCCTGGATGGCGACGATCAGCAGTTGGCCCAAGCCGTTCACGCGAAAGATCTGCTCGGTGATGATCGCGCCGCCGAAGATGGTTGGGACACCCAGGGCGATCATCGTCACCACCGGGATCATGCTGTTGCGCAGAACGTGTACGAGCAGCACGGTCCGCTCCCGCATGCCCTTGGCGCGCGCCGTGCGCACGTAGTCCAGATTCAGGTTGTCGAGCACGGACGATCGCATGAAGCGGGCGAGCTGCGCCGCGTTGTAGAACGCGAGCACCATCACGGGCATGAAGATCTGCTTGATCTGGACCCAGAAGCTCCCGAGATCGGTGACCCGGTGGGTGGTGTCGTAGATCGACGGCAGCCATTCCAGCATCACGCTAAACACGATGATCGCAAGCAGCCCGGTGAAGAAGGTCGGCACGGAAAAGCCCACCATCGACACGAACGTGCCCACCTGGTCGAACCACGAGTACTGCCGGTATGCCGACACGATGCCAATGGGCAGCGCGACCAAGATGCCCACGACGTAGGACAGGCCAATGACCCACAACGTCTGTGGGATCCGCTCGGCGATGATGTCCACGACGGGACTCCGCGTCGCGTACGAGATCACACGGGTGCGCGAATCGGAGTCGCCGATCTCGACATCGAAGGCCCGCTCGATCAGGTTCAACGGCTCGTTCACAAAGAACTGCCTCATCCACTTCGCGTAGCGGACGGGGAACGGTTCGTCGAGTCCCAACGATTCGCGGATTTGCGCCCGGACTTCCGGGGGAATGGTGAGCGGCAACTGTCCCGTCGGGTCGCTGGGTGCCAGGTCGAGCAAGGCGAAGATCGTGAAACTGATCGCGATGAGCGTCGGCACGGCAAACAAGAGGCGCCGCGTGATGTAGCGGATCACGGCTCTACCTCGTGTGTTTCAGCGCGCACGGTTCAGCGATGCCAATCCTCGATGTTCCAGAGTTCCGAGTCCCAAGGATTCATGCGTACGCCCTTCAAGGACTTGGAACGCGCGGAAGTCGACGCCCGCCAGACCAATGGGATCAGGAAGTGGTTCTGGACCACGATGTCGTTCATGCGCTTCGCGATTTCGAACCGTTCGTCGCCGTAGGGGGTCGCGGCCAGGCGTTCCGCCAGGCCGTCGAATTCGGCGGAGCAGCCCCGCGACACGTTGGTCCCGAGCCACTGGTTGTCCGGACCCGGGGCCTCCTCGCAGACCCACGCTGCCATGTAGAACTCGGGGTCGGCGCTCTGGAAGTTGCTGGTGTACATCTGCACATCGGCGTAGAACTTCTGAAACGTGTCTGGGCTCGCCGGGTCGGAGCCGAAGTAGACGCCGCCGTCGATGTTGCGCAGTTCGGTTTGGACGCCGATCTGCTGCCACATCTGCTTGACGAGTGCCTGGGTGCCTTGGCGGACCGAATTGGTCGAGGTCTGGTAGAGGATCGACAGCCGTATTCCGCCCTTCGACCGCACGCCATCGGCACCCGGAACCCAACCCGCCTCGTCGAGGATCCGGTTGGCCTCGTCGGCGTCGGGCTTTCGACAACCCTCGTTGGCCGTTGACGCGTAGCTCGGCGGCGCCGGGACGATGTTGCAGGTCACGCGCCCGGAAGGACCGTAGCCGGCCTCGACCAGCAAGCGCCGGTCGATGGCCAGCGACAACGCCCGGCGGACTACCGGGTCGGCGAGGAATGGATGCGGATTGGTGCCTTCGAGGAGCAGCGAACGCCGCTCCGGCCCAAAGCCCGCATCCGCATTTGTCTGGTTGACCACCAACCGTTCCACGTTGGTGCCGAACCCCATGACGACTTCGCCCTTTCCGGCGGCCAGCATCCTATCGAGGATCTCCGGCTCGACCTGCAGGTTCCACGCGTAGTCGTACTCGCCGGTCTCGAGCACCGCCCGTGCCGACGACGCGGCGTCGCCACCGCCTTTCAACGTCACGGTCTTCATCCACGGCTTGCCCGGCTCTCGGAAGAGCTCGTTGGCTGAGAAACTGACCACGTCGTTGGCGCGGAACTCGTCGACCTTGAACGGCCCGGTGCCAACCGGGCGGAAGTTCTCCGCGGTGCACTCGGGCGCCCTGATGCCGGTGCAGTCCTTGAACTGTTCGTACTGGATGATCGGCGTGATGGCGCCCACGAACGGACCGTACGGGACCGGTTTGGCCACGCTGAACGTCAACCGCACCGTATGGTCGTCGAGCGCTTCGAAGTTCTGTACGTCGGTGAATGACGCATCGGCGCTGCAGCCGATCTCTTTGTGGAGACAGTACTCGCCCGTGAACACGACGTCGCGCGCCGTGAACGGTGTGCCATCGGCCCAGACGACATCCCGCTTCAGCGTCCAGGTGATGCTCGTCATGTCGTCGGCCACACCGCCGTTTTCCCTTGTCGGGATCTCGGCAGCCAGAACCGGGACCATCTCGCCTCTGTCGTCGTAGTTCGCCAGCGGCTCGATCACGAGCGATGCCGCCTCGACGTCCTTCGTGCCGCCGGAGAGGTACGGGTTCATGGTCGACACCGCCTGCCAGTACAGGATGTTGACGTGCCGGTTCTCGACAGCTTCGGAGGCGAGGGACTGGTCCGTTGCCACCTTGTCCGAACCACAGCCCGCGAGCACAGTCGCCCCCAGAGCGGTCGCCAGGGCTGGCCTACGGCAAACGGCTCGATCTCGCGTCATCCTGGCTCTCCTCTTGTCACTCGGCTTACTGGTTGGCAGCGCCCGCGCCGACAGACCGTCGCGCTACCGTGGGCGTCGCCAGGCACCCAAACGTGAAGGCGCCGTCACCCAAGCGCGCGAAACCGCTGATGCCGAGATCCGCGAAATCAACGCCGAGGCGTGGCGGCTCCAGCGCGTCGGGCTGCTGGCGAAACGTACCCGTCGTCGCGTAGCGCTTCGCGCTCGAATGCGCCACGCATTACCCCGCGGAGCCCAATCAGCGTTGCCCCGCCGCCCACCGACTTGGCGGCTCGAATGCCCCTTGCCAAGCGCCGACCCGCTTGCGCTGCGCCTCGTTTTGCAGGTCGTGGAGCAGTACCTGGCCATCGCCTTCCGCCAAGGCATAGCCGGACGACACCATGCGCGCTGCCAAGCTGTGTTCGACGAAGTAGCCCCGTTGCCCAGCCGGCGGCCGTTCGGCCTCGCCCAGCGGCACACACAGCCCGAGGTTCGGGTAGGCCACTAGGCAGTGCACGCTCCGGTCCTGCACCAGCGACTGCAGGTATTGCGTCGCCTGACGCCCACAGGCGTACTCCTCGCCACGAGCGTCGAGGCAAGTCTGTCCCGGACGCAAGGCATCGATACCGACCACGACAACCACTTCGCCGTTCTCGAGGAGCAGGGTCTCGCCGTCGATTGCGTTGGCGCGGGTCGGGCCCACGCGACGCCAGTCGTCCGGCATGAAGATCTGCGCGAGATCGGGATTGGTCGCGAAGACTCCGGCCACGACCACCGCCGCCGCCACGACGATCCTCACGATGCCGATCCGCAAACGCTCGCCGTAGAGCCGTTCAAGTATCCGCCGCAATGCGGGAACGACTTGCCGAACGCCATAGAACATGATCACCAGGGCGAACGCAGCGTACGCCAGGAATTCAGCGAACATGTCTACCGACAGGGCCGCGCCCTGGGCGACGGTCGCGGAGAAGATGAGACCCAAGGCGCTGCCCAGGAACAGGCTCCAGATCCAAAGCAGCACCGACGTCCCGGACAGCAGGGCAAAGGGCTTCAAGCTACCGGCGTCGAAGACGTTCAGCACCGGCGGGTCGAGACGGAAGATGTCACGCGCCATGCCCGATGTGAGGTCGTCGTCCGCCAAGGCGTCGTCGAGCATCCGCAGCCGGTTCGCGGTCAGCCAGAGCACGAACATCGCGAACACCAGGCAGGCCACGGGCAGCACCCCTGATGGAATGAGGTATTCGCCGAACTGCACGGAGCCCGTCGCGGGCCCTTCGAGGTTGGCGAGTGCGGCCAGGAAGATCGCGACCACCGTTCCCGCGATGGAGATCCAGAACAGGTACGACAGCGAGTCGATGGATCGCACGATCGCCTGGGCCGGAATGGACAGCGCCTGGGTGCCCGCATAGTCCTGGGCGCGCAGCCCGGGATCATCCGCCGATCGCACCGCCGGCGCCGGGGTTTCCCGAGTGGCTGGCGGCGACACCGGCGCCGCGACGTCCACCGCGGCCTCAGCCGGCATCAGCATGATCTCCGCCTCCACCGCCACGGACGCACCGAACGGCAGTTCGGCGACCCCGATGGCGGATCGCGAATGCCGTCCCCGCTCGCCGAAGACTTCGAGCAGGACGTCCGAGAAGCCGTTGATCACCCCGGGCAGCGCGTTGAAGCCGGGGGCGGCATTGACCATGCCGAAGACCTTGCGCCACACCACGCGATCGAGGTCGATCCCCGCCGCTTCGAGACTGGCCAGCATCGCGAGCGCAACCAGGCGCGCGGACTGGTAGGCCTCGTCGGCGGTGACGTCGGCACCAACCTTGCCGAGCGGTCCCGCAATCGAGCCATCCGGTGCCAGAGGCAAGTGGCCGGCTATGGTGGCGCGGTCACCCGAGACATGGACAAGCTCGAAGCGCTGACCCGGGATGTGCATCGGGGCCGGCAGTTCGAGCGCCAGTTCCGCAAGGCGTTCCCTGACCGCCATCGACGTCCCCGGAAGCCCCCTACCGCGTGCTGCCGCGGCAGAAGTCGGCGAGGCTGCGCGCGGTCTCGCGGCTGATCTCCGGGCACGTCATCGGGAAGATCTCGGTGCCGTGGATCGTCCCCATCACCTGCCGGCACTGCGCAGCGACGCCCGCGCGGAGCAGCAGCCGGTAGAAGTTGACGCCCTCGTCGCGCAACGGGTCGCACTCGTTGACGCTGACCACCACCGGTGGCAGGCCGCGCACGTCGTCCGCGGTCGCGAAACCCGGCCACGCGAGCGGGTTCTCGGCATGCAACTCGTCGATGCCGTAGGCCATGGCACCGCGGTTGTTGTGCAGGTCGAGCAGGATGCCGTTGTTCTCGGTCGACGACGGGTTCCCAGGCAGCGGCCAGCGGCCGGCGATGTACGGGCACAGGGCATAAAGCCCGTGGACCAGGCCGATGTCGCCGTCTTTCAACAGCCGCAAGCCCGTTGCCAGGGTGAGGTTGCCACCGCCGCTCTCCCCCGCGATCACGACCCGGTCCGCATCGACGCCGAGGGCATCGGCATTGGCGTTCAGCCACTTGACGCCGGAGACGCAGTCGTTGAGGCCGGCGGGATACGGCAGAACCTCCGGTGCCGACGAAGGGGTGAGCGCATTGCGGAAATCGACCATGGCGACCGCCACGCCCTGGGCCGCGATGATGCGTCCCCAAGCGCGGTAGTTGCCCATGAAGCACGACATCGACTGCATGCCGCCACCGTGGATGTAGTAGACGCACGGCAGCGCTTCATCGCTGTCCGGGCGAATGTACTGGACCTTGATGGTGTTGCCGTCCGGCGCGGAGGTGAAGGTCTTGGTGTCGGTCGAGAGACCCGCCGACGGCGCGACCTCCTCGGTGTCGCACATGGCGAGGAATTGCTCCGTGCCGGCCGCGGCCGCCCTGGCTTGTTCGGAGTTGGCCTCTTCGACAAGCTCCTCCCGGCTTGCCGCGTCGCCCGGATTCTGCATCTCCGGCATGGCGGCGAAGATCGCCTTGATGCGCGGATCGATGCGCGGGTCTTCCGATAGCTTGGACATCCAAAGGCTCCTTGCGGGTCTGTGGTTTCAGTTCTTGGTCTTGTCGACCAGCTTGTTCGCTTCGATCCAGGGCATCATGGCGCGCAGCCGGGCACCGACCTCCTCGATCTGGTGCGACTGGCTCATCCGTCGCATGGCCTTGATCGACGGTGCCCCGGACTGGTTCTCGGTGACGAATTCACGGGCGAACCTGCCGCTTTGGATCTCGTCGAGAATGCGCTTCATCTCCGCCTTGGTCTCGTCGGTGACGATGCGCGACCCGCGCGTCAGGCCGCCGTACTCCGCCGTGTTGGACACCGTGTACCACATGTTGCTGATGCCGCCTTCGTAGAAGAAGTCGACGATGAGCTTCAGCTCGTGGAGGCACTCGAAGTAGGCCATCTCCGGCGCATAACCCGCCTCCACCAGGGTCTCGAACCCGGCCGTAACCAACGCCGCCGCACCGCCGCAGAGCACGGTCTGCTCACCGAAGAGGTCCGTTTCGGTTTCTTCGCGGAACGAGGTCTCGATGATCCCCGCGCGCCCGCCGCCGTTGGCCGATGCGTACGAAAGCGCGATGTCCTTGGCCTGTCCGCTGGCATCGCGCCCGATGGCGATCAGCGACGGAACGCCGCCGCCTTCTACGTAGGTGGAGCGCACGGTGTGGCCCGGACCTTTTGGCGCGATCATGACGACGTCGAGGTCCGCGCGCGGTTCGATCAACTGGAAGTGGATGTTGAAGCCGTGGGCGAAAGCGATGGCCGCGCCCTCCTTCAGGTTGGGTTCGATCTCCTCTTCGTAGATGCGACGCTGTTGCTCGTCCGGCGTCAGCAGCATCACCAGGTCCGCGCCTTCCACGGCCGACGCGACGGACTGGACCTCGAAGCCTGCGTTCGCAGCCTTCGGCCAGGAGCCGGATCCGGCGCGCAGACCCACGGTCACGTCGACACCGGAGTCGCGCAGGTTGTTGGCGTGTGCGTGGCCCTGCGAGCCGTATCCCACGACCGTCACGTTCATCTTCTGGATGATCGAAAGGTCAGCGTCCTTGTCGTAGTAGACCTGCATTTATTACGTCTCCTCGTCGCTACAAGCTTAGGATTTTCTCGCCCCGGCCGATGCCCGACACGCCCGAGCGCACCACCTCGAGAATCGTCGTGTCGCCCAGTGCGGCGATGAACGCGTCGAGCTTCTCCGATGGTCCGGTCAACTGAACTGTATACGCGTCGGCGGTCATGTCGACGATCTGGCCGCGGAAGATGTCGCTCATGCGCTTCGCTTCCGCGCGACCCTCGCCGACAGCCCGGACCTTGACCAGCATGATCTCGCGCTCGATGTGGTCGCCGTCGGTCAGGTCGACGACCTTGACCACCTCGATCAGCCGGTTCAGGTGCTTGGTGATCTGCTCGATCCGGTCCGCGTCGCCATAGGTCAGAAGAGTGACCCGCGACAGCGTGCTGTCCTCGGTCGGCGCAACGGTGAGCGTCTCGATGTTGTAGTTCCGCTGCGCGAAGAGCCCCACCACCCGCGACAGGGCCCCGGCCTCGTTCTCGAGCAGGATCGCGAGCAGACGTCTCATCAGACGTCTTCCCGGATATCGTCCCGGCCAGGTTCGCGTTCGAGCACCATGTCGGCCATCGACCCGCCCTTGATCGCCATCGGGTAGACGTGCTCGTCCGGGTCAATGTGGGCGTCGATGAACACCAGGTCGTCCTTGTGCTTCGGACCGAACGTGTCGGCCATGACGCCGTCGAGTTCGCCCACGTCGTCGACGCGGTAGGCGACGTGGCCGAACGACTCCGCAAGCGCCTTGAAATCCGGCAACGCATCCCGGTAGGTGCTGTGCGAGTGCCGGCCGCCGTACTGCATGTCCTGCCACTGCTTGACCATGCCGAGGGCCTGGTTGTTGAGGTTGACGATCTTGATCGGCAGCGCGTACTGCATGCAGGTGGACAGTTCCTGCATGTTCATCATGAAGCTGCCCTCGCCCGTGATGCACGCCACCGTGTCGTGTGGGTGAGCGAACTGCACGCCCATCGCCGCGGGCAGGCCGAAGCCCATGGTGCCGAGGCCGCCGCTGTTGATCCAGCGTCGGGGCGCGTCGAACTTGTAGTACTGCGCGGCGAACATCTGGTGCTGGCCGACATCGCTGGTGACGTAAGCCTCGCCTTGTGTGGCACGGTAGACCGCCTGGATGACGTGCTGCGGCAACATGGCGCCGTTGGTGCCGGCGCGGTGGCGCTGGTCGTGGTCCAACCCGTGCGTGCGCCGCCACCGGTCGATGCGGCCCCACCAGGCGTCGATCGCCGCCCGGTCAATGCGCTCCGGGTCCTCCTCCAACGCCGCATCGATCAGCCGTGCCATCTCGGTCAGCACCTCGCTGACCGGGCCGACGATGGGAATGTCAGCGTTGACGATCTTCGAGATCGCCGCGGGGTCGATGTCGACGTGGATCACCTTGGCGTCCGGGGCGAACTTGGTCGGGTTGTTGGTCACCCGGTCGTCGAAACGCGCACCGGCCGCGAAGATGAGGTCGGCCTCGTGCATGGCCATGTTGGCCTCGAAGGTTCCGTGCATGCCGAGCATGCCGAGGAACTGCCGGTCCGTGCCCGGATAGCCGCCGAGCCCCATCAGCGTATTCGTCACCGGGTAGCCGAGCATGCGGGCGATGGCCGTGAGCATGTCCCCGGCTTCGCCCTGGACAATGCCGCCCCCGGTGTAGATCACCGGTCGCTTGGCCCTCATCAGCGCCGCGACCGCCTTGCGTATCTGGCCACCGTGGCCCCGGGTCGCGGGCGAGTAGGAGCGCAGCGAGACCGTCTCGGGGTAGTCGTAGTCGAAGGTCTCGTTGGGATCCGTCGTGTCCTTCGGGATGTCGATGACGATCGGGCCCGGGCGACCCGAGCTCGCGATGTAGAAGGCCTCCTTGACGATGCGGGGGATCTCGTCCGCGCTCTTGACCATGTAGCTGTGCTTCACGACCGGCCGCGACACGCCCACCATGTCGGTTTCCTGGAACGCATCCGTGCCGATCACTTCGTTCGGCACCTGTGCCGAGATCACGATGATCGGCGTCGAGTCCATGAACGCGGTGGCAAGGCCGGTGATGGCGTTGGTCGCGCCTGGACCGGACGTCACAAGCACGACGCCCGGCTTTCCGGTGGAACGTGCGTAGCCGTCCGCCATGTGCGTGGCGGCCTGCTCGTGGCGGACGAGGATGTGCTCGATGCGCTGCTGCTTGAAGACGGCATCGTAGATGTGCAACGCCGCGCCGCCGGGGTAGCCGAACACGTACTCGACCCCCTCGTCCTGCAGCGCGCGGATGAGCATTTCCCCGCCGGAGAGGCGCTCGGTCATCGGCCGCTCAACTCGAAAAGCGAAACCCGGCATTCTATCGGGTCTGCCCGCGCATCGACAGAGCGGCCTAGTCCCCTCGAAGCGCCGCGAGTAGCCGCGTCATGTCATCTGGGAGGGCCGACTCGAAGCGCATCGGCTCGCCGCTGTCCGGATGTTCGAAGGCAAGCCTCGCAGCGTGCAAGGCCTGGCGGTGGAAGCCCCGGATGATGATGATCGCGTCCGGGTTCGCACCGGGCGGTACGACACCACGCGCGCCATATCGGCGGTCGCCGACCAAGGGATGTCCGATGCTCGCCAAGTGCACGCGGATCTGGTGCGTGCGGCCGGTTTCCAGCCGCGCGGCGACGAACGTGTGCGCGGGGAAGCGCTGGCGAACCGCGAGATGCGTCACCGCGGGGCGGCCGTCGCTGCGAACGCGGTAGCGCAGCCGGTTGCTCGGGTCGCGGCCTATATTCGCTTCGATGCGCCGGTCCGCGATCAGCTGGCCCTCGATGACGCCCGAGTATTCGCGCTCGATCCGGCGCTCCGCCATGGCCGACGTCAACACGGCGCGGCTTCCCGGCTGGGCGGCGACGACCAGCAGGCCGCTCGTGTCCTTGTCCAGGCGGTGCACGAGCCCCGCCCGCGGCAGCTTGGCGAGTTCGGGCCGTCGGCGCAGCAGGCCGTTGACCAGCGTGCCGTCCGCATTGCCGGCGCCTGGGTGGACGACCAGGCCAGGCGGCTTGTCGACCACGATGACGCCTTCGTCCTCGTAGACCACCTCGAAGGCCACGTCCTGCGCCGCGTTCCAATCGAACCGTGCCGGCCGAACGGTGCGCACCCGCAGCCGCTCGCCGCCGCGTACGGGCGTCTTCGGCTTGACCGTGCGGCCGTCGACGGTCAGCGAACCGTCGCGCAGCCAACGCGCGATCTCCACCCGCGACACGCCGGACTGCCGGCGCTGTTCGGCGAACATCAGGACCGCCACACGGTCGACGCGAATGCCGCTGAACTCCTCGGGAACGACGGCGTCTAACTCGACGATTGCGGAATCGGTCTGCCGTTCTGTGTGGTCGCCCATCGCCACGTTGCCCTCTGCCTGGATCCACGACATCGCCACCACGGTGGCGGTGCAATGGCACACCGTATGCCCTAGCATAAGGGCTCGCCCAGTTAACCGGTCGCGATGTTCCTAGACCGCCCAACGCTCCTGGCCGCGGCAATCGCCCTGTTGGCGACGTCGGGCTGCGCGTGGATGCCGTTCATCGGCGGCGACGACGACGAGTTCGACGACGACGAGGAAACCAGCGAGCAGTTGCTCTATCGGCGCGCCCAATCGGGCTTGAGCGCCGGCAACTACACCCAAGGCATCACCCGGCTGCAAAGGCTCGAAGCCCGGTTCCCATTCGGGCGCTACGCCGAGCAAGCGCAACTGGAACTGATCTACGCGCAGCACATGGCGCGCGACCTCGACGCCGCCAAGGACGCCGCCGAGCGGTTCATCCGCTTGCACCCGCAGCACGCCAACGTTGACTACGCCTACTACATGCGGGGCCTCACGGCGCTGGCCAGGGATCGCGCGGCGTTCGCGCGCTTCATGACCACGGACATCTCGCGCCGCGACGTTACCCACCTGCGGCAGGCGTTCTCCGATTTCAACGAACTCGTGACGCGCTTCCCGACGAGCGAATACGCCAGGGACGCTCGCCAGCGCATGGTTTTCCTGCGCAACGCACTGGCCGAAGCGGAGGTCAACGTCGCCACCTTCTATATCGGCCGCGGTGCCAATGTCGCGGCCGCGAACCGCGCCCGCTACGTGATCGAGAACTATGCGCAAACGCCGGCGGTCGCCGACGCCCTGGCCGTGCTCGTGGAAGCCAACTGGAAACTTGGCCTGGCCGACGCCGCGGAAGACTCGCTCAGCGTGCTGGCGCTCAACTTCCCGGACTACCACGGCTTCGACGAGGACGGTCAGCTTGTCCTCAGGAACGTGATCGAAAACCGGCAGCGGTCATGGCTCAACATGGTCTCCTTCGGGCTTCTCGACCGGCCCGAGGTGCCTCCTCCGTTGCAGTTCCCGCGCGACGACGCCGAGGCGTCCTGACGCGCGGCGAGAGCGCATCTCCTACACGAAAACGAGATATCGGCCAAAGACAGGAGCCCGCCTACCTGCCACAGTCGCGTCTTTGCGCGGCAAACCGATGTCACCCCGACCAACGCCGGCGGCCGGCCTGACGGTCGCCGAACTGCTCGCCGTCCTCGCCATCGCAGCCGTGCTCTTCAGCGTCGCTGCGCCAAGCCTGACGACGCTGGCCACGCGCAGCCGTGCCGATACGACCGTCGAGCAGATGGTCGGTGCCGTGCGGTTCGCCCGGCACATCGCCGTATCGCGCGGTCTTTCCGCCGTGCTGTGCCCGGGCCAAGGCCCCGCATGCGGACCGCGCAATAGCTGGGAAGCCGGTGCGAACGTCGCCGTCAACGGCACGGTTGCGCTGGCCCTCCCGCCGCTGCCTGCGGGCTACCAAGTCACGTGGAACCGGCGAGCGGCGGGGCTCACGTTCCGCCCGGACGGCTCGATCACGCAAGCCGGCAGTCTCTTCGTCTGTTCACCCGACGCCGATCCGCTGCAAGCACGCCGCATCGTGATCAATAACCAAGGTCGGCTCTACCAGGAGCGCGACCGCGACGGCGATGGACACTTCGATGGCGTCGATCGCCGGGAAGTAGACTGCTAGGTGGTGCGGTTCCGGGCCGGAGGTCCGCGTACCACTACCAGGCCGGCAAGGCCACCCACGACAACCGACCGGTCATCCGTGGATCGGCTCCCGCCGCGTTGGACCGGCCGTAGGTCGTCTGCAGCCACGCCACGGCGCCGCCCGGCCCTTGGCCGCGAGCGGTTACGCGGAAGACCGCGATTTGGCTGGACGGCGGCTCCCCGACGGTCGCCACGGCCTCAACGATGTAGGCGGAATCCGAGTCGGGCCAGTCATGGGACTGCCATGGCGGCGCCGCGCCGTAGGCGGGTGGAGACAGCGGCGAAACGGTGCCCGCCACAATCGCCGACTCTGCTTCCGAGAGCGCAGCTTCCGCAGCATGAAAGGCGATCGTCGCATCGCGCCCGTTGCGCGCCATGCGCAACTCCAGCACGGTGGTCTGTGCGGCACTGACGGCAGCCAGCGTCAGCGACAACAGCAGACCCAAGCTGATCAACAGGACCATGCCGCGCTGGCTCGGCAACCAAGCCCTTGCATGGGACAAGCCCCCGTCTTGTTGCCGGGCGGTCGGCGCCGGATCCCGCTCCGGGGTGGTCACAACGGCGTCCACGGATTCCGCAATGCAACGGTCTGCGAAATGGTCTGCTCGAGCGGCTGATCGCCTTCGTCGAAGGCGTCGATACTGGACACCGTGACCCGGATCGAAACCGATCGCACGATCGCCGCTCCGATCCGGTCCGCGGTCACGTAGCGCCCGGGGGCCACATCGCCATCGTCCGGGGTCGTATCGATGCCGAACAGGACCTGGAGATCGTCCACGCCCGAGACCACCTCGTCGGCCCGACCGGCCTTGCGCCACAGCGACCAACTCGGCTCGCCGCGACTGTTGACGAACCGGCCACGCGCGATGAAGTAGGTCTCGCTGGCCACGGGCGCGAGGACGGTGGCCGCCGGCCCCGCAGGATCCCCGTAGGCGAAACCCGTTGGAGCCAGCGCATCGATGTCGACGGACGCCGCCAACGTAACGCGGCCACCGCGCCGGGCAATACTCTCTATGCCGAGCACGCCAAGCTGGCCGCAGGCCGAGAGCACCGCCAACTGTCCGGATGCCGGCACAAACGTACTGGCGATGATCAACTCGCCGTCGGCGTCGAACGGCTGCGCGAGGTCGTGGCCGCGCCCCTCGATGCGCCGGAACAGCACAACATCGGTACCGGGCTTCAGTTCCCTGTCCCCGAGTTCCCACGCCGATACGTCGTCCCCGCCGCCGACGTCATCTGCACCGGCAACGGGTGTCGCGATGTCCTGGGCCAAGTCACCACGCCATGTGCCTCCGAGGCCGTCGGCGAGAAGTCCACGCCCACAGCCGTAGTAGCCGGCCGAGCGTGCCGAATCGGCCAGGAAATGCAGCGCGAGGCGCGCCGACTCCTGCAGGCGCGCCTGCCCAGTCTGCAAGACGGACGCGCGCGCGTTGCTCACGAAGAGCTGGGCCAACGCGGCAGTCGTCAAGGCGCCCAGCGCGGCGGCGAGCAAGAGCTCCAACAGCGTGAACCCGCACTGTCGTCGGCGGTTGGGCCTCATCGCCGCACCACGACCTCGAACGTGTCTCGGCCCCCGCGACCCCAGACCAGGTTCACCGTGACCACTTCGGCGTCCTCGGCCACCTTGCCGTCGCCGCCCGGGAGCACGGTCTTCGCGCGAATCGCCTCCGGCAGGCCCGTGCATGTCGTGTCCTCCTGCCACTTGCCGAGCGCGCATTTCCAAACCGCCAGATCGAACTGCGCCAATTGCCGCGCGGTACAGTCATTCGCAAGGCAGTCATGGAACGGCGGCGGCGCGACGCCGAGATCGGTGCCGTAGTCCGCATCCGGGTTGGCGCGCATGCGTTCGATGAGGTCAGTCGCAAGCGAGGTTGTCACGCTGTACTGCATGGCGCCCCGGTTGTTTTGGATGCTCGCCAATTGCAGCCCCGCAACGCCGAGGGCGCCCACGGCGACGACCAGGACCGCGACCAGCAACTCCAGCAGCGAAAAGCCCCCGGTCATGGCTGCCAACCTGTCTCGCCGTCGTCGTCGAAGTCGCCGTCGTTGTTCCGGTCCCACCGCCGAGCACCCCTGCTGTCGAGTTCCAGCATGCCGTCGCGACCGACCGGGCTATCGGCATGCACGGCGCGGGCGCGAAGGACGAACCGGACCGCATCGGCGGCGTGCACGGTGACAGTGTAGGCCCTCGAGTCGACTGCGCAGATGTTGCGCGACACCAAGCCGGTCGATGCGTCTCCCGCACCGTCGCCATCCGTGTCGACCGCGCCCTCGTAGTCCATCGCGACGTTAGCGTGCCGCTCCATGCCCTGGGCGCAACGCAACAGATCGGCCTGGATGCCTGTCCGCTCTGCGCGAACGCTGTAAGCGTTGTAGATCGGCAAGGCGACCGCAGTGGCGATCGCCAGGATCGCCAGCGCAACCAGCAGTTCAATCAGCGAAAACCCACGCATCGGGACCTCCCGGGTCGCGCGGGCGGCGAGTCGCAAGGCCGTCAGGCTTCGACGCGCAGGATGGTCACGTCGAACGTCAGTCCACGGCCCGCCAGGGGATGGTTGAAGTCGACCTCCACGGTGTCCTCGCCAACGGTCCGCACGACGCCGGGCAACTCGCCGCCCGCCGCGTCGAAAGCCATCATCATCCCCGGTTCCAAATCGGCAGTGTTAGGGAAATCCGCCCGCCGAATTGTGCGAATGTTCTCGTTCTTACGTAGGCCGAAGCCCTGCTCCGGTGTAATCCAAAGGCGCTCGTCGTCTCCCGCGCGCAGTCCGAACAAGGCGGCCTCGAACCCGGGTCCCAAGTTGCCGTCGCCAACCCGGAACCTGGCCGGCTTGCCGCGCCGCGTGGTGTCGACCTCTTCGCCGTTGGCCAGATGGATCGAGAAGTGCAACGTGACCGTGGTGCCCGGCCCGATCGCCAAGTCGCCCTGGCGCGCGATCAGGTCGTCATTCATCACCGCGGGCCCGGAGGCCCGTTGCGCGACCGCCCGGAGCCGCGCCGGGCGTCCATGACCAAGAGCCAGATCCACGCCGCGGCACCCACCGTGATGGCGCTGTCCGCTACGTTGAACACGGGAAAGTTGAACCAGTCGTATTGGACGTGCACGAAGTCCACCACCTGGCCATGACGCAGGCGGTCCGTGAGATTGCCAAGGGCCCCGGCCAGGATCAGGCCGTACGCCGCACCTTCCAACCACCCCTCCCGCAAGCGCCAGATCTCGATGATGAGATAGACCGATACCGCCGCGGCGACAACGCCGATGACGACCCCAAGTCCCTCGAACAGGCTGAACGCCGCACCGGTGTTGAACGTCAGGTTCCAGGACAGGAACGGCAGGACATCGACCGGAAAGCCCTCAGCGAGCATGCGCATCGCGATCTCTTTGGTCGCCTGGTCCAAGGCGAAAACGCCCGCCGCAAGCACGTACCAACGCTTCACAGTGCGCTCCCCGGCGCCGGCGGATGCTCGGCGAAGTACGCCCGGGTCTTGGCGACATCCCGGTCGATTTCGACCTTCATGGCCTGCAGCGAGGGAAACCACCGCTCGTCGCGGATTTTCCACTTCAGCGTCACGGTCAAGAGGCGACCGTATACCTCCTCGTCGAAGTCGAAGATGTGGACCTCGAGCAGCGGCTCCTTCGCGGGTCGACCGTCGACGGCCACGGTCGGGCGAACGCCGATGTTGGCGGCGCCGAGACGCGTGGCGCCGAGCCCGTCGACAGTCACCGCGAACACGCCCGACAACGCCGCCTTGTAGCGTTGCAGGCGGATGTTCACCGTGGGTATGCCGATGGTGCGGCCGATTTGGCGACCGTAGACCACGCGGCCCATCATGGAATACGGTCGACCGAGCAGTTTCTCCGCCAGCGCGAAGTCGCCCGTCGAGAGGGCGTCGCGGACCCGCGTGCTGCTGATCCGCTCGTGGTCGAAGGTCAGCGTGCCCATGTGGCTGACACCGAATCCGAAGCGATCCCCCGCGTCCTTGAGCATCGCGTAGTCCCCCTCGCGATCCTTGCCGAACTGGAAATCGTCGCCAACGACCAGGTAGCGCACGCCGAGGAGATCGACCAGGAAGGTCTCGATGACTTCCGCGGCCGAGATTAGCCGCGTGCGCTCGTTGAACGGAATGCACAGAACCCGGTCGACGCCGGTGGCACGCAGTATGTGGATCTTTTCGCGGAACCGTGTGAGCCGCGCGGGAACCGGCGTGCGCTGGAAGTACTCGCGCGGTTGCGGCTCGAACGTGACCAGCAAGCTCGGGGCGCCGAGTTCCTCGCTCTTGGCCTTGAGGTGCGCCAAGAGCATCTGGTGGCCGTGGTGGACGCCGTCGAACGTGCCGATCGTCGCCACGCAGCCCTTGTGACGGGGCCGGATATTGTGCAGGCCGCGGATGATCTCCATGGCCGCGAAGTTTACGGGTGCGCGCTCGAAAAAGGTCCGCCTCGATGTGGCCTTGGGCCGGAGTCGGTGCGCCGCGAGCGGCACGCGCCGGTGCCGAGCGCGCGCGAACTACGTTCGCGGTGCGAGGTACCGGACCCGGCCTTGGGCCGTCAAGCGCGATGGCGGAGATCCCGCAGCCTGATGCCGGAGGTGAGCACGAGCAAGACGAAAACCACAAAGCCACCCGCCACCAGCGCACCGAGCCAGCCAATGCGCAGCGCGAGGCCCATCGCGAGCCACTCCTCGCGGCCGGGCAACGCGAACAGCAGCCCGGCGACCATGGCCACCGTCGCGGCAGATGTGGCGAACACCGTGCGCCCCAGCCGCGACGTCCACCGACATCGACCGAGGAGGAACAAGCCGCGCAGTAAAAGGCCCGCATTGACGAAGGCCGCGGCGCTGTTCGCGAGCGCCAAGCCGAGGAAGCCTAGCCAACGGAACGTCGCGAGGCTCACGCCGATGTTCACGACGATGGAGGCCACGGTGTACTTGAGCGGGGTGCGCGTGTCCTGGTGGGCGAAGTAGCCGGGCTGGGCGATCTTTACGAGCACCAGGGGCACCAGGCCGATCGCGTAGGCGACCAGGGCAATCGTTGTCCGGTCCGCATCGCGGGCGCTGAACTCCCCGTGCTGGAAAATGGTTGCTACCAAGGGAAAGCCGAGTACCACCAACGCCGCAGCAGCGGGCACACCGAGCAAGATTCCGAGGCGCAACCCCCAGTCCAGCATCGCGCTGAACTCCTCGTCCAAGCCCCGGCGGTGAAGACGCGACAGGTTGGTGATCAGCACCGTGCCGAGGGCCACGGCCACAACGCCGATAGGCAGCTCCATCAACCGGTCCGCGTAGAACAACCACGACACGCTTCCCGGCTCGAGGGTCGACGCCAGCACCGTGCTCACCAGGACGTTGATCTGCCCCGCGGACGCCGCGACGACGGCCGGCACGAGCAGTGCGCCCACCTTGCGCGCACCCTCGTGGCGCCAGTTGGGCTTGGGCCGAACCAAGAGCCCCGCAAAGGCAAGCGACGGGCCCTGGAACAACATCTGCGCGACACCCGCGGCCAGCACGCCCCAAGCCAGTGCGTACGCGGCGCCCTCAGGACTCGGACTGGCCTGCGAGGCCGCCACCAGCGCCGCCGCCATCAGGGCGACGTTCAGCAAGACGGGCGTGAACGCCGGCACGGCGTAGCGATGGGCGCTGTTCAATAGCGCGCCGGCGAAGGCGACCAGCGAAATGAACCCGATGTACGGGAACATGATCCGCGTCAGGTCCACGGCCAGGGCGAACTCGGCGGGATCGTCGAAATAGCCGGGCATGAAAAGCGCCACCAGGCCCCAGGCGCCAGCGACGCCGACCACCACCGTCACCAACAGCGCCGCCCCGAGATTTCCGCCCATCGCGGCCACGAACGTCCGCAACGCGGCTTCGGCGCCCGCGGCGGCTCTTCCTTGCGAGGGGTTGCCCCCTCGCGCTCCCCGGCTGAGGGCTCCATCCCGGCGCTCCCGATACTCGGCGAGCACCGGGACGAAGGCCTGGGAGAACGCGCCTTCCGCGAACAGGCGGCGGAAGAAGTTCGGGATCCGGAAAGCGAGGAAGAACACGTCGGCGGCGACGCCCGCGCCGAGGATGTGGGAGAGCGCCACGTCCCGGGCGAGGCCAGAGATGCGCGACAGCACAGTCATTCCGCCGACGACACCGCCCTGGGCGGCAACGTCGCGCGTCTCTTCGGCCTCGTTCGCGCTCACAGGACCCAACTCAACATGCTAGTCCCCAAGCTTGGACTGTATCCCACCTCCCGATGTGCAAATTCGCACCAAAGCGCCGCGCCGGGCACGTCAATGTCGCCCAACCCTTGCTGGCGCTCGTTGCGGCAGCCGGTTTCGGTGCAAGCGCAAGCCAACTGCCCGTCGGCGATACCCCGACGTCGGCACTGACCCCGGACGGGCAGTTCATCAGTTGGCACGAGCACCTGATAGACGATCCGACCTTGAGCGGCGTCCCGTTCTCCGGTAGCGACGGCCTCGTGATGGGCGACCTCGACGGCGACGGCCTGGAAGACATCGTCCCCGTCCGAATCCGACACCGAGTACGCCGGCACGCGCCGAGGACAGCCAGGAAATGCCGCTGCCTATTCTGTGACCGCGGTTAATCCTCGCAGTCAGGTTGCATTCTTCTAGCCGTAAGGCGTCCGTGCGTCTTCCTGCGGCGTAGCCACGCTGGCGACCGAACGGTCGGCGTCGATCTCCGGCGTGGCATTGAAGAGATGACGCGCCCGGTTGGCGGACCAGCGAACGATCCGTCGCGCACCCATCCACGTGCCGGTGACCGTTCCGGCCGTGACGCCGAGCAGCAACAACCACATCATCAGATCCCAAAGTGGCCGGGCGCGCACGACGGCATGTAAGTCGCCACGATGCAAGGCGTGGAACACCCAGCGCAGCCAGCGGCGTTCCCGGTCCACCGCGTAGACCAGGTGACCGCTGACGCGATCGAGATAGAGGCGCTCGCCGTCTTCGTACCGGATGCGGTAGACGGGAAAGGACCGCGTCTCGTGATGCGTGTAGTAGTAGGCGTCGCCTGTGCCGATCCAGCCAGCGTCGCGGACCGCCGCATCGGGGCGCAGCGTCGCCGGCGCACGTTCAAAGTAGCTCTCCGGCAACGGTGCGGCACGGAATGCGGCGGGATCGACCCGCCGCCGCTGGCCTTGGGCATCGGTGGCCAAATAACTCAGCTCACCTCCCGTCGCGAAGCCCTCGAGACGTACGGTGCCCCGCGGCACGACGGAGCCTCCAAGCGACCCCACGGCCTCGCGCACGTCGGCGAAGCCGAGGCGTAGCCCGCCGAGCCGTTCCGCTTCGTTGGCGAAACTCCGCCCCTCGAGAGCACCCCATGGGTTGACGGAGAACAAGCCGCTCACCAGCCAGGTGAGCGTGAAGAGACCGAACACCAGGCCTGCGTAGTGGTGCCACAGACCCCAGCCGCGATACGGCGAACGGCGCCCGTGTAGTCGGAAGCGGAACTGCCGAATGCCGACATAGGCACCGATCACACTGAGGAAGAGGCTCACGATGGTGAGCCAGATGACCACCTGCAGCCAGACGGCGGTGTGTTGGCGGAGCATGGTCGGGTAGAGCCAATGCACGACCGCCCCGAGCCAGTTCCAGAACCGCACATGGGTGGTCGTCGTCTGCACGATCTCGCCAGCCGTGCTGGAGACGTAGAACTCCGTGCCCGGCACATCGTCCATCGCGAAGTGATAGAGCGGGCGATGCGGGTGGTAGGACCCGGCCACGGTCCACTGGTCGCGCTCGATCCGGCCGCGCAGGACGGGCTGGCCCGCCAAGCCGAACGTGCGCGCCGCACTCGTCGCGACAGATCGCGCCGCCGTTTCGTCGAGGCCGCCGACGATCTGCCCCCCGGCCATGTCCATCACGTACTGCCGCGGACCGGCGAACACCCGCAGTACGGGCCGTCCAGCGAGCATTTCGACGGCGAACCGGTCCACGGCAATGTTGCCGAAGTGGTTCGGCAGCCGGCAGCACTCGCGCAAATCCAGCGGCTCAAGCCAGGCCACGCGATCGGCACGCGTCAACTCGGGATACTGCACGTACATCATCACGAACCCCGAGAGACACCACAGGGTGACAACCAGCCCAACGGCGATGCCGAGGTAGCGGTGCACGAGGAACAGCAGCCGGACCATGGCTCTACCCTTCGACTGTATGAACGGCGCTGCTGGCGATTGACACTGGGCAGGCCCGGCGGCATATTACGCCGCCGGTTCAGACCCACGTCGACACGAGGAGCATCTTGGCCAACAGTGCCCAAGCACGCAAGCGTGCCCGCCAGGCGGAATCCCACCGCCTGCGCAATGTCGCTCACCGATCGACGGTGCGCACCTACATCAAGAAGGTCGACGCGGCCATCGAGTCCGGCGACCAGGCGGCTGCGGCCAGCGCGCTCGCGAACGCACAGCCGGTGATCGACAAAATGGTCGGCAAGGGCATCCTGCACAGGAACAAGGCGGCGCGGCACAAGTCGCGGCTGGCAGCCAGAATCCGCAGCATGGCGCAAGCTTAAGGCGCGCCGCTACGCACCAGCACCAGCCGCTATCGGCTGGCGTCTACGACCAGATTGTCCCGGTGGACGATTTCCGGCTCGTCGACGTAGCCGAGTACGGACTCGATATCCGCCGATTTCCGACCGATCAGCTTGCGCGTCTCCACGGCATCGTAGTTAGCGAGTCCCTTGGCGATCTCGACCCCGTCCGGGTCGAGCACGCGGACCATGTCGCCCCGGCGAAACGCCCCGGTCGCATCGGTCACGCCCGCCGGCAGGAGGCTCACCCCCCGGTGGATGATCGCGTGGCTCGCGCCTAAGTCCACGCAAAGTTCGCCCTTGGCCCGCAGTTGCTCGGCGATCCAGCGCTTGCGCGCATCGAGCGGCGCTAAGTCCGCCGTCAGCAACGTGCCGACACTCTCGCCGCGGGCAAGTTTCAGGAGCACGTCTCTCGAACGCCCGTGGGCAATCACGGTGTGCGCCCCGGAGCGCGCGGCGCTGCGCGCCGCAGCGAGCTTGGTCACCATCCCGCCACGACCCAGGCTGCCGGCAACAGCACCCGCCATGGCATCGAGCCGCTTGTCGGCAGCCGGCGCCTCGCGAACGACCGGCGCGTCGGGATGCGCCCGCGGGTCGGCTTCGTGGAAACCATCGCGGTCTGTCAGCAGCACCAGGAGGTCCGCGGAGAGCAGGCTCGTCACCATGCCGGCTAGCGTGTCGTTGTCGCCGAGCTTGATCTCGTCGGTTGCCACCGAGTCGTTTTCGTTGACGATCGGCACGACGCCGAAGTCCAAGAGCGTGTTCAACGTCGTGCGGGCATTGAGGTAGCGCTCGCGGTCGGCCAGGTCGTCGTGGGTGAGCAAGACTAGGGCGATCCGCCGCTCATAGCGCCTGAACGCCTGTTCGTAGGCTTCGATCAGGCCTGACTGGCCGACCGCGGCCGCCGCCTGCAACTCGTGAATCGTGCGCGGGCGAACATCGAATCCGAGCCGCCGGCATCCCTCGGCCACCGCGCCACTCGAGACCAGCACGACGCGCTTGCCGGCAGTGCTGAGCGCGGCGATCTGTCGGCACCATTCGTCCAGGGCATCGGCCGAAATGCCGGTGCCGTGGTCCGTCAGCAGGGCGCTGCCCACCTTGACGACCCAATTGCGCACGTCAGCGTCAATCACGGCGGTAGATCACTTCGGGCTCGTCGCTCGCGTCATCGACCTGCCGGCGCTGCCGGTCGCCTGCGAACGCCCGAACGAGGACGGCATCGCCCAGTCGCTCATCGATGTCGCGTCGCGCATCGGCGAAGCCTTCGTCCGACTCAAGCCGCTGCCGGTCGCCTGCAACGTGGGCCATCACGGCACGCGTGAGTTCATCGAGACCGGCGCCCGAGACGGCGGACACCGCGAAGCAGGGACGGTCGGAAAAGGCCGCCTTCAATGCGGCGTAGCCGCCGTCCGCGCCAGAGAGGTCGAGCTTGTTGGCCACGATCCAGATCTCTCGCTCCCGGAACACATCGCTGTAGGCGAAGAGTTCCGCTTCGATCGCGCGCGCATTGGCGACGGGATCCGACCCATCAATCGGCGCGGCATCCACCAGGTGCAGCAGCAACCCGGCCCGCGACAAGTGCTTTAGGAACCGGAACCCCAATCCGACGCCCTCGGATGCGCCGGCGATCAGTCCGGGCAGGTCCGCGAGCACGAAACTCGCGTCGTCGTCGATGCGGACAACGCCGAGGTTCGGGGTCAGCGTCGTGAACGGATAGTCCGCCACCTTCGGCCGCGATGCCGACACCCGGGAAATGAGCGTCGACTTGCCCGCATTGGGCATTCCGAGGAGGCCGGCGTCGGCAACCACTTTCAGGGTGAGTCGCAAGCGGCGGTGTTCGCCCGGCCTGCCCGGGGTCGTGTGGCGCGGGGCGCGGTTGGTGCTCGACTTGAAATGGGCGTTGCCGAACCCGCGGTCGCCGCCCTTGGCGACGAGGACCGCTTCACCCGCGCGGGCCACATCGCCGATCGTGGTGCGCGTTTCCTCGTCGATGACCGTGGTGCCGACCGGCACGCGGATGTAGAGCGTCTCGCCGTTGGCCCCCGTCTTGTCCCGACTCCCGCCGCTGTCGCCGTTGGCAGCCCGGTAGCGGGGCATGAAGCGGAAGTCCACGAGCGTGTTGAGCGCCGCATCGCCGACGAGGTTCACCGCGCCGCCGTTGCCGCCGTTGCCGCCGTCCGGCCCGCCGCGCGGCAGGTTGCGGCTGCGCAGGAAGCTCAGCGCGCCGTCGCCGCCCTTGCCGGCGTGTACCTCGATGACCGCTTCATCGACGAATTTCATCGGACTGGCGTGCGCGATGCACAGTGGCTCCGACGTGGCGACCGCGTCGATCTACTGGCGCTACGCCACCACGCTGACGATCTTGCGATTCAACGGCCCGCGCTGCTCGAATTTCACGACACCATCCGCCGTTGCGAACAGGGTGTGGTCGCGACCGCAGCCCACATTGACACCGGGATGGAACTTCGTGCCGCGCTGGCGAACGATGATGTTCCCGGCAACCACGTGCTGGCCACCGAACTTCTTGACGCCGAGCCGCTTCGACTCCGAATCGCGACCGTTGCGTGTGCTGCCGCCTGCCTTCTTGTGTGCCATGGTCGTTCCTTAAGCTATGCCGAGATCGCAGTGATCCTGACGTCGGTGAAGTGCTGCCGGTGACCCTTCTTGCGCAGGTAGTTCTTGCGGCGCTTGAACTTGATGACGCGGATCTTGCGACCGCGGCCTTGCTCGACCACCTCGGCGGTGACCCGGCCACCGTCCACCAACGGCGCACCGATGGCCACATCGTCGCCGTTGCCGACCATGAGCACGCGATCAAAGACCACCTCGTCGCCGGGCTCCCCGTCGAGTCGCTCCAAACGCACCACCTCGCCTTCCACGACCCGGTGTTGCTTGCCGCCGCTTTCGAATACCGCGAACATGGCACGGGCTCCTAGTCCAACGTCGATCACCCAACGTGTATTACAATGCGCGACCGACGCACGACAATCCCGGCCGGTCGTAGTAAAAGGCGCGACATTCTACGGCCCGTGCAAGGCGAATACAACGCGCCCAACACCCCATAACCCTCTGTTTCGGAGTGCCCGTTAAGCCCCATGGCTCCTAGTTCCGCCGCCCTGGCCGTCGCCCCTATCCGCGCGCAACCCGAGCTGTCCGACATCTTCGATCTGGTGCGCGACGACTTCAGCCGAGTCAACCGGCTTATCCCGCGCCAGCTCTCGTCCGGAATCGCCTTGGTCGAGGAGATCGGCCACCACATCGTCAACGCCGGCGGCAAGCGCCTGCGCCCGCTGATCGTGCTGCTCGCTGCGCGCGCCTGCGGCTTCGAAGGCACCGGCAGCAATCCCATTCGCCTAGCGACGGTCATCGAGTTCCTGCACACCGCGACACTCCTGCACGACGATGTCGTCGACAAGAGCGCCCGGCGCCGCGGCCGTGCCACGGCCAACATGCTCTGGGGCAATGCGCCGAGCGTACTCGTCGGCGACTTCCTCTACTCCCGCGGCTTCCAGCTCATGGTGGAAATCGACAGCATGGACGTCATGGCCATCGTCAGCGACGCCACCAACCTCATCGCCGAAGGCGAAGTGATGCAGCTGGCCAACATCGGCAAGGTCGACATGACCGAAGCCGAATACCGCGAGGTCGCCCGCCGCAAGACGGCGATGCTGTTCCAAGCCGCCGCACACACCGGCGCGGTGCTCGGCACCGAGGACGCCGACGCCATCGACGCGCTGCGCCGCTACGGCCTGCGTTTCGGCATGGCCTACCAACTGGTCGACGATTGGCTCGACTATGCCGGCGACAGCTTGGCCATGGGCAAGGACGCCGGCGACGACCTGGCCGAGGGCAAGGTCACGCTGCCTCTGATCCACACGATGGTCCACGGCAGCTGCGCCGACACCGGCATCGTGCGGGACGCCATCAGACGTCGTTCCGCCGACGACTTCCGCGCCGTCGCCAACGCCGTTCATGCGAGCGGCGGCCTCGATTACACGAAAGCGTGTGCAGAGGACGAAGCCGGGCTGGCGATGGAGGAGTTGCTGGCGCTGCCGCCGAGCCGCTATCGGGACGCGTTGGAGGGCCTCGCGACGTTCGCTGTTTCCCGCATGGCCTGACCAGTGGGCGTCTGGGAGACAGGTCAGCCTCCCGGTGCGACATCGGTCTGCCGCGCACCCTCCCGGCGGGGCGCTGTCACCCGAACCGCTGTGAGGTGCTGTTGAACTGCGGGGGCCTTAGTTGATCTAATGCTCTGCCATCACTAGCGAGCCACAACACGATGCCGGAAAGCAGCCCGGAAGCACCGCCACCGCCAAAGGCGGTCAAGTTAGTCTTCGAGTATGGGAGCTTGGATGCGCTGAATCCGCACCATGTGGACGGCATGCAGGGCATAGTTACGCCGTCGGGTGACCTGCACCTGATGTTCTACTCAGAATACATGCTGCCCACGGAGAGAATAGAAACCGACGCACCGGTGACCGAGACGGATGCAGCGGGCTTCTCGGTGGCGAGCGGTGCCCCAGACCCGTTCATGCTCGATCCGAACACCAACACCGTCCGAGTCCGCCGCAACATTGAATGCAGCATTGTCGTAAAGGCCAATACGTTACGTCCTTGGCCAGCTTTTCTACAGCGGAAGTTGCAGGAAGTCGAAGCTCGGTCCAAAGGCGGTCAATAGCCATGGGTTACGACACACAAAGGAGTTGGGAGGAGCCTGCCAGACCGCAGCCGTTTCGAGGCATGTTCGATAGCAAAGCGGTGGCGGAAGACGACTACTTGAAGCTTGAGATACCGGCCGGCGCCCCGAGGAACTTAGACCCGTGGCAATCACGTATCGAGCGATCTCCGGGTGTGGGCACCCAAGCCGGACCCATGCTGATTGGGGAGATCACGATTTCCTACGGGGAGTTTCGTGGTTCGATCCCCGCCAACAATTTGCCCAATGTCAGGGAAGTAGTCTCGAACGACGCGGAAGAGTGCGGGAATCCGTTGCCAAGCGACACCGCTATACAAGCCGCTGAGCGGACCCTTAATACACTGGTCGCATACCATCCTGGAACGTACGATATTTGGTCCACTGACGAAGGTGAAGTAGAGATCACCGTGCCGGTGGACAAGGTTGGCCGCGCCATGGCGCTGGTGTGCGACAACGACGGCGGGCTGACTTGCTTCGTAAACATCGACGGTCGAATGCGCCGCATGAAGGATTACAACGCCGACGACGCTTGGCTCAGCAGCGATTTCATTCCCCGAGCACTGGCTGACCTCGCGACTCGATAACAACAAGGTTCCCCACCATGGCGGCAGACGCCGAGGTAAAGGACACCGATGGTCTTTGGCGCGGTGTTTTCTCCGAACGACAGGCTAAACGCGCCCCCACGTTTCTTGGGCTCGCTCCTGCCAAGCGCAGCACGCCTCCAAGGGACCTAGCCAATGTCTTCATGGAGAAATCTGGCGAACGTTATCTGTCCGTAGATCGCCACGATGATACGGACGAACAGACCGCAACGGCCAAGGGGGATCAGGACGCCAGAAAGCGTGGTGTAAAGCAGTTCTACGGTTGGCTAAGGCTCGAGGCCAGAGACGCTTGCCGTCACGGGCGAAAGGTCGTGGCCAGTCCAACCTGCACCAACCCGGGCCACGCTGACATCATATTGCCTGAAAAGGCGGAGCATGACAGCGACGAAAGGAAGCAGCAAGCGCAGGAGTTAGTTTCCTACAGTAAGTGGCAACCGCGTCATGTCGAGTAGAAGGAATCTCGGTGACACGGTGGTTACACTACCCGTCCGACGACGGGAAGCGCCATAGCTGCTAGCACGCCAACATGCCAGGCAGATCCACCACTGACCTGTCGCTCGTCTGCGCGAGATCAGTGGCGCATGGTCAATCCGGGCAGTAGAATGCGCAGCCCCGACGCACTGCCATCGGACCCTTCGGAGTGTAGCTCAGCCTGGTAGAGCACCGTCTTCGGGAGGCGGGGGCCGCCGGTTCAAGTCCGGCCACTCCGACCAACAAGATCAATCCTTTAGCCAGAGTCTCTTTGTCGCACCGTACAACGCACAAACGGGCCACGTCGATTCTGGCGCTGGTGTGCAGTCTGGTCGTCTCGGGCAATGCCTCCGCAGCCGCGGACCGTCCCGCCGAGCCTGCGGTCGGCTACGTGCCCTATCTGAGCCTGGGAGGGGGCGTGATCCACTCCGAAGACACCCGGTTCCTCGATGGCGACGATGCCGGCAACGCCGCGTTGTACGGCAGCGACGAGCACTTCGATGCCGGAGCGGTAAGCAGCGGCCCGCACGTTCACTTTGCAGCGGGTGTGCGCACGCCATCGGGAATCCGCGTTCAACTGGAGGCCGGACTCGCCCGTTCTCTCGACTATCGAGGCAACACGAACTACCGGAACTCAGGAACGCGTCAGCCGACCGCAGCGGGTCTGGACACCTGGCAGGTTCTCCTTTCCGGGTTGTATGAGTTTTCGGGTTGGGAGCTCGCCCCGGGCCGCGCCTTGCGACCCTTTATTGGCGTCGGGGTTGGGCTCACCGGCTACCGGATGACCGGCTATGTGCAACGGTATCCCCATCCCGACGACCCGAACGGCTATCTCCGACGGGGTCCCGACGGCGAAGTCCCCTTCACCGCCCTTCCCGGGGGAAGCGGACGGAATCTCAGTGCGATGCTGACCGCGGGCGTTACGATCCCGATACGGGGACGCGTCCACCTCGACTTGACCTACTGCTATGGCGACGCGGGCGAGATAAGTACCGAGGTCGGTGATATCGCAATCGTGCGGTACCGGCAGGACGGAACCAAGAGGGAGATCCGGGTGCCGATCAACGAGACGTCGGCTGAATTCAGAACGCACAGCCTGCTCGCCAAGCTTCGGTTCGGCCTTTAGGTATCAGGGCACGAGTAGCGTTTTCAGGCGTACAGAAGCCGAAACCCACACACCGCCCAAGGTCTGGAAGTGGGACAAGGGAGAACGGCGGGCGATTCGCGAGCATCAATCCCGCCGCACTGCGAAGTGGGTCAGAACCCGTCAGCGTGTTCCTCGTCGACGTACTGTTCGGTCAGGGGATCCCAGAGGCCATAGCTCCAGGATCCCGCATCGGCGGACGGTTCGATGTAGTTTCCCGACACCCATCGCTTTGATGGGCGTTGGCCCGGCCTGCTGGGCACGGCGATTTGGTACATGAGCCCGTCCTCCATCATCGTTGGCTGCACGACCTCGACCTCGACCGCCATCTGCCCGGCTTGCTGGTAGCACACCCGCGAACCCTCAACGAAGACGGACATCAGGTCCGAAGGTGTATTCGCGCTGACGGGCTCAACGGGCTGGGCCGCGACGAAACCTGATACCGCCTTCGACACCGACTCGACCGCAGCAGGGTCCAGCTTACCGTCCGATCCATCGCGGATGGCCGCCTTCAGACGATCCAGGATTTCTTCGAAGTGGAGGTAGAGCCGCTCCGTCAAGCGGAGACTGCCGTAGGTCTCGTCGTAGACCGCGATGCAGTCGCCACGGAGACCACCGCCTTCGAGACTACGAACCGAGACCTTGCTTGCAGCGCCGCTAATGTCCCGAGGCGCAATGCTGAACTCCCGCACGAAAACTTCGACCAACCTATCCGCGAATAGCCGCTTGACCTGGCCGCGCTTGAAGACGTCGCCCGTGACACACAGTAGGATCCCGGTCGTCCGGAAGTTCCGCATTCGAGGCTTCATGTTCGGATTGCGCTGCTGGAGTTCCTTGTACGCCCAGACCTTGCCCGATCGGCTATCAACGTATCCCTCCACCCTTTGCGTAACCTGCATGGCGCATTCGGCGAGGAACCCGTTCTGGTTCTGGGCGAAGTGCCCCTGCTGGATGTCGGCGGGTGTTATTCCCGCGTTGATCCAGGTGGCGATCCTTGGCTGCGTGCGTCGGAACGGCGACGTCCCCTTGACGCGGATAAACGAATCGAACGTGCTGGCATGCCACGCGGTCACCTCGTACGCCCGGGTCAGGTGGAGGTAGGTGGCGCCCGGGTAGCACTCCCTGAGAGCCTGTTGCTGGCTGACTTCGCCGATGGCGTCCCCGTTTGCGTGCGTCTTGATCTGGAAATTCGTCTCGCCGACATTCCGCAGCGGGTATCCGTATTGCGGCGAATCCCCGCCGAGGGCGGCGATCGCGTCAAACTCCGGCGGCCGGTTCCCGCCGGGTCGGGCGGCGCTATGCATGTCCCGGAAGCCGGCAGGCCAAGCGATCCTTGCGGGTGTCTTGGGCGGAGCACTGATGGACTCAAGCTCGTCCGCGAGGCAACGGCCATGGGCGAACTGCATGAACCTGTTATCCAGATAGAGATAGGACGACTCTACCGACATGTCGTGGTATTCGCGGAAGGACGTGCCGTAACGGGTGAAGGCATCCCTGGGCGCGATGATTACAAATGCGCCCGGCGCAGCCCGCCCGACCCGCCCTAGGCGCTGCCGATATGCCTTTCGAGAGTCCGGTATCGCGATGTTAAAGCCGACCCGGAGATGTGGAATGTCGATCCCGAGCTCGAGCGCGGATGTGGACACGACCCCCCGAAGGGTTCCATCTTGGAGTCTTCGCTCGATCCTCGCGCGGTCTTCAGATGCGTATCCCGCCCGATACGGCAGGATGTCAGCGGCATCGACGAGCTTCGCCGGATCCTCCTCGATTGCGGTTTCCCGTGCCGACGCCAGACCCTCGACGCCCTTCCTCGAGTCCACGAAGGTGATGAACCCCCCTACCCCTGGTTCCGCAAGCACCCCTTCATGTAGCGCCCGCGCGACCGCCGTCTCCTCGCCGGGGAGCGCCTCGACGTGCGCGATCAGGCGTTCGTGCTGCGGCGCGCCATCGTCTTCGTGGTCTACTACCGAAAACACGCCACCGGTTAGCAGACTGAGGTGTTCCCCCGGTTCCCTGATTGTCGCGGTCGCCGCAACGAGTTGCAGCGGTTCATCCTCCCCGATCAAATAGTTGCGAGCGGCCACCAGCCGTCGGACGAGGAAGGCGAAGTTGCTCCCGAAGACCCCTTCGAGCGTGTGTGCCTCGTCCATCACCAGAGTCGACAGGGACCACACGAAATGCTGCACCACCGGCAACGACAGTCGCGACATCACCCACGCGTGGCATACGTCGGGCGTCATGACCACCACCCGCGAGCGTGCAAGCACGTCCTCCCGTTCCTTCACCGGGACCGATCCGTCGATTCGGCCTACGTAGCGGTCGTCCAGATCGAGCTCGCGGGCCATCTGCCGCCAGCCGACGAGTTGGTCGGCCGCCAACGCCTTCAGCGGGTAGAACACGAGCGCCCGGCTGCGCGGATTCAGCAAGGTCTTGTGGAACGCTAAAGAGCGGAAAATGAGGCTCTTGCCGGAAGCCGTGCCCGTCGAAACGACGACGTTCTCCCCGCGCCCCAACATTTCCAGGGACCGCGCTTGGTGCGCCCACAACCGCCCGCCTCCCGTGCCGGACGCCTTGAGCTGCCTATGGAGGTGCAACCCGATGCGAGAGTCGAAGAGGTATCGCGGAATGGTCCCATGGCGGGCAGGCCGACCCGACATCTCGAACCTCTCGACGACCGAGAAGTCGCCGCCATCCAAAAGTCCACGAAGCGCGTCGTACACGATCCCCCCGCACTGCAAGCGGAGATCATATGGCAGCCGAACTTCCGGTGTCCAAGCGAGTTGGCCCGGCTGCGAAGCCCGCGTCGTAGCGCATGGTCCGACGTGCCGCGTCTCCTTAGAGTAGATGTGAGCCCGGTCAGGACGCGTATTACCGACGTTGGAGTGGAGGGTGAAACGGCGTCGGACGACTGGACTGTGAGATTCCCATCAACAGTCGCGTTGACCGTCGCACTCCGCCGCCTCGCCAACTTCGGCAGATCAACCCTGTTGCGACCGACCCATGCAGGGTCGTGGCTACTTCGGATAGAGTGTTGGGTGCCAAGTCCCGCGCTGCCGTTCCGGTGATGCAGATCGGGAGACCAAGGAGACAGTCGACGTGGCAGAGACACATACCTACACCCCGCCCAAAGTCTGGAAGTGGGACAAGGAGAGCGGCGGGCGATTCGCGAGCATCAACCGCCCCATAGCGGGTGCGACGCACGAGGCCGAATTGCCGGTGGGCGAGCACCCCCTGCAGCTCTATTCCCTGGCGACGCCGAACGGGGTGAAGGTGACGGTGCTGCTCGAGGAGTTGCTCGAAGCGGGTGTCGCGGAGGCCGAGTACGACGCCTACCTGATCAACATCGGCCAGGGCGATCAGTTCGGCAGCGGGTTCGTCGCCATCAATCCGAACTCGAAGATCCCGGCCCTACTCGATCGCAGCACGCCGACGCCGACCCGCGTATTCGAGTCCGGCGCCATCCTGCTGTACCTCGCCGAGAAGTTCGGCAAGTTCCTTCCCACGGATGAGTCACTGCGCGGGGAATGCCTGTCGTGGCTCTTCTGGCAGATGGGCAGCGCACCCTACCTCGGTGGCGGCTTCGGCCACTTCTACGCCTACGCGCCCGAGAAGTTCGAGTACCCCATCAACCGCTACGCCATGGAAGTCAAACGGCAAACGGACGTCCTCGACCAGCGCCTTGCCGACAACGCCTTCCTGTGCGGCGACGAGTACACAATCGCCGACATCGCCAACTACGCGTGGTACGGCGCCCTGGTGCTGCACAACATCTACGGCGCGGCCGAGTTCCTGGACGTGGCCTCCTACGGCAACGTGGTGCGCTGGGCGGAGGCGATCGAAGCGCGTCCCGCCGTGCAGCGCGGCCGACGGGTGAACCGCGCCGGCGGAAACCCGGAGACGCGCGTGGTCGAGCGCCACAGCGCCAGCGACTTCGATCCCAAGTAGGCGGTCTCATGGCCGACATCGTCGTCTACGGCAATCCCGTCTCGCCCTTCGTGCGCAAGGTCGAGGTGGTTCTCACGTCCCAAGGCGTCGACTACGACCTCGAGCGCATCAACAACATGGTCATGCCGGACTGGTTCCTCGAGATCAGTCCGGCGCGGCGCATTCCCGTGCTCCGGGACCGCTCCGTCGGCACCGTGGGCAGGGCTGGCACCATCGCGGACTCCTCGGCGATCTGCGCCTATCTCGACGCCAAGTTCAATGCCGGACTCTACGGGGACAATCCGTTCGACACCGGTCGCGCGATTTGGCTCGAAGAATACGCCGACACGGAACTGGCTCAGCCGACCGGCATGCAACTGTTCAGGCCCATCGTGTTCCCGCGCATCGCCGGGAAGGAATCGGACCTCGATACCGCGAGGAAGACCTGGCGAGAGACGCTGCCAAGGCACTTCGACTACCTGGAGAGCGCATTGGACGGCAATGCGTATTTCGTGGGCGGTCGCTTCTCGATTGCCGACATCGCGGTCGGCGCACAGATGACGCAACTCGACCTGGTTGCCGGACCGCCGGACAGCGGCCTTTGGCCTGCGCTGGTCCGGCACACGCGCGCCATGAAAGAGCGCACCGGCTTCGCCGAGAACCTGGCCGCCTGTCGCGACGTGCTGGGCCGGTTCGTCCCGGAACCGTTGGACCTGTCCTGAGCCGTGGCGCGACAACCCAACATCGTCTTCTTCATGACAGACCAACTGCGTCGGGATGCGCTTGGGTGTTACGGGAACGAGAACTGTCAGACGCCCAACCTTGATCGCGTCGCCGCCACGGGCGTCTGCTTCGACAACGCGTTCACTGTCTCCCCGGTGTGTTCGCCCGCCCGCGCGTCCCTGCTCACCGGCCTCTATCCACATAACCACGGCGTGATGCTGAACACCCACATCGCACCCGCCTGGAGCCCGGGACTGTCACCCGACCTACCGACGTTCAGCCGTATCCTGAAAGACGCGGGCTATGTCTTGGACTACGTCGGAAAATGGCACGTCCACAAGGAGCTGCTGCCCGAACACTTCGGCTTCGCACGCGCCCTCGCGGACAGCTTCGGAGGACCCAGACCCGAGTTGGTCCCAGGCTCCCAAATCGCAGTCGATTTCTCCTACGGTGCGAGGCAACTGATCGCGGGCACCACCGGCTCGCCCGCCGAAGAGACCCGACTCATGCAGCGCACGCAAACCGGCATCGAGCTGATCCGGGAACGCGCCGCGGGGTCGCAGCCGTTCATGGTGCGGATGGACATGCCCGAGCCGCACTTCCCCTGCCTGCCGCCGGAACCCTACGCCTCGATGTACGACCCGGACGACATCCCGCCTTGGGAGAACTTCGAGGACGACCTCGCGGGCAAGCCCCCCGGCCACCTGAGGAAGCTGCACGAGTGGAACCTGGCCGACAAGGACTGGGCCTGGTGGAGTCGCGTGGTTGCGAAGTACTACGGCGTCGTCACCCAAATCGACGACTGCGTCGGCGAAGTCCTAACCGCTCTCGACGAACTCGGCATCGCCGACGAGACGATCTACGTGTTCTGCACCGACCACGGCGATGCCATGGGCAGCCACGGCCACTTCGAGAAGGCCGGCACGATGTACGACGAGATCTTCCGTGTGCCGCTTCTGATGACGGGCCCGGCACCTTGGGTCGAACAACACCGCGTGCCGGAGTTCGTGCGCTCACTGGACCTGATGCCGACCTTTGTCGAATGGGGTGGCGCACAGCCTCCTGTGGGCATCGACGGGAGGAGTCTCGCAGGCCTAGCGCGCGGCGGCGCGGTCGCGGACTGGCCCGATGCGGTGTATTGCGAGCATCACGGCGAAGTGTGGGGCTACCAGTCGCAGCGGATGGTGCGCACGAGCCGCTGGAAGTACGTCTTCGACCCGCACTCCGTCGATGAGCTTTACGACCTTGAGAGCGACCCCGGCGAACTCGTCAATCGCATCGCCGACCCCACCTGCGATGCTGTTCGCGAGGAGATGAAGGCGAGGCTGCTCGGCTGGAACGACGCCACCAATGACATGTTCCAGTGGCTTTGGGTGCGCTGGAACTTCCCCGAGCCGATCGCGCCCGGCGAGGCCAGCCGCACGCGTGCCTGAACTCTACTGGGCACTCGCCCAACGCTCATAGTGTGTCTTGCTGGCAACGGGATGGCGTCGCACGGGGCCAAAGTTGCCCTTGGGGAAACCAATTGGGATGCTCGCCACCACGCCATAGTCGTCCGGGATGCCGAAGTAGTCGTGCAACTCAGACTCGAACATCTGGTGCAGCGTCGTGAGGCTTGCGCCCAAGCCGAGGCCACGGCAGGCCAAGAGCAGGTTCTGTACCGCGGGATAGACAGAACCGTAGGATGGCGGCGCGTGGCCCACCCGCCTGTCTTCCGGCACCGCGAACGGCCAGTCGCGCTTGCCACAAGCCAGGATGAGTAGCGGCACCTCCGGCATGTGATCGCCGAGGTGCCGAGCCGCACGAATCTCGCGCGCTCGTTGGCTGCGGTCGTCCGGCGCCGGCTCGCGCCCGCCCGACGATTTGCGCATCCAGTACCGGTACTTCTCGCCGAAGAAGCGCCGGCCAGCCTCCTCGGTGACCACGAGGAACGCCCACGGCTGCGTATTCTGGCCGCTCGGCGCCCGCGTCGCCGCCTCGAGGATTCTCTCCACCATCGCCTCCGGCACGGGATCCGGCTTCAAGCGCCGCATCGCCCGCATGGAGTACATGCACTCAAAGAGACCCGGGTCGTCATGCATCTCGTCAGTTCTCCCATCGTGCCCCGCCAGCATGGTCGACAGCGGCAGCGTGGTGGCGCAAGATAGCCCAATTGGAGGGTTCGGAGACCGACCATGCGACTCATTCAAGCGCTGTGCGTCCTCGCCGCGATGGTGGCAACGAGCGCGACAGCGGACATCCCGCGCACCGAATCCGGCAAGCCCGACCTGTCCGGATACTACGACGGCGGCTCGTTGACGCCGCTGGAACGCCCCCGCGACCTCGGCGAAAAGGAGTTCCTGACACCCGAGGAGGCAGCAGCCCTGTCCACCGGAACGGAGTTCCTGAACGACGGTCGCTCGAACGACCCGAACCGAGCGCCGCCGAAGAAGGGCGGCGACGGGGTCAACGACTTCGGTGCGGGCAACGTGGGCGGCTACAACGCGTTCTGGGTCGACCCTGGCAGCGGCGTGGTCGCCATCGACGGCAAGTTCAGGACATCCATCGTCTACGACCCGCCGAACGGCCGGCGCCCGCCCATGACACCGAAAGCCATGATGAAGATGGCCGACAACTTCAGTTCGTTCTCCCACGACAACGACGGCACGGCATCCTGGCTGGACCAGGACGGACCGGGGCCGTTCGATGCACCGGAAGAACTCGCCCTGGCCGAGCGGTGCCTGCTCGGCTTCAGCGCCGGACCGCCGATGCTTCCCGGGCTCTACAACAACTTCAAGCGCATCGTGCAGAGCGAGGACAACGTCATGATCCTCGTCGAGATGGTCCACGACGCGCGGATCGTGCGGATGAACGCCGAACACGCCCCGCCGAACGTCCGGCGCTGGCTCGGCGACTCGGTCGGCCACTGGGAGGGCGACACCCTGGTCGTCGACACCACGAACTTCCGCGAGGACACCGGCCTATACGGCGGCGACGAAAACCTGCACCTCGTCGAGCGCTTCACCAAGCTCGAGGACGGCAACCTGCTCTACGACTTCACCGTGGACGACCCGACGGCTTGGACCGGGCCTTGGAGCGGCAGCTACGTGTGGAAGCAGACCGACAAGCCGGTCTACGAGTACGCGTGCCACGAAGGCAACTACTCGATGGGCAATATCCTGCGCGGGGCTAGGCGGCTCGAGCGCGAGGAGCTCGAACGCCGGAGCGCGGAGGCGGCGGGAGAGGAGTAACGCCCCGGTACGCGGAGTTCCTCGTCCGCATTCCGGTCTCGTACAAGGCTCAATGCGGGCCGGGAGGCCCGCGTACCATCGCCTCGCGCTAGCGCTTCAGGCGGTCGAACAAGGACACGACGTTCCCGCGTCCCTCCTTCTTGCCTTCCTTGGTCTGAAGGCGCGGGCGGCCGCGTCGAAGCCGGTGCTGCGGCTGCAGCGCCAACTCCCACGTCCAGACGTCACCGCGTACCTTCGCGTAGCCGCGTACCCCGTGCGTGTCCGGCAGCGTGAACACCGCGCACGTCACATGCACGGCGCCATCCTCCGACCACAGCAGCGCCAGGTGCGGCTCGCTGTCGAGCTTCGCCGTCCCCTGCACATCGATGCCGTCACCCCGCACCGTCACCGCATAGGTGCCGACATCGTCCGGGACGACGTAGACCAGGATCGACCGCGGCGAACCGCCGTCCACCTGCAACGTGGCATTGACGATCAGGCCTTCGGTGCGCCGGTCGTCGTCGACCTCGACCGTGGCTTGGAACCGCAAACCCAAGGACTCGTCCGTCGGCCGGTACGAGCCGCGGCCCTGCCACTTCCCCGGTTCGAGGATCAACGTACCGGTCGTTAGAGGAAGTCGCGCCTTAGGAGCGCGCTTGGACGAGTTCGATGCTGACGCCGTCCGGTGCCGCCACGTAGCAGATCAGCGAACCCGGCGAGAACTCCCAGGGTTCCACCGCCAGGGTCGCGCCCTTGCGACGGATCTCCTCGCAGAAGGCCTTGAGGTCGCCGTGGTACGTGTAGCCGAAGTGGTCCGTGCCCCACTCGTCGTGGCTCGAATAATCCGCGAAGTCGCGCATGGGGCGCGTCGACACCGGGCTCTCACCGGGACGACGACCACGGATGATGACCTGCATGCCGCCCAACTGGACGTTGATCTGCGGGGCGCCGCGCAGTTCGTAGTCGGCGACGATCTTGCCGCCAAGAATCCGCTCGTACCAGGCCGCCGCCTCCTCCGGACTCTCGCTGATGAGGTGGATGTGGTCGAAAGACAAGGACATGGCGTTAGCTCCCGAATCGGTACCGGAACTTCAGCACTAGGTTCTCACCCGTGGTCTGCTCGAAGGTCTCGGTGAATAACTGGCCGAAATCCTTGCCGGTCGTCTCCGAATACGGCAAGCCAGCGTTGTTCGTATAGACCAGGAAGAGATCCGAAAGCGGCGCGATTTCCCAGCGATAGCGCACTTGCAGATTCATGCGCGAGATCGCGAAGTCGTCCGGAGCCTCGTCCGCATCCTTGACCCGCGGCACCAGGAAACCGGGCGAATCCGGCATCCGGTAGAAGCTGCGTTCCTCGGCCTTGACCGCCACCCACTGGAATGCCATGCGCAACTGCTGGCGGGCCGAAAAGAAGTAGCTCAAGTCGAAATTCGGCATCAGTTCGTCCGAAGCGAAAGCCGTGAACGCCCCGTCCGATTGGTGCAGCAACCACGCCTCGCGATCGACGTAGCGCAGTCCGAGCCCCATGGTCATGCGATCCGAAGGTCGCCACTGCACCATGCCCTGAGTACGCCGATAGACGCCCCCGTCGGCCGGTTCCTGCTGCCACTGCTGACGGACCGAGTAGGCAAGCCGCCTCGAGGAGTCCGAGTAGTAGCGCACTTCGGCCTCCCAAACGTCATCGAGCCGGTAGGTGCCGTGGCCGAAGCTGCTGCGATCATCGTAGTGCGACGGTTTTACGCCGCCGCTGAAGCGGATTTGCGACAGGTTGTGCAGAACCAAACGCTGGTCGACGGAGATCTCCGAATCGATGACCTGTCCCGCCGTGTTCCACATGCGGTCAACGCGGATGTACGTGCGCGTATTCCGGAAATGGCGGAGATTCGGGTTTGACATGCGCATCCGGTACTTCACTTCCCGGTAGTCGTTGCGGCGCTGGTAACCCATGTCGTTGATCTGGATCCTGTCGTCGAAGGCATCGAGCGACAGGTAGTGCGAAATGCCCTGTTTCGGCGTGTAGACGAGATCCACGAACCCGCCGACGCCGTCTTCCTCCGATCCCGTCACGTCCGAGGCGATGACCTGCGACGCGGCGCGCAGGCGACCGTCCGCGGTGATGTACTGGCCGTCGACGGCCGTGACGGTGGCCGTGCGCGTCGGATGCTTCATGGACGTGGAGATGAAGCCGAGCGACTTGTAGCCGCCGTTGGCGTGCTCGTAGAGCATGCGCAGCGCACCGAAGTCGCGGCCAGCCTGGTTCAAGGCCAGGTGCGATCCGTCTGCGTGCCAAGCGTCGAACATGGCGTCGTCCTCGGCGACGCCCAGGAACCCATACCGGAGCGCCCCGCTCTGTCCTGTCGCTTTGACCGCGCCGAGCAAGTCCGCCGGCCGGCGCAGGTCAGCGCGCGAAATCGCGTAGCCGTCCGGGGCATCGGGCCGTACAGCCGGTGCCCCCATGCGACGCGTGTGCAGGACGGAGGCGCCGCCGAACATGCGGCCGTTGGTGGTGAACACCTCCTGGCCTTCCTGGAAGAACAAGCGCTTCTCCGGGAAGAAGGTCTCGTAGGCGGAGAGGTTGACGACCACGTCATCGGCTTCGACGTTGCCGAAGTCCGGGTTCAGCGTGGAGGTCAACTGGAAGTTGCTTGACGGCCGCCAGAAGAGGTCGACGCCCGCTTTCGGCTCCGGGTCGCCCTGCGCAAACCGATCATAGGCCGCAGCCACGTAAGGGGTGACGCTGTACTGCTGCCGGGGGCTGACCCCTTCCAGGCCCAATGCCTGAAACTCGGACAGGAACTTCGGGCGTGTCCAGGGCAGCGGCGGCCACGCGTAGCGCTCATCCACATAGGCGACATTGCGCTGCGCGAAAATGCCGATCGTGCGCAGGCCGTCGGCCTTCGGCATGTTCACCAAGGCCCACGGCACGAAGTACTCGGCGCTCCAGCCTTCCGGCGTGCGCGCGGTGCCGCCCCGCCACGCGCCGTCCCAACTGGTGCTGTAGTTGCGCTCCGGCAGGATCGTGCCGTCCGCCACGCTGTTGCCAAGGCACAACTGGAACCAGAACCCGTAGCGCCCCTCGCCGGACGTATCCAAGGTGAACGAGAAGTAGTCCCGGTTCAGCATGCCCTGGTCACGACCGCTCAGGTGCTCAACCAGCGTCTCGGGATCCTGCACCATGTCCACGCCGAGGTAGAAGCCGCGCTCGGTGTAGAACATGCGTACGCGCGTCGGCAGAGAACCCGGCTCGAGCGTGTCGGGGTCGATTAGCCGGAAGTCCTCGTGGACTTCGAGGCCTTGCCACGCTCCCTCGTCCAAGCGTCCGTCGATGCGCATCTCGACATCGTCGCGCCGGGCGAGCAGGACATGGCCGGTCCCCTCGTGGCGGTCGTAGGGCACGAAGGTGCGCTCCCTGAGTTCGACAGCAACGTTCAGCGGCTGGCGCGTGGCGACGTCCTGATCTTCCGCAGCGTCTTGATCGAGGTTTGCGAAGGTGGGGGCGGCGATGGTGGCGGCAAGCGCCGCGAGAAGAAGGGTGGGAACGACCGGTGCGCGGCCGGGCGGGCGACTCAAGACAACTTCCCGAGCGTCAAAAGCGGAACTATACACCTGTTGGCGTCGACTGTGACCGCGAATCAACCGTTTCCGTGCCCCGTCGGCGTTGCGATTCGGCCCTTCTGCGCGGCATCGGGGAGGTGACTAGCGGTTCACGGCTAGCCCGATTGACGCTAAGATACGCGGCCTCAAGCGCTCCGATGGCCAAACTGGATAAGGCACCGGCCTACGAAGCCGGGGATTGCAGGTTCGAATCCTGCTCGGAGCGCCAGATTCGCCTAGCCGGAGAGGTGGCCGAGCGGCTGAAGGCGCTCCCCTGCTAAGGGAGTATGGGTCAAAAGCCCATCGAGGGTTCGAATCCCTCCCTCTCCGCCACTCGGAGCAGGGGCCGTTCCGGGGCAAGGTTTACAGTTTCCATCAGTCTTTTGCACGTGGACTACGCGCCGAGCATGGAGGGATTGGTGACACCCTCAGGTGGCCCGACCTCGTAGTCCGCAAGAGTCGCGAGTCCAAGCCATCCCGGCGAAGTTCCTCCCCATGGGCGTGTTGAGTCCGAGCAGTTGGGTTTCCTCGGAAACATGCGCGGAAGCGCGCCAGGAACTTCCGGAAACTGAGGACTGAGCGCCGGTTCGATCACCTCGCCGTCGCGACTGATGAACACAACCTCATCGTCTTCCACGGTGACGTTGAAGGCGCCGTGGTGCAGCAGATGGTGATGCGCGCTGCACAGCAACACCAGGTTCTCGAGCCGCGTCTCTCCGCCGTCGATCCAGTGCTGGACGTGATGCGCCTCGACATGACGCTGATGCGGACAGCCGGGGAAGCGGCAGCGGTTCTGGTCGCGCAGCTTCAAGGCCCGCAGCAGCCGCCCGGGGACGATGCGCCGCCGGCGTTCGTAGTTCAGTAGGTTGCCTCGCGCGTCCTGGATGAACTCCGTGAGGTCCGCATCGCAGGCGACCTGGCGGGCGTCCTCCTCGTCGATCCCCCAGTCCGGGTCCACATAGTAGCGGGCACCCCCGGTGGTCGACCGCGCAGCAAGCTCGTTGCGTCCGATGGTGAGCACCACCTCGTAGCGCCGGCCGGTGCGCCGTTCCCGGCGGCTGGGGCCGTTCGCCAGGTAGTGCTCGGCCATGTCCACGAGGGCGTCGGCGAAGCGTTGTTCGGTGCTTGCGAGCTCGAATGCCAACGATGTCGGGAGATCGTCCGCCTCGGCGGATAGGTCGCATGCCGTTTCTGCGGAAACACCGGCGGGACCGTCGGCGACCATGGCGTCCTCGGGAGTGCTCGTTTCCATGTTCGCGACGGGGGCTGGCGCTGCGTGTTCGGGGACGAGTTCGGTATCCGACTGGTCGTCAAGCGGGACGTCGCCATCCGCGGACACGGTATCGGGACCGCAAACTCCCGCCAGCAGGGACTGGTAGTGCGCATCCCGTTCGTCCGTGCGCTCATCGACGACCTTCTGCAGCGCGTTGATCAGGAGCGCGCCCCGCTCGGCTGGCACCGCCGCCGTGACCACCAGCATGCCGTCCTCGTAGTGCCAGCTCAAACCGCGCCTTTCCTCGCTGGGGAGGCGTTCCCCGTTGCTGCGGTCGACCCGTTGGTAGGTCCTGACCAGGCTCTCCAGCTGCGCCGCGCTGCTGCGGTGCGCGATTGACAGCAGCATCGCCTCGGTCTCGCGCGTCGCCACCCGGGTGATGGCCCGAACCTTGGAATAGCTCAGCAGCCCGTCACGGAACGCCGCATCGATGCGCGGCAGCCGTGCGAGCGCCCGCCCGACGCGGATCCGCTCCCGGGCGGCGCAGTGTCCCAATCCGCAACAGTGGTCCAGCCAGTTGCCGAGATTGCAGTAGCCGCGCTCGTCCCAGCCGCGCCTGCGGTCCATTGCCGCGATGAGCTTGATGAACCGCCAGTCGGCGACGTTGATGTGGGCTGCCATGTCCGTGACGGCGCAGCGCAGTTCGGCGGGGTCGTCGGGGATGAAGTCGAAGTCCTGGGCTTCGTCCAGGTTGGAATGGTCCGTGTCGTCGGGTATGAACCCGGCGTATCGCGCAGTTTCTTCGGAAGGTTGGAACATCGTTGTGACCTGCAATGTCGTGACGCGCAAGGATACTGTATATAATATCAGTATTTTTAGACTTTATCATTGTTTTATTTGAGGAATATTGGGTTCAATGTGGTGCAAATGCACTGGATAACCCGCTCAGCGACTCATGCACCGCCCGGGCCAATCCGACCGTCCGCGGAGTGGATTGATTGCCGCGCCGTGCGCGTTCCCCGCACATCACGCTCTGGCGTCAAAGCCCCCGATGCCGGGTCTACCGTACTCGGGCCAAGTGAGCTGCGTCGTGCGGCTCACGCGATGTCCGTTCGGACGAAGGTCAAACCGTTCCCGCCACCGGCTTTTGACTTCCGCGCCCGTGACAGCATGATTTGCTTGAATTTGGCCGTTCCGTGTAGGCACGGGCCTAGCCGGAGGAGACACCGCCGTGAGCACAAGCATTACAGTCCGCGACATCGATCCCGCCGACAAGTCATGGCTGAAACGCGAGGCGCGACAGGTCGGCGTCTCGGTAGGCTATCCACTGGTCGGCGCCGCGACAGCCTCGTCCACCGTTTCCACGATCTTCTTGACGAACTGTTCGAGGACAGGATTGTCGACTGGTCGCTGGACGACGCCCGGACTTGTGCACGGATCATGGAAGACAAGCGCCGTCGCGGCGAGCCGCTCGGCGACCACCTGCCCGATGCCTTTCTCGCGGCCGCCGCGGCCACCCGCGGACTAGCCGTGCTGACCCGGAATACCAGCGAGTTCCGCAACACGGGCGTCAACGCCGTCAACCCTTGGACCGCAGAACCGCGATGACTGTCGTTCCGGTCACGGCGAAGTGTCCGCACCTGCGCGCCTGGGTCACGGACGAGCATGTCTGACGGTCACGGAATGCCACACGACGCGAACCTTAACTGCCGACCGGGAAGCCGGTTCCGCTCTACAACTCCGGGATCACATCCACACTGGTCCTCGGCAAGATCAACGCCGCAGGGCCCAGTACCCCGCCTACCCACCGGTGACCGCTAGCGATGCGCCGCCACGCTCGTTCCGGCCGCGTCCGGGTCCAGCGCTTCCGCGCGCAGCTTCAGCCCCAAGGCGGCAACTACCCTAAGGACGGTCTCGAACGTCGGAACGCGCCCGCCCGAGAGCGCCTTGTAGAGACTTTCGCGGGACAGCCCGGCATCGGACGCCACCTGCGCCATGCCCCGTGCGCGGGCGATGTCGCCCAGTGCCTTCGCCACGAAGGCGGCATCGCCGTCGGACTCCTCGATAGATGCCTCCAAGTACGCCGCCATCTCCTCGCGCGTGCGAAGGTGCTCGGCGACGTCGTAGCGTGCGGTAGCGGTCTTGGTCATGCTGTCCTCCTACAGGTTTCTCGCCAGCCGCAGGGCCGTCTCTATGTCATCGCTCTGGGTGCGTTTGTCGCGCCCGCCAGCAGCACGACGACCATGCGGCCTGTGTCTTGAAATACACCCGGTATCCCGGTCCGTAGTTAATCCGCATCGGAGACGCCTTCGCCCACCGGAGACACGTCGCCCGGGTTGCCCGCCGCCAGCCGCTCGATGCGGACCTGCACGCGTGCCCTGGCGCGAACGTCCCTCAATCCGTCCAGCCACCTCGCGAACAGCTCTGTCCTGCGGACCTCGAGCATCCGCGAAACGTAGCCAACAGGCTACACCGCCGTCAATCCCCGATCCAGCCCCAAGTCGTCCCAGACGTGCCCGGCCTCCCACACCCGGGTCACCCGGATGTCTTGCTTGCTGGCGGCCGCGAACTAGCGGCCAGTACCGTGCGACCGGCACGTCGAGGTCGAGTTCGCCGCGCTGGACCAAGAGGCGTGCTAGGTTGATCGCTCAAGCGCGACTTCAGGCGACCCATGCCATGCCCGATACCGAAGAGCTCTACGATGCGATCGAAGCCGACGACGCCGACAGGATCGCACAAGTGCTGATCAAGCGACCGGGTCTCGTCAACTCGCTCGAGGAGACGCCGCCACCGATCCACTGGGCGATCTATCGCGACAAGCGGCGGGCTGTCGAAGCGCTCCTGGATCGGGGCGCGGATCTCGGCCTTCGGGATCAGGACCGCGATGCAACGCCGCTCGACTATGCCGTCGTCTATGCGCGGCGGGAGTCGATCCGGATGCTGATCGCGCACGGTGCCAGCCCCGAGGCCGGGATGCATGTCGCGCTGAAAGGCGCATCCGGCGGATTCGAGGCATTCGAGGAGTTGCCCAACCGAGAGCAATACGAGGAGATTGTCGCGTTGCTCCGCGAACTCGGCTCGGCGTGACCGCCAACCCCGAAACCTGTCATAATCCACGGACGCGCTTGATTTATTGCGCCACGGTTCATCGCAGACGGCCAATCGGCCATCCCTGCCCTACCCCTTAAGCGCCGAATCACCTGTGTGACCCTTCTTTTGGACAAGGAGTCCATCCGTATGTCTCTGCAATCTCTCGCAGGCTCAACGAAGCCTGACCGGCACCATGCGGCCGCGCGGCCAAGCCGAAGGGGCCGCCGCCATGAGGTCGTGTGCTCCGCATGCGACAAGCCGACTACCGTTCCCTTCCGCCCGACGTCGGGCCGTCCCGTGTATTGCCGACCGTGCCTCAAGGCCCGGCGCCGCCACCCGGCACTATCCGAAGCCCGACCGAACGAAACACCAGCCGCCGACAGCACGCCGACGGTTGAGGCCGTCCTGGCGTTCCAAGACATGGCGCTTGCCGAATCCACGAGGGCGGCGCTCGACGCCATGGGCATCAGCGAGCCGACGCCCATCCAGGCCCGGTGCATTCCTCGTCTCCTGGCCGGGCGTGATCTGATGGGGCAAGCGCGAACCGGTTCCGGCAAGACGCTGGCCTTCGCCATACCGCTCGCAGAACGGTGCGACACGGCGCTTCGGCCGGTCCAGGCTCTCGTGCTGGTGCCAACCCGGGAACTGGCCATCCAAATCGCCGCCGTCACCGAGAAGCTCACCGCGGCGAAAGGCCTGCGCGTGCAGACGCTGTACGGCGGCCGGTCCATCCGACCTGAGCACACCGCGTTGCTGCGGGGTGCGCAAGTCGTCATCGGTACGCCTGGACGCACGCTCGACCACCTGCGTCAAGGCAACCTGGACCTCGGTGCGGTTCGGTTCCTGGTGCTCGACGAAGCCGACGAGATGCTCGACAAGGGGTTCGCACATGACGTTGAAGCGATCCTCGAGCGCACGCGCCGGGAACGGCAAACCGCCCTCTTCTCGGCGACGATGCCGAAGTGGGTGGAACACACCGCGAAGAAGCATCTGCGGACACCCGACAAGGTCGAAGTCGACGGCGACGTGCAGGCGCCGCCCGCGGTGGAACATCACGTCTACGCCATCGAGAAGGCCGACAAGCTGCAGGCGCTGCAGTCGCTTCTCGACGAGCGGGACGGGGCGATCATCGTCTTCGGCCGAACCAAGCACGGGGTGAAGAAGCTCGCGCGTCAGCTCGACAAGCTCGGCTACCTGGTTGGCGCGCTGCAAGGGAATCTGTCGCAAAACGCGCGCGAGCGCGTGCTCGCGGACTTCCGTTCCGGCGCGACGCCGATCCTGGTGGCCACCAACGTGGCGGCGCGGGGGCTCGACGTCGAGGGTGTGGACCAAGTGGTGAACTACGACCTGCCGGACTCCCGGGAACTGTTCACGCATCGGGTGGGGCGGACCGGGCGCATGGGCCGTGACGGCGAGGCGATCACGTTCGTGACTCCCGATGAAGGGCGCAAGTGGCGCGAGATCGAGCGCGGTCTGGGCCATCGCGTCAAACCGGCACCTTGGCGGGCACGGGCTAGCAGTTCCTAGGGCCGGGTCGTGGACGGCGACGTCCACGCACGGCTCGGTCAGTCGTAGAGTCCCACGGCAGAAACGCTGGGGTTGACCTCCGCCGCATCGCGTGCGACAACGCGCGACTCGCATGGGGGCGCGGATGCGATCGTCCAACGGCCTGGCCTTCGGGGCGTCCGGCACGGCCAACGGCCTGGTCAGCAACGGGGTCGCCTATTTCCTACTGATCTACTACAGCCAGGTCGTCGGCCTCGACCCCGCGTTGGCCGGCTTCGCCCTGCTGCTGGCGCTTGTCGTCGACGCGGTCTCCGACCCCCTGGTGGGGCGCTGGTCGGACCGGATCCGCACGCGCCTCGGGCGACGTCACCCGTTCCTCTATGCGTCGATCCTGCCGGTTTCCGCCTGCTACTACTGCCTGTGGATTCCCCCGGAGATGTCCGAGACCGGCACGTTCGTGTGGCTCCTGGCGTTCACGATCGGCTTACGGCTTTCCCTGACCATGCACAGCGTGCCGTTCACCGCGCTCCTGCCCGAGTTGGCGCCGGACTACGACGACCGCACGCGCCTGTCGAGCTACTTCGGCGCCGCGGCCTGGTTCTTCGGGACACTCATCTCGGTGGCGATGTATGCCTGGTGGCTGGCCGATTCGCCGGAGTACCCGGACGGTGCCGGCGTGTTGCGGCGCACGGGCTACGAGGACGCGGGCCTGGTCGCGGCGGTGGCGGTTTGCGTCTGCCTCGCCGCAGCCGCCGTGGCGACCCATGCGCACATTCCGAAACTCGCCATGGCGCCACGGCGCGCGTCGTCGGGGTTCCGCGCACTCAAGGAAACCCTCGCGACCCTCCGCGACCGCAACCTCATCGTACTGGTCGCGAGCGCCGTGCTCGGGGCGGTCGGCACCGGCACGTCGAGCGCGCTGTGGGCCTACATGCAGCCCTGGTTCTGGGGCCTCGACAGCGGAGAGATCCAGATCACCCTGGCCGCGCAACTGGTGGCGCCGGCCATCGCCTTGCCGCTGCTCCCCCGGATCACCCGCGACAGCGACAAGAAGTGGCGGTTGATCCAACTCAGCGCACTGAACATCGCGGTGGTCTGCGGACCCGTTGTCCTGGAACTGATCGGTGCGTTCCCAGGGACGGACCAAGGCGCACGTTTCCCCCTGCTGGTGGTCATCGGCGTGGTGTGGGTAACGCTGTCCATCATGACCGGGGCCTTAAGCACATCGATGATCGCCGACGTCGTGGATGCCCGCGCCACGGCGGTGGGTCGGCGCGAAGAGGGGCTCGTGATGGCGACGGTCTCCTTCGTTGGCAAGGTCGCTTCCGGCATGGGCGTCTGGATCGGCGGCTTGGTGCTGGCGGTGATCGCCTTCCCCGGTGCGGGGGAGATGGACACCATCGACGCTGCCGTAGTCGAGCGCCTCGGCTGGTGGTACGCCCCCCTGCTCGCGGCCGTCTACGCGGCGGCGATCGTGGCGCTGTACTTCTACCAACTGGACAGGACCACCCACCGCGAGCACCTCGAGGCGCTCGGTCGAGGCCGGGAGGAAGCAGCCTGGGAGCGGGACCGGATCAGTCGTAAAGGCCCCGCGGCATGAACGCGAACTTGGAGTAGTCCGGTCCTTCGTGGCGCCACCCGTACGGCTGCTTGGCGCCGAGCAGGTTCAGGAAGCGCGTGTCGTTGGCGTGGCGGGCGCGCACGTCCTCGGGGACGGTGTCGCCGTGGCGTTCCTGGGTCTGGATGTACTGGCGGTTGAAGTACACGGCGAGGTTCATGCGCACGCCGGGGATCTCGCGTACGAAGGAGCCGTGCCAACTGTTGCCGTGCCAGACGACGGCGTCGCCGGGGTCGATGTTCATGGCGACGGCGTCGGGGTTGGCGTTCTCCCCGAGATCCGCCTCCGCCGGGCGGGGTTGGCGGCCCAGCTTGTGGCTGCCGGGCACCAAGGCGAGCGCGCCCGCTTCGCGGCTATAGGGCGTAAGCGCATAGTTGACGTTGGCGACGTGGGAGGTGGCCGGGAACGGTGCGGGGATGCCGTTGCCGTTGTCCGAGTGAAGCGGCAGGTGCATGCCGCCCGGGCCCTTGAAGTGGCAGCCCATGCTCGACAGGAGGCAGCTCTCGCCCAGCAGGTAGTTGATCAGGGTAAGCGGCTTGGGAGCGACGAGGATCTCCTCGAAGATCTCGTCGTCGTAGAGCATGTAGGGGACGTAGGTCATGCCCTGGAAGTCGTCCTCGGTGGCGGTGTCGACGTCGATCGCGTGGCCGACGTTGCGCTCCACCCGGGAGAGGATCGCGGCCTTCGCGCGCTCGATCTGCGGCTCGGAGAGCACTCCCTTGACCGTGGTGAAGCCGTGGGTTTCCAGTTCCACGACGTTGCCGCTTAAGCCCAGTTCGTCGATGGCGGCGAGCACCCGATCAAGGGCCTCCGACGCCGCGGGGATGGTCTCAACTTCCGCCATGGGTCATGCCTCGGACGTTTGAAGGGGAAGTAAAGTGTGCCGAAAACAACTCGTGGCGGGAAGCGAATCCCATGGTGACCGGCTTCCGCCGACGATGCGTGTTGCGGCGTCGGCGAACGCCGCGACGTGCCACGGTCAGGTGCTTAGCCGCGCTCCCCGGCCCGCGCGGGCGTGTCGACCCGGTCCCCGCTACGGATCCGCTGATAGATCTCCTCGCGATGGACCGCCACATCCCTGGGCGCGTTGACGCCAATCCGAACCTGATTGCCTTTGACGCCCAACACCGTAACCGTGATGTCGTCGCCAATCATGAGCGTCTCGCCGACGCGTCGGGTCAGGATCAACATAACTCCTCCCTCGTTCCCCTTCGATTACGGCCTGTGTTGGATGGTGTTCCCTCATCCCACAGCGACAGCAAAAAGCGCTGACGTCCGTGCCGAAGCGGCAGTCTAGACCGGCTCCCATGACCAGCCAAACCACCGTCGAGGGGCCATTGTGACCTAGTTGGGCGCGATGAACAATGACGGCGGACGGTCCGCATCTCGCACCGTTCTGTAGACGGGCGAGCCTGGCGCACCCAACCGCGTCAATCGGCCGAGGGCGGGCTCTCGAGTTCGAACGCGTCGTGGATCGCACGCACGGCGAGTTCCAGGTAGCGCTCCGCAACGACCACGGAAATCTTGATCTCGGAGGTCGAGATCATCTCGATGTTGATGTTCTCGGCGGCCAGGGCGTCAAACATACGGGTCGCGACGCCGGCGTGGGAGCGCATGCCCATGCCGACTGCCGACACCTTGGCGATCCGGTCGTCGCCCGCGACCGAGCGTGCGCCGACGGTGCCGCTGGCCTCGCGGAGAATCTCCAAGGCGCGCTCGTAGTCCGCTCGGCGCACGGTGAAGGTGAGGTCCGCCGAGCCGTCGGCGCCGGCGTTCTGCACGATCATGTCGACCTCGATACCGGCGGCGCCGACGGGGCCGAGGATCTTCGAGGCGACACCCGGCACGTCCGGTACGCCGAGTACCGTGACCTTGGCTTCGTCGCGCGCATAGGCGACCCCGGCTACGAGGGGTTGCTCCATGGCTTGTTCCTCCGTGGTGATTAGGGTGCCGGGGTTCTCCTCGGCAGGATCCGTGAGGCTCGACAGGACGCGCAGGGGGACGCCGTACTTGCCGGTCAACTCGACCGAGCGGGAATGCAGGACCTTGGAGCCGAGACTCGCGAGTTCGAGCATCTCCTCGAAAGTCACCGTTGCGAGCAGGCGGGCGTTGTCGACGATTCGCGGGTCGGCCGAGTACACGCCGTCGACGTCCGTGTAGATCTGGCACTCGTCCGCCTCGAGAGCGGCGGCGACGGCCACCGCGGTGGTGTCCGATCCGCCGCGGCCGAAGGTGGTGACTTCCCCCGCGGCGGTGACGCCTTGGAAACCCGCGATGACGGGTGTCGTGCCGCTATCGAGGTCGGCTTGGACGCCTGCAACGTCGATGTTCTCGATCCGCGCCTTCGTGTGGTTCGTGTCGGTCTCGATGCGGATCTGCGAGCCGAGCCACGAGCGCGCCGGACAGCCCTGCTCCATGAGCGCCATGGCGACCAGGGCGATCGACGCCTGTTCCCCCGACGACAGCAGCATGTCCATCTCGCGCGGGGACGGACGCTTGGCGATGTCGAAGCCGAGGCCTTCCAGCCGGTTGGTCTCGCCGCTCATCGCCGAGACGACGACCACGACGCGGTCGCCGCGCTCGACGAAGCGGGCAACCCGGGAGGCCACCGCGTTGATGCGCTCGACGCTGCCTACCGACGTGCCGCCGAATTTCTGAACCAGCAAGCGTCCCATGTCCGCACCGTGTCGCCTTGTGCTGCCGCTCAGGCGGTGCGTTCGCGCACCCAATCGACGACCGAGTCCAAGGCCGGCGCGAGCTTGTCTGGACGGTCGCCGCCGCCGCCCCGGGCCATGTCCGGACGACCGCCGCCCTTGGCGCCCACTTGGGCACCGACGAAGCGGAGCACCTCGCCCGCGTTCAACTGGCCCGTAAGTGCCTTGCTGACGCCCGCGATCAGGCTCACCTTGGGGCCGATGTGTCCGAGCACGACCACCGAGTCCCCAAGGCGGTCGCGCAATGCGTCCATGGTGGTAGGTAGCGAGTCGGAGTCGCCATCCACCACGGTCGCGAGGACGTTGATGCCGTTCACGTCGACCGCGCGACCGGCAAGATCCGCGCCTTCGTTCGCCGCGAGACGCGCGCGCAAGGAGTCGATCTCCTTGTGCAGGTCCCGGGTCTCGTCGACCAGCCGGCGAACCTTCTCCGCCACCTCCTGGCGCTGGGCACGCACCGCCGCCCCCGCAGCCGCGAGTTCCCGCTCACCCTCGTCGAACCACGACAGGGCACGTGCCCCCGTGACGGCCTCGATGCGACGCACACCGGCGGCGATGCCTTCCTCGGACACGATCCGCAACACGCCGATGTCGCCCGTTCTGCGCACGTGCGTGCCTCCGCAGAGCTCCACGGAGAAGCCGTCGCCCATGGTCAGGACCCGCACGCTGTCGCCGTATCTCTCCCCGAACAACGCGACCGCACCCTTGTCTATGGCGTCGCGGTAGGACAGTTGCTCGGTGACCACTTCCGAGTTCTCGCGGATGCGCGCGTTGACCACGGCTTCGATGCGGCGGAGTTCCGCCTCCGAGACGGGCTCCGGATGGCTGAAGTCGAAGCGCAGGCGGTCGGGGGCGACAAGCGAGCCTTTCTGCTCGACGTGTCCGCCTAGCGTCGCGCGCAGCGCCGCATGCAAAAGGTGCGTGGCCGAGTGGTTCAGGACGGTCTCGCCGCGGCGGGGCGCGTCCACGTCGGCGAGGACGCGGTCACCCCGGCGCAGAATGCCCCGCTGCACCGTGCCGTGATGCAGATGCTGGTCGCCGCCCTTTGTCGTGTCGGCCACCCGGAACAACGCGCTGTCGGCGCCGCGCAACTCGCCGCGGTCGCCGACTTGGCCGCCGGCCTCGGCGTAGAACGGCGTGGTGTCGAGCACGACGACGCCCGACTGGCCTTCTTCGAGAGCATCCACGGCGGCGCCTTCGTCGAACAGGCCGAGCACTTCGGCGGACCCTTCGAGTTGCGCATAACCCGAGAACTCCACGGGCGTGTCCACGCGGATGCTCTGCTCGACCTGGGCGTCGAAGCGGGAAGCTGCGGCACGCCCGCGGGCGCGTTGTTCGTCCATCAAGCGGTCGAAACCCGCCATGTCGACGGTGAGGCCGCGTTCGCGGGCGATGTCGGCGGTGAGATCCACCGGGAAGCCGTAGGTGTCGTAGAGCTTGAACGCGATCTCCCCGGGGATCGTCGTGTCGTTGAGGCGCACGATCACGCCGTCGAGCAGGTTCATCCCGCTGCGGAGCGTCTCGGCGAAGCGTTCCTCCTCGCGCGCCAGGACCGTGGTGATGTTGTCGGCCTCGCGCGCCAGGTCCGGGTAGCCGCTGCGCATGATCTCGGCGACCGGGTCGACCAGGCGGTGGAAGAACGGTTCTTCCATGCCGAGCTTGTGGCCGTGGCGCAGACCGCGACGGATGATGCGCCGCAAGACGTAGCCGCGGTCCTCGTTGCCCGGCATTACGCCGTCGCCGATGAGGAAGGCTGCCGCGCGCACGTGGTCGGCGATCACGCGCAGCGACGGATTGGTGCGAATCTCGCCCTCGTCGCGGACACCGACCATGCGCGCCACGCTGGCGACGAGCTGGCGGATCAAGTCGTTGTCGTAGTTGCTCTTGCCGCCTTGCACGATCGCGGCGACCCGTTCCAGGCCCATGCCCGTGTCGACGCCGGGCGCGTCGAGGGGCGTGAGCGTGCCGTCCACCGAACGGTCGAACTGCGGGAAGACGAGGTTCCAGAACTCGGAGAAGCGGTCGCCATCCTCGTTGGCCGAACCGGGCGGGCCGCCTTCCACGTCCGGGCCCAAGTCGTAGAACAATTCCGAGTCCGGGCCGCAGGGACCGGTGTCGCCCATCGCCCAGAAGTTGTCCTCATGGTCCACCACACGGTCCGGAGCGATGCCAATCGTGCGGGTCCAGATGGCGCGCGCTTCGTCGTCCGACGGATGGACGGTGACCCAGAGGCGGTCCTTGGGCAGTTCGAGTACGCCGGTGACGAAATCCCAGGACCACGCGATGGCGTCTTCCTTGAAGTAGTCCCCGAAGCTGAAGTTGCCGAGCATCTCGAAGAGCGTCTGGTGCCGGCCGGTGTAGCCGACGTTCTCCAGGTCGTTGTGCTTGCCGCCGGCGCGCACGCAAAGCTGGCAACTCGTCGCGCGCACGTAGTCCGGCGTCTCGCGACCGGTCAGCGCATCCTTGAACTGGACCATTCCGGCGTTGGTGAACAGGAGCGTCGGGTCGTTCGCCGGCACGAGCGAACTCGACGGCACGACGCGGTGGCCGCGCTCGGCGAAGAAGTCCAGAAAGGCACTGCGAATCTCGTCCGTTTTCATGGCACCGGGTCCGGTCGTTGGGCGTATGACGCCGCCGAAAAATGGCGGCCAAGTATACGATCAACCGGAGGCGGTCCCGCCGCCATCCAAAACACGACTCACGACGTCCGAAGTGAACCCTCTGCCAGCGAGAAAACGCGCCCGTTTGGCCCACTCGGCGCGGTCGGCGGGGGCCGCATCGCCGAAGCGTTTGTGCAGCGCGGCGGTGGCCAAGCGGCGCCACTCCGGCTCGCCCAGGTCGAGCAGCGCGGACGCGATGCCGTCGTCGATGCCGCGTTCGCGAAGCGCCGCGACGATCTTCAATCGACCTTGGCCGCGGTCCACGCGGGAGCGAACGAAACTCTCCGCGAACCGGGCGTCGGACTGGTAGCCGTACTCGCCGAGGCGGGCAAGCGCCTGCTCCACGGCCTCCGGCGGATGCCCGCGCGTGCGGAGCTTGCGCCGCAACTCCACGCGGGAGTGCTCACGCCTGGCCAGCAACCGGACGCCGGCGCCAAACGTCTCATGGCCCGATGGCTCGTCTGGCGCACGGCCGGCGTCGGGCAATGCGTCCATCCTCGACGTCAGACCACGCGCAGACCCCGGTCGGCATCCGGGGCTTCAGTCGACGCCGCCGGCTCTTGGCCCGGCAATAGCGCGGCACGAATCCGGCCTTCGATCTCCGCGCGGAGGTCGTCGTTCTGGTCGAGCCAGGCCGCCGAGTTCTTCTTGCCTTGGCCGATGCGCTCGCCGTTGTAGCTGTACCAGGCGCCGGACTTCTCGACTACGCCCTGCTGCACGCCGAGGTCGATGATCTCGCCGTTGCGATAGATGCCCTGGCCGTAGAGGATCTGGAATTCGGTCTGCTTGAACGGCGGCGCCACCTTGTTCTTGACCACCTTGACGCGCGTCTCGTTGCCGATGACCTCGTCGCGGTCCTTGACGGCGCCGATCCGGCGGATGTCGAGCCGCACGGAGGCATAGAACTTCAACGCATTGCCACCCGTCGTCGTCTCGGGAGAGCCGAACATGACGCCGATCTTCATGCGGATCTGGTTGGTGAAGACGACCAGCGTATTGGAGTTCTTGATGCTGCCCGTCATCTTGCGCAGCGCCTGGCTCATCAGGCGGGCCTGCAGGCCGACGTGCGCATCGCCCATCTCGCCCTCGATCTCGGCCTTGGGCGTCAACGCGGCGACGGAGTCCACGACGACGACATCCACGGCCCCCGAGCGCACGATCATGTCGCAGATCTCCAGCCCCTGTTCGCCGGTGTCGGGCTGCGAAACCAGGAGGTCGTCGGTGTTGACGCCGAGCGACTCGGCGTAGATCGGATCGAGCGCGTGCTCGGCGTCGATGAAGGCGCAGGTGCCGCCTTGCTTCTGCGCTTCCGCGATCACCTGCAAGGTGAGGGTGGTTTTCCCGGACGACTCGGGACCGTAGATCTCGACCACGCGGCCGCGCGGCAGGCCGCCGACGCCAAGCGCGATGTCGAGCCCGAGCGAGCCGGTCGAGATGGATGGAATCGCCTCCTGCTCCCGGTCGCCCAGGCGCATCATGGAACCCTTGCCGAATTGCCGGTCGATCTGCGACAACGCCGCCGCCAAGGCGCGTTGCTTCTCCTGATTGTTGCCTTTGTCCCGATTACCTGCTTGCGTGTCGGCCACTGGCGTTCTCCTTAACGCGAGTATCTGTGCGTACTGTATGTTTGCTCAGTATCGAGGTCAACACCCAAAACGACAAATCGCGAGAAATAGACGTCTCTTACAGGTGCAATGGGCATTGTCCTACAGCAGGAGCCGCCTCGCCCAGACGCCGCCGAACGTTTACGCTTCGCTCAAATCATGACGATGTCCTTCGCCAGCCATACGCCGGTCATGCAGCAGTACCTGCGCATTAAGGCCGAGCACCCGAACGCCCTGCTGTTCTACCGGATGGGCGACTTCTACGAGTTGTTCTTCGACGACGCCAAGGAGGCGTCCCGGCTCCTCGACATCACCCTGACGGCGCGCGGACGCACTAACGGCGCGCCGATCCCGATGGCCGGGGTGCCCTACCACGCCGCGGACAGCTATCTCGCCAAGCTCGTCGAGGCAGGCCGAACGGTCGCGATCTGCGAGCAGATCGGCGATCCCGCAACGGCCAAGGGACCCGTGGACCGCCGCGTGCAACGGGTGGTGACGCCGGGGACGCTCGCCGAGGACGGCCTCTTAGGGCCGGAACGCGACAGCGTGCTTGCCGGAATCGTCGGGGAAGGCCGGCGCTGGGGCATCGCCTGGCTGAACATCGCGTCCGGCGACTTCGCCGTCTGCCGGGCCTCGGGCGCAGCAGAACTGGCGTCCGTGCTCGCACGGGTGCAGCCGGCGGAGGTCCTGGTACCGGATCAGATCGACGTACACGCAAGTGCGCCGCTCCAACACCGGGATGCGCTGGAATTCGACACTGATCTGGGTTTTCGCCACCTTACCGAACACTTCGGCGTCACCGACCTCGCCGCCTTTGGCCTCGCGCGCGGCGACCTTGCCGTCGGCGCCGCCTCCGCCGTGCTGCGCTACGCGCAATCGGCCCGCTGCCAGGACCTCGCCTTCGTCGACCGGGTGCGGGTCGAGTCGGACAACGATGTCGTGGTGATGGATGCGCATACGCGCCGCAACCTGGAAATCGACCGCCGCCTGGACGGCGAGACGAACGGCACGCTGTTCGCCGTCATGAACCACACGGCCGCGGCCATGGGCGCACGCAAACTGCATACGTGGCTGAACGCACCGCTGAGGGACGCCGGTCGCGTCGCGGCACGCCAGCACGCCGTCTCGGCGATCCTCGCCGCGCGGGCGGCACCGCTGATACAGCCCCTGCTTGCCGAGATCGGCGACGTCGAGCGCATCGCCAGCCGCATCGCCCTCGGCAACGCCTCGCCCCGCGACCTCGGCAAGCTTCGCCAAGCGGCGCAAGCCCTGCCGGCGCTCATTCGAATCGTCGTCGACCTCGGCGACGAAACGCTCCGGGGCCGGTTCGAGGCACTGCCGACCCTCGACGAGGAACGCGCTCTCCTCGATCGCGCACTCGTGGACGACCCGCCCGCGACCACTAGGGAAGGCGGCATGATCAGGCGCGGCTACGACGCCGAACTCGACCGGCTCAAGGACCTGACCGAGAACGCGGCCGATTGGCTGGCCGCACTCGAGGTGCGCGAGCGGGACCGAACCGGGATCGCGACTTTGAAGGTCGGCTACAACCGGGTCCACGGCTACTACATCGAGACTCCCCGCGCCGCCGCCGACGCCGTGCCGGCCGAGTATGTCCGGCGGCAGACGTTGAAGAACGCCGAGCGCTACATCATGCCGGAACTCAAGCACTTCGAGGACGAAGCGCTCACCAGCCAAGCCCAGGCGCTGGCTCGGGAGCGCGCCCTGTTCGGCGAACTCGTCGGCACCTTGCAGAATCGCAATGCCGGTACGCGGCACGCCGCCCGCGAGGTCAGCCGTCTCGACGTCCTGAACTCCTTCGCGATCGCCGCCGAGCGCCACGGGCTGATCCAGCCGACCCTCGACGACGCCAGCGGCATCAGAATCGAGGCCGGCCGTCATTCGGTGGTCGAGGCCGAGTCCGATGCGCCGTTCGTGCCCAACGACCTCGTGCTGCACGACGAGCGTCGACTGCTCATCGTCACCGGGCCGAACATGGGCGGCAAGTCCACGTACATGCGCCAGACCGCGCTGATCGTGCTCCTCGCCTATACCGGGAGTTTCGTGCCCGCGCACGCCGCCACCATCGGTCCGGTCGATCGCATCTTCACCCGCATCGGCGCATCGGACGACTTGGCGGGCGGCCGCTCGACATTCATGGTGGAAATGAGCGAAACCGCGCACATCCTGCACAACGCCACGCGTTCAAGCCTCGTGCTGCTTGACGAGATCGGTCGCGGCACCAGCACCTACGACGGACTCGCGCTGGCCTGGGCGACGGCCGATCACATCGCCCGCGAGATCGGCGCCTTCACCCTGTTCGCCACCCACTACTTCGAGATGACCGCTTTGCCTGGCGAATTGGCGAGTGCGGCCAACGTGCACCTCGACGCCGTCGAGCACCAGGGGGAGGTCGTGTTCCTGCACGCGGTCCGGGAAGGCCCGGCGAGCCAGAGCTACGGCATCGAGGTCGCCAAGCTTGCGGGCGTGCCGAGGGACGTGCTCGACGACGCCCGGCGGCGGCTCGCCGAACTCGAGGAGCAGCACCAGGATCGCGCACCGACCGCGCAGGGGGACCTGTTCCAATTCTACCGCCGGGCGCCAGATGACGGCGGGAACACAAGCCATCCAGCGGTCGAGGAACTGCGCGCACTCGACCCGGACGCGATGACGCCCCGAGAGGCGCTAGAGGCGTTGTATTCGCTGAAGGGCCAGGTTCGGCCCAAGGCTTAGGCGCGTCCTTCGGACGCGGCGCGTCGCCTAGCGGCGACGCGCTCGAGAATGCTTCGCATTCTCCCACCGACGTTGGAACCTGACGCAACGGTCAACGGTTCAGCGCTCTCAGGAGTTTCAGCGTTCGAGATACTCCCGCTTGTCCGGAACGTCGCGCCACTCGGCCTCGTCCGGCGGCGGATCCTTCTTCTCCACGATGTTCGGCCAGATCTCTGCGAGTTCGGCGTTGAGGTCGAGGAAATCCTCCTGCCCCTGGGGGATCTCGTCCTCGCTGAAGATGGCGTCGACCGGACACTCCGGCTCGCACAAGGCGCAGTCGATGCACTCGTCCGGGTGGATCACAAGCATGTTCGGGCCTTCGTAGAAACAGTCGACGGGACAGACCTCAACACAGTCCGTCAGCTTGCACTTGATGCAGTTTTCCCCGACCAAGAAGGTCATGAAACGGCGTCCGCTCGACAAAGAGCCGGCTATTGTAACGGCGGTCGGGTCGTTCTCAAGTACCTCGGCGGTACGGGGCGGATCCGGCCTTAAGCGCGGATCAGTTTGCCGGGGTCAACCGGTTTGCCGCGGTCGCGGATCTCGAAGTGGAACTTTCCGGCCGTCGGACCGCCGCTCTCGATCCTGGCGACCACGGTTCCCGGGAGCACGGTTTCGCCCTCATTCAGTTCCGGAGCGACATTCATGCCGTAGGCGACCAGGTAGCGGTCACTGGCCTTGACGATCACGAGGTGGCGGAAGCCGCCCAGGCCGGGACCGGAATAGACGACGATGCCGCCGGAGGCCGCGTGGATCCGGGTTGCCGGGCCGAGTTGGTAGTCGAAGCCGTTGGACGCGCCCCCGAAACGCCGCACTGGCCGGTCGGCGACCGGAGGTCGCCAGCCGTCCGGCGCGACGGCTGCCAGCAGCTCGCCCGGTTTCGGTGCCGGTCGGGCTGGACGCTTGGCAACTGGCGTCTTCGCGGCGGTCGGCGCGGGAGGCTTGGCCGTCGAAGCAGCCGTCTTGGGTGTCGGCAGAGCTGGTTTCGGTGTCGCAACAGGCTTGGCCGCCGAGACGGCCCGCGGCGGCGGCGGTTCGACGTTCGCGGGCCGGCGACGTACGACTTCGGGCCCCCTTTGCGGCACAGGTCGGCCTGTCAGGCTCAAGCGCTGGCCTTCGCGAATCACGTAGGGTGGTCCGATCCCGTTCGCGGACGCCAGCGCCTTGTAGTCGAGGTTGTACCGCCATGCTATGGAATAGAGGGTGTCGTGTCGGGCCACTTGGTAGGTGTCCGGGGTTTCTTCCACCAGCGACCGGTCCATCACCGGCGCGCGGGCGTGCGGTGCACAGGCTGCGGCCAGGACCAGCGCCGCGGCCGCGCTAGGTCCTAGCAGCGCGCGCCACATAAGCCAGGATTCCCACCACGGTTGCGCCCGCCACCATGACCGCCACGACCCCGAGCATGTGCACATGTTCGGCGCCTCGACCCCAGGGCCAAAGTTCGGTCAGCGAACCGGCCATGAACCCGGTGAGCAGCGCCAGCACAGCCCGGCGGGCCTTGGCTAGCAGCCAAGCCAAGAGCCTCGAGAAGGCCAGGAGCCCAATCGCCAAGCCGGCAGCGAAAGGGGCGAGCAACGCGAGATCGAAGGCCGTGAAGGCCTCCAGCATGGGCTTGTAGAGTCCCATTAGGAGGAGCACGAAGGCACCTGAGACACCGGGCAGCATCCACGCCGTCGCGGCCAATGCGCCGCCAACGAAGACCGTCGCCGGGGTCGTGCCGACGACCGTTGCCGAGCCGGCATAGAACCCCATGAGCAGGCCCAGGACCAAGCCCACCACGCCTAGCGTCGCCAGCCAACGCCAACTCGACGACGTGGCGACGTGCACGACAGACGCGGCGATGAGCCCGAAAAAGAAACCGGCGACCAGTCCCGGTTGCGTTTCCAGAAGCGCCAGCATCAAGTGCGCAAGCCCCGCGGCACCGGTCGCCATGCCCGCGGTCAGAACAGCGAGGAAAGGCAGGTTGTGACGCCGCACGAACGCCGACCAGCCGTTGCGCCAAGGCGCCCGCGATGCGGGCGTGGACAATGCCGACGACAGCGACGCCAATGCACGCACGAGTTCATCGTAGATTCCGGTGATGAAGGCGATCGTGCCTCCGGACACGCCCGGGACGATCTCCGCCAGGCCCATGGCCACACCACGGGCGAAGAGTGCCGTGTGCTGGCCGAGCGTGGCCCGCCGAACCGCGTCGGTCACAGCCGCGTGCCCTGGACCAGCGGGACAAAGCGGACGTCCTCCAGCGTCTGCTGGCGCCACGCGTCGCCATCGCGCTCAAGGAGCTTGAGCTGCTGCACGTCCCCGCGCCCAACCGGGATCACCAGCGGCGAACCGTCGTGCAACTGCTCCATCAGTGCATCCGGAACATGACTGGCCCCGGCCGTGACCAAGACGGCGTCGAACGGTGCCTCCGCAGCCCAGCCCAGGTTGCCGTCGTCGTGGCGCAGGCGGACGTTGCGCACGTCCATCGCCCGCAGACGCGTGCGCGCCCGTTCCACGAGGTCGCGAATGCGTTCGACGCTGAACACCGTCCCGACCAGGGATGCGAGCACGGCGGTCTGATATCCCGACCCGGTGCCGATCTCGAGGACCCGCCGGGGCTCTCGCCCGGCACGTCGCAGGCTGCCGAGCAAGGCCGCCGTCATCCTCGCCACGACGTAGGGCTGAGAGATGGTCTGGCCGTGGCCGATGGGCAAAGCGTTGTCCTCGTAGGCCCGGTGCGCCAGCGCTTCGTCGACGAAGATATGTCTCGGCACGGTGGCGATCACGTCCAAGACTTCCTCGTCCTTGATCCCGGAAGCCTTGAGGTGGGCCACCAGCCGCTCGCGCGTCCGCCGCGAGGTCAACCCGATGCCTTGCAGGTTGAACTCGGTCATTGTTCGTCGTCGGGCCCGTCGATCACCAGGTAGAACGTCTCGCCCTCGGCGACCATGCCAAGGGCGGTTCGTGCCCGCGCCTCCACCGCGGCCGGACCGTCCTTCAACGCCATCACCTCGGTGGTGAGCACCCGGTTGCGCTCGTCAAGCACGGCGGCGACCCGCTCCTGGGTCGCGATCTGCCGCTCCAACTCCCGCGCCGCCAGCCAGCCAGATTCGCCAAACCAGAAACGGTAAAGCATGGGCACGAGCAGCAGCGTCCCGATGAGGGCGAAGAGGCGAACGCCCCACGGCGTCCGCCGCGTCCTTGAGTTCCCAGCGGGCCGGTTCACGGCAGTTCCCGGAAGCCACGGTACTCGGCACCGTCGCCGAGCAGTTCCTCGATGCGCAACAACCGGTTGTACTTCGCCAAGCGGTCTGTGCGCGAGCACGATCCCGTCTTGATTTGACCCGCGCCCGTGGCAACTGCGAGGTCGGCGATCGTCGTATCCTCCGTCTCGCCGGAGCGGTGCGAGATCACAGTCCGGTATCCGGCGTCCGCCGCCAAGCGGATCGTCGCCAGGGTCTCGGTCAGCGTGCCGACCTGGTTCGGTTTGACGAGGATCGCGTTGCCGACACCTTCCTCGATGCCGCGCGCCAGCAGGGCCGGGTTCGTGGCGAAGAGATCGTCGCCGACCAGTTGCACGCGTTCGCCGAGCTCCCCGGTGAGACCCCGCCAACCGTCCCAGTCGTCCTCCCCCAGCCCATCCTCGATCGACGAGATCGGGAAGCGCCCGACCAAGTCCGCCAGGTAGCCGCTGAATTCCGCGCCGGTGTACTCCCGGCCTTCGCCGGTGAGCCGGTAGCGACATCCCACCGCGAATTCCGACGCCGCGCAGTCGACGGCCAACAGGACGTCCGTCCCCAAGTCGTAGCCGGCCGCTTCCACCGCCTCGGCGATCGCGTCAAAGGCGTGGGCATTGGCTGCGAGGTTGGGCGCAAACCCACCCTCGTCGCCGACCGCCGTCGACTGACCCCGTGCCGCCAGCAGCGCCTTCAGGGCGTGGAATACCTCGACGCCGCAGCGCAACGCTTCGCGGAACGACCCTGGGCGCACCGGTTGGACCATGAACTCCTGGATATCGATGTTGTTGTTCGCATGCGCGCCGCCGTTGACGATGTTCATCATCGGCACCGGCAAGCGCATGTCCGCGGGACCGTAGAGGCCGCCCAAGTGGCGGAAGAGAGGGATGCCGCGCGCCGTCGCCGCCGCCTTCGCGTTGGCGAGCGATACGCCAAGCAGGGCGTTGGCACCGAGGCGGCTCTTGTCGGGCGTGCCGTCGAGCTCGATCATCGTGCGGTCGAGGGTCTCCTGGTCCACCGGATCCAGCCCGCAAAGTGCGGGCGCGATCTCCTCGTGCACATGGGCCAGCGCGCGCCGGACACCCTTCCCGCCGAAGCGGTCACACTCGCCGTCGCGCAGTTCGAGCGCCTCTCGCGCACCGGTCGAGGCGCCGGAAGGCACCGCCGCCCGGCCCACCGTGCCGGTGGTCAGGCGGACGTCCACTTCGACCGTGGGATTGCCGCGCGAGTCCAGGATCTCGCGGGCCGCGACCGCTTCGATCACGGTCATCCGCGAACGCCCTCGGCATGTTCCAGGAAAGCATGCGCCTTCACCACGCCGTCGATGGCGACCAGTTCCCTCAAGAGTTCGGCCATCATGGCGGTGGGCCAGCAATTCGGTCCGTCCGACAGCGCCTCCTCCGGCCGTGGGTGCGTCTCCATGAAGAGCCCCGAGACGCCCGCGGCGACGGCGGCACGTGCCAGCACGGGCACCATTTCCCGCATGCCCCCCGAGGCGTCGCCCAGGCCTCCGGGCATTTGCACCGAGTGGGTCGCGTCGAAGACGACCGGACAGCCGGTGTCCCGCATGATCGCGAGCGAGCGCATGTCGGAGACCAGGTTGTTGTAGCCGAATGTCGCGCCACGCTCGCACACCAGGATCTTGTCGTTGCCGGTGGCCTTGGCCTTGGCGACGACGTGGCGCATGTCGCCGGGTGCCAGGAACTGCCCCTTCTTGATGTTCACGGGCAAGCCCTGGGCACAGACGTTCTGAATGAAGTTTGTCTGCCGGCACAGGAAGGCGGGCGTCTGCAGGATGGACACCACGTCCGCCACCTCGTTCAACGGCGTGTCCTCGTGCACATCGGTCAGCACAGGCACGCCGACCTCGCGCCGGACGCGCTCGAGAATGCGCAAGCCCTCCTCGATGCCGACACCCCGGAAGCTCAGGTGCGACGAGCGGTTGGCCTTGTCGAACGAGCTTTTGTAGACGAAAGGCACGCCCACTTCGTCGGCGATTCCCTTGAGCGTCGTCGACGTCTCGAAGGCAAGTGCCTCGGACTCGATGACGCAGGGGCCGGCGATGAGGAAGATCGGACGGTCAAGACCGACCTCGAAGGTGTCTAGCAGCATAGGCGACTTCCTTTTCGCGCGTGGTCAGTCGCCGACCGCTTGTTCCAGCGGCACGCCCGGCGGCGCCATGTGTGCGACACCGGCCAGTTGCGCGCGCTGCGCATCGGCGTGCCGGTTGGCGGCGGCGATGAACCCTCGAAACAGTGGGTGGCTGTCCCGTGGCGACGAGTTGAATTCCGGGTGGAATTGACAGGCGACGAACCACTGGAGTTCCGGGATCTCGATCATCTCTACGAGCCGGTCGCCATCGCTGCGCCCCGCGACCGCCATGCCGTGTTCGACCAGGGCGGGCACATAGCCGTTGTTCACCTCGTAGCGGTGACGATGGCGCTCCATCGTGTACGTCTGGCCGTAGAGTTCGCTCGCGATGCTCGATGCGTCGAGCAGGCAACGCTGTTCGCCGAGCCGCATGGTGCCGCCGAGGTCTTCGTCGCCGTTTCGCTGCTCCGTCCTGCCGGTGCGGTCGAGCCACTCCGAGACCAGGCCGATCACCGGATCCCGGGTGTTGGGATTGACCTCGGTGGTATTGGCGTTGTCGAGGCCGACAACCTGGCGGGCAAAGCCGACAACTGCGGCGTGGAGGCCGTAGCAGATGCCGAGGTAGGGCACGTCGTTCTCCCGGGCGAACTCGGCCGCCCGGATCATGCCCTCGAAACCCCGGGGGCCGAACCCGCCCGGGACAAGGACCGCGTGCACATCCTGCAAGGCACCGCAGCCATCGCGCTCGATCTCCTCGGCGTCCACGTAGCGCACGTCCACCTGCGTCCGGTTTTCGATGCCCGCGTGGATGATGGCCTCGGACAGGGACTTGTAGGCATCGAGCAGGTCGAGGTACTTGCCGACGATGGCGATCTCGATCGTGCGCTCGGGGTGCTCCAGGGCATCGGTGACCCGGCGCCACTCGCTCAAGTTCGCACTCGCACAGTCGCGTCCGAGCTTCTCGATCACGATGTCGTCCAATGACTGCTCGTTGAGCATCACCGGAACCTGGTAGATCGAGGGCGCGTCCGGCAGCGAGATCACGGCGCGCTCCTCGACGCTGGTGAAGAGCGCGATCTTCCTGCGCACGTCCTCGGTGAGCGTTTCGGCGGAGCGGCAGATCAGCACGTCCGGCTGCAGGCCGATGGAGCGCAGATCGCGCACCGAGTGCTGGGTCGGCTTGGTCTTGATCTCGCCCGCGGTCTTCAGCCAGGGCACGAGCGTCAAGTGGATGAACAACGTGTTGCGCACGCCGATCTCGAGGCGCAACTGTCGCGCCGCTTCCAGGAAGGGCTGCGACTCGATGTCGCCCACCGTGCCGCCGATTTCGACGATCACCAACTCGAAGCCTTCGCCGACGGCATGGATGCGGCGCTTGATCTCGTCGGTGATATGCGGAATGACCTGGACGGTCCGGCCGAGGTAGTCGCCCCGCCGCTCCTTCCTGATCACCTCGTCGTAGACGCTCCCGGTGGTGAAGTTGTTCTTCTGCGACATCCGGGCGCCGCGGATGAAGCGCTCGTAGTGCCCGAGGTCGAGGTCGGTCTCGGCCCCGTCCGCCGTGACGAACACTTCGCCGTGCTGGAACGGGCTCATCGTGCCGGGATCCACGTTGATGTATGGATCCATCTTGAGGATGTTGACCTTGAGGGATCGGGCTTCGAGGACGGCGGCCAGGGACGCGGTGACGATGCCCTTGCCAAGGGAGGAAACGACTCCGCCCGTTACGAAGATGTATTGCGTCATCCGAGCGCCCATCTTAAGCGTGCCGCACGCCGGTCGTGGACCGTCGCGTCCCGTAAGATGGGATTGCACAATAGCACCCGTGCCCGGCAAACGCCAGCAGCAGCACGAACGATCAGCAGCTTATCCGTTGCGGCTCTCGGTTTCATTTTGCGGATGACGGCGTGTGGGACGGCTACGGGTGCCAGTGGGCGGGGTGGCGGCGCCCGTGATGCCGAGCGTGTCCTTGCAAAACTGTTCTTCCCAAGGCAACATGCCGAAACGTAAGGCAAGCTAGGCATTCACCGTGATTCAGTCGACTCTCACAGCAAAGGCGCAAACAACCCTACCAAAGGCGGTTCGCGATGCGCTGGGGGTTGGCCCCGGCGACTGCCTTCGCTACATCGTCTCGGACGACGATGTGCGCATTCTTGCCGTGCGGCCGGTCGAGCGGCTCTTCGGTGTGATCAAGTACGACGGGCCACCGGTCTCGCTTGACGAAATGGACCGCGCCATCGCGGAAGGCGCAACGCGCGAATGATCGCGCTGGACACCAACATACTGGTGCGCTATTTGGTTCGGGACCACCCAGCCCAGGCGGACGCCGCACGGCAGCTCGTTGCGTCTCTCACGCCGGACAGTCCCGGGTTCATCTGCCGGGAGGTCGTCGTTGAGCTTGTCTGGGTACTCACCCGATCCTATGGCACGCCGCGAGAACAGATCGGCACGGTCCTACTCGGCCTGCTTGGGAGCGAGAGCATCCTGATCGAAAGCGCCAACGACGTGGGGCGTGCCGCGCTCGGCCATGCCGGCGGTGTAGCCGACTTCGCGGACCTGATGGTCGTGGCGGCAGCCCGTCGGCAGGGCGCGACGCCCTTGTACACATTCGATCACCAAGCGGCGCGTGTTGATGGCGTCGAGTTGTTGTCGGTCAACTAAGCGCCCATCGGACAAGCTGCCGTCGTTCAACGCGGCGCATGACGTGCACCACGAAGACGTGCCGGGTTACACCCTGTTGGTCACTCGCAGAACAGCCACCCGGCGGGCGTCGCGAGTCCGAGGCGGACCGCAAGTGGTTCCGGCACCAGCGGCCAGGGACCCGCTGACGATGCCCTTGCCCAGGGAGGAAACGACGCCTCCGGGCAAACGCCAGCACGAACACGGCTGTCCTCGACGCGGTCCCGGCCCCAGTTCAAAGCGGTCGGGATGAGCGCCAGCGTCAGTCGTGACGTAGCGCCTCGATCGGATCGAGTTGCGCCGCCCGCCGCGCGGGCCAGATGCCGAAGAAGAGTCCGACGCCGACGCTGAACACGACCGCGAGCAGTACCGCGTCGGCGGAGATGAACACGTTCCAGTTGGCGAACTCGATCAATCCCCAGGCGCCCCCGGCGCCGAGCGCGATGCCGAGCACGCCGCCGAGGGCGCCGATGGTCAGCGCCTCGATCACGAACTGCATGAGGATGTTGAACCGCGTCGCCCCGAGGGCCTTGCGCACGCCGATCTCGCGTGTGCGCTCGGTAACGGATACGAGCATGATGTTCATGATCCCGATGCCGCCGACGAGCAGGCTGACGCCGGCGATCGAGGCGAGCAGGAACGCGAAGATCTCGGTGGACGCCTGCGCCATCTCCATGAACTGGCGCCGGTTCATGATCATGAAGTCGTTGTCCTGGCCGGGGCGGATCTTGTGCTCGCGACGCAGCACGCGCTCGATGTCCACCATGCCCATCTCCAGGGACACGCCGTCCGCCACCTGCGCGGACAAGCCGCGCAACCGGTCTTGACCGAAGACGCGCAGCTCGGCGGTGGTCAGTGGAATGAACACGCGGTCGTCTGGTTCCGGGCCGAAGCGCTCGCCGACCGCCTCGAAGACGCCGATGATCTCGAACGGAATGCGGTTGATGTTGAGCGTACGGCCGATCAGGTTCTCCGGCTCCATTTCGAGGTTCTGGGGTATCTCGCTGCCGAGCACGACGACGCGCCGACGCGCAGCGAGGTCGCTCGCCGTGAACATGGCGCCCACGTCGATGTCGACGCCGTGCACGCCCGGGAAGTTCGTCGTTGTGCCGACCACGTCGTGGTACAGGTTCTTGTTTCCGTACTTGATCTGGAGGCCGCCGGAGAGTTCAGGCACGACCTCGGCAAGCAGCGGCGCGTCCCGAACCAGAGCCTCGTAGTCGTCGACGGTGAGCGAGACGCGGTTGGCGGATGCAACACCCCGTCGGAACGACTGGCCTGCCATGACCGAGAGCACGCGCGGGCCGAGTTGGTCGATCTGCTCGTCCACGGCGCGCTGGGCGCCCGTGCCGAGCGCCACCATGGTGATCACCGCCGCCACGCCGATGATGATGCCGAGCATGGTCAGGCTCGAACGCAGCAGGTTGGCGATGATCGATGCCAATGCGACCCGGATCGTCTCGATGATCGACATGACGCCCATGCCTTGAGTTCAACACCGGTTGTACGCCAATCGCGCCCGTGACCCGTCGATCGAGAGCTTTCTCCCGCTCGAGATCTTCCCTAGCCCGGCGGCGCAAACCCGACAACGCACACGTACGGGCCGAGATCGAGTGTCGCCTTCGTGCCGCGTAGGCCCGCCGCGGCCATCATCTCGAGGTGCCGAGCCAAGCCAATGCGCCGCCTCCCCGCACCCGGCCGGTCGACGAAATCCGCGTTGAGCAGCAATCCTCCGGGGGCCAGGAGCGCGCCCGCGGCACGGTAGATGGCCGCGTGCTCTCCAGGGCCGCCAACGTCGTGCAACGCCTGCGTGGAGATAACCGCCTGCGGAACGCGTTCGACCGAGTCCGTCCAGGCGTCGCGAAGGTCGACCACCCGCAAGGACACACGGTCGCCGAACGGCGCCAAGCGTTGCTCCGCCATGGCCAGCATCGGTTCCGAGAAGTCCAACCCTTCGTAGGTCATCCCCAGGTGGTTGCCGAGGAGGAACTCCGCGAGCAGGCCAGGTCCGCAAGCCAGTTCCACGACGTGGGCGGCGTCGTCCGTCGGCAGCTCGAGATGCAGGTGGGCCAGGATGTGGTGGAAGACGCTGCGACGGATCGGATTGTCGACCTTCGCCGCCCACGCCGCGACGTACTCGGCGCTGTGGAAATCGTGCGGGCATCCGGCGACGTCGGACATGCTCAGAAGTCCTCGAACGGCGTCCACTGCGGCTGCCAGCCGTCAGCGACCGCGGCACCCTCGGCGACCGCCAAGCCCGGTAGGGCGACAAGCGTACCGTCGTCGGCGAAGAGCAGTGGCCAGCCTGGCCGACGCCACGGGGGCACACCGGCATCGTGGAGCAGCGCCTTGACCGACTTGGTCAGGTTGCGGCCATCCACCCGCAGCCGCTCGCCACCGGCACGCGGGCGCACGGTCATGCGCATGCCCGCCGGCAAACCGCGCCCGCCACGACGCCACCCAAGCGCGCCGCTGCCGATCCGCGCACAGACGCCGACGGCAACGGGTTGCGCCGCAAGCGGCGCCGATTCGCGAACCAAGTGCCAATGGTCGGCATGGCGCCAGGCACGGATACCGGGCGCAACGGTCACCTGGGGCACGCGGTCCCGGCACGCCGAGGTCTGGCGCCGGATTTGCGCCACGGCGGCGCGCGCGACAGGCAAACCAGCCGCCCTCAGCCAGTCCTCGATCGTCGTCGTGCTGACCGCGGATGCAGCGAGCGGAACCGGCGCGGCAGCGGGTCGCGGTCGGGCAAGCCGCTTCACCGCGTTGGGAAAGCGCTCCTCGATGCGCGGCAGGATGTGCGCGCGGATGTAGTTGCGGTCGAGGCTTAAGTCCTCGTTCGACGGGTCTTCGATCCAGCGCAGTCCGTGATGTTCGGCGTACGCTGTGATCGCCGCCCTGCGGATGCCGAGCATCGGCCGAACCAACAGGCCACCGCCGAGGCGTCGTTCCACGGGCATGCCGCCGGGTTCACGACCGGTCAACAGTTGCCAGAGCCGGGTTTCCGCCTGATCGTCCGCGTGGTGGGCCAGGGCGAGCAAGTCGCCGGGGCGGAGCAGCTCCCGCCACGCCGCGTAGCGGGCGCGCCGGGCCGCCTGTTCCCGGTTGCCGTCTGCCGCGGCGCATACGCGTCGGGCCTCGAAGCCGACGCCCAAGTCCGCCGCCACACGGGCGCAGTGCCATGCCCACGCGGCGGAGTCAGCGTTCAAGCCATGGTCGATGTGCGTCGCCGCGACGCCCGGAACGTCCCGCAGGGCGTGCAGGAGCACGGTCGAGTCGCGCCCACCGCTGAATGCCACCCAAAGCACGCCCGTAGCCCTCCCATCGAACCACGGTGCGAGCGCCGCCGTAGCGACAATCGCCCGGCCGATAGGAGTGGCGGCATCAGCCGGCATAGCGGACGGAGACGGCCTCGTCGCCGAACGCCTCGCGCATGCCCAGCAGCAACTCATCGTTCAGGTCCACGCGCCATGCGTTGCCGAGAACGATGCGACCGCCGGCCGAAGCGCCACGGTAGTCCAGGACCACCCGGCCGCCGCGGTCCGCCAGGTGGGGCCTCAACGTATTGCGCAAGCGCGTCGACAGGTCGTCGTCGATCCCGTCCGCGGCCAGCCGGACCGCCAAGTGCTCGGCGTAGTAGTTGCGCGCCTCCGCGATCGTCATGATGCTGTCGGCCTTGAGCTTCAGCTTGCCGTCGAAATCGTCCCGCTGCACCTCGCCGAGCACCACCAGGACCTCGTCCTTGATGAGCTTGGCGCGGTGCTGCTGATACACGTCGCCGAACACGGCTACCTCGATGCGCGCGCTGCGGTCGTCGAGCACCAGGAAGCCCATGCTGCCGTTGCGGCCCCGTCGCGAGCGCATCGAGACGACGAGGCCAGCCGCCGCCTGCCGACCGTCCCTGACGGACAGAGTGGCGATCCGCTGCGGACAGAATTGGCGGATCTCGTCCAGGTAGTCGTCGATCGGATGGCCCGTGAGGTAGAAACCCAGGGCGTCCTTCTCGCCGTCGCGCATCTCGCGGTTGGTCAATGCGCGAACGCCGTCGCGCACGATCGCGGACACCCCTTCCGGAACGCCGCCGAACATGTCGTCGATGCCGATCTCCGCGTCGCGCGCGGCCCGTTCAGCGCCTTGGACCGTCGCCGGCATTTCCTCGAGCAGACGCGCCCGGACGAGTTCGGTGGACTCCCCCGGCGCCCCGAACGAGTCCATCGCGCCGGCGCGGATCAGCGCCTCCAGGACGCGCTTGTTCGCACGCCGGGCGTCGACGCGATGGCAGAAGTCCGCCAGGCTCTCGAAAGCGCCGTCCTCGCGGGCCGCGATCATCGTCTCGACAGGGCCCTCGCCGACGCCGCGGACCGCGCCGAGACCGTAGCGAATCCCGTTCGTCGTGGCGCTGAACCGGGTGGCACTGAGGTTGACGTCCGGGGGATGCACGGTGAGCCGAAGCCGCTTCACCTCGTCCACCAGGGTCACGACCTTGTCCGTGTTGTGCATGTCCGCGGACAGCACTGCGGCCATGTACTGCGCCGGATAGTGCGCCTTCAACCAAGCCGCCCGGAAGGTGAGCATGGCGTAGCTTGCCGAGTGCGCCTTGGGGAACGCGTAGCCCGCGAACTTCTCGACCTGATCGAATATGTCGTTGGCTATGCGTTGGTCCACGTGCGCCTCGTCCGTCCCGGCGAGGAACTGCCGACGCACTTCGATCATCTCCTCCGGCTTCTTCTTGGCCATCGCGCGTCGCAACAGATCCGCCTGGCCGAGCGAGAAGCCCGCGAGGCGCTGCGCCATGTTCATGACCTGCTCCTGGTAGAGCATGACGCCGTAGGTGCCGGCCAACGGGTCGCGCAGCGTTTCGTGCGGATAGGAGACCGGTTTCTTGCCGTGCTTGCGGTCGATGTAGTCGTCGACGGCGCCGGATTGCAGCGGACCCGGCCGGTAGAGCGCCACCAGGGCGATGATGTCGTCGATGGTGTCCGGCTGAAGTCGTCGGATGAGATCCTTCATGCCTTCCGACTCGAGCTGGAAGACCGCCGTGGTCTCCGCGGTCTTCAGGAACTCGTAGGTGGCGGGATCGTCGAGCGGCAAGCGCATGACGTCGATGAGTTCCGCGCCAGTTCCGGCACGCTCCTCGTTGATCGCTCGCACGGCCCAATCAATGATCGTGAGCGTCTTGAGGCCGAGGAAGTCGAACTTGACGAGCCCCGCCTCCTCGACGTCGTTGAGATCGAACTGGGAGACGACGCCGCCACCGGCGTGGTCGGCGTACAGCGGCACGTAGTCGGTCAGCGTCGTCGGCGCGATCACCACGCCACCGGCGTGCTTGCCGATATTGCGGACGATGCCCTCGAGCTTGTAGGCCATGTCCATTATCTCCGCGGCGTCTTCGTCCCGGTCGACGAAGTCGCGCAACTCGGACTCCTGCTCCACGGCCTTTTCGAGGGTCATGCCGACCTCGAACGGGATCATCTTCGACAGCCGGTCGGCCAAGCCGAAGGGCTTGTCCTGGGCCCGCGCCACGTCGCGAACGACAAGGCGCGCAGCCATGGTCCCGAAGGTGACGATCTGGCTGACCGCGTCGTGGCCATAGCGTTCCGCCACGTGGGCGATCACGCGTTCCCGGCCCTCCATGCAGAAGTCGATGTCGAGGTCGGGCATGGATACGCGCTCGGGATTCAGCAGGCGCTCGAAGATGAGGCCATAGCGGAGCGGATCCAGATCCGTGATGCCGAGGCAGAAGGCCACCAAAGAGGCCGTGCCGGAACCTCGGCAGCCCACGGGCACGTCGTTCTGACGGGCCCAAAGCACGAACTCCTGCACGATCAGGAAATAGCCGGCGAAGCCCATCTGGTTGATGATCCCGAGTTCGTATTCGAGGCGTGCGTGGTAGGCATCGGCGTCGCGTTCGCGAACCTGCGCACCGGCGGCGAGATAGTCCTCGAGTCCGCGAACGGCCTCCTCGCGCAACGTCGCTTCGAGCGACGCGCCGGTCGGTACCGGGTACTCGGGCAGGTGGTACGTTCCGAGTTCGATCTCGCAGTTGCAGCGCTTGGCGATCTCGACGGTGTTGTCGATGGCCTCGGGCAGATCGGCGAACAAGGCCCGCATTTCCGCCGGCGTGCGCAGGTACTGCTGATCGCTGTAGCGCCGTTCGCGCCTCGCGTCGTTGAGCACGCGGCCTTCCTGGATGCACACGCGGGTCTCGTGGGCTTCGAAGTCCTCGCTGTCCATGAACCGGACGTCGTTGCTCGCGACGACGGGGACGCCCTCGCGAACCGCGAGGTCGACGGCCTCCAGGACGAACTGTTCTTCGCCCCGCCGACCCGTGCGCACGACCTCGAGGTACACGCGATCGGCGAACGCACTCCGCCAGGAGGCGAGCCGCCGAGCAGCGACATCCGGCGAGCCGCTCGCCACCCCGACGTCGCTGGCCGCACCGAGCAGAACGATCAGACCCTCCGCGGCGTCCAAGATCGCCTCCCGGGAGACACGCCCGTGACCATGACCGTCTCCGTGCCTGCGCTCCGGCGCGTCCGTGTAGGCTCGCGACACCAGTCGCAGAAGCCTGCCGTAGCCGGTCGCGTCGGCCACCAGGACGACGCAACGGCACAGCGTGCCGTCCGCGTCTTCGTAGTCCAAGTCGGCACCGACCAAAGGCTTGATCCCGGCATCGCGACAGGCGGTGTAGAACTTCACGAGTCCGAAGAGATTCGTGCGGTCGGTGAGCGCCACCGCCGGCATGTGCAGATCGCGGACCCGGCCGGCGAGCTCCTTGACCTTGATGAGACCGTCGGTGATGGAGAACTCGCTGTGTACGGCGAGGTGCACGAAGTCGGCCAGCCCCGGGTCGGCCTGGCCATGCTCTGGGACCGGTTCGATCTCGTCGCCAGTCTGATAGCTGATTCGCTCAGCGGGAACAGCGGCATTCATCTGGCGTGCGTCCACAGCGCCGTTTGCCGCTCCTCGTCGGTGCCGCCCAACGCAAGCGCTACCGGGGCGAACGTGCGCCGATGCAGCGGTGTCGGGCCCAAGCGGCGCAGACTGTCGAGATGCGATGCCGTGGCGTAGCCCTTGTGGCATTCGAAGCCGTAGTCTGGATAGCGAGTCGCCGCCGCGGTCATCTCCGCATCGCGCGCCACCTTGGCGATGATCGACGCCGCACCGATCGCCGGCACCGTGGCGTCGCCGCCGATGACCGCGACGCTTGCGCACGGGAGCGTGGGCGCAATATTGCCGTCGACATAGGCCACGCGCACGCCGAATGGCAGACGCTCGACCGCGCGGCGCATGGCGACCAGGGCCGCCCTGAGAATGTTGATGCGGTCGATCTCGGCCACCTCGGCGCGCCCGAGCGCCCACGCGCACGCGCGCTCGCGGATCTCCGCGGCGAGTTCGTCGCGCCGCGTGGCCGTTAGCTCCTTCGAGTCGCGCAGCCCGTCGATGGGCCTCGCCGGGTCGAGTACGACCGCACCGGCCACCACCGGGCCCGCCAACGGACCGCGACCGACTTCATCGACGCCCGCGACATGGGCGCCCTCAAGCATGAAGTGCTCGCCAAGCAGATCATCCTGTCCATGGACCATCGGCAGTTGAGCCTATGAGCCGTTCATCCTGACGTTCCCCACCCCGTGAGAGACAGTACCACCTCCGCGGCCTTTCCGGCACCGCCTTGGCGGAGTTTTTCGTGCCAATGGGCGCACGTGTCGAGGTAGGCCGGGTCGTCCTGGCAGCGGCGGTACTGCTCGATGAGAGCGCCGGTCAGTCGCTCCGGCTGCGCTTGCTCCTGGAGCAGTTCCGGGACGAGTTCGCGCCCGGTCAGGATGTTCGGCAGGGCGACGTACGGCGACGTCTTCAAACGGCGGATCAACCAGGCGCTTAAGCGCCCCATCCGGTAGGTCACCACCATCGGCCGGCGCAGCAGCATGGCCTCCAATGTCGCCGTGCCCGACTTGACGAGCACCAGGTCCGCAGCCGCGATCACCTTGCGCGACTGGCCGTGGACAAGCCGCACACCGCTGACCGGCACTTCGGCGAGGACGCGCTGCATCGCATCGTGGACCGTGCGCGTAGGCGCCGGTATTAGGAACTCCGCTTCAGCAAAGGTCTCCCGCAAACACGCCGCGGTACGCAGGAAGATCGCGCCGTGATACGCGATCTCGGATGACCGGCTGCCCGGAAGCAACGCCACGACGAACCCGTCGGGCGTGGCGCCAAGGGCTTCCCTCGCACGCCGGCGGGCGTCGACGGAGCCTGCATCGGCAGCGATCTCGCCGGCCAATGGATGGCCGACGAAGACCGCCCGGCCACCATGGTCCCGGTACAGCGGTGGTTCGAACGGGTAGAGCGCCAAGACCGCGTCCGCTGTCTTGGCAATGCGCTTGATCCGGCCCGGGCGCCACGCGTACACGGACGGACTGACATAGTGTGCGGTCGGCATGCCACGCTTCTTCACCGCCCGTTCGAGCATGAAGTTGAAGACGTTGAAGTCCACGCCGACCACGACGTCCATGGGTTCGGCGAGGAACCGGCGTTTCAGCCGTCGCAGCAGCCGGAACAGGCTCGGGCTACGCAGGATCGGATCCTTGAAGCCGTTGACGGCTAGCGCCTCCAAGGGAGCAAGCGCTTGCAGGCCTTGTGCGAGCATCGACTCGCCACCGACGCCGACGAATTCGACGTCTCCTGCTCGGTCCCGTATCGCGGCCATGAGCCGGCCGCCGAGGATGTCGCCGGACGTCTCGCCTGCGACGATGCCGATCTTCACCTCATCCCGGCCCTATCTCCGACCGCTTGCGGTCGGCGGCGACCGCGTAGCACTCGCGTCACTGACGCCGACGCTCACGGACGATGCCGTGCTCGGAGGCTTCGATCGAGCCGACGAAACAGGCCACCTCGGGCACCTCGGCGGCAATCGGCTGGAGCTCGCGCAAGGCCTCAGCCAGCGTCAGGCCGCGACGATAGACGGTGTTGTAGGCGTCCTGCAGCGTCTTCTTCACCTCGTCGCCCAAGCCCAGCCGACGCAGCCGCTCGACGTTCAAGCCCACGGCACCGGCCGGGTTGCCGTCCACCGTCACGTAGGCGGGCACGTCCTTGGTGACCAGCGACATCGCGCCCACGAAGGCGTATGCGCCGATGCTGCGGAACTGGGGTACGCCCGCATAGCCGCTGAGCACCGCCTCGTCGCCGACGGATACGTGCCCCGCGACCGAGGCGTTGTTGGCCATCACGATCCGGTCACCAATTACGCAGTCGTGTCCGATGTGGACGTAGGCCATGAACAGGTTGTCGCTGCCGATGACCGTCCGGCTCCGGTCGGTGGCTAGGCCACGGTGGATCGTGACGCCTTCGCGGATGACGTTGCGATCACCGATGGTGAGGGTGGTCGGCTCGCCCTGGTAGGCGAAGGCGGGGGAACCTTCGCCGACGGTCGAGAACTGGAAGATGCGGTTGCCCCGGCCGAGCACCGTGGGGCCGCGCAGGATCACGTGCGGGCCGATCTCGCAGTCGTCGCCAACCACCACGTCCGGTCCCACGATGGACCAGGGACCTACCGAGACATTGCGTCCGATGCGCGCCGCCGGGTCGACAATCGCTCGTTCGTCGATTCCGACGCTCCCCGTCGCCGCGCTCAAGTCTCGATCTTCCGTTCCACGCAGATGAGCTTCACCGAACAGGCTAGCTCGCCATCCACGTGCGCTTCGCAGTCGAATTTCATGAGTTGCCGCCGGCGGCTCGAAATCCGGCCACGGAGCTCGAGGACGTCGCCCGGGCGGACGCGGCGTTTGAAACGCGCATCGTCGAGCCCGGCAAGGTAGTGAAGATAGCCGTCGCCGGGTCTCCGGTCCGACGTCTTGAACGCCAAAACGCAGCAGAGCTGCGCCAGCGACTCGACGATGAGCACGCCCGGCATGATGGGATAGCCGGGGAAGTGCCCCTGCAAGTAGGGCTCATTGCCCGAGACGTTCTTGCGGCCGACGATGTACTCCCCCGGAACCACCTCGTCGACGCAGTCGAGGAGCAGGAACGGATACCGATGCGGCAAGTGGTCGAGAACTTCGTCGATCGTCAACTGCACTGCGTATATGTTCCTTAACGTCTGCGACCTAGCCTGCCAAGCGACTATCCTCGCTTGGTGTCCTTTTCCAGGCGCGCGATCCGGCGGGCAAGCTCGTCGAGTTGGTTGAAGCGCAGCGCATTGCGCCGCCAACGCTTGTTCGTATTATGCAAAACGCCGCCGGAATACACACCCGGCTCGGTAATCGACCGGGTGATCGTGGTCACCACGCCGACCTGCACGTAGTCGCAGATTTCCACCGGGCCATCGCCGGCGACGCCCGCGCCGCCGGCAAGCGCACAGTGGCGTCCGATCTTCGTACTCCCGGCGAGTCCCACGGCGCCACAGATCAGGGTGTGCTCGCCGATCTCGCAGTTGTGGCCTATCTGCACCTGGTTGTCGATCTTCACGCCGTCGTGGACGACGGTGTCGGCAAGGGCGCCGCGGTCAATGGTCGAACAGGCCCCGACGACGACATCGTCGCCGATGGTCACGCCGCCGAGTTGCGCGATCTCGACGAGTTCGCCGGTCTCGCCCGGTGTGAACCCGAAGCCATCGGCACCGATCACGGCGCCGGAATGAATGACGCAGCGCTGCCCGATGCGAACGCCGTGATAGACGCACGCATTCGAATGCAGGACCGTACCCGCACCGATCCGGCTGCCTTCCCCAACGTACGCGTTGGCGCGAATCTCCGCGTTGGCGCCGATTTGCGCGCCCGCGCCGACGACGGCCCCCGGTCCGACCGCGGCATCAGGGTCGACGTGTGCCGTGGCATCGACGTGCGCAGCATCATGGACTCCCAAGGGGATCCGCGGGGGTGTCGCGAACAGCTGCGAGACAAAGGCGAACGCAAGGTAGGGGTTGGCGACCACCACCGCGATCGACGGGCACGCGTGAGCGTCGCTCTCCCGAAGCAGTACCGCGGCGGCACCCGTACCGGGCAGAAAACGGCGGTAGGCCGGACCCGACAGGTGCGTGATCTGATCCGGCCCGGCGGAGTCGATGGGCGCAAGTCCCCGAATCGGGGCCGTCGCGTCGCCGCGCACATCCGCGCCGCCGGAGAGCTTCTCGCCGATGGCCTCGGCAATCTCCTGAACGGTGGGCACGCGTTGGAACTGCTCGGCAACGCTCGCGCGGCGGCGTTAGTCTTGCCCGGCCTCGGCGTATCGCTCGTTGAGCTTCTCGGTCACCTTGGCGGTGATGTCGTGCCGCGGGTTGACGTAGCCGACGTTGCTGCGCTCGAACACCAGGTCGTAGCGCTCGACCTCGACCAAGTCGTTGACGATGGCCTGGACTTTAGGCCCCATGACCTGGATGAGCTCCTGCTGCCGGTCCTGGACATCCTTCTGCAGCTTCTGAGCGCGGAACTCGAAGTCGATCTGCTTATTCTCGATGTCTCTCGCGACCTTGCGCTGTTCGTCCGCCGACATGACATCGCCTTCGTCCTGGACGCGCTGGCGCAGATCGGCGATCTCCTGCTGAAGGCCTTGGAGTTCGGTCTGTTCGGGCGCGAGTTCCTGTTGCAGGGTATCCGTGAAGGCTTGTGCCTCCTCGCTCTGCTGGATGGCCTGCACCGTGTTCACCACGGCCACCTTGAGTTGGGCAAACTCCCCGGCCTCGGTCTGTGCGGCCGCGGCGTGCGCCAGGAGAGCCATGCCCCCGAGCACGGCAGCGGCGACCCGAGCCTTCCATTTCATTGCGTTTCTCGCCTCGGCGTACATGCGGCGGTTCTCCTAGTGATCAATGAACGCGGATTCGGCGCAGCCCCGGCGGCGCGCAGCCCCCGCGGCGCTTTCGCCGGGCGCGCATTATAGCCAGCCGACAGTCTGCGCGCCCGCGCAGAACTAGCCGCGTCGCCTTGCGGCGACGCGATCGAGGCGAACCGCAAGCGGTTCGACGCTGGCGCGTTCTCCCACCGGGCTCGCAGAACTTGACTCGAGTGTCAACCTTCGGCGCTCTCAAGGCATCTAGAACGAGTGGCCGACTTCGAAGGCGAACCGTTCGACTTCGTCGCCGGGTTTGTTGTTGAGCGGCTGAACCAAGGCAAACGACATCGGGCCCATGGCCGAGAGCCACGTGACGCCGATGCCCGTCGTTACCCGGATCTCCTCTGGATCGGGTTCGAGACAGCGCAGGCTGAACGCCGGGCAATGGGTATTGAAGACGTTTCCGGCGTCGACGAAGAACGTGGAGCGCACGCCGCGCGACTCGCCGATGAACGGCATGGGGAAGACGATCTCGGCCGTCCCCTCGACGAGGACGTTGCCCCCGAACGGCCGCCCCTCCGGCCGGGAGAAGAAACCGGTGTCGGTGATCTTCGGTCCCAGGGTGCTCTTCTCGTAGCCCCGGACGGAGCCGAAGCCGCCGGAGAAGAAGTGCTCGTAGAACGGGTAGGTGGGCGTCGACGCATACACGTCACCGTAGCCTAAGCGCGTGCGCAGGTGGCCGGAGAGCTTGCGTGCAAACGGGAATGGATAGTACAGGTCGGCGTTGTAGACCAGTCGGTAGAACTGCAGGTCGCTGCCCGGCAACGACACGGTGGCACTCAGCGACTGGCGTCGTCCAGCGGTAGGAAACAGGCCATGGTTCAGGGTCGTTCGTAGCCACAGCCCTTGCGCCTTGACGTTCAGGAAGTTCGAGCCGGCCTGGGTGATGAAGTCCGTGATCTCTCGCGCCGAATGCAGGTTGTCGTTGATGCTCGTGTGCTCGACGGAAACGCCGAACTGCAGGCGCTGCGCCTCGCCTACGGGAAAGTCGAAGTTCACGCCAGCGCCGTAGGCGTCGGTGGAATACCGCGCGATGTTGATGGCGTAGAAGTTCGTCTCCCGGGCGAAGACGTTGAACCCGCGGCTGATGCCGTCGACGGTGTAGTAGGGATCGTGATAGCTGAAGTTGGCCGCCTTCTGGTAGTCGCTCCAACTGATCTGCGCACCGATGCTGTTGCCCGTGCCCGCGACGTTCTTCTGCTGCACGCCAAGCGAAACCATCATGCCGCCCCACTGGGAGTAGCCCAATTGCGCCGTGTACGCGCCGGTCGGCAACTCCTCCACGGTGAAGTCCACGTCGATCTGGTCGTCGGCGCCGGGCACCTGCGGGGTCTCCACGTTGACCGAGTTCGGCTTGAAGTAGCCGAGCTGGTCGAGTTTCATCTTGGAACGGTCGATCTGCTGGGTGGACGCCCAGCCGCCCTCAATCTGGCGCATCTCCCGACGCAGGACGTTGTCCTGGGTCAGCGAGTTGCCGGCGAAGCTGATGCGGCGCACGTAGGCGCGCTTGCCGGCATCGACCACGAACTTGACGTCGACCAGACCGTTCTCCTTGACTTCCGGGACGCCGGACGCGCTCGCGAACGTATAGCCGGAGTTGCCGAATGCCGTGGTGATGCGCTCCTCCGTCGCGGTGACCGCCGCGCGGTTGAACGTCTGGCCTTTCTGCACGATGAACAGGCCGCTGACCAACTCCGGATCGACGTCCGACACGTCGCCGATCAACTTGACCTCGTCCACCGTGTACTTTTCGCCTTCGTGCACGTTCACCGTGACGTACACCGAGCGCTTGTCCGGGGTGATGCTCACTTGGACCGACCGGGCATTGAACTCCACGTATCCGCGGTTCTGGTAATACGCCTCCAGCGTCTCCAGATCGCCCTGCATCTTCTCCCGCGAGTACTTGTCCTTGCCGCGCAGGAAGGACAGCAACGTGGGATGCTGCAATTCTAGGGGTGCCAGCAATTCGCCCTGGCTGAAGACCTTTGCACCGACGAAGTTGATCTGGCGGACGCCGGACCCCTTTCCCTCGTCGATGTCGATCTCGATGTCGACCCGGTTACGGCGCAGCGTCTTGACCGAGGCATCGATCGCGGCGTCGTAGCGGCCTTGCGCGAAGTACGAGCGCTGCAGTTCGATGCCGATCCGCTCCAGCGTCGCCTGCTTGAAGATCTCGCCTTCGCGGAGTCCGGCCTCGCCGAGGCTCTCCAACAGGTCCTCCGTCTTGATCGCCTTGTTGCCGTCAAGCTCGATCTCCTCGATGGCCGGGCGTTCGCGAATGCGCACGATCAGGGTTGCCCGGTTGTCCGCTTGCGCATCGTTGCCGAGAGACCCTTCGTCGCGCAGCATCTGGATGTCGTCGAAATAGCCGGACTTGAACAGCGCCCTCGTCAACTCGCGGATCTCCGCACCGTCAACGGTGTCGCCGACGTTCACCGGCAAGAGATTGAAGACGGTGCCGGACGACACCCGCTGCAAGCCCTGCAACTGGATGTCCGCCACCTTGAACGACCCCGTGCGGGCCGGCAACTCGTCGAGTGAAAACGACTCCGCGGCGAAGGTGTGCACGGGCACGATCACGGTCGTCGCCAACAACAACGCGAAGGCGTTCACGGTCGTCCGATGTGCCAAGGGATATTTCATGCAGCCTCCTCGTATCCGCCGAAACCGCGTCCGGTCTAGAACCAGCGTGTGAAGTCGTTGTAGAAGGCCAGGACCATGATACCGACCACCGCGGCGATGCCAAGCCTGGCACCCACCGCCTCGGCCATGGGCGGGAGCGGCTTCTTGCGCACGATTTCCAACGTGTGGCCAACGACCTGGCCGCCGTCGAGGATGGGAATCGGCAACAGGTTGATCACGCCCAGGCTGATGGATAGGAGCGCCAATATCGACAGGAAGCGACCGATGCCGACCCGCGCCGACTCGCCGGCAACGACCGCAATGGTGATCGGGCCCGAGATGTTGCTCGGCGACACCGTGAGCGTCACCATCTTGGCCAGCAGGCCAACCGTGAGTCCGGTGTTCGACCACGTCTGACCCGCCGCCCGACCGAGAGCTTCGAACGGTCCGTACTGCACAAGGCGCTTGGGCAAGGCCACGTAGGCGCCAATCTGCCCGAACCGAGCCCCGTCGTCGTCCACCCTGACCCCCGGTGTGACCCGCAAGGTGCGCTCGCCACCGACATCGTCCACCACGTCAAGGCGCAGTTCCCGGCCTGGATTGCCGCGGACGTGCTCGACGAACTCGCTCCACAGGACCACCGGCTCGCCATCGACGTGGGTGATGCGATCGCCCGCGCGGAGCCCGGCGCGCTCTGCCGCCCCGTCGGCCATGACCTCGCCGATTCCGGCCAGCAGGCCGGACTCCAGCCCAAGGGCGCCAACCGTGTCCGGATCGCCCTCGCCAACCAGCCAGTCCTGAATCGGAATCCGGTGGCGCCCGGCAACACCCGTGCCGCCGGTCTCCACCTCGATCACCCCCGAGTCGCCAAGCCGCGCGGCCAGAGCGAGGCCCACGTCCAGCCAGGCGTTGGTGGGCTTGCCGTCCACCGCGACGACCTCCTGCCCTGCGCGCAGGCCGGCTTGATCGGCCGGGCTGTCGGGCGCGACGGCGCCGATATGCGGAATGGCAACCGTGACGCCGACCACGGCGCTCGCCCAGTAGAAAAGGAACGCGAGCAGGAAGTTCGCGCCGGGTCCGCCGAGGGCAATGGCGAGGCGCCATTGGGGAATCAGCCGGTCGTAGGAGCGGTGTGCGAGCCTCGGGTCAGCCGGGGCATGACTGGCCGCGTCCGGGTCGCGCCGGTCGAACATGCGCACGTAGCCGCCAAGCGGCAACGCAGCGATACAGAATTCCGTTCCCCGGCGGTCCCGCCAACTGAGCAACGGCCTGCCGAAACCCACGCAGAACCGCACCACGTGAACACCCGCCCAACGGGCCACCAGGAAGTGCCCGGCCTCGTGGAACGTGACCAGGATGCCGATCGCCAGCAGCAGGAAGAAGGCGTTGTACAGCACGTCCATGGATCGACCTTGGACTCCATGCCTTGGCGGCAAGTTCCGCCCATCTTAGCAGCCCGTTCGTGCGACCGAATCGGACATTTCCCCATGTGGCGTGTAGGACATCTGCCATCCGCCAACCGATCGAGGCGAGCCGGATGGGCAGGCCTCCCGGCACACGTACCGTCAGATGATCAGCAACGCGAATATTGGCGCCGCCGGGAGGACCGAGTCGATCCGGTCCAAGACCCCGCCATGGCCAGGAAGGATTCCCCCGGAGTCCTTGACGCCACGCGTGCGCTTATAGGCACTTTCGAAGAGATCCCCGACCACTGCGGCAACGACGACGGCCACGCCGAGCAGCAGCCAATTCATGATCGCGCCGTCGAACAGCGCAGCCGCACAGGCCGACCACGCCAGCACGGCCGCCGCGCCGCCGAGCGCGCCTTCCACCGTCTTCCCGGGACTGACCCGATGCGCCAGCTTGCGCCGACCGAACCGGTGCCCCGTGAAGTAGGCGCCGGTATCGGCCAGCGCCACCGCCGCCAGAAGCCAGACGATCTGCCAGGCGCCGACCGAGTCGCCATGCGAACCGGTCGCGGCCTTCAGCACGACCAGCGCGAGCCAAGCACCGCCAAGCGCCACCACGCCCCCGGCAAGCGCGACCGGCGTGACACTTAGCAACGACGCGCTGGCTGGGTAACGAACCACAACACCGGCGGCGATGAACCAGAACACGCCTGCCGCCAGCAGACCCGTCATCCACGCGGCGGGGAACAGCCAAAGAAGGGCAACCGTCGCCGAGACAATCGCCGCGTAGGCGACGAATCCGAGCCGGGTCTCGACACCGCCCAACTTGGCCCACTCGTATGCGGCGACGAGCACGACCAGGTGGAAGAACGCCGCCATCCACGCCAACGGGAGCAACACCACGGCAGCGACCACGACCGCCGCGAGGATCGCTCCCGTCGCCACACGTACCTTCAGCATGCTTGAAGCCCCCACCGCTGCATCGCCGCGTCGCCGAAGCGCCCCATAGCCGTGTCCGGTACCTCGCGTTCGCTCGGCACCGGCTTCGCCTCCGGCCCAAGGCCACTCCGACCCCGCATGAAACAACCGCCGCCGCTCGCTGCGCTCGCTCTGGCATTTGTTTCATGCGAGCGCCCCATAGCCGTGTCCGGTACCTCGCGTTCGCTCGGCACCGGCTTCGCCTCCGGCCCAAGGCCACTCCGACCATCCATGGAACAACCACCGACGGTCGCTGGGCTCCCTCTGGTGTTTGTTCCATGGAAGGTCCCCAAGTCGGGCCGCGGCGACGTCCGGAGTCCGCTCAGGCGGACGCCCTCCGACCATACCGGCGCTGCCGCGATGCGAAATCGGCGAACGCGTGGTCCAGGTGCTCGGGGGCGAAATCGGGCCAGAAACGCGGTGTGAAATAGAACTCGGTGTACGCGAAATCCCACAGCAGGAAGTTACTGATCCGGCGGTCGCCGCCGGTGCGAATGCACAGATCCGGTGGCGGAAGATCGCCGAGAGAGAGTTGCGTTGCGAAGCACCGCTCGTCAATCGCCTCGGGGTCCAGTGCGCCGTCTCGGACCCCGGCGGCGAGACGGCGTGCCGCCTCCACGATATCCCAACGACCGCCGTAGTTGACGGCGATGGCAAGGTTGAGCCTGTCGTTTCCGGCGGTGCGCCTCTCGGCGCGACCCATCAATGCCTGCAGGTCGTCGGGGAACCGGCTTCGGTCGCCGATGAAGCGCAACTGCGCCCCTTTCTCGTTCAGTTCCTCGAGGTCCTCGGTGAGGACGCCGCGCATGAGGTCCAGAAGCACGTTCACTTCACGCCGCGGCCGCGCCCAGTTCTCGGTACTGAACGCGAACAAGGTCAGGCATTCGACACCACGGTCGGCACAAGCCTTGGCAATCACCTTGACATTCTGCGCGCCGGCCCGGTGCCCCGCCGCGCGCGGCAACCGGCGACCTCGCGCCCAGCGGTGGTTGCCGTCCATCACGATCGCGAGATGCCGTGGACAAGGCGCGTCCGCGTTTTGGCGTACGAGCTTCAGGCGGGCTTCGGCCATGGGAGGTGCTTCAAGCGACCAATCACGCGCGGACTGTAGCGCGGGGCAGCCGGCCGGGTTCGCCGATTTTGTGCAAACCCGCCGCCGGACCGCCTCGTCACCGCTCTCGCGCAGACCGACCTGGGTTTACGGACTGCTACAATCGCGCGTTTTTGGCCGACCAGGGGAAGCATTGACCATGACCGACACCAAGGACGCTGGCAGCGCCGACAACGGCGTCAACGTTGGCGCACTCCTTGCGGCCCGCGAGGCCGTCTCCGAAACGCCGGAAGCTGCCCAGTTCAAATGGCGCGCCACCTGTGCTTGGCAGAACGGTACGCACAGCCGCTCGTCCGTGGAGGGGTACTTCGGCCTCGGCGACGAGCAAAGGCACAAGCGCGAGTTCGTCTTCGACGCCGACCACCCGGAGACGTTCGCGGCGGAAGACAACGGCGCGACCCCGGTGGAGTACGTGCTCGTCGGGCTCGCCAGTTGCCTGACCGCCGGTGTCGCGTCGGTTGCCCAGAACCGCGACATCCAGCTCAAGTCCGTCACGGCGACCCTCGAGGGCGACATGGACATCCAGGGCATCCTCGGCGCCGACGCCGACGTGCGCAACGGCTTCAACGCCATCAAGGTGACCTACCAAATCGACGCCGACGCGTCCGCCGACGACATCGAGGCGCTGGTCGCGCAATCGCAGAAGCGCTCCGCGGTGTACGACATCATCACCAACCCGACCAACGTCACGGTCGAGGTCGAGTAAGGCTCCGACCGCGGAGCACGACGATTCGCTCAGTCGACACAGTGGTGATCGGCGGCGGCCACTCCGGCCTCGCCATGAGTCATGAACTCACCCGGCGCGACATCGACCACGTCGTTCTCGAGCGCGGCCAGGTAGCCAACTCGTGGCGCACCGAACGTTGGGACTCGCTGCGGCTCCTGACCCCGAATTGGCAGAGCCGGTTGCCTGGCTACATCTATGATGGCGACGATCCCGACGGCTTCATGACCATGCCGGAGGTGGTCTCGTTCATCTCGGGCTATGCCGAGACCATCCGCGCGCCGGTGGAAACCGGCGTGTGCGTGAAGTCCGTGCGGCCGGCAGCCGCAGGCTATGAAGTCGCCACGACACGCGGCGCGTGGCACGCGCGAAGCGTGGTCCTCGCCAGCGGCGCCTGCAACCTACCCAGTCTCCCCGCTGCGGCACGCGACCTACCCGCGAACGTCGCGTCCATCCCAGCACTCGACTACAGCAACCCGGCAGCGCTGCCACCCGGCGGCGTGCTGGTCGTCGGCGCATCGGCAACGGGTCTCCAGGTGGCCGAGGAAGTGGCGCGCTCGGGGCGATCCGTGACGCTCGCGGTGGGTGAGCACGTGCGCATGCCGCGCACCTATCGCGACCGCGACATCCAGTGGTGGATGGAACGTACCGGGCTGCTCGACGACCGCTACGACGCCGTCGACGACCTCGTTCGCGCGCGCAATCTACCGTCGCCCCAACTGGTCGGCACACCCGAGCGCAAGACGCTCGATCTCAATGCGCTGACCGGGCTCGCCGTGCGCTTGGTCGGCAGGCTCATGGAGTTCCGCGACGGTCGCGCGCAGTTCTCTGGTTCGCTGCCGAACGTCTGCAAGCTCGCGGATCTCAAGCTGAACCGGCTGCTCAAAAGCTTCGACGACTGGGCGACGCAACACGAGGCCACCGCCGAGGCGGGCGAGCGCCCACCGGCGACCGTCGTGCCCGGGAAACCGAGCCTCGGCTTCGATTTGGCCAAGGAAGGCATCGAGAGCGTCCTTTGGGCGACCGGCTACCGGCCGGACTACTCCTGGCTCCACGCGCCGGTACTCGACCGCAAGGGACGGCTTAAGCACGACGGCGGGGTCGTCACGGGCGCTCCCGGCATGGTCGCCCTGGGGCTGACCTTCCTCCGCCGCCGCAAATCGAGCTTCATCCACGGTGCCGAAGACGACGCCCGCGACCTGGCCGAGCACCTCGCCCAGTACTTGGGCGCAAACTAGCGGCGCTCGCTCTAGCTACGGTCAGGCGTATGAACGCCCAGCGCCGGGACTCGCCGGGTTCGGGATCACGTCGCGGGTCTTGGGAACCACGACGAGGTCCATGTCCTCGAGCGGCAGCTGCCCCAGCAAGGGTTCGTCGCCCATGACCAGGGCACCCGTGAAGCCTGTGCGACCGCCGTAGCGCAGCTCGATCGGTCCGACGTACGCGACCATGCGATGGGTGCCGTCTGCGAGCCTGACCGGCTTGTCCTCGGCCGCATCCAGTTCGAGCCGGTCGCGGATCTCGGACGGAATGCACAAGTGGGTCGCTCCGGTGTCGGCCAGCGCGTCGATCTCCACAACGCCAAGCTCCGGACGGCGCGGGTTGCGCAGTTCGACCTTGGCCCTCGTCTCGCCCATCGCATGCCACCGAAGGCAACGAAATCGATTCGGATCATAGCGCAAGGCAAGTGGTCTCGATGGCCGGGGGACAATGGCCTACACCAAGTCTGGCCTATCTCCGCAACCGCCACGCGCCTAGTATTGACCGATCAGTCGCAGGGGTTTTCATGAAGGCATGGCGCATGCCCCGGTTGGGCGATCCGTGGCAGGAACTCGAACCCGCGGAGATCACCCCGCCAGAACCGGGTCCGGGGGCCGTACGCATACGCGTCGAAGCCACCGACCTCAATTTCGCCGACATCCTGCAATGCCGCGGCAGCTACCAGGTCAAGCGCACGCCGCCGTTCACGCCCGGCATGAACGCGGCGGGAACGGTGGTCGCCGCGGGCCCGGGGGCCGCCGTCGTGCCCGGCATCCGGCTGGTCGGGCCGACCGTCGCGCCCGCCGGTGGGTTCGCCGAGGAAGCCTTACTAGCTGAGGCGCTGTCCCATCCGATTCCGGACGCCGTCGACACCACCGACGCGATGGGCGTCCACATCACGCACGGCACGGCGTGGCTGGCGCTGCATCATCGTGCCCGGTTGCAGCCCGGTGAGACGGTGCTGGTGCTGGCCGCGGCCGGCGGCGTCGGCTCGGCAGCCGTCGCGATGGCGCATCGACACGCTTGCTGGGTAGTCGCCGCCGCCGGCGGGCCAGACAAGGCCGCGTTCGCCGCCCGGGCAGGCGCCGACGCCGTGATCGACTATACGAACGACGACCTCTACGAGTCGGTCATGGCTCTGACCGACGGCAGAGGCGTCGATGTGGTCTTCGACCCCGTCGGCGGACGCTACTTCGATGTCGCACGGCGACTGCTGGCCTGGGAGGGTCGCTTGCTGGTGATTGGTTTCGCGAGCGGCGAGATTCCCTCGGCCCCGGCGAACCATGCGCTCGTCAAGAACTACGCGGTGGTGGGCGTGCACATGGGCGGATACCGCGAACGGCGTCCCGATCTCGTCCGGCGCTGCTACGCCGACCTCCACGAGCAACTCGCCGCAGGCGAGATCGCAGCACAGATCAGCGAGACGATCGGCTTCGAAGCGCTGCCGGGTGCGCTAGCGCGGCTCGCGAGCCGCGACACCACGGGGCGGGTGATCTTCGATCCCTTGCGCTAGGGGCGTCGTGCCGCGGGTCAGTGGGTAGCGAACAACCCGGCGAGGTCCGCAGCGGTCAACTCCATCGCGCCCGCGATGCTGTTGAAGAACCGGACCTCGCGGCCGCTGACCCGTCCGTCGACCAGGATCACCTCGGCGAGCGCCTTGGCGATCATGACGCGGTCCTCCACGTCAAGCTGCCGCGCGACTCGCTGGACGTGGTTTTCCAGCGGCGCCGCCTCGTAGATCCGCGAATGCGCGGCAACGCGCACTTCGGCAGAGGTGACGTCTTCGCCGGTGCGCTTGGCCACCATTTCCCGCACGGTCTCCACTTCGACCGGGTGGATATTCGTGTCCGACTCGGTTGCCCGGGACAGAACCAGCATCAAGGTCTCGTTGACCATGTCCTGGCGCTCCTCGGGCGACGGTTCCTTGCCGCTGAAGAAGTCCAGGATGTGGCTTAGCGTCGAAAGGCTCATGGTCAGCTACTCTCCTCGATGGGTCTGCGCCCGTGCCGTGAGGCGCGTCGTCGCGCACGGTCGCGCTATAGCGCGGGCGCAGTATAGCAGCGCGCGGTGCTCACGCCGGGGTTGGGGCACCCTCGTCCAGCAGCCCCTCGCGCTTGAACCGCTCCCAAATCTCCGGCGGCACGGGCAAGTCCAGATTGCCGCGATTAGCGACCGGCTCGGTCGGCTGCTTGGCACCGGGAATTACCGTTGCGACCACCGGATGGGCCAACGGGAACTGCAGCGCCACGGCGGCTAGTGGCACGTCGTACTCGGCGCAGATGGCCTGCATTCGCGTCGACTTGTCGACGATCTCCGGCGGCGCCGACGCGTACATATAGGTGGCAGCCCGGGACGGATCCGCAAGCCATCCGCTGGCGTACGGGGCGGCGATCACCACCCCGATGCCGCGCGCGGCGCACAGCGGCAGGATGCGCCGGAGCGCGCGGGTCTCCAGGAGCGTATAGCCGCCGGCGACGACGAAGAAATCGAGATCCACCGTCTCGGCGATCCGTTCGCAAAGGTCCTCGTGCTTGCCTTCGTCCCAGCTCCAAGCGTTGCGCGACTCCAAGTTGCATCCGCAGCCGATCGCGCTGATCCGCCCGCTCGCACGCAACTCCTCGAGAGCCTGGGCACCGCCCCCGCCGTCCCTGGAGAGCTCGCGAAGGTGCGCCTCGATCCCCTCCGGCGCGTGGTAGCCGTAGTCGATGTCGTGGATCGTGAGGCTGTCGACCGAGGACATGCCGAGCCGCTGCAGCGAATCGCCATGCTGGCCCATGATCGCGTCGTAGGTGTACTCGAAGCGAACCCGGAAACCGCTCACCGGATCCCGAGGCGTGCGTACCTCGCCGCCCGGGCTCAAGGTCTTCGCGCCCTCGTCGCGCACCGGCTCGGGCACCAGGGTCTTGCCAACCTTCGTATTGACCCGGAACGCCTCCCGAGGCCTGAGACCAGACAACGCCAACCCCAGGCGCCGCTCGGAGCGCCCGATGCCGTACCAGGGCGCCGTGTCGTAGAACCGGACGCCCGTCTCCCAGGCGGCCGCCACCGTCGCCAGGCTGTCCTCGTTGGAGACCTGCGCCGCGCCGATCGTGCCACCGCCGAAGCCGAGGGGGGTCACGGCCAGGTCGCTCTTGCCGAGCACGCGCGGGGTGGTGGTGTCCATGGATGAAACCGGGTGGCCGAAGAGACCGGCGAGCGTATCAGGGCGTGCCCAGAGCGGTCACCCACACCGACGCATCCCGCTTGCGGCGCGCGATGCGCCCAGGCGTGCGTCCAGCATGGTCGGCGTGGTCGGGATCGGCCCCGGCGACGACCAGGAGGTCGACGACGGCAAGTAGCCGCGCCTTGTCCTTCACACTCGACCGCAAGGCCGTCGCGAGCGGCGTCTCGCCGGCCCGATCCTCGGCGTCGACCTGCGCGCCGTGGTCGAGAAGCAGGGCCACGATGTCCACGAAGCCTGCCTTGGCCGCGCAATGCAGGGCACTCTGCCCTTTGTGGTTGCGGACATTGACGTCGGCGCCTTGCTCGATGAGCTCGCGCACGCGCGCAACGCTGCCGCCCCGGTCGCCGCGGGACTGGTAGACGATCGGCGGCCAGCCGCCCTCCGCGTGATCCGGGCCGTAGGCCACGCCGTGCGCCTTGAGCAGCGCGATGATCGCGTTGTCGGTCAAGCCGGAGCGCGGCGGCTCGGAACTCGCCGGGTCGAGGCCGCCGGCGATCAGCGCCTCCAAGATGTCCGCACGGTGCCGCCAAATGCAGAAGCGGATCAGCCAGTAGCCGTAGGGACGCGGATCGGCGCCTTGGGCAAGAACCAGGCGCACGACGTCGAGATGCCCGGCGGCGACCGCGTAGTGCAGCACCGTCGCGCGGACACTGGCGTCGTGCTGGGCTTGCTCGGTGCGGACCAGATCCGGATCCGCGGCCAAGCCGTCGCGCACGGCAGCCACGTCGCCCAAGTAGGCCGAAGTACAAAGATCGACCACCGCACCTCTTGCGAGCAAGCCTTGCGCGACTGGGTCGTGATTCTTGACGCGCGCGGCGCAGTATGGCGACACCTCGACTAGGAGCGGCGTGAAGTGGCAGCCGCGCGCGTCGATATCGGCTCCCCGATCCGCGAGATAGTCGACCATGGCGCCCCGACCCCGGTAGGCGGCTTCCCAGAGCATCGTGCGGCCGTGCGAACCGATCCGGCGCAGCCACTCGGGCTTCTCGGCAAGCACGGCCGAGACGGTGTCGAGGTCGCCGCGGCCAGCCGCCGCCACGCCAATCTTCAGGAAGTCGCTGGATTTGCCGGTCAGCAAAGACACGTTCACTCCCCGGGTAAACGCCTCGCGTCGCTTGGCGTCGTATATTGACATGTTGGCAGGTTTCTCAAAGCCCGCACCGTGCAGGAAGAGCTTGGCAATTTGGCGGTTCTTGCCACGGGCGGCGACGCAGACGCCGAAGGTGCGCTCGACGCGCTGGTGCGTGCCGCTGCGCCGAGGGTGCGCCGTTGGGCCCTTGTCCAGACCGGCGATCCCGATACGGCCGACGACGTGACCCAGGAGGTGTTAATCCGAATGGTGGCGAGTCTCGACAGTCTGCGGCGACCGGAGCGCATCGAACCGTGGCTGTACAAGGCGACGCGCAACGCTGCCGTTAGCTTGTTCCGCAGGTCGCGACGGGAGGGCGAAGTCCACCCGCTCGACGCCGGGAAACTGGTGTCCGCATCACCGGGGCCCGAAGAGAGCCGCGCCGGCGCTGAACTCAGGCGGCTGCTGGTGTCGCTTTTCCGCGAGTTGCCGCGCCGTCAGCGCGAGGTATTCGACCTCGTCGAACTGCAAGGCATGACGGCACCCCGGGCCGCCGAGTTGCTCGGCATCCGGCCGGCGACGGTTCGCGTCAACCTGTTCAAGGCTCGGGCCGCGCTGCGTCGCCGCCTGATCGCGGCGGGCGTGAGGGACGACTGATGACGGACGCGGTATGCCGCCGGCCCGTGGCGGAATTGTTGCGGGCCGACGTCGATGTACTCAAAGGCAACGGGTCGTCGGAACTCGCCGGACACATCCGCGACTGCGAACGTTGCGGCGCGTTGGCGCGGTCGATTCTCGCGGGCTACGAGGCTTTGAACGGCACACTTGAACCGGCTGTCGACCTGAACGTGCGACGCATCGTCTCTTTCGGTCGGGCGCGTGCCGACGGCCGCGTTCGGCACCGATCACGGTGGCGCTTGCCCATGCCGCCCACGTGGGCGGCGGCCACGGCTACGGCGGCATCGATTGCGGCGGCATTGGCGCTCGTCCTCCCGGAGCGGGGTCCGCGACTCAAGCCGGTCTGGCAGCCGCCAGCCACCGTGAGCAGTGCGCCTGTCGTCAGTGCGCCGCACCACAACGTTGCCGTGATCCAGACGGACGACCCCGACATCACGGTGTTTTGGTTTTACAAGGAGTAGCTATGGATGTGAGAACCGGATCCCCTCTCCTCGCGCTGCTGGTCTTAGTCGGCTGCGAAATCGAAATGAACGAGCGGAACGGCGGTCAACCTGATGACGGGCAACCGGCATTCAAGCCGTTATCCGAGTTGCCTGCCTTGGAAACGAGGACGTTCCAACTCGAACACCTACACTCGAGCGATGCCATGGCGCTCATCGACCCTTACGTGTATCGGGACCGACCGAGGGCGCCGGGGACAATCTCGACCCCGGCTGACGTGCGGGCAATCAGCGTGCGCGAGACACCTGACAACCTGGACAAGATAGCGCGGATGCTCGAACAGTTCGACGTGGCCTCGACCAGTGCACGGTCGTACCGGCTACATTTTCAGGTCGTGACTGCCAACGGCGACGAGGTGGGTGTGCGGCTCGCCCCCGTCACCGAAGCCCTACGAAAGGTGTTCCGATTCGAAGGTTACTCGCTAGTCGGCGAGGGCTACGTCACCGTCTCAGCCGGGAGGTTCGACCTTGCGATCGGCGCCGAAGGCTCGATGCCCGCAGATCAACATGAGCTCCGGGTCAAAGAAGGTCAAGCCGCCTTCTACGGCATCACAGGCAAGGTCTACGGCGACCAGTTGGAGCTTGGGGTCCGTGGACCGGAAATCGAACACGCGAGCGGCGCGAGGAGCCGCGGTAGCATCCAAACAACGTTAGGCTTTCGGCCAGGACAGACACTGGTCCTCGGCTCCATGCCTACGCCCGACCAGACCGTGTTCATCGTGGTCCACGTGGCCGAATCCGACGAAGGCGAACCCGCCTAGGACGCACTAAAATGCGCACCCCTCGCGGCGCGTGAACACATCCCATGTCCGACCAGTTCCGCCCTCCGGAACAGGGCACGTTCCACACGTTGCGCGACATCGCGCTGATCGTGCCGCGCGTATTCGCCTTCATGTGGGAAGTGGCGCCCGGCTTCCTCGTCGTGGCCTGCGCGCTGATGGTTGCGACCGCCGTGATCCCGGCGGCCATCGTCTACATGACCAAGGTCATCATCGACGGCGTGGTCGCGGCAAGCGGCGGCACGATGGCTTGGGGCATCGTGTTCATGCCGCTGGCCGTCCTTTTCGGACTGTGGGTTTCGCAGGCCGCGTTCGACTCCGCGTCCGGGTTCGTCCAGGAGATCTTGAGCGAGCGAATCTGGTACACCGCCAAGCAGCGCATCATCGACAAGGCCGGGGCGCTCGACATCGCCTTCTTCGAGACGCCCAAGTTCTACGACCAGTTGCATCACGCTACCCAGCAGTTCTACCGGATCTCGAACATCTCCTGGTCGACCATCTCGCTCATGCAGCAGGCGTTCTCACTCATCGCGATGGTGAGCCTCCTGTCGATCCTGCACCCGCTCGCCATCGCGCTGCTCATCCTGACCGCCCTGCCGCGCATCCTCGTGGAGGGGCACTTCGCCCGCAAGCGCTACGACCTGAACGCGGAGCTCATCCGCAACGACCGCATGATCGATTACATGGCGCGGCTCTTGACCGATCGGGACAGTGCCAAGGAGGTCCGCATCTTCACGCTGCGCGACCTCTTCCTGTCGCGATTCCAGCGGTTCCGGGACATCTACCTGACGGCCATCCGCAAGCTCGTCTTCGACATCTTCAAGGTGAACGTAGGGCTCAACCTGGTGTCCCTTCTCGGCGTCGGTGCGATCTGGGGCTACGCGGTCTACCAAGCCGTGCTCGGGCACATCACGATCGGCGACCTCGCCCTCGTTTTCCAGGCCGCGCAGCAAAGCCGCAACCTGCTGGCAGGGTTGATCAGTTCCGGCGGATCGGTCTACCAGAACGCGCTGTTCACGACCCGCTTCTTCGAGTTCCTGGATCTCGACACCAAGTCCGTGGACGGCGCCTTGGCGGAACGCGACTCGCCAGCCCAGCCCATCCCGAAGCCCATACAGAGCGGCATCGAGTTCCGCAACGTCTCGTTCAAGTACCCGGGTTCTTCCTTGCGAGGGGATGACCCCTCGCGCTCCCCGGCTGAGGGCTCTGACGCCTGGATCCTGCGCGACGTGTCGTTCCGGATTCCCGCGGGCCAACGCGTCGCCATCGCCGGCGAGAACGGGGCGGGCAAGACCACGCTGGTGAAGCTCTTGAGCCGGCTCTACGATCCCGCCGAGGGCGAGATCCTCCTCGACGGGAAGGATCTCCGCGACTACGACCTCGCCGAGTTGCGCCGACACGTGGCGGTCGTGTTCCAGGACTTCTTCCGCTACGACCTGTCGGCTGCCGACAACGTCGGTCTTGGCCAAGCCGACGCCATGGACGAACGACCCCGCGTTGTCGCCGCCGCCGAGAAAGGCGGTGCCCACGACATCATCGACAAGCTGCCGGACGGCTACGACACGATCCTCGGCAAGACCTTCGACGAGGGCATCGACCTGTCGGGCGGCGAGTGGCAGCACCTGGCCATCTCGCGCGCGTTCATGAGCGATGCCCAGATGCTCGTGCTCGACGAACCGACCGCCGCGCTCGACGCATTCCGAGAGCATCGCCTTTACGAACAGGTCGGCGCGCTGGCCGGCGACAAGACGGTGGTGTTCATCTCCCACCGGTTCTCGACCGTGCGCATGGCCGACCTCATCGTCGTCATCGAGGGCGGCCGGGTGATCGAGATCGGCGGGCACGACGAGTTGATCGCTCGCGACGGCCACTACGCGGCGATGTTCAATACGCAGGCGCGACGCTACCGGTAGAACGCGGCCCCGCGCGTTCAGTAGCGGCTCAGGCTTCACCCGCGATCATGCGTGGACACGTTGTCCGCACTGTCCAGGAGTAAAGACCGTCATGCGAAGCAGGCGACCCCGACGACTCACCCCCTCCGGTTACCGCCGCTTCGGGTTCCGAAGAGGCTTCTTCCTCGGTTGCCTGCTCGGCGCGTTCCTCAGCCGTCCATGGAACAGACGCCAAAGGAAGCGCAGCGACCGACGGCGTCTGTCCCATGGACGGTCGGCGTGGCCTTGGGCCGGAGGCGGAGCCGGTGCCGAGCGGACGCGAGGTGCCGGACCCGGCTTTGGGGCGCTAGCCGCGTTCACTCTGGTGCCGCTCGTGGCCTTCGTGATCGCGGCCTTGGGCATCGCAATCCTCGTCGCCCGGCGGGTGTTCGCCGAACTAACGCCGCGCGATCGTCTCCTGCTCAACTGACGAGCCCACGAGTCAAATACCGAGGTTCAAGAGGTTGTAGTCCTTGAGAACGGTTCGCCGCGTGTGCTCGTTCCATCGGTTGTCTTCCTCTTCACCGACGAAAGGCTGATAACGGTACGGCGTCTCGTCGGGGAAGCGCTGGGCGCGGGCGTCGATGGCGACCTGGATAACGCGCGAGCGCTGGTGGATGCGCGCGTCGTCATAGACCACCGTGTCCCCGTTTGGACGTCGCTTCTCGACATTGCGTACGGCGTCCAAGCGGTGGAAGCCGAAGACGATGGACACGCGTCTATCCGCCGACGTGTTGGCGAAGGAGCCGTGCAAGGCCTGGCGGTTGCAGATCGCCACGTCGCCCGGCGCGCACAGCATGGGCACGGCATCGGGGAGACGGTCGCTGCCGTTGGCGTCGACTTGCGCCTTGATGTCGATCTTGCCGACCTTGTGGCTGCCCGGAACCACCCACAAGGCGTTCTCCGGCGTGGTCCGGCACAACTGGGCCATGAAGTTGAAACCGTGGATGCCCTCGTCCCACCGCGGATGGTTCCAGTGCGTCGTACCGTCCTGGTGCCACGCGACCGACGTGCCGAGGCCCGGCTCCTTGATCCAGATCGAGTCGCCGAACGGTGCGAAGTCGGCGCCGTTGATGGCCTCGGTGACCCTGAGCAACTCAGGGTGGGCGTACAGGCGCAGGCAGGATTCCATGACCTGGAGGATGCCGTTGATGAAGTAGACCGTATGCGCTGGCGCATTGGGCGCCGGTACGGGCTCGAACATCTTCGCCGGATGTCGGCCGTAATTCGCATCCGTACCCCCGTAGGGGTCTGACAGCGGCCTTCCGAAGACGAACACGGGCGTGGTGAAGGCATCGCCGAACGCAACCCGACCTTGGCGATCCCTGTTCGAATCCGGCCCCGCCGGCGCCCGAGCAAGCAACTCCGCGAGTTCCGTCGTGAGATCGCAAAGCTCGGGCTCCGAGAGCACGTTCTCAAAGACGTAGAACCCGTGCTCCCGATACGCGGCCAAGGCATCCGGGTGCGGCGTCCCGTCCGCCGTGAGACGCAGCGGGCCCCGGTTGCCCAGCGCATAGGCGCGCCGCTCGCCTGCTTGTAGATAGTCGTCCATCGCCGTCAGAGCATCCCGCAGCATCAACTCTCTCGCGCCGTGCGACCGTAGTCAATTGTGCGCCGTTTTTCGTGCCCGTCCGCGCAACGGGGCCCCGGCCGGACGCCGACGATCCGGTGCGTAGCCGGGAACCGCCCGGTCGGATACGCTTGGCACGCGACGACGCCCGGTGGAACCAATCGAGCCAAGGAGGCCAGCATGTCTTTCACTCTAATCCGTAGTTTCACGGCAACCCTAGCAGTCCTCGCCGCGAGCGCCAGCGGCGCGACCGGTACCTGGACTGCGGGGAAGCTGATCGCCAGTGAAGAAGGCGAGTTGATGCGCTACCAGATGGATCTCCTCGGCGGCGCTTCGCTTTACGTGATCCTCGCCGACACGACGCTCGCACCGCGCGCCGTCCACCTGGTCACGCGGGCCGAACTTCGCTCCAGCAACCGTCACTGGCTCCACTACACGCAAGAGACCTGTCGCTGGGACACGCGGGTGAAGGCATGGACCGACACGGTGGTCGGCGACCGGATTCCGGTGGCCATTCCGAGCACGTCCTGGGCGGATGACGCCACGGATGACACCGCGGAACCGGAAGCACCGAGCGCTTTGGATGAACAACTCCTTGAGGTTGCGAGTGCAACCGAACTGATTGCTCTGTTCGACCCCGACCGCGAGACGCGCGCCGCAATCCTGCCGGCACCGCAGATGGTTAGCGACGAGACGGGTTTCTGCGCGCCTCCCGCGGCAGGGGGGGACAACGGCATGGCCGGCAGCGTCACCCTGGTGGCGCAGATGGACGAGGGGCATCGCGTGCTGGATCTCACCGCGGCCGCGGAGACGCTCTACGACTCCATCGCAATGGACGCCATCGCCGGCTCGCGCGCGGTCGCCGCGATGGTCGACGTGGACGGAATGGCGCTCGGGAACGTGACATTCGAGCAAACGCCAAGCGGCGTCCTGATCGGTGTCGCGCTCGACGACCTGGAACCCGGCGCACGCGGTATCCATTTGCATCGCCTTGGCAGTTGCACTCCGGATTTCAAGGCCGCCTCGGGCCACATCAATCCACGCGGCATGGCCCATGGGCTGCGCCATCCGGACGGCCCGGACAACGGGGATCTGCCCCTGCTCCACGTCGCCTCGGACGGCACCGCAAGTGCAGAGTTCTACACGACCCGGGTTTCGCTATCGGCCGACGGCCTTGCCCGGGCACCGGGGCTCCTAGATAGCGACGGCTCGGCAGTCATCATCCACGCCGAACCCGACGATCACCTGACGCAACCCATCGGCGGTGCCGGGAGTCGCATCGCCTGCGGCGTGATCCGCGCGATCTGACCCCGCGTGCAAGCGCAAGAATCTGGCGAGAGACCCATGTCCGCACCGTTCGCGGGGCTTCGCGTCGTCGATCTGTCGACGCGCTTTTCGGGCGCGTTCGCCGCTCGGCTGTTCGGAGACTTCGGTGCCGACGTCGCCCTTGCCGAACCGCCCGCGGGTCATCCGCTGCGTTTCGAGCCGCCCTTCCTGGACGACCGCCCGGGGCCTGACCGGGGCGTCGTCCACGCCTATGTGAACTGGAACAAGCGCGCTGTCCGGATCACGTCCGACGCGCAAGTCGACGATCTGATCGCCCACGCGGACGTGGTCGTGACCACGGCGATGGAGATGGCAGACATCAGCCGGCGGCTCCCGGCGACCGCCGTGCATTTGTCAGTCACGCCGCATGGACTCGACGATCCGCTCAAGCATGTCCCCGGGAACAATCTGACCATGAGCGCCCGCGTCGGCTGGTCGTCCATCAACGGCTACGCCGACGAGGCCCCCTTGCGGATGCCGCGCGACATGGCCGGCGTTGTCGGCGGGGTCACCGGGTTCATCACCGCCGCGGCGGCATTGCGCCGACGGAATGCGACCGGTGAGGCCGAGCGCGTCGACGTCAGCGAACTCGAAGCATTCGCCCTCACCGTGCACCCATGGGGCGTGGCCTCCGTGTACCACGGACGCACCTCGCGCGGCCCCGGCGGCGGTCGGCGACGCGGCGCGCCCGGACCGCTGTGGGATCTCGAAGACGGCCAGATGAACCTCGGTCTCGCCGATTTCCACAATTGGCAGCAGGCGATGACCGTGTGCAACCTGCCCGAGATCGGTGCCCGGCCGGAGTTCATCCCGGACATCGGCCGGCATTCCCAGGACATGCGCGACGTGGTCCACGGTCTCGCGGCGACGCTGCCGAAACTCAAGCGGTGGGACGTCTTCCACGCGCTGGCCAAGCTGCGCTGCGTCATCGGCGTGGTGCAGGACGTCGAGGATCTCACCCGGAACGAGCAACTCGTCGCTCGCGACTTTTTCGTCACCACGACCATCGAGGGCGCAAGCGTGCGCGCGGGCGGCGCGCCGGCCCGGCTCAAACCGTCCCCCTGGCGACTTCGCAAACCGGCACCGAAGCTGGCCGAGCCACAAGAACCGGGCTGGCAACCCCGCACGGCGCCAACGGATCAGTCCGCGGACACCGCCGCCAGCCCGGCGGGACCGCTTACCCGGGTTCGCGTGCTCAGTTTCGGGCAGGCCTGGTCGGGCACGTTCGGCACCGAACTATTGGCGCTGCTCGGCGCCGACGTCGTGCAGATCGCCTCCACCAAGCACCCCGACGCGTTCCGCCGCATCAGCAACCGCGTGCCAGCAGCGGTCTTCGACGAGTCGCGCCGCCAGCACCCGGCCAATACGCAGGGCCACTACAACGCCGTCAACCTGCACAAGCGCGAGGTGAACCTCGACCTCACGAGCGCCGCCGGACAGGACATCCTGTGGCGCCTGCTGCCGAAGTTCGACGTCGTGGTCGACAACTTCCGCCCCACCGTGCTCCCGAAGTGGGGGATCACACTCGAGAGACTTCACGAACTCAAGCCGGGGATGGTGTGGGCGTCCATCTCGGGCTACGGGGAGGATGGCCCCTACCGCGACTACCCCGCCAACGGCGCGACCACCGAACCCATGGCCGGCCTGTCGTCACTCCACGGCTACGCGGGCGACCGCGGCATGAACACGGGCGGGCTGTTTCCCGATCCCATCGGCGGGTACTTCCTCGTGGCAACCGTCCTCGCCGCGCTCGAACACCGGGACCGCACGGGCGAGGCGCAGCGCGTCGACCTGTCGATGATGGAGTCGGTGGCGGCGGTGGTCGGCGATGCGCTCGTGGAGTACGACGCCACCGGGCGCAAGCCGCAGCCGCTCGGCAACCACCACCCGCGCATCGCGCCGCACAACGCGTATCGGACGAATGGCGACGATTGGCTCGCGCTGGCGGCCGAGACGGAGTCGGAATGGGAGGCGCTCAAGGCGTTGGTCGACGATGCGCGCCTCGACGAGCCCCGTTTCGCGGAACCGGATAAGCGCAAGGAGAACGAGGAAGAACTCGACGCGATACTCGGTGCCTGGTGCGTCGAACGGGACGCCACCGAGACCGAGAGCATGCTGAACGATGCCGGTGTCTGTGCTGCCCGCGTGGTGCCGCTCACGGAAATCTACAGCCGGCCGGATCCGCACTTCGCGGCCGCGGGGTTCATTGCCAGGATCGACCATCCGGAAGCCGGCCCGACCTGGTTGCCGGGCCGGCCCTGGCGCTTTTCTGCCGCGCCGTCCGAGCCCATCCGCCCCGCGCCGTGCGTCGGCGAACACAGCCGCGAGGTGTTCGCGCAGGAACTCGGCATGACCGACGCCGAGTACGAAGGCCTGGTGGCCAGCGGCGTCACCGGCACGCTCGACGAGATGGCAGCCGCCGCAGGCGGTCCGTGAACGCGCGTGGATCTGCCGACGGCCTACCAGAAAGGCTTCGCGGAAACGAAAGAGTCCCAGGCATCACGCAGATCGGGCTCCAGCCCCCGCAGCCGGTCGCGGCACCGGTCGCTGACGAGCGCGGCACCCCTCGCTTCGTCCGGGGTAGCGGCCAAGTCATGGGCCAACCGGTCGGCCACGATGGCGTCGTTGGCGAGACCTAGCTGCTGCTGCAGCCGCGCGAGGCACGCGAGGTAGCGCTCCGCCGCCCCGTTTTCGTACAAGCCCGCCAAGTAGGCACAGGCGTAGCGGAGTTTCTTCACGGCGATGCGCACGCGGTGCCGCCGTGGGGCCGTCAGAGTCGCGAAGGCGGCGCCCGCTCGCACGATCTTGCCGTGTCGCTTGGCCAAGGTTGCGGACGCGGCGCGGATCAACGGCCTCGACGGTTCGTCGAGCAGGCGCAGTGGATCGACGGAGGTCGCCATCACGTCGATCAGTAGCGTGTTGAACGCCTCATCGGCCAGCAACCGCCGCACGTCGTCGTATGCCCGCGACCGATGCGCCTCGGCAGCCCCTCGGAGGCTCTCGAGGCGCTGCTCGCGCCTACTGTCGGCCAACGTCTCAAGCAAGAACACGTCGGCGTCCCTAGCTCGACCGAGTGTCCGAAGCGCATGCCGCGCCGCCGCGTCGATGTCGATGAGACCGGGACGGCTACGGTGCCCGAAAACCAGCAAGGCGCAGCGCAAGCGCCGCAAGCCCACGCGCAACTGGTGGACGCCTTCGGGATCCTCCCCCGCCACTGCGGCGTCGACATTGCCCATCAGGTGCGCGGCGATCGAACAGACAACCTTGCCGAATGCGCGGCCGACGGTGTCCGATGGTCGGATCGCTGGGCTCACGGCCTTCGCCGTCGGCGACGTGGCCCCGAGCAAGGCCATTCCGCGCGCGGCCTTCGAGCGGGACCCGACGGTGAGGCGATGCGGGCCGACGAGCCGCCGCGCAGCGGCCAACATCGCCGTCGCACTGCCGCGAACGAGTTCGAACTCGAGCTCGGCGAGCGCGACCCGCCGTCCTGGCGCGGCGATACAACCAGCGTCCAGCGACACTTCGGCCCGGGTGTTGGCGAAGCAGACGTCCTTGCTTCGCCGCATGACATCGGTCTCGAACCGGGGCACGAGGTCCTGTTCCGCGATGCCCGCCACCCGCGTTCCCTGGATTGCCCCGGGAAACCGGTACGCGTCCAATCCGCCGCCGTGTGCGGCCACCGTCCATTCCCTGCGCTCGACGTTCGCGCCGGCTTCTTCCTTGAGCGTCACCTGCGCGCCAGGCACGGCGTCGCGCACGCGTAGCGTCAAGCCGCGCCGCCAGAGGTCGTCGTTGGCCGTGTCGTGGTACGTGCTGTGGAGCCGGCGCACGGTCTCGGGTCCGCCGTTCAACGCGTCGAAAGCGTTGCGCAGATCCGCAGGGCTGCCGGTGAGCTTGAACTCCGTCTCAAGGGCAGCCCCGCCGTCGCGCGCCGTGTCCTGGGCCATGCGCCACCGGTCGGGTTCGGGACGACGAAATAGGCCACAACGCCCACCCGGGGTCAAACGCGAGGCGCGGCCGATGCTGGACGGGACCATCGGGCCGGTACTAAGCTCGAACGGCTCAAGCGTTCGTGGAGTACACGTCGTGACTTCCTCCGGCCAAGACGCACCCGTGCCGACACCCCGCGATCCCGAGTCCGCGTTCGGCACCAAGGAGCCCGCCGCGCACCTGCCACTGCCGATCACCCCTGACCTGGACCCGCCTGGCGCCGACCGACTGGGCCTCACGCCTGAGGAACAGGCGCAGTTCCGCGAACAAGGCTACGTCATCAAGCGTGGCCTGATCCCCAGGGAAACGTTCCAACCGTTCCATGACCTCTGGTGGCAACAGCCGCCCGCGAGGGCCGCGAAGCTCGATCCGGACGACCCCAAGTCCTGGGTGGCACCCGGCCGGCACTGGCCGGAGGAGAACCGCTGGTCGTTGCCCGACAATTGGATGGGCGACAGGGCCTGGCCGTCTCCGGAAGAGGAACGCCCCGGCGCGAACACGGGCGAACGGGTCGGTAGGCTGCCCCACAAGCTGACGCGCGATGTCGGCAACTACGTATGGCGATGGCACGGCATCGGTCACGACCCGGCCTTCGTCCGCGCGACGTCGGCGCACCCCAACGTGCTGTACATGGTCGAGGCGCTGCTCGGCGGACCGATCAAGCTGCCGCGGCGGAACCGCGGCATCTACTCGGTGTTTCCGCGGGCACCGGACGATCCGGAAACGAAATTGGGACCGCACATGGACCAGAGCATGACGGAGATGCAGGTCGTGACCTACATCGACGACGTCGAGCCGCGCGGCGGCGGGTTCACGATCTTCCCCACATCGCCGCAATCGCTCTACCCGACCTCTGAGCAAGCCTACAACTGGGTGGCCACCGACGCGTCGAAGGACGTCATGGACCACATCAAGGCCAACGTGCGACCGATCGAGTTCTGCGGCAAGGCCGGTGACGTCATCTTCTGCCACGGCTGGGTGGTGCACTCCGCCGGAATCCACCAGGGCGACCGGATCCGCAAGGCCGTCGTGCAGGACTTCAACCGCGTCCGCGAACGCAGTCACATGCGCTGGACGGCAGCCGGCAAGAACGGCGGGGCGCGTATCAACTGCCGGATGGACGGCGTGTTCGCGATCACCGACGACGACGGCGACGATCCCACCGACGGGATGCGGGAGGTGACCAACCAGTGGATCATGGACTCGAACGAGTTCGTGCTGTCGCGCCGAGAAGTGTTCGCGGACATGTTCGAAGAGTGGAATCTCGGTCAGCGGCCCGTCGAGGGCAACGTCGTCGCCGAACCGCCGTGGTGGGGGAAGTACGGGCTACCGCTGCTGCCGTCCGGATCGGTACCCCGTGGCGGCGGCGGCATGCCCGCGGTGCCCCTGTCGAGCGTCGCCAGCTACGAGGGTGAAGGCATCTGGCGCGTCAAGTCTCGCGCCAACGATTGGATGCGCTAGCTCCAGTACATACGCGGGCGTGCGCGTTCGGAACCCGAGTTGCGAGGCGCCGGCCCGCATTCCGCGACACGATGTCAAAAATTCTTGACATGGCGTCCGGATGTCCACTATCTTTTACACCATGTCAAACAGAGCAGTCACTCCATCTGGATCGGGAGATCATGGATACGTCATTCGAAGAGAAAAGCGTCTGGATTCAGTTGTTGAGTCTCGTCGTCGGCCTAGGCGGCTACCTGGTCGTCGCTGGCCTCATGCTGACCAACGGCGTCAGTGCCTTGCCGGCCTTCGTGCCAGTGTTCGCCGTGGCCATCGTCCTCATCGTGGTCATCAACGTCGCCGGACACGTCGCTGCGGCGATCGCCAGCCGGGCCGACGAGGCCGACGAACGCGATCAACTCATCGGCTGGCGCGCGGAGAGCCGATCGTCCTGGATCCTGGGGCTCGGCGTCATTGGCGCAATCATCGCGCTGATCCTGTCGGTCGGCGGCGTCTGGGTGGCGCATCTGCTGCTCATCTCGCTGTTCTGTTCCGAGGCGGCGAAGGAGGTGTTGCAGATCGTCGACTACCGCCGAGGGATCTGACCGTGGCTCGGTCCGGGACGAGCATCCGCAACGAGATTCGGACCCTGCGGTTCCACCACGGTGAGATGACGCAGCAGCAACTCGCCGAGAAGGTCGGTGTCACACGGCAGACGGTCAACGCGATCGAGGGCGGGAAATACTCCCCGTCGCTGGAGGTCGCGTTCCGGATTGCCCACGTATTCGGCAGGCCGCTCGAGGACGTGTTCCAGTTCGTCGTCGAGTCCGCGTGACGGGACGGCGGAGAGGCCCGCACACCTACCGTACCGGGCGCCAATCGTAGATGCGCGCCACGTTGCCGCCCATCAGTGCCGCGCGATCCGACCGGGAGAGCACGTCCGTGACCCGGAACGCGTCGACGCCCTCGGCGTAGGTCACGAGGTTCACCGCCCGCGTCCAGTCCGTACCCCAGAGACACCGCTCGATGCCGAACGCGTCGAATATGCGCTTGAGCGGCTCCCAGATGTCGGCGAACGGAAACGGTTCGTGGGACAGCGTGCAAGCACCGGTGATCTTTATCGCGACATTGTCGTACTCGGCCAGGGCAACAACCTTCGGAAGGTCGCCGAACGGGTCGTCAGGCGGGGGTGGCTCGAACGGTTGCCGCAACCCTAGGTGGTCCAGGACGATCCGCGTGTCAGGGTTGCGCACCGCCAAGCCGCCGAGGAGCGGTGCGTTGCCCCAGCACAGGACGTTGACGGGGATACCCGTCTTCGCGCCCGCGGCGAGGATGCGGTTGAGCCCGGGGTCCTCCGCGGTAACCGAAAACGGATCGCGGAGCATGATCCGCGCGCCCACCGTGCCGTCCCGACGCGCCCACTCTTCCACCTGCTCTGCCACGTCCTCGGCCCCTGGATCGAACGGCTTGATCAGACCGAAGCGCCCAGCATGCCGGGCGTGGACTTCAAGCGCATAGCTCGCGTCGTAGCGATACATGCTGAACGGAGAAACCAACAACGCACCGTCAACGCCGACCTCGTCCATGGCCGCCACCATGTCGTCGCCGGTGACCTCTTCGGGGCCGTGCAGGAAACCGAGCCACGGGCGTTCCGGGCGGTCGCGCTCGTAGGCATGAACTTGGGCATCGATCACTGGGCCATCGGACATGTCTCGCTCTCCACGGTCACTCTTGTTTGCGAGGGCGGGCCCTCGCGCTCCCCGGCTGAGGGCTCTTTCTTGCGAGGGGCGGGCCCCTCGCGCTCCCCGGCTGAGGGCTCCGTCCGAGATTAGCGCAACGACGGATTGCCTAGCGATTTGCGTACAATCGACCTGAACAGAGGAAACCCCGACATGGCTGAAAGCGCCGCGCCAGGCGAACCCGACGCACAGCCGGTCATCCGCGTCAGCGGCTTGCACAAGAACTACCGCATGGGTGCCGAGACCATCCATGCGCTGAATGGCGTCGAGTGCACGATCCACGAGAACGAATACGTCGCGGTGATGGGGCCTTCGGGATCGGGGAAGTCGACGCTGATGAACATCATCGGATGCCTGGATCGGCCGTCGACGGGCGAGTACTGGCTGTCCGGCGAGAACGTCTCCAAGCTGGGCGACCGGGCGCTCGCGCGGGTCCGCAACGAGCGCATCGGCTTCGTGTTCCAGACGTTCAACCTGCTCCCGCGGGCCAATGCGCTGCACAACGTGGAGCTGCCGCTGCTCTATGGCGGCGTCGGTCGGCGGGAGCGACGTGCCCGCGCCGAAGGCGCACTCGAACGGGTCGGCCTGGCCGACCGCATGAGCCACAAGCCGAATGAACTGTCCGGCGGCCAGCGACAGCGGGTCGCCGTTGCCCGAGCGCTCGTGAACTGGCCGGACATCCTGCTGGCCGACGAGCCCACGGGCAACCTCGACAGTCGAACCGGGAACGACATCATGGATCTGTTCGGCAACCTGCACGAGGCTGGTCAGACCATCATCCTCGTCACGCACGAACCGGACATCGCGCAACGCGCCTTACGCCACGTCCACCTGATGGACGGCATAGTCACCGAGGATTACATGATCCGCAATTCGGCGGTCAAGGAGCTGAACACATGAGACTCAAACAGGCCGCCCTGCTGCTGGCCGTCGTCGCGCCTCTCGCCGCCTGCGACCAGATCGACGAATACCTCGCCGACGACGCGGTCGAGGCGGAGCAGGTCGCCCTCTACCAGTCGGTGTCCGTGCAACGCCGGAACATCACGGTCGCGGTGGAAGCGGCGGGCATCATCGAGCCGGTTACGACCGTCGAAGTGAAATCCAAGGCCTCCGGCGAGATCCTGGAGTTGCCCGTCGACACCGGCGACTACGTCGAGGCCGGGACGCTGCTCGCGCGCATCGACCGTCGCGTACTCAACAACTCGTTGCAGCAGGCCAAGGCCAGCCTGGAAGTGGCCAAGGCCCGGCAAGCCAATACGCGGTCCCAGCTCGACCGGATCGCCAGGCTCTACCAGCAGGAGTCGCTGTCGAAGGTCGACTACGAGCAGTCGCTGCTCGAGCACGCCACCGCGCGATCGGAGGTCGTGCGCGGGGAAATCCAGGTGGAGAACGCGACGATCCAGCTCGAGGATGCGGACGTGAACTCGCCGATCACGGGTACGGTGATCGAGCGCCTGGTCGAACAAGGGCAAGTCATATCGTCCCCGATGGGCGACGTCGGCGGCGGCACCTTGCTCATGCAGATGGCCGACCTGTCCCACGTGCAAGTGCGCATGCTGGTCGACGAGATCGACATCGGCAAGGTGCAGCCGGGCACGATCGCCCAGGTCAACGTCGCGGCCTACGCCAACCGGCCGTTCGAGGGCGAGGTCGTCAAGGTCGAGCCGCAAGCCGTGGCGGAGCAGAACGTGACCATGTTTCCCGTGCTGATCGACCTGGAGAACCGCGAGGGCCTCCTGAAGCCCGGCATGAACGCCGAAGTCGAGGTGGTGATGGCGCGGCGGGAGAACGTGATGACCGTGCCCAACGCCGCGCTGCGCACACCACAGGACATCTACGCTGCCGGCAGCGTCCTCGGACTCGACCGCGAAACCGTCGACAGGATGCTCGCCGCAGCACCCGACCTTCCTCCCCCTGACGGGGGCGGGGGCGAACGCGGCCGTCCCGCGGCCGCAGAAGGTGCGCCGGCGTTCGACCGCGAGCGCATGCGCGCGATCTTCATGAAGCGCCGCAACGGCGAGGAGCTCACCGAGGAAGAGGAAAAGCTCATGGCCCAGATGCGCCAGCAGATGAGCGGTCGCGGCGGCCCCCCCGGGGCGGGGCGCCCGGGCGGTGAAGGACCCCGGCGAAGTTCCGCCGTGGACGCCCAATTCGGCGGCGACTACATGGTCTTCGCCCTGCGCGGCGACGAACCCACGGCGTTGCGCATCCGTACCGGCATCACGGACCTCGACCACGCCGAGGTGGTCGCCGGCTTGAACGACGACGACGACGTCCTGATCCTGCCGAGCGCGTCCCTGGTGCGGGCACAGGAGAGCTTCCAGCAGCGCATGAGCGGCCGTATGGGCATTCCGGGCTTAAGCCAACAGGGCAACCGAAGTGGCGGTCGCGGCGGTTCACGCTAGCGGCCACGACTGATGTCGATCATCGAGACAGTCCGGGTCGCGCTGGCGTCGATCATCGCCAACCTCCTGCGCTCGAGCCTGACCATGCTCGGCATCATCATCGGCGTGGCCGCGGTGATCACCATGGTGGCGCTCGGCACCGGTGCACAGCGCGCCGTGGACGAGCAGATCGAGCAGCTAGGCGCCCGGGTGCTCTCGGTGATGGCGGGGCAGTCGTTCTGGCGGGGCGTCGCATCCGCAAACCGCGTCTCGCTCACGGTCGACGACTACGAGGCCCTGGCTCGGGATGCGCCGCTGCTGGCCGAGGTCGTGCCCGAACTCGGCGGCGGCCGCCAGATCAAGTACGGCAACAAGAACCTGCACCACAACGTGATCGGCACCACGGCGAACTACCCGGCCGTGCACGGCATCGACATCCTCGCCGGGACCATGTTCACGGAAGGCGACCTGGCCACGCGTCGCCGGGTCGTCGTGCTCGGCAACGAGATTCCCCAGAACCTCGAAATGGAGCCGGAGAACCTGATCGGGCGCACGCTCAACATCAACCGCATTCCGTTCGAGATCATCGGCGTCTTCGAAGAGGTCGGCGTGCGCTGGGGACCGAATCCGGACGACGACGTGTTCATTCCACTGACCACCGCCGAGTTGCGCGTCTTCGGCCAAGACCGCCTGCGCAGCTTGTCGGCGCAGGTGGCGGACGACGCGTCACTGGAGATGGGCATGGTGGACATCGAGCGCGTGCTGCGTCGCGAGCACAAGATCC